>NZ_VPFD01000015.1 GCF_008014745.1 Massilia arenae
CTCAATGACTTCGGGGGAATACTTGGGTTGCTTCTTCATGGCTCCATTTTCTCAAAGAATGGAGCCTCTACAAAACCCGGGGCGATTCAGGAACCGACAAAGTAGAGCCCCAACCCAGCCTCCTCATTTGCTTGCTCGATGCGCAGTCTTACAGTTGTCGTGAGTACTCATCGGTAAACCGAGCCCTGGGGTGGCAGACACCGCTTGACGCGGACCAGCACTAATATTGCATTAAGGAACAGTACATGCCGTTCCCATAAATTGGCCTAAGATTGGTCGCGCAGAACCTATCAGGTCCCGTTCAAATACTGCCGACAAACGCGTTGAGTATTCATTCTTGATATGGAGGCTCCGATGTTTCCTGCAACAACTGAAAAAGCCGAACGCAATACCTCACCGGCCGCCATGCAGCGGTTCGACCAGCAGTTTCGAGAAAACATCGCCCGCCTCAAGGGGGCGGACAAGCAGGCGATGGAGCAGCGCTTGCGCGAACTTGATCGAGAATGGAATGTGGAGCGGGCGATCGAGCTCGAAGCGCCGACCATGATTCTCCTCGGTCTGGCCCTGGGCACCCTGAGCAATCGTAAATGGTTCGCGGTGTCGGCGATGGCGGCGAGCATGGTCATTCTGCACAACCTCCAGGGCTGGTATCCGCTACTGCCGGTTTTTCGCGCCGCAGGGCTGCGGACCGCCGAAGAGATCGAACAGGAACGCATGGCGTTGAAGGCATTGCTGGGTGAAGAATCCACGCTGGCACATTCAATTCACTAAGGAGATGATGATGTTCGCTGCCACCGCGACCCAAGTATCAGGCCATACCTCGCCGCAACTGAACGATCAGATTCGGCACGAGACGCAAGAACGGATCAGGGAATATGAACGCAACGACCGGAACGCCTTGATCACCCGTCGCCTCAATGAGCTCGAACACGAGTGGGATGTCGAGCGTACCCTGCAGACAAATTTCGCCACCCTGTCGCTTGTCGGCCTCGCACTCGCGCTCAAGAGCGACAAACGCTGGCTGGTACTGGCTGCCGGCGTGCCCCTCTTCATGGTGCAGCACGCGCTGCAGGGGTGGTGCCCGCCGCTTCCCGTGCTGCGCCGGCTGGGCGTGCGTACGGCGAGAGAAATCGCCGAAGAGCGCTATGCACTGAAATCGCTGCGAGGCGACTTTGACGATGTCGATGGCGCGAAGGATCCGGACGCGATCGTCCGCGCGGTCCGAGCCTAGCGTGGCCGCGCGGTCCCCAGCCTATATTCCTCGGTATGCAATGCAAGCCGACATGCGCCGGCTGGGGTTTTTTTGTGCGGCGCGCGCCCCCATGATCGTCAATGACTCGGCTTCTGACCGGCAGCGTTCTGGTCAACGACACCCGGGATGTCTTTCGTTGGCCGGGGGAATTTACCGCTCAAATCGTCTACCCCGGATTGAGGCTTGGCAAGCGCGCGCAGATCCGCGCGCTCCTCACGCTTCTTGGCCCTGTTGACTTTCAACTGCTTGTCACGCGCCTCACCCAAGCCAGGCATGATTTCACCATCCCGATTGAATGACCAGGCAAGCATGGCTTCACCCAACGGAATTCTATCGCCCGGCTTGCCCTGGTGACCGGTATGCCACACATGCCAGGTCTTGCCGTAGCTGTTCATTTTCTTCTTCATCAAGGCATGCTCGGCCGCTGCTGGCAGTCCTGGCGCAACAAGCTGGCCGGACAGGATCTCGCCGTTATGCGGATGCCAGTATTTTCGCTCTTCTTGGGGCAGGGTATTGAACAGCTTCTCTGAAATTATATATTCCACGCCATTCATGTTGGCGGTTCTTGTATTGCCATCGAAGAGCACGCACTGCGCAAAGTCCTCGTTGACCTGGTGGCAGTAATGGTGCGCCTCCATCTGCATTTCAGGGTTGTCCTTCATTGGATGGAATCCATTCAGATACACATCAAATCCTTTGAGAGGAGAGTTGCTCTGCAAGATCTTTGCGCCTGCCTCGAGCATTCTGGTATCGTCATATTTTGCCTCGCCTGCCGGTGCGGTCTTGGGTGGCGACTCGGACTGCGCCGTCGCTACACATCCACTCCCAAGCCCGACAACACAGATTGCTGTGGCCATACATGCGCTCAGTTTCATTTCGAACTCCTTTGTGTAGATATTCTATAAACGATGTTTCAGTGAATAGCATCTCAGCGGTCGATCCGGGCTGCCAGAGCCTGAGCGGCGTGCGACGCATACGATGCGTCCGCATCCGGGCCTCAGTAGAGGTAAGGCAGCAGTTTCTTGACCTTTTTCTGATACGCGGAGTAGTCGGGATAACGCTCTAGCAGCCACGTTTCTTCGCGTGTCGCCTTACAGTCGAAGAACACCCCCAGCAGCAAGGTCGATACGATACGCAAGGGGCTAAATGTCAACAGCGAAATCCCGAGTACGGCCAGAAGCAGGCCGAAGTAGATCGGGTGCCGAACCAGGCGGTAAGCGCCGCTTGTGACAAGCTGAGCCTTAGGCCGGGGCCGGGGGAAAGGCGTAAGCGATTTCCCGAGCGAGACGACACTACTGCCGAGAACAGCGATTCCGCCCAGTACGCCGACCGCTCCCAAGACGCCGAATAGCGTCGGCGTTGGCCAGGCCGGCCCAACCTGGGCATCAGCAGGAAGAGTGCAAATAGCAAGACCTGGATCACTACCCAGGCTTCGCCACGGTTGCCGAAACGGTTTCGATTCATGTCGTATCCAGTTTTCCTTGAGAAGCGACCGTCCACCGAGATGAAGCGCACGCCATCCCCAGCCTCAGGTTGGTAACGTCCGCAGCGGTACCATCCATTCGCGCCCGTTGAGCATGCGCTCCGTCTATTCCTTCTCCAGGCGCGGTGCAAGCGCGCTGAGATCGTACCCTGCCTGCGACGCAGCTTCCAGCAGCGCGGAAGGGGATTCCTCGCCCGCGCGGGAAAGCGCCCACATCGACGTCGAGCGCCGTCCGGTGCGGCAATAGCCGAGTACCGGCTTTGGCAACTCGGCCATCAATTGCTTGAACGCGGCCGAATGGGCATCGGTGACATTATCCGGCGCCGCCGGCAGATACCGTGCTTCCATGCCGAAGCAGGCAGCTTCCTGTTCGATCTCGCTGAAGGCGGGCTGGTCCGGTCCTTCGCCGTCCGGCCGGTTACAGATGATCGAACGAAAACCGTCCCGTGCCAGGGCGGGGATGTCCTCGAGTTGAACTTGTTGCGAGACCGCGAGGTCCGGGCTGAGCTGTTTGAATTTCATGGGATCTCTCCTGGATGGTTGAGTTTGGCGTCTGACCAAAGCACTTACGAGCTCAAGGCCGACAGAAGGAACGCCGCTGCCCGGCGATGCGGATGAGGGAACCTGATCAGGTGCCAAGTGAGCAATTCACTTGCGGCGATTCAGGTGCCACGTCAAAGCACATGTCTGACTACCAACCCGGCAAGCATGATGTCGCGGGTCACCGGCATAGGTAACAATATACTTGAAAATAGTTTGAGATACGATATACTATAAAAATGTATTTTGAATGGTGGACAGGATGTCAAAGAAAGATGAAGAAGCGGGGCTGAGTCCTGCCGATGGCATCGATATCGAGTCGATGCGCCGTGCTGCAGAGCAGGCTAGCGGCCTGTTGAAGGCGCTGGGCAATATCGACCGCCTGCTGCTGCTTTGCCAGATGACACAAGGGGAGTTCTGTGTCAGCGAGCTGGAAGTCTTGAGCGGCATTCGCCAGCCTACGCTCTCGCAACAGCTTGGGGTGCTGCGCGACGAGCAGCTGGTCCATACGCGCCGCGAGGGCAGGCAGATCTATTACAGCATAGCGAGCAGGGACGCGATGGCCGTAATGGAAGTTTTGTACGGGCTGTACTGTAAACCAACGAAGGAGAGTAAATCATGACCATCAACTGGAGCGAGTTCACGCCCTGGGCGTCGTTGTTCGGCGGCTTGCTGATCGGTCTCTCGGCCGCGCTGTTTGTACTGTTTAACGGCCGGATTGCCGGCATCAGCGGCGTGCTTGGTGGTTTACTGCGTCCGCTGCGCGGCGACATCGGCTGGCGTGTCGCATTTCTGGCAGGACTGATCGGTGCGCCTTTAGTGTACGGGATGTTCGCTACCTTGCCGGAAGCCCGCATCGACGCCGGCACCGGGACCCTGGTCGTCGCCGGACTGTTGGTCGGGCTGGGCACGCGCTACGGGTCTGGCTGCACCAGCGGCCACGGCGTCTGTGGACTGTCGCGGGGTTCGCCGCGCTCCTTGGTCGCCACGGCGAGCTTCATGCTGGCCGGCTTCGTCACCGTGTATGTCGTACGCCACCTGATGGCTTAAGGAGGGAATTCTCATGCAGATCGTAATGGCATTGATTGTCGGGCTCATCTTCGGTATCGGGCTGCTCGTGTCGGGCATGGCCGACCCGGCGAAAGTCCTGAATTTTCTCGACCTGGCGGGTAGCTGGGATCCTTCGCTGGCATTCGTCATGGGTGGCGCGATCGCAGTCGGCGTGATCGCATTCCATGTTGCCGCCGGGCGCAAGAAGTCGCTGCTCGGCGATGCCATGCGCTTGCCGACCGCCACGCAGATCGACCGGCGGCTGGTGTTCGGCGGTTTGGCCTTTGGGGTGGGCTGGGGCCTGGCGGGCTACTGCCCTGGACCGGCGCTGGTGTCGCTGGTCGGCGGTGGCGAGAAGCCGCTCATTTTCACTGGCGCACTCCTGGCCGGAATGGCGATCTTCGAGCTGCTAGAGCGCCTGCCCGCTACCCCCGGCAAGCAGCATGTGTAAGCGCAGCGCCAGGGTGAGGGCGACGTCATGCTGATCAGCCTGGGGTTGGGTCTGGTGGTTGGCGTGGTCCTCGCGCTCACCGGTGCCGGCGGCGGCATTCTCGCGGTGCCGCTCCTCGTCTTCGGCATGCAGATGGGGGTTGCCCAGGCCGGCCCGATCGGCCTGCTGGCGGTTGGCATGGCGGCGGCGCTCGGCGCCTTCCTCGGTTTGAAGGCCGGGATCGTACGCTACCGCGCCGCCCTCCTGATCTCGGTGACAGGGATGCTGTTGTCGCCTGTCGGTTTATGGCTGGCGAACCGTATCGACAATCGCTGGCTGAGCGTACTGTTCGCACTCGTCCTCTTGTTCGTGGCTTTCAAAACATTTCAGCGCGCTAGGGGCAAGCAGGCTGTCCGTCAGGACCCTGTCAACCTCGAGCAGCCGTGCATGCGCGACGGCGGTACAGGCCGCTTTGTCTGGACGGCGGGCTGCGCTCGTTCGCTCGCGCTTTCCGGCACGGTTGCCGGCCTGCTCTCCGGCCTGCTTGGTGTTGGCGGCGGCTTCGTGATGGTGCCGGCGCTGCAGCGTTATACCAATCTGGATATGCAGTCGACCGTGGCAACTTCGCTTGCAGTGATCGCACTGGTGTCGGTGACCGGAGTTGCCTCGAGCGCGATCGCCGGCTCGATGAGCTGGCCGGTGGCACTGCCGTTCGCCGCGGGGGCGCTGGCCGGCATGCTGGGCGGCCGCATCGTATCGGACCGCCTGGCCGGACCGCAGTTGCAGATCGGCTTTGCCGGCGTGTCGGCGCTCGTCGCGGTGGGCATGATCGCCAAGGTACTGTACCGATAACCCGAGCCGCGATGCGGCGCTCATCCTATTCCAAGGAGAACCTACATGAATCTTAAACCGATCCAGTTGTTTGACACCGAGTCCTCGACTTTTACCTACATTCTTGCAACCCAGGCCGGCGGCGAGGCTGTGCTGATCGATCCTGTCGACGAACATTGGGAACGCGACCTGGAGCACCTGCGGCGCCTCGACCTGAAGCTGGCTTACGTCCTCGAGACGCATGCCCATGCGGACCACGTCACCTCCGCCGGCAAGCTGCGCGAGCTGACCGGCGCAAAGGCCGCGGTACCAAGCGGTTGCGGTATCCCGCCTGCCGACGTCCAGTTGAACGACGGCGATGTGATCCGCTTCGGCGGTGAAGAGATTCTCGTATTGCATACGCCCGGCCATACCGCAGGGAGCATGAGCTATGTGTGGCGCAACAACGTGTTCACCGGCGACACCCTGCTGATCAACGCGTGCGGCCGTACCGATTTCCAGAGCGGCAGCGCCGATGCCTTGTTCGACAGCGTGACGAAGAAGCTGTTTTCGCTTCCGGACGACATGCTGATGTGGCCGGGGCACGACTACAAGGGTCAGGTGGTTTCGACGATCGGTTGGGAGAAGCAGCACAACGCGCGCCTGGCCACGCGCAGCCGTGAGGAGTTCGTCCAGTTGATGGCCGAGCTTGACCTGCCCAAGCCGAAGCGGATCGACGTCGCCGTGCCGGCGAACCAGAATCTGGGTTTGCCGCACAGCGTCTGACGCAAGGAAAAGGATGGCAATGACGGACGATACGGCGGCAAAGGCGGCAAGCCTGTGGGACCAGCGCTACGGCACACCTGAATTCCTCTTCGGGACTGCGCCCAACGACTACCTGGCCAGCCAGGGGCACCTGCTCCGGCCGGGGATGCGGGCGCTGGCGGTCGCGGACGGCGAGGGCCGGAACAGCGTCTGGCTCGCACGCCAGGGCCTGAGCGTCGACGCGTTCGATCTCTCGCCGGTGGCCGTCGGGAAGGCCAGGCAGCTCGCCAGCGATGCCGAGGTGGCGGTTGACTTCCACATCGCCGATTGCGATGCCTGGAGCTGGGAGCCGGCATCTTACGACGTGGTCGCGGCGATCTTCGTTCAGTTTGCCGACCCGCGCATGCGGGCCCGCCTGTTCGCAAACATCATTGCCACGCTGAAGCCGGGCGGCATCCTGATTTTGCAGGGATATACGCCCAGGCAACTCGAATACAAGACAGGCGGTCCTGGAGTGTTGGAGAACTTTTATACCGAAGAAATACTACGCGCGGAACTCGGCTCACTGGACATCGTCGAGCTCCTGAATTACGAGGCAAACCTGGCTGAGGGAACGCAACATGCGGGGCGTTCGGCACTCATCGGGCTGGTCGGCAGAAAAGTCCTGTAGTCGCGAAGTGGGGCAGCCTGCCGGCCTGCGCCAACAACGCACATTGATAAAAACGATTGATGGAGACAAGCATGGGAGCATCCCAACCGAATCCGGGGGCCGTCTACAAGGAGGCGCCCGGCTATTTTCGGCGTCTAACGGGCGTTGACTGGATGTTCGGCGCCGGCCTGTTGGCCGCCGCGCTGTTCGCGCTGAACCGTTATGCCGCTTTCATGGATGGCTACGAGCGCGCTATCCTGTTGCTGACTGCGCCGACCTTGGCCGCGCTCGGCTGGCACTGGAAGCCGGTGCGCTGGCTGTTCCCGCTGTCCGCGGTCTTGTCCCTGTGGGCCGTGTCGCTCTATGACGGTTCGCTGGCAGCGGCGGAACAAAATTTCTTCTTGAAATACATGCTGTCGAGCCAGTCGGCCATTCTCTGGATGAGCGTGCTGTTCGTGTTCTCGACCGTGTTCTACTGGATCGGGATGCTGGCGCGCTCGCATGCCAGCAGTGCGCTCGGCTCGCGCCTGTGCTGGGCCGCCGTGGTCCTGGGTTTCACCGGCATGGCGGTGCGCTGGTTCGAGTCCTACCTGATGGGGGCGGATATCGGCCACATTCCGGTGTCGAACCTGTACGAAGTGTTCATCCTGTTCGCGCTGATCACCGCGCTGTTCCACCTGTATTACGAAGAGCGCTACGCCACGCTCCAGTTGGGCGCCTTCGTACTGCTGATCATCGCCGCCGCGGTCGTGTTCCTCCTCTGGTACACGGTGTCGCGCGACGCCGCCCAGATCCAGCCGCTGGTGCCGGCGCTGCAGAGCTGGTGGATGAAGATCCACGTGCCGGCCAACTTTATCGGCTACGGCACCTTCGCGCTGGCCGCAATGGTCGGCTGCGCCTACCTGCTGAAATCGCACGGCATCCTGGAAGACCGCCTGCCATCCTTGGCTGTGCTGGACGACGTGATGCACAAATCGATTTCGGTCGGCTTCGCCTTCTTCACCGTCGCCACTATCCTGGGTGCGCTGTGGGCGGCCGAAGCCTGGGGCGGCTACTGGTCCTGGGACCCGAAGGAAACCTGGGCCTTGATTGTCTGGCTCAACTACGCGGCCTGGCTGCACCTGCGCCTGATGAACGGATTGCGCGGCCGCGTCGCAGCATGGTGGTCGGTCGTAGGCCTGCTGGTGACGACCTTTGCCTTCATCGGCGTAAACATGTTCCTGTCGGGCCTGCACTCGTATGGGGAATTGTAATCCACATTAGTTGAATCCACGATCTAAAGGAGACGATATGAAACTGTTCCGTGTAATCGCTGCCATGCTGTTCCTGAGTGTCGCCGTGAGCGCCGGGGCCGCCGGGCGGCCCGAGAGAGTCGTGTACCACATCAGCGACGCGAGCAATGCCATGCAGGCGCTCGGGAACATCCGTAACCACCTGAACGCCAGTCCGAATGCGAGCATCGTCGTGGTCACGCACGGCGCCGGGATCGATTTCCTGCTCGAGGACGCCAAGGACAAGAACGGCAATCCCTACAATGCCGTGGTCCAGGAACTCGCGGACCGCAAGGTCCAGTTCCGGGTGTGCAATAACACCCTGAAAGGACGCCAGATCGATCGCAAGCGGGTGCTGCCGGAAGCGACCGTGGTGCCGTCCGGCGTCGCGGAGCTTGCGCGCCTGCAGTCCCAGGAAGGGTACGCCTACATCAAGCCTTGAATTCGGGGGGCCTCCATGGTGCACGTTAACGTGCAGTTAATCCTGGGTCGCGACACTGGGACAGGGATGAAGCCGACACATGCGCCGCTGGGCGGCGCATGTGTGCGAAAGTAAGGACGGCAGTCGCAGCCGTTTTGCAGGCATGACTGACTCTCAAGGAAAGGAGCGGAACCATGTTTTTTCAACGGGTTAAAACGCAGGGATTGGGCCACAATGCCTATGTGCTCGGATGCGGCAACGGGCTTGCGGTGGTCGTCGATCCGCGGCGGGACGTGGCGGAGTACCTGCAACTGGCGCGCGATAATGACTTGAGCATTGCCTACTGCATCGAAACGCATCGCCAGGAGGATTTCGAGTTCGGCTCGGCGAGCCTGGCGGAACTCACCGGCGCCAAAATCCTGGCGGGCAAGCACCCCCTGTTCGGCCGCGTCGACGTGCAGGTTGGGGACGGCGAGGAGTTCACGGTGGGGACGACCCGCTTCGTTGCGCTCGCCACCCCGGGACACACGCCCGAGAGCATGTCCTATGCGGTATATCCCGAGGACGCCGGCGACCAGTGCTGGGGCGTGTTCACCGGAGATGCCCTGTTCGTGGGCGATACCGGGAGGACTGATCTGTCGGACCCGGAAAAGACCGCGGAGAACGCGGGCCTGCTCTACGATTCCGTGCACCAGAAACTGGCGCCGCTCGGCGACCAGGCGATCCTGCTGCCGGCGCACGGGGCGGGCTCCGCATGCGGGGGCAACATCTCCGAGCGCGACGAGTCGACACTCGGCATCGAACGTGCGACCAATCCCGTATTCACGAAAAGCCGCGCGGAGTTCATGGCGCAGAAGGCCGGTGAGCATCTGCCTCGCCCCCCGTATTTCTCGCATATGGAAGTGGTCAACCTGGAAGCCGGGCGGCCCGTGCCCGCGTCCCCCGACGATCGGGTGCTGTTGCCCAAGGCATTCCAGGAGCGCGCCAGGGGCGGGATCGTGATCGACACCCGATCGCCCGATGCCTTCGCAGGCGCCCATATCCCGGGCTCGTACAACGTCTGGCTGAAGGGCCTGTCCACCTTTGGCGGCTGGCTCGCGGACGAACAGACACCGGTCTTCCTGGTCGTGGAACAGCCCGCCAAGGCGCCTCTGGCAATCGCACAGCTTGCGCGCATCGGCATCGACCGTGTCGAGGGGGTGCTCGTGAACGGGGTCGAGGCATGGCGCGAAGCGGGCTTGCCGATCGAAGCGCTGGGCACGACGAGCGCAAGCGAGGCTGCACGCTGGAACGAGGAGGGGGACCTGAGTATCCTCGACGTGCGCGACGACATGGAGTGGAAGGAGAAACACATCCCTGACGCGCACCATACCTTCGTGGGCCATCTCGAAGCAGACCTGCCCGCGATTCCCAAGGACCGCCGGATTGTCGCCCACTGCAGCGTGGGGCATCGCTCCGGGCTTGCGGTCAGTATTCTTCGGCGTAATGGGTATACCAACGTCTTTAACATGCTTGGCGGTATAACGGCATGGGACAAGCTCGGGCTGCCATTGAACAGGAACCAGGTCGAATAACGCGCGGAGGAGACGGACATGAACACGGCTGGCGGTGCATGGAATCCCTATCTAGTCGGCGCCCTTATCGGCGTGCTCTCGATGGCGACGTTTTATTTTTCCAACAAACCGCTGGGCGTGTCGACTGCTTTCGCACGCATGGCGGGCATGCTGGGCTACCTGGTCTCCAGGAAGCACACCGATTCCCTGGCGTTCTATCAGGACAAGGTTCCGAAAATCGAGTGGGAAGTCATGCTCGCTTTCGGCATCGTCGTCGGGGCCTTCTTCGCCGCCTTGTCGGGCGGCGAATTCGACGCCAGCGTGATCCCGCCGCTGTGGGAGGCGCAGTTCGGAAATTCGATCCCGCTTCGGCTGTCGGTCGCTTTCATTGGCGGCGTGATCATGGCGTTCGGTGCGCGGCTTGCAGGCGGGTGCACGAGCGGCCATGGCATCAGCGGCGCACTGCAATTGTCGGTCGGGTCGTGGATTGCGCTAGCGTGCTTCTTCGCGGGTGGTTCCCTGGTGGCGCAGGTGATGTATGGATAGCAAATCCGCAGAAACCGGCACCGGCCACGCCACGCCCCCTGGAAGCACCAGCGCCGAGGCTGATAAAAGCGACTCGCCAAGGCAGCTCGTACTGGGCCTTTTTTTTGGGATTGTTTTCGGGTTCCTGTTGCAAAAGGGCGGCGTTGCCAAGTACGACGTTCTGCTGGGCGCGCTTCTGCTGACCGATTTCACGGTCATGAAAATCATGCTGACAGCGATTCTTGTCGGGATGATCGGCATTTTCGCCATGCATGCTCGTGGACTGGTCAAGCTGCACCTCAAACCCACGAAGTATGCAGCCAATGTCATTGGCGGCCTCGCCTTTGGAGCAGGGTTTGCCTTGATCGGGTATTGCCCGGGAACCGGCGCCGCAGCCTTAGGACAGGGGAACCTGGACGCCATCGCAGGGATCGCCGGACTGCTGGCGGGAAGCTATCTGTTTGCCGAATTGTCCAGAAACCTCGGCACGAATCTGCTGGCCTGGGGTGACCGCGGCTGCATCCAGCTCCCTGATCTGATTGGCGTACGCATCATGCCATTCCTGATCGTGTTCGCGCCATTGCTGGGCGTGGCACTGTGGCTGTTGTACCGATATTTTCCGTAGTTCGAAAAGCATGACCAGGGCTGTCCGGGAGTTGCCTCAGATGCCGGACGCGGCGCCACCGATCTCGTGCGCGTCTGCCGCTTCGCCCACCTGTGCGGCGACCAGCTCTTCCAATGCTGTGGCCTCCATGGGCCGTCCGAACAGGTAGCCCTGGCAACAGCCGCAACCGATCTTCGCCAGGAAGGCGCGCTGGGCCTGTGTCTCCACGCCCTCGGCAATGATCCCGAGCCCCAGTGACTGGCTCAGCGCCACGATACTGCGAGCAATCGACGCATCGTTCGGGTTCTCCAGGATGTCGCGTACGAACGAACGGTCGATCTTGAGCTGGTCGAGCGGCAGCCGCTTCAGGTAGCTGAGCGAGGAGTAGCCGGTGCCGAAATCGTCGAGTGCAAAACCGATGCCGTGCGCTTTCAAGCGCAGCATCTTGTCGACCGTATCGTCGACGTCGTCTATCAGGACGGTTTCCGTCAGTTCCAGTTTCAACAGCCGCGGGTCGATCCCGCTCTCGCTCACGATGTCCAGCACCTCGCTCACGAAGCCGGGCTCGCGGAATTGGTGGACGCTGACGTTGACCGCAACGCTCATGTGGCCCATCGCGGGAATACGGTGCCATCGGGCCAGTTGCCCGCATGCGGCGCGCAATGCCCAGCGGCCGAGCGGCACGATTAGTCCCGAGGCCTCCGCAACCGGTATGAACTCGACCGGGCTCACCTGCCTACCTGCGCTACTCGTCCAGCGCAGCAGCGCTTCGGCGCCGCTGATCCGGCCTGCGCCGTCGACCTGGGGCTGGTAATGGAGTGCGAACCTGGCGCTACCAAGCGATTCCCGCAGTTCCCTTTCCAGAGCAAGGCGGTGGTTCACTTCGGTTTCCATGTCCAGATGGAAGAAGCACAGGGTATTTTTTCCTTCGTGTTTGGCGCGGTACATGGCCATGTCGCCACGCTTCATCAGGGTATCGATCGCTCCCTCGGTGCTGAGGGCGGCGCCCAGGCTGCACGTGGCGTGATGCGTCATGCCGTCGATGTCGAAGGGTTCGCGCAGCGCGTCGAGGATCTTTTTGCCAGTCATGGCAGCGTGGTGGGCGGCTTCCTGCTCGTCCCGCCCGACGTTCTCTAGCAGGACGACGAATTCGTCTCCCCCAATGCGCGCGACCGTGTCACAGGCCCTGGTACAGGCGCTGATGCGTTTTGCCACCTGCAACAGCAGCCGGTCCCCAACTCCATGTCCGCGCAGGTCGTTCAGGTCTTTGAAATTGTCGAGATCAAGGAACAGCAATGCTGCTATTTGCCCAGCCCTCTGGTGCAGCGGCATGGCGTGGTGCAGCCGCTCAAGCAGCATGCGGCGGTTCGCCAGGCCGGTCAGCGGGTCGGAATAGGCCAGCCGAACGATTTCATCCTGCGCCGTTTTCTGCGCCGTGATATCGCCCTGCGTGCCGACGTAATGGGTGATGCTGCCGGAGCTGTCGCGTACCGCCGTGACCGTGAGGCGGGCCGGATAGGTGCTGCCGTCCTTGCGCGAAGTCCAGATCTCGCCTTGCCACTTTCCTTCGGCCTCCGCAGCCTTCCACATGGCGGCGCCGGCATCGCTGCCTTCGCGTGACAGCGCGCACGGTGGCAGCATGCCGCCGGCCAGTTCGCCCGCGCTGTAACCCGTCATCATGCAATAGGCTTCGTTCACCCGCAGGATGCGGCGATCACGGCCGGCGATGAACATCCCTTCGGCGGACTGGAATACCGTCGCCGCCACGCGGTTCGATTCCTCGGCCGCCCGCCGCTCGGAGATGTCGAAGGAAATCCCGCACAAGCCCCCGACGCTACCGTCCTCGTTGAAAAGCGGTATCTTGGTCGTAAGCACGGTCACCTGCCGGCCATGGGCATCGGGCACCGTTTCTTCCGATACCACCCGTTGGCGTCCCACGATCGTCCGCTGGTCGTTGCGACCGATTTCCGCGGCAACCCCTGGCGCGAACAGCTCGATGTCGCTGTGTCCAACGATATCCTTGTTGTCGCGGCCGAGGAAGGTGCGCAGCGCCTGGTTGGCATAGGTGTAGCGGCAGGCTGCATCCTTGATGTAGATGAGGCTGTCGACGCTGTCCAGGATGGTGCCCAGCCGTTGCTCCGTCTCCCGAAGCCTGCCCGACTTGCGCAGGTTCTGGCGTCTCAGCCATGCGGTCGTACCCAGTGCGACGAGCAGCAGGACGAGCACCAGGCCCGCTGTCCACCGCAAGTACGCGGGAATCTGTGCCAGCACCCCGCGCGACTGCCAGCGTTCGAGAATGGCGAAATACACCGAGTCCGGGTTTGCCTGCCAGGCGCCAAGCCGACGGTCGAAGGCCGCCAGTAGATTGCCATTCAGGCCCTTTCCCGCCGCGTAGTAGAGGCGGGTCGGTTGGAACAGGATTGGTGTCGCCACGATGCCGCGTCCGGTCGCGTGAAACGCACCCACGAAGTGGCTCGCGACGACCGCATCAGCTTTGCCGGTGGCCACGAGGTCGAAACCCTCGGCGATCGATGCGACTGGCACTACCTGCGGCTTGACCCCGAATTCTTTGGCGAAATCGGTGAAGTAGCGTTGCTGGATCGAGTCGGACAGGATCGCGACACGCTTTCCGCCGATGTCGGTCATGGAGCTCAAGGCGACGCCCGTGCGCCGGAACACCTGCGACCAGCTGTACAGGGCGGGAACCTGATGAAAGTCGAGCTGCCGGCTCCGCTCTTCAGACCAGGCCACGTCGGGTAGCAGATCGATGCTGCCCTGGTTAAGCGCGGCAAGGCACTGAGTCCATTGGCACTGGATGAAGCGTAGCTCCCAACCTTCGGCCTTGGCGACTTCGCGGAGCATATCGACAAGGATGCCTTCCGCCTGTCCCTCTCCACTGGGATAAAGCTTCGGAGGATTGGCATAGACGCCAACACGGACCACGCGCGGAGCAGCTACCGCTTGGGCAAGCAGCGCAAAGCCTAGCAGTAACAAGAGAAGTATCTGCCGCAGCAAGAAGGTCGAGCCTTTCGCAAAAAATGGGCGGTTGGGACCAGTCGACTCGAATTTGTGCGAGGGCTGACCGATAGTTACATTTTTACCATAGCGGCTGGAATGCAGCGCTTCGATAGATCGCATGGGGCCGGCCCAGTCGGCGGCGAAGGAACACGCCGTCAGCCAGATCAGGCTGACGTGCCAGCGGTCGCGTTCCTGTAACTTGACCATCAGTTTACGGAACAACACAGTGGCGAGGGCGAACACCGCCAGGAACCCGAGCTGACGTCCGACGCGATCCCAATCGAGCAGGATCAGGGCCAGCACGCCCCAGATCGCGATATCGTCCAGACTTGCATAACGCAGGATGCGTTGCCCGATCGGCTGACGCAGGATCTCCAGCTTCTCCATGAGCAGAATCAGGATCGGCAAGGCCGTGACGGCGCACGCCAGGCCGACGCCCAGCACGAATTGCCAACTTGCGGCCTTCGGACCGATCCAGCCGGCGTAGCCCAGCATACCAAGCGCGGCAACGCAGCCGAACACCAGCGGCGTACCCAGCGCGAGCGATGCGGTGATCATGCTCTCGCGGCGGTGCGCCCAGGCCGCTTTCAGGTCGAGTTCGATGCCAGCGATCATCACGAAGATCATCACGGCCCACCAGGCAATACCGTTGAGCGACTGGATGACCTCGGGATTGAACACAAAGTTATAGTATTCCGGATAGGCCTTTCCCAGGATGCCTGGCCCGAGCAGGATGCCGGTGATGATCTGCACCACCACCAGCGGGGCGTAATAGTCCGTGTCGCCCAAGCGCCAGATCAGGTAGGGAATGCTGACGATGATCGCCATGGCGATCAGGAAAATTTCGGTCGTGCCCATTGCTGCGTGCATAGCGTCTCTGGCTGGTGTTGTCATTCGAGTAGGCGAGGGGCGAGTATGGTGTGCTTGTTCAACCCCTGGCAAGAAAAAATTGCGGTGGTGTAATTCGACCGCGACAAGACCAATCAATTACCCGCAGCCCGGCAAATCCTTAATCCTGCCTTAATCCGCAATGCATAGCATTGCTATCCGCTACAGAAACTTGCTCGTACTAAACATGCGGCCCCGGTCAACATAGGGAGGCCACGCCGCATCCGCAGCGCTCCCTCTGTGCGAACCCGATGAACTTGTCTGTGCCGTACTGGCGCAGGCCATTACGCATTCCAAATCATGCCCATCACTATCGGACTACTGCTCGCGCTGAGCTTTACCGCATCGCTTGCCGCGCTCGGCTTCCTGATCTGGGCCATCGCACGCCGCCAGTTCGCGCTGTCGCAAAGCGATGCCTCCACGATCTTCGAGCCGGGCGAGACCGGCGCCCCCGACGACACCACTGCCTTCGGCCGCGCGCCGGCCGGTTCGCATGCCCACCGTTTTGACGTGATCCGCGAGCGCATCGACGTCGCCGGGCGCCGCACCGTGCTGCTGATGGCGGCCGTGGCCGCGTTCTGGCTGGTGCTGGGCTCGGTGTTCGGCGTGATCGCCTCGCTCAAGCTGCACCTGCCTGACTGGCTGGTGGAGCACGCGCCGCTGACCTTCGGGCGCATGCGCAGCATGCACCTGAACCTGGTCGCCTACGGCTGGTTGTCGGTGGCCGGCATCGCCTCGGCGCTATGGATCGTGCCGCGCATCTTCCATACGCCGCTGCGTTACCCGCGCGTCGCCATGTTCGGCGCCATGGTCTGGACCATCGGCGTCGCCATGGGCGTCACCGCCATCGCGCTCGGCTACACCCAGGGCGTCGAATGGCTGGAAATCCCCTGGCAGATTGGTCTGCTGCTCGCGGTCGGCGGCGCCTGCCTGGCATTCCCGCTGGTGATGACGGCGCGCCACCGCAAGTCGCACCACATCTACGTGTCGGGCTGGTACTTCCTGGGCGGCCTGGTGTGGTTCCCGGTGCTGTACTTCATCGCCAACCTGCCGGGCCTGCACGCCGGCGTGCAGCAGGCCACGGTCAACTGGTGGTTCGCGCACAACGTGCTCGGCCTATGGCTGACCCCGCTCGGTGTGGGGACTGCCTACTACCTGATCCCGAAGATCGTCGGCCAGCCGGTGTATTCGTACAGCCTGTCGCTGCTCGGCTTCTGGGGCCTGGCGCTGTTCTACAGCCAGGTCGGCATCCACCACCTGATCGGCGCCCCGGTGCCGACCTGGCTGGTGACGCTGTCTATCGTGCACAGCGTCATGATGTTCATTCCGGTGATCGCGGTGGCGATCAACCAGCACACCACGGTGGTCCGCAATGCGTGGGCGCTGAAGCAGTCGGTAGCGCTGCGTTTCGTGGCCCTGGGCGCGCTGATGTACACGCTGTCCTCGTTCCAGGGCTCGCTGCAGGCGCTGCGCCCGGTGAATTCGATCACTCATTTCACGCACTACACGGTCGGCCATGCCCACTTGGGCGCCTACGGCTTCACCAGCATGGTGCTATTCGGGGCCTTCTACTACATGCTGCCTTACCTGACCGGCCGCGACTGGCCGTGGCCGCGCCTGCTCAAGCTGCACTTCTGGCTCGTGGTCGGCGGCTTCTCGGTGTATTTCTTCGCCGTGTCGATCGGCGGCTGGCTTCAGGGCATGGGCCTGCTCGAACCGGGACGCTCGTTCGAGGCCGTGACCCGCGCCACGATGCCTTACCTGGAGGCGCGCTCGCTCGGCGGAACCCTGATGACCCTGGGCCACCTCGTGTTCGCATTCCATATCGCCGCCCTCCTGATGGGCAAGGGCACCCAGCGCACGGCCATTGCGGGCCAGACGCCGGAAACCGCCACCGCCGGAGCATGACCATGAACCGCCTCATCCCGATTTTCGTCGGCGCCATCGCCATCCTCGCATTCGCGACCCTGATGCTGGTGGTGATCCCCGGCGCGCAGATCCGCGACCAAGCCCCCGCGCCGGGGCTGGCGGACTACACGCCGCAGCAGCTGGCCGGGCGCCAGCAGTACATCAACCAGGGCTGCGTCTATTGCCACAGCCAGCAGCCGCGCGCGGCCGGCCAGACCCTGGCCGACCTGTCGAAAGGCTGGGGCCGGGCCCCGACGTCGGCCGATTTCGCCTATGACCGTCCACACCAGCTGGGCACCATGCGCACCGGCCCCGACCTGCTCAATGTGGGCGCGCGCCTGCCGAGCCGCGACTGGCACCTGACCCACCTGTACCAGCCGCGCGCGATCTTCGGCTGGAGCATCATGCCGGCCTATCCTTACCTGTTCGAGCGCAAGAAGCAGGCGGCGCCGGGCGACGTCGTCGTCAAGCTCCCGCCGGAATACCAACCGCAGGGGGAGGTGGTGGTGGCGCGCCAGGAAGCGCTCGACCTTGCGGCATACCTTCAAGGTCTCAACCGTACTTATCCGGCAGCGCCGGCGGGCCAGGCCGTCCGTGACGAAGGCTATGCATTGTCGAAGGGAGAACAGCGATGAACAAGAACGATCCGGCCAAGAACCCGGCAGCGCCGCAGGTCGACGAAGCCTTCGACCCGTGGGAGCGGACGCGCCCGATTCCCCTGTTCGTGGTCGCGCTGGTGTTCGCGCTGGCATTCTGGGGCTTGCTCACCTACGTGTCGGAGTACCAGGCACAACGCCGCGGGCAGCAGCAGAACCAGCACAGCGCCAAGACGGCGGCGGTGGCCGTTGCAGCGGCGCCGCCAGGCGTCGTGCGCGGCCTGGCCGACGCCGACCCGGCAACCCTGCAGGCGGTGAGCGCCGGCACGGGCCAGGCCTGGAGCTGCGCTTCCTGCCACGGCGCCGCTGGCGAGGGAAATCTCAGCACGCCGCGCCTGGCCGGCCAGCCCGCCGCCTATCTCGCCAAGCAGCTGGAAGACTTCCGCTCCGGCCTGCGCCACAACGAATCGATGGCCTTCGTGGCGCGCGCCCTGAGCGACGAGGATATCGCCAAGCTGGCGCGCTACTACGCCGGCATCGAACTGCGCGCCAAGCTGGCGCCCAGCCTGGGCGGCAACCTGGAACGCGGCAAGCTGATTGCCGAGAAGGGCGACTGGAAATCCAACGTGCCGGCCTGCTTCCAGTGCCATGGCATGAACGGCGAGGGCGTCGCGCCCGGCTTCCCGGCGCTGGCCGGCCAGCAGCCCGACTACATCTTCGCGCAGCTGGCGGCGTGGCACGCGGGCGAGCGCAAGAATTCGCCCCAGAAGCTGATGGACGACGTCGCGCGACGCATGAATCCGGACGACATGCGCGCCGTGTCTGACTACCTCGGCTCGATGCCGGCGCCGGCCCTGCCGGCCCAGGCCGGCGCCACTTCCACCCCACCGCTGTGACGGCAATGCGCTCCTGAGACACGATATGAACGACCCGAAGAAAACCACGACCAAGTCACCCTATACCCTGGGCAGCACGGCCCGCCGCATGGCCGCGGCGGCCGGCGGCGGCCTGGTGCTGTTCGCCTTCGGCGCCCTGGTGGTCCAGACCGGCGCCTGGCAGCGATTCCAGACGATGGCCGGATTCACTCCCGATACGCCGGCGCCCGCGCTCACGCGCGAGGCAGCCGAGGCGAAAGCGCGCCAGGAGATGCTCGCCGCACGCGCCGAGCGCAAGAAGGACAAGGAAGGCAAGGTGGCCGCGCCGCTGCAGCCGACCGGTCCGGACGGCTACTTCGTGCCGCCGCTCGAATCCGAAATGCCGGACGGTCCGGAGGGTGATGCAATCCGTCGCGGCCGCGATATCTTTATCCACACGCCGCAGTATGCCCAGCGCTATGTCGGCAACAGCATGGCCTGCGCCCAGTGCCACCTGGACGCGGGACGGCGCGAGAATTCGGCGCCGATGTGGGCGGCCTATGTGCAGTACCCGAAGTACCGCGCCAAGAACAACAAGGTTAACACGCTGGAAGAGCGCATCAACGGCTGCTTCAACTATTCGATGAACGCGCAGGCCTCCGAGGCCGGCAAGGCGCCGCCGCCGGGCGACGACATCTACAAGGACCTGATGATCTACATGTACTGGCTTGCCGATGGCGCGCCAACCGGCGAGCAGATGCGCGGCGGGGGCTACATCAAGGTCAAGGAAACGCCGCAGGGTTACGACCACGCGCGCGGCGCCAAGGTCTACGCGCAGAACTGCGCGCTGTGCCACGGCGACGACGGCCAGGGCCGCAAGGACGAGAGCGGCAAGCTGCGCTTCCCGCCGCTGTGGGGGCCGGAAGCCTACAACTGGGGCGCCGGCATGGCACGGATCGACACTGCGGCCGGGTTCATCAAGGCAAACATGCCGCTCGGTAAGCCGCATAGCCTGTCGGACCAGGACGCATGGGATGCGGCGGCCTACATCAACAGCCACGAGCGGCCGAAGGATCCGCGCCAGACCGGGACCATCGAGGAGGCACGCGTGCGCTTCCACAAGGATGAGAAGAGCTACTACGGCAAGGAAGTGGGCGGCAAGATCATCGGCGCGGGCGTTGCCCGTACCAGCCCGGTCGCGGCACCGAAGGGTTAGCGCGATGAACCTGGCCTTTGCCGGCATTGATCGCGATGCGCTGCGCCGCGCCGGCCGCATGGTCGTCAGCATCGAGGGCATGTGGTGCGCCAGCTGCGCGCTGGCGGTCGAGCGCACGATCGCGCGTTCGCCCGGCGTGACCGCGGCCAGCACCAGCTTTGCCGGCGGCTCGGCGCTGGTGCGCTGGGACCCGGACCGGATCGACCTCGACGAATTGTTTACCCGGGTCGAACGGCTCGGCTACGGCATTGTTCCGCTGGTCGAATCCCAGGAGATGGAACGGCAGATCGACGCGCAGGCACGGGCGGTCTGGATGCGGCTGGCGGTGGCCGGCTTCTTCGGGATGTGGAGCATGCTCGGATCGGTGGCGCTGTATCTCGATGCCGGACTGGCGGCCTCGCAGGCCGGATGGTGGATCGCGCTCGCCTCCTGCCTGGCCGCGCTGCCGGTGGTGACCTGGTCGGCCCTGGCCTTCTACCGCGCCGGCTGGCGGACCCTGCGTGCAGGCGTGCCCGGCATGGATGCACTGGTGTCGACGGGCGTGCTGGCGTCCTGCCTTCTGTCCGGATGGTCGCTGCTGCGCGGCAGCGCCGACGTGTATGCGGACACCGCGACAATGCTGGTGAGTTTCCTGCTGTGCGGGCGCCTGATCGAACTGCACGCCCGGCGCCGCAACTCGGTGGCGGTCAATGCGCTGCGCCAGGCGGTACCGGAAACGGTGCGCCGCATCGGCGTCAATGGCGTCCCGGTGGAAGAACCCGCGAACCGTGTCGGTCCCGGAGATCTTGTGCTGGTTCACGCGGGCGAGCGCGTGGCGGTCGACGGCACCGTCGTCGAAGGTGAAGGCGAGGTCGATGCGGCGATCGTGAGCGGCGAGTCGGCTCCCTTGCCGGTGGCGCTTGGCGACCGCATCGTCGCCGGTTCCATCAACCTGTCGTCGCGGCTGGTGCTGCGCGTCGACCAAGCCTGGGGCCAGCGCTTCATCGACCGCATCGGTGTGCGCATGCTCGAGCTGCTCGGCACCAAGAGCGCCGCCGCGATGCAGGCCGAGCGCTTTGCGCGCTGGCTGGTGCCGGCCGCGCTGGTGCTGGCGGCGGCCAGCTTCACGGTTAGCTGGGCCGGCGGCGGCGATCCTGTGCAGGCCGCCCTGCGTGCCCTGTCGGTACTAGTCGCTGCCTGTCCCTGCGCGGTCGGGCTGGCCCTGCCGCTGGCTTATGCCGCCTCGACCGCGAGCGCGGCGCGCCAGGGGATCCTGCTGCGCGACCCTGCGTCGCTCGAAGCCCTGGCCAACGCCCGCGAGATCCTGTTCGACAAGACCGGTACCCTGACAGAGGGCATGCTCGAAGTGCGCGAGGTGCTCGGCTCGCAGCACGCCGCCCCGGCCGAGGTGCTTGGCCTCGCGGCGCGGGCGGAAGCGGACATTGCGCATCCGGTGGCGCGCGCGATCCGCTCGGCGGCCGAGGCCGCAGGCGCCGCTAGCTGCGGCGATGGGCTGGTGCAGCGCCATCCGCGCGGCTGCACCTGGCGCAGCCCGGACGGACAGGACATGCTACTGGTGGGCAGTGCGGGCTTCGTCGAAGAGCAGGGCGTGAGCTTGCCCCCAGGGGCACCGGCAGACTGCACCAGGGTTGAAGTCGTGCGTAACGGGAAGTGGATCGGGGCCATCCTGCTGCAGGACCGCATACGCGAAGACGCCGCGCGCGCGCTGCGGTCGTTTGCGGAGGCAGGAATACGCACCCGCCTGGTTACCGGAGACAGTGCGGCTGCCGCGGCCCCGGTTGCAGAAGCGGTCGGCCTCGGGCCGGACCAGGTCCATGCGCATTGTTTACCTGAGGACAAAGTGAAAGTACTCGAGCGGGCCGGCAAGCCCGCGGTGTTCGTCGGCGACGGTGTCAATGACGCACTTGCCCTGGCTGCTGCCGAATGCGGCGTCGCAGTGCAGGGCGCCACTCCGGCCGCCGTTGCGACGGCAGGGGTGGTCATCGCGAGCGGCGGGGTGGAGCAGGTGGCCGCAGCCTGGCGGCATGCCCGGCGAACCGTCGGGGTAGTGCGCCAGAACCTGGCGTTCTCGATGGTGTATAACGTGGCTGTGCTGGCGCTGGCCTCGAGCGGCATGGTGACGCCGGTTGCCGCCGCTGGCGCCATGCTGGCCAGCAGTCTGAGCGTCATGCTGAATTCGGGACGGCTGCTGTCCGGGACGAGTGCGCGTCAGCGCACTTGAACCAGGACTGGCCCGGGAGCGCTATTCGGCAGGAAAGGCGAGGTGCGCGGCCACGCCGCTGCCCTCGCGGCGTTCCAGCTTCCAGCTCCCGTCGTAGCGCGCGACGACCGCCTTGACGATCGAGAGGCCCAGGCCGCTGCCCTGGCCGCTGCCTTTGCGCCAGAAGCGCTGCCCTGCCTTGCCTATCTCCGCGTCGCTCATGCCGCTGCCCTGGTCTTCCACGGTAAAACCCACCATCCCGCCATACTGCACGATCCGCAGTACGACCGCCGCCTCGGCATCGCCGTAGCGCAGTGCGTTATCGAGGATGTTGCGTAGCGCGGTCACGGCCAGGGACCCGGGTATGCGCAGGGCGCGCGCTGCGCCGCCTTCGTCACGAACGCAAACCCTGGCGACCTGCTGCGCCGGAAGTTGCATGATGACCTGCTCGGCGATTGCGCCGGCCTGCAGGCGTTCGTCGTCGTCGAATGACATCGAACCCTCGACGCGCGCCAGCATCAGGAGCTGGTTGATGATGCCCTGCAGGCGGCCCACCCCGCGTTCGGCCTGCTGGAGGGCGACCGCCGTGTCCGGTCCGTCGCCACTCATGCGAGCGACCTGGAGATGGGTTTTCACGGCGGTGAGCGGCGTGCGTAGTTCGTGCGCGGCGTCGCCGGTGAAGCGCCGTTCGCGCTCCATGGTGCGCTCGATCCTGGCCAGCAGGCCGTTGACGGTGGTTACCAGGGGGGCGAGTTCATGCGGAAGGTCTTGCTCGGGCAGCGGGTGGAGCGCACCGGGCTTGCGCGCTTCAAGGGCAACGCGGATCCGTTCGAGCGGCCGCAGCCCATGGCATACGGCGAACCAAAGCGCGATCAGGGTCGCGCCCATGGCGACCAGGAAGGGCACGAAGGTCGCGAACGCGATATTCCGGAACAGCTGCTGGCGGCGCTCCACCTTGTCGGCGGTGGTGATGCGCATCCCGTTTTGCTCGATGGTGTAGCTGCGCCAGGTAACGCCATCGATGACGCGGGTGCGGTAGCCGGGTGATGCGAGACCGAGGCGTTCCGGGCTGTTCTCGGTGCGGCCCACGATGCCGCCCCGCAGCAGCCGGATTTCGCAGGCCACGTTGTCGGCTCGGACCAGGTAAGGGATAGGGCTGGTTCCGCGCGAGCCCGGCTGCACCGAAAGATGGGGCGAGTCGGCGATCAGCGCGGCGACCATGCGTGCCGATGCAGCAAGCCGCTCGTCGAGCGCGTCGCGGAATTCGTCGCGCAGGTCGACTAGCGTCCAGACCGAGGACAAGGCCCAGAACAGGGCGAACGAGGCGCCGATCGTGACCAGCAGGCGCAGGCGCAACGTCTTCATGCCCCCGCCTTGCCAAGCCGGTACCCAAGGCCACGCACGGTCTCCACGATGTTCGGCCCGAGCTTGCGACGCAGGTGGTAGATGTGGACGTTCAGGGCATTGCTCTCGACACCATCGCCGAGCCCATACAGGCTGTCCTTGACCTGGTCGCTACTCAGGATGCGCTGGCCGCTGTTGAGGAGCGCCTGGAGCAGGGCCAGCTCGCGCCGCGACAGCTCGACCGGGTTCCCGTCCAGCGTCACCACCTGGGTGGCCGGATCGAAGGCAAGCGGACCATGCTCGATGCGGTCGACGCTGCGGCCGGCACTACGCCGCTGCAGCGCATGCAGCCGTGCGACCAGTTCGTCGAGCTCGAAAGGCTTCACGAGGTAGTCGTCGGCGCCGCTGCGCAGGCCGGCCACCTTGTCCTGGACGTCGTCGCGCGCGGTCAGGACCAGCACCGGCCAGTCCTTGCCCGCGCCGCGCCAGCGCTTGAGCAGCGTGAGCCCGTCCGTATCCGGCAGTCCGAGATCGAGGAGGAGGACATCGAAACGGCCGGTCTGCACGGCCACTTCCGCCTGGGACGCATTGGCGACATGATCGGCCCCGATTCCTGAGAGGCGCAAGCCGGCAAGAATGCCGCTGGCGACCAGTTCGTCGTCTTCAATGACGAGTACACGCATGGCTAGCCCGAGTAGTGAAAGCAGGAACCGCGATCTTACCGCTTTACGGTTATGCCGCGATTAACGGCAGCGGCGGATTGTATGCTTCGCGGCAATTCGACTGGGTCGTTAATGTGGTGCTAATCGGCACGAAATACGATGCCTGTATTCGCCAGGCGTCGAACCGGCCCGTGGGGCCGGCGCCATGCGCAGGAAAGCACACCACCATGACTGTCACGCTCGGCCCGCTTGCCTTGCCCGCGCAACTGCTGGTCACGTTCGCAACGATCATCCTCGGTTCAGCCATCGGCAACCGGGTAGCCGCCAGGAGCGGCGTGAAGGCCGAGGGCTCGCTCTGGCTGATCATCGCCGGGGCGATTCTGGTCGCCCGCATTGTCTTTGTTGCCCGTTACTGGCCTCTGTACGCGGAAGAGCCCTGGCGGTTGCCCGACCTGCGCGACGGTGGGCTGGCGCCCATCGCAGGCTTCGCGGCTGCCATCGTCATTGGCGCCATCCTGGCATGGCGCAGGGCCGAGCAGCGCGCCGCGATCCTCACCGCCCTGTGTGCCGGCATCTTCATCTGGATCGGTGGGAGCGGGCTGATTCACGCGACCACCGGGCGCCATGCCCTCCCCGAGGTGATGCTGACGGATCTGGACGGACGCGCAGTTCCATTGTCCGCGTTTGCGGGCAAGCCCATGGTGGTGAACCTGTGGGCCAGCTGGTGTCCGCCTTGCAGGCGAGAAATGCCCGCCCTGGGCAAGGCGCAGCGCGAAGCGAGCGACCTGACCTTCGTATTCGTCAACCAGGGCGAGGACAGCGCCAAGGTGCGCGCCTACCTGAAGGCCGAGGGCCTGCCGCTGCGCAACGTGGTGCTCGACCCCGGCGGCGCACTCGCCAAGGCAGCCGGCGCCCCGGGCCTGCCGACCACGCTTTTCGTCGACGCCGACGGAATCCTGGTCGACAAGCGGATGGGAGAGGTATCGAGCGCCACGCTGGCCGAACACCTGGCGGTCCTGCGCAGCAAGCGCTGAGCCGCAAACACAACGGAGCGACATCAATGAACGACATGAGAATGCGTATGGTTTCCTTATCCCGGACGGTATCCGGACTGCACCAGTGGCTGGGGGCGATTCTGCTGGCCCAGCTTGCCGCAGTGCTGCTTGCAGCCTCCGGCGGCGCGGCGGCGGCCGACGACGATTTCCTGCCCCCCGAGCAGGCGTTCCGCTTCGCCGCCACCATGGTCGACGGACAGACGGCCGAAGTGCGTTTCGACATCGCGCCCGGCTACTACATGTACCGCGAGCGCTTCGCATTCGACGCCGGGCAGACCCGGCTCGGACAGCCTGCCTTCCCGGCTGGCGAGAAGCATTTCGACGAGACCTTCCAGAAGGAGATGGAGACCTACCGGGGCTCAGTCAGGGTGCGCATTCCCGTGGACGGGAACGGAAGCTTCACCTTGAAGACCACTTCGCAGGGCTGCTCCGACAAGGGCTTGTGCTACCCGCCGATGGCATCGACCGCGGTCCTGTCCGCTGGCGGGGGGCCGGGGGCGTCCACGAGCGCCGCCGCGGCGCCGGCAAGCCAGGGCCCGGCAGCTGCCGCGCCGGAGGGCGCGCTGTCGAACGACGACGAGAGCGGACGCATCGAGCGGGCATTGAGCAGCCGCGAACTGGCGGTCATCGTGCCGATGTTCCTGCTGCTGGGCTTCGGCTTGTCGTTCACCCCCTGCGTGCTGCCGATGCTGCCGATCCTTTCATCGATCATCGTCGGCGACAAGGGTTCTGCGTCGCGCCTGCGGGGCCTGGCGCTGTCAGTGTCGTATTCGCTCGGCATGGCGATCGTGTACACCGCGATGGGCGTGGCGGCGGGCCTCGCGGGCGAAGGACTGGCGGCGGCACTGCAGAATGCCTGGGTGCTGGGCGCGTTCGCCATCCTGATGGTCGTGCTGGCCTTGCCGATGTTCGGCGTGTTCGAGCTGCAGATGCCGGCGGTGATCCAGTCGCGCCTGGCGGGGGCGTCCAACCGGCAAGGGGCGGGCACCCACGCCGGTGTGTTCGCAATGGGCGCCATCTCGGCGCTGATCGTCGGGCCCTGCGTCGCCGCGCCGCTCGCGGGCGCGCTCGTGTACATCAGCCAGACCAAAGATGCCTTCATCGGCGGCAGCGCGCTGTTCGCCATGGCTGCCGGCATGAGCGTGCCGCTGCTGCTGGTCGGGGCCTCGGCGGGCACACTGCTGCCGCGCGCCGGTGCCTGGATGGTTGGCGTCAAGCGCTTCTTCGGCGTACTGATGCTCGGTACCGCCTTTTGGATCGCAGCGCCGGTCCTGCCTTCACGGGCCCTGATGCTGGGATGGGGCCTGCTGGGCGCCGGCTATGCGGCGTCGCTGCTGCTGCCACGACCGCGCCGGCCGTTCGCGGTAGCGGCCGGCCTGGTCGCCGGGGTGCTCGGCCTGACCCAGCTGGCAGGGCTGGCCGCCGGCGGCAGCGATCCATTGGCGCCGTTCGCTACGGCCGAGGCGCATGGAGAGACTCCGTTCCAGCGCGTCCGTTCGGTCGAGGAGCTCGACGCCATCCTGGCCAGGAGTCCCGGCAAGACCGTCATGCTCGACTTCTACGCCGACTGGTGCGTGTCCTGCAAGGAGATGGAGCGTTTCACCTTTTCCGATCCCCGGGTGCAGGAACGCTTTGGCCGGATGCTCCTCCTCCAGGCCGACGTGACCGCCAACAATGCGGCCGACCAGGCCCTGCTCAAGCGATTCGGCCTGTTCGGGCCACCAGGAATCATCTTCTTCAGCCCTGACGGCCGCGAACTCGGCGGCACCCGGGTGATCGGCTACGAGGATGCCGATGCCTTCCTCGCTTCGCTGCGCAAGGCCGAGGCCGCGCAAACGGGCGCCCAACCTTGAATAACACCTTCCCCATTGGAGACAACATGCAGGCTTACAAACTCGCGCTTCCAGCCACGGTCATCGCCGCTCTCGCAGCAGCATTCATCAACACGGGGGCGCTTGCCGCCCAGCAGACGCCGCCGGCGCTCGCGCGCGCCGTCGACGCCGGCGTGAAGGTGGTGAAGCAGTTCCCGGCGGCCTCCGGGCTCACAGGCTGGGTGCTGTCCCAGGGAGCACGTCATTCGCTGGTGTACACCACGGCGGACGGCAAGACCCTGGTTGCGGGAGCGCTGATCGACGAGCGCGGACAGAACCTGTCGGCCCAGCACGAAGACATGTACATTCCCAAGCCGGATTTCGCAGCCGCTTACGCGCAGCTGGAGAAATCGGCCTTCATCGCCGAGGGCAGCATCAAGAATCCGAAGAGCGTCATCTACGCCTTCGTCGACCCGAATTGCCCATATTGCCACTTCATGTGGCGCGCAGTGCAGCCATACGAAGCGGCAGGGCTGCAGGTGCGCTGGATTCCGGTCGCGACGCTCGGGCCCACCAGCATGCCGAAAGCGATCGAAGTACTGGCAGCGCCTGACAAAACCGCAGCGTTCCGGCGCATGGAGGAAAACCACGGCAAGCCGTGGAAGCCGGACGCAGGCAAGACCGAGCAGTCGCACCCGTCGGTGGCGGCGTCGATCCGCCGTAACGGAGAGCTGATGGATGCCTTCGGCATAGGCGGTACCCCTGGCGTGGTCTGGCGTGACAAGCAGGGCAAGGTCCAGGTGAAGAGCGGGATGCCGCGTCTGTCGGAGCTTCCGTCCATCACGGGCTTGCCCGAACAACGGGTGACCGACCCGGCACTGGCCAAATTCAAGTGATGCAGCAAGGTGTGAGAAGGCATCCGTTCCCAATGAAAGCAGGGCTTCATATGGATTAACGGATCCTGCGCCGCCGTGCGCTGCATTTGATCCCTCATCAGTCGATTCAGCCTGTTTCTTCTATCGAAGACGCGGGCTGAACGCGTTAGTGCATGCTTGCCACGGTCTGTTGCGCAGTAGCACCAACTATTGAACCGAAACGAGCATTCACCATAATTTCCTTATGGAATCTTAAGTTTCCTAGGATAATTTTCCTAACTGCTGCGCATACAGTCGACCAGAAATCAAATGAGGAACGGATGAAACTTCGGAACAAGATGGCCTTGTGCATGGCCATTGTCTTTGTGTTATTTGCGATCGCATTGGCCGTCGCGATCTCGGGAATGCGCGATGCGACAGCGCGATTCGGCAACTTTGTGGACCACGACCAGGCTTTCCTGGCCGAGGCGAACACGATGTACGCGCAAGGCCTGCAGATGGGGCAGGCGCTGCGCAATGTTGTCCTCGCACCGGATAACGAAACCGGCTACAAGAACCTGGCGGCTGCGCGCAAGGACTTTGGCAGAGCTCTGAAATCCGCCCGTGCACTTGCAGGTAAGGATGGCGCTGCAGATACGGCGCTCACCAGGCTGGAAACCTTGCAACAGCAGCGCGCAGACGTACAGGACCGCATCCTTGGACTCGTGAAAACCGATGCCGCTTCCAGCGTCGTCATCCTGAATGGCGAGGAAACCCCGGTGTGGCGCGAAATGCGCGGCGAACTGCTGAAGATCCTGAAGGAGAAGAACGCGGCGGCGGAAAAGGTCAAGACCGAATTGGTCACGCGTACCCAGACCATGTTCCTGGCCAGCCTGGCGCTCGCCGCCTTCGCCATCGTCGCCGGCGGCGCCGTCGCGTTCTGGCTCACCCGCAGCATCACCCGCCAGCTTGGCGGCGAACCGGACTATGCCGCGAGCATCGCGGGTTCGATCGCGGCCGGCGACCTGACCGTGCAAATCGCCCTCGACGACGAGCGCAACCAGACGAGTCTGATGTTCGCGATGCGCCAGATGCAGCACAGCCTGGCGACCCTGGTGCAGAAGGTTCGCGACGGTACCGACACGATCACGACCGCGTCAGGCGAGATCGCCGCGGGCAACCTGGACCTGTCGGCGCGCACCGAAGAGCAGGCCAGTTCGCTCGAGGAGACGGCGGCCTCGATGGAGGAACTCACCAGTACCGTGCAGCAGAATACCGAGAGCGTCCGGCATGCCAACGAACTGGCCACGACGGCGTCGGAAGTCGCGCTGAAGGGCGGTCAGGTTGTCGAGGAGGTAGTCGGCACGATGGGCGCGATCAACGAGGCCGCCAAGCGCATCGCCGACATCATCGGCGTCATCGACGGGATCGCATTCCAGACCAATATCCTGGCGCTGAATGCGGCGGTGGAAGCAGCACGCGCGGGCGAGCAGGGACGCGGTTTCGCGGTCGTCGCATCCGAGGTCCGCAACCTGGCGCAGCGCAGCGCCGCGGCGGCCAAGGAAATCAAGGCGCTGATCGGCGATTCGGTGGGCAAGGTCGATGCGGGTAGCAAGCTCGTCAATGTTGCGGGCGATACCATGACGGAGGTCGTCGCCAGTGTGAAGCGCGTCACCGACATCATGGCCGAGATCACGCTCGCCGGACAGGAACAGAGTGCCGGGATCGCGCAGGTCAACCAGGCCATCGCGCAAATGGACCAGGTAACCCAGCAGAATGCGGCGCTCGTCGAAGAAGCCGCCGCGGCAGCCGACTCGATGCAGGCGCAGGCGCAGGAGCTGCTGGCGGTCGTCAGCACCTTCAAGCTCGCCGCGGAGCCAGCTGCGCACTCGCAGCGCCTGGACGGCGGCGGCTCGCATACGCGCCGTCTCGCACTGCCAGCGATGGCGGGGTAGTCGGTCGGTGCGGGTTCCGCCGGCCACTGGTCAGCGCTTGCCCGCAGGTGCTGCGAGGATCTCCAGGCGCCTGTCGAGGCCGTCACGGTCGAGTTCACCCATGTGGCGCAGGACCAGGCGGCCATCCTTGCCGTAGAAGAGCGTCGTCGGCATGGCAAACGATCCGGTACGGCGGCCAAGCTCCCGGGGGCGGTCGGTCAGCACGTTGTCGAGATCGAGCTTTTGCTGCGCCAGGAACGCCCCGATCGTCGCCGCGTCCTCGCCTTCATTGACGAAGACGAAGGTGATGCCGGGGTGGCGCTTCTGGGCATCCTGCAGCGCCGGCATCTCGCGCCGGCACGGCGGACACCATGTGGCCCACAGGTTGACCACCATCGGCTTGTCCGTCAGGGTCCGTAGTTGCACCGGTGTGCCGTCGAGCCGGCGCAGTTCGACCAGGGGCACCGGCGTGCTGGGCGGTCCGAAATCGAGCATGGCGATGGCGCCGCCGATCCAGACCACGCCCGCGCTCAGGACCGCGGCGAAGACCGGCCGGCGCGGCGTGTTCGTCCTGGCAGTCAGGTGCGCGCCGAGCATGAATGCCACCAGCACGCCGGCCGTGTCCGAGAATCCACCGTCGCTGACATCCAGAATCGAGAGCGGCTCGGCGGCATATTCCGGCGCATTCTGGAGGATGAACGTGATCCGGGCGGCGACCAGCCCTCCCAGGATCGTCTTCCACACGACCGGCCAGCTGTTCCAGCCACGCCTGCGCTGGTACCACCAGCTCACTGCAGCGCTGGCCAGGATGGCCAGCGCCGGTATTGCCCACCTGCCTACGTCGAATTCGTCCACCACTCCTCCTGAAGGGACAGTCCGGCAGGACCGTCATGCAGCGGCCGTGTCATGGCTCGGGGACCGCTTGCCAGGGCATGCTAAAGCTTGCGGATTAATGCAGCATTAGCAAGCGCGCGGCAGTATTGTGGTGGTGGTGGCGGCGCGCGCCAGGAACCTCATCGGCGCTCTATACTGCGGCATCCGGGGCACCTGCACCCTCATCGTCATCAGGAGAATCTGCATGATCTTCCGCCAACTGTTTGAGCCCTTGTCCAGCACTTACACCTATCTGATCGGCTGTTCGGAAACCGGGCAAGCGGTATTGATCGATCCCGTGATCGTGACCATCGATCGTGACCTGGAGGAGCTTCGGCGCCTGGGGCTGACACTTGCATACAGCATCGACACCCATGTCCACGCCGACCACATCACGGCGGCGCTGGAACTGAAGAACAAGGTGGGCAGCAGGATTGCAGCGCCAGCAGCGGAACGCGTTGACTGCGCGGATGTTCAACTGGAAGAGGGGACGCCATTCAGAGTCGGTTCCATGGAATTCCAGCCCCTTCACACGCCGGGCCATACGTCGGGGCATTTCGCCTACGTGTTCGGGGACCGCGTCTTCACGGGCGACGCCCTGTTGATCGAAGCTTGCGGGCGCACCGACTTCCAGCAGGGCGACTCGGATGCGCTCTATCACAGCGTGCGTGGAAAGCTCTTCACGCTACCCGATGAAACGCTCGTCTATCCGGCGCACGATTATCAGAAGAGGTGGGTGTCTTCCGTCATGCAGGAGAAGGAGCGCAATCCGCGCCTTGGTGCAGACCGCTCGATCGAGGAGTTCCGGTAGATCATGGCGGGGCTCAAGCTGCCGTACCCTAAATTTATCGATTATGCGGTTCCCGGCAATAAGCAATGCGGCGTGTGTCCGGCTGATCTGCCGGAAAACCTCGGCAAGTACTGCCAGCAGATGACGGAGAGTCCGCAAGGATAGTCCGTCGATGGCGACGAGCAGCAGGTTCACTCCGGCATGCGCGGGTGTTTCTGTATCTGCGCCAGCGGAATGTCCGCGTCAAGGTCGGCGGGCGGCGGCGAATCGCCACTGCGTTCGATTCATCCGCCGCCCAGCGCCCGGTACAGGCCCGCCATCGCGGCCAAGCGCTGCTGCTGTACGGCGATCAGCGCGATCTCGGCGTTGTACAGGTCGGTCCTGGCGCTGAGCACGCCCAGATAGTCGCTGCTGCCGCTGCGATACGACATTTCCGCCAGTTGCAGGCGCCGCCGCTGTGCCGCGACGTTGCCGCGCCGTGCTTCCAGCTCGGTGTCGAAGGTCCCGCGTGCGGCAAGACCGTCGGCGACTTCGCGGAACGCGGTCTGCACGGTCTTGCGGTACTGTGCGACCGCCATGTCGCGCCCGATGCGTGCGCTGTCCAGGTCGGCCTGACGCGCGCCGCTGTCGTACAGCGGCAGTGCCAGGTCGGATGCAAACGACCAGGCGCCGGTGCCGGCGCTGGCCAGCCTGCCCAGCGAGCTGCTGGCGCTACCCGCCGCGGCCGTCAGCGAAATGCGCGGGAAGAAGGCGGCGCGCGCAGCGCCGATGTTCGCATACTGCGCGCGCAGCAAGGCTTCCGCCTGGCGCACGTCCGGACGGCGCAGAAGGAGTTCGGACGGCAGTCCCGGCGGGATGTCTGCCAGGAAGTCCTGCCTGGACAAGCTCCTGGCCGGGGGCAGGGCGGCCGGCAGTGCCTGGCCGATCAATGCTGCAAGACTGTTTCCGCCTGCGCGAGCAGCCGCTGCTTGGCCGCGTGGCTTGCCAACGCCTGATGCACGGTCCCTTGCGCCAGACTTGCGTCAAGTTCAGAGGCGGCGCCCGTATCGTAGCGCAGCCTGACGATACGGTAGATTCGCGGGCCGCTTGCAGCGTTGCCTCGGCGGCCTCTAGTTGCTCTCCGTAGGACAGTAGCGGCAGATTTTGTTCGGCCACTTGCGACACCACCAGGATGTGCATTGCCTCGCGGACGTAGGCGCTGGCCAGATACCGTTCTTGCGCGGCCTCAGCATGTTCCAGACACGTCCGAACAGGTCGAGCTCCCGGGTGGCCTCGATGCCGGCCGTTTGGCCGTGGCTGAGCGCCCGGACGCCTGCAGCTCCTGCGCGCTCGTCCGGCGGGGTCCTTTCTTGGCGCCCGACATGCCGAGGGCAGCTTGCGGCCACGCTGCCGCTTGCTGCCTCTCCAGGGCCGCACGTGACTGGGCGACGTGCCGTAGCGCCAGGCGCAGGTCCTGGCTGCCGTCGAGAGCAATGCGTACCAGTGCGCCTAGGCGCTGGTCGGACAGGAGTCGATACCGCACGAAACTGACTACGGGTTGGAGTGGATTCGACATTATAGAAGTAATGTCATATTTTCAGAGGAGGGCGCCGGTTTCGTTACGTTTTACGTAGTATTACGGGACTACGAAAAGGGGGGTATATGCTCGAGAATAGGCAAAGCACAGCCTCTATGCAGGCTGACATTGATTGCCTGCGTGATCGGTTTCCACGCACTGCGGATCTCTATAGGGAAGCTTGTGCCGTTATGTTCTTCAGGTACGGCGTGACTCCAACAACGAACGCTCTCTATCAGCTTGTTCGGAAAGGGAGTATGTCTGTTCCAAGCGAAGCATTGAAAAGGTTTTGGAGTGACTTGCGTGAACGGGCAAGGGTCGACCTTCAGCATGCGGACTTGCCCGATCAGGTAAAGCAGTCGGGCGGCCAGCTGATCGGTGAGATCTGGGCGCTAGCCCAAAAGGCTGCTGACGAGTCGATCATTGTATTGCGGCAGAGCGCAATGGTCGAACGCGACGCTGCCCTGGCCGAAAAGGACCGTCTGGAAGATGACATCGCTCAACTGTCTGCCCAGCTCAAGGACGGCCGCGATCAAATAGCAGCAGCTGAGGGGACGATCGTAAAACAGCGGGATGAACTTGGCGCGGCAGCAGCAGCCCAGCAAGAAACGGACTTGAGACTGAATGAGGCTAGAGCTGACATTGAAACGTTGCGCGACCAGATAAGTTCGATGTTAAGAGAGCGCGCGGCGGAGATCGAGAAATTAACTGACCGCATCCTTCAAGCTGAGCAGCGTTACACCGATCTGGCGAAAAGAACCCTGGTTGACCTGGACAAAGAGCGAACTGCGGCGACGAAACTGCAGAAGCAACTCGACGCCGAGCGCCGGACGTTCGCGTCCCGCATTGAAGAAATCCAGTCCGAGGCACAGCGGGCTCAGTTTCAGCTTGCCCGACAAGGCCAAGAGCTCAGCGCCTATATGACTAAGGCGGAACTACTTGCCGACGAGCGAGACCGAGCGGCTAGCCAGACCATGAGAACCGCATTTCAGTGCGGGGAACTGGAGAGCCAGCTCGCTGCAGAGCGAGCAAAGGTTGCTGAGTTGCGTGAACAACTCGAGCGATTCGCCAGCACATCGAAACCAAGCAGGCGGGAGCCGCGCTCGACGCCTGTAATCCCTCGCCAGCGGCGTCGACCCGGCAGCAAACAAGACAAATAGATTGCTAGCGTTGAACGAAGTTCGATACCGATCGAAACAGCAGACTGGCTGCGAGCTTGGAGTAGGCGGTGTAGCGTTTGCTCTCGGAATTCGCGCGCTCGAGGTGTACTTCTGACCGCTTTAGACGAGCTCAGGCTGCTTCTCGTTTTGGCCGAGCCCTGTAAAGCGATTTCATCTTCTGCTTCGCTTCTTCTCGAGTCAGAACAACGGCTTCACCGGCATCAGTAAAGTAGACGGGTATCTCGACATCATCTTCGACGTATAGCCGAATATTCAAAACCGATGTCCAGCGCAAAGTGTTGACTTTCTCCTTGCGGTAAGGCTCAAGTAGGGAAATCTCAACAATTTTAAGTAACTTGTTGCCGTTGCAAGTGCGGCAGAACTGTAGTACGTCGCGAGGATCCCAGAGGATCGTCGTCTGTTGGACCCAGCGACGCTCTTCTTTAAATGCGTAGGTGATGAACACGTAGAGCATACCTAGGCTTAGCGTAGCTGCACGCCAGGTCGCGATCCCTGGCCCCATCGAAAACATGGGCGCCTCATGTGCTTTGTCTGTAGTAATCACTTGAATGCCTCTGCAGTACGAAATGAACACTATAGATTGTAGTCCTAAAGTGTTCGCCATGAGTACATCGTGCATTTTATGCGGAGGTGCTCGTGGGGTTGCTCAAACAATTTGGAACAGGACTGCAGAAGGCGAGGAAGAGTCGAGGTCTGACACAAGAGGATTTTTCGGTAGTTTCGAGTCGAACCTATCTCAGCAGCCTGGAACGCGGGATCAAAGCCCCTACGATTACAAAGATCGACGACATCGCAGCGGTGCTGGGTGTACATCCGTTGTCTCTCGTTGCGTTCGCGTATCTGCCGAAGGACATTGCGGAGCGAAAGAAACTTTTTTCTCAGGTAATAGCTGACCTGAAATCGTTCGAAGATTAGGACGACAGTTGCGATTCGCGGTAAGCAAACGTATGGGATTCTGGATGGCTCGAAAGGCAGCAGTCCCGCCGTACTGCAAGAGAATCGAACGCAAATGAGGATCCTTGCAGGGTGGCATGGCAGTCGGCTGGTATCCCGGCCATACTTCCGACGCATGCGCGTATTACCTAACGGTTACCGCAAAAATCGGGACTGCACGACGAGTTACGTAAAGCTCGCCGGTAAAACCAAGAAAGCCACAGGTTAGACCGCTATGAGCCTAGGATGAAGCACAGGCGGCAAGATACGAAGTAAAACTTGGACACCTATGCGACGCGGCAGACTTCAAACAATTAGTTCCGAAAACTTCCACGATTTACTTCGGAGCGCTGCTATATAGCAAAGACCGAACTACTGGCCGACGAACGCGACCGAGCCGCCCGCCAGGCTGCGGAAAGCGCGCACCAGAGTGCGGAGCTGGGTAGCCAGCTTGCCGCCGAGCGCGCCAGGGTGACTGAGCTTCGCGGACGGCTTGAGCGAACAGCGCCGAAATCGGAATCGGCCAGCGAGGAGTTGGGTTTGGCACGGGCAGCGCGTCGTCAGCGGCGACCCTCACGAAGCAAGCCAGACAAATAGGCCAGGCCTGACGCCAGCGGCCCGAGTCCCACACGCCGATCCGCGAGCTGCAGCCAGTTGTCTCGTCTGTCATCACTGAACATCCGACGCGATTCCGTATCCATAAATACTTCCGTTGTACCTAAAGCTATTGACGTGATGAGTAGGCCATGAAGATTTACCTAAACATATAGACTCGACGGGGAAAACGGGGCTTTGACGCCGAGTCGGTAGATTAAGGTGCCCCGAGTACGGAGTTTTAGGTACGAGCGCTCCGAGAGCGTAGATCAGAAAGACGGCGATGACGGCCAGTGCGTACTTCGCATAATCTATATTATGTTAAATGCGCTATGTGGCCACCAACGCAAGACCTATCAAAACCGGGGCACCCACTCCACAGCGTCCATTCGCGTGCCATCCTCCACCTATCGACCACCATCCACTACGCGGTCCAGATCGCCGCCGACGCATCGTCCGCCGCCTTCACCGCACGTGCTCCGGTTGCGTCGGAGACTGCTTCATACGTCCGCAGTTCGTCCAGCATCGTCGCCAATCCCCGTTCGAGACACGCCTCCACCAGCGCGTCGTCCGTGTAGCAGCCATAAGGATCGACCAGCCGATAAAAGCCGTCCGTCATGATCAGCAGGCTCGTTCCCGGTTCCAGGTCAACGCTCCGTACGCGCGCCTGGAAAGCACAGTTCGGACGCAGGCACAGGACGGTCGGCCCCGGCTGGGTGTTCTGGAACGCGCGTCGCGCACGCAGCATCGGCAGCATGCGCTCGCGCCGTCGTTCGGGATCGCTGACGCCTTCAGCGCGCAGTTGCGCGATCTCGGCCTGCAGTACGGCGTCCTGCGGATTCACGAACGGATCGAGATCGATGCAGCCGCCAGCGGCCGTGTGCAGCAGACTCGTGCAGTCGCCCAGGCTGTATAACGCGGCGCGCTGGACGCCGTCCCGAACGTCGATGCGTATCCAGGTCATGGCTGCGATCGGCCACGCATACAGCGGCATCGCGCTATGTCCAGCAATCTGCTCGAACCGGGCGCCGACCGCGCCGATCGCGGCATGTACGCTTTCCTGCTGGCCGCGCCCGGGCGCCAGTTCCTGTTCCAGCGCCGCCGTGATTGCGTGCACGAACCAGGTCACGTCGCCATGGACAGGATCGAGGTAATCACGTTCGGCCACCGAGGTGCCGCCATCGATCACAAGGATGTCAGTGGCGCCGGCATGATCGAAGACGGCCACATGGTAGTAATTGCGGCGTGACGTTGCTCCTGCAGAGATGTGCACGATCTTCATCGGATGTGGCCGGTTCTTGATGTGTCGGGGACTCTACCCGCGCCGGGAGCGGAAGACAAGCACTCCGACCCCGCCTCACTTATAACTCGACAATATATATGCTAATGTCGAGTTAAATTCCTGCCTCAAACAGCCGCCAGGAAAGTCGCGTCTGCCGTCACCGCCTCGTTGCATCAACACCTTCTCTCCAAGCTCCCGCCTCCCAGCATGGCAGTTGATCCCGGCCAGAGACGGTTCATCGAACATGCTAAGCTGATCCGGAACATCCCGTCTAGCACCTCTTCCCAAACTGCATCTTGACCTGACGCATCAAACTGATCAGGAGGAACAAATGCAACGTGGAACACTTGGGACCGCCTCCGCCGCGCGCTGCTCGGCCGATCCACTCGACGGTGCTCTCGGCGTCGTCCATGGCGCCGGCAGCATCAGCGGCAACCGCCCCTACCGCAAGCCCGGTATCCGTATGGTGACGCCCGCCGTTGCCGACAACGAGGGCTGCAGCACCACTGCGAAGCACAACGTCACCGTCTGACGCGCGGCGCAAGGCCGCACGCCGGCCGCAGTCCGGCCGCGAATACCACATCGAAACAGGAGGATCCCATGCAAGCGAACACCAATGCCGCCCAGTCCAGTCGCCACCACTGCCGCAGCCGCATGCGCAGGCTGCGCTATCCGGTCGCGATCCTGTGCCTGTCGATGTCGACAGCGCTGAGCGCCGGTCCCCTTCCCCCTCCGCCCAACGTTCTCTATCGGATCGTCCCGCTGGCCCCGGACGCCTCTCCCAACGTCGACATCAATGCCAAGGGCCAGGTGGCGTTCAGCGAGTACGTCGCGCTTTTCGTCCACAACGCCAGGATGTACGATGGCGTCCAGGTACGCAAGCTCGGTTCGCTGGTCGGCGACAGTAACACTATCTACACCACCGCTGTCGCGCTGAACGATCTGGGACAAGTGACCGGCCTGTCCTTCCTGGCGCCGATGGGTAACGGATACCATGCCTACCGCTGGAGCGCGTGGAGCGGGATGGTCAACCTGAGCCCTCCTGGCCTGCTCGCCTCGGAAGGAATTGCGATCAACAACCTGGGCATGGTCGCGGGTAATGCGCGGCATTCCCTGGACACCGAGGAACGCGCCTTTCGCTGGATTCCCGGTCTCGGCATGCGCGATCTGGGTTCGCTGAACGCCTACTCCAACGTGACCGCGATGAACGATGCCGGCGTCGTGGTCGGCCTCAGCGATGCGGCGCCGACAATGGGCTGGAGCTATACCGTCCCGACACGATGGACGCTGGCGCCGGTACCGCAGCCTCTTCTTTCGAACCAGTTCCCGTGGTCAAGTGCTATGGACATCAACGCGGCAGGGCACATCGTCGGCCACGGCCTGTTTGCACCCAACCCATCCAATTCACGTTCCTCCTTCTTCTGGATGCCCCGCAAAGGCGCGATCGATCTGCGGGTGCCTGGCGACTCCTGGGCCGTGAAAATGAACGACAAGGACATGGTGGTTGGAGAGACCGCGACCGGCCCGGGCAACGTGGTCGGGTTCGTGTGGACCCCGAAAAACGGTCCGCTCCTGCTTGGAAACCCAGGCACCGACCAGTCGACTGGCCGCGACGTCAACAAGCACGGCCAGGTCGTGGGCCGGTTCAACTCCCGCGCCTTCGTCTGGACCCGTGCCGCGGGCCTGGTCGACCTGAATACCCGTCTCAGGGACGCGCCGGACGGGTTTGAACTGGACGAGGCACACGCCATTTCGGATAACGGTTCGATCGTCGCCAGCACCACTACCGGGGCCCTGGTGCTGCTGGTGCCGGGCGCTTGCGCCAAGGCGGCACCGGTAATCGGGACCATCAAGAGCCTCGGCGCGGCACGGCCCGGCGCCCTGCTGACGTTTGCGGCAGCGTTCAGGGACAGCGACCTGCGCGATGCCCACACAGCAAGCTGGTCGTGGGGCGACGGGAACACCAGCGCCGGCAGTGTCGCCGCGGCGCGCGGCAGCGGCGGCGTCAGCGGACAACATACTTACCGCACGCCGGGCGTGTACCAGGTCCGCCTGACGGTGAGCGACAGCGGGGGCGAGCGCAGCGTGGCGCAGTCGACGGTTGTCGTGGGCCAGTCCGGCATCGTGCTCGCCGGCGATGGCCGATTCTGGTCGCCACGCGGCGCGTCGCGGCTCGCGTCCCACGATCCCGGCATCGCCCGCTTCTCTTTCCGCTCCGCGGGCGACGCCTCCGACGGTGGCGGCAAGGCCGCGATCCGCTTCAGCGCGCCGGGCATCGAATTCGACAGCGGCGGCTACGACGCCCTGGCCCACGATCCGGCAGGCGTGCGCTATGAAGGTAGCGGGGTGCTGAATGGACGGCATGGCCACCGCTTCGTCCTGAGCGTGGTGCGCGACGCGGCAACTGCCGATGCCGGCCGCATCCACGTGCGCATCACGCACCGCGACGCCGTGACCGGGGCCGATGTGCTCGATTACGACAATGCGGTTGTCGACGCGAGCGCGGCAGCCGGCTCACCTGGCGCGCCGCTCATCGCCGGCAGCAAGGTGAGCCTGGGTGCAGACTGAGGATCAATGCGCCGGTGCCCCGCCGGCGCCCTTCGGCCGGCCAGCCGCCACCAGCCATTGTTCGAACTGCGGCGCCGGGATCGGCCGCGCATGAAGGAAGCCCTGGGCCATATCGCAGCCGTGGGCCAGCAGGAAGGCCTGCTCGGCCTCGGTCTCGACGCCTTCGGCCACTACCAACAGGCGCAGGCTGCGCGCCATGGCCAGCGCGGCCACCACCAGGCCGGCGCGTTCGGCGTCGGTGTCGACGTCGGTCACCAGCGATTTATCCACCTTGAGTTCGTCGGGCTTCAGGCGGCTGATGTAGCCCAGCGACGAATAACCGGTGCCGAAATCGTCGATCGCCACCAGCACGCCCAGGGTTTTCAGCGCCGCCAGGGTGGCGCGAGTCTGCTCGGTGTCGGCCAGCTGGCTCTGTTCGGTAATCTCGACGCACAGGCGACCCGCGTCCAGCCCGGTGGCGCGCAGCGCCGCTTCCACCACCGGCACCAGGCGGCCGGATTTGAACTGGGCCGGCGTCACGTTTACGCCCATGCGCAGCCCGGGCCCGCCGTCGGCGTTCCAGAGCGCGGCCTGGCGACAGGATTCGAGGATGGTCCAGGCGCCGATTTCTTCTCCCATCGAGGATTCCTCGAGCATCGGCAGGAACAGGTCGGGCAGCAGGAGGCCCAGCTCGGGGTGGTGCCAGCGCAGCAGCGCTTCGGCGGCGGCCGGGCGGCCGTCGGCCAGGGTCACGATCGGCTGGTAGAACATCTCCAGTTCGCCGCGCTCGAGGGCGGTGCGCAGGCCGGCGCCCAGCCGCACCCGCATCTCCATGCGCGCCGTGAGTTCGGGCCGGTAGAACTGCACGTTGTTGCGCCCTTCTCCCTTGGCCTGGTACAGGGCGCTGTCGGCAAAGCGCAGCAGCGTGCGGAAATCCTGGGCGTCGTCGGGGAACAGGCTCACCCCCATGCTGACCGCCAGGCGCACCTCGTGACCGTTGACATGCAGCGGGCGGCCGCATTCGCGCCGCAGCTTGTCGGTCAGCGCGATCACGTCGCGCGCATCGGACACCTCGGACAGCACCACGACGAACTCGTCTCCGCCCAGGCGCCCGACGATATCGATCGCGCGCACGCTATGGGCCAGGCGGCTCGCCAGCTCCTTGAGCACCACGTCGCCGGTCTCGTGCCCATAGGTGTCGTTGATGTGCTTGAAGTAATCGAGGTCGATGAAGACCACCGCCAGGCGCGATCCGCGGCGGCGCGCCACGGCCAGCTCGCGCTCGACCTGCTCGCTCAGCATCGCGCGGTTGGCGACGCCGGTGAGGGCGTCGTGGTGGGCCAGGTGGGCCAGCTCTTCCTCGGCCCGCTTGCGCTCGGTGACGTCGTTCACCTGGATCAGAAAATGCTGCGGCTCGTGGTTGGCCGGCAGCAAGGTGGCCGACACCAGGGCCCAGACCGTGTGGCCATCTTTCGGCCGGTAGCGCCGCTCGTACTGCACCGCGTCGCTGCGCCCTGCCAGCAGGTCTTGCTGGTACTCGCGTTCGATTGCATTGTCGCCGCTGTCGCCGAAGGCATCCTGGACGGCCCCCACCAGCGCGTCGGCCGGCACGCCCAGCAGGCGGCACATGGCGCGGTTGACGCGCACTTAGCGGTTGTCGCGCCCCACCAGCGCCAGGCCCAGCGGCGCATTGTCGAAGGCGCTGCGAAAGCGCTGTTCGCTGTGCAACAGGCGCAGCTCGGCCGCCACGCGTTCGCGCTCGTCGTCCAGCACAATTGCCGTGCCCATCGGGTGGGCGCGCTCGTCGCAGATCGGGCCCGCCGAATAGTCGACGGGGATGCGCTGGCCGGCGCCGGTCACCAGCATCGCCGCCCCGCTGCGCGCCAGGCAATCGTGGTGCGCCAGGCCGACCGTGGCGCCGGCATCGTCTTCCAGGCGCACGACCTCGGCGGCGCTGCGTCCGCGCAGGACCTCGGTGCCGAGCAGGTGTTCGGCCGCCGGATTGGCCAGGCCGACCAGGCCGTCGGCATCAAGGGCGATAACGGCATCGCCCACCCCGTGCAGCACCGAACTGAGCCATCGCTCCTTGTCGCGCAGCGCGCGCTCGACCTCGGCCTTGCGCAGCGCGACCTCGATCACCGCCCGCAGCTCACGTCCCTGGAACGGCTTGGTCAGATAACCGTAGGGCATGGCAGCGGCGGCGCGGTCGACGGTCTGGTCGTCGCTGTAGGCGGTCAGGAACAGGATCGGGATCTGCAGCTCGGCGCCGATGGCCGCCGCCGCGGCGATGCCATCCATGTCGCCCTTGAGCACCACGTCCATCAGCACCAGGTCGGGCCGGTCGGCGCGCGCCCGCACGATGGCGTCGCGGCCGTTGTCGACGCAGCCGCAGACCCGGTAGCCCATGTCGCGCAACTGGCCCGCGATGTCCATGGCGACCACGGCTTCGTCCTCGACCACCAGCAAGGTCGGTGCGTCCTGCGCGGCGCCGGGGATGGATTGCAGCATACCGGTTCCTGGGTTGATCTGGGCCTATTCTGGCGCCGCGGCCTGGGTGGCCAGCGCCTGCCGGGACAGGGCATCCGTCGCGTTGGCGGCGCTGGGCCTGCCGTTGGCCCCGGCGTGGAAGACGAGCATGATGCAGGCGCCGTTGCGGTTCTCGAACACGAGCCTGGCATGCAATTGCTCGCTCAAGGCAGTAACTAATCTGAGACCAAGCGTTTGGGGAGAAGTTCGATCGGCGTCGAGCGGCAGACCGATGCCGTCGTCCTGGACCGTCAAGCGCAGCGTTTGCTCATCGGTACCGGCGTCCTCCCCGACCTCGGGCCTGAGCGTCACCCGGATCGTGCCGCGCCGCCCTTCCGGGAAAGCGTGCTTGAGGCTGTTCGAAACGAGTTCGTTGAGCAGCAAGCCCAGCGGCACAGCGAGGTCCAGGCCGACGTCGACCGGCGCCACCTCGAGCGCCAGCACGATGCCGCGGCGGTCGGCCGCGCCGGCGCTCGCCAGCTGGTCGCACAGCTCGCCCACGTACTCGTCGAGGCGGATGGTGCCAAGCGTGCGCGACTAATATAGGCGCTCGTGCACCAGCGACATGGCGCGGACGCGATTGGCGGCCTCGAACAAGGCTCGCTGGGCATGGCCGTCCGTGAGCGTGCGCGCCTGCAGGTTGAACAGGCTGATGATGAGCTGCAGATTGTTCTTGACCCGGTGGTACAGTTCCTTGAGCAGGGTGTTCTTGTCTTCCAGCGTCTGGCGCAGTGCTTCCTCCTGTTCCCAGCCGGCGCTGACGTCGCGCACGGTCACGATCAGGAGCGCGCGTTCGGGCAGCGGATTGGCCATGGCGTCCGCCGCGAAGGCGATCCCGTCATGGCGCAGGCCGCGCAGGTGGGTGGTGCCGGCCATGCCGCTCCTGGCCGGGGCCTTGCGCATGCGCTCGTACACCGAGGCCGGCGTCTCCCCGCTTTCCACCAGCAGCGCATCCAGCGCCAGCCCTTCCAGCGCGCCGGCGGCGTAGCCGAACATGCGCTCGACCTGGACGTTGGCGCGCGTCACCCGGCCATCGTGCCCGACCAGCAGGATGCCGTCCGGCGTTTCTTCGAAGATTCCGCGCAGGAAGGCTTCGCTGCGCTCCACTGCGCGCTTGGCTTCGCGCAGGATCCGTTCGGCGTGCTCGGCCTCGTCGCGCTGGATGGTGCGCTCGCGCAGCAGCGCGGCGGTCTGGACCAGCGCATGGCCGACGTCCAGCGCTTCGTCCAGCGGCAGCGGCGGCAACACCACCTGTTCGCCGTGGCCCAGGGCGACGGCGGGATGCACCAGTCCGCGCAGCGCCGCCTCGATGCGGGTGCCGATCAGCGCTACCAGGCCGGCGCCCAGCGCCAGCAATCCGCAACCGCCCACCACGATCCATTCCAGCGCGCGCCACAGGCTGGCATTGAGCACGCTGCGCTGCAGGGCGATGGCCACCGTCCAGTCGGACAGCGAGGAATGGCTGAACACGGTCACCAGGCCGGCCTCGTCCGCACCGGGCTCGTCGACCGTGCCTTCCGGTCCCAGCGTGAAGCCGGCGGCCAGCGCCGAGCTGGCGCGTTGGCCGACCTCGGCGCGCCTGGCGCGGCTGCTCCACACGATGCGGGCCTTGCCGTCGTAGATGGTGACGGTGGCGCCCGGCGGGGCCTGCTGGCGCTCGAGGATGGCGCCCAGGCGCTCGCCGAAGTACTGCATCGACAGCACGTAACGGACCTGGCCGCCACGCACCACCGGCACGTCGACGCTGCTGAGCAGGCGGTTCACGGTGGGCCCGAGGTACAGGTCCGACACCATGGGACGGCCGGTCGCGAATACGCTGCGGATCTGGCCGGCATTGCCGTGGCGTGGCAGCGGTGCGCCGAACGGCAGGCCGGTATTGATCACCTGGCGCAGACCTGGATCGGACGCCACCAGCACATTACCCGGACGCGAGTGCAGCACCTCGATCGCCTGGGCGTGGAAGGCACGCAGGTCGTGGGCGTCCAGGCTGGGCGAGGTCGCCAGCGCCTGGAGCGCGGCCCGCGCGCTGCTCAGCTCGCGGTCGATGGCCTGCATCAGCGCCCGCGACACGTCCTGGGAGGCGCGCTCGATGCCGGCCCGCTCGCGTCCGTACGAATGCAGGAACAGCGCGACCACGGCGATCGTGGTCGGGACGATGAAGGCCGCCAGCAGCAGGGCCAGCCATTGACGGATGGTCGGGGCGCGGCGGTGGAAGTTGTACGGGGCGATCGGTGAGCCCTCCTGACGCCCTCACCCTACGCCGCCCCGCCTTCCGATACAAGCAGGGTCAGCGGTTCTGGTAGCCGCCAAACTGGCGCACCGGACTCCAGGCCGGCGACACCGCCGGCAGTGCTGGGGACAGCTTTTCGAACGGGCCGGCGCCGTACACGACCTGCCCGTTCACCACCGTCAGCACGCTTTCCAGGTCCTTGATTTTCTCGACGTCCATCGTGAAATAATCCTGCGGCAGCACGGCGAAGTCGGCGTATTGACCTTCGACCAGCCGGCCCTTGACCTCTTCTTCACCGCTCATCCAGGCGCTGCCCCGCGTCATGAGCTGGAGCGCTTCGTGGCGCGTCAGCACATCTTTCGCCTGCCAGGTCGCGAGGCCGCCGGCGGTCTTGCCCGTCACTGCCCAGTAGATCGACGGCCAGGGGCCATAGCTGCTCACCCGCGTGCCGTCGGTGCCCAGGCCCACCGGCAGGCCGAGCTCGAGCATCTTGCGGATCGGCGGCAGTTGCCGGGTCTGGGCGCCGTAGCGTTCCCGGTAGGCTTCGCCCTGGAAGTACAGGCGATTCTGTACCGCCACGCCGCCGCCCAGCGCCTTGATGCGTTTCAGTTGGTCGTCGGTGACCGTCTCGGCGTGGTCGACGATCCAGCGCAGGCCGGCCAGGGGCGTGCTGCGGTTGACCTTTTCGATCACGGCCAGGTCGCGCTCGATGCTTTCGCCATAGGTGGCGTGGATGCGGAACGGCCAGCGGTTCTTCCCCAGCAGGGTGACCACGCGTTCCAGCTCATCTTCCATATGGTGCGGCAGGTCGGGACGCGGCTCCAGGAAGTTCTCGAAGTCGGCCGCGCTCGAGACCAGGTTCTCGCCGGCGCCTTCGGTGGTAAAACCGTTGGCGTAGAACAGGTGGTCGTTGCGGTTCGGCTTGGTCATCGCGATCCAGCGCTGGTAGTCTTCCAGCTCCTTGCCGGCCTTCTGGGCGAACAGGTAATAGGCGGTGCGCACACTGAGCTTGCCCTCTTTCGCCAGCTCGATCGTCACGCCATAGTCGTCCGGATAGGCCTGGCCGCCACCGCCGGCATCGACGGCGCTGGTCATCCCCAGGCGGTTCAGGTCACGGTAGAAGTGCAAGGTCGAGTTGCGCTGGTCGGCGCGATCGAGCTTGTTGGTCTTGGCCAGGGTCGAGTACAGGATCATGGCGTTCGGCTTGGCCAGCAGCAGGCCGGTCGGCTTGCCGGCGGCGTCGAGTTCCAGCTCGCCGTCGAGGTATTTTGTCTCCTTGGTATAGCCGAGCGTCTCGATGCCCTTCCGGTTCAGGAACGCCTTGCCATACAAGTACAGGATGAAGACCGGCTTGTCGGGCACCGCGGCATTGATCTCGGCCAGGGTGGGCATGCGCTTCTCTTCGAACTGGTGTTCGCTCCAGCCGCCCACGACCTTGACCCATTGGCCTTCGGGCGTGCGCGCAGCCTGCTCCCTGAGCATTTCCATCGCCCGCTTCAGGCTGCGCACGCCATCCCAGCGCACTTCCATATTGTAGTTGAGGCCCGCGCGGATCACGTGGGTGTGGGAATCGTTCAGGCCCGGGATCACGGTGCGCCCGCCGACGTCGACGACCCGGGTGTCTTTCTGCTTGAGGCGGAGCACGCGCTCGTTGCTGCCGGTGGCGGCGATCTTGCCATCCTTGACCGCCAGCGCCTCGACGAACTCACCCTCGCCGGCCATGGTGGCGATCTTGCCGTTGGTGATGATCAGGTCGGCCTGGGCCTGGGCGGTCGCGGCGGACACTAAACCTGCGGCGAGCAGTGCGAAGGTGAGTTTGTTCATTGCTTGATTCCCTGTTGGTTGGACAGCGTCCAGTATCGGTCGCCATCGCCAATGTTGAAAAGCGGATAATTTTGACGATGGCATTCGAATCCATCGACCGTTCGACCCAGCTTGGGCCCAGGGGTGCGCACGGCAGACGGTGCGCGGTTTGCACGCGATCCTTGGCTGCGTGACAATGGACTTACACGAACTGATCATTCAAAGGATGAGCATGAACATCACGGTCCAGAATACCGTCCCCGATACCGCGCGCATTACCCTGGTCGGCGAGCTGCACGATGGCAGCTTCAAGGCGAAGGTGATGACCGAGACCGCCGTGCCCTACACGCCCTACTGGGACAACCTGCTCGAGCAGCGCATCGTCTATATCCAGCCCGACGACGAGCAGCTGGGCTCGATCGTAACGGCGCTGAACGAACGCCGTCTGTCACTCGACGAGTTGCAGAATTACGGCAGCTCGGACGGCGGAACCTCGTCGATCCCGGTCTGAGCCTACAGAATGCCTTTGCCGTCCGAGCCGAGGATTTCGTCGTGGCGTTCCTTGTCGGTCTTGTGCAGATAGCCGGCGGTGGTGGCGATATTGGCGTGGCCGGCCGTGTCTTGCAGGGTCTTGAGCTGCACCCCACTATTGGCGTGATTGGTCAGCATGCTATGGCGTAGCCAGTGCGGCGACGCCTGGCGCAGCATGGACGCGCTATCGCCGTCTCCCCGGGCCGCCGCCTCGCTGGCAGCCTGCTGGAAGATCGCCTTCAGCGCCTCGGAGGCCGCCTCGTCGGTGACGCGCACATGGTCGCGCGTGCGGCTCGACAGCACCAGCGGCATATGGTCGCCACGGCTGGTCTGCTCCAGCAGGCCGAAGGCGCGCCGGTAGTCGCGGTAGGCGGCCAGCGTGGCCGGCGGCACCGGCAACCGGCGCGGCTTGTTGCCCTTGCCCAGCACGTCCAGCCACCAGCGGCCATCGCCCTCGCTATAGATCGAACCCATGCGGGCACTCACGATCTCGTTGAGGCGCGCGCCGGTCTGGGCGAAGGCGATCAGCAAAAACCGATCACGGGCGCGCTGGCGCGCCGCGGCCTCGGAATCGGCGTCGCGCGCCTCGGCCGCGGCCAGCGCATAGGCCAGCGCGGCCGGCGTCAGGTAGCGCGTGATGCGGCCGGCATGCGGCGCCCGCACATTGCGTACCAGGCGTGCCGGGTTGCGGCGCAGATAGCCGGTGTGCTCGGCGAAGGCCAGCAGGCCCTTGATGGCGATCATCGACTGGCGCCGGCTGGTGTCGGATAGCGGGCCGGAGAACGGGCGATAGCGCGGATCGTTGCGCGGCCACTTGGTCGTGCACACCCATTCCGGCGGCGGGTTGCGGATGAATTCCTTGTAGGCGTTGAGGTCGGCCACGTTCATCTGCTGAAAGGTCTTTTTCGCTTCTTCGCGGCACCAGGTCAGGAAGCGGTACAGCTCCTTCTGCAGGTTGGCGATCGACTTGGGGCTCAGCTCGCCGTGCGAGATATATTCGCGCGCCAGTTCGGCGTCGTTGCGGGCCGACGTGACGGGTTCGTCATGTACGCCGGAGAAGATCCCTGCGTCCGGGCGACTCGCCGCCGCCCGGTCTGGATGTTCGGTGGGCAGTGGCTCGAGGTCGATCGGCAGGAAGGCGGGCATGGGACGAAATGGCAATGACTGTATGGATATACAGTATAGCACCGGCCATCCGGATTGCGGAAGCTTCATGCTTGAGGCTGCTCGAATATCGGCCTTGTGGGCGGCCGAGTCCTACAGCCGCCCGCCCTGCAGGCCGATAGTGAGCGGGCCGAGCCTGCCCGACAATGCGGTATTGATCCCGTCATTTCATACTTCGAGGAGACCCCAATGAACACCGCATCCAACCCAGGCTCAGGCAAGGACGACAGCGTCACCGTAGGCGTCGGCGGCCAGACCAGCGGCCAGCAAGGCGCCACCCCGAGCCACGAGAGCCAGACCGAAACCGGCGGCAACGGCGGCCCGGGACTGACCCGCAACCAGTCCGGCCCCTACGTCAATGCGCCGGACGGCACCGAGGGCGCGGGCGCTACCGATGCCGCGCCGCGGACCGAATCGGTGGACGCTGCCATGACCCATGCCAATCCGGGCGCCCAGGACACCCGGTCCGGCCAGGCCGGTGTGCGGGACACCGGCCTCGGTACGCCTGAGACGGGCAGCAACCAGGACGAGCGGGATCTGCCGCCGGTCCAACCGTAATCAGGTACCTGCGCGCTCGCGCCTGGCCAGCCTGGTCCACCAGACCCAGGACACGATCGCATTGACCCAGAAGCACAGGTAGAGGAAGGCCGTGAGGTGCAGCCCGCGGCTGTAGTACAGCGGCACGGCGATGGTATTGACCAGCAGCCAGACCGGCCAGTTCTCGATACGCCGCTGCATCATCAGAAGCTGGGCGATCACGCTGAAGACCAGCACCGCGGAATCGATGAAGGGCGCGTAGGCATTCGTATAGAAATGGAGCAAGGCGCCGTAGGCGGCCGTGGCGGCGATCCCGGCCGGGATCATCCATGCCAGGCTGCGCCAGCCGGCGTGGGTAATCGGCAGCGGCGCCCCATCATTCCCATGAAGCCAGCGCCACCAGCCCAGCACCCCGGTACCGACGAAGAACATCTGCAGCACGACGTCGGCATATAAACGGTTCTGGGCGAACAGCACGCCGAACAGCGTGCAGCCGACGATACCGGTCCACCAGGTGTGGACGTTGTTGCGGCCGGCCAGCAGGATGGCGGCGGCCGTGAAGGCGTTGGCCGCCAGTTCGAGCGGGCTGGTCATCATGTGCGCTCCAGGATTCGGGAGCGCTACTGTAAGGCACGCGCATGCCCTACTGCAAGAATTACAGCTTGATGGTCCCGTGCTCGCCGTCCACGTCAGGCTGGGTGCCGGTCACGGCCGCCTTGGCCATGGCGAACAGGCGCACCATCTTGCTGTCGTTCGAGTCCCAGTACTCGGCGGCGTGCGGGTCGACCCGCACCAGCACCGCGTGCTGGTCTCCCGGGCCGGCCGGGAACCAGGCTTGCACCATCGGGTTCCAACGCGCCTCGACCTGCGCGCGGTCGACGACCCGCTCGGCGCGGCCGCTGACCGAGACATAGGTGCTGTTGTCGTTGTCGGCGAAGCTGACGTTGACTTCCGGCTGGTGCGCGATGCTGTCCCACAATTCGGTCGTGGAGTTGACGAAGAACCAGATGCCGCCTTCGGCATCGACGTCCTGCTTGGTCATCGGCTGGCTGACCAGGTGGTCGTACTGGTCACGGAAGGTGAACATGGCGAAGCGCATCGAGCCGATTCGGTCGGCGAGCGCGGCTGCGTGGTGGCGGTCTGCGGTCATGGTATGTCCTTGATGGGTGACTAAAACCCCATCCTAACGTACCTCGGGGCCGCTTTTCGGTGCGGGGCCGTACAGTGACGACCGAGCTGGACACCTTCCCCCAGCCTGACATATCGACCACAAATCGCTTATAGTGATGCCTCTGTACACATATGACATTGCCATGAAATTTGACGTCGCGATCGTCGGCAGCGGCCTGGCCGGCCTGTCCGTTGCCCTGCACCTGGCCGAGACCCGCAAGGTCGCCATCATCTCGAAGCGCGCACTGCGCGATGGGGCGAGCAGCTGGGCCCAGGGCGGGATCGCCGCCGTCCTCGATTCGGGCGACAGTCATGACCAGCACATCGACGACACCCTGGTCGCGGGCGCCGGCCTGTGCGACGAAGGGGCGACCCGCGCCATCGTCGAAGGCGGTCGCGCCGCCATCGAATGGCTGATCGAACAAGGCGTGCCGTTTACCCGCGACGCCACGGCCGAACTGGGCTTCCACCTGACACGCGAAGGCGGCCACAGCCAGCGCCGCATCATCCACGCCGCCGACGCCACCGGCCACGCGGTGCAGGTGACGCTGGAACAGAAGGTGCGCGCGCATCCGAATATCGCGCTGTTCGAGCACCACGTGGCGATCGACGTCATCACCTCCGACAAGCTGGGCGCGCCGGCGCTGGTGGGCCAGCCGCGCTGCTACGGGCTCTACGTGCAAGACATCGAGAGTGGCCAGGTGCTGACCTTCGAGGCCGAGCAAACAGTGCTGGCCACCGGCGGCGCCGGCAAGGTCTACCTGTACACGACCAATCCCGACACCGCCACCGGCGACGGCATCGCCATGGCCTGGCGTGCCGGCTGCCGGGTGTCGAATATGGAATTCATCCAGTTCCACCCGACCTGCCTGTACCACCCTTACGCCAAATCGTTCCTGATCACCGAGGCGATCCGCGGCGAAGGCGGATTGCTCAAGCTGCCACGCGAAGCCGGCGCCGTGGCCGGAACCCGCTTCATGCCTGCCCACGACGAGCGGGGCGAGCTGGCCCCGCGCGACGTGGTCGCCCGCGCCATCGACTTCGAGATGAAGAAACGCGGCCTGGATCACGTTGACCTGGACATCAGCCACCAGGATCCCGAGTTCCTCAAGGAGCACTTCCCGACGATTTACGCGCGCTGCCTGGAGCTGGGCATCGACATCACGCGCGAGCCGATCCCCGTGGTGCCGGCCGTGCACTTCACTTGCGGCGGCGTGGTCACCGACCTGGCCGGCCGCACCGACATTCCCGGCCTGTACGCGGTGGGCGAAACCGCCTGCACCGGCTTGCACGGCGCCAATCGCCTGGCCAGCAATTCGCTGCTGGAATGCGTGGTGGTGGGCCGCGCCTGCGCCGAGCATATCGCGGGGAGCAGCCCGGTCGAACATCCGGCGCTGCCGGCCTGGGACGAGAGCCGCGTCACCAATGCCGACGAAGAAGTCGTCATCGCCCACAACTGGGACGAGCTGCGCCGCTTCATGTGGAATTACGTCGGCATCGTGCGCACCACCAAGCGCCTCGAGCGGGCTGAGCACCGCATCAAGTTGCTCAAGGAAGAGATCGACGAGTACTACCGCAACTTCCGCATCACGCCCGACCTGCTGGAACTGCGCAACCTGGTCGAGGTGGCGCACCTGATCGTCAAGAGCGCGCTGTCGCGCCATGAAAGCCGCGGCCTGCATTATTCGCGCGATTTCCCGGACACCCTGCCGAAGGCGCTGCCGAGCGTCTTGACGCCGCGGCGCGGCTGAGATGTCGACTCCCGGCTATCGGCTGACCCCGGCCACCGCCCTGCTCCTGACCATCCCGCCCGTGCTGTGGGCCGGTAATGCCATCGTCGGCCGGCTGGTACGCGACGCCGTGCCGCCGATGACGCTCAACCTGATCCGCTGGTCGATCGCGCTCGCTGTCCTGTTGCCGCTGGGCCGCGCCGCGCTGCGCCCCGGCAGCGGCGTATTGACCAACTGGAAGCGCTACAGCATGCTCGGCCTGCTGGGTGTCGGCCTGTACAACTCGCTGCAATACCTGGCGCTGCAAAGCTCGTCCCCGATCAATGTGACCCTGGTCGCCTCCGGCGTGCCGGTGTGGATGCTGCTGGTCGGGCGGCTGTTCTTCAACGTGCCGGTCAAGCGCAGGCAGGTCGCGGGGGCCGTGCTGTCGATCGCCGGCGTGCTGGTGGTCCTGTGCCGCGGCTCGCTGGCCGAACTGGCGGCGCTGCGGCTGATGGCGGGCGACCTGTACATGATCCTGGCCACCATCGCCTGGTCCTTCTATAGCTGGCTCCTGATGCAGCAAAAGGACGTGCCGGCGCTGCGCGCGGACTGGGCCGCCTTCTTGCTGGCCCAGGTCGGGTTCGGCGTGTTGTGGTCGGGTGCGCTGGCGGGCGGCGAATGGGCGCTCAGGGATGTGCACATCGCCTGGAGCTGGCCGCTCGTCGCCGCCCTGCTGTACGTCGCGATCGGCCCGGCCATCATCGCCATGCGCTGCTGGGGCGCCGGCGTGCAGCGCGCCGGGCCGAGCCTTGGGGCGTTTTTCATCAACCTGACGCCGCTGTTCACGGCGCTGCTGTCGTCCGCTTTTCTCGGTGAGGCGCCGCACCTGTATCATGTTGTGGCATTCGGCATGATCGTGGGTGGGATTGCGGTGTCAGCAAAGTGAGCCCCACATAATTACGCGGCCATTGACCGCGTATAACCGACTGACTGCAACGGTAAGTGAAGGCCATGCTCTATAACTTAGAGAACGGATATCTATTTTTAACATTGGCATTCAAATACTTTCCCTTGGATTCAGCGGAAAGCATTTCATCATACTCTGAAGATTGGACGCCAAAATACTGGTAGACTCCGCCATTCTTAAATTCCACTTCGAGAATTTGATTTTCACCATCGTAGCCGACAGAGTGGATGTTGCTCGAAGTAACCATAATTCGTTCCATTATTCCTCCAATCACATAACTTATCAGATTTTGGGGACTGCATTCGGGTCTTGTTTTCGCCATGCATCAATAAGCGGCTCGTAATTTTCTTGAAGAATTTTATCTGTCCAGCCTCCCGTTCTAACGCGCGTGCCATTTGGCCCCATCGGCACTACTACCTCTGGATCATCACTATGTGGGCGCATTCCTTCTGCAGGTCTGTCAATGAGGGCACGAATTGGCATATTCACAGCCTCACCTACAATTAAGGCCTCACCAGTTCGAAGTACCGGCAGCATGGAAAATAGACCTTTCAGATTATCCGATGCACAGGAGGTAATCTGAGAACGGTCGGCTTCATTCGTAAGCCTCAACGAAATTATGGTGCCACATTGAGAGAGGATGGTGCTGTCGATCTCCGATGGCCTCTGACTAACAAGCATCATCCCGACTCCATATTTGCGACCTTCTTTCGCAATTCTTTTGGCCGCGACAGCAGCGCGATTTTTAGCTTGCGCCCCGAGATAAACATGGGCTTCCTCGAGCACAACCATCAGCGGCCGTTTACGACCGCCTTCAGCCTTAAGACGTCCCCAAAAAAGAGAGTCGTACAAGATTCTTAATACTGCCCCAATTAGGTCATCAACGACCGATACGGGAATTCCTGAAAGATCGAAAACGGAAATCGGCGTATCAGCGCCAATCCAAGAATCTAATAACTTGTCAAGATCCGCTTCGGTTTTCCCGCTCACATCAGGCGCCCATGGTCCCGGACGGAACAAAAACTGCATTCTTGGATCTCGCAGCTTGCTCTCAAGACTGTCTAAATGTGTTCGAGGCAGATCTCCATACTGCCCAGCGTACACCTTATCTGGATCATCTTTTACATCTTTCAAAGGCCGGAATTTTGGTCGGGTCACGAGGTCAGCATCGCCCGAATCGCTCGCGTCCCCTTGCGCGTTAGGGAGATAGGTGCGAGTTGCCTCAGTTTGGTTCTGATTCTTGCTAACTGAGTGGGTCGAACATTGCAATGAATATAAATCGTGCCATAGCTTATAAACAGAGAACGGTAAAGGTGTGTCGACAGTGATATTAATATCAGTTAGGCTGTGGGCCGACCCGCCAGGGGCGGAGGCCCGTTTGGCGGCAAGAATCCGATCTTGAAGCATTACCAACGGGGTGCCTGTAATATTCCCCACTGATATAGATAAGAATTCGTCCGAAGTGAGAGCCCAGAATGGGACGTATAACTCTTTTTCGCCTTTTTTCTCATCGGCGCCAACTCTAAACACTCGAGCCCGGTCACCAAATGCGCTTGTATACTCGCCATGAAGGTCGAACAACACCACTCGTGCTGCTTGAAAGCGAGTACGATCCGATACAGAGCAGAGAATGTTAGCGACGGAATTTGATTTCCCGGAGCCAGTGCTACCGACAATTGCAGAATGTCGGGAGACGAGTCTGTTCATTTCTAGGAAAGCACGGATGGATTCTGCACTTGCTACGCGGCCCACCGCAACATAGCCGTCTTCGTCGCCAGGTGCATACACCGTCTTAAGGTCTGATTCAGTGACAACATGAACAGAGTCACCTATCGAAGGATACTGCGCGATGCCTCGCTCAAATTTTGTCCCGCGACGTCCCTGGCCTACAAGTTCTACTCTGAGCCATCGATTTCCATATTGAGACGCACCTTCAGGGACGCCGGGCGCAGCACCTGCACCGACCTGTGAAATTACCCCATATAGATCCACGTAACCGGAGGGTATTCGCACGAATCCGCCAACCTGACCTACTCGGTAGGCCTCTCCATTAACGAAAAGCAAGCCACCTGGAGTATTCTCCAAAAGCTTCACGCTAATGCTCGCTCCATTAATATCTTCGACGCTGCCTAAACGCGACGGGTCTGTATTCTGAATCGAATTAGCGCTCATTCTCATTTCCGCATAGCTGTTCGAGAAATAGACCTAGGTAATGAAAATCACCAAGCCTATTTTTTACGAGCTTACCGTGACCTGAATTATTCTCTGAATCCTCTTCAATTAACCATGGATAATGCTCACCGCCGCCTGCCGTTCCCGGCCTGTATTGACCTACTCGAGTTCCAACTACCGCACCGTCCCACGCAAGCACGGTGAGATTGCTTTGTTTTTTCGCATAGCTAACTGCTCGTTCATGTTGTAACAGATCAGAATACATTAGAGCAAAACATTGTGCGTTCCGATTTCCTCGAAGGCCGTCAAGAAGCACCTCGTTTAGATGATCGTCTAAAAATGAGTATCCACATACGATTAGCCTCGGCGCATCTTTGCCGTGAAAAAACGCTCGTAATCGATCAAGCATGGCAAGGTAAGGCATACGTCGGCTCTGATCATACTTTAAGTGCGATGGGTAGATCATTACCTTTCCCTGTGCAGCCTCACGAGTGACGCGGACCACGCGAGATACTTTTGCGCCATTAACTAGCTCTTCACTTTTCTCCCAATTAATTGAGCCATGCAGTTTCCACAATCTAGTCCAACGAGCCGGGACAACGTCGTGCTCGATAGATGCTAGATCAAACCAAGGATTATGTGATCCAACAAATCCATCGAAGTGAGGGATCGGATGTTGTTCAAATGCCTGTTCAAAAAGAACGTCGTAATTTGGGGTGAATATTTCGATCGGATGATTACGATTCACGCCACCAATCCATGAAGCAAATCGGTTATAAGCGTTCCGATACGGCGGCAGTGGGGCGCGAACTTCACGCGCAATCAAAGTGCAGATCTCTGCATCCAGTCGATACAGATCGTCTTTGCCCATCTCCAAAATAACTGCATTTCCTTTTCGGCTTGCAAGAGTTCGTAATTCGGTAAGAACATCTTCGACTGTGGGATTTTTACAGTAGACGTGTGTGCACTCTGCATACAAGGCATCCCATTGTTTTTTGAGTTTGGAGTTTCCATTTGCTTGAGCATCGATCGCCGACAGTCCATCTGCAACCCGTTTGGTAAGCTCAACCACTGCAGGAATCAGCGTAACACTCTTCTCACCATTGGCGTCGTAGACTCCAAGAGGACATCCCGCTCCGACGAAACAACCAATTCTTTGCTTGTCATCTTGAAGCACTTGTCTAAGATGACGCGCCTGCTGGGCGGCATCATGAATTTCGGGGAAATGCTTTTCTATTAATGTCATTATGTAATCCGTGACTTGGTCGACCCGTATTGCCGAGCATCGTCAGCTCAATTAATATGTTATTGAAACCAACCCAAGAAGAATCCCGAATACTTAGGTAGCCTTAAAACTTGCGTTACTCCAGTCAGGTCCAACTTTAGTCGTTGATGTTAAGCAATATTTATTTTTAGCAACCAACTGGTTCTCATTGGTAACTTCCACTACTTATGGTAGCTCAATAGTTCCAACTTGTAACCTAGTTTGTGTCCATGAAGACACGGATTTTTATACATGGAATTCGAAATCTTTCACAAAGGAATTTTTTATGCGTAAAGCGTATTTTTGTCATGAAGAGAAATTTTTGATCAGATATCAGTAGGGATTAGCTGAGCAGGGGCGTCGAATCATTCGCTTAGGAAACGTGTTTCACGTCTCGAAAGACAGTATTACGATAGATGTTCTATCGCAATGAGATTGATATGGTTAATCATGTGCATTGTTGCAGGAAGCCAGCTTATATGAGTGCGGATTTGCTAGCGCGTTTCCTGGACACGAAGCGGTCTGTTCTTGTCCTCACCGGCGCCGGCCTGTCGACCGCTTCCGGCATCCCCGATTACCGCGACCGTGACGGCGTGCGCCGCGGCCGCCTGCCGATCCAGGGCCCGGAATTCCGTCGCGACGTCGCGGTCCAGCGCCGCTACTGGGCGCGCAGCATGGTCGGCTGGCCGCTACTGGCGCGCGCGCGACCCAATGACGGACATCGGGCGCTAGCCGCCCTCGAAGCGGCCGGCAAGCTCGGATTCATCCTGACCCAGAACGTCGACGGCCTGCACCAGCAGGCCGGCAGCCACGCCCTGCTCGAATTGCACGGCAATATCCATTATGTGAGCTGCCTGGCCTGCCATGCGCGCTTCCCCCGTGCTTTCGTCCAGACCCAGCTTGAGTTCGCGAACCCGGCCCTGCTGCAGGCGATGGCCGCGCCGCTACCGGACGGCGATGCGGCGCTCGACCCCGACGCAGTCACCGGCGTCGCCATCCCCGCCTGCGTGCACTGTGGCGGCGTGCTGATGCCCGACGTCGTCTTCTTCGGCGATAACGTTCCCCCAGCGCGCACCGCCTGCGCACTGGCCCAGATGGAGGCGGCCGACGCGCTCCTGGTGGTCGGCTCGTCGCTGATGGTGTATTCGGGCTTCCGTTTCTGCCGGCTCGCGCAGGCGGCCGGCAAACCAATCGCCGCCATCAACCTCGGCCGCACCCGCGCGGACGACATGCTGGCGCTCAAGCTCGAAGCGACGGCCGAACAGATCTTGCCGCAGGTGGCGCAACTGCTGGGGGCGAACCGGCCCGCGCCGCCATCCGACCTTATCGACCATAGGGGGACCATGTGATCAGCACCTATCGAAGCACAAACGCAAGCAGCACGCGGCGCCTGTCGGCCGGCGTCGCCATCGCCGGCCTCGGCCTGCTGGCGTCCTGGCTATTGGTGCGCGCCAAATCCCGGCGCGCCGAACGTGAACACCCGCCGACGGGCAGCTTCATCACGGTCGACGGCGTCAAGCTCCATTACCTGGAGCGCGGCCAGGGCCCGGTGCTGGTGCTCTTGCATGGCAACGGCGTCGATGCCACCGACTGGGAACATAGCGGCCTGCTGGACGCCGCTGCCGAGCATTACCGCGTGATCGCCTTTGACCGCCCCGGCTTCGGCTACAGCGAGCGCCCGCGCACCACGGTCTGGACCCCGGATCGGCAGGCGCGCCTGCTACATCACGCGCTGCAGGAACTGAACGTGGACAGCGCCATCGTCGCCGGCCATTCCTTGGGCACGCTGGTGGCGCTGAGCATGGGACTGCAGGTGCCGGACTTCGTGCGGGGGCTGGTGCTGGTCTCGGGCTACTACTATCCGAGCGTGCGGATGGACGTGATGGTCGGCGCGCCGCCAGCCATTCCGCTGGTAGGCGACGCGCTGCGCTACACCGTGGCCCCGCTCGCCGGACGCCTGATCTGGCCGGCCGCGGTTGGGCGCGCGTTTGCGCCCTTGCCTGTGTCCGAGCGCTTCCGCGCGTTGTCTCCGTGGATGTCCCTGCGTCCCAGCCAATTGCGGGCGAATGCCGCCGATAGCAGCCTGATGGTGCCGGCCGCGATGTCGCTGGCGCGGCGGTTTGGAAAGTTGAAGGTGCCCGTGCAGATCCTGTCCGGCACCCAGGATGGAGTCTGCGACTGCGCCCACAATGCCGAACGCTTGCATGCGGCGCTACGCCACAGCGAGCTGTCGGTCACGCCTGGTGTAGGTCATATGCTGCATTACGCGGAACCGGGCAAGGTGCTGGGGGCGATCGATGCGATCGCGTCCCAGGTCGGGGTGCCCGCCCACTTACCGAGTGCGCGCGAGAATGCGGTCGCGGCGGCCGGCGAAAGTGGCGTTTAGTGGCGTTTAGCTGCTACCGAGCTTGATGGCCAGGCCGGTGAACAGGCTGGCCGCCATCGCCAGCGACAGCACGCCATGCATGGCGGTCGAGCCGATCGACGACGCCTCGGCCGAGTCGTCGCGCTTGAGCGCCATTGCGCGGCCCAGCACCACCGGGCGCAGGAAGCCGCGGATGCCGACCAGCAGCATGCCGATGCCGAAGAACAGCTCGGCCTTCATGCCAGACATGATGCCATCGAGGAGTTGGGGCACGCCCAATAGAAGGCCGAAGCCGAGCCAGAACAGGCGAAAGCCGAGCGAACGTTTCAACTTGTCGGAAGTCGTCATGAAGATCCTGTGAGAATGAATGGTCAGATGATGCGCAGCGAGTAATCTGTCGCGCGTACATCCTTGGTCAGGCTGCCGATCGAGATGCGGTCGACGCCCGTTTCGGCGATCGCGCGCACGGTCTCCAGATTGATGCCGCCCGATGCCTCGAGCAGCGCGCGGCCGGCATTGAGCTGCACCGCCTCGCGCATGCGCGCCAGGTCGAAGTTGTCTAGCAAGACCGACTTGACGCCGGCATCGAGCGCTTCCTGGAGCTGGGCGATGGTCTCGACCTCGATCTGCACCGGCGCGCCCGAGTTCGATGCGGTCGCCGCCTGCAGCGCAGCGGTGACGCCGCCCGCCGCCGCGATATGGTTTTCCTTGATCAGGATGCCGTCGTACAGCGCCATGCGCTGGTTCTTGCCGCCGCCGACACGCACCGCATATTTCTGCGCCAGGCGCAGGCCGGGCAAGGTCTTGCGGGTGTCGAGGATCGCGGCATTGGTACCGGCAATGACGTCGACGTAGCGCCGGGTGGCGGTCGCCACACCAGACAGCAGCTGCATGAAATTCAGCGCACCGCGCTCGGCGGTGAGCAGCGAGCGCGGATTGGCGCGGATCGTGCACACGGCCGAATCGGCCGCCATCAGCTCGCCCTCGGCATAGTGCCAGTCGATCTCGATGTCCTGGTCGACCGCCAGCATCAGGCCTTCGAACCACGGCGCGCCGCACAGGACGGCCGACTCGCGGACGATCACGCGTGCCGTCACCACGGTATCGCTGGGGACCAGCTTGCCGGTCAGGTCGCCGGTGCCGACGTCTTCCAGCAGCGCGGCCAGGATGTTCTGCTCGAAAGCGGCCTGCAGCCTGTCGTCGAACTGGGCGTGTGGGTTGTCAAATGTGGTCACTGAGGTGGTCATGCCGGTCCTACCCCCGAGAACATCGGGGCATTGTTTTCCAGTTTGCCGGTCGGCAGCGCCTTGGCGCGCTTGGCGGCCGCGAAATCGAGCATGCGGTCGATGGCGCGTTTGGCCTGGAGGCCGACCGCCGGGTCGACGTGGACCTGGTTCGCGCCCGATTCGAGCACTTCGGCCAGGTTACGCAGGCCGTTCATGGCCATCCACGGGCAGTGCGCGCAGCTCTTGCAGGTCGCGCTATTGCCCGCAGTCGGCGCCTCGATGAAGGTTTTACCGGGCGCCGCCATCCGCATCTTGTGCAGGATGCCGTTGTCGGTAGCGACGATGAAATGGGTCGCGTCCATGGTCTGGGCCGCGTTGATCAGCTGGGTGGTCGAGCCGACCGCGTCGGCCTGGGCGACGACGTTGGCCGGCGATTCCGGGTGCACCAGCACCTTCGCATTCGGGTATTCGGCCTTGAGCAGGTCGAGTTCGATGCCCTTGAATTCGTCGTGCACCAGGCAGGAACCCTGCCACAGCAGCATGTCGGCGCCGGTCTTGGCCTGGATGTAGGAACCCAGGTGGCGGTCGGGCGCCCACAGGATCTTCTTGCCCTGGGCGTGCAGCTCCGCCACGATGTCCAGGCCAATCGACGAAGTCACCATCCAGTCCGCGCGCGCCTTCACGGCTGCGCTGGTATTGGCATACACGACCACGGTGCGGTCCGGATGCTGGTCGCAGAAAGCTGCGAATTCATCGGCCGGGCAGCCCAGGTCGAGCGAACAGGTCGCATCGAGATCGGGCATCAGGATGGTTTTCTCGGGGCTGAGGATCTTGGCGGTTTCGCCCATGAAGCGCACGCCGGCCACCACCAGGGTCTGGGCCGGGTGGTCACGGCCGAAGCGCGCCATCTCGAGTGAATCCGAGACGCAGCCGCCAGTTTCCTCGGCCAGGTCTTGCAGGTCGGCGTCCACATAGTAGTGGGCCACCAGCACGGCGCCCTTCTCTTTCAGCAGGCGCCGGATGCGGTCCTTCAGTTCGGCGCGCTCGGCATTCTGAAGCGCGCTCGGGATTTTCGCCCAGGCCTCGGCGGTGCAGGCCATGCCGGCCTGGGGCCGGTCGTATTCGTAGGTCTTGATTGGTACTGTTACGGCATTCATGCTCGCGCGTCTCCTCGCGTTGGCGGGGCCGAGACCCCGCCCTCCTTCAAACCGATGTCTGGCTGTCGATCAGTCGATGCCCTGGCTGCGCAGGTATTCCTCGTAGTTGCCCTGGAAGTCGACCACGTCGTTTTCGCGGATCTCGATGACGCGGGTGGCCAGCGAGGACACGAACTCGCGGTCGTGCGACACGAAGATCAGGGTGCCGGCGTACTTGTCGAGCGCGATGTTCAGCGATTCGATCGATTCCATGTCCATGTGGTTGGTCGGCTCGTCGAGCAGCATCACATTGTGACGGCCCAGCATCAGCTTACCGTACATCATGCGGCCCTTCTCGCCACCCGACAGCACCTTGACCGACTTCTTGACTTCGTCGCCGCCGAACAGCAGGCGGCCCAGGATCGAACGCACGGCCTGGTCGTCGTCGCCCTCTTGCGTCCAGCGGCCCATCCAGTCGGTGAGGGTTTCGCCGCTGGCGAATTCCTCGGTCGGATCCTGCGGCATATAGCCCGGGTTCGCGTTCTCGGCCCACTTCACGCGGCCGCTGTCCGGCTGCAGGTTGCACAGCTCGCCGCCGATCGTGCGCAGCAGCGTGGTTTTACCCGCGCCGTTGGCGCCGATGATCGCGATGCGTTCGCCCGCCTCGACCATGATCGAGAAGTTCTTGAACAACTGGCGATCGTAGGCTTTCGAGATGTTCTCGGCTTCCACCGCCAGGCGGTGCAGCTTCTTCTCGCCTTCGAAGCGCACGAAGGGATAGGCGCGCGACGATGGCTTGAATTCCTCGATCTTGATCTTGTCGATCTGCTTGGCGCGCGACGTTGCCTGGCGCGCCTTCGATTTGTTGGCCGAGAAGCGGCGCACGAAGTCCTGCAGTTCGGCGACCTTCTCCTTGGCCTTGGCATTGTTCGCCAGTTGCTGGTTGCGGGCCTGGGTCGAGGCCAGCATGTAGTCGTCGTAGTTGCCCGGGTAGACCTTCAGCGTGCCGTAGTCCATGTCGGCCACGTGGGTGCAGACCTGGTTCAGGAAGTGACGATCGTGGGAAATGATGATCATGGTGGAGTTACGCTCGTTGAGCATGTTTTCCAGCCAGCGGATCGTGTTGATGTCCAGGTTATTGGTCGGTTCGTCGAGCAGCAGGATGTCCGGATTCGAGAACAGGGCCTGGGCCAGCAGCACGCGCAGCTTCCAGCCCGGCGCCACGGCGCTCATCGGACCCTGGTGCAGGTCGGTGCCGATTTCCAGGCCCAGCAGCAGTTCGCCGGCCCGCGCCTCGGCCGAGTAACCATCGTATTCGGCGACTTTGCCTTCGAGCTCGGCGGCCTTCATGTAGTCGTCGTCGGTCGCTTCCGGATTGGCGTAGATCGCATCGCGCTCGGCGATCGCGTTCCACAGCTCGGTGTGGCCCATCATGACGACGTCCAGCACGCGCACGTCTTCGTAGGCGAACTGGTCCTGGCGCAGCTTACCGAGGCGCTCGCCCGGATCGAGGCTGACGTTGCCGGCCGACGGCTCGAGGTCGCCGCCCAGGATCTTCATAAAGGTCGACTTGCCGCAGCCGTTGGCGCCGATCAGGCCGTAACGGTTGCCTTCGCCAAATTTGACGGAAATGTTCTCGAACAGCGGCTTGGCGCCGAATTGCATCGTGATATTGGCTGTGGATAGCACTGTATTACCCCAAAAAGCATATTTGATTAACCGGCTATTTTACCATTCTGCGCCTTGCCAGGCGAATAAGGGTCGATTCCGGACAGTGGAGAGCGCGTCAGGCGCGAACCAGGGTCGGATAGTCGGACAAGGTCAGGCGGAAGCCAATGGCATCGGACACCAGGTGGCCCTGGGCGCCGAACGGGATGGTGACGCGGCGCTCGATGTGGCCGAAGGACAGGCCCGTCAATACCGGCAGCGGCAGCGTCTGGCGCAGGTAGGCCAGCATAGCGTCGAAATCGTAGCCATTGTCGAGCGGCCCCAGGCGATAACCCGAAAAGTCGCCCAGCACCACGGCCTGCTGGCGTTCGAGCACGCCGGCCTGCATCAGTTGCAGCAGCAGGCGCTCGACCCGGTACGGATGTTCGGCAATGTCTTCGAACCACAGGATGCCGTCGTCGATGCGCGGAAAGTAAGGCGTACCGACCATGGCGCCGATCATTGCCAGATTGCCGCCCCAGACGGTGCCGCGCACGTCGAGCGCCGGATTGCCGGCCACGCACTCGGTGATGGTATGGGTGGGGCCGGCAAGGCAAGACCAGAAATCGTCGAGCGTGAACGCGACCGGTTCGAGCGCGCCGAAGTCGCCCGCGATCATCGGCCCGGCATAGCTGAGGCCGCCAGCCTTGGCCATCAGGCCCATGTGCAGGGCCGTCAGGTCGGAAAAGCCGACCACGATCTTGCCGCTGGCGGCGATCGCCTCGAAGTCGATGCGCGGCAGCAAACGGCTGATGCCGTAGCCGCCGCGTAGGGCGATGATGAGGTGTACGTCCGGATCGGCCACGGCCGCATGCAGTTGTTCCAGGCGCGCGTCATCGGTGCCGCCGAAGCGCAGGTAGGAGCAGCTGTGGTCGTAGTAATTACGTACCAGGAAGCCCTGCTCCTCGAGGCGCGCGATGGCGCGTTCGAGCGCCGATGGTTCGGGAATGCAGCCGGCTGGCGCCACGATGGCGATGCCGGGACGGGAAATGATCACTGTTTGACGAAGAGCCGGGGTGTTGAGTTTGGCAACATCTTACCCCGCGCATGGGAGTCGATCAAGGCAAGGATGCGCTCGACCAGCTGGGGCGGCAAATCGTGGCCCATGCCTTCGATGATCTCGAGCCGCGCGCCGTCGATATGGCGCGCGACGTCCTGGCCGCAGGCCGCGGGCAGCAGCGGATCTGCGGCGCCGTGGATGACGAGGGTCGGCGCCGCGATCGCCGGCAGCAGCGCGCTGCGGTCGCCGGCGGCCAGCAGCGCCAGCATCTGGCGCGCACTGCCGCCTGGGCAATAGCAGCGCCGCATCGAACGCGTGACGCGCTTGCGCAACTGCCGGTCCGGGGTTGGGTAGGACGGGCTGCCCAGTGCCCGCAGCAACCCGACCGCGTGGTCGATGACGCTGTCGAGATTGGCCGGGTCCGCCGGACGGCTGGCCAGCGCCTTGCGCACAGTCGCTCCCGGCCCGGGCAAGCCGCGCCGGCCGCTGGTAGACATGATGGAGGTCAGGCTCAGTACCCGCTGCGGATGGCGCGCCGCCAGTTGCTGGGCGATCAGGCCGCCCAGCGCCGAGACGCCGACCAGGTGGGCCCGGGCCACGCCCAGCGCCGACAGCACGCCGAGGGCGTCCGCCGCCATATCGTCGATGCCATACGGCGAGCGCAGCGGCCAGCCGAGGGCCGCCTTGATGCGCGCCAGCGTGAGATTCGGGGTGCCTGCCTGCTCGAACTTGGTCGACAGGCCGCTATCGCGGTGGTCGAATCGGATCACGTAAAAGCCGAGCTCGACCAGGCCCTCGACGAACTCGTCGGGCCAGTTGGTCAGCTGCATGCCGAGGCCGTGGATCAGGAGGAGCGGCGCGGCTTTCGGATCGCCCGCGGTGTCGAAGGCGAGGCGCAGTCCGTTGGCGTGGAGGGTGGGCATGGCGGCGTTGGGGAGCGCGTAATGTTTGGCGCCAGCATGGCGCCGTGCTGTTCGTGGTTCACATCCCGATGACGTGAAAACAGCATAACAGCTTATTGGCGCGCATGGCGCTCCGCCTGATGGACTGCGCCCGGGGACACCGTCCCTGCTTACTCCCGGACCGCGGCCGGCTTGCGCGCCGCGTTGCGGCGCTCCACGAAGAAGGCCTTGAGCATGGCGCTCGCCTCTTCCGCCATGACGCCACCGGCCACCTCGGTGTGGTGGTTCAGCCTGTCTTCGTCGAACAGGTTGACGACCGAGCCGCAGGCGCCGGTCTTGGGGTCGGTCGCTGCGTAGACGACCCGGGCCAGCCGCGCATGCATCATCGCCCCCGAGCACATGATGCAGGGCTCCAGGGTCACGTACAGCTCGCAACCCGGCAGCCGGTAATTGCCCAGCTTTTCGGCGGCCGCGCGCAGGGCGACGATCTCGGCGTGGGCGGTCGGGTCGTGGCCGCTGATCGGCTGGTTGAAGCCGGTCGCGATGACTTCGCCATCCTTGACCACGACGGCGCCGACCGGCACCTCGCCCCGGTCCCAAGCCAGTTGCGCCTGGGCCAGGGCCAGGGCCATATAGCGCCCTTCCGCAGTGTCGGTCGGCGCTTCCTGGGCGGCCTGGACGGTCTGGTCCGGCATCATTCCGTGATCTCGGCCCAGCAGTTCGGGGTTTCGTGCAGCACCAGCTTGTGCAGGCGCAGGCCGGTGCCGTAGCGGTCGATGAACACGGCCTTGAGGATGTTAAACGCTACCTGGGCCAGGTTCTCGACGGTCGGGATGCGGTCGATCACGATCGTCTTGTGGTCCGGCAGCGACGCCAGGAACTCACGCACCTTGTCATCCTTTTCGTACACGATGAAGGCATGGTCCCACACGTCGACCAGGTGCTGTTTTGCCAGGGCCTTCACGTCGGAGAAATCCATGATCATTCCATTGTCGGAATTGCCATCGGAATCGATAACCTGGCCTGTCAGAGTAATCTCAAGGGTATAGCGGTGGCCGTGCAGGTTGCGGCACTGGCTCTTGTGGTCGGGAATCCGGTGTCCGGCATCGAATTCAAGCTTGCGGGTAATGGTCAACATGCTGCGTGTGGATCTTTAAGGAATCTGAAGAAGTTTATGGGTCTGGAGGCTGAGCTTCCATTTCGGGTTGGCGCGGCAGGTCTCGATCGCCAGCTGGACGTTGCGGGCGGCCAGCGGGCCGTCCATCGCCTGCAGGTAGAAGTGCTCGAAGTCGAGCCCTTCATAAGAGGCCAGGTCCTGGCCGAGCTGCGGAATGACGACCTTTATCTCGCTGCCCTTGTGCACCACCAGCGTCGAGCCCATCTTGGGGCTGACACAGATCCAGTCGACGCCTTCCGGCACCGGCAGGGTGCCGTTGGTCTCGATGGCGATGGTAAAGCCGCGCGCATGCATGGCGTCGATCAGGGGGCGGTCGAGTTGCAGCAGCGGTTCGCCGCCGGTGAACACCACGTATTTGCTGGCCGGATAAGTGGCCGGCCACAGGCTGTCGATCTCGGCTGCCAGCAAGTCCGCTTCCTTGAACTTGCCGCCGCGCTCGCCATCGGTGCCGACGAAATCGGTGTCGCAGAACTGGCAAACGGAGGTCAAACGGTCGGCTTCGCGCCCGGTCCAGAGGTTGCAGCCGGAAAACCGGCAGAACACGGCCGGCCGCCCCGCATGGGCGCCCTCGCCCTGCAAGGTGTAGAAGATCTCTTTGATGCTGTAAGTCACGTTAAGCCTCTCGTCAACCTTCCATTATAGCGCGCCGCACGGCCTGGCGCTGCGCTTGCTTCCTTTCCACAAAACATGTCACGCGACTGCCGCTTGAGAAGAAACAATATTCCTACAGCGACCTGGCGGTATCGTCCTACGGAATGTTCCGAATCAGGTAAGAGGGCTACCATGACAAAGTCTTCAGTTTTCCTAATTTCGCTATCCTTTATTGCCCACGGCGCCGAGGCCGGCGAAGCGCATGCGCTGCTGCCGCTGCCGTGGCGCAGCGCGGCGCCGGAACTGCTGGCCTGCGTGATGGTCACGCTGGCCGCCCTGGTGCTGGCCTACATCGGCCTGCGCCGTAGCGTCACCACCGACGAACGGGCGCGCGCCCTCCAGCACCAGCTCGCGGCCGAGCGCGAGGCGCGCTGCCAGTCCGACCAGGCGCTGGCCGATAACCACGACGTCCTGTGCCGCCTGGTGCGCCAGCACGAAGGCGTGCGCGAAGGCGAGCGGACCCGGATCGGCTGCGAGTTGCAGGCCGAGCTGGGCCGCCGCCTGTCGAGCTTGCGCAATGAGATGGCGAGCCTGCAGGAGTTCGCGCAGGCTTCCCCCGCCCTCACCGGCCGGCTGGACCGCGCGCTGGCCGGCATCGACGGCGCCATCCACGCGGTGCGCGCCGTCGCCGTAGGCCTGCGCGGCGCCAATCCGGGTGACAGCCTGCGCCAGGCGCTGGAGCGCTGCCTGGCCGAGCATGCCCATCGCCACGGCCTGCGCTATCGCTTCGAGGCCGGCGTCGATCCCAGTTCGCGCGCCAGCCAGGACCGGGCGGCGCGGCTAGCCGTGTTCCGCGTCCTGGAAGACGTGTTGTCCGGGGCCGCCGGCAGGGGCGGCGCGGCCCAGGGCCGCGAGCTGCACGTGCGGCTGCTCGAAGGCGCCAGCACGCTCGGCCTTGAAATCGACGGCTGCGCCGGCTCGATCGACGATGTGTCCGCCCTGCCCGTCGAGCTGGTCGAGCACATCCGCGCCATGGGCGGCGTGCTGCGGATGGTCGCCACCGCCGAGCGGCGCCCCCGCTGGTCGCTCTCGGTGCCGGTATGCGCCGCCCTGCCCGATCCGGTGCGCGATCCGGTGCAGGCTGCGCCCCCCGGCCTGCCCGGCGTCACCGCAAAGGTGGCCTGAACCGTTCAGCGTTGCAAAATGCCACCTCGCCATTGTCCTTGCTCGAAATCAATGGCCTGAGCCTGCTCATGTTGCAGTATCGGTCCCTAGCGGCAACTCACCGGTTGTCGCTTCCGATATCGCAACCACAGAGGACGGCTCATGAGCGCACCCAGCACCGGTACAGGCCCGACAGCCCTGGTCCAGGACGTGGCTTTCGTGGGGCAGTTGATGGAAAGCCTGTCGGTACCGGTCTTCGTGCTGGACACCGATGCCCGCGTCATGGTCTGGAACCGCGCCTGCGAGCAACTGACGGGCGTGGCGGCGCCGGAAGTGCTCGGCACCGGCGACCACTGGCGCAGTTTTTATGAGATCCAGCGCCCCACGCTGGCCGACATGGTGCTCAAGGGGCGGCGCGACGAGGCCCGGCTGCCGCCTGGGGCGGATGGCCGCTCGCCCCTTCCGCTGTCGATCGAAAGCTGGTGCGACATGCCGCGCGCCGGCCGGCGCCGCTACCTGGCGGCCGATGCCAGCCCGATCTTCGATGCCAACGGCCAGCTGTCGGCGGTGGTCGAGACCCTGCGCGACCTCACCGACGCCAAGATGGCCCAGATCGCGCTCGAGCAGCTGGCCACGCGCGACGGCTTGACGGGCCTGGCCAACCGGCGCTGTTTCGACGACACCCTGCATGCCGAGTGGACGCGCGCGCTGCGCCAGATGCAGCCCTTGTCGCTGCTGATGGTCGACGTCGACAACTTCAAGTCCTATAACGACGCCCATGGTCACCTGGGCGGCGACGAATGCCTGAAGCGGGTGGCGCGCGCCGTGGCCAGCGAGATGCGGGCCAACGACCTGGTGGCGCGTTACGGCGGCGAGGAATTCGCCGTGATCCTGCCCAACCAGTCGCTCAAAGGCGCCGCGATCGTGGCCGAGCGCATCCGCTGCCGGGTCGAGCAGCTGCAACTGCCGTGCCGCTTCGCCGCCGGCCACGTGACGGTGTCGATCGGCGCGGCCACCGCCATTGCCGGATCCGACAACCACGCCAGCCAGCTGGTCGCGATCGCCGACGCCGCCCTGTACCGCGCCAAGCACCTGGGGCGCAACCGCATCAGCCTGCCGATGTCCGAAGCCGCGTAAAGACGGTAGTCCTGCGGCTGTTCATTCCTTGGCGGATAGACTATCCTTCGCGATTGTCTATTTCCCAAGGAGACATCGTGTTTCAATCGACCCTGTCGCGCACCACGCTCGCGACCTTGATTTCAGGCGTGGTGCTGGCTGGCGCCGCCCATGCCGCGCCAGCCGCCAAGCCGGCCACCGGTGGCGACGTGCTGCCGTTCAAGGCCACCGAAAAACTGCTTCCCAACGGCCTGAAGGTCATCGTGGTGCCGACCGGCTTCCCGAACCTGGTCTCGGTGCACATCCCGGTGCAGACCGGTTCGCGCAACGAAGTCGAGCCGGGCAAGTCGGGCTTCGCCCACTTCTTCGAGCACATGATGTTCCGCGGGACGCCAACCTACCCGCCCGAAAAATACCAGGAAGTGATCACGAAGGCCGGCGCGCGCCAGAACGCCTATACCAGCGATGACCTGACCAATTACTACACCACCTTCGCCAAGCAGGACCTGGAGACGGTGCTGAAGGTCGAGGCCGACCGCTTCCAGCACCTGTCGTATCCGGTCGAGGCTTTCAAGACCGAATCGCGCGCCGTGCTGGGCGAGTACAACAAGAACAGCGCCAACCCGATGTCGAAGCTGTTCGAGGTGCAGCGCGACGCCGCCTACACCACCCACACCTACAAGCACACCACGATGGGCTTCCTCAAGGACATCGAGGACATGCCCAACCAGTACGACTACTCGAAGGTGTTCTTCGACCGCTGGTATCGTCCCGAAAAGACCACCATCATCATCGCCGGCGACGTCGAGCCGGCCAAAGCGATCGCGATGGTCGAGAAGTACTGGGCCGGTTGGAAGCGTGGCACCTTCAAATCGAACGTGCCGGTCGAGCCCGCGCCGCGCGGCGCCCAGTACCGCCACGTGGCCTGGCAAACGCCGACCCTGCCGCTGGTGACGGTCGCCTACCGCGCCCCGAGCTTCGTCGCCCAGCAGAAGGAGCAGGCGGCGCTGTCGATGGCGCTGTCGCTGTCGTTCGGCCGCACCTCGCCGCTGTACAAGCGCCTGGTGCAGGACGAGCAAAAAGTCGACCAGCTGTTCGACTTCACCCCGAACCGGGTCGATCCGACCCTGGCCACCATCGGCGCACGCGTGAAAAATCCGCTTGACACCGTGATGGTGCGCGACGCCATCCTGCAAACGGTGGCGAAACTGCGCGACGAACCGGTGAGCGCCCAGGAACTCGAAGCCGCCAAGTCGGCCCAGAAGTATGGCCTGATCCGCTCGCTCGACAATACCGAGGCGATCGCCTCGACCTTGGCTTCCTACGTGCACTTCGAGCGCTCGTACGGCACCCTCAACGGCTACTACCGCGCGATCGACAGCCTGACGCCGGCCGACCTGCAGGCCGCCGCACGCAAATACCTGGTCGACGACAGCATGGTGGTCACCACCCTGTCGCATGACACGCTGCCGAAGGGCATCGAGCAGCTGCCGAAGCTGGCGTCGTTCGCCCCGCAGGCAGCCAGCGCGAAATTCGACGTGCTGGTGCAGAAATCGGCCCTGCCTCAGATCCGCTTCAAGCTGCTGTTCGACGCCGGCTCGGCCCACGACCCGAAGGGCAAGGAAGGCCTGGCCGCCCTCACCGCCGCGATGGTTGCCTCGAGCGGTTCGCGCGAGCGCAAGATCGACGAGGTGACCAAGGCGCTGTTCCCGATGGCCGGCAGCCTTGCCGAGCAGACCGACAAGGAGATGACGACCTTCACCGGCACCATCCACAAGGACAACTGGGATCAGTTCCTCGGTATCGCCATGCCGCTGCTGACCGACCCGGGCTTTCGCGAGGAGGATTTCCGCCGCCTGAAGGACGCCCAGCGTAATGCCCTGGTGCTGGACCTGAAGGACAATAACGAGGAAGAATTCGGCAAAGAGCGGCTGCAGGCGAATGTGTTCGCCGGCACCGGTTATGGTCACCCTGTGCTGGGCACCGTCGCCGGCATCGACGCCATCACCCTGGACGACGTGAAAGCCTTCTACGCCAAGGCCTATACCCGCGGCGCGGTGAAGGTCGGCATCTCGGGCGACGTGTCGGATGCGATAACTGCCGGGCTCAAGGCGCAGCTGGCGCGCTTGCCGGAAGGCGCGGGCTTGAGCGCCACCAGCGTGCCGAAAGGCCGCATGCCGAATGGCCTGGAAGTGGAAATCGTCGAGAAGAACACCCGCGCCACCGCGATCTCGCTCGGCCTGCCGCTCGAAGTGACCCGCACCCACCCGGACTTTGCCGCCCTATGGCTGGCCAAGACCTGGCTCGGCGAACACCGCTCCTCGAGCGCCCATCTGTACCAGCGCATCCGCGAAGAGCGCGGTATGAACTATGGCGACTACGCGTATATCGAAGCCTTCCCGCGCGGGATGTTCCAGTTCTTCCCGAACCCCAACCTGGGCCGCAAGGCGCAGCTGTTCGAAGTCTGGATCCGTCCGGTGGCGCCGCAGAACGGCCACTTCGCGCTGCGCGTGGCGCTGCATGAATTGGGCAAGATGGTCGACGCGGGCATCAGCCAGGCCGACTTCGAGACCACCCGCGATTACCTCATGAAGAATGTGTTCGTGATGACCGCGACCCAGGACCAGCGGCTGGGTTACGCGCTCGATTCAGAGTGGTATGGCACGCCGGAGTTCACGACCATGATGCGCGACGCCCTGTCGAAGCTGAGCGCGGCCGACGTCAATGCCGCCATCAAGAAACACCTGTCGGCCAAGAACCTGTCGGTGGTGATCATCACCAAGGATGCGGCCGGCCTGAAACAGGCGCTGGTGAGCGACGCCTTCTCGCCGATCAAGTATGACGCCAACAAGCCGCAGGCCTTGCTGGACGAGGACAAGCAGATCGGTGAGATGAAGTTGAACATCAAGCCGGAGGCGGTGACGATCACGCCGGCGGCGCAGGTGTTCGCCAAGTAAGTTAGCCTCAAAACGACGTTTCTGCCACACGCAGAAACGTCGTCCCCGCGAAGGCGGGGACCCAAGTCCTTCGCTGGCCCACTGCATTTAACGTAGGCACTGCGCTGATAAACTTGGGTCCCCGCCTTCGCGGGGACGACTTGCTTGATGCAACACAGGAGTTCGAGCTTATCGCAACTCCTGGAGTTCGCCTTTAGGCGCTCAACGCATCATGCGATCCCAGCCGTGACGCACGGCCGATTTCATCTTTTCCCACGTCGACTGTTCGCCCGGATAACGGGTATCCCAGTCGCTGCGCAGGTCGGTCTCGACGTCGTTCCACGGACGGCCGCGGTACTTGTCGTTGAGCGCCATCTCGGAACCGTAGCTGTAGGCCGGACGGTATTCGTCATACGCCTCGCTGCCGGCGCCGTAGACCGAGTTCCAGTGGTTGCGGTAATACGCGTCGTTATCGTCGTCGGTCATACGGTCCCAGCCGCGACGCACGGCGGATTTCATCTTGTCCCAAGTCGACGGTCCGCCATCGCCCGGATAGCGGCGATCCCAGTCGCTGCGCAGGTCGGTCTCGACCGCGTCCCAGCTGCGGCCGCGGTACTGGTCGTTGCGCGCCATTTCCGAACCGTAGCTGTAGGCCGGGCGGTATTCGTCGTAGGCGCCGCCGGCGGCACCATAAGTGCTGTTCCAGTGATTGCGGTAGTAGACGTCGTCGTCGTTGTCGTCACTCATGCGGTCCCAGCCGTGGCGGACGGCGTTCTTGACGCGGTCCCAGGCCGACGGTTCGCTGGCATCGCTGCCGGTGGTGCTGAAGTCGCGGGTGCCGTCGATGCGGTTGTCCCAGCCGGTGCGCAGGGTGCCTTCGACGTCGTCCCATGGCTGGTTGCGGTACAGTTCGCTGCGGCGCGCTTCGCTGCCGTAGGCATAGGCCGGTTTCAGCTCCTCGAACTTGGTGCCGCTGGACGCATAGGTGCTGTCGTAGTGGCTGCGGTACAGGTCGTCGTCATCGTCGCGGGTCATGCGTTCCCAGCCGTGGCGCACCGCGGCCTTCATTTTTTCCCAGGTCGACGGTTCGCCGCCCGTGGCGTAGCGGCTGTCCCAGTCGCTGTGCAGGTCGGTTTCGATGTCATCCCAGGCGCGGTTGGTGTAGCGGCCGCTGCGCGCGGCTTCGCTGCCATAGCTGTAGGCCGGCAGGTAGTCGTCGTAGGCCGCGCCGGTGGCGCCGTAGGTGGTGTTGAAATGGTTGCGGTAATAGCTGTCGTCGTCGTACCCAGCCATGGTGCTCGACGCCGAACCGGCACTGCCGCCCAGGCCCAGCGCGGCGTCGGACGCGCCGCGCGAGAAGATGCGCACGCCGCTGCGCTGCTTGTCCAGGCTCGACGTACCGCCCGTCAGCGAGCCGGTTTGCGTGTCGCGCTGCAGCGAGTCGCTGCGGATAGAGCCGTCCAGGGCCGAACCCTGGAGCGACGAGCCGGCCGCGGCCGCACCCAGCGAGCTGCCGGCCAGGGGGCTGGCGCCGGCCGCCGACGTGGTCTTGCCCTGGGCCGCGATGCGGTCGTTATCCAGCTGCGCGCTGCCGGCCGAGAGGCCGCCCTGCTGGCTGCTGTCGAACGGCGCATTCTGCACCGGGTCGTCGCGCAGGGTCGAGCTTTGCAGCGAGGTGCCGCCGGTGGCGGTCAGGCCGCTGGTGCCCAGCGATTCCTGGTGGGTGCCGCCCACGGTCTGGCCCTGGTTCAGGGAACCTTGCTGGAACAGTTCGCGGTCGCCCGGATTGTCGAGTTTTGGCGTCGGTGCGGCCTGGGCGTTGCCCAGCGAGCCCGATTGGGCCGACATCGACGACGATTGCTGCATGCCGGCGCTGCTGCCCATGCGCATGGCGCCGGCGCTGATGCCGCTCGATCCGATGTCCGGGGTGCCGGTCGCGTTCTCGTCGATGTCGGTCGGGCCGTAGCGCTCGACGATGTCAGCGCCGCGCTCGACTTCCGGCAGCGAATTCGCGACCAGGGTCAGCACATGGTGGCCGCGAGTGACGGCGCCCTCGTAGCGGCTCACGTGTTCGGCGTTATCCGAACCAAACAGGTCGCTGAAGAAATTCTTGATGCTGGCGGTGATGCCGGTATCGCCGTCGTGGCTGCGTTCGATGTTGAGGTCGGAACGGCCGGTCAGGCTGTCGGTCTGGCCGGTTGGGTCGGCGTTGGACAGGCGGACGTCGGTACGGGTAAAGCCAGACGACAGCAGTTCGTTCATCGCGTTCTGCGCGTCGGTGCGGTTGTCGAACACCGCGACAAGTGTATGTTGCATGGTCGTTCCTCCGAAAAAATAGTGGTACTAACGCCGGCGGCGAAGTTGCCGCTGCTTGTGCGCTTTGTTGTCAAGATTACTCCAATACTGATGGGGCTCGCGCACCATTGACCATTAGAAAATTTATGTCAGGACAAAGAGAAATGCGGCGTCGGACCACCTTCCCGCGGGTACGTAGGAGCAGGACGACAAGGGGAGAAATGCCGGGCGTTCACCCGGCATGGACAGCGCACCGGAGCCGGTGCGCCGGGGTTAGGCGAAGGGATTATCGATGGTCTTGACCTCGGGCGGCGGGAGCGCGTCGGGCAGCTCGCGCGCCTCGAGCGCGGCGACGATCTCGCCCAGCAGTGCGTGCAGGCGGCGCGCCTTGTCCAGTCCAGGAACGTCGGCGGTCAGGTCGACGTCGCCCGAGATCGTGATGCGGTCGACCCGGTTTTCCAGCATCAGGTCGCCAATGCCGGCGACGTCGGCTTCGTTGGCGAACGGGGTGAAGGCGGCGGGTTTCTTCTTGCTCATGGCTTTCCTTTACGATCGGTTCTTGCGCTGCTTGATCTTGGGCAGGCGCAGCATGCGTTCCTTTTCCCTCGTCGACAGCGAAGGCAGCAGTTCAATGCCGACGATGCGCTCCAGTTCAGCCACCGGCACCACATTGATCGGCGCGTCGGCGCGGTTCTCGGTGAACCAGGCGGCGGCCAGTTTCTGGCGCGGACTGTACACCACCTTGTACATATGGCTCGGCACGATCACGTTGCCCACCTTCTTGAGACTGGACCCGAGGAAGGCCGGGCCGGTGATCACGTACAACTCCCCTTCCTTCTTCGCCATGGTCCGCACCGCGCCCTCGATCGGAGCCCAGATGTGGCGGTTGTGGTCGCGGTCCTGCGGGACCATATTGGCCAGCGAAAAGCTCTCGCGCTGGGTGCGGCGGTCGGGCATGTTCGCGTTCGGCGCCAAGTGGCCGCGGTCGAAGCCGCTGCGCGCATAGTCCGACAGCTCGGCGCGCTGGCCGCGCGGCAGGCGCTGCTCGGCGTGGAACTTGTCGTCGCGGTCCAGGCCCTGGGCCCGCTTGAGGTTAGCGGCGCTCACGTGCTCGGCCGACCACAGCGGCGTGCGGGTCACGCCCGAATGCACGACCCCGAACACGCCGTAGCATAGTTCGCGGGTGGAGGTGGCCAATTTCTGGTTGCGGATCTCGGGCGCGCGGCCGTCGAGGTAGTGGACCGGGCAACTGGCGGCCTGGGCCGCACCGGCGGCGATCAGGGCGCCGGCGACGGCAAGGCGGGCGAAGAGTCGGCCCAAGGTGGAGCGAAGCATGATGAGACGGCGTTGGTGAAGAAAGCGGGCATTTTAGCTGAGCATATGCCCATGGGTATCAATTTCGGGTGCATACGCGCGCACGATTGCCAAAGCAATTCCACGTGGAATGTTTTAAAATTAACGCTTTCTCAATAAGATTTTCCATTTGGGAAACATATTCACCAAGAATGATGCACCCGCCGATCCCGGAGGATCTACGCCGTTTCGTCCTGACGAGCATTCCCTCCGTGCCCTTCCTGGAAGCCCTGCTGCTGCTGCGCGCCGACCCCACCCAGCAGTGGGAAAGCGCGATGCTGGCCAGCCGGCTCTACATCCGCGAGCGTGTGGCGAGCCAGCTGCTGGCCGATCTGTGTACGGCGGGCATTGCGCAATCCTGCGGTCCTCCCGTCGCCCACTGCTACCGCTACGAGCCCGTCAGCGAGACCCTGCGCGAACGCATCGACCGTCTGGCTGACCTATACGCGCGGCAACTGGTGGATGTCACCCACCTGATCCACTCCAGCCTCGAGCGCCAGGCCTGGCAGTTCGCCGATGCCTTCCGCCTGCGCAAGGACGAGTGAATGCGGCAGGTGGCAAGCTGGGTTGTATGCAATAAACTGAAGCACTAATCAGTCGCAATGAGCGGGCGCCAGGCGCCGACAACAATAATGAGCATTACCTTCGGGACGATGTGATATGGGCGAAGTGATCTATACCCTCTGCATGCTGACCTCGCTGAGCTGCGCCGTGCTGCTGTTCGCCGGCTACCGGCGCACGCGCCTGCGGCTCCTGTTCTGGAGCGGCGCCTGTTTTGCGGGCATGACCTTGAATAATTTTTTGCTGTTATTGGACAAGGTCGTGTTCCCGACCCAGGTCGATTTGCTGCCATGGCGCCAGGCCAGCGCGCTGGTGGCCTGCCTGCTCCTGCTGTACGGCCTGATCTACGAGAAGGAGTGAAGCGATGACCCATATGCTGGCCGGCGCCATCGCCATGGCGTCCCTGATCATCGCCCTTTTCTTCTTGCGCTTCTGGCGCGCCAGCGGCGACCGTTTCTTCCTGTATTTCGCCCTGTCGTTCGGGATCGAGGGCTTGCACCGCGTGTACGCGGTAATGCGCGACAGCGGCGGCGAGGATTCGCCACTGCACTATCTGATCAGGCTGCTGGCCTATGGCTTGATCTTGTGGGCCATCCTTGAAAAAAACCTGCCGCGCAAGAAGCGCCGCCCATGAACCCGGCAAGCCGCCGCGGGCCGGAATCCGACCGCTGGCGTGCGCCTGACGTGGGGGCGCTGCGCCATAATCGGAGCATGTCAAACACACCATGGAGGTCGGCGTGAGCACTCCCGATAACTCAGACCGCAAGCAGGAAGCCCCGGTTCCCGCAGGTGGCCAGGACAACCGTTCCGACAACCTGCTACCAGGCGAAGAAGGCGCCGAGGACGGCCGCTTCGACGTGGCCGAAGAAGTCAACCTCGACCAGCAGTCGGACGAGGCGCGCAGGATAGGTCAGGCCCCGTCGCAGGGCATCGCCGACGCCATTCCCGAGGCGCTGCGCACGCCGGTACCGTCGCAGCAGGTGCCCGACAAGTCCTGAGGCTGGTGCACCGGAATGGCGCAAAATCGTTGACACGGCCCGGTTCCGCACTTAGATTGCCGAAATAACTATATTATCGGGCTAGCATCATCTTGAACGACACCATACCGCACGGCAGCCACAGGAGTGTTCTCTTCATCTGCAAGCGCGCGATCGACGATCCGATCGTCAACCAGGTCTCGCGCGAACTGGAGCAGGACATCGTGCGCGCCACTACCCCGGCCGACGGCCTGGACCAGGCGCGCACGGGCGACTTCGCCCTGATCCTGGTCGGCTATTCGGGCGATGCCGAGGGCATGCTCGAGACGGTGCGCGCGGTGCGCGCCAACCCGCGCTCGAATCGCACGCCGATCGTGGCGCTCGGCCTGCCGCAACCCCTGCCCTTCCCCCAGGAACTGCTGTACGATGCCGGCGCCATCGCCGTGCTGACCGAACCGCTGTCGCCCACGATCCTGCGCGCCAAGGCGCGCTTCTACATCGAGGCCTTCAACAGCCAGTTCGAGCGGCACCGCGCCGAAACCGAACTCGAGCAGACCCGCTCGCGCCTGCAGCGCATCATCGAAGCCGCCGAGCTGGGCATCTGGTCGTGGGACATCGGCGCCGACCGGGTCGAGGCTAACGCCCGCATGGCGGCGCTGTTCGGCGTGCCGCAGGAGCGCCGCCTCGACGCGCCGCTGGCCACCTACCTCGCGGCCTTCCATCCGGACGACGTCGCGCCGACTGTCGCCCTGATCAATGCGGCCATCGACGGCGAAGGCGCCTACGCCGCCACCTACCGCATCCGCGCCGCCGGCGGCGGCTGGCGCTGGATGATCGCGCGCGGCCACGTCGAGTACGACGACCATGGAGCGCCGCTCAAAGTTCACGGGGTAGTGATGGACGCCACCCGCCAGCGCGAGGCCGAGCAGCAGCTGCATGCCACCGAGGAACGCTACCGCACCGTGTTCGACTCGATCGACGAGGGACTGTGCGTGATCGACATGATCTACGATGCCGATGGCACGCCCTGCGACTACCTGTTCATCGAGGCCAATCCGGCCTTCGTCAAGCACACCGGCCTGGTCGACGCGGTCGGCAAGACGATCCGCCAGATCGTGCCCGCCCACGAGCAGCACTGGTTTGACATCTATGGCCGGGTGGCGCAAACGGGCGAAGCGGTACGCTTCGAGAACGAGGCCCAGGGCCTGAACCGCTGGTACGACGTGCACGCGACGCGGCTTGGGCCGGCCGAGCGGCAGCGGGTCGCGGTGCTGTTTACGGATATTACGGAGCGGCGCCTGTCCGAGGCCGCGCTGCGCCGCATGGCGGCCGACCTGTCCGAGGCCAACCGCCTCAAAACCGAGTTCCTCGCCACCCTGGCGCATGAACTGAGGAATCCCCTGGCGCCGATCCGCAGCGGGCTGCAGTTCATCCGCCGCTCGCCGGCCGACCGCGACGCGGTCAGCCGCGTGCACGACATCATGGAGCGCCAGCTCGACCACCTGGTGAACCTGGTCGACGACCTGCTGGACGTGGCGCGCATCACGCGCGGCCAGGTCGAGCTGCGGTGCGAGCGGGTCGACCTGGCGACGATCCTGTCGGCCGCGGTCGAGACCAGCATGCCGCTGATCGAGGCGGCGCGCCACGCTTTCGACCTGCGCCTGCCGCCAGAAGCGCTCGTACTCGAGGCCGACCCGACCCGCCTGACCCAGGTGGTGAGCAATCTGTTGAACAATGCGGCGCGCTATACGCCCAAGGGCGGCCGCATTGCGCTCGAGGCCAGGCGCGACGGCGGGCAGGCGGTGGTGACGGTGTCCGACAACGGCATCGGCATCGCGCCCGAGGCGCTGGAAGAGGTGTTCCGCATGTTCACCCAGGTCGGCCAGGCGCAGCAGCCAGGATCCGGCGGGCTGGGCATCGGCCTGTCGCTGGTGCGCAGCCTGGTCGAGCTGCATGGGGGCAGCGTGAGCGCCGCCAGCGCCGGCACCAATGCCGGCAGCACCTTCACGGTACGCCTGCCGCTGGTGGCCGATGCCCCTGCAGCGCTTCCGGCAGACGAGGCCGGGATGATCGGGACGGTGACCGACGCCGCGCCGCCAGGCCGCAGTGTGCTGGTGGTCGACGACAACCGCGATGCGGCCGAAACCCTGGCTGCCCTGCTCAATATGCTGGGCCACCGCGCCCCGGTGGCCAACGACGGCCGCCAGGCGCTGCGCATGCTGCCCAGCCTGATGCCGGACGTGGTGTTCCTGGACCTGGGCATGCCGGGCATGTCGGGCTACGAGGTAGCGGCGGCAATCAGGGAAGACGCGCGCCTGGACGGCATCCGGCTGGTGGCGTTGACGGGATGGGGTGGCGAAGCCGACCGCGCCCGGACCAAGGCGGCGGGGTTTGACGAACACCTGACCAAGCCGGCGACGGTGGAGGCGATCGAGGAAGTGCTCAGGAGGGTGTGAGCCGTCGATAGCCGGTCACATGTGAATTTTTTGTTGGCCTAGAAACGTCGTCCCCGCGAAGGCGGGGACCCAATTCCTTCGCGCAGCGGCTACGCTCGACGTAGTGGCTTAGCTAAGTACCTTGGGTCCCCGCCTGCGCGGGGACGACGTGCTAAGTGTGCAGGCCGGGTTTGACCGGCCAAACTTTAATTACCCCACCTGCGCCACCGGCAACTGCTCCGCCGGCACACGCACCGCTTCCTGGCTGTTGGCAAAGAAGCGCTCGACCTTGTTGCCCGCGACGGCGCTGCCGATCAGCTCGTGCATGCGGCTGGCGGTCAGGTCCCACGAGGTGCCGGCCACCACTTCGCGCATGCGGCTGGCCTGCGCCTGGCGCTCGTCGTCGCCCAGCGCCAGCTGGCGTTCGCAGGCGGCGATGAAGTCGGCGTGCGATTCGGCGATTTCCACCACGTCGCCGTATGGCACCTTGACGTCGGTGATCGGGGTCGACACGCATGGCAGCTCGGCCGCCATGTATTCGAGCACCTTGGTCGGGCTGATGAACTTGGTCGAATCGTTCATCGCGAACGGCAGCAGGCAGACGTCCCAGCCGGCCAGGAACTGCGGCAGCTGGTCGTAGGTGCGCTGGCCCATGTAATGGACGTTCGGCTGCTTCGGCAGGGTCGCCGGGTCGATCTTGACGACCGGGCCGACCAGCACGATCTGCCATTCAGGGTGGGCATCGGCCATGCTCGAGACCAGGTCGACGTCGAAGCGCTCGTCGATCACGCCATAGAAGCCCAGGCGCGGATGCGCGATGTGGGCCTGGTCCGGGTGCGAGATGGCGCGATCCTGGGCCTGGCGGAAGTGCTTGGCGTCGACGCTGCTCGAGAAGCAGTGGGCGTTGGCGTGGCGGTCGCGTTTCGACTGGTACAGGCTCGGGCCGCCGGTGAAGACGACGTCGGCGATGTTCAGCAGTGCGCTTTCGCGCTGCAGCAGCTGCTTCGGCGCATTCTTGAACATGGCCAGTTCGTCCATGCAGTCGTAGATGACCTTGGACGGCTTGAAGACCTGCAGCAGCGGCAGCGCCATCGGGGTATAGAACCAGACGATCGGCGCCTCGTCCTCGGGCACCAGGTTGGCCAGCAGCGCCTGCAGGGTCGGCAGCTGGTCGTCATGGAAGCCGAATTGATGGATCGGCGTGTGCGGACGGCAGACGGTGATGTTCGGCGCGACCACGGTCTTTTCCAGGCGCGCCTCGCCCTCGGTATGCATCGGTTCTTCGACGAAGAGGACGTTGTAGTGTTCGGCCAGGCGGGTCATCAGGTGCTGTGGGCGTTGGAACACGAAATCCCAGCGGAGGTGGCAAAACACGATCAGGGTCGGCATGTCGATTTCCTTTCGCCTTGGCGGCGCTCTAGTTGTTGGTAAGGTCAAACCGGACCGCTTCTTCTCTCTCTCACAAGGGCGTGGCGCAGCTTGGGAAGCCGGTCGGACCAAGGAATCGTATCATGCAATTTTCCCAATATTTTCAGTTGTGCAAAGCAACATTTCACCGGCTGTAACAAAATATTGCGAAGCACTGTTGGGCTTCATAGGGAGAGTCCGTCTATCGAGCAATTTTCTGTAAGGGGCGTCCTACACCAACACAGGATAATCCACTACGAAAATCCGGCAAAAACTTTACTGTTTGCACTGAAATCGGGGGCCGAAAGCGCCCCGTTACCGCCCTCGCGGCCAGGATCCGCGAAGATCTGGCCGGCGGGCGATGGGGGATGGAGTATCAGGCGGAATGGTAAGGCTCGGCGCCTTCGGCGTGGCCGTCGGCGCTGAAACCGGCCGCGATCGATACACCTTCAAGGCCGAGCGACAATAGTGCATCGCACAATTCATCGACCTCGGCGGACAGGTCGGCGGCCAGGTCGACCGGCTTTTCGACGCTGCCCCACGGCTGCCCGCCGTCGAGCGCATACAGGTTGGCGCGCAGGACCACGTGCTCGCCCATGTCGAGCGGCGCCACCGCGGCGTGCACCGCGTCCGGCGCCAGGTCCTTGGCCGCCAGCAGGCGCTTGGCCTCGGCCAGCACGCCGAGCGTCGCCAGTTCGGCCACGCCCTGCTCCTTGGCGCCATAGAACAGGTCCTGGTAAAGGAAGCTCAGTTCCAGGCGGTCCGGCGCGCGCGCAAGAACCCGCGCCACCAGCGGGGCGACGGCTTCGGTCCAGGCGCGGTAGCGTTCCATGCGCGCCGCGAAATAGGCGTCGCTGCCCGCTTCTTCGCGCGGCACGCGGTAGAACGGATCGTCGGCGCGCTTGAGCGAGAAGCCGAGCAGGAAGCGCAGTTCGAGCGCGGTCTCGTCAGGCGCCACCGGTTCGCCGGTCCAGCCGCGCATGCTCGCCTCGATGGTCGGCGCCGGCTGCAGCTTCTTGTCCATCAGCGAAGCGGCGGCTTCGCGCAGCATCAGGTGCAGCGTGCCGTAGGCGATATGGTCGATCTCGGCCAGGTCGTAGGCATGCTGCAGCAGCACGACCTTGGCGCCCTTGCTGTCCAGGCCATGGTCCTGGAAGCTGGAGGCCAGCGCCCCGAAGGCCGCCTCGTCCTGGAAAGTCTCGCGCGCATCCAGGCCACCCTGGCTGCGCACGAACAGCGGCACCAGGAAGGCGTCGATCTCGACTTCGGGGCCGTCTTCGCGCCGGATGCGCAACGTGGCGGCTTCTTCTTCCACGCGCGCGCGCAGCAGGCGGCAGGCCAGCGGGTCGGTATAGCGCGCCAGTTCAATGGCTTCGTACAGGACCTCGTCGTGCTTCTTGCGGATCGCCTTGCGCACCAGGGTGGCGAGCGCCTCCGCCTGCTCTCCACCTTGCGCCGCCGCGTCCTCGCGTTCGGCGATCTCGAGGGCCATGTCGGCCATCAGCCGGGCTTGCGCATCGGTGTCGGGTTCGCGCGTGTTGTTCGAGGTGCGGGGTGCGGGACGCTTGTTCTTCGGCATAGTGGGCAAAGTAGATGGAGGTTCGAGCCGGCATGGTAACACCGCCACGCGCCCCGGCGTAGCGCCGCGGGCTGCAGGCGCCGGGCCCCGGTGTTATGCTTCGGGCAAAAACACGTCCCGAAAGTCCCCCATGCTCGAACGATTCTTCAAACTCAGCGAAAACAAGACCAACATCCGCACCGAGCTGATGGCCGGACTGACCACCTTCCTGACGATGGTTTACATCATCTTCGTCAATCCCTCGATCCTGGGCGACGCCGGCATGCCGAAGGAATCGGTATTCGTCGCCACGTGCCTGGTGGCCGCCGGCGGCACCGCCATCATGGGCCTGTACGCCAACTACCCGATCGCGATGGCGCCCGGCATGGGCCTGAACGCGTATTTCGCCTATGCCGTGGTGCTGGGCATGGGCATCCCGTGGCAGGCGGCGCTGGGCGCCGTGTTCATCTCGGGCTGCCTGTTCATCCTGGTCACCATGGTGGGCTTGCGCGCCATGATCGTCGACGGCATCCCGCGCTCGATGCGGGTCGCGATCACGGTGGGCCTGGGGATGTTCCTGGCCCTGATCGCCCTCAAGAACGCCGGCATCGTGGTGGCCAACGAAGCCACGCTGGTCAAGGCCGGCGACCTGCACCAGCCTGCCGCGATCATGGCGGTAGTGGGCTTCTTCGCCATCGTGGCGCTGGACCGCCTGCGGGTGCGCGGCGCGATCCTGATCGGCATCGTGCTGGTGACGGTGCTCAGCTTCTTCTTCGGCGGGAACACCTACCAGGGCCTGTTTTCGCTGCCGCCGTCGATCGAACCGACCCTGTTCCAGCTCGACATCCCGGGCGCCCTCGCCGCCGGCATCCTCAATGTGGTGCTGGTGTTCTTCCTGGTCGAGCTGTTCGACGCCACCGGCACCCTGATGGGTGTGGCGCGCCGCGCCGGCCTGCTGGTCGAGGGCAAGATGGATCGCCTGAATAAAGCCTTGCTGGCCGACAGCGGCGCCATCGTCGCCGGCAGTGTGCTGGGCACGTCCAGCACCACCGCCTACCTGGAAAGCGCCTCCGGCGTGCAGGCCGGCGGCCGTACCGGCCTCACCGCCCTGACCGTGGCCGCGCTGTTCCTGGCCTGCCTGTTCATCGCCCCGCTGGCGGCCGTGGTGCCGGCCTACGCCACCGCGCCGGCGCTGCTGTTCGTGGCCTGCCTGATGCTGTCCGACCTGGGCGACGTCGAGTGGAGCGACAGCACCGAGAGCATCCCGGCCGCCGTCACGGCGCTGGGCATGCCGTTCACGTATTCGATCGCCGAGGGCATCGCCTTCGGCTTCATCAGCTATGCGGTGCTCAAGCTGCTGACCGGACGGGCGCGCGAGGTCAAGCCGGTGGTGTGGGTGATCGCGGGGCTGTTCGCGTTCAAGATCGTTTATGTGGGTACCTGAGCGGCGCCTGAAAAAGTGACCGGTCGTTCGCGCCGTCCTTTACTAAACAGCGCCCGGCTCGTGCCTGATTGCATCGCTTCGCGCTGTCTTTGCGTTACAATGTCCGCCAACTCGCGGCTATCACCACGGTCGCGCACGATCCACGAACGATGGGCCGGTCGCCCTGGGCATGCCACGCGGTACGGCGCGGCCTGTGCGTCCGCTAGAAGCTGATGAAACCACTCTCGATCCTGGCGCTGGCCTTGGCTGGCATCCCGGGTGCGGCGCTTGCCGCTCCCGATCTTCCTCAAATCGGCGACGTCCATGCGCCGCTCGCGGTCTCGATGCCGGCGATTCCGGATGGCGGCTGGTTCACGTCCGCCGAACTGGGCGCGATCACGACCTCGGGCAATACCAACGGCACTTCCGTCACGGGCAAGATCGACGCCCGTCACGAGACGGCGCGCTGGAGCCATGAGTTCATCGCCAGCGGCTACTTCAAGGAAGACGAGTACGAGGACGAGTTCGGCGAGCCCGTGAAAAGCCGCTCGGCGCAGCGCTGGGCCACCTCGGCCAAGGCCTCGCTCAAGCTGCTGGGTGACGGCCGCCGCGCTTTCGTGCTGGCTACCCACACCGACGACCGGTTCGGCGCCTATCGCAAGTACTCGACGGTCGGCATCGGTTATGGCTCGCGCTGGTACACGGCGCCCGACAAGACGCTCGACGTCGAGATCGGTCCTGGCTACTCGGTCGGCAAGCGCGACAACGAGGAAGAAGAGCGCGGCATGACGGTGCGCAGCGCGGCCCAGTTCCGCTGGCAGGTCAGCCCATCGGCCTTCTTCGCCCAGACCGTCAGCGTCGAGAAAGGCACCGGCAACACCCACTCGGTGGCCGAAACCTCGCTGAGCACCAAGATCAACGGCAGCATGCAGATGAAGGCGGGCTTCAGCGTCCGCAACGACAGCGACGTCCCGGACGACAAGAAGAACACCGATACCCAGACCTCGCTGACGATGGTCTACTCGTTCTGAGAACGGCGCTGGCGGCCGAGCAGCACCAGCGCCGCCAGGCTCACCAGCGATGCCGCGCTGAGGTAGTATCCCACCTGGGCCAGGCCATACCTGGTGCCCAGCCACAGCGCGATATAGGGCGCCACCGAGGCCCCCAGGATGCTCGCGAGATTGAAGGTCAGTGAAGCACCGGTATAGCGCACCTCGGCCGGGAACAGCTCGGCCAGCAAGGTGCCGAGCGGACCATAGACGAAGCCCACCAGCGACATCCCGAGCACCATGAAGATCCCCACCGGCAGCCAGGCGCCGGCGCCGAACAGCGGTCCGTACAGCAGGCCGAAGCTGCCGATCGCCAGGCTCACCAGCATCAGCGCGGCGCGCCGCCCGACGCGGTCGGCCAGCAGCGCCGACAGGGGGATGGTCAGGGCGAAGAACACGATCGCGAACAACTGCAGCAGCAGGAATTGCTGGCGCGTGAAACCCATCCGGGTCGTGCCCCAGGTGAGCGCGAACACCGTCATCAGGTAGAAGAAGGCGAATCCGCCCATCGCCGCCAGTGCGCCCAGCAGCATCGTGCGGCCATGCTCGCGCAGCACCGTCACCATCGGCATTTTCACCTGGGCGCCGCACGCCTGCACCCGCTGGAAGTCGGGCGTCTCGGTGATCTTCAGGCGGATATACAGGCCGATCGCGACCAGCAAGGCGCTGGCCAGGAACGGCACGCGCCAGCCCCAGCTGAAGAAGGCTTCGTCGCTCATCACCTCTCCCAACAACAGGAAGGTGGCGCCGGACAGGAAGAAGCCGATCGGCGCTCCCAACTGCGGAAACATGCCGTACCAGGCGCGCTTGCCGGGCGGCGCGTTCTCGGTGGCGAGCAGCACCGCCCCGCCCCACTCCCCGCCCAGGCCGAGCCCCTGGCCGAAGCGGCACAGCGCCAGCAGCAGCGGCGCCGCCACCCCGATCTGGGCATAGGTAGGCAAGAGGCCGATGACGATGGTCGAAATGCCCATCGTGAGCAGGGCCGCGACCAGGGTCGACTTGCGGCCGATGCGGTCGCCGAAGTGGCCGAACAGGGCCGAGCCGACCGGACGCGCCAGGAAGGCGATGGCGAAGGTGGCCAGCGACTGCAGGGTCGCCGCGCCGGGATCGCTGGCGGGGAAGAAGAGCTGCGGAAACACCAGCACCGCGGCGGTGGCATAGATGTAGAAGTCGTAGAACTCGATCGTGGTGCCGATCAGGCTGGCGAAGAGGACGGTGCCGGGTTTGCTGGGGGTGTCGTTTGGTGCGGATGCGGCCATGCGGGATCTCCTGGTAGATCCCGCACATACGTTGTGGATTTCATTCCGGATGCTCTCTCTTTTGGCGCCATTCGAGCTCCATGGTGGCGTCGTCGCTCCGCAGCAGCGTGAAGCCCAGTTCGTCGTACAGCCGGCGTGCGGCCAGGTTCCCGGTACGGACACGCAGGTTGAGGCGCTCGCATTCTTCCTGCAGCGCGCGCAGGACGCGGCTGGCAATGCCCTTGCGCCGCGCGGCCAGCGCCACCGACAGGTCCACCACACGCAGCGCGCCGGCCTCCCCGGCCAGCACGACGCGCGCTATCGGGGTCCCTCCCTCGATCACCAGCCAGGTCTCGAGCCCGGAACAACGACGCGCATAATCCTCGACCTGCATGGCGCGCTGATGGCGCGCGATCCCTTCGATGACGCCGCGAGGGACCGGCAGCGCGCCGAGGTCCGGGCGGGAGTCGAGGTAGAGCGCGTCGAGGAAGGCCTCGTCGGCGGACGTCGGAGCCCGCGCCCCGAGGCGTCCGAAGCGGCGCTCCTTCACCGCACGGGCGACGGCACCAGGCCCTTGGCCAGCGCCAGCGCAGCCAGGCTGACGAGCGCCGCGCCGCTCAGGTAGTAACCGACGTATTCCAGCCCGTGATTCGTGGCCAGCCACAGCGCGATATAGGGCGCCACCGACGCGCCCAGGATGCCGGCCAGGTTGAAGGTGAGCGAGGCGCCGGTATAGCGCACCTCGGGCGGGAACATCTCGGCCAGCAAGGTGCCGAGCGGGCCGTAGGTGAAGCCGACCAGGCACATGCCGAGCACCATGAACAGGGTGACCGCGACCCAGCCGCCAGCGCCGAACAGCGGTGCGTACAGCAGGCCGAACACGGCGATCGCACCGCTCACCAGCATCATGGCGGTGCGCCGCCCGCGGCTGTCGGCCAGCAGCGCCGATGGCGGAATCGTGAGCGCGAAGAACACCACCGCGAACAGCTGCAGCACCAGGAATTCCTGGCGCGTATAGCCCAGCTGCGCGGTGCCCCAGCTCAGGGCGAACACCGTCATCAGGTAGAAGATGACGAAGGTCGACAAGGCGGTCAGGGTCCCGAGCACCAGCGCGCGGCGGTGGTCGCGCAGCACGGCCACCATCGGCACCTTGACGCGCGCTTTTTGATCCAGCACCTTCTGGAAGTCGGGCGTTTCGGTGATCTTCAGGCGGATGTACAGGCCCACCGCCACCAGCAAGGCGCTGGCCAGGAAGGGAATCCGCCAGCCCCAGGCGAAGAAGGCGTCATCGCTCATCAGTTCGCCCAGCAGCAGGAACACGCCGCCCGACAGGAAGAAGCCGATCGGTGCCCCCAGTTGCGGAAACATGCCGTACCAGGCGCGCTTGCCCGGCGGCGCGTTCTCGGTGGCGAGCAGCACCGCCCCGCCCCACTCTCCGCCCAGGCCCAGGCCCTGGCCGAAACGGCACAGCGCCAGCAGCAGCGGCGCCGCCACGCCGATCTGGGCATAGGTGGGCAGCATGCCGATCAGGATAGTCGAGATGCCCATCGTGAGCAGGGCCGCGACCAGGGTCGCCTTGCGGCCGATACGGTCGCCGAAGTGGCCGAACACGGCCGATCCGATCGGGCGCGCGAAGAAGGCGATGGCGAAGGTCGCCAGCGACTGCAGCACCGCCGCGCCTGGATCGGCGGCCGGAAAGAACAGGCGCGGAAACACCAGCACCGCGGCGGTGGCATAGATGTAGAAATCGTAGAACTCGATCGTGGTGCCGATCAGGCTTGCAAACAGGACGGTGCGGGGCTTGTTGGCCGCGGGTTGTTCAGCCGCCTCGCTCATGCACCCGCCTGGGCCAGGACCTGGCGCACCGCGTCGGCGTCGACCGGACGCACCACGCGTGCGACTTCCTGGCCGTCCTTGAGCACCACGACCGTCGGCCACAGCTTGATGCGGAACGAGCGCCCCAGCGGGCGGCCGGGGCCGTCCTCGACCTTGATGTGGCGCGCGGCCGGATGGTCGGCCAGGGCCTGCTCGATCAGCGGCTCGGCGGCGCGGCAATAGCCGCACCAGTTTGCGCCGAAGTCGAGGGCGACCAGGCCCGGGGTGGCGTCGATCGTGCTGCGTTCGGGTTGGTTGCTGGCGTAGGGGGCGGTCATGGAGTCTCCTGATGAACGGTATTTATTGCTATTCGAATACCGCAAGCCTACCTCAAAACGCGCCGTCTGGCATGCCGGCGCACCTGGCTGGCGCCGATCTGGCTCCAGCGTGTGGCAGCTAACGGAGTCTCACGCCCGAGGCTGTCACCCTGTGATTCATCGTCTTATAACCCATCTTCTTATCAGGAGCAGATCATGTCGGATGACTTGAACAAACGCGGCCAGCAGGACCGTTCCCGCATCAATATGCACGAAGAGCACGAGGTGCGGTACTGGACCGAGGCGCTGGGCGTGACCCGCGAAGAGTTACAGCGCGCCATCGACCAGGTCGGCGTGAGCGCCAGCGCGGTGCGCGAACACCTCGGCCGCTGAGCGGCTCCCGCCGCATCCCCACTCTTTTGACCCAGACATGGAGCACACGATGGATATACCGAAGCAACAGCAAGAATGGCCTGGCCGCGAATCCGAACTGACCCCGCAAGCCGACCATGGCGAGACCAGCTACCGCGGATCGGGCCGCCTGCAGGACAAGGCCACCGTCATCACTGGCGGCGACAGCGGCATCGGCCGCGCCGTGGCGCTGGCCTTCGCGCGCGAAGGCGCCGACGTCCTGATTTCCTACCTCGACGAGCACGACGATGCGAAAGAAACGGCGCGCCTGGTCGAGGAAGCCGGCCGCCGCGCCATCCTGGTGCCGGGCGACATCGCCGAGCGCGCCCATTGCCGCGCCATCATCGACAAGGCGGTGGCCGAGTTCGGCCGCATCGACGTGCTGGTCAATAACGCCGCGTTCCAGATGTCGCACGACTCGCTCGACGAGATCCCGGACGACGAATGGGACTACACTTTCAAGGTGAACATCACCGCCATGTTCCACTTGTGTAAGGCAGCTGTGAAGCACATGGCGCCCGGCTCCTCGATCATCAACACCACCTCGATCAACTCGGACAATCCCAAGCCCACCCTGCTGGCCTATGCCACCACCAAGGGCGCGATCGCCAACTTCAGCGCCGGCCTGGCCCAGCTGCTGGCCGAAAAAGGCATCCGCGTGAACTCGGTGGCGCCGGGCCCGATCTGGACGCCGCTGATTCCGTCGACGATGCCGCCGGAAGAAGTCGAGAACTTCGGCAGCCAGGTGCCGATGAAGCGCGCCGGCCAGCCGAAAGAGGTGGCGCCGGCCTTCGTGATGCTGGCGTCCGATGAGGCGAGCTATATCTCGGGTGCGCGCATCGCCGTCACGGGCGGCACGCCGATCCTGTAGAAGGCAGCTCAATGGCCGCACTCCTGCGTACCCTCGTCGTCGCCGTCTTCCTGGTGCTGGCATATGGCCTGCTCGAGCCCTATATCGAGCGCGCTCTCTACACCATGCGCCTGGCCGCCATGCCCAAGCCGCTGGCGCTGCCGGTGCCGGTCGAGGGCGTGCGCCAGCGCGCGCTGCGCGACACCTGGGGCGGCGCGCGCAGCGAAGGCCGCAAGCACGAGGGGATCGACATCTTTGCCAAACGCGGCACGCCAGTGGTGTCCAGCACCGAGGGCATCGTGAGCCAGGTGGGCACCAACCGCCTCGGCGGCCTGGTGGTCTGGGTGCTGGGGCCCGGTGGGCAGCGCCACTACTACGCCCACCTGGACAGCTATTCGGACGTTGAACCAGGCATGCGCATCGAGGCCGGCCGGGTGCTGGGCTATGTGGGCGACACGGGCAATGCCAAGGGCACGCCGCCGCACCTGCACTATGGGATCTACGACACCGGCGGCGCGATCAATCCCTATCCGCTGCTGAAGGCCGATCCGGCCCTGATCGAGGCCCCAGCGGCGGCGCCGGCAACGGCCTCGGCTACAACTCCGACGGTGTCGGGAAGCCAGTCGGCGGCGCGCTAGGGGCAGGCGCCGCCTCCAGCGGTTCGATCACCGGTTCGACCGGTTCGACCGGTTCGGGCGGCGGCGCCACCGGCATCACCTCGGGGCCACCTTCCGGCACGATTTCCTGCGCTTCGTCCATGAAGATCTCTTCCGGCTCCTCTTCCACCACGTAGCGGCGCGGCTCCGGCGCGCGCCAGCCGGGCAAGGTGGCCTTGGCGTCCAGACTGCCGCCATCGAAGGCGCCGCGGAAGAAGTCGCCCACCACCAGCGCGGCATTGTGTCCGCCCTGCCCCCAATAGCTGCTGCGGATGGTGACCCGGTTGTCGTTGAAGCCGACCCAGGCCCCAGCGACCAGGTTCGGGTGCATCATGATGAACCAGCCATCCTGGTTGTTCTGGCTGGTGCCGGTCTTGGCCGCCAGGTCGCCGCGGATGCCGAAGCGGTTGCGCACGCCATTGCCGGTGCCGCGGGTGACGACGCCGCGCAGCATGTCGATCAGGGCCTCGGCCGACTCGCGCGACATCGCGCGCTCGGGCTGGCCGACGCCGAAATCGGCGATCACATTACCCTCGCGGTCCTCGATGGTGCGGACAAAAATCGGCTTGTGGTATTCGCCCAGAGCCGCGATGGTGGCATAGCTGCTCACCATCTCTAGCAGGGTGACCGGGCTGGTGCCCAGGGCCAGCGAAGGCACGGCTTCCAGCCGGCTCTGGCGAATACCCAGGCCCTGCGCCAGGCGCACGATGGGCTCGATGCCGACTTCCTGGCTCACCTGGGCGGTGATCGTGTTCTTCGAGAACACCAGGCCGTCGCGCATCGGCATCGAGCGGCCGCTATTGCCGTCCATGTCGGTCGGTTTCCACACCTCGCCGTGGTCGCCCTTGAATTCGAGGACCACGTCGCGGTAGGCCTGGTCGGGCGGAATGCCGCGCTCGAGCGCCGCGCCATAGACGAAGGGCTTGAAGGTCGATCCCGGCTGGCGCGCGGCCTGGGCCACGTGGTCGTACTGGTCGCGCTCGAAATCGCGGCTGCCGACCCAGGCCTTGACCTCGCCGCTGGCCGGGTCGACCGCGACGAAGCCCGCCTCCAGGCGCGACTTGGCGGCCTTGAGCTCATTCATGAAGCCGCGGTCGGCCTTCAGGCGCTTGAGCGCGGCCGCCGGCTCTTCGCCCTCCTCGACCGCGTTGCGGTAGGCGCCGCTCTCGCGCACGAAGGCGTCCAGCGCGCGCGCATTGGTGATCCAGTAGTAGGAGAATGGATCGATGTTGGGGCGGATCGAGGTATAGGTGGCGGTGGCGGTCGAACGGGGGACGTTGGGATTGGCCCATTCGACGTCGGCGATCGCCTGCAGGATGTCGGCCTGGCGCCGCACCGCGCGTTCGGCCGCCGCCTGCAGTTCCGGGTCGAGCGTGGTGCGCACCACCAGGCCGTCGAGCTGCAGGTTGTAGTCGTTCTCGTCGGCCCAGTCGAGCAGCCACTTGCGCACGTGGTGGGTGAAATGGTCGTCCTTGCCGCTGCGGTCCGGCAGCCGCGCGAAGCGCAGGCGCACCGGACGCTTGACCAGCTGCGCATACCGCTTGTCATCGAAGGCGCCGTGCTTGCGCATCTGGCCCAGCACCACGTTGCGGCGCGACAGCGAGCGCTCGGGATTGGCGACGGGGTTGTAATAGTGGGTACCCTTGAGCATGCCGACCAGGGTCGCCGACTCCAGTACGTCGAGCTTCTGCGCCGGCTTGCCGAAGTAGGTGCGCGCCGCCATCTCGATGCCGTAGGCGTTGTACAGGAAAGGCACCGTGTTCAGGTAGGCTTCCAGGATCTGCGTCTTGCTGTAGGTGTTCTCGATCTTGATCGCGGTGATCAGTTCCTTCATCTTGCGGTTGATGCTGCGCGCACGGCCGATCTCTTGCGGAAACATATTGCGCGCCAGCTGCTGGGTGATGGTCGAGCCGCCCTGCGGGTCGCCCTTGATGCTGGCCCAGAGCGCGCCGGCCACGCGCTTGAAGTCGACGCCGTGGTGCTGGTAGAAGCGGTGATCCTCGGTCGAGATCAGCGCCTCGACCACGTGCGGCGACACCTGCGACAGCTTGACGCGTTCCTGCAGGCCCTTTTCGAAGGTGCCTAGCGGGCGGCCGCCGGCGTCCAGGATCACGGTCGGGCGCGAGCGGCTGACCTGTTCCAGGTCGTCGATGCCGGGGGTGAACGGGATCAGGATCAGCAGCCAGGCCAGGATTGCCATCAGGCCGGCCGCCATGCTCCACAGTGCGATCAGGGCCAGCTTGACCGGCAGCGGCCGGCCGTGCAGGCGCGACTGAGCGCCGGATTTGAGCGCGCCAGCCCGGGTCGAGGCGCCGGCGAGCAGGCGCCGGGAGACCTGCTTGATGCGTTGCTGCACGGTTGGCGCGGTGTCCGCGGTGTCCGTGTTCTCGTTGTCCTGTTGTTGGTCCACTCGCTCTACCTGCCCTGATCAAAGTAACAATGTGGCGCAAGTATAGCCGACCGTGACGGCCGCCACGGCACGGGATGGGATGTGCAGCATGTCAGGCGGTGCTAGCCGCCGGCTCCACCCGCCCGGCGCGCAGCAGCGCCTCGACCCGTGTGGCCGTCTGCGGACGGCTGTAGACGTGGCCCTGCACTTCGTCGCAGCCGCAGCCGCGCAGGTAGTCGAGCTGCTCGATCGTCTCGACCCCTTCGGCGATCACCTGCATGCGCAGGCCGTGGGCCAGCGAGATGATGGCGTCGACCAGTGCCGCGCCGTCCGGGTTGCCCACGATGTCCTGCACGAAGGAGCGGTCGATCTTGAGCACGTCGACGGGCAGGCGCTTGAGGTATTGCAGGCTTGAGTATCCAGTACCGAAGTCGTCGATGGACAGCTTGACACCCATGCGCTTCAGGCATTCCATGGTGCGGATGGCGGCGTCCGCGTCGGCCATCATCATGCTCTCGGTGAGCTCGATCTCGAGCGAGCCCGGCGCCAGGCCGGTCTCGCGCAGCACCTGGGCTACGGTGTCGACCAGGTCGGGCTCGGCGAACTGGCGCGCCGACAGGTTGACCGCGATGCGCAGCGGCCCCAGGCCGGCGCGCTGCCAGCGCCGATTCTGGCGGCAGGCGGTGCGCAGCACCCAGGCGCCGATCGGGACGATCAGGCCGGTCTCTTCGGCCAGCGCGATGAAGCGGTCGGGCCGCACCGTACCCAGCAAGGGATGGCGCCAGCGGATCAACGCCTCGTTGCCGACCACGCAGCCGGTGGCCAGGTCGACCTGCGGCTGGAAATGCAGCTCGAACTGGTCGTCCTGCAGCGCATGGCGCAGCGCGCTCTCCAGGGCCAGGCGGTCGAAGGCCTGGGCATTCATGTGCGGCGCATAGAACTGCACGCCGTTGCGGCCGATGGACTTGGCGCGGTACATCGCGATCTCGGCGTGCTTGACCAGGTTGTCGGCGTCCAGCCCGTCGGCCGGGAATGCGGCCACGCCGGCGCTGCAGCTGAGCACCAGGCGCTGGCCGGCCAGGTGGATCGGTTCGGCGACCGCCTCGCGCACCTGCTGGATGCGGGCCGCGGCCTGGCGTTCGTCGGCCACGCCGACCAGTACCAGTACGAAGTCGTCGCCGCCGACCCGGGCCGCGGTGTCCACCGGCCGCAGTGCACCGTTGATACGTGCGGCCAGCATGCGCAGCGCCTCGTCGCCGGCGCGCCGGCCGAGTGTGTCGTTGATCAGCTTGAAGTGGTCGAAATCGAGCAGCACGGTCCATACCGGCATGCCGCCGGCATTGGCGATGGCGCGCTCGATACGGTCGGACAGCAAGGACCGGTTGGCCAGCCCCGTGAGCGTGTCGTAGTGGGCATGGCGTTCGAGTTCGGCCTCGTAGCGCTTGGCGGTGGTGACGTCGTAGACGGTGACCACGAAATGCCCGGCCTTGCCGTCGGCGCGGCGCACCGGCGCCACGTAGACGTCGCTGATCAGCTCCACTCCGTCGCGGGTGTGGGCCGTGACCAGGGCGTGCTCCTCGCGCTGCCCGTGCAGGGCGCGGCGCAGCTCTTCCACTGCCGGCTGGTCGGCATCCAGGCCGGCGAGCAGCTTGAGGGGCTGGCCGGCCAGCTCGCGCGCCGGATAGCCGAAGGTGCGTTCGCAGGCCGGGTTGGCGTATTCGATCGGGTAGCCCGGCTGCTCGGCGTCGACCAGCAGGATTGGATTGGCGCTCGCTTCCATCGCGCGTTCGTACAGCCGCAGCGAGCCGGTAGCGCGCTCAAGGGCCGCGGTGCGCTGCTCGACCAGGGCCTCGATGCGGCGCGTGCGCGCCACCCGCTGCTGCACCAGGCCGGCGGCGGCGAAACTCAGGATCAGCCCCAGCACCATCGCCACAAGCTCGGCCATGTGGGCGCCCAGGGCCGGCGGCTGTTCCTCGACCACTACCTGCCACGGACTGCCGGCAATCTCGAACTCTTCCACGTGGCGCAGGTTCATGCCGTCCAGCAGGCGCTCCCACCAGCCCTCGGGTTTGGCCAGGCTGCCGTGCTGGTAGGCGGTGACCACGTTGCCGAGGGCGTCGGGGCCGCGCAGCGACAGCGCGAAAGTGTCGTCGTCGAGCAGGCGCACCGCCTCCAGGGTGCCGCCCACCAGCTGGGCGACGTCGATCACCACCTCGGTGGCGCCGACCACGGCCGCGCGCCGCTCCGGGGTCGCCAAAGGCTGGGTGCCGGGCCGGTAGACCGGCAGGATGATCAGGATCCCGTGGCGGGCGCCACCACCCTGCAGCAGGGTGATAATGGGACTGGCGGCCGGCTCGCCGGTGTCGATCGCCCGCTGGGTATCGACCCGCTGCGGCGGGTTGGACCAGGCATCGTAGCCGAAAGCCACCTCATTGCCGACGATCGGCGCCACGTAGTCGTTGACCAGGTAGCGCCAGCGCACGCCGGCCCGGGTGAGGGCCGGCTCGCCGGTCTTGATGCGTTCACGGATCTCGAAGCCCGGCCAGAACGCGCGCCGCCGGGCCTCGAAGGCGGCGCGTTCGGCGTCGCCCACGAAGCGCTGGAAGATCATCGCCTGCATATAGCCGTGGCGCGCCACCAGCGGCTGGGCGAAGGCGTCGAACTCTGCGCGCGTGATGTCGCTCGAGGCGCGGAAGAACAGGTTGACGGCGCGCGCGGCGTCGGTGGCCTCGGCGAAGGCGCGGGTCACGGCCGCGACCCGCACCACGGCGCGCTGGTCGAACTCGGCCTGGGCGCGGTCGTATTCCATCTTGCGCACCGCGCCGCACAGCAGCGAGGTGAGCACGAGGCCGAGCAGACAGGTGCCCACCGCGGCCCGGGACAGGCCGCGCTCCGGGACACCAGGGCTGGCGGATGCGCTTCGCATGAATCGATGCTAGCGCAGAACGGAGCGTTCGGGGGACTTTCGCATGCCAAGAAAAAGCGCGCTGCCCGGCCCCGCTTTGCGAGCTGTTGCATTATCATCTCGCCCATGTCCTCCGAAGCCCCACCCGCACCGTTGATCCTGCCAGCAGACGCCCCGCCCCAGCGCGTGCTGCGCCAGTTTCGTATCGTCTTCAATGCCGTCAAGACACATTTTCGCCAGCTCGAGCGCGACTCGGGCCTGGGCGGGGCCCAGGTCTGGGCGCTGTCGGTGATCGAGAGCCAGCCCGGCATCGGCGCCACCAGCCTGGGGCGCGCCATGGACATCCACCAGTCGACCGCCAGCAACCTGGTGCGTGGCCTGGTCGAGCGTGGCTACGTGGCGGCGGCGCGCGAAGGCGCGGACCGGCGCAACGTCGCACTGCGTGTCTTGCCAGCCGGCCAGGAAGTGCTGCGCCGGGTTCCCGGGCCGGCGGCCGGTGTCTTGCCCAGCGCACTGGGCACGCTGGATGAAGCCACCCTGCTACGCCTGGAACAGGACTTGGCAACGCTGATCGCCCGCCTGGATGCGGATGAGTCGGCAGGCAAGATCCCTCTGAGCCACTCCTGAGGTTTACACCTCGCCGCGGAATTTCCCCAGGGCGAGATTTACCATCGCCTCCACACTGCCCTCGTGTTCGTGCACGATGCGCAGCTGTTCGGCATCGCCGACTGCCTTCGTCACATGGGACAGATGGGTCAGCGCGGCGCCCGAGCCGAGCCGCTCGGCATGCGGCGCGATACGCGCCAGGGTGGCCAGGATATCGTCGCGCAGGCTGACTTGCTGGTGTTCCTGCGGCAGCACGATATTGCCATCGAGACCGAAGCGGCAGGCCTGGAAACGGTTGTAGTTGTAGACCAGGTAATCGTCTTCCCGCGGCGGCGCTTCGTTGCCCGCCAGCAGATAGCTACACAGAGCCTGCAGGTAGGCCGCCAGCGCTGCGGCGTGCTCGACCGTGAGCGGGGTGTCGCAGACGCGCAGCTCGATGGTGCCGTATTCGGGCTTGGGGCGCAAATCCCAATAAAAGTCCTTCATGCTGCGCACGATGCCGGTGTCTTCCATGCGCTTGAAGTAATCGCGCTCGAAGTCTTCCCATTTCAGCAGGAACGGCGCGCGGCCCGACAGCGGGAAGGCGAACACCGAATTTAGGCGCGAGGAATGGAACTGGGTGTCGCTGCCCTGCAGGAAGGGCGACGAAGCCGACAGCGCAATGAAGTGCGGGATGTAGCGGTTCAGTGCATGCAGCAGGTACAGGGCATTGTCGCCGCTGCCGCAGCCGATGTGCACGTGCTGGCCGAATACGGTGAACTGCTTGGCCAGATAGCCGTACAGCGCCGACACCTCGCGAAAACGCGGCTTTTCATAGATGCGGCGCTCGGTCCACTGCTGGAACGGATGGGTGCCGCCGCCGCACACGCCCACGTTCAGGCGGTCGCCGGCGCGCAGCAGGGTGTCGCGGATCAGGCGTAGCTCGTCCACCAGCGGCGCGTAGCCGGTATGGATGCTGCTGTTAATCTCGATCATGCTCTCGGTGATCTCGGGCGTGACGGCGCCGGGGAAAGGCGCGCGCGCCAGCAGATCGAGCATGTCCGGCGAGGCCGGGGCCAAGTCGAAATCCGACAGGCCGACGAGCTGCAACTCCAGCTCGACGCCCATGGTCAGCGGTTCCGAGCGCGAAAACTCAGGCAGCGGCATCCTTGTCCTCCTTGACGACATTCTTGTATTTGGCTAAACCCGACTCGCGCGCGCCGGTCAGCGCGATCTGGGTCAGGATCGGCGCCAGCACTTCCAGGATCATGGCCATCGCGGCCAATGGCGCCAGGGGTGTGAGGGTGTCGAACAGGTCGACGCCCGAGCGCCGGGTCTGCTCGATCAGGATGATGGCAAACACCGTCAGCGGCATGATCGCAACACCAGTCAGGGCGCCCTTGCGCGCCGAGATGCCCGACACCCGCGCGGTGGCGGTGCACACCGCTACTTTCACCAAGGCGCGCACCAGCAGCAGCAACAGGCCGAGCATCAGGCCTTCGGCGGTCGGCTGCCAGGCGATGGTGGTGGCCACGAAGAAGAACAGCAGCACGGTGAGCAGGTCGCCCAGGGCGCCGAAGTTGCGTTGAGCCGGGCTCAGGGTGACGCGGCGGTGGCGCGCCACCAGGCCGAAGGTCAGCGCTGCCAGCACCGGCGACAGTTTCAGGACGTGGGTGATCGCCACCAGCAGGAACACGAAGACCGCGAACGTCAGGGTGGAATTGGAGCGCACATGGCTGGCCACGCGCTGCCACAGCGGCAGCAGCCAGCCCAGCGCAGCGCCCAGGCCGCTCGATGCCGCCAGCACCACCAGGCCGGTCCAGCTGGCGTGGACCACGTCGCCCGAGGTCTGGAATACGCCGAAACCCACCGTCACGTTGAACACGAACACGGCCAGCACGCAGTTCAGGGCAGTCAGGTGCATGGCGCGTTCGGTCACCTGGCCGCCGCCGCCCTGCTCGTTGACGATGCGCAGCAGGCCGGCCGGCGAGCTGGCCATGGCCAGGGCCGCCAGCAGGCAGGCCGGCAGGACGTCGAGGCCGCAGATGCGCGAGACGTAATACACCGCGGCCCAGGTCAGGCCGGCTTCGAGCACGGAGGTGAGCAGAAGCCAGGGATTGGTGCGCAGCCAGCGCAGGTTGATGCGGTAGCCGAGCTCGAACAGCATCAGGCCGAATCCAAGGTTAGCCAGCATCATGAAGTTGTCGGCCTGGGCCGGCGGCAGATAGCCGCTCGACAGGTTGCCGAACACGAAGCCGCACAAGCCATAGATGGAGATGCGCGGCACGTTGGCCCAGCGGTACAGTAGCTCGCCGGTCATCCAGGCCAGCGTCAGCGCCAGCGGCCAGGCCAGCGCATGCGTGAGTGAAAGCAGCTCGCTCATCCAATTCTCCGGTGGGACGCGCCGATCGGCGGCAGGGAGCCGCGCAGGCACGATGGTCCGATTCGGCGCGGGGAGCACCAGACGCGGCAGATGGGGGAAACGCTACGCCGCGTGTCGAAAAATGCCCCCCGACGGATGCGGGGGGCGAAAAGAAACGGGGTGAGCCGCCTCATCGCTGATCGGGGCAACCGGACGCTGCCGGTTGCCACCCAGCTATACTGCACGAAAAATATAATCGTGGCAACCCTATTTGTGCGAATGTACAGACAGGCAATAGCTCACCCTACCCGTCCGTCATGAGGGAAATTCGTGTTCCCGACCGTCTATTGGTCAGCAGTGCGCACTATACGTGCTCGAAAATATTAGCATGTATGAAACACATGGAGGCGCTTTGGACTCGATACCGGGATGGCTGCAGGCAGGTGGCTGGGGATTGATGGCGGGCGCCGCCCTGCTCCTGGGCGCCTTCATCGGCGTGCGTTTCAAGGTTCCGCAGCGCTTGGTGGCGGCCATCATGGCCTTCGGCAGCGGGGTCCTGATCTCGGCGCTGTCGTTCGAACTCATGGACGAGGCGATCGACACCGGCGGCTTCGCCTCGACCGCGACCGGCTTCCTGCTCGGGGCCCTGTTCTACACGGTTGCCAACTGGTGGCTGGGGCACAAGGGAGCGCGCCACCGCAAGCGTGCCGGGCCACGCCCAGCGGCAGCGGCAAAGGACGCCAGCGGCGCGGCGCTGGCGGTCGGCGCCCTGCTCGACGGGATCCCGGAATCGATCGTGATCGGCCTGTCGCTATTGAAAGGCGAAGGGGTCAGCGTGGCGGTGGTGGCGGCGGTGTTCCTGTCCAACCTGCCCGAGGGCCTGTCCAGTGCGGCCGGGATGCGGCATGCCGGCCGCTCGCCGGCCCACATCTACGGTGTCTGGAGCGGCATCGCCGTGGCATCCGGGCTCGCTGCCCTGCTCGGCTATACGGTATTCCACCGCTTTCCTCCCGAGATGCTGGCGGCGACCACGGCGGTAGCCGCGGGCGGCGTGCTGGCGATGGTGGTCGACACCATGATCCCGGAGGCCTTCGACGAAACCCACGACTTCGCCGGGCTGATCGTGGCCGCCGGATTCCTGGCCGCTTTCGCGCTCAGCAAGCTCGGCAGCTAACACGGCTGCTGTCGGGAAATTTTACATTCTTCCGCGTATTTACTCGAAGTATTATATGCAAGTCATTGATTAATATAAAAATATCAATCAGGCACGCTTCCTGCTTAGTGTTGTATCGGTGACATCATTGTGATGTTTGCGAAAATCAACCAGAGAGATGGAGCAACACGTGAAATTGGTAAAAAACCTGATGAAAGCGGCCCTGGCCACCGCCCTGCTGTCGGCCGGCGTTGCCAACGCAGCCCTGTACGAATTCAAGCTCAGCGGAGACTACACCGCAAGCTGGCAGCTGGACACCGATCGCGATCCGGACAGCTCCGACAACAACGGGGGCCTGACTTTCGCCGAGGTGGCGGGCAATTTCGCGGGCTATGATGCCCTGGACATCACGTTCTTCAATTCGGCGATCAGCGGCGGCCTGCAGCTGTACGACTTCTACACCGACCGTTATGTGCTGACCGCGAATGGCCCGCAGCTGTACACCGGCAAGGAATCGCGCCATGAGTTCACCCTCGGCACCTTCTCGCTCACCGAATACGCTGGCTTTGGCAACTACGTCCTGACCATCAGCGACCTCGATGCCCTGCCGGATCCGGTCGAAGTGCCGGAGCCGGCCAGCGCCGCGCTGCTGGCCGCCGGCCTGGGCCTGCTGGCTGCCCGTCGCCGCAAGAACGTCAAATAAGCGACGTCAAATAGACGCTATCAGGGACGTGGCTGGCCTTGCCCAGCCTGCGTCCCGCCCTGCGTGGCCAGGTAGGCCACGATGTCCCCCGCCTGACGATCGCTCAGGAAGCTCATGAAGCGCATCTTGTTTCCCGGGATGACCCTTTCCGAATCGCGGATAAAGGCCGTCAGATTCGCTTCGTCCCACACCAGCGTCGACGCCTTGAGCGCCGGAGAATATGCGTAGCCGGGCACGCTGCCCGCTTCACGTCCCAGCACGCCGTTCAGATGCGGCCCGAAGATATGGCCGGCCTTCGGCCCAAGCTCATGACAGCCGGCGCAGCGCGCGAACAGCTTGCGTCCAGCCTCGATCCGGGCCGGCGACGCTGCCTCGGACACTTGCCCCACGGCCGCCGTGTCGGTGCGACCGCAGCCGGCCAGGGCGAGCAACAGCAGGAATGCCTGTAGCGTTGGCGCCGTCCGCATCTATTTCACCCGCTGCTTTTCGAGCTTGCGCGCCAGCGTGCGGCGGTGCATGCCCAGCCGCCGCGCCGCCTCCGAAATATTGAAATCGGTCTCGGCCAGCACGGCGTGGATGCGCTCCCATTCCAGGGTCTTGATCGAGGTCGAGCGGTTGGTCACCTCGACGTCGGTGCTGCCGGCGATGTGGCCGAAGGCGGCCTCGATATCGTCGGCGTCCGATGGCTTGGCCAGGTATTGCACGGCGCCCAGCTTGATCGCCTCGACCGCGGTGGCGATGCTGGCAAAGCCAGTCAGCACCACGATCAGCATATCCGGGTCGTGCTCGTGCAGCAGCTGCACGCAAGCCAGCCCCGAGGTATTGCCCTTGAGTTTCAGGTCGACCACGGCATAGCCGGGATTGTGCTGGGCCAGCAGGGCTTGCGCCTCGTCGTGGCCGGTGGCCCCCAGTACGCGGTAGCCGCGCCGCTCGAAAGAGCGGGAGAGGGTGCGGGCGAAGGCTTCGTCGTCTTCGATAATGAGCAGCAGCGGCTCAGGATTCTGCATTGTCTATTTCCTCTTCCAGTTCGATGGCGGCCAGCGGCAGGCGCACGGACACCTCGGCCCCGCCGTCCTCGTCCTGGCGGCGGTTGCGCGCCGTGACGGTGCCGCCGAGCTTGCGCACGACGTTCACCGCCAGGAACAGCCCCAGCCCGCCGCCGGGCTTGCCCTTGGTCGAGTGATAGGGCTTGCCAAAATGGGCCAGCATGCTGGGCGCGAAGCCGGGGCCGCGGTCGAACACGGTCAGCACCAGGGTGCGCTCGTCGATGTGGGCGTCCATATAGACCCAGTCGGGCGAGGCCTCGAGCGCGTTGTCGAGCAGGTTGTCGATCGTCTGGCGCAGCGCCGAGTCGCTCGCCACCGGCAGGTCCTCGGCGATGCGGTTATTGTAGATGAAGGTGCGCACCGGACGGCTGGCTTCCCAGCCTTCGGCGAGCTCATTGAGGAAGCGGCTGACGGTGGTGCGCTCGGCCGACTCGCCGCGCGCTTCGCCGGCCGACAGCAGGATGCCGCTGACGATGGCCTTGCAGCGCTTGAGCTGGGTCTGCATCTCGGTCAGTTCGCCCAGCATCTCGGGATTGTTGCGAAACTCGGGCATGCGCTTCCAGTCGCCCAGGATCACCGAGACCGTCGACAGCGGCGTGCCCAGCTCGTGGGCGGCGCCGCTGGCAAGAAGGCCCATGCGCACGATGTGCTCTTCTTCGGCCGCGCGCTGGCGCAGCGCGGCCAGCTGGGTCGCCTTGTCGCGCACGTTGTCCGAAATGCGCGAGATGAACATCACCAACAGCGCCGCATTGAGCGCGAAGCAGACCAGCAGGCCCTGCACGTACAGGCTGCCGATGCCGCGCGCATGGTCGAACGGCAGCGCGAGGGGCTGGGCGTAGATGGCCAGGCCGGCCATGCAGGCGATCGTGACCAGCACGATGCTCCAGGTCCACAGCACGTCGAGCAGCACGGCCGAGACGATCACCTGCAGCAGGTACAGGAAGGCGAAGGGATTGGTGGTGCCGCCCGACAGGTAGAGCAGCACGGTGAGGCTGGAGACGTCGACCAGGATCGCCAGGAACATCTCGCCATTGGAGACCGGGCGCCGTTCGTGCCAGCGCAGGTGGCTGGCGACGTTGAAGGCGATCAGGCAGGCCAGCACCTGCAGCATGTGCACCAGCGGCAGCTCGATCCGGAAGATCATGATGGCCGAGGCGATGGTGGTGATCTGGCCGATGACGGCGATCCAGCGCAGCTCGATCAGCTGCAGCATATTCTTGTGGCCGGCCGCGAACTCGACGTTGGCGGCGGCGGCCGACGGCGACGAGCGCGCCGCCCTGGCAAAGAAATCCAGCGGAGATTGCATCGGAATCCGTGTTGTCTGTCCTGCGGCCAGCGCGCATGGCGCGCCAGGCGTCTTAATCGTCGGCGTCGCCGCTGCGCCGGGCCCTTGCCTCATAGCGCACGATCCACCACGTGGCGGCGGCTACCATGAGGGCCAGAGCATACCAAGTGAGCGCGTAGACGAGGTGATTATTCGGGAACGAGATGACGGTCAGGCCGCCGACCGCCGTTTCCGGCGCGTCCTTCGGATCCTGGCCCTTGCTGGCGTCGACGAAGAACGGCGCGACGTTCGCGGGGTCGAGGCCGCGCGCGGCGGCGATGGCGCCCACTTCGCGCGCATACCAGCGGTTGTTGACGGGATCGTTATCGCGCAGGAAACCGCTTTTCGGTTCGGCGATGCGCAGCAGGCCGGTGAGCGCGACCGGCGCGCTAGCAGCGGCCGCGCACGGGTCGCCGGCGGCCTTGTTGGCCGGGTACTGCTGCGCGATATTGCCGCTCGACAGAATGAAACCGCGGTTGACGAGGATGATGTGGCCCGAGTCAAGGCATAACGGCGTGAGCAGCCAGAAACCGGCGCCGAGATCGGACAGCGCTTGCACCGGTGTGGTCAATTCGTAGAGATAGTGGCCCGACAGGCGCACGCGCCGGTATTCGTCGGACTCTTTTGAAATCTGCGGCCATTGCGTCGCCGATGGCGGCGCAACGGGATCCGCATGAACGCGTGCGTCGACGCGTTCGATCAGGTCCAGTTTCCATTGCAGGCGAAACACCTGCCAGGTGCCAAGACCGGCAAACAGCACGAACAGCAGCAGGGCCGCCACTGCCAGGGCGCGCCGCACGAAGGCGGAGCGGTGAGGGTGTGCCGGCACTACCGGCTGTTCGTGCACTACTGCCATTTAGGTCATGTCGTGGGTGCTGTTCGGACCCATGCCCGGCATCATATTGGTGTTCATATGATGCATGACCCAGATCGAACCGGCCAGGACGATGACCAGGATGACGACCGTCAGGATGGCGGCCATCATGTTCCAGCCGCCTTCCGACTTCGAGCTAAGGTGCAGGAAGTACACCATCTGCACGATCAGCTGCACGCCGGCGAACAGCAGGATGACCCACTTGGTGGTCTCTGGCGCCAGCACGTTGCCCATCACCAGCCAGAACGGGATGATCGTCAGGATCGCTGCCAGCGCGAAGCCGATCAGGTAATCCTTCTGGCTGTAGTGCGTCACGTAGACGTCGTGGCCATGATGGCCGTGGTCGTGGTGGTCGCTCATGGCAGGACTCCCATCAGGTAGACAAAGGTGAAGACGAAGATCCAGATCAGGTCCAGGAAGTGCCAGAACAGCGACAGGCACGACAGGCGACGGAAGTTCTCCGGGGTCAGGCCGTGTTTACCCAGCTGGAAGAACAGGGTCACCAGCCAGATGATGCCGAACGTCACGTGCAGGCCGTGGGTACCGACCAGCGCGAAGAACGCGGTCAGGAAGCCCGAACGCTGCGGACCGGCGCCCATGTGGATCAGGTGCTGGAACTCATAGATTTCCACGCACAGGAAGGCCAGGCCCAGGATGCCGGTCGCGACCAGCCACATGCGGGTCTTGGCCAGGTTCTTCGCTTGCGCGGCGATCATGGCGAAGCCGAAGGTCAGCGACGACACCAGCAGGAACGCGGTGTTGAGCGCGATCAGCGGCAGCTCGAACAGCTCGGCGCCGGTCGGACCGCCGGCGTACGAGCGGCCTTGCACCGCGTAGGTCGCGAACAGGGACGCGAAGATGAGGCAGTCGCTCATCAGGTAGAGCCAGAAGCCCAGCAGCGTGCCCTGCTCCGGGTGGTGTTCGCGGGCGATGTAGCGCCCGCTCACGTCGTCGGCGACGCTGCCGCCGGTTACAGTTGCTTTAAGTTCAGACATGGCTTTCCAGCATACGGGTGCGCTCTGCTTCAGTACGGGCCACTTCTTCGGCCGGAATGTAGTAGTCGCGCTTGTAGTTGAAGGTATGGATGATGATCGCGACCATCATCGCGATGAACGACGCCACGGTCAGCGCCCACATATGCCAGATGATGCCGAAACCCACCACGCACGAGATCGCGGAGATGATGATGCCGGCGCCGGTGTTCTTCGGCATATGGATCGCCACGAAGTCCTTCAGCGGACGACGGTAGCCGTTCTTCTTCATGTCGGCGAAGGTGTCGTTGTCGTACACCACCGGGGTGAAGGCGAAGTTGTAGTCTGGCGGTGGCGACGAGGTCGCCCACTCCAGGGTACGGCCTTCCCACGGGTCGCCGGTGAAGTCGCGCAGACGAGCGGTGTTGCGGTCACGGAAGCTGACATAGAACTGCATCAGCAGCGCGCCGATACCACCGGCAATCATCAGGGTGCCCACGAACGAGATCTGGAACAGCCACTGCACCGAAGGATCGTCGAAGTGACTCACGCGACGGGTGTAGCCCATGAAGCCCAGGATGTACGGTGGGGTGAACGCGACCCAGAAACCGATCGACCACAACCAGAACGAGACCAGGCCCCAGAAACGGTCCAGCTTGTAGCCGAAGGCTTTCGGGAACCAGTAGTTGATACCGGCGAAGATACCGAACACGACACCGCCGATGATGACGTTGTGGAAGTGAGCGATCAGGAACAGCGAGTTGTGCAGCACGAAGTCGGCCGCCGGGATGGCCAGCATCACGCCGGTCATGCCGCCGATGACGAAGGTCAGCATGAACGAGATCGTCCACATCATCGGCAGTTCGAAGCGGATGCGGCCGCGGTACATGGTGAACAGCCAGTTGAAGATCTTGGCGCCGGTCGGGATCGAGATGATCATCGTCGTGATGCCGAAGAACGCGTTGACGCTGGCGCCCGAACCCATGGTGAAGAAGTGGTGCAGCCACACCAGGTACGAGAGGACCATGATGACGCAGGTCGCGTACACCATCGAGGTGTAGCCGAACAGGCGCTTGCCGCAGAAGGTCGAGACGACTTCGGAGAAGATACCGAAGGCCGGCAGGATCAGGATGTAGACCTCAGGGTGGCCCCAGATCCAGATCAGGTTGACGTACATCATCGGGTTGCCGCCACGGTCGCTCGTGAAGAACGCGGTGTCGAGCAGGCGGTCCATGCCCAGCATGGCCAGCACGGCGGTCAGGATCGGGAAGGTGACGACGATCAGGATGTTGGTGCACAGCGAGGTCCAGACGAAGACTGGCATCTTCATCAGGTCCATGCCCGGCGCACGCATCTTGATGATGGTGACGATCAGGTTGACGCCCGACAGGGTGGTACCGACACCCGCGATCTGCAGCGCCCAGATGTAGTAGTCGACGCCGACACCCGGACTTGCCAGGATGCCCGACAGCGGCGGATACGCCAGCCAGCCGGTGCGTGCGAACTCACCCACGAACAGCGATGCCATGATCAGCACGGCGCCCATGGTGGTCATCCAGAACGAGAAGTTGTTCAGGAACGGGAAGGCCACGTCGCGCGCACCGATCTGCAGCGGCACCACGTAGTTCATCAGGCCCGTCACGAACGGCATCGCCACGAAGAAGATCATGATCACGCCGTGGGCGGTGAAGATCTGGTCGTAGTGGTGCGGCGGCAGGAAGCCGGCGTTGTCGCCGAAGGCGATCGCCTGCTGGGCGCGCATCATCAGGGCGTCGGCAAAGCCGCGCAGCAGCATGATCAGGCCCAGGATCATGTACATGATCCCGATTTTCTTGTGGTCGATACTGGTGATCCAGTCCTTCCACAGGGTGCCCCACAGGCGGAAGTACGACAGGATGGCCACGAGGGCCAGGCCGCCGACGATCACGCCTGCGAAGGTAGCGAGCAGAATCGGCTCATGGAGCGGGATCGCGTCCCAGCCCAGCCGACCGAAGATAAACTTCGTCAAGTCGAATGATTCTTGCATGATTACTTCATCAAGGTATTAATAGGAGCGACGCACATTTCCAGTGCTTCCGCCAGCTGCGACTTGCCACCCTTTGATTGCTGGCGGATAGCGGCGGCCATCTGGTTGCGCTTGTCGTCTTCGTGCATCTGCTGGTTCATGCACATGGTGCCTTCCGCCACGCAGCGGTTGACGACACGGTTGAACAGCGCAGGCTCGACCTGGCCGTAGTGGCGCACGGCCTCCTTGGCGGTCGGCTTTTCCAGCACCAGGTAGTCGGCGCGATCCAGGACGGCTGGATTGGCCTTCATTTCCTGCACCCAGGTGTTGAACTCTTCGTTGGTGACGCCTTTATAGGCGAACTTCATGTGCGAGAAACCGTCGCCGCTGAAGTTGGCCGACAGGCCGTGGTAGTCACCGGTCTTGTTGAGCACAGCGTTCAATTCGGTCTGCATGCCGGGCATCGTGTAGATCATGCCGGCCAGCGTCGGAATATAAAAGGTGTTCATCACGGTCGATGCCGTCATCTTGAAGCGGATCGGGGTATCGATCGGGGTCACCAGCTGGTTGACCGAGGCGATGCCCTGCTCTGGATAGATGAACAGCCATTTCCAGTCCAGCGCCACGACCTGCACTTCGAGTGGCTTGGTCGATGCCGGGATCGGACGGTGTTCGTCCAGGCGTTCGAGCGGACGGTAAGGATCGAGCTTGTGGGTGCTGACCCAGGTGATCAGGCCAAGGACGATGATGATCAGGAGCGGTGCGCCCCAGATGATGAGCTCGAGCTTGGTCGAGTGGTCCCAATCGGGTTCGTACTTCGCGTTGGCGTTCTTGCGATAGCGCCAGGCGAACAGGACAGTCAAGATCATCACAGGGACGATAATCAACAACATCAGCACAACCGATATGGTGATCAGATCGGCCTGCTGCTTCGCAATATCACCGGTGGGATTCATTACGACCGTATTGCAGCCGGCCAGCGCTGCAAGCGAAAGTAATGGGAGTCCGCGGCGGACAATTTTAGGAATCATGCTAGGTATCTAACGTTACATGGAAGGAGAACATGCTACTGTAATGCCAACGGTCGCCAAAGAACATTGGACACATTGTCCCACCTTTGCCGGAGTGCAATTTTAACAACAGTGGCGACCGTCGACTTCTCTGGAGAACACAATATGCAAAGCACGACGACGTACGGCGGCGCAGGGGCCGCTCCAATCACACACCCGCACAGCGGGGCTCGCAACATCAACGCCAGGGATGCGCACGTCGATCCCGGTGACATCGCCGTTGGCGTCGTCATCGGCCGGTCGGCCGAATACTTCGAGTTCTTCACGTACGCAATCGCGTCGGCACTCGTCTTCCCCGCCATTTTCTTCCCATGGGCGGACCGGCTCGACGCCACCCTGTATTCCTTCGCGATCTTCGCGCTCGCCTTCATAGCACGACCGATCGGCACGGTCGCGTTCATGGCGATCCAGAAGCGCTGGAGCCGCGACATGAAGCTCGGCATTTCCCTGCTCATGATGGGTACCAGCACCGTCGTCATCGCCATGCTCCCGAGCTATAGTGAAATCGGCGCCACCGCGATCGTCCTGCTGGCAGCCTTGCGCATCGCCCAGGGTTTCGCCCAGGGTGGTTCGTGGGATGGACTGCCTTCGCTGCTGGCTCTTAGCGCACCCGAGAACAAGCGCGGATGGTACGCCATGCTCGGACAATTGAGCGCACCGCTTGGCTTCGTGATCGCGGCCGGCATTTTCGCCTTCCTGATCACCTATACGGCCGAAGAAGATTTCCTGACCTGGGGCTGGCGCTTCCCGTTCTTCGTCGCCTTCGCCATCAACGTGGTCGGCACCTTCGCCCGCCTGCGCCTGGCCAGCACGCCCGAGTATTCGCGCCTGCTCGACTCGCACCACCTCGATCCGGCCCCGGTCGGCGAACTGGTGAGCAAGCAAGGCAGCAATATCGCCATCGGCGCCATGGCTGCCCTGGCCAGCTACGCCCTGTTCCACCTGGTGACCGTGTTCCCGCTGTCCTGGATCCAGCTGTACGATACCCGTCCGATGGATGAGTTCCTGCACGTCCAGATGTGGGGCGCCGGCCTCGCGGCGATCGCCATGCTGATCTCGGGCGTCGTCGCCGACAAGCTGGGTCGCCGCACCACCCTCGGCACCGCCGCGGCGCTGATCGCCCTGTATTCGGCCTCGATCCCGTTCCTGCTCGATAGCGGTACCGGCGGCCAGAATGCCTTCATCCTGATCGGCTTCACCCTGCTCGGCTTCTCCTACGGCCAGGCAGCGGGCGCCACGACCTCGAACTTCCTGAAGCACTTCCGCTACACCGGCGCGGCGCTGACGTCGGACCTCGCCTGGCTGGTCGGCGCGGCCTTCGCACCGCTGGTCGCCCTCGGCCTGTCGGCGCACTTTGGCCTGGGTTATGTCAGCCTCTACCTGCTGTCGGGCGCCGTGGCCTCGCTGGCGGCACTGAGCCTGAACCGCAAGCTGGAGATTCGCGACTGATGATTGTCGCTTAGCGTGAAACGACGACGGCCCTGCGGGGCCGTCTTTTTTTGGGCTAGTCGCGCGCGGTGCGCCACTCCTGGGGATTGACCGGCTGTTCGTGTTCGTGGCCACAGTTCGTGATCCGCTGCTTGCCGTGTTTTTCGATCATGTCGATGCTCGTGGCGGGCGAGCGCTCGGTGATGCAGTAGATGCCGAGCGGCGTCACGACCCGAAAGCGGCGCGCCCCATCGCCGCCGTCGTTCACAAGCTCGACGATCTTGGGCCCCTCGTACCACTTGTTCGGCGCCAGCGCAGCGGCTTCCCTGAACTTGTTCGCCATGCGGATCTGCGGGCTGTCGCGCGGGGCGACGATGGTCGGCTTGCTGTCCTTGCGCACGGCACGGTCGACGGCGCCGGCGTCGCGCATGGCCTGTTCGATCATCTGGCGTGCAGTGCCGGCGGCCGGCTCCGCCGCCGCCGCCGGGGCGGTCACGACCTCGACCGGAGCGGCGGCTGCAATTGCCTCCGGTGCCGGCGCAGGGGGAGCAGAGGCCGCGCTCGGCCCGGGCGCGGCATGCACGCGCGGCCGGTCAGGAGCCGCCTCGACCGCCGCCGCCTCTGGCAGGCGCGGCTGCACCCTCACCCACTGGACGAACTCCGCCTCGCCCTGCACGGGCAGCCGCAGCTTGCGCGCCTGCTGCCAGGTGGCCACCAGCGCCGCATGGACCAGCAGCGTGACGACCAGGCCCGTCATGCGGCTGTGCGGATATTGGGTCAGTAGGCGGTTTGGGGGCATAGGGCCCGAGTATAGCCGCCGCCGGGCGGCTATTTCTCACGCATTGTTGCGCCTGACCTCGGTATAAATGCCTGGCACGCTCGAGAGTCCGGCCTTCACCGCCTGCGTGAGTTCGTCGATCATGACTTCGTCGGCGCCCGCTTCCAGCGCCGCGTAGCCGCGGTCGACCACGGTGGACGGCGCCAACTTGGGCATGGAGATGTCGCGCGTCAGGTCGGTGTCGATGAAGCCGACGTGCAATGCCAGTACCTGCGTGCCCTGCTCGCGCAGTTCATTGCGCACGGCATTGGTCAGCCCCCAGGCCGCCGACTTCGACACCCCGTAGGCCGCCAGCGCCGGCGAGCTGATCCAGCTCGCCACCGACAGCACGTTGAGGATGGCGCCGCCACCGTTGCGGCCCAGCACCGGCGCGAAGGCCCGGCTCATGCCCAGGATGCCGAACACATTCGTCTCCAGCATCGCCCGCAGCGAGTCCTCCACGCCATCCGCCAGCACCTGCTGGAAATGGGCGATGCCGGCATTGTTGATCACCAGGTCGACGTCGCCCAGCTCGCGCGCCGCCGCGGCCACGCTGCGCGCATCCGTGACGTCAAGCTGCACCGGGGTGACACCGGCCAGGGTAACGCTGGCGGGATCGCGCGCCCCCGCATAGACCTTCCTGGCGCCGCGTGCGAGCGCCTGGCGGGCGAATTCGAGGCCCAGGCCGCGATTGGCGCCGGTGACGAGGACGGTGGCATTGTCGAGTTTCATGGCTATCCCTTTCTGGTTGTGGGCGTCATTAAATATGACGATCATCATATTTTAGTCCAGAAAAACGAACGCGTACTGACAGGCTGGGATTCAGGCAGGCTGGCATGCGTACTGGGTCAGCAAGGCTTGCCGGCTGGCCGCCAGCATCGCACTGCCTTGCGGGTCGGGCCCGAAGGTGCGCGCAATTTGTAGGGCGCCGACCATGGCGCCAGCCAGCGCCAGGGCCTGGCCAGCGGTGTCGCTGCGCCCTTCTTGTTCCAGCGCCGCCTGGACCTGCCCTACCAGCCGTTCGATGCGGCTGCGCGCGACCGCGCGCAGCGGCGCTTCCTGGCGCGCCATCTCCGAGCCGAGGGCACCGACCACACAGCCCAGGCCCGATTCATGGGCCGTTAGGTGTTCTTCGGAAAGGTAAGCAGTGATGAGCGCCGCCAGCGGACTGGCGCCGTCCTCGCGCAAGGCGGCCGCGCGGCGCTCGAGATTGGCAGTGGACGCCGCATCGCCATGCTCGAGCGCCTCGACCAGCAAGGCCTCGCGCGAGTCGAAGTGGGCATAGAAGCCGCCGTGGGTCAGGCCGGCGCCCTTCATGACGTCGGCCACGCCAACGCCCGCGAAACCGCTGCGGCGCAGCGCGCGCGCCGCGACGTCGAGGATGCGCTGATGGGTTTGTTCCCGTTTGGAGGGGATGGTCATGCCGTGAATGGAGGAATGGGATGATCTTTATCCTACGACCATCCCACCATGCTGGTCAACCGTGTCCGGATGTCACGACAGCGCCGTGTCGAGCACCGTCATCAGGATGAAGCCGAAGATCAGCGCGATGCTGGCCTGGGTCCCGTTGCCTGACTGGCGCGACTCGGGGATCACGTCGTTGACGATCACCAGCAGCATGGCGCCGGCGGCGGCAGCCAGCGCATACGGCAGCAGGCCGGCCGAGATGCCGATGAGCGCCACGCCGAACACGGCGGCGATCGGCTCGACCAGGCCCGAGGCCACGCCCATGGCCACCGCGGTCAGGCGGCTGTAGCCGACGGCGTGCAGCGCCAGCGCCACCACCAGGCCTTCGGGCACGTCCTGGATCGACACGCCGGTGGCGAGCGAGGTGGCTTTTTCGACGTCGATGCCGGCGAAGGCCACGCCGATGGCCAGGCCTTCGGGCAGGTTGTGCAGGGCTACGGCCCACACGAACAGCCAGGCGCGGCGCAGCGATACCTTGTCGGGATCGTTGGTCAGGATGCCCTCGGTGCGCACCGCGCGGCCGAGCAGCAGGATGGCGCCGGCGCCGAACATGATGCCGGCGCCGACCATGAGGCTCGATTCCCAGTTGCCGGCGCCGGCCGTCTTGGCGGCGCTCAGGGCGGGGATCACGAGGGAAAAGGCAGTGGCGCCGAGCATGACGCCGGCGCCGAAGCCGAGGAAGCAATCGTAGGTGCGCTTGGTGAAATTCTGTGCGAACAGGACCGGCAAGGTGCCCAGCGCGGTCGCGGCCGCCGCGGTGCTGCCGCCCGCCAGGGCCGCCAGCATCTTGGGATTGGCATTCATGATCTGCTCGATCATGCTGCCGAGCAGGACGAGGAAGCCGATGGCGCAAATGCCGAAACCGATGGCGCGGCGTGGGGTCAGCCAGCGCGGAAGGCTACGTGGGTGTTCAGTTTTCTCGGTCTGGATGTCCATGCATCTTCCTGTAAATACTGCACCGGGGCCGCATATCGCGCGCGACCCCGGCGCCGGGGATTACTTCAGCGGCTTGCCGCTACCCATCGGATTGCCGATGCCGGTATCGTCCAGCGGTCCACCCATCGAAGCGACCGTGGCCTGGCCTTTGGATTCATCGCCCGCGTTGGCAATAGTACCACCGCTTGCCGATTGCATCATGCCCAACTCGGCCCCCGTACGAGGGGTTGCCGCCGGGTTCGAAATCGTGCGCGCAGCCATCTGCTGGAGGATGTCGATGTCTTCGTTCGGCAAGGCCACTTCGGCCTGGCCCGAGCCGCCATCGACCGCCATCTGCTTTTCGCGATCGCTGATGAAGTCCCAGTCGGGACCCTGGTTCCAGGAGCCGCGCATCTCGCCATCGCCCTGCGACATATTGTAGTAGACGCTGGCGAAGGCCGGCACCACCGGCATTTTACCGGGTGGGAAATTCGGCTCCATCGAGTACAGCGCCTTTTCGAACGATTTCAAGTGGGCGACTTCGCGCGTCATCAGGAAGCCCAGAGCGTCCTTCACGCCCGGATCGTCGGTCAGGGAGATCAGGCGCTCGTAGACGATCTTGGCGCGGGCTTCGGCCGCGATATTCGAGCGCAGGTCGGCGGTGGGCTCGGTGATCGAGTCGATATAGGCGGCCGTCCACGGCACGCCGGCGGAGTTGGTCAGCGGCGCGCCGGCGCCATACAGCACCTGCGTGATATGGCTGTCGTTGCCGGCGCCGGTGATCGACTTGTACATCTCGGCTTCTTCCTCGGCGGCCTCGGCCAGGCGGCCCTTGGCGCCCTTGTTGAGCATGGCAACGATGTGGCCGATGACCTCGAGGTGGCTCAGTTCCTCGGTCGCGATATCGAACAGCATGTCCTTGCGGCCTGGGTCGTCTTCGGCCACCGCCTGGGTGAAGTAGCGCATGGCGGCAGCCAGTTCGCCCTGCGGACCGCCAAACTGCTCGAGCATCAGGTTGGCCAGACCGGGGTTCGGTCCGCTGACCCGGACTGTATATTGCAAGCGCTTATTGTGTGCAAACATGACAGGAATCTCCGATTGAAGTGAGAAATCAAAGCGGCAGCGACGCATCCTGCGTAACGCTGCCTGGGACGGGTCGCCGCCGGGATCGGCAACCCAATGCATGCATGTTCTCAGGTCGACCGTGCGATTTCAGTCAGGAGCACTCCCGTGTCCGTGTAGGATAAATGTGACAATCTGTTATTCCAGATAAACAATCCTCCAATCACCTCGCCTGTCATCGCATGCGTCGTACCAAGTGCGCCGCTGTGTGCGCCCCGCACTGACACCCCACCGGCACGCGCGCCTACAGTCATGGCGCGCAGGCCAGGACTACCATATTGTTCAAACAATCACGAACGGGGGTATTACCATGAATCTCAAGCAACTGAGCCCAAGCATTACCGACATGATCCGCTTCGACCACTCGCATGTGATGGTCACCTTCCACCAATACTCGAAAGACAAGAGCCCGACCGTCAAGAAGGCCCTGGCCGACACGATTTGCGATGGCCTGGAGATCCACGCCACGCTCGAGGAAGAGATCTTCTATCCCGTCATGCGCCAGCGCGACGGCAGTGAGCCCTTCATCCACGAAGCCGAGCCCGAGCACGATGAAATGCGCCGCCTGATCGCCGAACTACGCGCCACCTCCGGCGCCGATCCGCGCCACGACCGCCTGGTGATGGAACTGATGCGCGACGTGATGCACCACGTCGCGGAAGAGGAAACCAAGCTGTTGCCGGACGCCGAGGCGATCCTGGGCAAACAGCGCCTGTCCGAACTGGGCGCCGACATGACACGCCGCCGCATGCAGCTGGTGGGACCGAAGGCCGGCAAGCTGGCCAAGGAACACCTCGTCGGCTTCTCGGGCAGCACGGCGGCAATGGTGGTGGGCGTGGCCGGCGCCCTGCTGGCGGCGTTCGCGCTCAAGCCGAAGAAGAACACCTGGAAGACGCAGCCGGCGAATACCTGACCGTCTCTTCCGGTTACCGATGACGCCGCCGCTCGCAAGACCGGCGGCGTTTTATCTCAGATCTGGTCGGGGAAAAATACCGGCATCAGGTCGAGGGTCGATTTGACCCCGAGATGGGCGCCCTGCTCCTTCAGCCAGCGGTCGGCGGTCTTGACGCCCTGGTCGTGCAGCATCTGCAGGAAGGGCATCTCGGCATTCATCTTGGCCGACATACCGTGGTCCTGCAAAAACTCGTTTCCGCTGATCAGATGCAGGTGCTTGGTGTTGGGCGCCGCGCCTGCGCCGCGGCTCTCGTCGGGCACCCCGCTCAAATATTGCAGGGCGCTGACCTCGCGCACGAAGCTGATATTGAAGGCGATCTCGTTCGAGCGATTGGCGATGTCGGCGATATTGGTCGGCATCTCGCTGCGCGCGATCGGATTGTTCTGAATGATGATCAGGTCGCTGGCAGCTGAATGCCGCACCAGCGGCTCCAGCGGCGGATTGGCGACATAACTACCGTCCCAATACATCTCGCCATCGACCTCGACCGCCGCGAATACCGTCGGCAGGCAGGCCGAGGCCACCAGGCGCTGCACGTCCATCTCTTCTCGCCGGAACAGCTTGCCGGTGCCGGTCCGTACATTGGTCGCGGCGATGAACACCTGCAGCTCCTCGCAGTCGCGCACCCGGTCGAAGTCGATCATGGTGGCAAGGAAATTACGTAAGGGATTGAGGGTGAGCGGACCTTCACGCACCGGCCCCATCATCGCGCCCATCATTTCGAGCAGGTGGTAGGCCGGCGAAAATGCCATGGTGAAGGTGGGCGCCATGCGGTCGAGCGGCGTGCGCTGCAGCGGACTCAGGGTCGCCGCGCTGCCGAGGGTGCGCCAGAAGCGGTCGAGCGCGCGGCGCGCGCCTTCGCGACCGCCGCCGCGCGCGTAGCCGTCGGCCACCACGACCGCATTGATGGCGCCGGCGCTCGAGCCGCTCAGGGCGTCGATGACCAGGTCGTCCTCTTGCAGCAACCGGTCGAGCACGCCCCAACCGAAGGCCCCGTAGGTTCCCCCGCCCTGGATGGCGAGGCTGATCGTCTTGTAGGTCGTCAAGGTCTGCTCCATCGTGATTGATGGAGTGAGCTTAACGCGGCGCCCGATGTTGCGGCGCAGCGTAGCTTCAGGACATCCACGCCATCACGAGCGGTACCAGCCACGGCGCCAGCAGCGCTGTGAGCGCGCCGTTCAGGCCCATCGCCAGGCCGGCGAAAGCGCCCATCTCGGGGCTGACCTGGAAGGCGCGCGCCGTGCCGATGCCGTGCGAGGCCAGGCCCAGCGCGAAGCCGCAGGCGGCGTCCGAACGAATACCCAGCAGCTTGAACACGTAGCGCCCGAACACGGCGCCGAAGATGCCGGTGCCGATCACCAGCGCCGCGGTCAGCGCCGGGATGCCCCCTAGCCGCTCGGCCACCGCCATCGCGATCGGCGAGGTGGCCGATTTCGGCCCCAGCGTATAGGCCAGCTCCGGCGTGGCGCCGAGCAGCAGCGCCACGACCACGGCCGACACGATGGCCGTCACGCTGCCGGCCAGCAGCGCCGCGCCCAGCGGCAAGGCGGCGCGGCGCAGGCGCGGCAGCTGGCGCACCAGCGGCACCGCCAGCGCCACGGTGGCCGGTCCAAGCAAGAAGTGGACGAACTGGGCGCCGGCAAAATAGCGCTCATACGACATCCCGGTGAGCCACAGCACGGCCACGACTAGCGCGACCGTGATCGCCACCGGATTGGCCAGCGGCGACGCCTTGCACAGGACGAAGATGCGCTGCGCTGCCAGGTAGGCGCACAGGGTCATGGTCAGGCCCAGCAGGGGCGAGGCAGAAAGATAGACCCAGAAATGGCTGAACTCGGCGAAATCAGGCATCGCCGTCCTTCCTGGCGTCGCCCATCCCGCGCAGGATCAGGCCAGTGACGGCCAGGGCCAGCACGGTGCTGACCACGAGCGAGGCCAGGATGGCGATCCAGTGGCCGCTGCCGCTGCCTGCCGCGACCAGGATCCCGACGCCGGCCGGCACGAACAGCAGCGACAGGTGCGACAGCAACGTATTGGCGGCTTGTTCGACCAGCGCCTGGAGCTTGGGCATGGCCAGCAGCGCCACCATCAGCAACAGCATCCCGGCGACCGGTCCCGGCAAGGGAAGGTGGAAGACGAATACGATGCCTTCGCCCAGGCACTGGAACAACAACAGGACCGCGAACGCAGCCAGCATACCTCTACTCCTGACGCAAGACGGCGACCGCAAGGGCCGCCGAAAAGTGTGCAGGATAGCAAATCCAGCGCCGCCGCGTGCGCGGCGCCTGTATTACGCCTCGGCCGTGGCAGCTGCGCCGGCGATGGCGCCGCGCTTGACCTGGTCGCGCTCGATCGATTCGAACAAGGCCTTGAAGTTGCCTTCGCCGAAACCGTCGTCGCCCTTGCGCTGGATGAACTCGAAGAACACGGGGCCCAGCTGCGGCACGCCGAAGATCTGCACCAGCAGACGCGCATGGCCATCCTTGACGGCGCCGTCGAGCAGCAGTCCGCGCACCTTCAGCGCGTCGGCATCCTGGCCGTGGCCCGGGATGCGCTCGTCCAGCATCTCGTAATAGGTGTCCGGCGGTGGCGCCATCAGCGGCACGCCGGCGGCGCGCAGCTTGTCGACGGTGGCGATCAGGTCGTCGGTCAGCAGGGCGATGTGCTGGATGCCCTCGCCGTTGAACTGCATCAGGAACTCTTCGATCTGGCCGCCACCCGCTTTTCCTTCTTCGTTCAGCGGAATGCGGATCATGCCGTCCGGCGCCGTCATTGCCTTCGAGGTCAGGCCGGTGTACTCGCCCTTGATGTCGAAGTAGCGGATTTCGCGGAAGTTGAACAGCTTCTCGTAGAAACCGGCCCAGTAGGACATGCGGCCGCGGTAGACGTTGTGGGTCAGGTGGTCGATGATGGACAGGCCGTGGCCCGGTGGGTTGCGGTCGACGCCGGCGATGAATTCGAAATCGATGTCATAGATCGATTTACCGACGTTGGCACCTTCGTCAAAACGGTCGATCAGGTACAGCGGCGCGCCGCCGATGCCCTTGATGGCCGGCAGGCGCAGTTCCATGGGGCCGGTCGGGATCTCGACCGCCTGGGCGCCCAGTTCCAGCGCGCGCGCATAGGCCTTGTGCGCGTCCTTGACGCGGAAGGCCATGCCGCAGGCCGCCGGGCCATGCTCGGCCGCGAAGTAGGCCGCGTAGCTCTTCGGTTCGTTGTTGACGATGAAGTTGATCCCGCCCTGGCGGAACAAAACGACGTCCTTCGAGCGGTGCACCGCGACCTTGGTGAAGCCGAGCGCTTCGAACACCGGTTCCAGCACGCCCGGCGTGGGCGATGCGAACTCGACGAACTCGAAGCCCATCAGGCCCATCGGATTTTCGAACAGGTCTGCCATTGTCTCTTCCTTTATTTAGTTGACTCTTGTTGACTCACGTTTCCGCGAACACGTCGGCCAGGAGGCCCCGCAACCACTGGTTGCCCGGATCCTGGTTGAAGCGGCGGTGCCAGAAAATATTCGTTTGCAGCGGCGGCAGGTCGAGGGGCGGCGTCGCCCACTCGAGCCCGAACGGCACGGCCGCGCGCTCGGCCAGTTTTTGCGGCACCGTCACGACCAGGTCGCTGGTGCTCACGATATACGGCACCGCCGTAAAATGCGGCACCCGATAGCGGGTCGCCTGCCCGATGCCGGCCCTGGCCAGCGCCGCGTTGACCCGGTCGTAGGGACTGTCTGCCGCGTCCACCAGCAAATGTTCGGCTTGCGCGAAGCGCGCCAGGGTCAGCTCGCCCCGCGCCAGCGGGTGCCCCTTGCGGAACATCGCCACGAACGGCTGCCTGAACAAATGGCGCTGGTACAGCGCCTCGGACACGTCCTCGAACGGCCCCACCGCCAGGTCGACCCGCCCGCCTTCCATCTCTTCCTTGAGCGACAGCATCCCCACTCGCACCGAGCTGATCTCGACCTGGGGCGCCAACTGGCGGCAGCGCTCGATCAGCGTCGGCATGAAATACACTTCGCCCACGTCGGTCATGGCCAGCATGAAGCGCCGGTTACTGGTAGCCGGCTCGAAACGGCTGCGCTGGTTCAGCGCCAGCGCCACCTGCGCCATCGCGGCCCCGATCGGTTCGGCCATCTGGCTCGCCAGCGGGGTCGGCTGCATGCCGCTGGCGGTGCGCACGAACAGCTCGTCGCCGAAGCTGCGGCGCAGCCGCGCGAGCGCATTGCTCACGGCCGACTGCGACAGCCCCAGACGCCGCGCGGCCGACGAGATCTGGCGCTCCCTGTACACCTCCTGGAACACGGCCAGCAGATTCAGGTCGATATCGTGTGCTTCGATCATGGATTTCCCGGGCTGCCGGCCGGTCCGGCAATAGAAACGCATTGTCCACGCCCGGACGGTCGCCCGAACAGCAATATTTATGATATGAATAGTCTACATTTTTCTATTCATCTCGTAAAACATGGCGGATTATTCTAGAGTGGCGCCATCAAAGATACTATCTACCGTCCAGGAGACCCCATGAGCCACGAGCCCGGCCATCCGTCAGCCTATATGAGCGGTTTCGGCAACGAGTTCGCCACCGAAGCCCTGCCCGGCGCCCTGCCCCAGCACCGCAATTCGCCGCAGCGCGTGGCCTATGGCCTGTATGCCGAGCAGCTGTCCGGGACCGCCTTCACTGCCCCGCGCAGCCATAACCGGCGCTCGTGGCTCTACCGCATCCGTCCGGCGGCGGTGCATGGCAGCTTCGTGCCCCTGGATGCCCCACGCCTGGTAGGCCGCTTCGACACCCCTGCCCCGCCGAACCAGCTGCGCTGGAGCCCGCTGCCGATGCCGGATGCGCCGACCGACTTCATCGACGGCTGGGTGACCATGGCCGGCAACGGCTCGTTTGATGCGATGACCGGCTGCGCCATCCATATGTACGCGGCAAACCGCTCGATGGATGGCCGCTATTTTTATAACTCGGACGGCGAACTCCTGATCGTGCCGCAGCTGGGCAGGCTGTCGATCGCGACCGAACTTGGCCTCATCGAGGTGGCGCCGCAGGAAATCGCCGTGATCCCGCGTGGCGTGCGCTTCCAGGTGCAGCTCCCCGACGGTGAGGCGCGCGGCTATATCTGCGAGAACTTCGGCGCCCTGCTGCGTTTGCCCGATCTGGGCCCGCTCGGTTCCAACGGACTGGCCAACCCGCGCGACTTCCTCACGCCGACGGCGCGCTACGAAGACCTTGAAGGCGAATTCACGCTGGTGACCAAGTTCGGCGGCCGCCTGTGGCGCGCCCCGATCGGCCACTCGCCGCTGGACGTCGTGGCCTGGCACGGCAACTACGTCCCCTATAAATACGACCTGCGCCACTTCAATACGATCGGTTCGATCAGCTACGATCATCCGGATCCGTCGATCTTCCTGGTGCTGCAGTCGCCGTCGGACACGCCGGGCGTGGACACGATCGACTTCGTGATCTTCCCGCCGCGCTGGCTGGCGGCCGAGGACACCTTCCGCCCGCCCTGGTTCCACCGCAACGTCGCCAGCGAATTCATGGGCCTGATCCACGGCGCCTACGACGCCAAGGCCGAGGGTTTCGTGCCGGGCGGCGCCAGCATCCACAACTGCATGAGCGGGCACGGCCCGGACGCCGCCACCTTCGACAAGGCCAGCAGCGCCGACACCGGCCGCCCGCACAAGGTGGGCGACACCATGGCCTTCATGTTCGAGACCCGCGCCGCCCTCGTGCCGACCGCGCAGGCGCTGGCCTCGCCCCAGCTGCAGGGCGATTACCAGCAGTGCTGGGCCGGCATCCGCAAGCACTTCAGCCTGGAGCCATGACACGCAAGCGCACGCTGCGGTGTTCCCGGATTTTGTCATTTATGCCATGATTCGCGGGCAGGCCATCGTGGCCTGCCCGGCCACGGCCCGGCACGACCGGTCATGGGGCACAAGCCCAGCATGTCAGATATATTGATCATCCTCGTTCTGATCCTGTTGAACGGGGTGTTCGCGATGAGCGAACTCGCGCTCGTCTCGGCCAAGCGCATGCGCCTGGAACGGCGCGCCGAAGAAGGCAGCCGCGGCGCCCGCGCTGCGATCGCGCTGGCCGACAATCCCAGCCATTTCCTGTCCACCGTCCAGGTGGGCATCACCCTGATTGGCATCTTCACCGGCGCCTTCGGCGAAGCCTCGCTGGTGTCGCGCCTGACGCCGCAGATCGAGACCGTCGGCTTCCTGGCGCCCTACGCCTACGAGATCGCGCTGTTCGTGGTGGTGCTGGGGATTACCTTCGTCTCGATCGTCCTGGGCGAACTGGTCCCCAAGCGCATCGCGATGCGCCATCCCGAGACGATGGCGACCCTGATCGCACCGCCCCTGAACATGCTGTCGGTGGTCATGTCGCCGTTCGTCAAGGTGCTGTCGCTCACCACCGAGGCGATCGTGCGCCTGTTCGGCATTCACGACGCCAAGGAAGACGCGCCGACCGAGGAAGACATCGCCGGCATGTTCAAGGAAGGCACCGACGCCGGCCTGTTCGAGAAAACCGAGTACGACATCGTCTCGCGCGCGCTGCGCCTGGACGACCGCCACCTGAAGGCCCTCATGACGCCGCGGGTCGACCTGGTCATGATCGACCTCGACGCCGAGCGGCGCAGCACCCTGGAACTGATCAGCTGCCACACCTACAGCCGTTTCCCCGTGTACCGCGGAGACCGTGCCCAGATTCTCGGTTACGTGAAGGTGCGCGACCTGCTGGCGCAGTCGGTGCGCCATGGCTCGCTCGAGGCGGTCAATATCGAGCATGCGGTGTCCGACATCCTGTTCGTGCCCGAAACCGTGAGCGCCATGGTGCTGCTCGAGCTGTTCAAGAAGAACCGCGCCGAACTGGCCCTGATCGTCGACGAGTACGGCGATATCCAGGGCATGGTCACCCTGTCCGACGTGATGAGCGCCCTTGTGGGCGACGTCACCGTGATCGGCGAAGAGAACGATCCGGATGCGGTGCAGCGCCAGGACGGCAGCTGGCTGCTCGACGGCGGCGTCGACCTCGACCGCTTCCGCGACCTGATGAATACCGACGTGCGCTTCCCGGATGAAGGGACCGGCGCGTATCATACGCTGGCCGGCTTCGTTCTGTACCAGTTCGGCTACATCCCCAAGACCTCCGAGTTCTTCGAATGGGGCGGCTACCGGATCGAGGTGGTCGACATGGACGGCAACCGCATCGACCGCATCCTGGTGGATCGCTTGCCCGCGCCGCAGCCGGCCGCCGAGGAGGCCTGATCTTCCCTCCCTATGCGCTTCTCTCAATTGAGAGAGGAAGGCGCTTCGATGTCACACCAGCCGCTCCTGGCTCGTCTGGTTGGATGTGAGGCCCACGAAGGATCGTGGCCGGTCACGCATCCAACCCAGCAGGAGCAAGCACCATGCAGCAAAACAAGGATATCGTCATCCTCATCACCGGCGGCGCAGCCGGCATCGGCCGCGCCGCGGCAATTCAGTTCGCACAGGGCGGCGCGCGCGTCGTCGTCACCGGCCGGCGCGAGGCGCCGCTCCAGGCGCTCGCCGCCGAACATCCAGGCATCAGCTATGTCGTGGCGGACGCCGGCAAGGCCGAGGACGCGCCGCGCACGATCGCCACCGTCATCGAGCGCCATGGCCGCCTCGACGTCCTGGTCAACAATGCCGGAGCCGGCGCCATCCTGCCGCTGGCGGACGCCGACGCCGCGCAGATTCGCGACATCTTCGAGGTCAACGTCATCGGCCCGTCGCTGCTGGCGCGCGCCGCGCTGCCGCACCTGGAGGCATCCAAGGGCCTCATCCTCAACCTGTCGTCCACCTTCGGCCACAAGGCCGGCGCCCTGCTGTCCCACTACGGCGCCAGCAAGGCCGCGGTGGAACACCTGACACGCTGCTGGGCGCTGGAACTGGCGCCGCGCGGCATCCGCGTCAACGCGATCGCCGCCGGGCCGACCGAGACCGACTTCCTGGCCGAGCGGATGGGGCTCACGCCGGACCAGATCCAGGCCGTCAAGGCCGACGAAGCCGCGCGCATTCCGCTGGGCCGGCGCGGCGAGCCGGACGACGTCGGCTCGGCGATCGTGGCCCTGGCCGGCACGATGGGTGGGTGGATCACCGGCCAGGTGCTGGCCGTCGACGGCGGCCTGAACATCAGCTAGCACGCCGCGCCCGGCCAGCGCGTATACTTGTGCTTTGGATCGCACAAGGAGCAGCATGGACGTCGTCAGGCTCGGCCCCCTCATCATTCCGCTATCGGCCGTGCTGGTCGTGCTGGCCCTGCTGGCGGCGACCACCACGGCCGACTGGCTGCGCCGCCGGCGCGGCTTCGACGCCGGCACGGTACTGTGGCGGATGATCGTGGCTGGGTTCCTCGCCGCGCGCGCCGTGTTCGTGCTCAAGCACCACGACATCTACGTCAAGGCGCCATGGAGCGCGCTGGACATCCGCGACGGCGGCTTCGAGCCGGTGGCCGGCCTGATCGTCGCCTGCGTGATCGGCGCCGAACTGACACGGCGCCGCGCCGAATTGCGGCGCCCGCTGCTGGCCAGCGTGCTGGCCGGGGGCGCGGTCTGGATCGGCGGCCTGCTGGCGGCCCAGGCGCTGGCGCCGCCGCGGCCGCCCTTGCCCGACCTGATGGTGCGCCAGCTCGATGGCAGCGAGGTGGCGCTGCGCAGCCTGGGCGGCAGGCCGCTGGTGGTCAATCTGTGGGCCACCTGGTGTCCGCCGTGCCGGCGCGAGATGCCCGCCATGCAGGCGGCTCAGGCGGCCAATCCCGACATTGGCTTCGTGTTCGTCAACCAGGGCGAATCGGGCACGGTGGTGCGGCGCTTTTTGGCCACCCAGCAGCTGCGCCTGCAGAACGTGGTGATCGACCCGGCTGGGCAGCTCGCGGCGCGCACCGGCGCCGCCGGTTATCCGACGACCCTGTTCTACGACGCCGGCGGCAAGCTGCGCCTGCGTCACGTCGGCGAGCTGTCAGAGGCGACGCTGAGGGACAAGCTGGCCAGCCTGCAATGAGTTGGCTACCCGCCGCGAGCGACTTGTGGTACAACATCGCGGCAACCGAGGAGATGTCTATGCAAGTCAATCCGATCCAGCTGTTCGACGCCGAATCGTCGACCTTTACGTATATCCTGGCCGCCCCGGGCAGCTATGACGCCGTCATCATCGACCCGGTCGACCGCCATTTCACGCGCGACCTGGCCCATATCGAGCGCCTCGGCTTGCGCCTGACCCACGTGCTGGAAACCCACGCCCATGCCGACCACGTGACCTCGGCCGGCCGCCTGCGCGAGCATACGGGGGCCAAGGCCTGCGTGCCGAGCGGCTGCGACATCCCGCCGGCCGAAGTGCAGCTGCAGGACGGCGACCAGATCCGCTTCGGCCTGCACGAGCACATCGCCGTGATCCACACGCCCGGCCATACGGCCGGCAGCATGTGCTATCTGTGGCGCGGAAACCTGTTTACGGGCGATACCCTGTTGATCGACGGCTGCGGCCGCACCGACTTTCAGAGCGGAAGCTCGGACAGCCTGTACGACAGCGTCACCCGCAAGCTGTTCACCCTCGACGACCATGTGCGGGTGTGGCCGGGCCATGACTACAAGGGCCAGTCGGTGTCGACCATCGGCTGGGAGCGGCGCCACAATGCGCGCCTGGCCAACCGCAGCCGCGAGGATTTCGTTGCGCTGATGGCGGCGCTCGACCTGCCGCACCCGCGGATGATGGACGTCGCCGTGCCGGCAAACCGCAATCTCGGCCTGCCGCACAGCGTGTAATGAATCAGTAGCGCCAGGTGCGTTTGGGCGCCGGTGGGCGCTTCATGACCTTCGTTTGAAACTGTTTCCATATCAGGCCTGCCAGGGCCATCATGATCATCTTGCGCATGGTTTCTCCTTCGATGGTGGGATAACCTCAGCATAGCCGGAACCTCTAACGCGCGGCGCAGGTTTGCCTGGCCCAAAGGATGCAGTAGAATCCCTGTCTTTCTGGCAAGACCAAGAGACGGACCATGGCCGACGGGCACAACGAACTCAAGCGCGGACTCAAGAACCGCCACATCCAGCTGATCGCCCTCGGCGGCGCCATCGGCACCGGCCTCTTCCTCGGCATCGCCTCGACCATTCAGATGGCCGGCCCTTCGGTGCTGCTGGGCTATGCGATCGCCGGCGCGGTCGCCTTCCTGATCATGCGCCAGCTGGGCGAGATGATTGTCGACGAGCCGGTAGCCGGCTCCTTCAGCCACTTCGCCGACAAGTACTGCGGACGCTGGGCCGGCTTCGCCTCGGGCTGGAATTACTGGGTGATGTACATCCTGGTCAGCCTGGCCGAACTGACCGCGCTCGGCATCTATATGCAGTACTGGTTCCCGGACCTGCCGACCTGGGTCTCGGCCCTCGGCTTCTTCGTGCTGGTCAACTGCATCAGCCTGCTCAACGTGAAGGCGTTCGGGGAGATGGAATTCTGGTTCGCCGTGATCAAGGTGGTCGCGGTGGTCGGCATGATCGTGTTCGGTCTTTACCTGCTGATCGGCGGCGGCGCCGGCCCCGAGGCGGGCGTGGCCAATCTGTGGCAGCACGGCGGCTTCTTCCCGCACGGCGTGGCTGGCCTGGCGATGGCGATGGCGGTGATCATGTTCTCCTTCGGCGGCCTGGAACTGATCGGCATTACCGCCGCAGAAGCCGACGACCCGGCGCGCACGATCCCGCGCGCCACCAATAACGCCCTGTACCGGATCCTGATCTTCTACATCGGCGCGCTGGCCGTGCTCCTGATGCTGTATCCGTGGCAGAAGGTGGTCACCGGCGGCAGTCCTTTCGTGCTGATCTTCCAGGCGCTCGACAGCGGCTGGGTCGCCAACGTCCTCAACCTGGTCGTGCTGACCGCCGCGCTGTCGGTGTATAACGGCTGCGTCTACGCCAACAGCCGCATGCTGTTCGGCCTGGCCGAACAGGGCAATGCGCCGGCGGCGCTGAAGTACACCAACCGGCGCGGCGTGCCGCTGGTGGCGCTGGGCGTGTCAGCCGTGGCCACCGGGTCGGCGATCGTGATCAATTATTTCCTGCCGCGCGAAGCGCTGGGCATGGTGATGACGCTGGCCACGACCGCCCTGGTCCTGAACTGGGCCATGATTTCGTGGAGCCACCTGCGCTTCCGCCGCAGCAAGGAGGCGCTCGGCGCGACGACGACCTTCCGCAGCCCCTGGTTCCCGCTGTCAAATTACGTATGCCTGGGATTCGTTGCCCTCCTGCTGGTCGTGATGCTGCTTACGCCTGGCCTGCGCATCTCGGTATTCCTGATTCCGGTATGGCTGGCGGTGCTCGGACTGGGCTACTGGCTGCGCGAGCGGCGCAAAACCCACTAATTTTCCGGACCTGCCGCATCTCCTTCGAGAAGCGACGCCGGCGCACGACCCGAAGGCGGGTCCAGGATGAAGCGCGGCAGGGTCAGCGCCAGGCCGCTATGCGGCAGCACCACGTCGCGGATGCCTCCTGATTGCGTCCGCCTGGCGGCGCCGCCCGCGCCGACCAGCGTGGCGAAGCCGAAATCCTGCATCACGTTGGCGAACAGGATGGCGGACGAATACGTGCCGGGTCCGATACGCACATAGGTTTTACCCGCGTAGCGCAGCGGGTTTTCCGACTGCGGTTGGCGCCAGGTCGCAATCTCGCCCAGCATCGCTTTGGCCGGCGCGCCCGCCGGAGCCCGCGCCAGGCCGCGGTAGGTCGAGCCGGTCCGGTAGGGCTGCGTGGCCAGATAGGGCATCAAGCCATCCAGCCACACCGCGTCGTTCCCGCCACCGTTCTTGCTGATGTCGATCACCAGGCTGGTCACTCCCTGCGCGCGGATACGGGCGAAGGCGTCGCGCGCAAATGCCAGGAATGGCGCGGGATCGGCCATATTGAAAGTGTCGACCGTCAGCACCGCGCTGCCATCCCGGCCAATGGCGAGATCGAAGGGTTGCCGTGCCTCGTGTTCCAGGATGCGCGGTAGCGTCTGTCGAGCGGGCATGGTCACTGTGCGCCGCACGCCCTCCTCTTCCAGTACCAGTTCGTAGGCCTCGGGCGCGCCAAACCTCTTCCAGTAGTACAACCACCAGCGCTGGCCCAGCAGGTTCGCCCGGAAGCGCGCCGTATCGCCGTGCACCATGGACGACAGGGTCGACACGAGTTCCGCTGCGGCCACGCCATTGACGGAGACGACGCGGGTCGGCGTTGCAGACACATAGAGCGCGCCATCCGGATCGATGTTTACCTCGATCGGGAACAGACCGCCGCCCTCCGCCAGCCACGCACGCGTCTCCTTGCGCCAGTCCGGATAGCCGATCAAGAAATGACCATCCGCGAGCAGCGGATTGATCGATGCAAGCCGTTGCCAGGCTTCGTCGCGCGTGAGCGTGGGCGGCGCATCGTGCGAGATCCGGTCGAGCGCGTGGTGCACGGCCGGCGGATCGGTCGAGAAGCCGGGATCCGGATGCATGCGCGCGATCATGGCGCGGACGAAGGCGATATCTTCACGAAACTGCGCCGCGCTGATGGGCTGCGCCACGCCATCCGCCGCCGTCGCCGACGCACAGGCAAGGAAGAACGTCGCCAGGATCGGGCGAAGTCGGGAAATCGGGGACAACAGTCGTCGATGCATGGGTGCTTTCGATAGTCTTGCCGGTTGGCTCATCTGGAACGAATGCATGCTAGCGCCACACTTGCTGGACGGCATGGCATTTGCGACGAAATGCACTATCACGCGACGTATGCGGCTAAACGCCGCCCAGCCACGTATGTCCTCGCGTCTGTTTAGCCAAGCCCATCGACTCGCCCGCTCGATGCTCTATCGTCATCCCTGCACCCGGCGCTGTGCGCCGCACCCATGACGCATAACCCGCCTCCATCGCACCAATCCAGGCGACCCCTACCTCAACGGCAAAAAATGACGGCTTGCTATGTTGCAAAGCAATATGAAAATAGTTTCGCGCAGTTGACGTAAACGTCAACTAAGGGTCTATGATGCCTCTTGCTGCAAAACACCTCAAAAGGGAAAGCATATATATGAGCCAGAGCAATCCTCTGTCGCTGCACGTACCGGAGCCTACCGGCCGCCCGGGCTGCAAGACTGATTTTTCGTTCCTCCAGGTGAGCGCTGCCGGTTCGGTCCGGCGTCCACCGATCGATGTCGCTCCATTGGAGACAAGCGACATCGCCCAACAACTGATCCGCGTGCTCGACGAGCACGGCAATGCCGTCGGCCCCTGGGCCGAGGAGCCCGACCGCGAGCTGCTGCGCTTCGGCCTGCGCACCATGATGAAGACCCGCATCTTCGATGCGCGCATGGTGATCGCCCAGCGCCAGAAGAAGATGTCGTTCTACATGATCTCGCTCGGCGAAGAGGCGATCGGCACCGCCCACGCCCTCGCGCTGCAGGACGGCGACATGAATTTCCCCACCTACCGCCAGCAAAGCCTGCTGATGGCGCGCCAGGTGCCCTTGGTCGACATGATCTGCCAGCTGCTGTCCAATGAGCGCGATCCGCTCAAGGGCCGCCAATTGCCGGTGATGTATTCGGTGCGCGAGGCCGGCTTCTTTACCATTTCGGGCAACCTCGCCACCCAGTACCCGCAAGCCGTGGGCTGGGCCATGGCATCCGCGATCAAGGGCGACACAAAGATCGCGTCGGCCTGGATCGGCGACGGCGCCACCGCGGAATCCGATTTCTCGACCGCCCTCACCTTTGCCCATGTGTACCGCGCGCCGGTCATCCTCAACGTGGTCAATAACCAGTGGGCGATCTCGAGCTTCCAGGCGCTCGCCGGCGGCGAGAGCGTGACCTTCGCCACCCGCGGCATCGGCAGCGGCATCGCCTCGCTGCGCGTGGACGGCAATGACTTTTTGGCCGTGTTGTCGGCCTCGCGCTGGGCCGCAGAACGCGCCCGCAGCAACCTCGGTCCGACCCTGATCGAATGGGTCACCTACCGCGCGGGCCCGCACTCGACCTCGGACGATCCTTCGCGCTACCGCCCGGCCGACGACTATGCCCGCTTCCCGCTGGGCGATCCGATCGCCCGCCTGCGCCAGTACCTGAGCAATCTGGGCTGGTGGTCCGATGCCGAACACGAGGCCGTGCAGGCCGAACTCGAAGCCGAAGTGCTGGCCGCACAGAAGGAAGCCGAAAGCTACGGCACCCTGGGCGACGAGCGCGCGCCGAGCGCCGCGACCATGTTCGAAGACGTTTATAAAGACATGCCGGAGCACCTGCGCCGTCAGCGTCAGCAGTTGGGAGTATAAGATGGCACGAGACGATCAACCGAAGGACATCGCAACGATGCCGATGACCATGATCCAGGCACTGCGCTCGGCCATGGACGTGATGATGGAACGCGACGGCAACGTCGTGGTGTATGGCCAGGACGTCGGCTATTTTGGCGGCGTGTTCCGCGTCACCGACGGGCTGCAAGCGAAGTACGGCAAGTCGCGCGTGTTCGACGCGCCGATCTCGGAAGGCGGCATCGTCGGCACCGCGGTCGGCATGGCCGCCTATGGCCTGCGCCCCGTGGTCGAGATCCAGTTCGCCGACTATTTTTATCCGGCGACCGACCAGATCGTGTCCGAGGCGGCGCGCCTGCGCTACCGCTCGGCCGGCGAGTTCACCGCGTCGATGGTGATCCGCATGCCTTGCGGCGGCGGCATCTACGGCGGCCAGACCCACAGCCAGAGCCCGGAGGCTTTCTTCACCCACGTGTGCGGCCTGCGCACCGTGATGCCATCGAACCCGTACGACGCCAAGGGCCTCCTGATCGCCTCGATCGAAAACGACGATCCGGTGATCTTCCTGGAACCGAAACGTCTTTACAATGGTCCTTTTGACGGCCACCACGACCGTCCGGTCGTGCCATGGTCCGGCCATCCGAAGGGCGACGTCCCAACGGGTTACTACACCGTCGACCTGGATAAAGCGGCCATCGTCCGCCCCGGCAACGACGTCACCGTGCTGGCCTACGGCACCATGGTCTGGGTCGCCGAAGCGGCGGCGCGCGAGTCCGGCGTCGATGCCGAGGTGATCGACCTGCGCAGCATCTGGCCGCTCGACCTCGACACCATCGTCAATTCGGTCAAGAAGACCGGCCGCTGCGTGATCGTGCACGAAGCGACGCAGACCAGCGGCTTCGGCGCCGAACTGGCGGCGCTGGTGCAGGAACACTGCTTCTACCAGCTGGAAGCGCCGATCGGGCGCGTCGCCGGCTGGGACACCCCGTATCCGCATGCGCAGGAGTGGGCTTATTTCCCGGGGCCCGACCGTGTCGGCGCGGCCCTGAAACGCGTGATGGAGGGTTGATTAATGGGTATTCACGTTATCAAGATGCCTGACCTCGGCGAAGGCATCGCCGAAGTCGAAGTCGTGGCCTGGCACGTCCAACCGGGCGACGTCGTCAAGGAAGACCAGGTGCTGGCCGACGTCATGACCGACAAGGCGACGGTCGAGATCCCGTCGCCGGTCGCGGGCACCATCACGAGCCTGGGCGGCGCGATCGGCCAGTCGCTGGCCGTGGGCGCGGAACTGATCCGCCTCGAAGTCGAGGGCGCCGGCAACCAGAAGGACAAGGGTGCAGCCAGCCAGGAACCGGTCAGGACGGCCGCCGCCACCGCGCCGGCCGAAGAAGTCGCCGAGCCGCAGCTTGCAGCAGTCGCGGCCAATGAAGCATCCGCAGTAGCTCCTGCTCCTGCCCCTGTCTCCCGGCCGGCGCCGGCCGCTCGTCCAGCGCCCGTGTCGAAGGGCGCGCCCCAGTTGCGCGCCGAAGGCGAAAAACCGCTGGCCCCGCCGGCCGTGCGCCAGCGCGCCTGGGACCTGGGCGTCGAGCTGCAGTTCGTTGCCGGCAGCGGCCCGGCAGGCCGCATCACCCACGCCGACCTGGACGCCCATGTGGCCGGCCACCGCGGCGGCGCGGCCAATGGCGGCCCCGACGAACGCTATGCCGAACAGCATGGCGAACATGCGACGCAGGTAATCGGCCTGCGCCGCAAGATCGCCGAGAAGATGCAGGAGGCCAAGCGCAACATCCCGCACTTCACCTATGTCGAAGAAGTCGACGTCACCGAGCTCGAGGCGCTGCGCATCCAACTGAACGCACGCTACGGCGCCGAGCGCGGCAAGCTCACCCTGCTGCCGCTGCTGATGCGCGCCGTGGTGCTGGCCCTGCGCAGCTATCCGATGATGAGCGCGCGCTACGACGACGACAAGAACCTGCTCACCACCTATGACGCGGCCCACATCGGCATCGCGGCCCAGACCGACAACGGCCTGATGGTGCCGGTGGTGCGCCACGCCGAATCGCGCGACCCGTGGTCGAGCGCGGCCGAGATTTCGCGCCTGGCCGACGCGGCGCGCACCGGCAAGGCCACGCGCGACGAACTGACCGGCTCCACCATCACGATCACCAGCCTCGGCGCGCTGGGCGGCATCGTCACCACGCCGGTGATCAACCGCCCGGAAGTCGCCATCGTCGGCGTCAACCGCATCGTCGACCGTCCGGTGATCCGGGATGGCGCCATGGTGGCGCGCAAGATGATGAACCTGTCGTCCTCGTTCGACCATCGCGTGATCGACGGCATGGTGGCGGCCCAGTTCGTGCAGGCGATCCGGGGCTACCTCGAGTTCCCAGCAACCCTGTTCGTGGAGTGAGCCGATGGAGACGATCAACACGACCTTACTGATCATCGGCGGCGGCCCGGGCGGCTACGTGGCCGGCATCCGCGCCGGCCAGCTGGGCATCCCGGCCATCGTGGTCGAGGGCGCGAACCCCGGCGGCACCTGCCTGAACATCGGCTGCATCCCGTCGAAGGCGCTAATCCACGCGGCCGACGAGTACCACAAGACCGCCACCTATGCGGCCCAGGAATCGCCGCTCGGCATCAGCGTCGAGTCGCCGAAGATCGACCTGGCGCGCACCGTGGCCTGGAAGGACGGCATCGTCAAGCGCCTGACCGGAGGCGTCGGCGCCCTGCTCAAGAAACAGGGCGTGCGCGTGGTACACGGCTGGGCCAGGGTCCTGGACGGCAAGACCGTCGAAGTCGAGGCCGACGGCCAGGAAACGGTGCGCATCCGTTGCGAGCACCTGCTGCTGGCCAGCGGTTCGCAGGCCGTCGAGCTGCCCTTCATGCCCTTCGGCGGACCGGTGATCTCGTCGACCGAGGCGCTGTCGCAGGACAGCGTGCCGCGCCGCCTGGTGGTGGTTGGCGCCGGCTACATTGGCCTGGAGCTGGGCACGGCCTACCGCAAGCTGGGCAGCCAGGTCACCGTGGTCGAAGCGGCCGAGCGCATCCTGCCGGCCTATGACGCCGAGCTGGTCAAGCCGGTGGCCAAGTCGCTCGAGCGCCTCGGCATCGAGCTGCGCCTGGCGACGTCGGTACTGGGCATCGAAGGCGAGCGGGTAAAAGTGCGCGACGCATCCGGCGTCGAGGCCTACCTGGAAGCCGACAAGGTGCTGGTGGCCGTCGGCCGCAAGCCGGCAACCACCGGCTGGGGCCTGGAAAACCTGATGCTCGACATGGCGGGCCGCGCGATCAAGGTCGACGAGCAATGCCGCACCTCGATGCGCAATGTGTGGGCGATCGGCGACCTCACGGGCGAGCCGATGCTGGCCCACCGCGCGATGGCCCAGGGCGAGATGGTGGCCGAGATCATCGCCGGCAAGCGCCGCTGGTTCCAGCCGGCGGCGATTCCGGCGGTGTGCTACACCGATCCCGAGATCGTGGTGGCCGGCATGTCGCCATCCGAGGCGGCTGCCGCCGGCATCGACGCCATGAGCGCCAGCTTCCCGTTCAGCGCCAACGGCCGCGCGATGACGATCGAGAGTACGGATGGCTTCGTGCGCGTGGTCGCGCGCAAGGACAACCACCTGATCCTCGGGTGGCAGGCGGTCGGTGTGGGCGTGTCGGAACTGGCGGCAGGCTTTACCCAGTCGATCGAGCTGGGCGCCCAGCTGGAAGACGTCGCCCGCACCATCCACGCCCACCCGACCCTGGGCGAGGCGGTGCAGGAAGCCGCGCTGCGCGCGCTCGGCCACGCCCTGCACATCTAAGCAGAAACGCCGCCCTGTCCGGGGCGGCGTTCCAGTTCAAACCGGTCGGGTGCGGGTGCGCGGCCGCGAGGCCAGCGCCGTGCCCAGGCGCAGCGCAGTCTCGACCGCGCGCCCGATCGGCGGCTGGTAGCCATCCTCGATCCAGCGCAGGGCAATGTGGATCACGCCCCCGATCACCCCCGCCTGCAGCAATTCGTCGTCCGTCGCCTCGGCCCCCACCACGCGCGCGACTTCGCGGCCGATGGCGCGCAGCGAAGCGTCGAACGCCTGGTCCACCGCGCGGCCCACGCCCCGGATCTCGACCAGGAACACGCGCGCCGACTGCGGTTCGCGCTGCAGGGCCGCGAAGTACGCGTGCAGCATCGCACGCGAGCGCGCCACCCGGCCGCGCCCAGCCGCCTCGCCGGCGCGCAGGATTTCACCCAGCACGCCGTAGGTGACGGCATTGTAGGAATCGATCAGCAGCGCTTCGCTATTGGCGAAAGACTCGTAGAAATAACGTTCGGTCAGGCCGGCCGCCTCGCAGACCGCCTTCACCGTCGCCTGATGGTAGCCGCGCTCGCCGTAGACGGCGATGGCGCCCGCGATCAGGCGGCTGCGGCGCTCAGCGCGGCGCTGCTCCTGCGACTGGCCGCGGTAAGAGCGCGCGAGCGTGGACGTAGTGGAAAGCTCTTGGTTCATCCCCCACATTTTGACACAACTTGCCGTTGGTTATCAAAATGTGATGAATGTCGGTTTGCGCGCTAGGCTATTCGGCCTGGCACGCCCTTCGGACTACGGCTTGCGCCGCGCGGTCCCCTGGTCGTACTCGTCGTCTTTTGCATCGGCCGCGTCTGCCTCATTCTGACGATTTCCGGTAGGCCCCGACTGGCGATTGCCGCCACCCTGGAAACCCCGGTCGGACTGCTCGTCGTTCGAGCCGCCGGCCAGCAGGTCGTCGGTACGGCCGGCGGCACTTCCCTGCCCGCTTTGCTGCATTGCGCCATCGCCCTGCCGCTGGGCCGGGTCCTTGCCCTCGGCACTGGCGCCGACCTCGCCTGTGGATCCTGCGCCCATGGTTCCCGCGCTGGTGGTGCCGTTGGTGACCTGGTCCCAGCTGCGTCCTTTCACATCCTTGCCTTCGTTGTGCGTCGACATAGCGATTCTCCTCAAGTTCAATAACGTGGAACCCATCTTAGCCGTCCGGCGCACAACGGCAATAGGCGGAGGGCCTTGCGCCCTGTAGGACCCGGCGCGCCCGGCGGTGGTGATGACGATCAGGCACGAATTTTTGCTGCAAAGCAACATGATTTCGATTATTGCGATACACTATCGGATTGCGCATCTCGATTGATGCCTGTTATGCAACGGCCCCGCCTCTGTCTCGCCCTTCGCGAGCGTCCTGGCGGCCGCGCCGTCCAACCAAGAAAGAATATCCAGTGAAGAACCTGAAAATAGGCGCCCGCCTGGGGCTCGCCTTTGCCGTCGTCCTCGCCCTGCTGTTGACCATGGCTGCCACCTCCCTCCTGCGCATGCAGACGGCCGGCGATCTGACTTACCGTCTCGTCAATACCAGCACCAAGAACCAGTTCACGACCTCGGAATGGCGCAAGGCGATCGAAGTAAACGACGCCATGATCGGCACCATCTATCATGCGGGCGACGCCGGCGTGGTCGCGCAGCTCGAACCGCGCCTGCGCGCCAACGTGCGCCAGGCCGACGCCCTGCAGGCCGACGTCGACGCCAACCTCCTCAACCCGAAGGTGCGCGTGTTCCTGGACCGCGCGAAGGAACTGCGCGGCGCCTATGACGGCGCGCGCGACGCCGTGCTCGAAGCAAAGCTGGCAGGCGATCCGGCCCGCCTCGATCAGGCTTATAACGTCCAGTTCCTGCCACGCGCCCACGCCTTCGAGGCCGCGCTGACGGAATTCGCCAAGCGCCAGGGCACTGCCACCGCCGGCGTCGGCACCACCATCCTGGATTCCTATGCCGAGACCCGCATCATCCTGCTGGTGCTCGCCGTGGCTGCCGTCGCCCTTGGCGCCGGCTTCGCCTGGTTCATCACCCGCTCGATCACGGCGCCGCTGCGCCAGGCGGTCGAGGTGGCCGAGCGCGTGGCCGACGGCGACCTGGGCAGCCGGGTCGAAGCCCACGGCCGCGACGAGGTGGCGCAGCTGATGGAGGCGCTGGGCCGCATGAACGGCAACCTGGCCACCATCGTCGGCCAGGTGCGCGACGGCAGCGCGGCGATCGCGCAGGCGTCCGGCGAAATCGCCAGCGGCAACCAGGACCTGTCGAGCCGCACCGAGCAGCAGGCCGGCTCGCTCGAGGAAACCGCGGCCTCGATGGAAGAACTCACGTCTACCGTGCGCCAGAACACGGAGCACGCGCGCCGCGCCAACGGCCTGGCGGCCAGCGCAGCCGGCGTGGCCGGCGAAGGCGGCAGGATGGTCGATGAGGTGGTCGGCACCATGGGCCGCATCGACGCCTCGTCGCAGCGCATCGTCGACATCATCGGCGTCATCGACGGCATCGCCTTCCAGACCAATATCCTGGCCCTGAACGCGGCGGTCGAGGCGGCACGCGCCGGTGAGCAGGGCCGAGGCTTCGCGGTCGTCGCCGGCGAGGTGCGCACCCTGGCCCACCGCTCGGCCGCAGCGGCCAAGGAAATCAAGGGCCTGATCGACGACTCGGTGAACCAGGTCCAGCAAGGCACGCAGCAGGTGGCGCGCGCCGGCGCCACCATGGTGCAGATTGTGGACGGCATCCGCCAGGTGACCGTGATCATGGGCGAGATCGCCGCCGCCAGCGAAGAACAAAGCGCCGGCATCGAGCAGGTCAATACCGCCATCGCCGAGATGGACCGCGTGACCCAGCAGAACGCGGCCCTGGTCGAACAGGCGGCCGCCGCCGCCGACGCGATGCGCGAGCAGGCCGGGCAGCTGTCGGCCGTGGTCGGCACCTTCCGCCTCGGGAGTGGCGAAGCCGCCAGGGCTAAGCCGCAGCAACGGCCGGTACGCGCCGCCCTGCCGGCCTGACGGATCGGTCCCCGGCAACGGCCTTCCGCAACTGGCAATTGCAACATGCGTAGTACTACGCATGTTGCAAATTTGCCGCAAGGCAATTGTCTTGCCGGTTTTGCGGGTTATACTAGGGGTCTTCGACATGGCGCCGCGCGCGGCGCCTGCCGGTCCGGCCGCGCCCGCGGCCAGCCTGCAGTCACCAAGCAGACTGGAAACTACCCTCGTGAAAAAACTGAATATCGGCGCCCGCCTGGGCCTCGGCTTTGCCATTGTTCTCGTACTCTTGCTCGCCATGAGTGCCACCGCCCTGACGCGCATGCAGTCGGCGGCGGACCTGACCGACCGCCTGGTCAATACCAGCATCAAGAACCAGCGCAGCGTCGCCGAGTGGCGCCGCAATATCGAAATCAACAGCGCCATCAACGAAACCGTCTATTACGCGCCCGACGCCGGCATCCTCGACGTGGTCGGTCCCAAGCGCCAGGGGATCACCAGCCGTTCCAACGTGCTGCAGAAGGAGATCGAGGAGTCACTGCGCAACCCCGGTGTGCGCGAACAGTTCAAGCTCGTCAAGGAAGAACGCATCGGCTATATGGCCGCGCGCGATGCCCTGTTCCAGGCCAAGCGCGAAGACAACCGCGCCCGGCTCGACGACATCTACCGTAATCAGCTGAGCCCGCGCACCGTGTCCTACCTGGCCACGGTCGACAAGTTCGCCAATATGCAGATCACCGCCACCGACGGCGTGGCCCAGTCGATCCTGGCGTCCTACGCCAGCACCCGCGTGATCCTGTTCACGCTGGGCGGCGCGGCCCTGCTGCTGGGCGCCGCCTGCGCCTGGTTCATCAGCCGCTCGATCACGGCGCCGCTGCGCCAGGCGGTCGACGTGGCCGAGCGCGTGGCCGGCGGCGACCTGACCAGCCAGTTCAGCCGCCAGGTGCTCGAGCGCGGCGACGAGGTCGGCCAGCTGATGTCGGCGCTGTCGCGCATGAACGGCAGCCTGGCGACCATCGTCGGCCAGGTGCGCGACGGCACCGCCACCATTTCGGTCGCATCCGGCGAGATTGCCAGCGGCAACCAGGACCTGTCGAGCCGCACCGAACAGCAGGCCGGCTCGCTGGAAGAAACCGCGGCCTCGATGGAAGAACTCACCTCGACCGTGCGCCAGAATACCGAGCATGCGCGGCGCGCTAATGGCCTGGCGGCCAGCGCGGCCGGCGTGGCCGGCGAAGGCGGCCGCATGGTGGCCGAGGTGGTCGGTACCATGGGCCGCATCGACGCCTCGTCGCAGCGCATCGTCGACATCATCGGCGTCATCGACGGCATCGCCTTCCAGACCAATATCCTGGCCCTGAACGCGGCGGTCGAGGCAGCACGCGCCGGCGAGCAAGGCCGCGGCTTCGCGGTCGTCGCCGGAGAAGTGCGCACCCTGGCCCACCGCTCGGCCGCGGCGGCCAAGGAGATCAAGAGCCTGATCGACGACTCGGTCGGCCAGGTCCAGCAAGGCACACAGCAGGTGGCGCGCGCCGGCGCCACCATGGGGCAGATCGTCCAGAGCATCGAGCAGGTCACCGTGATCATGGGCGAGATCGCCGCCGCCAGCGAAGAGCAAAGCGCCGGCATCGAGCAGGTCAATACCGCCATCGTCGAGATGGACCGCGTGACCCAGCAGAACGCGGCCCTGGTCGAAGAAGCGGCGGCCGCCGCCGATGCGATGCGCGACCAGGCGGCGCAGCTGTCGGCCGTGGTCGGCACCTTCCGGCTGGAACACGGCAGGCAGCAGCGATAGGCTTTACGCAAGACAATCGTATCTTCTGCCTTGATTGTTCGACCAGAAAGCAGCGCGCAACGTTGCAATCTGGTCGCACTTTTGTTCAATAACTTTACTGGACACTATTGCCTATAGTCATGAACTGCTAGACTGGCAGACTTTGCATCCTCTGACGCAATTTTATTTGCTAAAAAGAACAATAAGAGGATGTTCTACCCAGGACGGGTAAGCATCGGTCTACACAGGAGTCGTCTACATGAAAGCAATGCAAGTCCGCCCAGCGCAGAAGCTGCTGGTGGCGGCGGTGTCCGGTATCGTCTGCAGCATCGCCCACGCCCAGCAGGTTCCCCCTACCCAGGACAATGGCACGGCCCTGCCCGAAGTCGTCGTCACCGCCCAGCGCACCGCCGCGCTGGCCTCGCGCACCCCGGTCGCGGTCAGCGTCGTCAGCGGCGAGCAGCTGCGCGACCTCGGCGCCATCAGCCCGGCCGACATCGGCCCGCGCCTGCCGAACGTGCACATCGACCAGGCCTTCTCGGGCCTGCGCGTGACGATCCGCGGCATCAGCAATAACGACACCACTGACAAGGGCGACCCATCGGCCGCCTTCATGCTCGACGGCGTCTATATCGCGCGTCCGGCCGGCCAGAGCGCCAACCTGCTCGACGTCGACCGCATCGAAGTGCTGCGCGGCCCGCAAGGCACGCTGTACGGCCGCAACACCACGGCCGGCCTGGTCAACGTGATCTCGAACGCCCCGACCGACCTGCTCGAAGGCGCGCTCGGCCTGGAGATGGGCACCTATGGCCGGCGCAAGGTCGACGGTGTGATCAACGTCCCCGTCAACGAGGCGCTGTCGCTGCGCGCCGCCGTCAGCCAGCTGCGCCAGGACCCGTTCCTGAAGAACGGCCAGGGCACGCCGCACCGTCCGGGCATGGACCGCGACGAACGCGATGCGCGCCTCTCCGCGAAGCTCAAGCTGAACCGCGACGCCACCCTGGTGGTGCGCTACGACCACGGCGAGACCGAGGGCAATAACGACCGCATCGTCCCCGACACCAATTTCTTCAGCGGCGTGGCCAGTGGCCGCCCGGTCTGGCGCGACAGCACTACCGACGAGCGCCTGACCAACAGCTTCCGGCCGCCGAACATGACGCCGGTGCAGGGCTGGCATGACCGCCGCGCGCGCGGCCTGTCGGCCGACCTGAGCTGGGACCTGGGCCCGGCCACTGTGTATTACCTGGGCTCGCACCGCAAGCTGGACCAGGCAATCCGCCAGAATTACTTCTACCGCGTGGCCCCGACCCTGGCCCTCGGCGTGGTCAACAACTACGACGGCCACAACGAACAGGATTCGCACGAGCTGCGCATCGCCACGAATGGCAGCGGTCCGCTCAGCGCACAGGCCGGCCTGTACTATTTCAGCGAAGACTCCAACACCTCGTACGCCTTCCAGGGCCTGCAGCCGGTCGGCCTGCCGCCGTATTACTCCTTCCCCCTGCACACCCAGGCGGAAAGCCGCGCAGTCTTCGGCCAGCTGACCTGGCGCGTGCTGGATGGGCTGCGCCTGACGGCCGGCGCGCGCCGCACCGAGGACGACAAGGACCGCGTCGGCTCGACCGACTTCCAGCAGGGACCGGTGTTCAATCCGGCCACCGACCGCCGCCTGCCGAACGCCGCCGAGCTGTCCACCTCGCGCACCACCTGGCGCCTGGGCGCCGAATACGACCTGGCCCCGGGCACGCTGCTGTACGGCAGCCTGGCGACCGGCTACAAGGCCGGCGGCTTCAATGACGGCTGCGTGGCCGGCGCCGAGATTGGCGGCGTCGCCTGCCCTGCCGCCGCCGCGGTCGAACAGGATTACCTGTATTACCAGCCCGAGGAATTGCGCGCCTGGGAGGCTGGCCTCAAGTCGCGCCTGCTGGACGGGCGCCTCAGCTTCAATGCCGCCGCCTTCTACTACGACTACACCAACCTTCAACTGAGCAGCAATGCGATCGTCTCGGGCGCCCCGCGCCTGTTGACGCGCAATGCCGGCCAGGCCCGCTCGCGCGGCCTGGAGCTGGAGGGCGAGCTGCGGGTCGGCGCCAACGGCCGCCTGCGCTACGGCGCCACCTTCCTCGACGCCCATTACGCGGTCTATAGCCCGAACGTCGGCGTGTCCTGGGCCGGCCGCAAGCTGGACCGCGCGCCGAGCCACGTCTACACTCTGGGCTACGAGCACCGCTTCCACGTGCAGGACGGGCAGTTGCACGCCGGCGTGTTCTCGCGCCGCAGCGCCGATTACGCGATCACGATCCCGAGCAACCTGCTGGAATACCGTATCCCGGCGCACACCACGACCGACGCCACCCTGCGCTACCAGCCGTCGGCAGCGAACTGGAGTCTGCTGGCGCGCGTGCGCAATCTGGAGAACTCGGTGCGGCCATCGCTGATCGACAGCTTCGGCATGGCCACGCCGACCGCGCCGCGCACCGCCGACCTGCGCCTGGACCTGCGCTTCTGAACCGGAGCTGCATTCTCACGATACCCACCGCCGTAGCAGGAGCTCATATGCACCGCGATGTAACCCATATGCCTTCCCCATCCATGCGCGCCGATCCGCCTGCAGACCTTGCCGTCGCCGGCATGCTGGCCGGGGCCGATGGACCGCAGCAGCTGGCCGACCGCATCGCTGCGGTCAATCGCGAGCTGGCGCGCTGGGATAGCAATGGCGGCCTGGCGCACTGGCAACCGGGCCCCGGCCTCGATCCGCGCGCCGCGGCGGCGCTGAAGGATTACCTGGCCGGCTGCCTGGCCCTGCCCGCGTGGGCCGAGCCGGAGCGCATCGCGCGCGCCGAAAGCCTGTTCATGGACATGAGCATGCTGTCCTGCACCCTGCTGTTCTGCGCCAGCCTGCCGGAATGCTATGTGCTGCCCGACCTGTCGGCTGTGCTGCACGCGGCAGGTCAGCTCGAGGCACACACCGACTACCGGGTGCGCGCCACCGCCGCCATGATCTTCCCCGTCATGCTCGCGGGCGGGCTGACCGCCGGCGAGGGCGCCGGCGTGGCCCAGGCGCTGAAGGTCAGGCTGATCCACGCCACCATCCGCCACCTGATCCTGCGCGGCTCACCCGAGGATTCGCTCGGCGCCGGCCCCGTGCGGCCGCTGCTGCCGGCCGGCGGCGGCATCTATCACACGCTGTATGCCCACGGCTGGGACACCGCGCGCAACGGCCTGCCGTGCAACCAGGAAGAGCTGGCCTATACCCTGCTGACCTTCCACTATGTGTTCCTGCGCAGCCTGTGCAAGCTGGGCCTGGGCCTGGAGCGCCAGGACGAGGCAGACTACCTGCATGCCTGGAACGTGCTGGGCCACATGCTCGGCATCGAGCGCTCCCTGATGCCCGATACCATGGAACAGGCGCAGCAAGCGTTCACGGAGATCCAGGCGCGCGGCCGGGAACTGGTGCGCGCGCCGGACCCGCGCCCGGCCCTGGCGGCGGCCCTGATGCGCGCCATGGAAGACGAGATTCCGCTGCGCCTGTTCAAGCCCTTCCCAACCCTGCTCACGCGCCACCTGTGCGGCCGCGACGCCAGCGCCGACCTGGGACTGAACAAGCGCCAGCCGCTGTTCTCACGGCTCGTGTTCGCGGGCGGCCTGGCCGTGGTGCGCGCCATCGACGCCACCGTGCGCCTCATCGTGCCGGGCTTCTCGATCAGCCGCATGCTCACGCGCGCCTTCGGCTACCGCCTGGTGACCCGCTTCCTGATGGACCAGACCCGGCCCCTGCGCCTGCCCGACGCGCTGCTGGGCCAGGTGCAGGATGCGCTCGGCCAGTGGCGTCACGACCCACGCGCGCCGCGCTGGATGAACCGGCTCGAAGCGCGGCTGGCCGGGCACCGCGCCACGGCAGCGGCAGTCGCCGGCGCTGACGCCGAAGCAGACCAACGGGCGGCTTGACCATGCGCGCCCTGTCCATCTTCCTCGGCCTGGCGCTCTGCCTTTTACTGTCCACCGGCGCCGGCGCTGCCCCGGCCAGCGTCGTACTCCTGGCCGCCGACACCCCGGCGGTCGAAGGCTGGCCCGCGGCGAGCCTGCTGCGCGACACCAGCAAGACCCTGGACGCGGCTGGCGCCCTGGCCGCGCCGGAACGCTTCACGGCGCCCGACAAGGCCTATGGCACCCTGGGCCTGAATCCGGCGCCGAGCTGGATCCGCATCCCGTTCCGGGTCGCGTCCGACGCCCCTGCGCATTGGGTGGTGCAGTTCGACGTCGCCCTGCTGGAATACCTCGACGTCTACCTGGTCGATGGCAAGGAGCTGCGCAAGCTGGCGGCCACCGGCCGGCGCCAGGATATGGAAGGCGCGCTCAAGGGGCGCGTCCCCGCCATCGCGCTCGAGCTCACGCCCGGCCACGACTACACCCTGCTGGTGCGGGTACAGTCGCGCGGTCCGAAGCTGCTGCCGGTGACCTTCTTCCAGCCGGACGCCTTCCACCAGGCCTCGCTCGTGGAGCAGATGCTGCAAGGCCTGTTGTTCGGCATCGCCGCCTGCCTGGTGCTGTATAGCCTTGGCCAGTGGGTCGCCCTGCGCGACGGCCTGTTCCTCAAGTATGCGCTGTTCATCGGCGGCCTGACCGTCTACCTTGCGACCTGGTACGGCACGGCCGAACAGTTCCTGTGGCGCGACCACCTGTGGCTCAGCGAGCACATGATGGGGATCGCGTCGATGATCGGTTCGGTCGGCGCCTACCTGTTCGTCGAGCAGATCATGGCGCGGCCCGGGCGCGACCGCAAATTCCGGATCGTGATGCGCAGCGGCGCGGCGATCTGCGCGCTGTCCGCCGTGGCCTGGGCCTTCGACTGGATCGCGCACCTGCCGATGATCGTCATCACCTCCACGGTCGGCGCGGTGCCGATGCTGCTCGGCGTGCCGGCCGCATTCCGGCGCATGCGCGAACGCGACGCGATCGGCGCCTATTTCCTGATCAGCTGGGTGGCCAGCTACGGCGGCACGATCACCCAGACCCTGCTCGCGGCCGGCGAGGTGCCGGTCAACTTCTGGACCGCCCACTCGCTGCAACTGGGGATCACCTTCGACATGCTGGTCTTCATGCGCATCCTGAGCCTGCGCGCCAAGGCGCTGCGCGAGGCGATGCAGCGCGCCGAGACCGAGGCGCGCATGAAGTCCGAGTTCCTGGCCAATATGAGCCACGAGATCCGTACCCCGATGAACGCGATCATCGGCATGAGCCGGCTGGCCCTGATGGCCGATCCGAATCCAAGGCTGGGCAACTACCTTTCCAAGATCCTCGGCGCCGGCGAACACCTGCTGGGCATCATCAACGACATTCTCGACCACTCGAAGATCGCGGCCGGCAAGATGTCGGTGGAGGCGGTGCCGTTCTCGCTCGACGAGATGCTCGAACAGCTGTCCAACCTGGTCGGGGTAAAAACCGACGCCAAGGGCATCGAGCTGGTATTCCGGGTCGGGCCCGGCGTGCCGGCGCGGCTGGTGGGCGATCCGCTGCGCCTGGGCCAGGTGCTGATCAACCTGACCGGCAACGCGGTCAAGTTCACCGAGCACGGCGAGATCGTGGTCGCGGTCGAGGCGCGGCCCGGTGCGGCCGGCGACGGCCGGGTCATGCTGGCGTTCTCGGTCAGCGACACCGGTATCGGCATGACCGCTGGCCAGCTCGAATACCTGTTCGACTCCTTCACCCAAGCCGACAGCTCGACCACCCGCCAATACGGCGGCACGGGCCTCGGCCTGTCGATCTCGCGCCAACTGGTCGAGCTGATGGGAGGGACGATCTCGGTCCAGAGCACGCCCGGCGCCGGCAGCTGCTTCACCTTCACCGTCCCGCTCGGGATCGACGACGGCCAGGGCGGCGCCGGCGCGCTGCGCCCGGCGATCCTGACCGACCTGCGCGCCCTGGTGGTCGACGACAGCGCCAGCGCGCGCGCCGCGCTGGCCGAGATGCTCGACACCTTCGGCGCCCAGGCCGACAGCGCCGCCTCGGGCGAGGAATGCCTGCGCATGCTGGCCGCGGCGCAGGCCGAAGGCCGCCCCTACCAGATCGTGCTGATGGATTACCTGATGCCCGACCTGGACGGCATCGCCACCATCCGCCGCATCCCCGCCTACGTGGCCGGGGCCACGCCGCCGGCGATCCTGATGGTGTCGGCCGTCGGCCGCGAAGCGGTGCTGGAAACGGCCGGCGAGCTCCCGGTCGACGCCTTCATCAACAAGCCGGTCGGCCCGGCGCTGCTATACCACAGCATGCTGCAGGTGCTGCATCCGCACGCCGCGCCGGCGCAGGACAGCGTCGACGAAGGCGCCGACCGCAAGCCGCCGGGCATCATGGCCGACCTGCCGCGCCTGGATGGCGCGCGCATCCTGCTGGCCGAGGACAACGCCAACAACCGCGAGGTCGCGCTCGACTTCATGGCGGCCGCGCGCATGCAGGTCGACGTCGCCTTCAACGGCGTGGAAGCGGTGCGCATGGCGCGCGAGGGCGACTACGACCTGGTGCTGATGGACATCCAGATGCCGGAGCTGGACGGCCATGCGGCCACGCGCCAGATCCGCCTCGATCCACGCCTGCGCACGCTGCCGATCGTGGCCATGACGGCGCACGCCATGGCCAGCGACCGCGCGCAAAGCCGCCTGGCCGGCATGAACGACCACGTGACCAAGCCGATCGACCCCGACCTGCTGTTCTGCACCCTGCTCAAGTGGATCGACCCGGCGCGCCTCGCCGGCCGCGCCATCCCGCAAGCCTCGGGGCAAGGAGCGGCGACGGCGCAGCCGGCGACGGGCGCGCGCGCCCTGCCGGCCGTGCCTGGAATCGACTGGCGCCTGGCCCTGGACAATGTCGACGGCCAGCGCAGCCGGCTCGAAAAACGCGCCGGCAGTTTCGTGCGCGAATACGGCAGCGCGCCCGACATCCTGCGCGAGGCATTGAACGGCGGCGACCATGCGCGCATGCAGTCGCTGGCGCACAACCTCAAATCGAGCGCGGCCTATATCGGCGCCTTCGAGCTGTCCGCCGCCGCCGGCCGCCTCGACCAGGACCTGCGCACCGGACTGCATGAACGGATCGGGGTCCAGGTGCCGGCCCTGATCGCCGCCGCCGAACCGGTACTGGCAGGCCTGGCCCAGCTGGCGGCCGCCGGCCGGCCGCAGCCGACCGATCCGCAGGCGCTGGCGGAGGTGTTCGCCCGCCTCGACGCCTGGCTGCGCGCCGACGATGCCCGCGCCGAGGACGCGCTCGACCACCTCGAGGCGCTGCTGGCCGGCGGCCCGTACGCGCAGGACCTGGCGCCGCTGCGGCGCGCCATCGACGAGGTCGAATACGGCGCCGCGCTGGCGCCGCTGGCGCGGCTGGCACAGCGGATTGGAGTCCGGATTGTGCCCCAGACCGAGGACAGTGTCTGAGGCGGCGCGCCGCCACGGTCATCGGCCCGGTACTGCGCGGCCCGGTACTGCGCCGCGCTACCGCGCGCCACCCAGGGCCGGTCGCGGGGCGCACAGGCACTGTCCACGGCAGAGTCTTCCTGCTAGACTGCCGAGCGGTTCGCCTGCCGCTTCCATCGAAAGATCCATGACGCCCACGCCATCTGTCCCGCACCTCCCGGCCCCTGGCGCCTTCGTGCGCCTGGCGATGGCATTCATCCTTCTGATTCTCTGCGCGTTGCCGGCGCAAGCGGCGCCGCTGCAGCTGGCGCGCGACGCCCAGGTGATCGAGGCCTGGCCCGCCGTGACTGTCCTGCACGACGCCGACAACCGCCTGGACGCGGCGGCCGCGCTGGCGGCCCCGGAGCGCTTCGAGCAGCCGCGCACCGCCTACGCGACCCTGGGCATGCTGCCCGGGACCACCTGGCTGCGCATCCCGGTGACGGTGCCGAAGGACGCCACCAATGGCTGGGTACTGCAGGTCGACTACGCCCTGCTCGACGAACTGGACGTCTACCTGGCCCGCCCCGAAGGCCTGGAGAAGATCGCGAGCCTGGGCCGCATGCAGGCGCCGTCCGGCGAATCGCTTGCCGGCCGGGTTCCGGGCGCCCTGCTGCGCCTGATTCCCGGCACCGACTACACGGTCTTGCTGCGCGTGCGTTCGGTCGGCCCCAAGATCCTGCCGATCACCTTCATGCAGCCGCATGCCGTGCTGCCCAATGCACTGGGCGAGCAGATCCTGCAAGGACTGCTGCTGGGCCTGCGCATCACCCTGTTCCTGTATGCGATCGGGCAGTGGATCACGTTGCGCGACCACCTGTTCGGCAAGTACGCGCTGCTGGCGGCCGGAGTGACCGTGTACTCGGCCGCCTGGTTCGGCATCGCCGGCCAGTACGTCTGGCCAGGCAACGCCTGGCTGCTCGAACACGGGGCCGGCATTGCCTCGATCCTGGCCTCGTGCGGCGCCTACCTGTTCGTCGAGCAGTCGCTGGCCCGCCCCGGACGCGACCGCATCTTCAGTCTGCTGATGAAGACGCTGGCCGGCCTGTGCGTGGTGACCGCGCTCGGCTTCGGCTTCGGCCTGATCAGCCATCGCTACCTGGTCATGATCGTCGGTACGCTCGGGATCCTGCCGATGCTGCTCGGCCTGCCCGGCGCCTTCCGCCGCGCGCGCGCCGGCGACATGGTCGGCACCTATTTCCTGATCGGCTGGGCCGGCGCCTTCGCCTGCGCGCTGATCACCGCCCAGCTGATCAACGGCAGGCTGCCGGCCAACTTCTGGACCATGCACGCGCTGGTGTTCGGCAGCACCTTCGACATGCTGGTCTTCATGCGCATCCTGGGCCTGCGCACCAAGGCGATCCGCGAAGCGATGCTGCGCGCCGAAGCCAGCACCCGCATGAAATCCGAGTTCCTGGCCAATATGAGCCATGAGATCCGCACCCCGATGAACGCCATCATCGGCATGAGCCGGCTGGCCCTGATGAGCGAACCGGCGCCCGCCCTGCGCAACTACCTGGGCAAGATCCTCGGCGCGAGCGAACACCTGATGGGCATCATCAACGACATCCTCGATTTCTCGCGCATCGAGGCCGGCAAACTGCATCTCGAGGAAGTGCAGTTTGACCTGGACGAGCTGCTCGAACACCTGTCCAGCCTCACCGCGGTGAAGGCCGAGGCCAAGGGCCTCGAGCTGGTGTTCCGGGTCGGACCCGGCGTGCCGACGCGCCTGGTCGGCGACCCGCTGCGCCTGGGCCAAGTGCTGATCAACCTGACCGGCAACGCCGTCAAGTTTACCGAGCATGGCGAAATCGTGGTGGCGGTCGAGGCGGAGAAGACCGTAGCCGGGCGCGTGACGCTGGCGTTCTCCGTCAGGGACACCGGGATCGGGATGACCGAGGAAGCCATCGGACGCCTGTTCCAGTCGTTCAGCCAGGCCGACAACTCGACCACCCGCAAGTATGGCGGCACCGGCCTTGGCCTGTCGATTTCGCGCCAGCTGGTCGAACTCATGGGCGGCGACATCGCGGTGCGCAGCGCACAGCGCAAGGGCAGCTGCTTCACCTTCAGCGTGCCGCTCGGGATCGCCGACGGCCAGTCCGCCGCCGCCAATGTACGCCAGGCCCTGCTGCAAGACGTGCGCGCGCTGGTGGTGGACGACAGCGCCACCGCCCGCAGCGCGCTGTCCGAGATGCTGGACGGCCTGGGCATGCGCGCCGACACCGCGGCTTCGGGCGAGGATTGCCTGGCGCTCCTGGCCCGCGCCGACGCCGCCGGCCAGCCCTACCAGGTCGTGCTGATGGACTACCTGATGCCGGGACTGGACGGGATGGAGACGATCAGCCGCATCCGCAGTAGCGCGCAAGAACACGGGCACGACCGCCCTCCACCAGCGATCCTGATAATCTCGGCCTGCACCCGCGAGACCGTGATGGGCGAAGAAGGCGAACTGCCGGTCGACGCCTTCCTGCACAAGCCGGTCGGTCCCGCCCTGCTCTATCACAGCCTGCTGCAAGCGCTGCATCCGCAGCTTGGCCCCATCGAACCTATGGAAAAATATTTGCCGGCCATGGCCGACCTGCCGCGCCTGGACGGCGCGCGCATCCTGCTCGCCGAGGACAATGCCAACAACCGCGAGGTGGCGCTCGAATTCATGGCCGCCGCCCGCATGCAGGTGGACGTCGCCTTCAACGGCGTGGAAGCGGTGCGCATGGCGCGCGCCGGCGACTACGACCTGGTGCTGATGGACATCCAGATGCCCGAGATGGACGGCCTCGCGGCCACCCGCGAGATCCGCCTCGATGCGCGCCTGCTCGAACTGCCGATCGTGGCCATGACCGCGCATGCGCTGGCCAGCGACCGCGCGCTGAGCCGCCTGGCCGGCATGAACGACCACGTGACCAAGCCGATCGACCCCGACCTGCTGTTCTGCACCCTGCTCAAGTGGATCGACCCGGCGCGCCTGGAAGGACGCCCGGCGCCGCAGGGATTCCAGCCCGCCGTCCAGGCGCAGGCCCCGGGCCACGACCCTGCCTCCACGGCGACGCTGCCGGCGGTGCCCGGCATCGACTGGCGCCTGGCCCTGGACAAGGTCGACGGCCAGCACCGCCGCCTGGAAAAGCGCGCCGGCAGCTTCGTGCGCGAATACGCCGCTGCGCCGCGCATCCTGCGCGACGCGCTGGCGGCGGGCGACCACGCGCGCCTGCAAGGGCTGGCGCACAACCTGAAGTCGAGCGCCGCCTACGTCGGCGCCTTCGAGCTGGCCGGCGCCGCCAGCCGCCTGGAGCAGGACCTGCGCGCCGGCCAGCTGGAACGGGTCGGCATCCAGGTGCCCGCGCTGGTGGCGGCCGCCGAATCGGTGCTGGCGGGCCTGGCCCAGCTGGCCGCCGCCACCCTGCCCAAGCCGAGCGATCCGAAGGCGCTGGCGGCAATCGTCGCGCGCCTCGAGGACCACCTGCGCAGCGACGATGCGCGCGCCGAGGACGCGCTGGCCCAGCTCGAAGCGCTGCTCGCGGTCAGCATCGACCCGAACCGGTACGACACCGCGCTCGATGGCGTGCGGCGCGCTGTCGCCGATATCGAGTATGCTGCCGCGCTGGCGCCGCTCGCTGCGCTGGCGGCGCAACTCGATCTCTGTCATAGCCTCAGCCTCGAAAGCAGCCGATGAACATAGTGGAGAACCAGAAGGTGCTGGTGGCGGACGACGACGCCATCAATCGCGAAGTGCTGGGCGAATTGCTCAAGCCCGAATACACGGTGCTGCTGGCCCGCAACGGCGCCCAGACCCTGGAGCGCGCCACGCGCCACCTGCCCGACCTGATCCTGCTGGACGTGATGATGCCCGACATGGACGGCTACGAGGTGCTGCGCCGCCTGCGCAGCGACCCGCAGACGGCACATATCTCGGTGATCTTCATCTCGGGCCTGGACCGCCCCGAGGACGAGGCCAACGGCCTCAAGATGGGCGCCTCGGACTACATCGTCAAGCCCTTCAACCAGACCGTGGTGATGGCGCGCGTGGCGCTGCACCTTCAGGTGGTGCGCCAGCGCCGCATGCTGGAACGGCTGGCGAACATCGACGGGCTGACCGAACTGGCCAACCGCCGCCGCTTCGACGAAATGTACAGTCTCGAATGGCAGCGCGCGCGGCGTTCGGGACGACCACTGTCGCTGGCCCTGCTCGACATCGACGCCTTCAAGCAGTTCAACGACCGCTACGGCCATCCGAGCGGCGACCGCGCGCTGCGCTCGGTGGCGCGGGTGGCCGGCGCCGCCATGCGCCGCCCGGGGGATATGGCGGCGCGCTACGGCGGCGAGGAATTGCTGCTCATGATGCCCGAAACCGACGTGTTCGAAGCACGCCGGATGGCCGAAGGGGTGCGCGAGGCGGTGATCGCCCTGAGCATCGCGCACGAGGCGTCGGGCGTGGCGCCGCTGCTGACGGTGAGTATCGGCGGCGCCACGCTCGATCCAGAGGGCGACGAAGGGCCAGCCGAACTGTTCGAGGCGGCCGACGCCCAGCTATACCGCGCCAAGCAGAGCGGACGCAACCAGGTGTGGTGGCGCGAGGGCGGCGCCGCGGTCTGAAGATTACTGGGCCTTGGCGCGCTTCTTGAAGGTCGCCACCCGGTACAGATACCAGCCGAAGAGGCCGATCAGGATCGCCTTCGACACCGGATCGACGTAGTGCGCCACCCGTTCATACTGGCTTTCCAGCATGTAGCCGGCGCCGGTCAGGATGCCGGTCCAGACCAGCGAACCCACCGTCGAGTACAACAAGAACTGCCCCATTGGCATGCCGGCCAGGCCGGCCGGGACCGAGATCAAGGTGCGGATGGCCGGGATCAGGCGCCCGAACAGCACGACCTTGCGTCCATGCTTCTCGAACGACTCCATCGCATGCTCGATGTCGCCATGGGTCACGGTCAGCCAGCGCGCATGCTTGTCGGCAAATTTTTCCAGACGCTCCTTGCCGTAGACCTTGCCGGCGTAATACCAGGGCAAGGCCCCTGCCACCGAGCCGGCCGTGCCGGCAATCAACACGCCAATCACGTTCAGGTCGCCGCGCGCGGCGACGAAACCGGCGAACGGCATGATCAACTCGGATGGGATTGGCGGGAAAATATTTTCCAACGCCATCAGGGCGAACACGGCCAGGTAACCGCCGCTCTGCATGAATTCGGTGATGAAGTCGAACACGGGGCACTCCTACGGGTTAGGCAGTCTCCACCATATCCAGTTCGATAGTGCGCTTCTGTTCGCTTTCGTACGGATCGGCGGCGACGCCTGGCCGGTTCAGGCAGCGCCATACGTGGGGCGACAGGCCGATCACCTCGTGGAAAGTGCGGGTGAAATGCGACTGGTCGCAGAAACCGTGGGCGTGGGCAATGGTCGTGAGCGGCGTGTTCGAGCTGACCATCGCCTCGCAGGCGGCCGCCAGCCGGCGCCGGATCACGTACATGCGCGGCGGCACGCCGACACTGTGCTTGAAGGCGCGCGTGAAATGGCTGACGCTCAGGCCCAGTGTTGCCGCCAGGCTGGCCGTGCGCAGGGTGGCGCCCAGGTTGGCGTCGATGTAGTCGGTGACCCGCCTCACCTGCCAGCGCGGGAGGCCGCCGTGGCAAGAATGGATGGCCCGGCCCTCGGCTGCGGGCCGGAACGGGATGGCGATAGGGATCGATGGCGCGGTCTGCATGGTGCTCTCCAGGGTGGTCGTGTTCGAGACGATCTGGACAGCATGTTGCCGCCCGCTGGAGATGTTGCACAGACAAGTTAGAGCCCCCGCCTACCCCCACTAAAGTGGGGGGGGCTTGCATCAGGCGACGCCGGCGTCCGCGAGCACGGCGCGGAAGGTTACTTCGATCAGTTGCGGCGGCAATGCAAGGCGGGTGACGCCGATCAGGTTACTGGCGCATTGCGGCTGGTCGATGCCGTAGAACTCCTTCCTGACTTTGCCTGCCACGGCAAACGCGGCATCGACGTCAAGTACATAGAGCGTTTCTTCGACGACATCGTCCAGCGTCGCGCCGAACCGGGCCAGCAGGTCGATGGCGTTACGGTAGGTCTGGCGCATCTGTTCTTCCATGCCGCTGAAGTCAAGCGGGCGGCCCTGTGCGTCGAGCGGCGCCGGTGCGACGAGTTGTCCGTCCTTGTCGTGGCCCAGCTGGCCGGACAGGTAGACCACGTCCTTGACTTGCACTGCCTGGCTGTAGCCATAGATCGATTCCCACGGAACCCCGTGGTTGGCGGTTTTCTTGCTAAGCGTAAAGTTCTTGTCCATGCTGCATGCTCCCGGTTCGTTGTCGAAGGCGATGTGCGCGCCGGGAATCCCAGCCCGCAACCGTGAGCGATTCTGACAAAAGCATCACGCTATCGTCTTGCAGGAATCTGCTGTCGCGGCGGATCCGGATCAGATTTCGAGGAATCCCCGCTCGATCCCGATGGTCACGGCATGGGTCCGGTTATTGGCGCCCAGCTTGTCCATGATGCTGCGCAGGTGGCCCTTGACCGTGTCCTCGGACAGGTTCAGGGCGGCGCCGATCTGCTTGTTGCCGTTGCCGCGGGCGATCAGCTCCAGCACCTGCAGCTCGCGCACCGTCAGGCTTTCCTGGCCCAGGTGGCGCGCCAGCTCGCCGGCGATCTCGGACGGGATATAGCGGTGACCGGCGGCCAGCACGCGGATGGCGTCGGTCAGTTCCTTGCGCAAGGAGCTCTTGAGGAGGTAGCCCTGGGCGCCGCTCTTGATCGCCTGCATGGCGCGGGCGTCGCCGCGGAAGGTGGTCAGGATCGCCAGGCAGGCGTGGGGGAATTCGGCCCGGATCGCGGCGATCGCGTCCATGCCGTTCAGGTGCGGCATCTGCAGATCGACCAGGGTGACATGGGGCCGCAGCTTGCGGTAAAGCGCGACCGCCTCGAGGCCGTCGGACGCTTCGCCGACCACCCGCATATCGGGCTGGCTGGCGATCACGGCCGCGATCCCCTCGCGCATCAGGGGATGGTCGTCGGCGATCAGGACGTCGATGGTGCGCTGTTGACTATTCACGGTGCTCCTCTTCTTGTTCTTGGCTGGCGACGGGCATCATGCCAGCGCCGCCACGTGGCGTCCAGTCACGACGCCCCCCGCTCGATCCGGTTCGGCACCAGCCATAGCGCCGCCAGCAGCACATGGATCAGCGCCGCCAGCGGCGGCTGCCACAGCGATACCCCCACCGCCAGCGCGTACATGGCCAGCGACAGCCGGTTCTTGGCGTTCTGCCAGGTATGGGCATGATCCAGGCCGGCAAGCGTCCCCAGGCGCCACGACAGCAGCATGAAGGACACCGAGCACAGGAACAGCACCACGCCGTACAGGGCCACCGGCGCCGGCGCCGTCGGGTATTCGGCCGCCCAGGCGGTCACGAACGGGATCAGCGACATCCAGAACAGCAGGTGCAGGTTGGCCCACAGCGTCGCCCAGTCGACCCGCTCCACGCGCTCGAACAGCGCATGGTGGTTGACCCAGTAGATGCCGACGTAGACGAAACTCAGGGCATAACGCAACCAGCCCGGCACGACCGCCAGCATGTCGCCGAGGGTCGTGCCGTGCGGAGGCGTCAGCTCCAGCACCATGATGGTGAGGATGACGGCGATCACGCCGTCGCTGAACGCCTCCAGGCGGGTCTTGGTCATATGTCCTTCCTAGGCCTGGTCCAGGCTGGGCTTGACCAGGTGCAGGCACAGGATCGCCACCGGCACGATCAGCGCCACGAAGCCGAACGCCAGGAACAGGAAAGCCCCCGCCGCGCAGCCGATCGCGAAGCCGAACAGCGGCCAGAAAAACTTGCTGCAGCGCGCCGTGGTGGCCGCATCGCCGGCGCCGCGCAGCTGGTCGACGGAATCGATCACAAGCTGGGTCACGTTCCCGGTCATCATCGAGGTCGGCGCCAGGTGGGCCAGCAGCAGCTTGCTGGCCGCGCTGTGGGCGCCCATGGCCGCGGTGCCGAGCAGGCCGGCCGCCATGGCCAGCGCCGACATATCGCGCGCCACCGGCTCGGACAGCATTCCGCAGGCCATGAAGCCGATCAGCAGGACCAGTTGCAGCAGGTACGAAGGCCGATGCGCGTCGACGCCGCGCCGCTCGCACGACGCCACCAGCAGGCGCGCCGCGGCGATGCCGAGGATGAAGGCCGGGAAGGCCAGGATCTTCAGCAGCGACGGAATGTTCGCCGGATCGGCCAGCGAAGCGCCGAGCAGCACGAAGTTGCCGGTAACGTGGGCCGTGAACAGGCCGAACAGGCCGATGAAGCCCAAGGTATCAACATAGCCGCCGAGGAAGCCCATATTGAAACCCTGCAGGCGCGATGGGGCAGGAGTAGCGGCCATCATCAGAACGCGAAGCAGCTGCAGCCGAGTGCGCCCCAGAAGCTGCTGTAATCCGACACTGGCATGCTCGAGCGACGCGCCTTGTCATGGCTGTGGGCGTGCACGCCGCATGGGCCGCTGCACTGGTGCGGCAGCGCTTTCTGCTGCACGCTTTGCTGCACTCCTGGTTCGACCTTCCTCCAGTGGCCCGGCACCTTGCTCACCGGCGACCATTCGGGCAGCACCGGAATCGGCGGCGGCCCAAGGCTGGTGAATTCAGCGGCGCCGTACACGATGCGGCCGCCGACCACGGTCAGCACCGATTCGATCGCCTTGATCTCTTCGGCGTCGATGCTGAAGAAATCCTGCGACAGCACCGCCAGGTCGGCCAGCATGCCTTCGCGGATGCGACCTTTACGCTCTTGCTCGTTGGAGAACCATGCGCTGCCCGCAGTCCACAGTTCCAGCGCTACCTGGCGCGGCAAGTGGCCGGCGGTGCCGTACAGTGGCAGGCCACCCACGGTGCGGCCCGTCACCAGCCAGTACAGCGATGTCCACGGGTTGTAGCTGGCCACGCGGGTGGCGTCGGTGCCGGCGCCGACCGGCACGCCGGTTTCCAGCATCCGTTTCACCGGCGGCGTCGATTCGGCCGCCGCGCTGCCATAACGCTCGACGAAATACTCGCCCTGGAAGGCCATGCGGTGCTGGATCGCGATGCCGCCGCCGAGCGCGGCGACGCGGTCGATATTGCGCTGGGTGATGGTCTCGCAGTGGTCGAACATCCAGTGCAGGCCGTCGAACGGGATGTCGCGGTTGACCTTCTCGAACACGTCGAGCATGCGCGAGATGGATTCATCATAAGTCGCATGCAGGCGGAACGGCCAGCGCTGGGCCACCAGGTGGCGCACCACGCGTTCGAGTTCGTCTTCCATGCCGGGATCGAGGTCCGGGCGCGGCTCCAGGAAATCCTCGAAGTCGGCCGCCGAGAACACCAGCATCTCGCCGGCGCCGTTGGCGCGGTAGTAGTCGCTGCCCTGCCCCGGCGTCACCATGCCGGTCCAGCGCTGGAAGTCTTCCAGCTCCTTGCCCTTGTTCTGGGTGAACAGGTTGTAGGCGATGCGGATGGTGAGCTGCTCGGCCTTGTCGAGTTGCTCGATGACCGCGTAGTCCTCGGGGTAATTCTGGAAGCCGCCGCCGGCGTCGATCGCGCTGGTCAGGCCCAGGCGGTTCAGTTCGCGCATGAACTGCCGGGTCGAGTTCACCTGCAGGTCGTAGGGCAGCTTGGGGCCCTTGGCCAGGGTCGCGTACAGGATCATCGCGTTCGGACGCGCGATCAGCATGCCGGTCGGGTTGCCGGCGCCATCGCGCACGATCTCGCCGCCCGGGGGATTCGGCGTGTCTTTCGTGTAGCCCACCGCGCGCAGGGCCGCGCGATTGAGCAAGGCGCGGTCATACAGGTGCAGGATGAACACCGGCGTATCCGGCGCGGCGGCGTTGATCTCGTCCAGCGTCGGCATGCGGCGCTCGGCGAACTGGAATTCGTTCCAGCCGCCCACCACCCTCACCCACTGCGGATTCGGCGTGCGGTCGGCCTGTTCCTTCAGCATGCGCAGGGCGTCAGCCAGCGAGGGCACGCCTTCCCAGCGCAGCTCGAGGTTGTAGTTGAGGCCTCCGCGGATCAGGTGCAGGTGCGAGTCGTTCAGGCCCGGCACGACGGTGCGGCCGTTCAGGTCGATCACCTGGCTGCCGTCACGGCGGTGGCGCATCACGTAGTCGGTGTCGCCCACGGCCAGGAAGCGTCCGTCCTGGATGGCGACGGCGCTGGCCTGGGGCTGCTCGCGGTCGATCGTGTTGAAGCAACCGTTGATGAGGATAAGCGGCGGGGTGGACTGTGCTTGGTTCATGCGTGTACTCCAAATGTCGCCGGGCGTGACGCGCCCGGCGGGTTTGCGGCAACCGCCGCGCGCTTTGGAGGGCGTGCGGCGGCGAGAACTTCGGTAAAACTCAGCGTGCTGGAACGGGCGCCAGCACCTCGTGCGTGCCCTGGGCGCGCGCCGGGGCCTTGTGGACCATGGTGTAGGCATAGTCCACGCCCATGCCGTAGGCGCCCGAGTGCTCGGTGACGATCTTCATCACGTCGTTATAGGTGTCGCGGTGGGCCCAGTCACGCTGCCACTCGAGCAGCACCTGCTGCCAGGTCACCGGCACCACGCCGGCCTGCACCATGCGCAGCATGGCCATGTCGTGCGCTTCCTTGGTGGTGCCGCCCGAGGCGTCCGACACCATGTAGATTTCGTAGTCGCCTTCCAGCATCGCGCACAAGGCGAAGGTGGTGTTGCACACCTCGGTCCACAGGCCGGCCACGATGACCTTCTTGCGGCCGTTGGCCTTGAGCGCATCGCGCACCTTCTGGTCGTCCCACGAGTTCATCGAGGTGCGCTCCAGGATCTGATGGCCCGGGAACACGTCCAGCAGCTCCGGGTAGGTGTGGCCCGAGAACGATTCGGTTTCGACCGTGGTGATCGTGGTCGGGACGTTGAACACCTTGGCCGCCTTGGCCAGGCCGACGACGTTGTTCTTCAGGGTCTGGCGGTCGATCGACTGCACGCCGAACGCCATCTGCGGCTGGTGGTCGATGACGATCAGCTGCGAATTCTGCGGGGTCAGGACTTCGAGTTTTGGATTGCTCATGATGTTCTCCTTTTGGTGATGAAAATGTGAGGATCAGCCCTGGCGCGGGCCGTCCTTGACGCCAGGCTCCGGCGCCTTGGCGGCCACGCCGGTGATCTTGGGTTTGCATTCGCTGGCGAACCAGCTGGCGGTGATCGGCGCGCCCTCGATCAGGCGCTTGGCGACCGGGACGATCTGTTCGCCGATCAGCATGCCGAGCAGGCCGATCAGGGCGATGGCGGGCGGCGCCGGCGAGCGCACGTTGATCAGGCCGTACAACAGGCCGGCCAGGATGCCGGCGCCCAGTGAAATCAGATACATGTCCAGCTCCTCCTTGCGGGAGGCGCCAAATCGGCGCCCGTTCATTCCAGTATCGTTAGACCATCGCCGCGGCGATAGAATCAGATTGCTATTTTCAAAGCCCGGGGGCTTGGATTGTTGCGCGCCTTGGCGCTACCATTGCGCCATCACGCACCACGGGACCTACAATTGCTCAAGCTCAGCCTCGACGCCCTCCAGATCATCGAAACCATCGCCCGCCGCGGCTCCTTCGCCGGGGCTGCGAAAGAACTGTTCCGCGTGCCCTCGACCATCTCCTACACGGTCTCCAAGCTCGAGGATGACCTGGGCGTGCGCCTGTTCGACCGCTTCGGCCCCAAGGTGACGCTTACCGCCGCCGGCCAGGAACTGCTCAAGGAAGGCCGCTACCTGTTGCGCGCCGCCGGCGACCTCGAATCGCGGGTGCGGCGCGTGGCCTCGGGCTGGGAAACCGAGATCGCCCTGGGCATGGATTCGGTGCTGTCGGCCGGCGCGCTGCAGCCCGACATCGAAGCCTTCTATGGCGTGGCCGACCAGACCCGGCTGCGCATCGTGCGCGAGTCGCTGTCGGGCACCTGGGACGCCCTGCTCGACCGCCGTGTCGACCTGCTGGTGGGCGCCGCCGGCGAGGGCCCGTCGGGCGGCGGCTATACCGCCGAACCGCTCGGCACCAGCGCCTTCGTGTTCACGGTCGCCCCGCACCATCCGCTGGCGCGGCTCGAGCATCCGCTCGACAAGACCGACCTGCTGCCCTACCGGGCGATCTCGGTCTCGGACTCGGCGCGGGTGCTTGGCGCACGCACGGTCGGCCTGCTGTTCGGGCAAGAGACGCTGGCGGTGCCCGATATGCGCACCAAGTACGAGTTCCAGGTCCAGGGCCTCGGCTTCGGCTTTCTACCGGAGGCATGGGCGCGACCGGCCATCGACCAAGGCTTGCTGATCGAAAAACAGGTGGTGGAGCCGAAGGCGGACGAGACTTTCTATCTCGCCTGGCGCAGCGGCGAGGATGGCGCCGCGCTCAAGTGGTGGATCGAGCGCATGCGCACGGGTGGCGCATTCGCCCGCATGCTGCCCGACCCGTGCGCGGGGCCGGCCGAGGCTTAAACCCCCTCGGTGTGGATGTGGATCGTGCCGGACAGGGTCTTGTGGACCGGGCACTTGTTGGCGATGTCGAGCAGGCGAGCGCGTTCGTCCTCGCTCAGTTGGCCGACGAATTCGATGTGGCGGCGCAGTTCGTAGGCGCCGTCCTGCTGGCCGTGGTCGATCGCGACCCGCACGTCGTCGAGTTGCATGCCTTTGCGCTTCGCGTACATCGTCACGGTCAGCGCGGTGCAGGCGGCCAGGGACGCGGCCAGCAGATCGTGGGGTTCAGGGCCACTGTCGTCGCCGCCGAAGGCTTCGGGGGCGTCGGCAATCAGCTCGTGCTTGCCGATCCTGATCTTGTATTGAAGCTTATCGTTGCCGCGGGTGGTCGTCACTTGCATCGTCGTCTCCTGTTATCGTGGTGATCGAGGCGCCGCCCCGCTGGCGGGACGGCGTTTTACATGGCTGCTGATGGTCGCTTACTGTGGCAGGTCGAACAATAACACTTCGGCGCCGGCGGCCTGGGCCAGGGTCACGGCTTCTTCACCGCTGACCTTCAGTGCGTCGCCGCCTTCCAGGGCGATGCCATTGACCGTCACCTGGCCGCGCACCACGTGGACATAGGCCTGGCGGCCGGCGCCCAGAGTATGTTTGACCTCGTCCTCGCCATCGAGGATGGTCGCATACAGGGCGGCATCCTGGCGGATCGAGACCGACCCTTCGCGGCCGTCGGGCGACCCGATCAGGCGCAGCTTGCCGGTCTTGTCGGCCGTGTCGAAGTGCTTTTCTTCGTAGCGCGGCTCGGCGCCGCCCACGTTCGGCATGATCCAGATCTGCAGGAAGTGCACGCCCTCTGTTTTCGAGTGGTTGTACTCGCTGTGCACCACCCCTGAACCCGCGCTCATGATCTGCACGTCGCCGTAGCGCAGCACCGAACCGTTGCCCATGCTGTCCTTGTGCTCCAGCGCGCCGTCGAGCACATAGGAAATGATCTCCATATCGCGGTGGCCGTGCGAATCAAAACCGCGGCCGGGCTGCACCTTGTCTTCGTTGATGACGCGCAGCGGACCGAAGCCCATATGCTTCGGATCGTGGTAGTGGCCGAAGGAGAAGGTGTGCTTCGAGTCCAGCCAGCCAAAGCTTGCGCCGCCGCGTTCATTGCTTTTACGTACGTTCAACATGGTGTCATCCTTTCGTGGGGGTGATCATCGAAGCGCTCGATCGCCAGGGCGGGGAATCCGCCGGTCGATCTGTCTTGCGTTCGATGCGATGGAGTCATTATGCTCGCGCCACGAAGAGTTGAAAAACGGGTAATTTAGCGGCCTTTCATCGAAATTTTCGAACATGACCCAAAAGCCCGGTGGGCGGCCGCCACGCCGCCGCCCACCGCGCGCCGTCCGGTCAGAACTTCAGGCTGGCGCGCGCGTAGTAATAGCCGCCATTGATGCCGAAGGGAGAGAAGGCCGGATAGATCGTCACCGCGCCGTTGTCCAGGTTGGCGCGCTGCTCGGCCAGCACCAGCGGGTTGACCATGTCCGGGTACTCGTTGAACAGGTTGTTCGCCCCCAGCGACAGGGTCCAGGCCTTGCTGAACTGGTAGCTCACCTCGAGATCGGTCAGCAGCTTGGGTTTGATCTTGTTTTCATAGTAGACCGAACCGTCCGACGAGAACTGCTCCGACGATTTGCCGAAGTAGTTCTCGCGCAGGTTGACGGTCCATGCGCCCACCTTCCACAGTGCGCCCAGGTTGACCCGCATGCGCGGCGAGGCGGTCTCCAGGTGCGAGATCGCGGTCTCGTCGAGCAGGGTCTGCGGTTGCAGCTCGGGCGGCGCCTGGTTGATCTTGATGACCTCCACATGGTTGTAGTTAGCCGCCGCCGACCAGTCGACCCGCCCGTAGCTGCCGTAGTTGCTGGTCATGGTGGCCACCGCCTCCATGCCGCGGCTGCGCGTATTGACCGCATTGGAGAAGATGTTGATCCCGGTCTGGACCACGGTCGGATCGAGCACGTTGCCGTTGGCGAGGATCGCCGCCGTCACTGCCGGCGCATTGACCGCACCGCCGGAGCCATACAGGGCGCCGCTGCCGACGATGCGGTCGCGGATCGTGATCTGGTAGGCGTCGAGCGTGATCGCCAGGCCGGCCCGCGGATTGAGCACCAGGCCGGCGCTGATATTGGTCGAGGCTTCGGGCTTGAGGCCATTGATGCCCACCAGCCGCGCGCCTGGTGAATTAGGCGCCAGCTGCACGAAGGCGCTGCGCGGCGAGACGTTGGTGGCCGAATAATACGACTCGGCCAGCGTCGGCGCGCGGAAGCCGTTGCTGTAGGTCGCGCGCAGCGCCACCGCCGGCGAGAAGTCGTAGCGGCTGGTCAGCTTGCCGACCTTGGCGTTGCCGAAGTCGCTGAAGCGCTCGTAGCGGCCGGCGATGTCCACCGTCCAGCCGGGCAGCGGCTGGACCGCCAGGTTGACGTAAGCCGCCTTGTTGTTGCGGCTATGGCTGCCGGCGTCGGTGAGCGAGAAGCCGGGATACGACTGCGAGCCTTCCTTGTAGCGCGACGCGGCGTCGCCGGCCACGATCTCGTAGGTGTCGCGGCGGTGCTCGAGGCCCAGGGCCAAGGTCAGCGGCGAGGCCCAGCCGACGTCGAATTCGCGGCTCAGGTCGAAGTTATTGGCCCACTGGCTGGCGCGGAATTCGCCGGCATCGAATTCGAGCGGCGTGGCGCCGGTGTTGGTGTACAGCGAGATGTTGGCCGAGTTGGCCACGCCGAGCTTGGTCACGTCCTTGCCGTAGGTGCTGGACAGGTCCAGTTCTAGGCCCCGAACAGCCGGCCCTTGATCCCGAGGGTGAAGGCATAGTCTTCCTCGTCGAAGGTCTCTTGCGGGCTGAAGCCGAAGGGATAGATTTGCGGCAGCCGGTTCGGCATGCGGTAGTTCTCCCAGGCGCGCGCTTCCTTCTTGCCATAGGTCGCGAAGCTGTACAGCGACGTGTCGGCGCCGAAGTCGACCCCGAAATTGGCGGCGGCGATGTGCTGGCGATACTGGGCGTCGCCCTGGATCTTGTTCAGGTAGGGGTAGCCGGGCGCGTTGACCAGGGACGGCATTTCGGCCATGATGGCCGGGTCGACCACGCGCGGATCGATGCCGCCGCGCTCCGAGAAGCCGTGGTACTTGGTCTCGGCGGTCAGGCTCAGGAAGGCGTCGGCGAACGGGGTCAGGCCGTTATTGGCCATGCCGTCGCCGGTATGGCCGCCGCCGTCCATATAGCCGCCGCCGTTGACGTTGGCTGTGCCGCCGCGGCTGTTCGACTTGAGGATGATGTTGATCACGCCGGCGATGGCGTCGGTGCCGTATTGCGCCGCGGCGCCGTCCTGCAACACCTCGATGCGGTCGATCGCCGCCACCGGAATGTAGTTCAGGTCGGCCGCCGCGCCGCCCTGGTAAGGACCGCCCAGCACCGCCAGGTTGGCGGTGCCGTGGCGCCGCTTGCCGTTGACCAGCACCAGCGTATTGTTCGGGCTCAGGCCGCGCAGGCGCGCCGACAGCGTCATGTTCGCCATATCGCTGCCGAAGGCCTGGGCGTTGAGCGAAGGCAGGTTCTGCGACAGCGCCTGGATCAGGTCGGGCTGGCCGGTGCGGCCCAGCGAGGCCGCGTCCAGCACCTGGATCGGCGAGGCGCTGTTCTCGACCGTGAGACCGGCGGCGCGGGTGCCGGTGACGATCACCACGCCGCTGTTCGAGACGCCCTGCGGGGCGGCATCAGGCGCAGGCGCCGCTGCGCTGGCGGGCGCATTGTCCTCGTCGCGCCCGGCATCCGGGCCGGGTTCGGCGGCGGCATTGGCGCAGATGCCGCAGGTGAGCAGGCCGGCGATGCCGGTATGAAGAAAGCCTTTGACCATGTGTTTCCCCTAGTTGGAATTGTTAGACGAGAACAGCCTTGCTTGCTTCTTGCGGTTTGCTTGCCTACTTCTTCGCGGCGACCACCTCGATCTCCACCAGCCAGCCCGGATTGCTCAGGGCCGCCACCTGCATCACCGCGCGCGCCGGCAGATTGGGCTGGGCGCCGCCGAAGAACTGGGTATAGCCGGCCATGAAGCCGGCGACGTCGGCGCGGCCTCCGTGCTCCGGGTCGCCCACCAGGAACACCTGCATCTTGACCACGTCGCCCATGCCCAGGCCCATCCCCTGCAGGATGTCGCGGATGCGCTGCAGGACGCCGACCGTCTGGGTGCGGGTGTCGCCGAAGGCGGCGATCGAGTTCGGATCGCGCTCCTTGTGCACGACCGGCGGCACCTGGCCGCTGATGAAGTGGATGGTGGCGTTGGGCGGCACGCTCACTGCCTGGGCAATCGGGAAATCGGAGTTCGGGATCTTGTGACGCACGATGTCCTGGGCGCCCGCTGCAGCCGGCAGCAGCAAGGGCAGGAGCAGCAGCGAGGTGGCGAGTCGTGAGGCGGGACGGCGGTCGACATTCTTCATCAGCAGGCCTTTCATGGTGGTTGGAAGAAAACGGTTCAATGCTTGTTGCCGAAACGGTTGCGGCTGGCCGGCGGCAGCTGCAGGGCCGTGCGCAGCGCGCCGACCTCGGCGTCCGCGACCGGCGCGGCCCGGTTGCCCCAGCTGGCGCGCACATAACTGAGCACCGCCGCGATGTCGGCGTCATCGAGGCTGCCGCTGAAATCGGGCATGCCGCCGCGTCCCTTGAGCAGCACCTCGGTCGCCTCGGCCGGCGCGCCAATCGCCAGCGCGCTGCCGGCCAGCGCCGGGAATGCGCCGGGGATGCCGCGTCCGTCGGCCTGGTGGCAGGCCGCGCAATTCTTCGCGAACAGGGTCTTGCCGTCGGCGGCGTCTGGCGCCGTCTGCGCCAAGGCAGGGCCCGCGCACAGCCAGGCGGCCAGCGCCCAAAGCGTGAAAATGGGCTTCATGCGCTCGCCCTCCGGTGCAGCCGTTCGATCTGCTGCCAGGCCGATTCGATGGCCCCGGCCTGCCAGCCGGTGAGATAACTCAGGTGTTCGCCGGCGAGCTGCACCCTGCCCTCGCCCTCGAGCAGCAGCGGATAGGCGTCGCGGCGCGCCGCATCGTTCCATTCGGCCCAGCCGCCCAGGCTGTACTGAACCCGGTGCCAGGCCACCGAGAACGCGTTCTCGTAGGCGCTGCGGTAGGCGGGAAAGATTTTCTCGCCGGCGGCCAGCGCGAATTCGGTCCGCTGCGCCGTCGACAGCGCACTGACTTCGATGGCGTCGAGCGCATAGTTGTAGTAGCCGAGCACCACGCCCTTGCGCTGCTGCCAGCCGTTCGACGGCAGCGAGATCGTGTTGATGCCCTTGAGATCGGTGAGGACGTGGCCGCCGTAGATATGGTCGTCCTCTTCCCAGAAGCGGCGCCCCATCTGCAGGCCGATCTTTCCGACCGGGGCATAGGGCACGGCCTTGAGCGCCGCCTTGAAGCCGGGCGAGAAATCGGTGTCGATCATGCGCAGCACCGACAGCGGCAAGGTGCACAGGCAGTAATCGGCCTTCACGCTGGAGGCCTGGCCGCTGGCGGTGTCGTGCAGGTCGATGGTGACGCCGGCGGCGTCCTGGCGGATGCGTCGTACTTCGGCCCCGTAGCGGATCGTGTCGCCCAGGCGCGCGGCGAAGGCCTGCGGGATCCGGTCCATGCCGCCCACCGGCTGGAACATGGTCGCGTGCATCGGAAATTCCTGCACCGCGCTGTACACCTTGCCCACCCTGGCCGCGAGCAGGTCGCCGAAGGCCAGCGGGTCGGACGGCGTGCCGGCGCCCGGGACCAGGCCGGCGCCCGGATTGGTGGCGAAGCCGCGCCCGCTGCGGCCCTTGTAGGCCAGGTCGCCCACGCCGAGGGCACCTTCGCGCGCCAGGTAGTCGAGCAGCAGCATCTGGTCCTCGCTGCTCAATCGCACATCGAGCTGGCGCGACTGGACCGACTTGGCCAGCAATTCGGCGACGTGGCCGCGCATGTCGGCCTTGATCTGCGCCCCGCGCAGGCGCCGCTTCGACAAGGGCCCGCCCTCTTCAAGATAGACCCAGGCGTGGTCGTTCTCGTTGACCATCACCTCGAGCGGCACCGCGAATTCACGGGCGTAGTGCAGGGTCGACTGGTGGTCGAGCGGGATGCGCCATGGCCCGTGGTTGATGTAGTGGCCGCGGTCGAAGCGGCACAGCTGTTCCTCGCCACCGAGTTCGCGCAGCCTGAAACCACGGCGCGCCGTCTGGCAGCGCCCGCCAGCGTAGGGGCGCGCCTCGAGCACCTGCACCCGGTAGCCCAGCTTGCGCAACTCGTAGGCCGCGGAGAGGCCGGCCAGCCCGGCGCCGAGGATCGCGACCTTTTTTCCCTTGCCGCTGCCCGTGAGCGGCGGCGGCGCCGTCACCTTCGAGGCGATCCCCATGCCCCACGCATTCATCGACTTCAACAACAGCGCCGAGCCGCCGACGGCGGCCGCGCGGTGCAGGAAAGCACGCCGGGTCAGCGGCGATTTCACAGCGCTCATCCACACCTCCACATGTCAATACAAAGGACTCAGACAGGTGGCCTCAGAGCAATCGCCATGCCATTAAGGCGAGGATTTCGCGCTATAACATCCGGACAAAATAGAGTTTATTTACAGCCACTCCAAATGTAAGAAGGCTGTAAGCGAATTTATGCAAACAGAATTCGGGTTGACGCATGTCACACTCGTACGTACGAAACTGCCGGGTGCTGCTCGACTTGTGACAGCGCAAACATTATTCAAATTCACTGGCGCCGACACTGCAGCGGGCCCGGCGCCGACGGCCATGTGACACGCCAATGTCCGCGGCCACGGCCATGCACCGCTGTGGCGTCGAACCGCACCTTATTGGGTTACAGAAATAATCGATGCACCGCGACGGGCGGCCGGCGGCGGCCCGTCAGGCCGATGGCAGCAAGCCGTCGCGCACGATCCAGTAGCTGAACTGGCCGTAGCTCGGGATGGCCCCGGGCGCGGCATCGGCGAAGTGCTCGGCCAGCATCTGGCGATAGGCCGCGGCCGGCGAGAACCGGCGGTGCGTGCCCGCGTAGCGCGCCACCGCCTCCCGGAACAGCGCGCGCAGCGCATCGTCGATGTTGGCGCCCGGCCCCGCGCCCTTGCGCGGCCGACCGCGCTTGACGCCGGCGCGCGCTTCGCGCGTCTTGCCGCGCGCACCGGAATTGGCGTAGTCCGGTAGCAGCGCATCGAGGGTCTGGCCCCGTTCCCAGTAGCGGCGCAAGTAGCGCATGATGTTGGCGGGAGCGATGCCCTGCGCGGCGCTGCATGCCGCCACCATGGCGGCGCGCTCGCGCGACAGGTACAGCGCCGGGAGGTCCTGGTGCAGCGTGCGCACCACGTTCCAGGCCTTCAGTTGACGGCGGCGCTGGCTATCGGACGGGGCGCCTGCGGGGCTGACGGCGCGCCAGGGATCGGGCCGCAGCAGGCGCGTGCGCCGCTCGCGCAGCGCGGCGTACAGGACGCGCAGGGACGCCGGGCGGGGCAACGCCCCCGGAATGCCAAGCGCATAGATATAGGCCTGGGCGCCGGCCGGGTCGATCCACAGGATGCGCAGCGGACGGCCGGGAGCGTCCAGATATTCGATGACGTCATTCGGGAGGAACATGGGCGGGTCCTGTCGTTCAGGTGCCTCGCCCGTATGCAAGGACCGCGCCAGTGGCGCCGCCACAGATCGGTCATTTCTGCGCCAGGATCCACTTGGCCAGTGTCTGCGCTTCCGCATCGCTGACCTGCGGATTGGCTGGCATCGGGATCGGGCCCCAAGTGCCGCTGCTGCCCTTCTGGATCTTCAGCGCCAGGCGCGCCTCGGCGCCGGAGTCCTTCGCGTACTTGGTCGCGACATCCTTGTAGGACGGGCCGACCAGTTTGGAGGCGACGGTGTGGCAGGCCATGCAGGCCTTGGCCTTGGCCAGGTCGGCGCTGGCGTGGGCTGCGGGCATCGCGGCGGCGGCGGCGAAGGTCGCGGCCAGGATCATGGTGTTCTTCATAGGTGCTCCTGTAAGGACTGTAGTGACAATGGGGCGCTGTGCAGAGGGACCGACCGCCTCGTCCCTCACGCACCCGGCATGATAGCCGACAATGCCGCGCGATTGCGACCCCATCACGTGAGGATCGCCAGTTGCGGCAAGGGCGTATGGACGATGATCGCGGCCGCTCCACACGCGACCAGCATGACCGCCGCGGCCATCAGTGCGATGCGCAGGTATTCACTCGGACGCATGGCGGCCTCCAGCCAAGGTGAGTGCGAGGCCGTCACGCCGGCTGCGGCGCAGCCAGCCTGCGCGCACCGCGCCGATCCCCTTCCAGCGCCGGGGCGCTTGTGGCTGGAGCCAGGCGGAAGGCCGCGACCAGGCGCCCGAGGCCGACCGCCTGCCGCTCCAGTTCCGCGGTCGAGGCCAGCGAGTGGCCGGCCAGCTCGGCGTCATGGCGCGTGGCCTCGTCGATCGACACCAGCGAGCGGCTCAGTTGCTCGACGCCGGCGCTCTGCTCGCGCGACGCGGCGCTGATCTCGGCCATGATGGCCGCCACCTGGCCGGCGCCGGCCGCGACCTCCTTGACCGCCGCGCCGGCGTCGCCCGCCACCCGGGCCCCGGCCTGCACCCGCGCCAGCGCTTCCTCGATCAATTGGCGGATCTCGCGCGCCGAAGCGGCGCTGCGGTTGGCCAGGTGGCGCACCTCACCGGCCACCACGGCGAAACCACGCCCGCTCTCGCCGGCGCGCGCCGCCTCGACCGCCGCGTTCAGCGACAGAAGATTGGTCTGGAACGCGATCTCGTCGATCACGGCCACGATGCCCGACATGCGCTGTGCCGATTCGCTGATGCTGTCCATGGTCGCGCCCACTTCCGCCATCGCGCCGGCGCCGTCGACCGCGGCGCGCGCGCCGCTGGCAGCCAGCTCGCTGGCGCGCAGCGCATTGGCCGCGTTGTTGGCGACCGTGGCGCTCATCTCTTCCATCGTGGCCGCGGTTTCCTCCAGCGTCGCCGCCTGGGTGCTGGCGCGCTGGGCCAGCTCGCGGCTGCCCGCCACGATGTCGCCCGCCACCCGCTCGACGTGCACCGCGCCGGCACGGATCTGGCGCACCATGTCCTCCAGCCGCGCATGCATGCGGGCCAGTGCCACCAGCAGCTGGCCCGTCTCGTCGTTGCCGCGGGCGACGATCTCGCCGTCGAGCCGGCCCTGGGCCACGCGTCCGGCGATCGCCACCGCTTCTTGCAGCGGCGCCGCGATCTGGCGCGCGATCCAGTACGCCAGCAGGCCGCCGACGATCACCGCGCCCACCAGCAGAGCGACGATCCTCGCGTGGGCCTGGCGATAGACCGTCTCGGCCCGCGCTGCGGCGGCCGCGCTGCCCGCCTCGTCGAGGTCGACCAGCCGGTTCACCAGGTCGGTACTGCGGAAGTTATGGCGCCGCGATTCTCCCCTCAGCAGCGTGCGCGCCGCGGCCTTGTCGCCGGCCCGCGACAGCGCCGCCACCTGGCCCACCGCGTCCTGGTAGGCGTTCAGCGACGCCTCGAATTGGGCCAGCGTGTCGCGCTCCGCGCCGGGGAGCGCCAGGCCGCGGTAGGTGTCGAGCTGCGAGCGCAGGGTGGCCATCTGGCGCGCCATTTCGGACTCGTAATAGGCATGATCGGCGTCGTCGGCGGACAGCACGTGCTGCACCTCATAGGTGCGGTAACGCAGCAGGGAACCCTTGATCTGCAGGATCCCGCTCACGCTGGGCTGCCATTTGTGCTGCATCTCGCCCACCACCGCGTGCAGCTTGCCCATCTGGGCCACGCCGAAGGCGGCCAGCAATACCATCAGCGCCGCCATCGTGGCGACGGCCAGCATGATCTTGGTGGCGATTTTCAAGTCCTGGAACCATTTCATTATTCATTATCCTTCTCAGGTTGCGGGCCGCGCTCGGGGCCCGGAACGGTGCGTGGGACCGCTCATGAGACTGATGATAGGCAGGCAAGCCCGGCCCCACCATGCGATGTTGGTATCGGCTAGCTATACCTAGGTTTAATGCCGGCCTACTCCCGCCAGCCGGTTACTTGCCATATACTCCAGTTGGTCGAAAGACCAGGACAAGGGATGCGGCAAGCGCCGCCTATAACAAAAGAAAGAGGACATGTTCCAGTCACCGGGTTCGAAGCTGCGCGCCGCCGGGGTGGTGCTGCTCACGCTCGCGATCTTCGCGGTCGACGCCTTCACGGCGCTCGACATCGCCATCGCGGTGCTGTACGTGGTGGTGGTGCTGTGCGCCACCAGCGTCTGGTCGCGCCGCGGCGTGCTGCTCACCGGTGTCGCCTGCGCAGCGCTGACGGTGGGCGCCTTTGCCCTCACCCACCACGGCGTGGTGTCCAGCCCGATGGCGCGCTGCCTGGTCAGCGTCGCCGCGATCGCGATCACCACGGTGCTGGCCCTGGCCGGCATGGCGGCCACCGATGCACTACGCCAGCGCTCGGAGTCGCTGCGCCTGTCCGAGGCCTTCCTCGCCAGCACCCAGCGCATCAGCCGTACCAGCAGCTTCCGCTTCCAGGCCCCGGGCGGCGCGATGCACTGGTCGGAAGAAGCCGCGCGCATCTACGGCGTCGGCCTCGAGGTCACGCCCACGCAGGCGCTGGTGCGCGAACGCACCCATCCCGACGACTGGCCGCTGCTGGACGACGTCATCGCCCAGTCCGACCGCGGCGAGGCGACGATCGAGCTGCGCCACCGCCTGCGCATGCCGGACGGCACGGTCAAGCACGTGCACATGATCGCGCGCCTGGCGGCGGTCCACGACGGCCAGTTCGAATACCTGGGCGCGCTGATGGACGTCAGCGCCGCCCACGAGGCGGCCGAGACGCTGCACCGCACCCAGGCCGAGCTGGCGCACGCGACCCGCGTCACCACCCTGGGCGAGCTGGCGGCCTCGATCGCGCACGAAGTCAACCAGCCGCTGGCGGCGGTGTCCACCAACGGCAACGCCTGCCTGCGCTGGCTGAACCGTCCCGAGCCCGACCTGCTCGAAGCGCGCCTGGCGCTCGACCGGATCCTGGCCGACACCTACCGCGCCAGCGAAGTGATCCAGCGTATCCGCGCGCTGGCGCGCAAGGGCGAGGCCCAGCGCCTGCCGCTCGACGTCAATACCCTGCTGCGCGACACCGCGGCCCTGGTCCAGCGTGAACTGAGCAACCACCGCATCGTGCTCGAGCTGAACCTGGCGCCCGGCCTGCCGCCGGTCGCAGGGGACGCGGTCCAGCTGCAGCAGGTGGTCATCAACCTCCTGATGAACGCGATGCAGGCGATCGACGGCGCGGCGCCGGAGTGGCTGCGGCGCCAGCAACGCATCGTGTTGTCCACGCGCCTGGACGGCGATCAGGTCGAGATCGAGGTGGCCGACAGCGGTCCGGGCCTGAGCGAGCTGCAGGCCGGCCGCCTGTTCGAGGCCTTCTATACCACCAAGGCCGACGGCATGGGCATGGGCCTGGCGATCTGCCGCTCGATCGTCGAGGCGCACGGCGGCAGCATCCGCGCCATGGTGCATGCCGGACCGGGGGCGACCCTGGCGTTCACGCTGCCGTGCGCCGCAGTGAAGGTGGAGGATACGTCGAACGCCGTGACGGGAGCCCCGGCATGAGTGCAGACCTGAATGCGGAAAAAAGCGCGCCGACGGTCTTCATCGTCGACGACGACGCCCCGCTGCGCGCCGCGCTCGCGAGCCTGCTCGGCTCCTGCGGCTTCCAGGCCGTGGCCTGCGCCTCGGGCGCCGAATTCCTGGCCAGCGCGCTGCCCGACGGACCCTGCTGCCTGCTGCTCGACGTGCGCCTGCAGGGCGCCAGCGGACTCGATTTCCAGGCCGAGCCGGGGCGGCGCCGGATCGACCTGCCGATCGTGTTCATGACCGGCCACGGCGACATCCCGATGACGGTGCGCGCGATGAAGGCCGGCGCGGTCGACTTCCTGGCCAAGCCGTTCCGCGAGCAAGACCTGCTCGACGCGGTGGCGGCGGCGCTGGCGCGCGACGGCGAGCGGCGCGCCAGCGCACGCGCGGCCGACGAACTGGCGGCGCGCTATGCCGGCCTCACGCCGCGCGAACGCGAGATCATGGGCCTGGCCGCGAGCGGGCTGATGAACAAGCAGATCGCCGGCCAGGTGGGCACCAGCGAAATCACGGTCAAGATCCACCGCGCGAACGCGATGCGCAAGATGCAGGCCAAGACCTTCGCCGACCTGGTGCGCATGGCCGAGGCGCTGGGCCTGGACGTGGCGCAAGCGCGACCCGGATCCTATACCCGGGTATGATGTCGCGTGGCCGGGAATGCCGTTATCCTGCTTGCGAGAACAGGATGCCTTTCGCCTCCTGAACCGGAGCGCCCAGTGTCACAGTTAACCATTTCCATCATCGACGACGACGACTCGGTGCGCCAGGCGCTCGGCAGCCTGGTGCGCTCGCTCGGCTTCGCCGCCGCGCTGTTCGGCTCGGCCGAGCAGTTCATCGAGGCCGGCGGCGTCAAGGCCAGCGCGGTGGTCGTCACCGACGTCCAGATGCCCGGCATGAACGGCGTCGACCTGCAGGATCGCCTGCGCCGCGAAGGGCACACCGTGCCCATGATCTTCATTACCGCCTTCCCCGAGGAGGCACTGCGCAAGCGCGCTTTCGCCGCCGGCGCCTGCTGCTTCCTCGGCAAGCCCTTCGACGGCGACATCATGATCCGCTGCATCGAAGCGGCGCTGTCGCCCGACACCCCGATCTATTGAAGCGCGACTCATACCCGACCATACTCAGGTGTGATGGCAGGCAAGGCAAGAGCTCCTTACGATGGCCGGCATGGAGGAACCGAACATGCCCGAGCAATCCCAACTGCGCCTGCCGCGCCGCCGCCTGACCGAATGGATCCTGTTCGCCGCCGGACTCCTGTCGAGCGGGGCGATCCTGGTGTACATGATTCTTACCGAACGCGCCAGCGCGATCGACGGCGACGCCGCGCGCATGCGCGCCCAGGCGCTGGTGATCGACCAGGCGCTGCACCGCCAGCTGGCCGGCGTGCGCTCGGCGCTCGACAGCGCGCGCCAAGCCCTGCAGCCCGGCAGCGCCTGCGACGCCGCCTGCCGCCACACGCTGCTGCAGTCGCTGCGGCGCTCGATGCCCGGGGTGCGCGCCCTGCTCTCGATCGGGCCCGACGGCCGCATCGCGCTGTCCGACGACGACATCGGCGACCACCGCCTGGACGACCGGCGCTACCTGGACGGCCTGCATCACCTGTGCAATGCGCGCACCATGACGGTGTCCGATCCGTTCGAGAACGCGCCCGGTGAATTCAATATCAAGGTGTCGATGTCGCGCGGCCTGGACAACGGCTGCGGCCGCGGCGCGGTCAGCGCGATCCTGAATCCCGACTACTTCGACGCCGTGATGCGCTCGGCCCTGTATGCGCCCGATATGTATATCGCGATCGCCGATGCCGGCGGCCAGCGCCTGCTGTACGTGCCGCCCGATCCGGCCATGATGCGGCGCGGCCTGCCGGACCGCCTGGTCGGCCACCACCAGTCCGGCGGCGAGCCGGTGTCGGTCACGCGCGACCGGCGCGACGACGGCGTCGAGCAACTGGTGGTCCAGCGCAGCATGACGCTGGACGGACTGCAGATCGACCGCGAGCTGGTGATCGCGCTCGGACGCGACGCGTCCGAAGTGACGCGGGCCTGGCGCCGCCTGGCCCTGACCTGCGGCATCGGCGGGGCCGCGTTCTGGCTGACCTGCTGCGCCGGCCTGCTGATGGCGCAGGCCCGGCGCCGCTCCCTGCGCGCGCTCGAGCGGGCCGCGGAACTGGACCGGATCGAGGCCGCCGAGCGGGTCGAGCTGGCCCTGAACGGCGCCAGCCTGGCGCTGTGGGACTGGGACCTGGCAGGCGGCCGCCTGCAGGTCGACGCGCGCGGCTGCGCCATGCTCGGCTACACGATGCCGGAACAGGAACAGGGCCGCATCGACTGGTCCGCGCTGGTACACCCGGAAGACGCCGACGCCTTCCTGGGCGAGCTCGAACGCCACCAGGCCGGGCTGACCCCGAGCTTCGAGGCCGAGTTCCGCATGCGCCACCGCGCCGGCCACTGGATCTGGATCCAGTCGCGCGGCAAGGTCGTGGCGCGGACCGCCGACGGCGCCGCACTGCGCATGGTCGGCACCCGCACTGACATCAGCGCGCGCCGCCAGGCCGAGGCCGAGATCGCCCACCTGGCCTTCTATGACGGCCTGACCAAGCTGCCGAACCGGCGCCTGCTGATGGACCGCCTGAGCCACGCGCTGGCCAAGGCCGAACGCGCCGGTGAATTCGGCGCGGTGCTGTTCGTCGACCTGGACAACTTCAAGACCCTGAACGACACCCTGGGCCACGACATGGGCGACCGCCTGCTCGAGATGGTGGCGTTTCGCCTGCAGCTGGTCACGCGCGAAGCCGACACCGTGGCGCGCCTGGGCGGCGACGAATTCGTGGTGCTGCTCGAAGACCTGGGCAAATCGGCGGTCACCGCCTCGGCCACCGCCGAGATCGTGGCGCAAAAGGTCCTCGACACCCTGAGCATGCCCTACCAGCTCGACGGCCACGAGCTGCGCAGCACACCGAGCATCGGCGTGGTGCTGTTCGGCGACGTCCACCATACGATCGGCGACCTGCTGCGCCAGGCCGATATGGCGATGTACGAGGCCAAGGCCGCCGGCCGCGCCACCTTCCGCTTCTTCGATCCCGGCATGCAGGCGGCGGTCGATGCCGCCACCCGGCTGGAAGCCGACCTGCGCCAGGCGCTGGCGGCGCGCCAGTTCGCGCTCCACTACCAGCCGGTGGTCGACGCCGACGGCAGCCTGGTCGGGGTCGAGGCCCTGATCCGCTGGCACCATCCGCAGCATGGCCTGGTCTCGCCAGCCGCCTTCATCGGCCAGGCCGAAAAGGCGGGCCTGATCGTCGCCATCGGCGACTGGGTGCTCGAAGAAGCCTGCGCCCAGCTCGCGGCCTGGGCCGCGCACCCCGCGGCGGCCCGCCTGTCGGTCGCGGTCAACGTCAGCGCCGGCCAGTTCCACGGCAGCGGCTTCGTCGACCGGGTGCGCGCCATCCTCGAACGCAGCGGCGCCGATCCGCGCCTGCTCAAGTTCGAGCTCACCGAAAGCATGCTGTTGCACGACGCCGAGGACATGGCCGGGCGGATCGGCGCCCTGCGCGCCTGCGGCATCGGCTTCGCGCTGGACGACTTCGGCACCGGATATTCCTCACTCAACTACCTGCGCCGCCTGCCGCTCGACCAGCTCAAGATCGACCAGTCCTTCGTGCGCGACATGCTGGCCAGTCCCAGCGCCGCCGGCATCGTGCAAGCCATCGTGCACCTGGCCGACAGCCTGGGGCTGGACCTGGTGGCCGAAGGCGTCGAAAGCGCCGAACAATGGCGCCACCTGCGCGACCTCGGTTGCGAGCGCTTCCAGGGCTTCCTGTTCGCGGCGCCCATGCCGGCAGCCGAACTGATGCATCGCTACCACCTCGGGGCCGCCGTCCGCGCGGCCTGATCCCCGTCCTCGCCTTGTTCCCGGCCGTTTGGCCGGGGCGTTTCGTCTCATTCTTGCTACCTAGTCACAAATAGGAATAGGAATGATTCGTATTTGTGTCTAGAATGTTGCCGGTTAGACCTCTTTACATAAATTTACAGCTGTAATTACAGCCCTCAAAACAACAACGGAACCGAGATGCCCACACCTACTTTCCACGCGCCGCTGCTGCGCCGCACCCTGCTCAGCCTCGCCATCGGCGCCCTGCCCTTCGCCGCCCACGCCAACGTCGGCGGCGCTGCCGCACCGGCCGACATGGCGACCGTCGTCATCTCGGCCTCGGGCTTCGAGCAGACCATCCGCGAAGCGCCGGCCTCGATCACCGTGCTGACCCGCGAACAGCTCGAGAAGGAACGCTTCGGCAACCTGGCCCAGGCCCTGGAAAGCGTGGAAGGCATCGACGTCGCCGCCGCCGGCGACAAGACCGGAGGCATGAACATCAGCGTGCGCGGCATGCCGAGCGACTACACCCTGATCCTGATCGACGGCCGGCGTCAGAACGCGGCCGGCAACGTGACGCCGAACGGCTTCGGCGGCACCTCGACCAGCTTCATGCCGCCGGTGAGCGCCATCGAGCGCATCGAGGTCATCCGCGGCCCGATGTCGACCCTGTACGGTTCGGACGCGATGGGTGGCGTGATCAACATCATCACACGCAAGGTCGGCAAGCAATGGGGCGGCACGGTGTCGGCCGACTACACCCTGCAAGAGGAATCGCGCTTCGGCGACGTCAAGGGCGCCAAGTTCTACCTGAACGGTCCGATCGCCACCGACGTGCTGGGCCTGGCGCTGCGCGGCAGCGTCCTGCGCCGCAATGAAGCGACCATCAGCTACGACAACCAGAACGGCGAAGTGAACCTGAACATGGGTTCCAACCCTGTCAAGGCCAAGGTCGACAACGTCGGCGCGCGCCTGGCCTTCACGCCCAACCGCTACCACGAGTTCACCCTGGACGCGGACCGCACCCGCCAGACTTACGACAACTCGCGCGGCCAGGTCGGCACCCAGAGCGTGCAAGGCGGCTATGCCCCGGAACAGAAATACAACCGCGACCAGGCCACCCTGGCCTACAAGGCGCGCCTGCCATTCGGCACCTGGGACAGCAGCTATATGGTCAACAAGACCGAAACCATCGGTCGCACCATCCCACCCGGCACGCCGGGCATGGTCGCCGGTAACGCGCGCGTGCTGGAAGTGGAAAGCAAGGTGTTCGACACCAAGCTGCTGGTCCCATGGGGCAACCACCTGACCACCATCGGCGCCCAGCACTGGGATGCCGAGATGATCGACGGCGTGGCGCCCGAAGCATTCGCTTTCACCCAAAAAGCGCTGTTCCTCGAAGACGAATGGCGCTTCCACGAGCGCCTGGCCCTGACCCTCGGCGCGCGCTACGACGACCACAGCATCTTCGGCGGCCAGACCAGCCCGCGCGCCTACCTGGTGTGGACGACGTCGCCGCGCTGGACCTTCAAGGGCGGCATCAGCAAGGGCTATAAAACCCCGCGCGTCGAGCAGCTCTCGCCCGGCATCAACGGCTTCGGCGGCCAGGGCACGATCCCCCTGGTCGGCAGCCCGAACCTGAAACCCGAAACCAGCGTGACCACCGAACTGGGCGCCTACTTCGACAACGGCGCCGGCTGGACCGCCAACGCGACCGTGTTCAACAACGAATTCGAGGACAAGATCACCAGCGGCACCGGCCTCTTGAACTGCTCCTACCGCCTGGGACCCAACCGCCCGGGTTGCGTCAGCTTCGGCAACTGGCCGAACGTCGATGCTTTCGGCCAGTCGATCAACGTCGACGAGGCGGTGACCCGCGGCCTGGAGCTGGCGACACGCTTCCCGATCGCCGCCGGCTGGGCCGCGAGCGCGAACTACACGTATACCGAGAGCGAGCAGAAAAGCGGCGCCAGCGCCGGCAAGCCGCTGTCCGACACGCCCGAGCACTCGCTCAATGCGCGCCTGACCTGGGACATCTCGCCGCAGTGGAACACGTGGCTGCGCGCCGAATACCGCAGCGAGCGCTATCGCGACCCGGGCACCTCGGCCGCCACCCGCGCCGCCAAGGCGACGCTGGGCGACTACAAGGCCTACGGCATGCTGCACCTGGGCACCGCCTACCAGCTCAGCCCGACCATCTCGATCAATGCCGCCGTCTACAACCTGCTCAACAAGGACTTCGTCGACTACCGTCCTTACCAGTCGTCGCCGACGGCGGCGCCGACCTATAGCAGCGTGTACGTCAACAATATGGATGGCCGTCGTCTGTGGGTGTCGATGAACGTCGACTTCTGACCAATCCGGTCAGCGCTTCTTCTTGCCTGGCTTTGGGCAGGGAAAGCGCCGGCGCAGCTCAGCCAGCACCAGCGGCGCCGCGTTCTCTTTGAGTTCGGCCGGCTTGCGCGTCGCCTTCAGGCGGCGCACCACGGCCAGGTTCAGTTCTTGCGGCAGCACTGGCCTCGCCAGGCACCATTCGCGGCCATGGCCGGCATCCTTGATGCCGTTCAGGTAAGCGTCCACCTTTTCGCGGTTGATGTAGTCGAGCTGGGTCTTCGGCTCCCTGAGCCGATGCTCGACCACTTCCTGGCCGGTCATCGCATTGAACGGATACACATAGGGAATCGCGGCCAGCGCGCCGGCTGGCATGCAGGCCACGAGCGCTATCCAGGCGCCGGCTTTCATGGAGTCTCCTGTGGAGCAATCAGCGCCCCATGGTGCGGCGGCGTCCCCTGGCGCCGCTCGCGGCCCCTCAATCGTGCGCCAGCCGCAGGTCCGGGTCGGCGTCGAACACCCCGGCCAGCCAGTCGGCAAAGGCGCGCAGGCGCGGATTGGCGATGCCGCCCTGCGGATACAGCAGCGACACCGGCATCGGCGTCGGGCACACGCCCGGCAACACCTCCACCAACCGCCCCGCCTGGCCACGCAGCTGGTAGCGCGCCAGCTGGGTCAATCCCAAGCCCTGCAGCGCGAGAATCAGGTTGGCGTCGGCGTCGTTGACCGAGACACTGCCTTTCACGGCAACCTTGCGCACCCCATCCGCCTCCTGCAACTCCCAGTCGAAGGCGCGCCCGGTGCGGCCCGAGAAATGAACGATGCCGTCGTGCCCCGCCAGCTCGTCGAGCGAGGCCGGCACGCCGCGCCGAACCAGGTAGTCGGGCGCGGCCGCGATCGTGAATTGCATCAGGCCGATGCGGCGCGCCACCAGGCTGGAATCGGGCAGCTCTCCCACCCGCAGCGCGCAGTCGATGCCCTCGCCGGTCAGGTCCACCAGGCGGTCGCCGATGCCGATGCTAAGCTCAATGCCGGGCCAAGCGCGGCGGAATTCGGCGATACGGGGCAGCACGATGGCGCGGCCCAGGGCGCCCGGCAGGTCGATGCGCAACCGTCCCTGCATGCGGCGCCCGTCGACGCCCAGGAAATCGGCTTCCGCCGTCTCGATCGCGGCCAGGATGGCGGCGCATTGTTCATAGTAGCGTTCACCGTCCCGCGTGAGCGACAGGCGGCGCGTGGTGCGCTGCAAGAGCTGGGCGCCCAGGTGGCGCTCGAGGTTCTGCATGGTCGCCGTCAGCGAGGCGCGCGGCAGGTTGAGCGATTCGGCGGCTTTCGTGAAGCTATTGGCCTCGACGATCCGCACGAAGGTCTGCATCGCCTTCACCTTGTCCATGATTGTTCACATTAAATGAATTGTATGTGGGCATTATGCCCTAATTATCTTTGCCTCATGCCTGCCTAGAATGGAACTGTTCAAATAGCCCATCGAGGAGCACGCCATGACAACAAGCACCCAAACATATATATCGAGCGGCATGACGATGCTGCTGGCCGCCGCCGCCGGCATCATCGTCGCCAACCTGTATTACGCCCAGCCGCTGGTCGGCCCGATCGGCGCCGCTCTCGGCATGCGCCCGGCGGCCGCCGGCCTGGTCGTCACCCTCACCCAGATCGGCTATTGCCTGGGCCTGCTGTTCATCGTGCCCCTGGGCGACCTGGTCGAGAACCGGCGCCTGATCGTGAGCGGCCTGGTCGCCACCGGCGCCGCGCTGGCGCTGGCCGCGAATGCCGGCGCGGCCTGGCAGTTCCTGCTGGCCGCCCTGGCCATCGGCCTGGGCGCCGTGGTGGCCCAGGTGCTGGTGCCGTTCGCGGCCCACCTGGCGCCGGAAGCCACGCGCGGCCAGACCGTGGGCAAGGTGGTCAGCGGCCTGCTGCTGGGGATCATGGTGGCGCGTCCGGTGGCCAGCGTGCTGGCCGGCTTCGGTGGCTGGCAAGCCGTGTTCGGGATCGCCGCGGCGCTGGTGCTGCTGCTGGCCGTGGTGCTGCACTTCAAGCTGCCGCAGCGGCGGCCGGCCGCCACCCAGCGCTATGGCGCCCTGATCGCGTCGCTGTGGCCGGTGCTGGCCAACACCGTCGTGCTGCGCCGTCGCGCGCTGTACCACGCCGGCCTGTTCGGCGCCTTCAGCCTGTTCTGGACGGTGGTGCCGCAAGCCCTGGCCGGCCCGGACTTCGGCCTGAGCCAGAACGGCATCGCGCTGTTCGCCCTGGTCGGCATGGCCGGCGCGGTGGCCTCGCCGATCGCCGGTCGACTGGCCGATGCTGGCCATACCCTGGGCGCCACCGCGATCGCGCTGGCAGTCGGTGCGCTCAGTTTCATGCTGCCGCTGTTCGCTCCGCACTCGAAGCCATTGGCGCTCGGCCTGCTGGCCGTGGCGGCCATCGCGCTCGACGCCGCCGTCGCGGCCAACCTGGTGCTGGGCCAGCGCGCGCTGTTCGCCCTCGGCGCCGAGATCCGCAGCCGCCTCAACGGCCTGTACTTCGCCCTGTTCTTCGCCGGCGGCGCGCTCGGCTCGGCCCTCGGTGGCTGGATCTACGCCGAATATGGCTGGCATGCGGCGCTGGTGACCGGCATGCTGCTGCCTGCCCTGGCGCTGCCGGCCTGGTTGTGGGAAGCGGCCGAACACACGGCCAGCCGCCAGCAAGCCTGAAGCGGGGCCTGCATGACCGCCCCGAATGTGCTTAAATCAGGCATCGCAATCACTCCCGGGGCCAGCATGCAAGCCAATGAAACCACCCCGCCGGCCGCGCCGGCGGAACTCGACGAAGCCACCCTCGAATGGGTGCGCAAGGTATTCCAGCACGCCCGCGCCGGCGAGGCCGAGCCGCTCGGCGCGCTGCTGGCCCAGGGCTTGCCGCCCAATCTGCGCAACGAGCGCGGCGACAGTCTCTTGATGCTGGCCTGCTACCACGGCCACCACGATGCCGCACGCGTGCTGCTGGAGCACGGCGCCGATCCGCAACTGATGAACGATGCATCCCAGACGCCGCTGCACGGCGCCGCCTTCAAGGGTGACCTGGCGGTGACGAAACTGCTGCTCGACCACGGCGCCATCGCCGACCATGCGGGACCGGCGGGCAAGACCGCGCTGATGTTCGCCGCCATGTTCAACCGGGTCGAGATCGCCCGCCTGCTGATCGAACGCGGCGCCGACCCGTCACGGCGCGATGCCGACGGCGTCAGCGCCCACGATCTGGCGCAGCGCATGGGCGCAGCCGACACCGCGGCGCTGCTCGCGCCGACGGCCTGAGTCAGCGCCCCGGACGCCGGCGCAGGGTGAGCCAGGCCGCGGCCATGCCAAGGCCCGCGAGCAGCACGCTGGACGGCTCGGGCACCTCGCCCTTCTTCGGCTCGCCGACCAGCAGGCCGGACGAGCCCGAGCAGGCGGGTCGGTCATAGGCGCAGCCGAAGGGCTCGTCGCTGTGCGCGTTCAGCATCGTGAACAGGCTGCCCGCGCTGCCCAGCGTGAAGTGCGAATTGCCGTCGGTGGCGAAGATGGCGCCGCTGAGCAGACCGCCGGGCAGGAAGGTCACGTCCAGCTTGATCTTGTCATAGTAGTGCTGCGGCAGCTGGCGGTAGCCGTAGTCGATGTAGTTGTGCCGGTAATCGCCCGAGAACGGCTCTTCGTACCAGTAACGCAGCGACAGCAGGCTGTCCTGGGGATTCAGGCACGGTCCGTCCAGGTCGCACATATTCGTGAAGTCGAGGTAGAGGCTGCCCTTGGCAACCGCCGCATCGGAGAACACCAGTTCCAGGTTCAGGCCGGGCGGCATCGAATCGGCGGCCTCGACCTGCTGCCAGGAATACGTCACGGCGGCCTGCGCCGGCTGGGCCAGCAGCGCGGCCACGAACAACAACGGGGTAATACGAAACATCGACACGCTCCTCATGGTTACTCACCATGGATGAGCAAGAACCGGGCCTATGAACCTGCCGACGGCAACTCCTTGATTTATCGAACGATTTTTCGAGCATTGTAAATACACTGGCGCCGAGTGTTAAATTTCTCGACAACTCATCCATTCGGACTAGGTCGAAAAGATGTCCCGCCGGGCCTGTTTTTGATGTATTGTGAATGCATCTTAACCAGGAGGTCCGCATGCGCGCCAACCCTGCCACCGATCTGCCTCGCAACTCCCAACCCGGCCTGGCATCCGGCGATGCCCCGCTGTGGCGGCTGGGCTTTCGCCCCTTCTACCTGCTGGCCGCCGCCTTCGCCGCCGCGGCGGTGCCGGCCTGGCTGCTGGCCTATCTGGGCCTGCTGCCGCAAGGGCCGGTGAACCTGCTGTGGCATGTGCACGAGATGGTGTACGGGTTCGCGGTCGCGGTGGTCGCCGGCTTCCTGTTGACGGCGGTGCAGAACTGGACCGGCCTGCCGACGCCGCGTGGCCGCAGCCTGCAGGCCCTGGTGCTGCTGTGGATCGCCGGGCGCTGCGCCGCCCTCGGCGCGCCGCCGCTGCTGTATGCCGTGGTCGACGTGGCCTTCCTGTTCGCGGTGGCGGGCGTGATCCTGCGCCTGCTGCTGCGCGCCGACAACCGCCGCAACCTGCCGATCTGCCTCGTGATTGCCCTGCTGGGGGTGTGCAACCTGGTCTTCCACCTGGCGATGCACGGCGTGCTCGCGGTCTCGCCGCTGGCGCCCGTGCACGGCGCGATCCTGCTGCTGGTACTGCTGGTGGCGGTCATCGGCGGCCGGGTCGGCCCCATGTTCACCCGTAACGGCGCGCCGGGCAGCCGCGCGCGCAGCCTGCCGCGGCTCGACCTGGCCTGCATCGCCTCGATCGCCGTGCTGGCCCTGTGCTGGCTGGCCGGGGCGCCCGGCTGGGCGCTGCTGGCGGCGGGCGTCGCGGCGTCGGCGTTCAATGGCGCGCGCTTCATCCTGTGGGATCCGCTGTCGACGCTGCGTACGCCGCTCCTGTGGTCGTTCCACCTGTCGTATGCGATGCTGGTGGCCGGCCTGCTGGCCCTGGGCCTGGCTGGCGTTGGCGTGGTCTCGGGCAGCGCCGCCCTGCATCTGCTGGCGGCCGGCGCCATGACCGGCATGATCGGCGCCATGATCACCCGCACCGCGCGCGGCCATACCGGCCGCACCCTGCAAGCGGGGCGCCCCGAGGTGGCGATGTTCGCGCTGCTGCCGCTGGCGGTCGCCACGCGCCTGGCCGCCAACCTGTTCGACGGCCCGGCGCGCGGCCACACGCTGGCCCTGTCGGCCGCACTGTGGTCGCTGGCCTTCGTCGTCTACCTGCTGCGCTACGGGCCCTGGCTGGCCAGTCCGCGCCTCGACGGCAAACCAGGATGATGGAGATGAGCGCACGAGACGCCTTACCCCCGGCCCCTGGATCGCCCGGCCCTGGCCGTGCTGGTCGACGTCTTCTACGACCAGGTCAGGCGCGATCCGCTGCTCGGCCCCGTGTTCGCCGGCGTGATCGCGGACGGCGAGTGGGACCACCACAAGGGACGCATGGTGGCGTTCTGGAGTACCGCGATGCTCAAGGCACGCGAATTTCGCGGCAACGTCTTCGGCAAGCACCAGGCCATGCCCCAGCTCACGCCGGCGCACTTCGCGCGCTGGCTGGCCCTGTTCGAGGACACGGCCGGCACGCTGTTCGCGCCGGCCGACGCCGACGCCCTGGTCGACGCGGCGCGCGGCATGGCGCGCGGCCTGCAGATCGGGCTGTTCGGCCGGGCCGCCTGAAGCGGAACTGCCCGTCAGCCAGCCGGCGTATATTTGCGTACCGCCACCGGACGATCGACCAGCGCCGGCAGGTCGGCCACCAGGGCCGCCATGTGCGCACTGGCGTCGTGCAACGCCACCGCCTCGGCATCGCGCCAGTATTCCACCATGATGAACTCGCGCGGGTCGTCGTTCGAACGCTGCAACTCGTACAGGATGCAGCCGGCTTCCTTGCGGGTCTCGCTCGTCATCTCCTGCATGCGCGCCGCGAGCGCGTCTTCCTGGCCTGCCTTTGCGTACAGGGTGGCGATGATGGTCACTTGTGGGTTCATGATATTCCTTCGTAATGGAGGCGCCACGGTCCGAAAATCGCCTGGCGCCGCCCAGCAGTATAGGACGTCCCGCGACCGCCTGCCGGGCGCCCACGATTTCCACCCAGGCATCCGCATCCCCTATAATCGTAGCCGCCCCCCGCCCTGCCCGGGGGCGAGCTACCACCACTACCTAGGATTCCGATGAAAGCCCTGCCTCTTGCCGTATTGCTCCTTGCCTCCGGTTCCGCGCTCGCCAATGACGCTGCCATCCTGAAATGCCGCGCCGTGACCGACGTCGCGGCGCGTGTAGCCTGCTATGACGCGATCCCTGTCGGAGCGGCCAGGCCGGCGGCGGCAGGCGCACCGGTGGCGGCGGCCGCCACCGCCGACGAACACTTCGGGATGGAAGCGGTGAAGCAGCGCGAGGCGCAGCCCAAATCGGTGCAGAGCACCATCGTCGGCAGCTTCGATGGCTGGGGTCCGGGTTCGCAGATCCGCCTGGCCAACGGTCAGGTGTGGCGCGTGATCGACGGCAGCGACGCGGTCCTGGCGCCGCGTAACGACGCCAAGGTCAGCATCGAACGCAATCTGCTGGGCACCATCTTCATGCGCGTGGACGGCACCAACGCCTCGGCCAAGGTGCGCCGCGTCCAGTGATTCATTCCAGCGGGCGCGCCATGTAGACCGCGCCCGCCGGATACGTGAGCAGTCCCGCATCGCTCGTCGCCCGAGGCGCGAAGCCGAAGCCGTTCCAGAAGCGCGTGCTGTCCTGCACCGAGACCAGCGCAGCATTGGACAAACCCAGGCCGCAGCCGAGGTCCAGCAGGTGCTCGACCAGTGCGCGCGCGAGGCCCTGCCCGAGCCCGCGCGGGTCGACCGCCAGGTCGTGCAGGTAAAGGGTGTCGGCATCCTGAGCGACCTCGAACGTTGCCCCCAGGTCGGTCACCCGCCCCAGGCGCGACGGGTAGGCGAACAGGTAGCCGCACACACCGTCGGCATCGCAGGCGGCCAGGCAGGTCGCGGCGGCCGCAATCAACCGCGCTTTCACCACTGCAGCCGGTTCCTGCATCGCCGGCGGATAGCAGGCCGCCTGCACGCGCAGCACGGCATCGAGATCGGCGGGCAGCATCGGGCGGATGGTCATTGGCATGGCGGATCGGGAAAAAGCGTGCATCGTAGCACGCATGACGCACACGCTTGACGGCGCCCGCCTCATCCCTCATTCTATATATTCTGACAACATCGCAACATCGCCTTCCAGCGCGGCCGACCGGGCAGCGCGGGGTACCAGAACTGCCGCCGGCCCACCTGGCCGGTGTCGCGTGAAGGACGGGCACATTGCATCCAGCCCCTAACCGACAGGAATCACTCATGAGCAGCATCGCCCCGGCGTCCACCGGCCGCATCGAATACATCCTCAACGCCAGCTGCCCGGCCGGCACCGGCATCGTCGCCGCCGTGGCGACCTTCCTCGCCGAGCGCGACTGCTATATCTGCGCGCTGGAGCAGTTCGACGACGATTCGACCGCGCGCTTCTTCATGCGCGCCGTGTTTCGCCAGCAAGAACATTCGCCGCCAATCGAGCAAATCCGCAACGAGTTCGCCGAGCTGGTGGCCGGCAGCCTCGACATGCAGTGGAAGATGTTCGACCCGCTCGATCCGGTGCGCACCGTGATCATGGTCTCGAAGACCGACCATTGCCTGGACGACCTGCTGTACCGCCGCCGCAACGGCGAACTGAATATGCAGATCACGGCAGTGGTGTCGAACCACCTCGACCTGCGGCCGATGGTCGAGCGCGAAGGAATCCGTTTCGTGTTCCTGCCGGTCGACAAGGACAACAAGACGCAGCAAGAGGCGCGCCTGTTCGAGATTTTCGAGGAGACCGGTTCCGAGCTGGTGATCCTGGCGCGCTATATGCAGATCCTGTCGGACGAGCTGGCGCGGCGCCTGGCCGGCAAGTGCATCAATATCCACCACTCCTTCCTGCCCGGCTTCAAGGGCGCCAAACCCTATCAACAAGCCTTCGACCGCGGGGTCAAGCTGATCGGCGCGACCGCCCACTACGCCACGCCAGACCTCGACGAAGGCCCGATCATCGAGCAAGTGCTGACCCGGGTCGACCACAACTACCGGGTCGACCAGCTGACCCGTGTCGGGCGCGACAACGAATGCCTGGCGCTGGCGACGGCGGTCAAGTTCCATATCGAGCGCCGCGTCTTTGTCGACGGCAACAAAACGGTGGTATTCCGCGGTCCCTGAGCAAAATTACAACTAAGCTCAGGAATGGGTGCGTCACCTAACCGTGACGCCCCCGCTGCACGGGTAAGGTCATGGCTTCTCATAGAAGGGAATGACCATGGAACTTCACCAGCAGTATCCGGTCCGCCTGCGTATCAACGGGCAAGACCGCGAATTCAACGTCGAGTCCTGGGTGACCTTGCTTGACCTGTTGCGCGAGCGCGCTGGCATGACCGGCACCAAGAAGGGCTGCGACCAGGGACAATGCGGCGCATGCACAGTGCTGGTGGACGGCAAGCGCATCAATTCCTGCCTGACCCTGGCGGTCATGCAAGACGGCAAGGAAATCACCACGGTCGAAGGCCTGGCCAAGGGCGAAGACCTGCACCCGCTCCAGCAAGCCTTCATCGAGTGCGACGCCTTCCAGTGCGGCTACTGTACCCCCGGACAGCTGTGTTCGGCGGTGGGCCTGATGAACGAGGGCCAGGCCCAGTCGCGCGACGACGTGCGCGAGCTCATGAGCGGCAATATCTGCCGCTGCGGCGCCTATCCGCAGATCGCGGACGCCGTGATCCAGGTGATGGACCTGCGCAAGAACCAAAGTGGCGACAAGCCGGCCTTCACGACCGGGGCGGTGCTCGCATGAATCCATTCATCTTCACCCAACCGAAGGACCTCGATGGCGTGCTGGCGGCCTTGAGCGCCGGCGAAGCGCGTCCGATCGCAGGCGGCACCAACCTGCTCGACCTGATGAAGGAAGGCGTGATGCGCCCTTCGCAGCTGGTCGACATCAACGGGCTCAAGGTCGAGGGCCTTGACCTCGATAAAGTCGAGATCGGCGACGACGGCGGCCTGCTGCTGGGCGCCCTCGCCCGCAACGCCGACACGGCCTACGACCCTCTGGTGCGCGAGCGCTATCCGCTGCTGTCGAGCGCGATCCTGGCCGGCGCCTCGCCCCAGTTGCGCAATATGGCGAGCAATGGCGGCAACCTGATGCAGCGCACCCGCTGCGTCTACTTCTATGACGTCGGCACCGCCTGCAACAAGCGCGAACCCGGCACCGGCTGCCCGGCCAAGGACGGCGTCAACCGCCAGCACGCGATCCTGGGTACGAGCGAGAGCTGCATCGCGACCCACCCGTCCGATATGTGCGTGGCCCTGCGCGCGCTCGATGCGACCGTGCACGTCCAGTCCAGCAGCGGCAAGCGGCAGATCCCCTTCGCCGACTTCCACCGCCTGCCGGAAGACCGTCCCGAGATCGACAACACCCTGCAGCCGGGCGAACTGATCACCCACATCACCGTCCCGCAGGCCGACCGCTTCATGGCCCACAGCGCCTACATCAAGGTGCGCGACCGCCTGTCCTATGCTTTTGCCCTCGTTTCGGTGGCGGCGGCGCTCGACCTCGATGCCGGCGGCACGATCAAGGCCGCGCGCATCGCGCTCGGCGGCGTAGCCCATAAACCGTGGCGGGTCGAAGCGGCTGAAGCCCAATTGGTGGGCAAGGCGGCGGGCGAACAGGCCTTCGCCGCCGCGGCCGACGTCATCCTGCAAGGCGCGCGCGGCTACGGCCACAACGACTTCAAGCTGACGCTGGCGAAGAACGCCATCGTCCAGGCCTTGACCAGCGCCGCCCGCGGCACCGATATCGCCAGCGGAAGCGGCCGCAATCCAGAGGGAGACCGAGCATGACCGACCTGATTCCAGAATTGCGCGCCCCGAGCGCGCCGGCCGGCACCGGCCGCGTCAAGAGCGGCATGGCCGTCTCGCGCGTCGACGGCCGCGCCAAGGTCACCGGCCAGGCCCAGTACGCGGCCGAAGTGTTCGCCCCCGACCTGTGCTACGGCGTGGTCGTCAGCGGCACCGTGGCCAAGGGCCGCATCACCCGCATCGACACCGTCGACGCCCTCACCGCGCATGGCGTGATTTCAGTGATGACCCACGAGAACCGCCCCAAGATGCGCTCCTTCGACATCGCCTGGAAAGACATGACGGCGCCTGCCGGCTCGCCTTTCCGTCCCCTGTTCTCGGACCAGATCTTCTACAGCGGACAGCCGGTCGCGCTGGTGATCGCCGACACCTTCGAGGCGGCGCGCCACGCTGCCCAGCTGGTGCGGGTGCACTACGACGTCGAAGAACACGAGACCAACCACTTGGAACGCCTCGACGAAGCCTACGAACCGAAAAAGATGAAGGCCGGCTTCACGCCGCCCAGCTCCACCGGCGACGGCGAAAAGGCCTTCGCCAATGCCCCGGTCAAGGTCGACTCGCAGTACTACAACGGGGTCGAACACCATAACCCGATGGAGATGTTCGCCTCCACCGTGATCTACGGCGAGGATGGCCACCTGACCATCTACGACAAGACGCAAAGCTCGCAGAACAGCCGCTGGTACGTCTCGCACGGCTTCGGTATCTCGAAGGACAAGGTCACGGTGCGCAATCCTTATGTGGGCGGCGCCTTCGGTTCCGGCCTGCGTCCGCAATACCAGCTGCCGCTGGCCGTGATGGGCGCGCTGCAGTTGAAGCGCTCGGTGCGCGTGGTGCTCACCCGCCAGCAGATGTTCAGCTTCGGCCACCGCCCCGAGACCTGGCACCGAGTACGCCTCGGCGCCGACCAGGACGGCACGCTCAAGGCGATCTGGCACGAGGCGATCCAGGAGACGTCGCGGCTCGAGGACTACGTGGAAGTGATCGTCAACTGGTCCGGCCAGCTGTATGCCTGCCCCGACGTCAAGCTGGGCTACCAGGTGGTGGCGCATGACCGCTTCACCCCGCTGGACATGCGCGCGCCGGGCGCCGCCCACGGCGTGCACGCGCTCGAAGTGGCGATGGACGAGCTGGCGTATGAACTCAAGATGGACCCGCTGGCCCTGCGCCTGAAGAACTACACCGACGTCGCCCCGATCGAGGACAAGCCGTTCTCGACCAAGGAGCTGCGCGAATGCTACCGCCAGGGCGCCGAGCGCTTCGGCTGGGACAAGCGTCCGCTCGAGCCGCGCGCGATGCGTGACGGCGAAGAGCTGGTGGGCTGGGGCATGGCGACCGGGATCTGGGATGCGATGGTCATGGTGGCGCGCGTGAGCGCCGTGATGCACGCCGATGGGCGCCTGGTGGTCAGCAGCGCGGCGACCGACATCGGCACCGGGACCTATACCGCGATGTCGATCGTGGCCGCCGAACAACTGGGCCTGCCGATGGAAAAAGTGACCTTCCAGCTGGGCGACTCGACCTTGCCGATGGCGCCGATCGAGGGCGGCTCCTCGCATATGGCGACCGTGGGTTCGGGCGTGCACGGCGCCTGCGAGAAGCTCAAGAAGACGCTGCTCAAGATGGCCACCGGGATCAAGGATTCGCCCATCGACGGCGCCCGCATGCGCGACGTCGAATTCGGCGACGGCGCCATCTTCCTCAAGAAGGATCCGGCGCGGCGCGTCGAGATCGCCAGCGTGCTGCGTGAGGAGGGCAAGGACAGCGTCGAGGAGAAGTTCTTCATGACGCCGCAGATGCTCAAGCAGCGCAAGTACGCGCGCGCGGTGCACTCGGCCGTGTTCTGCGAAGTGCGCGTCAACGAAAAGCTGGGCATGGTGCGCGTGACGCGCGTGGTGAGTGCGATCGCGGCCGGGCGCATCATCAGCGCCAAGACCGCGGCCAGCCAGATCAGCGGCGGCGTGGTGTGGGGCATCAGCCAGGCCCTGCATGAAGAAACCCATACCGACGAAAAGTACGGGCGCTTCATGAACCACAACTTCGCCGAATACCACGTGGCGGTGAACGCCGACATCCACGACATCGACGTGATCTTCGTGGAAGAGGACGACCGCATCGTGAGCAAGCAGCTCGGCGCCAAGGGCGTGGGCGAGATCGGGATCGTGGGCGTGGCGGCGGCGGTGTCGAACGCGATCTTTCACGCGACCGGCAAGCGCCTGCGGACTACCCCGATGACTCCGGCCAAGCTGCTGATGGGCGATCGCGAGCTGCCGGTGCCAGCGCCGGTGTAAGCCGGTTCCGCTGGCGATATCCAGACGCCGACGGCCACCGCCGTCGGCGTATTCATTTTCGATTTTTCGGCTTCGGCTGTACAGTTTTTTCCGAACCTCGTCACACCCATGCGACATACGTATTTCCACGTAGTTGCATATCAATATGTTTACTGGTACAACCCTAGCTGCGTAAGACAACGCTAGAGCGCAGCGATGCACCGACAAAGGTGCGGGCCGCCGACCCCATACCAAGAACGAGATTGACGAGGACGACAAACATGAAGCTCAAGATGCTGTGCGCTGTCGCGTGCCTGGCTGCCTTCGGCAGCGGCCTGGCCCAAGCCCAGAACTACCCCACCAAGACCATCACCATGATCGTGCCGTTCGCGGCCGGCGGCCCGACCGACACGGTCGCGCGCCTGGTGGCGCAGTCGATGGGCACCACCCTCAAGCAGCAGATCATCATCGAGAACGTCGGCGGCGCCGGCGGCACCATCGGTGCGGCGCGCGCGGCCAAGGCCTCGCCCGACGGCTACACCCTGTTCCTGCACCACATCGGCCAGTCGACCGCCCCTGCCCTGTACCGCAAGCTGCCGTACAACGCGATCGACAGCTTCGAGCCGATCGGCCTGATCACCGACGTGCCGATGACCGTGGTCGCCCGCGGCAACTTCCCGGCCAAGGACATGAAAGAGCTGATCACCTACGTCAAGGCCAACAAGGACAAGGTCACCTACGCCCACGCCGGCCTGGGTTCGGCCTCGCACCTGTGCGGCATGCTGCTGCAGACCGCGATGGGCGTCGAGCTGACCACCGTGCCCTACAAAGGCACCGGCCCGGCGATGAACGACCTGCTGGGCGGCCAGGTGGACTTCATGTGCGACCAGACCACCAACACCACCAGCCAGATCAAGAGCGGCAAGATCAAGGCCTATGGCGTGACCACCAAGACCGTCGTGCCGTCGCTGCCGAACCTGCCGACCCTGGCCTCGGGCGCGCTGCCGGGCTTCGAAGTGGGCGTCTGGCACGGCCTGTACGCGCCGAAAGGCACGCCGAAGCCGGTCGTGGACGCGCTGGCCAACGCCCTGCGCGCCTCGCTGCGCGATCCGAACGTGGTCAAGCGCTTCAACGACCTGGGCACCGAGCCGGTGCCGACCAACCAGGCGACGCCGGAAGCGCTGCGCACCCACCTCAAGCAGCAGATCGACCTGTGGGGTCCGATCATCAAGAAGGCCGGCGCTTTCGCCGACTAAGCATGAGCATGTGATATCACGCACCGTGCCGGTCCCACCGGGACGGTGCGTTTTGCTGTACCTGTCTTACCTGTCTTACCTGCCGCACCGTAGCTGAAACACATTTCGAACCACTGCATCTGTAACACCGCATTTGCACCACAAAAAAAGGGGACCACCACGTGCCAGCATTCATACGCCACCCAAAGGATTTTTGGAGTGGCATCGTCTTTCTCTTATTCGGCCTCTCCGCCATAGTCATCGGCCAGGACTATGAAATGGGCACGGCCGGCCGCATGGGTCCGGCCTACTTCCCGTCCGTGCTCGGCGGCCTGCTGTCGCTGGTCGGTGCTGCGTCGCTGATCCGCTCGTTCTTCCGCGAGGGCGAACCGATCGGCCGCCTGTACTGGCGCGAACTGGCCCTGGTGCTGGTCGCCGTGCTGCTGTTCGGCTTCCTGGTGCGCGACGCCGGCCTGATTCCCGCAACCCTGGTGCTGATCATGATCAGCTCCTACGCCGGCCAGAAATTCAACCTGGCCAAGGCGATCGCACTCGCGATCGGCGCGGCGCTGTTTGCGGTGGGCCTGTTCGTCAAGCTGCTTGGCTTGCCGATGCCCATGTTCGGTCCCTGGTTCGGTGGAGCATAATTAAAAATGGAACTCTTCAGCAATCTCGCACTCGGCCTGGAAACGGCCTTTACGCTCCAGAACCTGTTCTACTGCCTGGTAGGCGTGTTCGTCGGCACCGCCGTCGGCGTGCTGCCGGGCTTGGGCCCGGTCGCCACCATCGCCATGCTACTGCCGGCCACCTTCGGCCTGCCGCCGGAATCGGCCCTCATCATGCTGGCCGGTATCTACTACGGCGCGCAGTATGGCGGCTCCACCACCGCGATCCTGGTCAACCTGCCGGGTGAATCGTCTTCGGTGGTGACAGCCCTTGACGGCTACCAGATGGCGCGCAACGGCCAGGCCGGCAAGGCCCTGGCGACCGCCGCCATCGGCTCGTTCTTTGCCGGCACCATCGCCACCGTGCTGCTGGCCGTGGCGGCGCCGCCGCTGGCCGATATGGCGCTCGAATTCGGCCCGGCCGAGTACTTCTCGCTGATGGTGCTCGGTCTGGTCGCCTCGGTGGTCCTGGCCAGCGGTTCGCTGCTCAAGGCGATCGGCATGGTCCTACTGGGCCTGTTGCTGGGCGTAGTCGGCACCGACGTCAACTCGGGTTCGGCGCGCTACACCTTCGACTTGCCCGAACTGGCCGATGGCATCAACTTCGTGATCGTGGCGATGGGCATGTTCGGTATCGGCGAGATCATCCGCAACCTGGAGCACGACGAAAGCCGCAACCTGGTGATGAAGAAGGTCCAGGGCCTGATGCTCAACAAGGACGATTTCAAGCGTATCTTCTGGCCAGTCATCCGCGGCACCGGCCTCGGCTCGATCCTGGGCATCCTGCCGGGCGGCGGCGCCATGCTGGCCTCGTTCGCCTCGTACTCGCTCGAAAAGAAAGTCTCCAAGAACGCGGCGCAATTCGGCAAGGGCGCAATCGAAGGCGTTGCGGCGCCTGAAGCGGCGAACAATGCGGGCGCCCAGACCTCGTTCATCCCGATGCTGACCCTGGGCATTCCGTCGAACCCGGTGATGGCGCTGATGATCGGCGCGATGATCATCCAGGGCATCCAGCCAGGTCCGGCCGTGATGACCGAGCAGCCTGGCCTGTTCTGGGGCCTGATCGTCTCGATGTGGATCGGTAACCTGTTCCTGGTGGTGCTGAACCTGCCGATGATCGGCATCTGGGTGCGCATGATCATGGTGCCTTACCAGCTGCTGTATCCAGCTATCCTGCTGTTCTGCGCAATCGGTGTGTTCAGCCTCAACAACAGCACCTTCGACGTCTACCTGATGGCGATCTTCGGCCTCCTGGGCTACCTGTGCGCCAAGCTGGAACTGGAGCCTGCGCCGATGCTGCTCGGCTTCATCATCGGACCGATGATGGAAGAGTACCTGCGCCGCGCCCTGCTGCTGTCGCGCGCCGATCCGATGGTGTTCATCGAGCGTCCGATCTCGGGCGTGATGCTGGGCCTGGCCGCGGCGGCGATGATCGTCGTGCTGCTGCCGTCGCTGCGCAAGAAGCGCGAAGAGGCGTTCCAGGAAGACTGATTCGACAGCACGCAAGTGCCACCCAGCGCCGGCCCTCACAGGCCGGCGCTTTTTTTTTGCTCAGTCGGCGCGGCGGCGCATCCAGCCGGCGACGAGGGCCAGCGCCGCGAACGACGCCACCGCGACGTCCGCCGAAACACGCTGCATGACGAAGCCGAACGCCATCGCACCCAGGGTCTGGCCCACCGCGAGCGCGAGAAAGGCCACGGTCACGCCGGTCGCGGGCCGTTCGGGCAGCGCCGAGATGCCCCACACCAGATAGACACCGGTCAGCATCAGGTAAGCGGCGCCGAACACGCCGCCGCCCGTAAACACCAGCCACGGCGGCGCGCCATCCAGGGCGACCGCGGCGACCGCCAGCCCCAAGGCAATGTGAAACACGAGGTGCACTGCGCGCATGCCGAAGCGGGCAATCAAGGATCCGGCCATGGCCCCCACCACGCCCGCACACCCCATCACGGTCCACAGCATGCCTACCTGGCGGCCGCTCCAGTCGAGATTGGCCGCCAGCAGGTCGGCGCCGAAACTCCAGACCACCGTGCTCGCGGCCCCGCTCAAGCCCGCGGCCGCGGCCAGGCGCTTCAGGTCGGGAGTCAGCGGCGGCAGCAAGGGCGCGCGCCCGGCCGGCTGCGCGGCCGCGCCGGCCAGCACCTTCAGCGTGGCCCAGGCCATCAGGATGGCGGCGCCGGCAAAGCCGGCATAAGCCAGCCGCCACTCGGCGCCCGTCAGCGCCGCGACGGGGCCGGACAGGGCAACGCCGGCGCTGGTGCCGGCATTGATGAAGGTATTGGTCGCGTCCTGGCGCGCCGCAGGCACCATCGAGGTCACGGCGGCCGCCAGCGCCGGCGAGGCGAGCCCGGTGCTCGAGCCGGCCAGGATGACGAAGGCGGCCAGCCAGGCGGGCGCGGCGCTGGCGGCGATCCCGATCATGCCGATGGCGCCGGCAGCTCCCGCGGCGACCGCCACGCGGCGCGGGCCGATCCGCTCGGTCAGCCATGCCGCCAGCACGATCGCCAGGCAAAAGCCGAGGAAGGAGCCGGCCGAGATGATCCCGGCCAGCGTGGACGAAAGCGCGAAATCGTCGGCGATCGCCGGCAGGAACAGGCCAAAGGCGAAGCGCGCGAAACCGTAGCAGACCGCGATCAGGCCGAAGCCGGTGGCACCGAGAATGATGGTCCGGTTCATGCCGCGCGCGCCGCTGCAACCAGGTCCAGCGCCGCTCCGCATGCCGCCTCGATCGCGGCCGCCCCCTGCCAGGCACTGGCCGCCACCGCACCCTCGAACAGCAGCACGATGCGCTCGGCCAGCACGTCGTCGGCGCGCCCGAGATCGGCCCCGACGATACGGGCCACATGCCGGCGCAGCCTGGCCTTGTGGGCCAATACCGCCGCGACGATCGCCGGTTCGGCGCCGCCAGTCTCGCCAAGGATGCGCAGGAACAGGCAGCCGCGCGCGCCTTCGCGGCCGATCCAGCCTGCCAGCGCGTCGAACAACGCCCGCACGTCGAGCGCGTCGACCTGCTCGAAAAAGCGCCGGTCGCGCGCAGCGAGCACTTCGCCCACCAAAGCGGCCTTGCTGCCGGCATGCTTGTACAGGGTGCGGCTCGACATCCTGGCCGCGCGGGCCAGGGTGTCCATATTGGTGGCCATGTAGCCGTGCTCGTAGAACAGGCGCTCGGCGATCTCGAGGAGTGCTGGGTGCGTATCCATGGCCCCAGTGTAAAACGATCGTTTTACACCGGGGGCGCACGGTTGGTTAATGGACCTCGTCCTCGCGCGGCGTGCTGGCCGCTGCCGGCGCCTGGCCTCCAGTGTCGTCATACGCCAGGCGCGCCGGCAGCCGCAGGCGCCACACGCAGCCCTTGCCCGGCGCACTGTCCAGGTCGAGCGACGCGCCCAGCTCGGCGGCGCGCTCGCGCATGCCGGGCATGCCCCAATGGCCGGCGCGGCCCGCACGGCCGGCCTCGTCGATGCCGATGCCGTCGTCGCTCACGCCCAGTTCGAACTCGCGCTCGCCGTAGCGCAGCGCTACCGCGATCCGGTTGGCCTCGGCATGCAGGAAGGCGTTGCGCACCGCTTCGCGTCCGATCGCCAGCACCTCGTCCAGCACCGGCGCGCGCAGGCGCCGCGGGGCGCCCTCGCCCTCCAGGGCAAAGGCCACGCCATGCTGGGCCGACAGGCGCCGACCGTGGGCGTCGAGCATGGCGGCCAGGTCCGCGCCTTCCTGCGCGGTGCGCAGTCCGCCGACCTTGTCGCGCCCTTCTTCCAGCACCTCGGTGGCCAGGGCCAGCGCTTCCTGCATCAGCGGCCGGGTTGGCGCATCGTCGGGCGTGCGCATGGCGATGCGGCGGAAATGCATGATCAGGCCCTGCACCGACTGCAGCAAGGTGTCGTGCAGGTCGCGTGCGATCCGTTCGCGCTCGATCACGCGCGCGTCGAACATCCGGCTCAGGCGCCGGATCGCCATGCGCAGGCGCAAGCGGTGCAGGCCATAGGCGGCCAGGATGAAGGCCAGCGCGCAGGCCAGCTTGAAGGCCCAGGTCTGGGCCATGGTCGGTGGGATCTCGATCCGCACCCGCGCGCCTTCCTCGTTCCACACGCCGTCATCGTTGGCGGCCTTGACCCGGAAGGTATAGGCGCCGGGCGCCAGCGGGGTATAGAAGGCCGAGCGGCGGTTGCCGGCGTCCTGCCAGGCGCTGTCCACGCCCTCGAGGATGTACTGGAACCGCACCCGCCGCGGCAACGACAGGCTCAGCGCCGTATAGTCGATGCGTACATTCTCCGGGGCCGCCGGCAGGGTGACCGTAGCACCCAGCGGATAGCTGTCGCGGCCAATCGACACGCCCGTCACGTGCACCGGCGGCACGACCCGGTTGCTGACGCTGCGCAGCGGATTGAAGTTGAACACGCCGCCCGTGGTCGAAATCACCAGATCGCCCAGCGGCGTCTGCACCATCGATGGAATCGGATACATCGGCGCCGGCGCGCCCATCAGGCCATCGTTCTCGTCATATTGCAGGAAGCGCACACGGTAGGCGGGGTCGGCCAGGGCGCGCCGCAAGTCGGCAGCTGCGATGAAGGCCAGGCCGCCGGAACCGTTGACCCACAGGCCGCCGTCGGCAGCCAGTACCAGGCCGGTGCCGCCCTGGAACTGCTCGCCGCCCTCGCCCTGGATGCGGACGGCGCGCTTGCCATCGAAGTAAGCCAGCCCCTCGTCTCCGCCCAGCCACGCGCCCCTGGCATCGGGCAGGATCGCCAGCACCGTGCCGACGTCGATGCCCTGCTCAGCGCCGATCTTGTCGACCTTGCCATCACGCAGGATGGCGAGACCGTTGCCGACCGAGCCGAACCACAGCCGGCGGTCGGGGCCGGCCACGATATTGGCGGTCGGGGCCGGCCACGATATTCGTGGTCGGATACAGCGACAGCGCCTTGATGCCGCCGTTCTGGGTCCAGATCCCGTCTTCATGCGCCACGGACCGCGCGGTCCGAGCGAAATCCACAGGCCGCCGTCCGCATCCTTGGCCATCGCATAGATCGGCTGCTGGACCAGGCGCTCGACTTCGGGCGGCAATGGCACCTGGATGCGCTTGAGGCCATCGAGCCGCCACAGGCGGCTGTGCGTCCCGTACCACACCGTGGCGCCGGGATCGCGGTATATCTGGTGCACGACCGTGTTCACGTTACGCTCAGGCGCGAAGTGTTCGGGAATGGTATTGACGTCGAGGAGAAAGGAGTGATCGATCCACAGCGCGCCATCGGGGCCCGCGGCGAGCGGCCGCGCTTCTCCACCGTAGGCCGGCAAGGCGATCTCGCGCATCCGGCCACGCCGGAACTGATCGAGCCCGCTCTCGGTCACCAGCCAGATATTGCCCTCCCGATCTTCGAACACCAGCCTGGCGTCGCGGCCGCTCAGGCCCTGGCGCGGCGTGAAGCCCTGGGCATGCGGGCGGGCATCCACGTCGAGCGCGATGCGCAGCACGCCGGTCTTGTGCGGAAACCAGAAATTTCCCTGGCGGTCGATGTAGGGATTACGGACGTAGTGCAGGCGCTTGAGCAGGTTTTCGACGTACACCGAGGTGGGTCCCGGCGTCAGGCGCCGCACCCCGGGGCGGTTGGGATCGAAGTTCCACACCACGCCGCCCGGCCCCAGCAGCAGACTGCCCGGCAAATCCTGCGAACCGACCGGCGTAAAGCGCGACTCGCCCCGGCGCATGGCATACAGGAAGCTTGCGCTCTGGCCCCAGACAGTCCCTTCCGGGTCGACCTCGACGTCGAACACCGTCTTGGGAATGTTCATTTCGACTTCGACGCTGCGCCATTTCTCCCCATCGGGTTCGAGCACGTGGAGGCCCCGGCCCGAGGCCAGCCATAGCCGCCCGTCGGCGCCGGCGGCCACACGCGGCACCTGCCCGATCGGCAGGTTGTGCCGTTCGTCGAACACGCGCACCCGGCCGTCCTTGATCAGGTATAGCCCGCCGAACCTCGGCGACACCCACAGGGTGCCGTCCGGGAGCGTGCCGACCTTCTAGATATTCGTCGACAGCTTCACGCCGGCAGGCGGCGTGTAGCGGCTGAAGCTCACACCATCGAAGCGAAACAGGCCGGCGGTGCTGGCGAACCACAGCCAGCCGTCCGGCGTCTGGGCGATGGCGCCGATGTTTGGCGGAACCCCGTCGCGCACCAGCCAGCGCGTATGCAGCAGCGGAATCGTTGGCAGTTCGGCGGGCAGCAACTGGTCCGCCGGCGCCGTGGCGTAGACGGCAGGACCCGGCGTCACCGCAGCCACCAGCGGCGGCGCGCAGCATATCAGCCCGGCGCCAAGGAGGATGGACGCGATACCTTCTTTCATGACAGCCCCTGAGTTTTTGTCGTGATTGGCGTGCCGTGCCGGCCTGGCCCTGCGGTGGGGCCGGACATGATGTGGTCGCGCGCGCTGTGTTTACATTACCTCGTTTCTTGTGGACAAATCAATATTGATGTACGCCAGTCAGTCGAACCGGCGCTGCATCGCCAGCAGCACGGCCCCCACCAGGCCCACCCACATCACGACCCAGAACAGGTCCTGCCCCGCGAGCAGGCCGGCCTGGCGCGCCATCTCGGCGCCGCCATCCAGAAGCGCGGTCGACTTCTCGGCCAGCCGCGACGAGTGCAGCGCCGTGCGCTCCTGCAGCGCGACATTGGTCACGCCGACGCCCAGCGCCAGGCCCACCTGGCCCAGCATGTTCTTCAGTTGCTGGGCATGCGCGAACACCACGTTGTCGGCCTGCAGATCCTTGAACGAGTGGATCGCGGCGGTGGCCATGCCGAGCGTCAGGAAGCCGCCGAACAGGCCAAGCCACAGCATCACCGTGTCCCAGGCGTCGGCGCGCGGATCGAGGGTCGCGAAGCGCCAGCCCAGCGCCGCCAGCATCAGGAAGCCGGTCACGAAGAACCGGGTCGGATGCGGATTGCGCTTGACCAGCTGCAGCATCACCGTGAACACGACGAACGTCGACAGCAGGCCGACGCCCTGCAGCACGCCCGCCTGTTCCAGCCCCATGCCCAGGCCCTTCTGTACCGCCAGCGGCAACAGGGTATTGACCATCCCGAGCACCGCGTAGCAGACCGCGAAGATGATCAGGCCCAGGCGGTAGCGCGCGCTGGCCAGGATGTTCAGGTGCAGGAACGGTTCGCGGCGGCGCGCCTTGAGCAGGCCGAAGGCCAGCAGCAAGCCAAGGCCCAGCGCCAGGTGGCCCAGCAGCGCGGCGCGTTCGCCGCCATGCCAGTCATAAGTCAGGTGCTGCAGGGCGTACAGCGTGATCGCGGCGCCGCCGCCGAGCAGGATCGCATCCGGCACGTAGAGGCGCGTCGGGGTGCCGTCCAGCGTGTCCGCGCCCACCGGCAGCCAGCGCGCCGCGATGCCGGCGCCGATCGCGGCCAGCGCCGCCAGCAGCAGGAACATGCCGCCCCAGGCCTCGTGCCCGACGAACTTCGCCGCGGCCAGGGGGCCGAGCGCCAGGCCGAGCGACAGCGCGCTCCCGAATGCCGCGATGCCCTGCAGGCGCTGGGGCGACGGCGGTATCAGATTCACCATCATGCGCGAGGCCGTCATGAACACGCCGCCGCCCATGGCCATCAACAGCCGGCCGCCGGCGAAGGCGGCCACGCTGCCGCTGCCCGCGCAGAGCCAGGCGCCGAGCATGTAGAACACCACGCCGCCGAGCAGGTAGTTGCGCCAGCCGAGGCGCTGCACCAGCACCGTCAGCTGAGAGATCGACAGCACCGCCACCGCCGCGTACAGGGCCGAGACGGTTGCGTATTCCTCGGGCGAGGCGCCGATGTGGCCCATGATGGCCGGGGCCGCGAACACCGTCATGCCCGTCGAGAGGAACTCGATGAAATTGAAGACGAAGATCCCGGCCAGCAAGGCCGGACGCGGAATGCTTACACTAGTGGGGGCGTTCATCGCCGGCCCTTTCCATCAACGCGACGCCACCGCGCCCGGATGGCCGAGCGCGCGCCGGATCGCCTCCTCGGCGCCATGCGACTCGGTCTCGAACACGACGGTCTTGTACTGCTGGCGCACGGCGCCGGCCTGCATCAGGCTCGGGCCCTGCTTGCCAGTGGTGTCGATTGCCACCTTCATCGACAGGCCCAGGCGCAGCGGGTGGCGCGCCAGGTCGGCCGGATCGAGCGCGATGCGTACCGGCACCCGCTGCACCACCTTGATCCAGTTACCGGTCGCGTTCTGCGCCGGGACCGCCGCGAAGGCGCTGCCGGTGCCGGCTTCCTGGCCGACCACGCGGCCATGGAAGACGACGTCCTTGCCGTACACATCGGAGGTGACCGCAACCGGCTGGCCGATGCGCACGTCCTTGAGCTGGGTTTCTTTCAGGTTGGCGGTGACCCACATCTGGTCCAGCGGCACGATCGCCATCAGGGGCGTGCCCTGCGCCACGCGCTGGCCGATCTGGACGTTGCGGCGGGCGACGATGCCGCCCACCGGCGCGGCCAGCGTGGTGCGCGCCAGGCCCAGCGAGGCGTCGCGCAGCTGGGCGATCGCGGCCAGTACGTCGGGATGGCTTTCGACCGTGGTGCCGTCGACCATGGCCAGGGCCGAGCCGACCTGCTGGCGCGCGGCCGTCAAGGCGGCGCGCGCAGCGGCCACGGCGTCTTGAGCGTGGCGAATATCCTCGCCCGAGACCGCGCCGGTGTCGGCCAGCTTGCGCCGGCGTTCCAGGTCGCTGGTGGCCTTGCCGAGATCCGCCTCGCGCTGGGCAACCGTCGCGCGCAACTGCTCGACGCCCGCGAACTGCGCCCGCACCTGGCGCGCCGATTTGGACAGCGCTGCCTCGGCGCGGTCCTGGGCCAGGCGCGCGTCGACTTCGTTCAGTTGCACCAGCACCTCGCCGGGCCGCACGAAATCGGTGTTGTCGGCCGCGATGCGGGTCACGGTGCCGCCGACTTGCGGCGTCACCTGCACCAGGTTGCCCTCGACATAGGCGTCTTCGGTGTGCTGGCTGTTCCAGCCGATGCCGAGCACCTCGGGCGAGGACCAGGCGATGCCGGCGGCGGCGGCCAGCACGGAGACGGTCAGGCCGATCGCGATCTTGCGGCGGCCCTGGGGAGCGTTGTTGGTATTCTTGGGGTCCATGGCGTTCTCTCGATTGATCAATGTACGGCCAGAGCCTGGTAGCCGCCACCCAGTGCGCGCACCAGGTTCACGTCCAGCTCGTAGGCGCGGGCGTCCAGGTCGGCCTGGGCGCGGCGCTGGGCCACCACCTGGGTCTCTGCGATCAGCACCTGCACGAAGTTGCCCAGGCCCGCGCGATAACGCTGCTCGGCCAGGTCGTAGGCCTGCTCGGCCGCGCCCAATGCCAGGTCCTGCTCGCGCACCCGTTCGCCCAGCCAGCGCAGCGACGTCAGTTGCGCCGTCACGTCACGCAGCGCCTCGACCACGGCGGCGTTGTAGGTCTCGACCGCAACGTCGAATTCGGCATTGCGCGCCGCGAGATTGCTGCGCAGCCGGCCGCCGTCGAGCAGCGGCAGGGTCACCAGCGGGCCGGCGGCGAAGCTGCGGCTGCCGCCCTGCAGCAGGCGGTCGAAGCCCAGGCTTGCCAGGCCGCCGGACACGCTCAGGTTCACGGTTGGATAGAACTGCGCTTTGGCGACGTCGATCTCTCCGCTGGCCGCTTCGACCTGCCAGCGCAGGGCGACCAGTTCCGGCCGACGGCCCAGCAGCGCGGCCGGAATATCGACCGGCGCCGCCGCCGGACGGTCCAGGCGCAGTTGCGGACGGGCGATCGATATGGCCGCGTCCTGGCCCTGCCCGCCCAGGGCAGCGATCTGGCCGCGGGTCAGCGCGATGGCCTCGTCCAGCGCCGCGATCTGGCCGCGCGCGGACGGCACGCCGATCTCGGCCTGCTTGAGCTCCGCCTTGCTGTCGAGCTGGGCGGAGACCCGCTGCTGCACCAGCTCGAGGATGCGGCTTCTCTGGCGCAGCTCGCGCTCGGCCAGGTCGCGCTGGGCGTACAGGTGGTCCAGACGCAGATAGGCCTGCACCACGGCCGTCGATACGGCAAGGCGCGCGGCCTGGGCTTCGGCCCGGCGCGCATTGACGCGGCCGGCGGCGGCGGTCACGCCCGCTGCGTTCTTGCCCCAGAAATCGAGTTCATAATTCAGGTTGACGCTGGCGTCGTTGACCCACTGCCAGCTGCCGGCCAATGGCTTGGGCACGCTGCCGTTTTCGCTGTAGCGCTGGCGCGCGGAACGGACCGAGGCATTGGCCTGCGGCCCCAGGCTCGCTGCGGCCAGACCCTCGAGGGCCGCCGCCTGGCGCACCCGCGCGAGCGCGCCGGCAATCGTCGGGCTGGCATCGCGTGCATTCGCCACCAGCTGGTCGAGCTGGGAATCGCCATAGGCGCGCCACCAATCCTGGGCTGGCCAGTCGGCGGTCTCAGTCGCCAACGACCCAATAGCGCGCGATGAATTCGTAGTCGCGTCCTGATTCAGGCCGGCCAATTGCGGCTGCGCACCCATCGACACGCAACCACTGAGAACGAGCATCGCAGAAACAAGCGCCAGGCGGGTCGATAACCGGCATGGCGTGGGAAGAGATGGAAGCATGGTGTGCCTCGGCAAAGAATACTGAATAGCCGAAGCATAGTTGCTCTGAGTTATTTAGGCCATGCCGTAAGCGGCATGGGGATTATGCAGATTCTGCATAACCGTCCTCCGCGCCTAGCGTATTGGTGAGTGTCGTGAGCACGAACTCGCGCAGCCAGCGGTTGGCCGGGTCGCGATGGCTGCGCTCGTGCCAGTACAGCGCCAGCTGCAGCGGCGGCAGCTCGACCGGCATGGGCGCCAGCACCAGGCCAAGGTCGCGCGCCAGCGGCCGCGCCAGGCGCAGCGGGATGGTGGCGATGGCGTCGGTATGCAGCGCGATGTGGGCGGCCGAGGTGAAACTCGGCACGTGGCACAGGATGCGCGTGGGTTCCAGCAGCGTCTCGAGCTTGCGGGTCACGGCCACGTTGTGGTGGCTCGTATGCTCCATCTCGATCAGCACGTGGCGGTGGGTCAGCCAGGCGTCGCGATCGAGTTGATCGGCCCAGGGATGGCCGCGCCGCATCAGGCAGGCGTATTCGTCGTCCCACAGCTTGCGCTGGCGGATGTTGTTGAGCAGGTGCGGAAAGCGGCCGATGGCCAGGTCGATGTGGCCGCGTTCGAGCTGGGCTTCGAGCGAGCCCGGATCGATGTGCACACTGCGCAGCTGCAGGCCGGCGGCGCCGTTTTCCAGCTTCGCCAGCCCATCGAGCAGTTGCGGCAGGATGTTCACCACCGCGCCGTCGACCATGTACAGGCCGAAGGAACGGGTGGCGGTGAGCGGATCGAATGCGGCCGGGCCGCCTTCGAGCTGGCGCGCCGCGTCCAGCACCGCCGCCACCGGACCGGCCAGCTCGAGCGCGCGCGCGGTGGGCTGCATGCGCTGGCCCGAACGCACCAACAGCGGGTCGCCGAAATGGCGCCGCAGCTTGGCCAGCGCGCGGCTGACGGTGGGCTGGGTCATGCCGAGCAGTTCGGCGGTGCGGGTGAGGCTGCCCTCGCGCAGGAGGCTGTCGAGGATCAGTAATTGGGAAAGGTCGGGGATCACGGCCGCATCATATCATTGCGGCAACTAGCACGTGATCCCCTGGAGGCCGGCTCAGCCGCCCAGCACCTTGCGCAGCGTGCGCGACAGGTCTTCGGCCGAGAACTTGGCGACATAGGCGTCGGCGCGCACGTTCTTGACGTGTTCCTCGTTGGTGCTGCCCGACAGCGACGAGTGGATCACGACCGGCAGGTTGCCGAAGCGGTTGCTCGACTTGATGTTGCGGGTAAGCGTGAAGCCGTCCATCTCGGGCATCTCGAGGTCGGTCAGCACCATGGCCACGCGGTCGTACACGGTGCGGCCTTCGGCTTCGGCCGCGGCGGCGATCGTGCCCAACTGGTCCCAGGCTTCCTTGCCGCTCTTGGTCATGATGTAGGGCAGGCCCATCGCGTCCAGGCCCTGCTCGATCAGCGCGCGCGCCACCACCGAGTCGTCGGCCGCCAGGATCACGGAACCCGGCTTGATCGAGATCTTGGCGCCCACTGCCTGTTCCATGTTCTCGCGCTCCTGGGTCGGGTTCAGGTTGCGGAGGATCGTCTCGACGTCCAGTACCTGGGCCAGGCGTGCCGGCTGGCCGTCCTGCTCGGGCAGGCGCGCGATGCTGGTCACCATGCCGCTGCCGGCACTGTGCTCGGCGGTCATCACCTGGCTCCAGTCCAGGCGCACGATTTCTTCGACGCTCTCGACGGCGAAAGCCTGGGTGGTGCGCGCGAACTCGGTCACCAGCATGATGTTCAGGCCGGTCTTGGGCTTGACGCCGGTGATGCCCGGCAGGTCGAGCACCTGGATGATCTGGCCACGCAGGTTGACCACGCCCAGCACGTGGCGCGGCGCGCCGGCCACCGCCGTGATTTCGGGCATGGCCACGATCTCGCGGATCTTGAAGACGTTGATGCCGAACAGCTCGTTATGGTTGCCCTGCTCGTCACCGCCCAGGCGGAACAACAGCAATTCGAATTTATTGGTGCCGGTCAGGTTGCTGCGTTCGTCGACTTCTTGTTGTACCGATTTCATGTTCCATCCTGGATTAATAGTGCTGTACGGAAACCGTTGCGGAAGTCATTGTAGTCGTGCGGCTCTTTCTTGGGTCAATACGACGCACGAGCCTTGCTGATTTTGCCGGAACCAGTGCAAAAAAACCACGGATTGTCACACGAGGCCAGTTAAGTAATATACGCCGATGACAACAAATACCGCCGCCGTCTTGATCATGGTGACGGCGAAGATGTCGCGGTAGGCTTCGCGGTGGGTCAGCCCGGTGACGGCCAGCAAGGTGATCACGGCGCCGTTGTGCGGCAGCGTGTCCATGCCGCCGCTGGCCATCGCCACGACCCTATGCATCACCTCCAGCGGGATCCCCGCGCTATCGGCGCCGCGGATGAAGACATCGGACATCGCCGCCAGTGCGATGCTCATGCCGCCCGAGGCCGAGCCGGTGATGCCGGCCAGCGAGCTGACCGAGACCGCCGCGTTCACCAGCGGATTCGGGATGCTGCGCAGCGCATCGCTCACCACCAGGAAGCCCGGCAACGCCGCGATCACGCCGCCAAAGCCGTATTCCGAGGCCGTATTCATCGCCGCCAGCAGCGCGCCGCCCACCGCCGCCTTGCTGCCGTCGGCAAAGCGCTTGGCCACCCGTCCGAATGCGGTCGCGATCACGAACAGGATCCCCAGCAGCAGTGCCGCCTGCACCGCCCAGATCGCGGTCACGGTCTTGATCGTCGTCGTTACCGGCGTCGAGATGCCCGGCAGGATCTCAGGCGGCACCGTGTGGCTGTCGCCGCCGTACCAGATCGGAATCATGCGGGTGAAGACGAAGTTGGCCACGCCCACCAGCAACAGCGGCGCCACCGCCAGCAGCGGATGCGGCAAGCCGCCGGCGCCCGTGTCCACCCGTTCCGGTTCGTTCACCAGCGAGGTGCCGTAGCCCTCCCCTTTGGCGGCGGCGGTGCGGCGGCGCCATTCCAGGTAAGTCAGCCCGACCGCCAGGATGAACAGCGCGCCCACGGTGCCCAGCACCGGCGCCGCCCACGAGGTAGTCTGGAAGAAGGTGGTCGGGATGATGTTCTGGATCTGCGGGGTGCCGGGCAAGGCATCCATCGTGAACGAAAAAGCGCCCAGCGCGATCGCCCCCGGCAGCAGGCGCTTGGGAATGTCGCTCTGGCGATAGAGTTCGGCCGCGAATGGATACACCGCGAAGACGACCACGAACAGCGACACGCCGCCATAGGTGAGCAAGGCGCATACGGCGACGATGACGGCATTGGCGCGCGCCGCGCCGATGTAGCGGATCGCGGCCGCCACGATGGACTCGGAAAAGCCGGATAGTTCGATCACCTTGCCGAACACCGCGCCGAGCATGAACACCGGGAAGTACAGCTTGACGAAACCGACCATCTTTTCCATGAAGATGCCGGAAAAGACCGGGGCGACCTGCGCCGGGTCGGTGAGCAGCACGGCGCCGAGAGCGGCGACCGGCGCAAACAGGATGACGCTGTAGCCGCGGTAGGCGGCGAACATCAGGAAGGTCAGTGCGGCCAGGACGATCAGGAAGGACAAGTCGACTCCATGTGATGGCGTGTAAAGACGTCATCATTATAGAAAAGGAGCGCGGCCTTGGGCCAGCATTTGCGCCGATGCGGCGCATGCTTATGCAGGCAGCATCGGCAAGCCACGTCGTTCCCGCGCAGGCGGGAACCCAAGTTTGCACGCATATCGACAGCGCAAGCAAACTTGGGTCCCCGCCTGCGCGGGGAGTCGTTACTGCCAGTGGCAGTAACGACGGCGCCTACTAGGCAACGTTGTCCTCGACCCGCGGCGTCGTCGAGCCACTGGCCAGCGTGATGCGGGTGCGCTTGGCCAGCGGCGCGCTCGGCGCGGCGCCATTGGCGTCCAGCGGCTTGACCTTGGTGAACACCACGCTGAAGGATGCCGGGGTCACGGTCGCCACCGCATAGCCCTGGGCATCGTGATCGGCATAGGCGAAGGCCGGATTGTTCGCGCGCAGCACCTGGTCGAAGCCCTGCGGCGTGGCCACCAGCGGCGCCAGCGGCGTGCTGCCGGCGCCGGCCCGCAGGTACTGGTAGAACGACGAGCTGCTGATGCCTGCACTGACGAAGTCCACCGCCACCGGACGGCCGCTACGCGGGTCGTTGCTGTCGTAGATCACGCCGCACTGGAAGGCGTGCAGGTCGCCCGTGATCGCCACCACGTTCTTCACGTCGTTGCTGGCCAGGTGGCCCAGCATCTCGGCGCGGTAGGACGGGAACCCGTCCCAGCCGTCGGCGTTCACGATATACAGGTTGTTGTACGGCGCCGGCGCCAGGGTGCGCATGTCGAGCCACATGCGGTTGAGGGTCACTTCATTACCCCACACTTTCCAGGTCGCCGTCGAGCCCTTCATGGTGTCCTTCCACCACTGGGTCTGCGTCGGTCCGAGCAAGCCCGGATTGCGGCCCAGCGCCGCCTTGGCGCCTGCCTCGAACTGCGCCAACAGCGGCTGCGGCACGAAGTAGCGCGAGCCGATCGAATCGTCGCCGTTCACCGGGTCGCCTTGCAGCATGCTGGCGTAGGCCGCTTCATTGACCACGTGGTCGTCGCGGTACAGCCGCTGGTCGGTCATCACCAGGTGCATCAGGGTGCCGAAGCGGAAGTCGCGGTAAATGCGGATATTGTCGTAGCCGGCCTTGTTCAGGTCGAACGAGACGTCGCCCCAGTCGATCGGCATGTACTCGGCCCAGGCCTGGGTGGCGTTGCGGCGGCGCGAGGTCTGCTGCTGGTTGGCGTTGTCGTAGGTCTGGTGGTCTTGCCAGCAATCGTCCGAGAATTCATGGTCGTCCCAGATCACGATCATCGGGCACTTGGCGTGCAGCGCCTGCAGGCGCGCGTCGCCGCGATAGGTGCGGTACAGGGTGCGGTAGTCGGCCAGGGTGTTGGCGTAAATCCCGCCGCCTTCGATCCTCACGCCATCGGGCAGGTTGATGCGCGCATGGGCCGGCTCGGCGCGGCCGGACTGGAAGTCGGCGCCGACCGTCTCGTAGACGTAGTCGCCCAGGTGGACGATGAAATCGAGCTCCTCGGCCGCCAGCATGCCCATCGCGGCCCAGTGATTGACGCTCCAGTCCTGGCAGGTCATCCAGGCGAAGCGCATCTGCGCTGGGGTGCTGGCGGCGCTTGGTGCGGTTTTGGCCTGGCCCACCGGGCTCAGGTCGGCGCCGGCGCGGAAGCGGTAGTAATAGCGGGTGGCCGGGGCCAGGCCGGTGAGCTTGGCACGGACCGTGTGGTCGTAGGTCGGCACCGCCCTCAGCTCCACCACGCCGGTGACCTGGGTGAATGCCGCATCCGTCGCCACCTCGAGCTGAAGCTCGACTTCTTCGCTGCCGCTCTTTGGCGCGCAGCGGGTCCAGAATACGATGCTGCCCTCCTTCGGATCGCCGCTGGCGACGCCCAGCGGGAAGCTGAAGCTGCCCTGCGGCGGTGTGTCGTCCGAGCCGCCGCAAGCGGCCAGCAGGCCGCCGGCGCTGGCGACGGTGAAATATGCGCTACTGCGTAAGAAGCTCCGACGATCCACTTGCCACCTCCCTGTTGAAAATGTGTCGGCAGTCTAGCGAGCCGATATTTCCGAGGCATGACAGGGCGAAGCGCGGCCTAGAACAGGGTTTGCTGCGGGCTGGTGAGATTGGCGAAGCTGTCGCCCAGGAAGGGCAGGATGGCGTCGGCCACCGGTTCGAGCTGGCGCGTGAGGTAGTGTTCGTAGTCGATGGCCCCGTGGCGGGCTTCCATCGGCTCGGGGCCGTTCAAGGTCATCACGTAGCGGATCCAGCCGCCCTTGCGGTACAGCGCGGTGCGGCCATGGCGCAGGTGGTGCTCGTCGGCCATGCGCGCCGCGCGCACGTGCGGCGGGACGTTGCGCTGGTACTCCTCCAGTGGCCGGCGCAGGCGCTTGCGGTAGACGAGGTCGTCGTCGCATTCGCCGCGCAACATGCGCGCAACCAGCTCGCGCACATAGTCTTCATAGGGCTGGCCCTTGAAGATGCGCTCATAGAGGCCCTGCTGGAAGGTCTGCGCGAGCGGCGTCCAGTCGGTGCGCACCGTCTCCAGGCCTTTATAGACCATCTCCTCGCCGCCGTCCCTGGTTGCCGCCAGGCCGGCGTAGCGCTTCTTGCTCCCTTCGTCGGAACCACGCACGGTCGGCATCAGGAAGCGGCGAAAGTGCACGTCGTACTCCAGTTCGAGCGCGCTCTCGATGCCCAGTTCGGCCTGCAGATGCGTGCGCCACCAGCCGTTGACGTGGTCGACCAGGGCCTGCCCGATGCGGCGCGCATCGTCTTCGGCATGTTCGCGCCCCAGCCAGACGAAGGTCGAATCGGTGTCGCCGTAGATCACCTGGTAGCCCTGCTCCTCGATCAGTTCGCGCGTGCGGTGCATGATGTCATGGCCGCGCATCGTGATCGACGAGGCCAGGCGCGGGTCGAAGAAGCGGCAGCCGGTGGTGCCGAGCACGCCGTAGAAGGCATTCATGATGATCTTCAGCGCCTGCGACAGCGGCGCATTGCTGTCCTTCTTTGCGGCTTCGCGGCCGGCCCAGACCTGGGTCACGATGCCGGGCAGGCAGTGCCTGGTGCGCGAAAAGCGTCCGCCGCGATAGCCCGGCACCGTGGCTTCCTCGGGCTCGCGCAAGCCCTCGACCAGGCCGAGCGGATCGATCAGGAAGGTTCGGATGATCGACGGATACAGGCTTTTGTAGTCCAGCACCAGCACCGAGTCGTAGAGGCCCGAACGCGAATCCATCACGAAGCCGCCGGGACTGTCGGCGCCGGCGACGTCGCCGATATTGGGTGATACCCGGCCCTGGCGGTGCAGCAGCGGCATGTACAGGTGCTCGAACGCCGCCACCGAACCGCCGCTGCGATCGGCCGCCAGCCCGGTCACGCTGGCGCGCTCCAGCAGGAAGGCCATCAGCTTCGTTTTATCGAAGATGCGCGTGACCAGCTCGCAATCCTTGAGGTTATACCAGGCCAGCGCCGGCTTGTCCTCGGCGAACATGCGATCGATCTCGGCCATGCGGTCGTGCGGGTTGTCGATCGCCTTGCCTTCGCCCAGCAGGGAGCGCGACACGTTCTCGAGACTGAAGGACGGGAAGCTCCAGGTGGCCGAATGCAGGGCGTCGATGCCGTCGATGACCAGGCGGCCGGCGATGCAGATGAAGTAGTGTTCCTGCTTGCCGCCATGCTCGCGCCACTCGATCGCGCTGCCGTCGCGGCCCAGGCGCAGCGGGCGATTGAAACGGTCGGCGTGCTTTTGCAGCACCCGCATGTCGAACTGGATCAGGTTCCAGCCGATGATGGCGTCGGGGTCGTGGCGGATGAACCACTCCTCCAGCCGGTCGAGCAGTGCGAGGCGGGTGTCGCAGTATTCGAGTTCAAAATCCCGTTCACCATCCTCTCCATTGGGTGGCCCGAGCATATAGACCTGGCGCTGGCCGCATCCTTCGAGCCCGATCGAGCGCAGCTCGCCCTGGAAGGTGGTCTCGATGTCGAGCGAGACCGTGCGGATCGCCGGCCGGTAGCCGGGTGCCGGCTTCAGGACAGCATCGACCAGCAACAGCGGATCGCCGTCGACCGGCGTGCCGCCAAAACTCACCGGCGCCGTGATGAAGCGCTCCATCAGGTAGCGTTCGGGCGGACGCACGTCACCCTCGAATACGTCGAGACCGTGCTGGCGCAGCTGCTTTTCGATGCGCATCAGCTGGCGGTATTTGCGGCAATACAGGCCGGCGACCGGCCGGTGGCGAAAATCGAGCAGATCCAGCGGCCGCAACTCCCATCCGCGCTCATCGACCAGCAACTGCTCGACGGTGGCGCGTTGCTCTTCCGGGATGAAAGCCACCGGCTTTTGTACCGGCAGGCGCAGGCGGCGCGGTCCGGCATCGGTGGCGAGCCAGAACTCGACCTCGCAGCCGGCGGCGGTGTCGCGCCAGTGGCGCGTCAGGAGAAAGCCGGTCTCCATCAGCGGTAGCGCTGCAGCTCGGCCTCGGTGAAGCCGGCCTGGCGCCGGCCTTCGATATTGAACGGTCCCTTGAGGACGGGCGCCTTGTAGCGCACGGTCAGTTCGTCGTAGGTGGCAATCGGCTCCAGACCGCGTTCCTCGCACAGGCTGAAGTACCAGCGGTTGCCGATCTCGACGTGCCCTACTTCGTCCACCAGCAGCCGGTCGAGGATCAGGGCCGCGGCCAGGTCGCCGGCCTGGGCGATCTTCTTGCGCAGCGGCGGAATCGCATCGAGCCCGCGCGCCTCCAGGGTGCGCGGCACCAGCGCCATGCGCGCCATGACGTCATCACTCGTCTTGGCCACCATCTCCCACAGGCTGTCGTGGCCGGGGAAGTCACCGTAGGCATAGCCGAGCGTGGCCAGGTGGGCGCTCAGCATCGTGAAGTGCAGCGCTTCTTCGTCGGCCACGCGCAGCCAGTCGAGGTAATACTGTTCCGGCATGCCATGGAAACGCCACAGCGCATCCAAAGCCAGGTTGATGGCGTTGAATTCGATGTGTGCGAGGGCGTGGACCAGCATGGCCCGGCCCTCGGGCGTGCCCATCGAGCGGCGACCGACCTGCAGCGGAGGCACCAGTTCGGGACGGACCGGCCGGCCGGGGATGCCGGCGGACGCGACGAGCGCGATGCCGGTGTCGATGCGCACGTCCCCGGCCTGGCAGGCGGCAGTCAATGCGGCGACCGCGTGGGCCTTGGTTGCGGGATCGGTTTCGAGCAGCGCGTGCAGCGCGGCGGCGCGGAGTTCCATCGTGTGATCTGTTCTGGCGAAAGACGGCATTTTACTCAATATTGTCCCATCCTCACTGTGCTTGCCGCGCGAGGTGGGCGGCCAGCACGGGTTTCGGCGCGACGACATGTCCATCTTTCTCACCGAGCAAGGATTCACTCCATTTTTGATTCTCGCCAATTCAAATCGCAGGTCACATGAAATACTGGTCGCCAGTCAATCTCTCCGACACTCAGCATGCCCATCTCCCTAATTAATCAGCTCACTCGTTTGAACAGCGAGGAGCGTGTCTATCTGTTGATGTACCCTGAGAATGCCAACGTGATCAAGACCGCCGTCAAGTAGGCAGTCGACGAGACCCAACGACGATTTGGTGGAAATAATTGGAACGACGCAGGCGATGCGTTTCGCCACTGCTTCTGGTCTGCAATACTATCCAGAGACTTGGGATACATGCATGCGCTCCGATATACCACGGCGCATGAAACCTTCCCTGAAAATCCTGCTAAAGAAAAAGCAATGGACATGCATAACAACGCCATCGGCTTAAAAATTGGACGCGCAGGTGGTTCGGACCAGATACTCAGCGATCGGTGCGCTGCCGCCATGCGTTCCGGTGAACTCAAGGTCGCTCCATGATGAGATCGACGATGCGCTTATGCTGTCCAATCCTGTTGGCAATACTCACGCTTTCCGGATGCTGGTTGAATTCGGTTGAAGATCAAGCTAGAAAGCTTGGCCAACGAAAGTTTACTCCAGCAGCTTGGGGCTCTGCATCGCAGGTGGAGCGGGCAGAAATGACAGCTTCCTTTCTGGATCAGTACGACACAAAGAACTTCACTCGAAAAGACATCGAAGCCTTACTTGGTACTCAAACTGGATACTACGACTACGATTCGAACATTGTCTATGTCGTCGGGCCAGACACCGTGAAGAATATGTATGGCAAGGGCTATTTGCTAATTTTCGAGGCAAATAAGAACAACGGCAAGATAGACAAAGTTTTCTTCGATCCGGAGGTCCAATGATGCAGTTGACAGCTTTCACATTTGCCTGAGCAGATGCACATACATCTTGCTGCCCCGCGGATTTTCCGGTCGGCCGACCAGGTTCAAGGTCACCTGGCCCAGGTCATCGCCCTCGCTCAGCACACACGCCGAATTTACCACCATGCTGCGGTCGACCTGCCGGAACACCTCCGGTCGAACTGCTGCAGCAAGGCCTTCAGTGGAACCTGGATCAACGAGAAATGGCCACGGATCTATACAACAAGGTGATCGGCCTTAGTATTACCCCAGCGCCAGCCTCGAACCAATTATTCGGTCGACTTTATGTCTGCGCCTTGCGATCTGGCCAGTGAAAAGTAATCAGGCCGTAAAATGTCCAGATGCGAACTCCGCCGCAAATGTTATTGATTTCGATTCTACTCGCGGGCTGCTGGAACTCAGTCGAGAATCAAGCCAGCAAATTGGGAGCGCGTGAGTTCAATGCTCAGACATGGGCGACCGCCACAGACCTGCAGCGAGGAGAAATGACCGCATCGCTGCTGAAAAAACACGATGTAACCTCGTACCATAGAAAAGAGATTGTAGCGCTGCTGGGTGAACCAACCGGCTACTACGACTACGACACCAACCCTGCTTATTTCGTTGGACCCACTACGGTCGAAAGTATGTATGGAAAGGGTTACCTACTGGTCTTTTTGACAGACAAGAGCAATGGCGACGTCGACAGCGTGATGTTCTTCCCGGAGGTCGAGTAGCGTCACAGCTAGCCTACATCTGCCTGAACAAATGCGCATACACGGGACTCACCCGCGGCTTGTCCGCCCGCCCGCGCAGGTTCAAGGTCACCTTGCCCATATCGTCACGCCCCGCACTGATCACGCACGCCATATTCACCACCATGCTACGGCTCACCTGCCGGAACCGGTCCGGATCGAGCTGCGGCAGTAAATCCTTCAGCGGCACCCGGATCAGCGCCTCGCCGTCCGCCGTCGCCACGTTCACGTACTTGTCGACCGCCTGGAAGAACACGACGTCCGCCACCGGGATCATGCGCACCACGTTGCCGACCGCCGCCCGCACGGTGGTCAGGCGCTCGCTTGACGCTGCCGCCGGCAGCAGCGCCTGGAGCTGGCCGAGCAGCTGGCCCAGCGCGTCCGCATCCGCGACGCCCGCTGCTGGCGCATACCGCGCATCGACCAGCGCGCGCAGGCGCTCCACCGTCTTGCCCAGCCGCCCCGCGCTGACCGGCTTGAGCACGTAGTCGACCGCGGCACGCTCGAAAGCCTCGACCGCGTAGTCGTCGAAGGCGGTCACGAACACGATGTGCGGGAACGGCTGCGGCCCCTCCCAGCGCTCGGCCAGTTCCTCGGCCGCCTCCAGCCCGGTCTGGCCCGGCATGCGGATGTCGAGGAACAGCACGTCCGGACGGAGCGCCAGCGCCTGCTCCACCGCCACGAGGCCATTCGGCGCCTTGCCCACGATGTCCAGTTCCGGCCACAATCCCTGCAAGGTCTTGGCCAGGGTAGCTGCGAGGATCGGTTCGTCTTCTGCAATCAGGGCGCGGGTCATGCGGTGGTCTCCAGGGGAAGGGTCAGTCGGGCCAGCGTGCCTTGTGGCGAGGCTGGCGTCAGGGACATCGTCGCGCGTTCACCGTACAAGGCCTCGAGACGCTCGCGGGTAGTCGATACGCCCACCCCGCTTCCGCGCCGACTAGACACCTGCATCAGGCCCAGTCCGGTGTCGCATACCTCGATCATCAGGCTGTCGCCGGCCACGCTGGCCTTGACGACGATCTCGCCGCCATCGACCTTTGGCTCCAGCCCGTGCACGATCGCGTTTTCCACCAGCGGTTGCAGCAACATCGTGGGCAGGCGCGCCGTCTTCAGTTCGGGCGGCAGCTCGATGCGATAGGCCAGCCGCTCACCCATGCGCACGCCCATCAGGCCCAGGTAAGCGTCCATCGCCGAGAATTCCTGCTCCAGGGTCGTGCTCTCGGCGCGCGAGACGCTCAGGGTGGCGCGCAGGTACTGGATCAGCTGGTCGAGCATCTCGCTGGCGCGGTCGGGGTCGATGGCGATCAGGCCCTGCAGGTTGGCCAGCGTATTGAACAGCATGTGCGGCTCGATCTGGGCCTGCAGCAGACGCAGTTGCGCCTGCAGGGCCTGGCGCTCGATGATCTCGGCGCGCAGCCTTGCCGCAGCATGCTCTTCCTCGATGCGGCGCAGGCGCTCGCGGTATCTCACCAGGACGACCATCATCATGGTGCCCAGCATGGTGAACAAGACCATGCTCATGCGGGCGGGCGTCGGATACTCGGCCAGCGTCGGCGTGGGGATCCCGAGCATCATACCGCCGACGCGCAAGCCCGTGAAGTGCGCCACCGGCGCCGTCGCAACGGCCAGCGCCAGGAAAGGCGCCCATTCGCGCACGCCCCAGCCGCGCCGGTCCCACCATAGCAGCCGGCCGCCGTTGACGATGGTGAAGGCAACGATGCCGATGACGATCGACACCACCAGATTTTCGACGAAGTGCCCGGACACCAGGCCGATGAAGATCGCCAGCACGGCACTGACCGCGATCGACAGCGGCAGGTCGGCCAGCAGGCGCCGCAGGCGAGAACGCGGCGCAGGCAGGAGAGATCGGATGGGACTGGACATGCTGGCTCGCTTGACTGAAAGTTAAGCCATTGTGCCCAGCAGGCGGGTGTCCGGCAAGCCGCGTTGCGACGAACCGGAGAAAGGATGGCGCGAAGCGGCTCCGGCGTCGACCGAAGCCGCTTCGCGGCGGCACCTCGAAACGGCGCTTAGAAGCGGTAATTGACCTTCACCGACGCCACCCGGCCGCGCGGATCGCCCTGGGTGTAATCGAAGAACGCGGTCGACGAATCCCACGACGGACGCTTGTCGCCCAGGTTATGCACGATGAAGCTGACGGTGGCCGCCTCGGTCGCCTTCCACGCCAGGTTCAGGTCGAAGGTGCCATATGGCTTGACGCGCTCGCCCGGGCGGGTGGTCTGCTCGTAGCCGTCGACGTAGTTCCACACGAGCGTATTGCTCCAGTCCTGGATGTCCCAGGTCAGGCCCGTCACGCCGCGCCACTTCGGGATCGAACCGAAGTAGTTGTTGCCGGCGCCGTCGGACAGCGGCCGCCCGACCGCCAGCGGCTGTTCGAACGACAGCACGCGGCTCAGTTGCGCGTTCACGGTCAGCTTGCCGTACGCGGCCAGCGGCTGTACGTGGCGCAGGTCGATGTCGAAGCCGGATACCGAGCGGTTGCCCTGGTTCGCATACTGGCGGTAGAGGGTCAGGATGCGGCCCTGGGCGTCGCGCACGATCTTGCCCGGGGCGCTCGCTTCGTTGGCGATGATGTTGTCGGCCGACTCGGTGCCGATCACACCTTCCGTGCGGATGCGGTAGAAGTCCAGGCCCAGGCTGGTGCGGTTGTTCGGGGCCAGCACGATGCCGAAGTTGGCATTGGTCGAACGTTCCGGCGACAGGTCGGGGTTGGCGATCGTCAGGTTGGTGATGCCGCGCGCCTGGGTCGGCGAGATCGGATCGCGCGGATCGACCACGTTGCCGTAGCTGACCGAGGTCGAGTTGGTGATCTCGGGCAGCGACGGTGCACGGAAACCGCGCGACAGCGTGCCGCGCACCAGCAGCCACGGCGCCGCCTGCCAGCGCACGCTGGCTTTTGGCGAGAAGGCGCTGCCGAAGTCGTCGTAATGGTCGCCGCGGCCGGCCAGGTTGACGCTCAGGTCTTTCAGCACCGGCACGTTCAACTCGGCGAACAGCGCCGCCACGTCGCGGCTGCCGTCGATGATGTTGATCGCCGGGCGCAGCTCGGTGCCCGACAAGACCGCGGTGGAGGTCTGCGAATCCATCTCTTCACGGCGCCACTGGGCGCCCACGGCGAAGCCGAGCGCGCCGGCCGGCAGCTGCGCCAGCTCGCGGGTGGCGCTCAGGTCGACGGTGGTGAGCTTCGATTCGGCCGGGCGCAGGGTCGACAGGCGCAGGCGGTTGCGTACTTCTTCGCTGTTATTGGCCTGGTTGACGAAGTCATAGCTGCCGTCGGCCAGCACCTTCTCGAATTCATAGCGGTTGACGAAGTTCTGCACGGTTTCCTTCAGCTCGCTGCCGGAATGACCGACCGAGGCATCGTATTCCCAGCCGCCGGCATAGCCTTTCACGCCGGTCAGCACGCGGAAGAACTCGACGCGGCCCTGCTTCATGCGCGGGCCCAGGTCGAACAGGGTGGCGTTGAACGGCAGCGGCGTGGCGCCGGGATTGTTCGGATGGCCGACCGGCAGCACGACGTTGATATTGTCCAGCTGCTGGGTGCCGTTGTTCCAGGCGCGCAGCCCGGTGCCGACGGTCAGCGGCGCGCTGAAGGTCTGGTCGGCGCGCGAGCGGCCGTACAGCACCTCGGCATAGGCCTCGTGGTCCTGGCCCAGCTTGACGGTGCCGCGCAGCGAGGCATGGGCGCGCTGGATGCCCGGGATCAGGGTCTTGTAGGTGGCCGGGTTATAGGCCAGCACGTTACCGCTGCGGCCCGGGGTGATCTCGCCATAGGGCTGGACCGCCAGCGGACCCGCATTCGCGCCGGATGCACCGCCCAGCCACTGGGTCGGATCGTTGTTGACGTAGTTGGTCGGCACCCAGGCCAGGGTGCCGTTCGGGTTGCCGCGGAAGTCGCTGCCCGCCATCCAGCCCACCTGGTCCTGCTGCAGCTTGTCGCGCCACTGCGCGTCCGCCGAGAACACGACGCTATAGCCATCCTCGACCAGCGAACCGAAGCCGGTCTGCAGGGTCACGCTCTTGTCGTCCTGGCCGGTACCTTCGGTAGAGCGGCCAACCTGGGCGCTGATCTCGGTGCCCTTGAATTCTTTGTAGAGAATGATGTTGACCACCCCGGCGACGGCGTCCGAACCGTAGACCGACGAGGCGCCGTCCTTGAGCACCTCGATGCGCTGCACCGCCGCCATCGGCAGGCTGTTCAGGTCGACGAAGACTTCCTGCAGGTTTTGGGCGGTGGCGTAGGGGCTGACGCGCTTGCCGTTCACCAGGATCAGGGTGTTCTTCTGGCCCAGGCCGCGCAGCGACAGGCCAGCGGTACCTGCCGAGAAGCTGCCGGTGAACTGCTCGTTGTAGCTGTTGCCGCTGTTGGCAGAGATCGAGCGGATCACGTCGGCGATGCTGGACTTGCCGGTGGCGGCCAGCTCTTTCGTCGAGATGAACTGGACGGCGCTGGCGCCTTCCTTCTGGGTGGTACGGATGTTGGAGCCGGTGACGACGACTTTTTCGATGTCCTGGGCGGTGGCGTGTTGCGAGAATGCGGCGGCGAGCGCCACGACGATAGCGAGTGGTTTGTGCATGGTATTCCTGGTGGTGGTCTACCCGCGGGCGGCGCTCAAGGCCCCGCAGCGGGCGTGCGCTCCCTGCCCCATCCTCGATGGACGGGTGCGGAAGACGGCGATATGGGTCAGGCGATCAGTGGCGGCGCATTCGACAGCATGCCTCGACCTTGCCCGGCATGAGTGCCGTGCGGGTTCGTGGAATGCGGTGCTGCGAATGGGTCATGGCTGATTGATCGTTGAATTACGGTGGAAGACGCATAATACCGGGCGGAAATGCTATGCCAAACGAATAAATAAATACAAGCTTATGCAAATCGCCATCGAAACGCGCGGTCGACCACGCAATTGACCGCACTTGCCCAACATGTCATATTGCAATTTTTTCCACCTCAAGGAAGTCTACGCATGCGTCATCTTGTCTCTGCCCTCGGCTTCAGTGTCGTCCTCGCCGGCTGTGCAGTTCAGGCCGAAGCGCCACGCGCGGCCGCACATTCGGCGCTGACCGCCCAGATTTCGGCCGACTCGCTGCGCGGCCACCTGTCCTTCCTTTCGTCCGACCTGCTGGAGGGCCGCGGTACACCATCGCGCGGCGTCGACCTGGCCGCCGAATACATCGCCGCCCAGTTCCGCCGCGCCGGGCTCGAAGCGGCGGGCGATGACGGCTACTACCAGACCGCCAACTGGCAATACGCCAGGCGCGGCGAAAAGGACATCACGATCACGGTCACGGCCGGCGGCAAGACCATCGAGGTGCCGCTGGACGGCGCCTCGGCCAACTTCGTCGATCCGGTTACCCTCAAGAACACGCCGGCCGTGTTCATGCAATGGCAGGCGGCGCTGGACGACAAGAGCGCGGCCAACGGCAAGGTGCTGGTCGTGCCCGCGGCGGCGATTCCCGGCGCGGCCGCCACCCTGCAATCGAAGCTGCAGAGCAAACCTGCGCTGATCGTGATGATCGACCGCGAACGCCGCCACGGCCGCACCCAGGGCGGCTGGCTGATCGATCCGAGCCAGCCGGTGGCCAAGGACGGCCCGCCGGTCGTGCTGCTGCACGCGGCCGACGTCGCCGGCACGCTCGAACAGGGCGGCGCCAGCGTGGCCGCCAAGGTGGTGGCGCCGACCGTCAGCCCGCTTAAGCTGCGCAATGTGATCGGCGTCCTGCGCGGGTCGGATCCGCAACTCAAGAGCACCTACGTCATGCTCAGCGCCCACTACGACCACCTTGGCATCCGCGACGGCGAGATCTATAACGGCGCCAACGACGACGGCAGTGGCACTGTGTCGATGATCGAGATCGCCGCGGCCATGGCGGCGCAAAAGGAGCGCCCGCGCCGCAGCATCGTGTTCGTCGCCCTGTTCGGCGAAGAGCTGGGGCTGCTGGGATCGCGCTATTACGCGAAGAACCCGGTGCTCCCGCTGAAGGACACGGTGATGAACCTGAACCTCGAGCAGCTGGGCCGCACCGATGACAGCGAGGGCCCGCAAGTGGGCTCGGCGACCATGACCGGCTTCGACTACTCGACCGTCGGCACGACCCTGCAGCGCGCCGCCGGCAGCACCGGCATCCGCTTCTGGAAGCATCCGACCAATAGCGACCGCTATTTCGCGCGCAGCGACAACCAGGCGCTGGCCGACGCCGGCGTGCCGGCCCACACGCTGGCGGTGGCCTTCGGTTTCCCCGACTACCACGGCAAGGACGACACCTGGGACAAGATCGACTACGACAATATGGCCCGCGTAAGCCGCATGATCGCCGTCGCCCTGCAGGACATCGCCAACGACCAGGCCAAGCCGGCATGGACTGACGTCCCCAACGCCGCCAAGTACCGCGAGGCGGCGCGCGCGCTGCACGGCGCGCCTTGACGTCAGCCTCCACGTGATCGCCAGCCTGTCGATCCGCCCAGCCGGCGCGCCCGCGCCTGTGCAGGTCGACAGCATGCGGCTGCTCGCCGGCAGCGGCGCCGAAGGCGACCGCCATCTCGACCCACTCTCCCCACGCCAGCTACTGCTGGCTTCCTGTACCAGCTACGCCGCCCTTCTGCTCCCGCCGCAGGCGCTGCGCGAAAACCTCCTGCTCGACGACGACGTCGACCGCCTGCCTTCCGGGACGGTGCTGCAGATCGGGGACGAAGCGAAGGTGCGCCTGATGTTTGCCTGCGAAGCGTGCGGACGGCTCGACCTGCATGGCGAGCGGCTGGCGGCCAGGATCGGCGCCCGGCGCGGCGTACTGGCGCGCGTGGTCGAGGGCGGCGTCATTCGTCCCGGCGATCCGGTGCGCGATCTCGGCCAGGGCTTCGCATCGTGGCCGGACGACTGGCGCCTGCGCATCGCCCAGGTGCTCGACGCCCTCCCTGCTGGCGCCGTGGTCGAATACGCCCAGTTGGCCCGTCTGGCGGGCATCCAGTCCAGCTATTGCCGCGCCTTTCCACGTCTGCTGCGCGGGCTAGGCGCCGCCTACGCGCACAAGGCCGTCGCGGCGCGCACGCTCACTTCCCAGCCGCGCTGGACGGGTGCAGGCCTGTTCGATCATGACGCGCTTCCGCCTTCCCGCCCAGGATCTCCTCGCTGATCCATGCCTTGACGGCCGCCGTATCGAAAATATTCCCACTGAAGACCCGGCTCGGACGATGCGGAATATTATCCCCCCGCTCGCGGCCGTCACGCGTCACGACCGGCACTTCGATCACGCCATTCTTGCTCGGCAGCGGCGCCCCGAACCCGGTGCCGGTGCGCGAGTCAACCGACGTCTCGACGCCCACCTGCTCGACGCCCGGGAACCGTTTCAGTTCATCGACGAACACCATGCACGCGCTGGCGCAGTTGTAGTCGGTCAGCAGCAATACCCTGGCCTTGACCGGGTTGACTGGTTCCCTTGCCGGTTTCGGGATGCCGCGCGCATTGGGCGGCGTGACGAAGACCGTCTTCCCGGCCTCGACGGCCTGGCGATACTTGACGTAGCCTTTGTCGAACACCTTGCCGTCGACAGGAGGTATGAGCTCGCCGGTCTCGGCGGCTTTGTCGGCGGCAAAGAACGCCATGATCTCGGGCGTAGTCCGGTAGACGTGCGAGATCTCCAGGCGCGAACGGGCGTGATAGTCGGCATACTCCTTGCCATACAGCGCGCGAAGGAAACCCATGAACCACTCATAAGAGCCGCCGCCGTTGCCACGCACGTCGAGGACGATGACGGATTTGTCCCGCAATGCCGGCGCATCGGCCATGAGTTGTTTGAACGCCTTGCCTTCGGCCTGTGTCTGCATGTGGAATATACCCATGCGCACCCAGGAACCATCGGCGCCGAATGGCGTGACGCCCGTGACCCGGTCGGTGAATGCGATCGCGCTGCGCATATCCGCCGCAAACCTGCTCGCCGCGACCGTCTGCCAATCGAGGGCGACGTCGCGGCCGCCGATCCGGCAGCTGCGCGGTCGCGGCACGAAGGGGCTGCCGGCGTCCCGGAAGACCAGGGGCGCGGCCCGCACCTTGGTCGACTCCACGCCGGCGATCAGCTGTTCGTAGGTGGCGACACGGCCCACCAGCGCATCCATCGGCTGGCCGTCGCATTGCTTGATCTCCTGCCCGGCGAGCTCGCTGCCCTGGGTGGCCACGAGGTAGCGGCCGCCACGATAGGCTGCCATGAAGCCAGGCCACTGGTAGGTGGACGGAGTCAGCGTATGGCGCAAGACCAGATGCAGGTCCTGGAGGGAGCCGACGAAATGGCCAAGCGCGTGGCGATAGCCGGCGTAGCTGTCGACGCGCATGGACTCGGCGTCGAACGTGCGCCGCGCCGTGGCCAGCTTCGCGTTGAAATCGCCGTTCGCCGGGTAGACAGCGGAGATGGATTGGCGCTCGATCCAGTCGTTGATGAAATCCGCGTCCGCCCGTGCCATCGCGGCCCAGGGATTCTGCGGGGCCGCCGCAAGCGCGAGCGACGCGTGCAGGCCGCACAGACCGAAGGCAAGCGCCTTGATCGCGTGAGGCAGTGATAACGTGCTTGTCATGATTCCTCGTTGCTGTCGATGGAAGTACATCGCAGCAAGAGTTTTACCATGTCCCGGTCGCTTCGAATGGATCGCCAATTGCGATTGTGTGTCGCAGATCGTGCGCTACCGCTGCGACGGCGCCTTCGGCTTGAGCCGCGCAACACCCAGGATCACCAGCGCCAGCCCTCCCAGCTGGTAGATCGACAGCGGCTCTCCCAATAGCAGCCATGCTGCGAACAAGGTCAGCACCGGCCCCAGATTGCCCACCGCCGCCGCCTGCGCCGCGCCCATGCGCCCGATCGCCAGCGCCAGCCAGTAGATCGGCAGCGCGGTCGACACCACGGCCATCAGTGCGCCATTGAGCCAGACCGTCGGCGGCAGCGCCGGCAGCATGGCCAGGTCGCCAGCCGCCACAAAGTGCCCCAGCACGAAGATGCACGAGGCGCTGCCGGCCAGGCCGGCCAGGCGCATGGAGCCGATCCGGCCCACGAGCGCGCCGGTGCCGAGGTAGTACAGCGCATAGGTCACGGCGCTGGCGAATACCCAGGCCGAGCCCACCATCACGTCGCGGCTCCAGCCGGTCACCTGCAGGTCGTGCACGAAGCCGATGCCCAGGCCCAGATAGCAGATGGCCAGCGCCTGCAGGGTGCGCGCCGAAGGCCGCTGGCGCGTGAGGGCAACCTGGAACAGCAGCACCAGGGTCGGATAAAGGTAAAGGATCAGGCGTTCCAGCCCGGCGGTGATGGTTTCGAGCCCATAGAAGTCGAACAGGCTGGAAAGATAGTAGCCAAGAAAACCCAGCACGGCGATGTGGATGCCGTCCTTGACGGACAGCGGCTCGGCGTCACGGTCGCGCGCCAGCCAGGCCAGCCACAGGAACAGCGGCAGCGCGAAGCCCATGCGCAGCGCCAGCAGGGTCAGCGCATCGACGGGCGCCGCCGCATAACCCAGCTTGACGAATACCGCCTTCATGCTGAAGCCGACGGCGGCCAGCACCGCGTACAGGCGGCCATCCTGCGACCAGCTGCGCAAACGTACTTGGGTGGGACTCATGATCGGGCTTCGGTGGCAAAGACCTTATTCTGCCGAGAAAGCTTCCACGTTAGAATGCGTCAATCCTGGACCAGGCCTTCGCGTTTCGAGAAACCCATGCACTTCGACCTCACCGATCTTCGCCTGCTGCTCGCCATCGCCGACGCCGGAAGCCTGAGCAAGGCCGCCGAGCGCTTCCCGATCGCCCTGTCGGCCGCCAGTAACCGCCTGCGCGGCTTCGAGGACGATTGCGGCATCGCCGTCTTTACGCGCTCCGCCAGCGGCATGACGCCGACGGCGGGCGGTCGATTCATCCTCGAGCGCGCCGCGCGCGTGGTCAGCGAGGCCGACCAGCTGCGCGACACCGTGCGCGAACTACGCGGGCCGCAGCGCGGGGCGGTGCGCCTGGCCGGCACCACGGTGGCGATCAGCACCTTCCTGCCGGCGGCGCTGGGGGTGTTCCTTGCCGATCACCCGTCGGTCGACCTGCAGCTCGAGGAGCGCACCAGCCGCGACATCCTGCAGGCGGTGCGCGACCGCGACATCGAGATCGGCATCCTGGACGGCAACGTGGCTACAGGCGACGTGATCTCGCTGCCGTTTCGCACTGACCGCCTGGTGCTGCTGGTGCCGAACGGCCACCCACTCGAAGAACGCACGGACACCCGGATGCGCGACGCCTTCGAGTTCTCGTTCGTCTGCCTGCCGGCCGAGCGGCCGATGCAGCACTTCATCGAGTCGCGCGCGGTCCAGAGTGGGCGGCCGCTCAAGGTGCGGGTGCGGGCGCCCAGCTTCGACGCCATCGCCCAACTCGTTGCACAGGACGCAGGCATCGCCATGCTGCCCGAGGCCGCGGCAAGCCGCTTTGCACGCGAGCTGCCTGTTGGCATCGTGCTGCTCGACGAAACCTGGGCCAATCGGGAACTCCGGGTGTGCTTCGCCGATCCGACTACGCTATCACCGCATGCCGAAACGTTGTTACGTTATCTAGCGCACAGCCGATGAGTGTTGGAAATGTTGTAATGCTTTCGTCGCGCACGATTGCGGTCGTAGCGTGAGTCAAAGAATTAGCAGTAGGTGTAAGCTAAACGACAACATTTATTTTAAGGAGCACACCATGAAAACCACCATCGCCCTCTCCGCCCTCATGCTGTCCGTCGCCGTTCTGGCCACCGGCTGCAACAAAAACGACAATATGGGCCCAGCGCAAGAAGCCGGCGCCGCCGTCGACAATGCCGGCCGCGCCGTGGCCAATGAAACCCGCGAAGGCGTGGCCGCTGCCGACGCCGCCGCCGAGCGCGCTGGCGACCGTATCGAAGCTGCCGGCGACCGCGCCGAAGCCGCTGCCGACCGCGCTGGCGACCGCATCGACAACGCCACCGCCGAAGTGCGTCAGGAATCGCGTGAAGCGGCCGCCGAAGCCAAGGATGCCGTCAGCGACACCACCGCCGCTGCTGGCCGCAGCGTCGAACGCGCTGGCGAAAAAATGCAGGACGCTTCGAAATAATCGTTCAGCGTCATCGGCATGAGCCAGCCGCGTGGCCGGGTAACCGGCTGCGCGGCTCGTCGTTCTTCTCGTCCTCGCCCTCGTCCTTCCAGGCACTCATCGTCGCCTGTCTCTGCATCGCCTCGTCCGTATCGCACGCCGCACCGCAGTTGCCCTCGCACCATCTCGACAATGGCGTAGTACACGCGCGTGTCTCGGCAGTGGCCGGCGGTCGGCTGCTGTCGTTCGCACTGGCCGGCAAGCCCAATTTCCTGCTCATCGACGAAGCCGCGGGCGACTACGACACGGCGCCGGATGCGGCCTCTGGCCACGTCCCCTACCAGGGGCACGAGGTATGGATTGGACCGCAGCGCGATTGGTGGGCCTACCAGGACGTCAATCCCGCGCGCGCCGCGGCGAAAGCTGCCTGGCCACCGGATCCCTGGTTGAGCCTTGCGAAGTACACACTGGTGGAAAAGAAGCGGGACAAGATCGTACTCGACGGTCCGGCCAGCCCCGTGTCCGGCATCCAGCTGCGCAAGCGCTACGCCCTGGTCGCAGGCAAGCCGGACAGCCTGCGGCTAGACGCCGAGGCGACTAACCGCAGCGGCAAGCTGGCGGGTCGCGACATCTGGTTCAATACGCGCGTGCCGGCGCACACGATGGCCTATGTGCCGGTGGCGGCGCGGGAAGACGTTCGGATCGAGCCGGCTGGAGCGCTGCACTTCACGCTGGGCGGCGGCCTGCTGTCGCTGGATTTGCCGATGCCGGGTGACGCCCCACGCAAGGGCAAACTGTTCGCCCAGCCGTCACACGGATGGCTGGCGGCGTTCCGCGATGGCCAGGCGCTGGTGATCCAGTTCGCCCACCAGCCTCGCGCCGCGATCCACCCGGCCCAGGGCCAGGTCGAGCTGTACCAGGACGCCGACGCGCGCGCGGCGGACAAAGGCATGCTGGAGCTGGAAGTGCACGCGCCCTATGTCGAACTGGCGCCCGGCGCGGCGATGCGGGCGTCGGAACATTGGACCATCCTTCCTTACGACGGCCCAGCCACCCGCGACGCCCACCTCGAGTTCCTGCGCCGGCATGCGGCGCACCTCGGAATATCACTCCCGTAAGAACGGCGTCTCGGCCACGCCCTTGACACCGGGACGCAACAAGACCACGGCGCCGGCATCCCCACCAGTGCCCGGATCGATCGACGTCACCAGCAGCAGGTCGAGATCCGGCCCGCCGAAAGCGCACATCGACGGCTTGGCCATCGGCAGTTCGATCTCGCGATCGAGCTTGCCCGCCGGGGTGTAGCGCTGCACCACGCCGCCATCGTTGGCGCAGGTCCAGTAGCAACCGTCGGCATCGACCGCGGCGCCATCGGGCCGGCCCTTCTGGCCGTTCAGGTCGAGGAACACCCGCTGGTCATGCGGCAGGCCGGCGTCGACGTCGTAGTCGAAGGCCCAGACCATGCGGCGCTGCGGGTGGGAGTCGGACAGGTACATCGTCTTCCCGTCCGGCGACCAGGCCAGTCCGTTCTGGGTCAGCATGTTCGAGACCACCGGCCCATGCAGGCCGTCACGGCCCGAGTAGCGATACAGCCCGCCGACCGCGCGCGCTGCCCCCATGTCCATGAACATGGTGCCACTCCAGAAACGGCCCTGGCGGTCGCAACGGCCGTCGTTGAAGCGCATGCCCTCACCCAGCTCCGCCGCTGGGGGCGCGGCCAGCCGGCTGGCGCCGACCGAGCCGTCGTCGTTCAGGTCGAGATGGAAGATCCCGCTTTCCATCCCCGCCACCAGTCCGCCGCCGCTGCTGCCGGCAATGCAGGCCACCATTTCCGGCGCCAGCCAGCGGCGCAGTTCCCCGCTGGCGTGGTCGCGCCGCCAGATGCGGCGGGCGGGAATGTCGACCCAGTACCAGGCCTGTTCCCCCGCATGCCACATCGGGCTTTCACCGGTCGCGCAATGCACGCCGGCGACGATTTCCATTTCCATCGACATCCTTACAGGTCCTTGATTTCACGGTGCTGCGGCACCAGCGCCTTCATCACGCACCAGGCGACCAGGTAGGCCAGCGCGCAGATCGAGAACATGATCATATAGCCGGTCGACAGCTGGCCCAGCGCGCCATAATGATCGAACAGCCAGCCACCGAGCTTGGTCAGCAGCACGCCGCCCAGGCCGCCGGCCATGCCGCCGATGCCGACCACCGAGCCGACGCTGTGTTTCGGGAACATGTCCGACACCGTCGTGAACAGATTGGCCGACCAGGCCTGGTGGGCCGAGGCGCCGATGCCGATCAGGATCACGGGAATCCAGAAGCCCAGGTAGCCCAACGGTTGCGCCAGCAGCACCACCAGCGGGCACAGCGCGATCAGCAGCATGGCGCGCATGCGGCCATGGTAGATGTCGGCGCCGCGGTTCAGGAAGTAGGTCGGCAGCCAGCCGCCGCCGATGCTGCCCACCATCGTCATGCTGTACAGGACCGCCAGCGGCAGGATCATGGCGGTGGCCGACATGCCGTATTGCGCCGACATGTATTTGGGCAGCCAGAACAGGAAGAACCACCACACGCCGTCGGTCAGGAATTTACCGGCGACGAAGGCCCAGGTCTGGCGGTAGCCGAGCAGCTTGAACCACGAGCTTTTCGCCACTTGCGTATTGTCGACCGCGGCTGGGCTGACGCCGGCGTCGCTGTTGATGTAGGCCAGTTCGGCCGCGCCGACGCGCGCCGAGCGTTCCGGCACGTCGTACAGCCAGATCCAGATTCCCATCCAGACGAAGCCGATGGCGCCAATCACGATGAAAGCCGCCTGCCAGCCCCAGAACTCGGCGATCACCGGCACCGTCAGCGGCGCCAGGATGGCGCCGACGTTGGCGCCCGAATTGAAGATGCCGGTCGCGAACGAGCGCTCGCGCTTGGGGAAGTATTCGGCGGTGGCCTTGATCGCGGCCGGGAAGTTGCCGGCTTCGCCGATGGCAAGGATCGCGCGACCGATCATGAAGCCGGCGATCGACACCGGCACCACGGCCAACCCGATGGAGGTGAACACGGTATTGACCGCCTCCCCGATCCAGATCGCGTAGGCGTGGGCGATGGCGCCGAGCGACCAGACGACGATGGCCACCACGTAGGCGCGCTTGGTGCCCATGCGGTCGATCACGCGGCCGGCAAACAGCATCGAGATGGCGTAGACGAACTGGAAGGTGGCCGCGATGTTCGCGTAGTCGGTGTTGGACCAGCCGAATTCGGCGGACAACATCGGTGCGAGCAGGCTGAGGACCTGGCGGTCCAGGTAATTGATGGTGGTGGCGAAGAACAGCAGTGCGCAAATCGTCCAGCGATATTTGCCCACCACCGTCTGCGCCGGTGCGAGGTCGATGACTTGCTGATTCATGGTGATCAGTTCTTTACAAGTTAAAACAGCCGGTGTCTCCCCCGGCTGGTGCTGCGACAGAAACTTAAGGCGTTACGCTTTCCCTCCAGCTTGCAGGGTGCCGTCCTGCAGGCGCGCGAGACCCAGCGGATTCTCATCGCGCAGCGCTTCCGGCAGCAGATTGGCAGGCAGGTTCTGGTAGCACACCGGCCGCAGGAAGCGGTCGATCGCGCTGGCGCCGACCGAGGTCGTGCGGCTGTCGCTGGTGGCCGGGAACGGGCCGCCGTGGACCATCGCGTGCGCCACTTCGACGCCGGTCGGGAAGCCGTTGAACAGCACGCGGCCCGCCTTGCGTTCCAGGATCGGCAGCAGTGCGCCGGCAACGCCGTGGTCCTGGGCCTGGGCGTGGACGGTCACGGTCAGCTGGCCGTGCAGCGCCTCGGCCGCCTTGAGCAGCTGATCGGCGTCCCTGAAGCGCACCAGCACCGCGGCCGGGCCGAACACTTCGTCCTCGAGCGCCGCGTTGCCCAGATAGGTAGCGGCATCGCACACGTACAGCGCGGCGCGCGCGGCGCAACCGGTGCCCTGCTCGCCGCCCTGGGCGACCAGCTGCAAGCCCTCGACCTGGCCGAACTTGGCCACGCCGGTGTTGTAGGCCTCGTGGATGCCGGCGGTAAGCATGGTGCCGGCGCCCTTGCCTGCCAGCGCTTCGCTGGCGGCCTTGACGAAGGCGTCCAGGTCGGCGCCTTCGAGCGCGAACAGCAGGCCCGGGTTGGTGCAGAACTGGCCGACGCCCAGCGTCAGCGAATCGACGAAGCCTTGCGCCAGGCCGGCGCCGCCGGCCTGCAGCGCGGCCGGCAGCAGGAACACCGGATTCACGCTGCTCATTTCGGCGTAGACTGGAATCGGCTCGGAACGGCCGGCGGCGGTGCGCATCAGCGCGGTGCCGCCCTGGCGCGAACCGGTAAAGCCCACCGCCTTGATCGCAGGGTGCGCCACCAGTTGCTGGCCGACCGTGCGGCCATCGCCGTACAGCATCGAGAACACGCCTTCGGGCACGCCGGCTTCTTTCGCCGCGCGCTGGACGGCGCGGCCGACCAGTTCCGAAGTGCCCGAGTGGGCGGCATGGGCCTTGACCACGACCGGGCAGCCGGCCGCCAGCGCCGAGGCGGTGTCGCCACCGGCCACCGAGAACGCCAGCGGGAAGTTACTGGCGCCGAACACGACCACCGGGCCGAGGCCGATCTTGCGCAGGCGCAGGTCGGGACGCGGCGGCGTACGGTCAGGCAGCGCGCTGTCGATCGTCGCATCCATGAAGTAACCGTCGCGCACCACTTTCGCAAACAAGCGCAACTGGGTCACGGTGCGCATCCGCTCGCCTTCCAGGCGCGCCTGCGGCAGGCCGGTTTCAAGCATCGCGCGCTCGATCAGTTCCGGGCCCACGGCCAGGATCTGCTCGGCGATCGCTTCCAGGAAGCGTGCGCGCTGTTCGAGCGGCAGCGCGCGGTAAGGGTCGAATGCCTGGCCAGCCAGCGCGCAGGCGCGCTCGACGTCGTCGCCGGTCGCCTGGCCGAAGCCCGGCTCCAGGTTGGCGCGGGTGGCCGGGTTGAAGCCGAAGGCCTCGCCAGCGGTGCCGCGCACGCACTGCTGGCCAATGATCATTTCACCGAGAATCGTCATGATCACAGCACTCCGTTCTTCTTGAGCAGGTCGAGCAGCATCGCGTCTTCTTCGGCGGTCAGGTCGGTCAGCGGTGGACGCACCGGACCGGCGCCATGGCCGACCAGGCGGGCGCCGGCCTTGACGATGCTGACGGCGTAGCCGGCCTTGCGGTTGCGGAGCTCGAGGTAAGGCAGGAAGAACTCGTCGATCAGGCGGTTGGTGGTGGCGAAATCGTCGTTGGCGGTGGCGTGGTAGAAGTCCATCGCCAGTTGCGGCACGAAGTTGAACACGGCCGACGAGTACACCGGGGTGCCCAGGGCTTTATAGGCGCCGGCATACACTTCCGCGGTCGGCAAGCCGCCCAGGTAGCTGAAGCGGTCGCCCAGCTTGCGCCAGATCGAGACCATCAGTTCGATGTCGCCGTTGCCGTCCTTGAAGCCGATCAGGTTCGGGCAGCGGTCGGCCAGCTTGGCCAGCGAATCCGGGGTCAGGCGGCAGTTGGCGCGGTTGTAGACCACGACGCCGATTTTCACGGAGCGGCACACCGCTTCGACGTGGGCGATCAGGCCGTCCTGGCTGGCTTCGGTCAGGTAGTGCGGCAGCAGCAGCAGGCCCTTGGCGCCCTGGCGCTCGGCTTCCTGGGCATGCGCGATGGCGGTGCGGGTCGGGCCGCCGCAACCGGCCAGGATCGGCACCACGCCGGCGCAGGTGTCGACCGCGGTCTTGATGATCTGGCCGTATTCCTCGCCATGCAGCGAGAAGTATTCGCCGGTGCCGCCGGCTGCGAACAGCGCGGTCGCGCCGAACGGCGCCAGCCATTCGAGGCGTGCGGCATAGCCTTTTGGATCGAACTCGCCCTGCGCGTCGAAGTCGGTGATCGGGAAGGACAGCAGGCCGTGCGACAGGACTTGCTTGAGTTCATTTGGTTGCATTGCTAAGGTCTCCGTTGGTCTAGGTGTTGGACGAAAAAGAAGTGCGATGAATCATGTTGTAAGTCATCGTACAACCTAAAATCAGCAAGGGCAAGCAAAATGTGATGCGAATGTCAGTTCAGGGAGCTTTCCAGGCGGCGCTGTGCCTGGACCAGTCGCTCGCGGCTATTGGAGAGATGGGTGCGCATCGCCGCACGTGCGGCTTCGGCATCGCGGCGCTCGATGGCGCGGAAGATATCGTCGTGCTCGCGGCTGACGCGCTCGAGGAAATCGGCCGGCTTGTCCTGCTCCAGCTTGGGCGTATCCAGGCGCGCGCGCGGGATGATCGCATTGCCCAGCTGCTCCAGGATATCGACGAAATAGCGGTTGCCGGTTGCCTGCGCGATCAGCAAATGGAAGCGCTTGTCGGCCCCCACCGCCGACCTGCCGTCGGCCATCGCCTGCTGCATCTCGAGCAGCGCGCCGGCCAGCTCGTCGACCTGGTTCTCGCTGCGGCGGCCGGCCGCCAGGCCCGCCGTCTCGGTCTCGACGCCGATGCGCAGTTCGAGGACGGACAGCACGTCGCGCAGGGTCAGGATGTTCTCGGCATCGAGCCCGAGCCCGGCCTGCTGGCGCTCGATCACGAAGGTCCCGATGCCGTGCCGCGTCTGCACGTAGCCGGCCGCCTGCAGGTGCGAGATCGCCTCGCGCACCACGGTGCGGCTGACGCCGTGCTGGGTCATCAGCGACGATTCGGTCGGCAGCTTGTCGCCCGGCTTGAGTGTGCCCTGGCGGATGGTGCCACTGATGTGTTCGACCACGCCTTGGGCGAGATTGCGGTGCTTGCGTTGTGGCAGATTCATGGCGATTTGCTGGTGAAAGATGAGGGAATTATACGCGGATGGATAGTTGATGCCACAGTCATCAGACATCTTATCTCTCTCGCATGAGCTCAGGTTCAGTACCGGTATAGCCACCTTGCAGAATTGGCCCGACCAAACTAGAATCGTCTATCAAAAAAACATCAGGAGACTTCATGCCGTCCGTTCGCCTCACTCCCCTGCTCTCTCTACTGCTGGCCGGCGCCGCCTGGTCCGCGCCAGCGGCGCACGACCGCGTGATCCTGGTCGGCGACTCGACCATGGCCAGCAGCACCGGCTATGGCGACGCCTTGTGCGCCCGTCTGACACCCGAAACCGCCTGCCTGAACCTGGCGCGCGGCGGGCGCAGCTCGGGGAGCTTTCGCGCCGAAGGCCGCTGGGATGAGGTGACGGGCTTGCTGCGCGATGGCGCAGGCTACCGCCGTACTTATGTGCTGATCCAGTTCGGCCACAACGACCAGCCGGGCAAGCCCGGTCGCTCGACCGACTACGCGACCGAATTCCCCGTCAATATGACCCGTTACGTTCAAGAAGCGCGCGCGCTCGGCGCTGTGCCGGTGCTGGTGACCCCGCTCACGCGCCGCAGCTTCAGGCAGGGCTATGTACAGGACGACCTGGCGCCCTGGGCCGGCACGGTGCGCAAGATCGCCGCCGCGACCGGCACCCCGCTGGTCGACCTGAATGCCCTGTCGTTGGCCGCAGTCCAGGCCATGGGACCGAAGGAAGCCGACAAGCTGGCGCGCGTCGGCGCCAATTTCGACCATACCCATGTCGGCCCGCTGGGCGCGCAGCGCTTCTCGGATATCGTCGCACGCGAACTGCTGCGCAAAGTCCCGGCCCTCGCCCCGGCGTTCGCGCCAGGCGAGCGCACCGCCGCGCGGGGCGCGGAGTGAGCGGCGTGCGTGCAGTCGCCGCTGCCCTCACCCTTACCGCACTTATCCCGGCCACCTCCCTCGCGGCAGCTCCGATGCCCGGTCCGATCGCCGAGCGCCAGCACGCGCCGGCGGACGGCTGGGCCGCGCAGCAAGGCGGCACCCGCGGCGGCGCCCTCGCCAGTCCGGCCCACGTGTACACGGTGGCCGACCGCGCGCAGCTGGTCGCCGCCCTGGAGGCGCCGGCGCCGGCGCGCATCGTGCGCGTGGCGGCCGCCATCGACATGAGCGAGGGCCGACCTTTCCGCGACCACGACGACCAGGCCGGCCGCGGCGCCGTGCGCATTCCGTCGAACACCACCCTGGTTGGCATCGCCCCGGGCGCCGGCTTAATTCATGCCAGCCTGATGATCACCGGCGTCGAACAGGTGATCGTGCGCCACCTGGCGATCCGCAATCCCTGCGACGTCGCGCCGCAATGGGATGCGCAGGACGGCGCCAAGGGCAACTGGAACTCGGAATTCGACGGCATCACGGTGCGCGCCGCGCGCCACGTCTGGATCGACCACAACAGCTTCACCGATGCGCCCGACACCGACGACCGCGCCCCGATCGAGAACGGCAAACGCAAGCAGTGCCACGATGGCGCGCTCGACATCACCCAGGGCTCGGACCTGGTCAGCGTCACCTACAATCACTTCGCCCAGCACGAAAAGAACATGCTGATCGGCGCCGGCGACCGTTTCACCGGCGACCAGGGACGGCTGCGAATCACCCTCAAGGGCAACCTGTTCGAGCACGTCGCCGAACGCGCCCCGCGGGTGCGCTATGGCCAAGTCCATCTGCTGAACAACTACTATGTGGGCGAGCGCGGACGCGCGGTGTACGGCCACGGCTACAGCATCGGCGTCGCGCATGCCTCGCGTCTGATTTCCGACGCCAATGCCTTCGAGGTGGCCGGTGCGAGCAGCTGCAAGCAGCTGGTACGCGACCCGGCGCGCAGCCCCGGCGTTTTCGTCGACACCGGCTCGCTGCTCAATGGACAGCCGCTGAACGGCTGCCCGCACGGCGGCGACGCCGGCTGGCGCGTCCCCTACCCTTATACGGCGTTGCCAGCGTCGCAGGTGCCCGCTCACGTGCGCGCCAATGCAGGCCCGCGCCCAGGCGCCAGCGCCGGCGCTGGCGCCATCGTGGAGGCCCGCATCGCGCCGGCGACCGGCGCGCCATTCGTGCTGCGCGCCCGGCGCGCCGCCCACGGCGACTGGCAAGGCGCCAGCCTGCAACTGGTCGACGGCGGCAAGACGCTGCAGGTCGAACTGCTGGCCGCACGCGATGGCCAGGTGCAGCGCCTGAAGCAGATACGGCGCCGCACCGTGTCCACCGACATGCCGATGGTGCTGGGCTTTTCCGCCGACGCCGGCCAATTGGCGGCGCTGGTCGATGGCGAACGCGTGACCACCGCCCTGGCCGAGCCCTTGCCGGCCACCCAGCCACTCGACTGGGACGCTGGCGGGCACCGGCTGCTCGACCTGCGCGGCGGCCCCTTCGATGCGGCGCCAGCACGCCTGAGCGCCCAGGTCGCCGAGCGGCGCATCCTGCTGCAGGCCGGTGACCCGGCCGCCGTCATCCCGATTGGCGGCGCCGCCGGCTTCGAGGTAGTCAGCGACGATCCGCGCATTGCCACAGCCAACGTGGCGGCTGACGTCGCGCACGGCGCCGTACGCGTGACGCCGCTCGCGGCCGGACAAACCACACTGACCGTGCGCAGCGCCAGCGATCCGTGGGCCCAGGCCAGCTTCGCGGTAGTGGTCGGGGAGCGCTTCATCGAACCGCGCAGCACCAAGGGCGTAGCAACCCATCCGCAGCTGGACGAGCGTGGCGTGCCACCCGATACGCCGCTGCGCCTGGCCCTGGCGCCCGGCGCCGAACTGACGGGGGAAGGCAGCATCCGGCTGCTGCGCAAGCGCGACGGCCTGCTGGTGGCGGTGGTCCGTCCCGGCGAAACGGTGACCGCCATCGGCCCTGCGCCGCGCCAGCGCCTGGTGCGCCAGCACGCGCTGCGGATCGTCGACGGCGAACTGCGCGCGCGCCTGCCGCAGGCACTCGAGTACGACACCGAGTACGAGGCGCTGGCCGAGGCAAGTCTGGTGCGCGGCGGGGCTTTCCACGGCGCGCGCTGGCGCTTTCGCACCACGCCGCACCGCCCGGTCGGCGACAGCGTGACGGTGGCCACCGAAGGACGGTCGCATTTCCGCACCGTGCAGGGCGCACTCGACTACGCGATGTCGCTGCCGCGCGCGCAGCCGCTCACCATCAATGTGCGAGACGGCGTCTACCCCGAACTGCTGTACCTGCGCGACAAGGATAACCTTACCCTGCGTGGCGCCAGCCGCGAAGCGACCGTCATCCGCGCCGCCAACAGCGACACCCTCAACCCCGGCTCCGGCACCGGACAAGAAGCCGGCACGCCCGGGCTGCTGGGCGGGCGCGCGCTGTTCCTGGCCCAGGACAGCGACCTGCTCGACCTGCGCGACATCGCCCTGCACAACAGCACCCTGCGTACCGACGGCCACTCGCCGCAAGCCGAGACCCTGTTCTTCAGCAGCCGCGATGGGCGCCTGATGGTACGCAACGCGCACTTCCTGAGCGAGCAGGATACGCTGCAGCTGACGGGGTATGCCTGGTTCCACAAGTCGCTGGTGGAAGGCAATGTCGACTTCATCTGGGGAAACAACCGCGCCGCGCTGTTCGAGGACAGCGAGATCCGCAGCATCGGCGACAGCGCCCGTCCGGAGAGCGGCGGCTACATCGTGCAGGCGCGGACGGTCGGCGCCACCGAACCGGGCTTCGTCTTCCTGCGCTCGCGCCTGACCCGTGGGGCCGGGCCGGCCGGCAACGTGCCGGCGGACGGCAGCGCCTATCTGGCGCGCTCGCCCGGCACCGCCAACACCTGGGACAACGTGGCCTTCATCGATTGCAGCGTCGGCCCGCACATCGCCGCCGACGGCTGGCTGCAGCGGCCTGCGCCGAATCCGGCCGAAGGCGGATGGCGCGAATACGGCAACCGGGGGCCGGACGGCCAGGCGCGCAGCTACGGCGGCTTCATGCTCGAGCGCGAACAGGCCGCGCAGCTGTCGAACCGCGCCGCGGTGTTCGTGGGGCGCGGCTGGAACCCGCAACCCTAGGCGGCCAGCACGCGCCACGAGATTTGCCCGTACACTTGCAACATCAACCATACCAAACTAAGATTCGCTAGTTTTGGCGCCCACTGCCAATAATCCAGGACGAACCGATCGATGAAGAAGACCCCAGCGCTGAATGAACCTAGCACCACCGAGCCGCGGCTGTACCGGGTCGTCTCGGCCAAGATCGAGGAGCTGATCCGCGCCGAGAACATCCGCGCCGGCGAGCGCCTGCCGGCCGAGCGCGAGCTGGCCGCCAAGCTCGGGGTCAGCCGCACCTCGCTGCGCGAGGCCCTGATCGCGCTCGAACTGAGCGGCAAGGTCGAAGTGCGCGGCGGCTCCGGGGTCTATGTCAGCGAGGACGTCGCGCCGAAGGCCGACGTGCCGACCGTCGGCCCCGGTCCGTTCGAAGTACTGGCGGCGCGCCGCCTGATCGAGGTCGAGGTCGCGGCGCTGGCGGCCAAGCACGCCAGCGATTCGGCGATCGACGCGATCCTGGTTGCGGTCGAAGAGATGGAGCAGCACCACGAAGACCGCAGCGGCAACGAATCGGCCGACCGCAACTTCCATCTGGCGATCGCGCGCGCCACCGGCAACAGCGCGATGGTCGGCGTGATCGAATACCTGTGGAGCCAGCGCGGCTCGCTGTGGCACAAGCTGAAGGAACACTTCCAGACCGAGGAACTGCGCCAGCAGACGCTGATCGACCACCGCAACATCTTCGCCGCCATCGCCTCGCACGACGTCGCAGGCGCACGCCAGGCCATGCGCGCCCACCTTGACCGCGTCACCCGCACGTTCTCGCGCGGCTGAGTCGCGCTTCCTCGCCTTCTTCCTCGCCTTCTTCCCGACCTCCCTCCCGGCATCGGCGCCACGCACGGCCCGGGCAGCCGGGCGCGTGCCCATTCCTTCTCGCGCCGTGCCCACGACGACTGGCGCTCCACGTCACTCGGAAACCAAAAGGTTAGACCAGTTTAATTTCTGGCTCGTCCACATTGCAAAAGTGGTCTGACCAAAGTAGAATTGTTTTCATACCAATCATCGGCGGCCCGGCGGAAACGGGGCGAACATGCGCGCGATCCGGAGAGAACATCCGGACGCATTCGACGACTACAGGCAGGAGACACGCAGTGAACTACCTTCGCACGACCAAGCAACCCCGCTTCATCCTTTCGGCCGTCGCACTCGCGGCGATGACCATGGCGAACCTCGCAGCGGCGCAGGAAGCGCCCATGCAGCGCATCGAGGTGACCGGCTCCTCGATCAAGCGCCTGGCGACCGAGAACGCCCTGCCGCTGACCACCTACAAGGCGGAGGAATTGGCCAACCAGGGCCTGACTACGATGTCCGAGGTCGCGGTGGCCCTGACCGTGGCCGCGACCAACGAGCCGGTGGGCGGCGGTGGCGGCGGCACCATGATCAATATGCGCGGCCTGAACACCAACCGCACCCTGGTGCTGCTCAACGGCCGCCGCCTGGCCAACGAGGCGCTGGGCGCGAGCTCGGTCAACGTCGACGTCATCCCGATGGCCGCCATCGACCGGGTCGAGGTGCTGCGCGACGGCGCCTCGGCGCTGTACGGCACCGACGCGATCGCCGGCGTGGTCAACTTCATCACCAAGCGCTCGGTACAGGACGTGACCCTGCACGCCAGCACCGTGCAGCCGCAGGAATCCGGCGGCGGCGACCAGAAACGCGTCACCATCGTGGCCGGCAAGGGCGATATCGCGAAGGATGGCTGGAACGTCTACACCGCCTTCAGCGCCCAGCGCCGCGACTCGCTGCTGCAGCGCGACCGGCCGCAGATCTGGGACCCCGCGAAGCTTGCCTCGCTGGGCGGCACGCCGTTCAATTCGAATACCTCGGGCGGCTCGGCCTCGCCGGCGAACTTCACCATCTATCGCAACGGGCGTTCGGCCAACATCACCGGCAACCCCTATTACGCGAATGGCTGCGTGGCGCCAGGGCTGGCGCAGACGACGGTGCCATCCACCCGCACCGCCGCCAACGGCGGCAATACCTGCATCACCGACCCGGGCATCTACCCCGAACTGCTGCCGGAAAGCCAGCAAGTCACCCTGTTCACGAAAGCCAGCCTGGCGCACGGCGAGGGCAAGATGCTCACCGTCGAACTGAACCTGGCGCGCTCGTACATCGATGCCGTCAGCGGCCCCCAGCCTTTCGGCAACAACACCGACTATGACCGCCTCACGGCCTCGCGCCGTCCGCTGATGATGACGTCCGCCAGCAAGTGGTATCCGGGCGGCAGCGGCGGCGTGCCGGCGGTGGCCGGCCTGAACGGCGAAGACCTGGCGCTGACCTGGAGCCTGGACGAACTCGGCCCGGTCAAGCTGCACGACGTGCAGACCAACCACCGCCTGGTGATCGCCGACGAAGGCCAGGTCGCCGATTGGGATTACCGCGTGGGCGCGTCCTACGGCTACAGCCACCGCGACAGCGGCTTCAAGGAAAACTTCGTGCGCACGCCGGCTGTGTATGCGGGCGTTGCCAACGGCATCCTGAACCCCTTCGGCGCGCAGGACGAAGCCGGCCGCGCCTACCTCGAGGGCATCTCGGCCGACGGTGAAGTGTTCCGCAAGGCCGATGTGCGCTACTACGGCGTCGACTTCAACCTGAGCCGCACCCTGATGGACCTGCCGGGCGGCGCTCTGGGCCTGGCCGTCGGCGGCGACTGGCACCGCGAGACCTACGAGGAAAACGTGCCGATGGTCGGCGACGAAGTGGTCTGGCGCGTCAACGGCACGCCGGGCAACAACCCGAGCGGCGCACGCCGCGTCTCGGGCCTGTACGCCGAACTCGATGCGCCGGTCACCAAGGACCTGAACCTGAACTTCGCGGTGCGCGGCGACCATTTCAGCGACTTCGGCTCGACCTTCAATCCGAAGGCCAGCTTCCGCTACCAGCCGATGAAGGAACTGATGGTGCGGGGCACCGTCAGCACCGGCTTCCGCGCTCCGACCCTGCCCGAGCTGTACGGCGTGCCGCGCAGCCTGCAGGCGTCGACCTCGAGCTGGGACGACCCGCTGCTGTGCCCTGGCCCGACCCCGAACGTGGCCGGTTCCGGCGCCCTCACCACCGACCCGCGCTTCGCCGGCCTGGGCCTGGACGCCGAACGTGTCTGCAACACGCGCCTGACCACGCTGGTCGGCGCCAATCCGGACCTGGAGCCAGAGAAGTCGAAGACCTATACGGTCGGCTTCGTGATCGAGCCGGTCAAGAACTTCGTGGCGACCATCGATTTCTGGAAGATCGACATGAAGCGCACGATCGCCCAGATCAACGAAGACTCGATCTTCGACAACCTGGACCGCTACGGCGACCTGTTCGTGCGTAATCCCGACGGCACGCTGGCGTATATCACCAAGACCCGCCTGAACATGGGCGGCCTGAAGACCCGCGGCATCGACATCGGCCTGAACTACCTGGTGCCGACTGCCAACTGGGGCCGCTTCGGCTTCTCGATGGACGGCACCTACACCGACCGCTACGAGGGCCAGAACGACGCGGGCAGCCCATGGGTCGACAGCGTCGGCCGCATCGGCGCCCTGTCCACCGGCTCGACCTCGGCCAACACGTATATCTTCAAGTGGAAGCACCAGGCGCGCGTGAACTGGAGTTATGGCCCGTTCTTCGCCCAGCTGACGCAGCAGTACACGTCGAGCTACGAAGACACCAACGCCCTGCCGACCCAGCAGCCGGGCCAGCCGTTCTATAACGTGATCGAGCCCTACCGCGTGTACAACCTGTCGACCACCTACAAGGTGTCTCCGAACTTCAAGCTCGGCGCCGGCGTGAACAACCTGTTCGACACCGATCCGCCGCTGTCGAACCAGCGCCTGTCATCGCGTGTCGTGTTTGCGCAGAACATCGCCAAGCCGATCGGCCGTGCCTTCACGGTGCGCGCGGATTACACGTTCTAAGTCCGTCGTTCCCCGCCTGCGCGAAAAGTCGTTACCTCCGGTGGAGGTAACGACGCCTCCTGGAGCGCCATGAAGCACCTGTCCAATTCCCTGATCTTGTGCGTCGCCGCGGCCGCTGCCGGCTGTGCCAGCGACGCGCCTCACGATGTTTCGTCCATCCCTCTGATGCGCCAGGTGGCGCCGCCCGATGGCTGGGCGGCGCAGGCCGGCGGCACCCGGGGCGGCGCCGACGCACCGGTCGCCAACGTATTCACCGTCAGCGATGCCGCGCAGATGCGCCAGGCGCTCGGCAAGTCGGTCCAGGGCAGCCGCATCGTGCAGGTCGCCGGCGTGATCGATATGAGCGAAGGCCGGCCCTACGCCGATCATGCCGACCAGTCCAGGCGCGGCCGCGTCGCGGTGCCTGGCAATACCACGCTGGTCGGGCTCGGGCCGCGATCAGGCTTCGTCAACGCCCACCTGACGGTAAGCCGGGTGTCGCAGGTGATCATCCGCAATCTGCACCTGCGCAATCCCTGCGACGTCGCGCCGCGCTGGGATCCGAAGGACGGCGACGGCAACTGGAATGCCGAGTTCGACGCGATCGCGATCGTCGCCTCGACCCACGTCTGGGTCGACCGCAACAGCTTCACCGACGTTCCGGTGACTGACGACACGCTGCCGGTCGTCGATGGCAAGACCCAGCAGTGTCACGACGACGCGCTGGACATCCGCGACGCCAGCGACTACGTCACGGTCTCGTACAACCACTTCGCCCTGCATGCCAAGAACACACTGATCGGCGCCAGCGACAAGGCCGAGGGGGATGCCGGCCACCTGCGAATCACCGTCAGCAACAACCTGTTCGAATTCATATCCAGCCGCGCGCCGCGGGTGCGCTTCGGCCAGGTCCATCTGTTCAACAACTACCACGTCGGCGACCGCAAGCACCCGGCCTACCGCCACGACTACAGCATCGGCGTGGCCAGGCAGGCGCGCATCGTCTCGCAGGCCAACGTATTCGAGGTGGCCAATGCGCGCGACTGCGCCGACGCCGTGAAACCCTTCGCACAGGGGCCGGATGCGGGCAGGTTCAGCGACACCGGCTCGCTGCTGAACGGCGCGCCGCTGGCCGGCTGCGGCGTGGACGCAGCGCCAGGTTTCGAGGTGCCCTACCCATTCTCGCCGCTGCCCGCGGCTTCGGTCGCGGCGCATGTGCGCAGGCACGCCGGCGCCGGCGCCGGCAAGTAACCATCCCACGAAAGACATCATGCGTATCAAGCAAGGCAAGATCATCGACACCCGGCGCCGTTCCCTGCTGCGCGCCGCCTCGGCCTCGGTGGCCGGTCTCACCGCCGGCTGCCACACGGGCGGCCAGGCGGGCGCAGTCACGGCTCCCGATCCCTGGCTACGCGCACAAGCCATCGTGGATCGCTTTAGGCAGCCGCTGACCTTCCCTCAACGCGATTTCAGCATCACCGACCACGGCGCCAGGCCGTGCAAGGTGGTGCCAGTGGACGGCTACGTCGCCCATCACGAGCCCGGCAAGTTGACGACGCCGGCGCCGGATGCCCCGGACTGCTACCACGCGATCGCCGCCAGCATCGCGGCCTGCAGCGCCGCGGGCGGCGGGCGCGTCCTGATCCCGGCCGGGAACTGGCTGGTCAAGGGACCGATCGTCCTCAAGTCCAACGTCAACGTGCACCTGGCCAGCGGCGCCCACGTCTACTTCAGCAACGATCCCGAGGATTTCATCAAGTACGGCGAGCATGACTGCGGTGCGAACGGCAGGCTGACCCTGTCGCGCTGGCAGGGCAACGACTGCCTGAACCATTCGCCGCTGGTCTACGCCTATGGCCAGGACAATATCGCCCTGACCGGCGAGGACTGGACCAGCATCCTCGACGGCCAGGGCGGCGTGCCGCGCGCGAACGGCGACACCTGGTGGGACTGGAAGGGCAAGCGCAAGCCTGGCGCGCGCCAGCACGAAGCCCAGACCGCCGTCAATCCGCGTACCCCGGCGTCGATCCGCGAGGTGGCGCCCGGCCTCGACGCGGCCCGGGCCGCGCTGCTGGAAGGCGGCAACGACAAATGGCGCACCGACGAGGCCTGGCTGCCGACCCTGTCCGAGGCCGGCGTGCCGGTGGCCCGGCGCGTGTTCGGCCGCGGCCACTACCTGCGTCCCTGCATGGTCGAATTCATCGGCTGCAGCAATGTGCTGCTGCAGGGTTATCAGCTCAATGGCGCACCATTCTGGCAGCATCACCCGGTCAATTGCAGCAAGGTAGAGATCCGCGGCGTGCACATGGACAGCCTGGGACCGAACAGCGACGGCTTCGACCCGGAAGCCTGCGACACCGTGCTGGTGGATGGCTGCACCTTCAATAGCGGCGACGACTGCATCGCGATCAAGGCCGGCAAGAACCGCGACACCCGCTTCGGGCCGACCCGCAACGTCGTGATCCAGCGCTGCGTCATGAATAGCGGCCATGGCGGAGTGACCCTGGGCAGCGAGATGGCCGGCGGGATCGAGCACGTGTATGCGCAAGATATCGAATTCCGCAACACGCACTGGGCCACCGACCCGCTCAACACCGCGATCCGGCTCAAGACCAATATGAACCGCGGCGGCTTCCTGCGCCACTTCTACGTGCGCAACGTCACCATGCCGAATGGCGTGAACCTCAAGCCCCAGTTCTACAAGCCGCTGCCAGGCTCGCCGATCGCGCCGAAGTCGGTAGCGCCCGGCGCCGGCGCCGTGATCACCTTCGACTGCGACTACGCGCCGAACGCCGACAATCTGCGCACCCGGCCGCCGGTGGTGGAACACATCCACATCTCGGGCGTCAGGGTGGGCAATGTGCCGACGGCGGCCGGGCCGCGTTCGTGCTACCAGGCGATGCTGTTCCTGGGGCCGGTCGGCTTCGACTACAACGGCAGCGAGGCGGCCGAGATCCTGCCGATCCGCGACGTGACCATCACCGACTGCGATTTCGGCACACCGGTGAACGCCGAACAGCCGTGGTATCTCTACAATGTGCGCGACGTCAGGCTCAGGAATGTCCGTATCGGCGGCAAGGTGATCGACACGGTGCTCTCGCACCGCGCCTGATCAGGGAGTGATGGTCAGGGAGTGATGCGGACATAATCCAGGTCGGCGTAGGCGCCCGGCGTTCCGGTCGCGAACACGCCGACCTGGGCGCCGACCCAGCGGCCCATGGTAGCGTCGAAGGGCTCGCCCAGCGACGTGTACCGGAGGCCGTCGGCGCTGTAAGAGAACGACACCCGCGCGCCATGCGTCACGTGCATGCGCAGCGTGACCGCGTATCCAGGCAATGCCGGTCCCACCGTCTCGGCGCAGGCGCCGTCCTGGCCGCAGCGCACGCCGATTATGCGCGGAAGGCCGTCGACGCGGCGCAGGCCGAACCAGTCGCTGGCCAGGCCCATCACGCCGAGCCCCACCTGGTCGCCATCCTGCTGCGCGCGCAGCTCCACCTTCGCCGTCACACCGAAGGCCGAACCCGGGAATTTCTGGGTCAGCACTGACGGCAGCTGCCGTATCGGCGCCGCCGCTTGCGCGAACAGGCGCAGAAAGCCCGGTCGGGCGTCCAGCGCATGCCAGCCGGCCTGCGGATTGGCCGTCCATTGCCACTGCAGGCCCAGCGCCGGGCCGTCGAACTCGTCGCCTACCGCCGGCTCGCGCCGCGCGAAGACTCCCGGCACCGGCTTGGCGTGCTCGATATGCGGCTGTCCCACACCCGCCTTGGCGGATGGCTCGCCGATCAGCGGCCAGTCGTCGATCCAGCGCAGCGGCTGCAGGTGCACCACGCGGCCGTAGGCGCGCCGGTCCTGGAAGTGGAAGAACCAGTCGCTGCCCTGCGGCGTCGTCACCCAGGCGCCCTGGTGCGGGCCGTTGATATCGGTCGCGCCCTGCTCCATCACGATCCGGTCTTCGTACGGGCCGTCGATGCGGCGCGAACGGAACACAGATTGCCAGCCATGCTCGACGCCGCCCGCCGGCGCGAACACGTAGTACCAGCCGTTGCGCTTGTACAGCTTGGGACCCTCGAGGGTGCGGTAGCCCGGCAGGCGGTTGCCGTCGATGACCACCTGGCCCTCGCTGTCGAGCAGGCTGCGCCCGTCCGGCGCCATGCGGCGCAGGGTCAGCACATTATTGAAGCCGGCCCGGCTCTTGGCCCAGGCGTGGATCAGCCATGCGCGGCCATCGTCGTCCCACAGCGGCGCCGGGTCGATGATGCCCTTGCCGGGCAAGAGCAGGTGCGGCGTGCTCCAGGGACCGGCGAAGTCCGTCGCGGTGCTGACGTACACGCCGTGGTCCGGATCGGGATGGAAGATCCAGAAGCGCCCGTCATGGTGGCGCAGGCTTGGCGCCCATACCCCCTTGCCATGCTGCGGCGTCGCGAAGGTCGCCTGCGGCGTCAATTGCGGCAGCGCGTGGCCGACCAGCTCCCAGTTGACCATATCGCTCGAGGTCAGCAGCGGCAGGCCGGGGGCGCTGGCGAAGCTGGACGAGACCATGTAATAGCGTTCGCCAACCCGGATCGCGTCCGGATCGGAATAGTCGGCATGCAGGATCGGGTTGCGGTAGCGGCCGTCGCCCAGGTCGGCCGACCACGGCGCACGCGCAGGCATGGCGCCCAGCTGCTGGGCGAGGAAACGGTCCATGGCGTCGACCGTCGGCGCCAGCCACGGATCGACTAGCCAGAACGAATGCGGCGCGCCCGCCAGCGCGACGGTATCGGTCGCGATGCCATGCCCGGCCAGCCTGGCCGCCAGCGCTTCGCGCCCGCTGGAAAAGCGCGGCACGCTGCTGACGATGAACTGCACCGGTGGGCTGTCCTCGCCGGCGTGGGTCAGGGGCGAGGCCTCGCGCCACAGCGCTGCCTTTTCGGCATAAGGACCGCCGAACCAGGCCCCGGCCGCCGACGGATTCTTGGCCGGATCGTCTTCATGCCGCAGCGCCTCGGGCGAGGTGAAATCGGACAGGCCATCGATATTGACGATGGCGCGCACCTCGCGCGGCCGCGTCATGCCGACCAGGGCGGCGATCTGGCCGCCGGCCGAGCCGCCCGCGAGCGCGATCCGCTCCTTGTCGAATCCGAACTCACCCGCGTGCATGCGCAGCCAGTCCAGCGCCGCCTTGACGTCGTCGATCGCGGCCGGATAGCGGGCCTGGCCCGACAGGCGGTAGCTGACGGTGGCGGCGGCATAGCCGCGCGCCGCCAGGCGCGCCGCGAGCGGCGCCATATTCGTGCGCTCGCCGCTGCCCCAGCCGCCGCCGTGCACCAGCAGCACCAGCGGCGCGGGCTTTGCATCGGGTGCCGGCAGGTAGAGGTCGAGCCCCAGCGCCAGCTCGCCGCGCCGCGCATAGACCAGGTCCTTGCGGATCCGGACCGGCGCCGGCGCCTCGGCGCTGGCGATGCGGATCTGGGGATAGTCACCCACCAGCTTGCGGTAGGTGGTTTCGGCGTTGTAGGGAGACTGGGCGGCGGCCGGCGTCAGCACCGCGGCCAGCGCCAGTGCGGCGGCAACAGGAGCAGGTCTCATAGGGACGCGCCGCGAAAGGTGCAGCGCCGACGCAGCGTCGCACCAGGGGCGAGCACGGTCAGGCCGGGCTGGCCCGACAGATTATGCGCATTGATCGGATGATCCACCGGCTCGAAGCAGAAGAAATCGCGTCCCGGCGGAATATAGAGGATGAAATAATCCATGTCGGCCTCGATCTCGAGCGCCACGCCGCGCGCCGGCCAGGCGATGCGCGCCCATCCCGGCCAGCCATCGAACACATGGTCGACACCGTCTTGCGGCAGCGCGGCGGGCGTGTCGAAACGCCAGTGATCGGGTATGTCGCCGCGGCTCAGCGGCAGTTTATCCGGACCGCTCGACCATACCCCGTCAGCGCCCGCTTCGAGCAGCGCGCCTTGCGGGTCCGGCATCCAGGGATGCAGGCCGATCCCGAACGGCAGCGCCGCCGCGCCGGTATTGCGCAGCGCGAGATCGACCACCAGCGCTGCGCCGTCGAGCGTGTAGCGCAACTCGGCTTCATAGGAAAATGGCGAAGCGTCGGGACGCGCCAGGGTCAGCGTCAAGACCGAGTCGCTGTGATCCGCCACCTGCCAGGCCTGCTGCCAGCCATCGCCGTGGATCGGACACGGCTCGCCGGCCCGGTTCGGCCCCGGGACGTATTGTCGGCCTTCGAACGCAAACCCCGAAGGCGCCATGCGGTTGGACCAGGGCAGCAGCGGGAAGCAGGCCAGCTGCGCGGGCGTCGGGACGCCGCTTGCATCGGACGGAAATGCGCGCAACAGCGCGCTCGCCTCGCCACCGGCAATCCAGTCCAGCCGCGCCAGTCCGCCGCCCACCTGGGGCACGACTTCGGCCACCAGGCTGGCGTTGCGCAAGACCAGGCGCTCGATCATCGCCTCAATACTGCGGGCCGTCGAGCAGGAACTTGCCGCCCTGGTACATCGTGGTCACGTCGTCCTTGGCCGGGAACTCGGACGAATCCGGGAACAGGTGGGCGAACTTCGCCGAGCTGTCCTTCGGCTTGTAGCCCAGGTGCGAGGCCAGGCGGTTGTCCCACCAGGTGCTGTCGTTGTCCGACATGCCGTACACGATGGTGTGGCCGACGCGCGGTGCGAACAGCGAGCAGCGCAGCAGTTCGGTCAGGTCGTCATAAGACAGATAGGTGCTCATCATGCGCTTGTTGGCCGGCTCCGGGAAGCTCGAGCCGATGCGCACGCAGACGGTCTCGATGCCGAAGCGGTCGTAGTAGTAGCGCGCGATCTGTTCGCCGAAGACCTTCGACAGGCCGTAGTAGCTGTCGGGACGGGTCGGCGAATCGGCGTCGAGCACCGTGGTCACCGGGTGATAGCCGATCGCGTGGTTCGAGCTGGCGAAGATCACGCGGCGGGTGCCGGCCTTGTGCAGCGCTTCGTACAGATTGGCCACGCCGAGGATATTGGCCTGCATGATGGGTTCGAACGGCTTCTCGGTCGAGATGCCGCCGAAGTGCAGCACCGCATCCACGCCCTCGAGCAGGGCCAGCACGGCTTGTTTGTCCGCCAGGTCGCACTGGACGATTTCTTCGCCCGGGCCGGCCGGGCCCATGTCGATGACGTCGGACAGGCGCACCACATCGGCCCAGGGCTTGATGCGCTCACGCAGCACTTTGCCCAGGCCGCCGGCGGCGCCGGTCAGCAGGATGCGTTTGAAAGGTTTGCCGGTCTTGTTTTGTACTGCAGCGGTCATTCAGGTCTCCAATAATATGCGTTCAGGTCACGGGCGCCGGATTGAACAGCGCAAGCGCATTATGCAGCTTCCAGCGCTCGGCCCATGTCTTGCGGCCGCTGGCCACGTCCAGGATCATGCGGAACAGCTCCCAGCCGACGTCCTCGATGGTGGCGTCGCCGCTGGCGATGCTGCCGGCGTCGAGGTCCATCAGGTCGTGCCAGCGGCGCGCCAGTTCGGTGCGGGTGGCAACCTTGATGACCGGGACCGCGGCCAGGCCGTATGGCGTGCCGCGGCCAGTGGTAAAGATGTGCACGTTCATCCCGGCGGCCATCTGCAGCGTACCGCAAATGAAATCGCTGGCGGGCGTCGCGGCGTAGATCAGGCCTTTCTGCTGCAGCCGGTCGCCCGGCGACAGCACGCCGGTGATCGCGGTGCTGCCCGACTTGACGATCGAGCCCATGGCTTTTTCCACGATATTCGACAGGCCGCCCTTCTTGTTGCCGGGCGTGGTGTTGGCGCTGCGGTCGACGCCGCCGCGCACCAGGTAATCGTCGTACCACTGCATCTCGCGCACCATCGCCTGCGCCACCTCGGGGCTGGATGCGCGCGCGGTCAGCTGGTCGATGCCGTCGCGCACCTCGGTCACCTCGGAAAACATCACGGTGCCGCCGGCACGCACGATCAGGTCGGTGGCGAAGCCCAGCGCCGGGTTGGCGGTCACGCCAGAGAAAGCGTCGCTGCCGCCGCACTGCATGCCGACCACCAGGTCGGACGCTGGACAGGTTTCGCGGCGGCGCGCGTTGAGTTCTTGCAGGTGCTGTTCGGCGGTGCTCATCAGCGCATCGATCATCGACATGAAGCCGACGTGCTGTTGGTCTTGCAGGGTCACCACCGACGGCGCGGCATTGCCGATCGGGATGGCGCCGGCCGGGAACAGGCGTGCCGGCGGCAGCTTCTCGCAGCCCAGGCTCACGACCATCACGCTGTCGCCGAAATTCGGGTTCCTGGAGAGGTTGCGGATGGTGCGGATCGGGATGTCGGCGCCGGGAGCGTCGATCGCCACGCCGCAGCCGTACACGTGTTCGAGCGCCACCACGTCCTCGACGTTCGGATAGCGCGGCAGCAGCTCTTCGCGGATACGCTTGACGGCGTAGTCGATCACGCCCGACACGCACTGCACGGTGCTGGTGATCGCCATCATATTGCGGGTGCCGACCGATCCATCCTTGTTGCGGTAGCCCTCGAAGGTATAGCCGTCCAGGCGCGGCCCGGCATCCACGGCGTGGGTGCCGATTGGCAGGTCGTCGAGCGAACGCGCGGCCGGCATGCGCAGCACGCGCTCCGAGACCCAGCTGCCGCGCGGGATCGCGCCGTCGGCGTAGCCGATGGTGACGCCATAGCGGATCACCGCCTCGCCATCCTGCAGGTCCGTCAACGCCACCTTGTGGCCTTGCGGGACGCCTTCGAGCAGCACCAGGCCGTCCGGGAATGCGGTGCCGGCGGGCAGGCCGCCGTCGTTGACGACGATCGCGACGTTGTCGCTGGCCTGCATGCGGATGGTGCGCGGAACTTGGTGATTCATGTCTCTTTGCCTGTCTCTTGGCTGATTGGGGAGGGTCATTTTTAGTATGCCATAAATAAATCGAATGCGGCTAGTCCACCTTGCGATTTTGGCCGGACCAAATTAGAATGGCCTGACCAAAACGCAATATAAGCAGTGTCAAGACAGTAACGAAGTCCTGGACCTGCACCATGCAAGCCAGCAATACTAGAAGCACGGTAGCTGAAGCACATACCGATATCCGGTAATACAACAAAGCGATTGGAGACACATGAAAGGCCACACCCTGCACCTGCTTGCAGCTCTCTTGGGCTGCGCGCTCGCCTGCGGACCCGCCCATGCACAGGGCGTCTACCGCAACACCGACAACACCAACCTTGGCGACGCGAGCGAAGGCACCTATCCGATTCCCTATAAAAAGCCGGTGGTGGCCGAAGTCACCGCCCAGCTGCAATCGATCCGGGCCTTCATGGACCGCGCGACGCCAACCCGCGTCGTCAGCAAGCGCACCGGCCAGCCGATCGCCGACCTGAAAACCCCGGTGGCGGATGCGATCTTCGAGCGCAGCGCCGGCGACTACGGCATCCAGGTGTACGAGATGGGCGTGGTCCATTCGGGCCTGATCAAGGCGGCGCAGGTCACCGGCGACGCCGGCTTCACCAGCATGACCCGCCGTCACTTCCAGTTCTTCAACGACACCCTCCCCTACTTCCGCGCCCAGGAACAGAAATTCAAGCTCGAGCGCGCCAACAGCTTCTCGCGCTTCCTCGATCCGCGCTCGCTCGACGACAGCGGCTCGATGTGCGCCGCCCTGATCCGCGCCCGCTTCGCCAAGGTCGGCCCCGACCTGAAGAACATGATCGATACCTGCAGCGACTGGGTATACAAACGCCAGTTCCGGCTGGAAGACGGCACCATGGCGCGCAAACGTCCCCAGGAAGTCTCGCTGTGGGCCGACGATATGTATATGAGTATCCCGGCGCTGGCCGAGATGGGTCGCCTGACCGGGCAGCAGGCCTACTTCGACGACGCCGTCAACAACGTGATGGGCATGTCGAGCCGCATGTTCAACCCGCAGCTCGGCCTGTACACCCACGGCTGGCACGCCAACCACCAGGACGCGCCGCGCTTCTACTGGGCGCGCGCCAACGGCTGGGCGGTGCTGGCGATGTCCGACCTGCTCGACGTACTGCCGAAGGACCACCCCGGCTATCCGAAGGTGCTGGCCCAGCTGCGCGCCTCGCTGAAAGGGATCGCCGAGCTGCAAAGCGGCAGCGGCCTGTGGCACCAGATGCTGGACCGTAACGACTCCTACCTCGAGACCTCGGCCAGCGCCATCTTCACTTATGTGATCGCGCACGCCGTCAACGAAGGCTGGATCAGCGCCACCACCTATGGCTCGATCGCCCAGACCGGCTGGAACGCGATCTCGACCCGCATCAATTCGCTGGGTCAGGTGGAGGGCACCTGCGTCGGCACGACCCTGGCCAGCGACATGGTCTATTACTACAATCGCCCGACCAGCGTCGACGCCTTGCACGGCTACGGCCCGATGCTGCTGGCCGGCGCCGAGATCATCCGCCTGGTGAACAACCCGGCATTCGAGATCCAGCACAAGGTCCGCACCTACCACTACCTGCCCAAGGGCGGGCAGACCGATTACCGCGAACACCACTGATCCGGGGGACACCATGAAACGACTCGTACTGGCAAGCCTGCTGGGGGCGCCGCTCGCCCTGTCCACCTACACCGCACATGCCGCCGTAGTGGCCGACAAGGTCGGCGACAAGGTCAACGTCAGCGTGCAGCACGACCTCGCGATCGCGCGGCCATCCGAAACCATCGCCATCGCCTGGAAGGACGTCAACGCCGCCCTGCCCGGCGCCATGATCCAGAAGATCGCGGTCAAGGACGCCAGCGGCCGGGTGCTGCCGCACCAGGTGACGAATATCGCGCCGCAGGCCAAAGACCCGAATAACGAAGGCATCGCCTACGGCGAACTGCTGTTCCAGCACAGCTTCGCGGCCGGCGAGAAGAGCGCCAGCTTCACCATCGAGCGCATCGACGGCGTGGCGCCGCCCTTCCCGGTCAAGGCCTTCGCGCGCCATATCCCGGAGCGCCTTGACGACTTCGCCTGGGAAAACGACAAGGTGGCGCACCGCACCTATGGCCCGGCGCTGGCCGCGCCGGCGCCCGCGGGCGTGGTCAAGGAAGTGCTGGTGACCAGTGGCCTCGACCTGTGGTTCAAGCGGGTCGACTATCCGATCGTCGACCGCTGGTACAACAAGGGCCATGACCACTACCACAAGGATCAGGGCGAAGGCATGGACATGTACAACGTCGGCAAGTCCCGCGGCGCCGGCGGCGCCGGCATCTGGGATGGCAAGACGCTGCACACGGGCGTGAACTGGGCCAGCTACAAGATCCTGGCCAATGGCCCGATCCGCGCCGTGTTCGAACTCCATTACGCGCCATGGGATGCGGGCGGCCGCCAGGTCAGCGAGGTCAAGCGCTTCACGGTTGATGCCGGCCACTGGCTGGACCGGATCGACAGCACCTTCACCACGACGGCCGGCGATACCACGCCACTCACCGTCGCCATTGGCCTGAACAAGACGCCGGGCGACAAGGGCCAGGATCCGAAGATCCAGGTCGGCCGCGACGGCAAGGTGTTGTTGCAGTGGGTCGAGCAAAAGAGCAACGACGCCTTCGGCACCGCCGTCGTGCTGCCGACCGCCGAAGGCTTCGCCCAGGACCCGCTCAATGAGCTGATCTTCGCCAAGGCGACGCCCGGCCAGCCGCTGCGCTACTACGCCGGCGGCGCCTGGAGCCGCGCCGGCGAGATCACCAGCCGCGCCAAGTGGCAGCAGGTGACGCAGGACCAGGCCGCGCGCGACGCCAGCCCGGTGCGCGTGAACCTGGCGAAACAACGATAAGGAGCGACATGCCATTCCAAGCCAAACGACGCGCGCTGCTGCGCACCGTCCCCGCCGCCTCGCTGATGATGACCGGCCTCGGCGCCGCCAGCATCGCCCGTGCCCACCAGGATGGCGCTGCCGCCGCAGCCGCCGCCGCGCTGGCCAACGCCGCCCACCCCGACCCGTGGAAACGCGCGGCCGACATCGTGGCCCGCTTCGCCACGCCGCTCGCGTTCCGCGATGAGGACTTCGTCATCACCGCGCACGGCGCCAAGCCGTGCACCCTGGTGAAGGTGAAGGGCCAGACCGAATCGCTGGTCGAGGGCACCCTCGACACGCCGGCGCCCGGCTCGCCGGACTGCTATCCGGCGATCGCCGCCGCCATCGCGGCCTGCCACGCCAAGGGCGGCGGCCGGGTTGTGATCCCCAAGGGAGAATGGTATTGCGCCGGCCCGATCGTGCTGCGCTCGAACGTGCACGTGCACCTGGCCGCCGGCGCGCGGGTCCACTTCTCGGCCAATCCGACTCACTATGCCCAGCATGGTGAACACGATTGCGGCAAGAACGGCAAGCTGGTGCTGTCGCGCTGGCAGGGCAACGACTGCCTGAACTACTCGCCGATGGTGTACGCGATCAACCAGACCAATATCGCTCTCACCGGCGAGGACTGGACCAGCATCCTCAATGGCCAGGGCGGCGTGCCGTTCGAGCCGGGCTTCGCCGACGGCCCGGAATGCTGGTGGGACTGGAAGGGACGCGGCAAGCCGGTACGCAAGCGCACCGAGGTCTATGCCAACCCGAACAATCCCTCGCTCGACAAGGTCGTCCCCGGCATCGATGCGCGGCGCCAGGCCTCTATCGAGGGCGAAGGCGACCGCTGGCAGACCGATTCACGCTATCTGCCGGCGCTGTCCGAAGCCGGCGTGCCAGTCGAGAAGCGCGTGTTCGGCCATGGCCACTTTTTGCGTCCGTGCATGATCGAACTGATTGGATGCAATAAGGTGCTGCTGCAGGGCTACCAGGTGAATGCGGCGCCGTTCTGGCTGCACCATCCGGTCGCTTGCCGCGACCTCTTGATCCGCCGCGTGAATATGGAGAGCCTGGGACCGAACAGCGACGGCTTCGACCCGGAAGCCTGCGACGGTGTGCTGGTCGACGACTGCCTGTTCAACAACGGCGACGACTGCATCGCGATCAAGTCGGGCAAGAACCTCGACACCGGCCACGGACCGACACGCAATGTGGTGATCCGCAACTGCGTGATGAACAGCGGCCACGGCGGCGTGACGCTGGGCAGCGAGATGGCCGGCGGCATCGAGCACGTCTACGCCGAGAAGCTGGAGTTCCGCAACATCCACTGGAAGGGCGATCCGCTCAACACCGCGATCCGGCTCAAGACCAATATGAACCGCGGCGGCTTCCTGCGCCACCTGTACGTGCGCGACGTCACCCTGCCGCATGGCGTGGCGACCGAGCCGATGCTGTACAAGCCGCTGCCCGGCGCGCACGAGATCAAGGAGCCGGTGGCCTCGACCGCGGGCGCGATCATCACGATCGACTGCGACTACGTGCCGGGCGACGACACCATGCGCATCCGGCCGCCGCAGGTGTCGGACATCGAGATCAGCAATGTGCGCACGTCGAATGTCGATACCGGCAAGGGCAGCTTCTCGTGCTACCAGGCCTTCGTGCTGCTGGGGCCGGTCGCCTCGAGCTTCAACGGCAAGCCGGGCACCGCCATTCCGCCAATCGCCCGCGTGCGCATCAGCGATTCGGACTTTGGAACGCCGCGCAACACGGCCAAGCCGTGGTTCCTGCACAACGCTATCGACATCACGCTCGATAACGTCACCATCGCAGGCAAACGCTACAAGCAAACCCTATCCACGGAGGGTTAAGTGTCATCAGGTCAGGCCAATTCGTAAATATTTTTACTTTGGCCTGACCAAAAGTCGTTGAGTTGCCATAGAATTACAAAACTGGCCTGACCAGATCCCAGATGCAACACCGGCCGATCTCTTGATCGAGCCGCTATAAAAACGCACGGAGACAAGATGAATCACAACCCGCACCGCGCAGTCCTGCGCAAACTCACCCTGTGCCTGCTCGGCACCGCCTCGGTCTCGGCCCTCTCGCTCGGCCCGGCTTTTGCCCAGGAAGTGGCGGCCGCATCGACCACGGCCTCGGCCGGCGCCGAAACGGCCAATGCGCAAACCGTGGTCGTGACCGGCCTGCGCGCCTCGCTGGAAAGCGCGCTGAATGCGAAGCGCCAGGACAACGGCATCGTCGACGTCATCAAGTCGGAAGACATGGGCAAGTTCCCGGACACGAACCTGGCCGAGTCGCTGCAGCGCGTGCCGGGCGTCGTGATCGACCGCGACGCCGGCGAAGGCCGCAGCATCACCGTGCGCGGCCTGGGTCAGGACTTTACCCGCGTGCGGATCAATGGCATCGAGGGCCTGGCCACCACCGGCGGCACCGACAGCTCGGGCGGCACCAACCGCGGCCGAGGCTTCGACTTCAATGTGTTCGCGTCGGAGCTGTTCAGCGCACTGACGGTGCGCAAGAGCTCCTCGGCCGACGTCGACGAAGGCTCGCTCGGCGCTACCGTCGACCTGCAGACCCTGCGTCCATTCGACCTGCGCGGCTTCAACGCCACCGTCGCCTTGAAGGGCAAGTACAACGACGGCTCGGAGAAAACCGATCCGCGCGCTGCCTTCATGGTCTCGAACACCTTCTTCGACCGCAAGGTCGGCGTGCTGTTCTCGGGCGCCTATTCCAAACGCCGCGTGCTGGAAGACGGTTTCAGCACCGTGCGCTGGGATAACGGCCCGTCCTCGGGCGGCTGGTGCGCGCCGCAAGGCATGGCCGCCAATCCAAGCAACTCGACCGCGACCACCTGCGGCCCGGCCGCGCAAGGCGCCGAGCGCCTGCCCGGCACGCCGGAGAACATCGCCGCCTACAACGCGGCCAGCGACCCGAACAACTTCCATCCACGCCTGCCGCGCTATGGCCGCCTGACCCACGACCAGGATCGCCTCGGCCTGACCGGCTCGGTGCAATGGCGTCCGCAACGCGGCACCCTGCTGACCTTCGACATGCTGTATTCGAAGCTCGATGCGACCCGCCAGGAAGACTTCCTGCAGGCGACCTCGTTCAGCCGCAGCGCCAGCCAGGGCGGCAAGCCGCAGGTCGGCGTGCTCGAAGCGCAATACGCGCCGAACGGCTCGCTCCTGTACGGCCGCTACAACAACGTCGACATCCGCTCCGAACAGCGCTTCGATGAACTGAAGACCACCTTCACGCAGCCGACGCTGACCCTGGAACACAAGCTCTCCGACACCTGGAGCATGAGCGCCAAGTACGGCCGCGCCGAGTCGAAATTCCGCAATCCGATCCAGACCACGGTCACGCTCGACGCGCTGAACGTGGATGGCTACAGCATCGACTTCCGTGGCGACAGCCGCCGTCCACTGATCACGTACCCGTTCGACGTCAACGGCGGTCCGCTCGGCCTGATCGGTGTTCCGCAGGTCGCCAGCGGCACCCAGCCGACGACCGTGCCGAACACCACCACCAGCGAGATCCGCATCCGTCCGCAGGGCACCGACAACGTCAACAACGTCGCCCAGTTCGACCTGGCCTGGGAAGCGAGCGACAGCCTGACCTTTAAGGGCGGCGTCAACAGCAAGAAGTACACGTCGGAGACCTATGAGTTCCGCCGCGTGAACCAGAACGACACGATCTTCGCGCCACCGGCCGGCGCTACCGGCCTGACCTCGAACATGACCGGCTTCGGCAGCCAGCTCGGCATGCCGGCCGGGAACGCGACCGGCTGGGTAATGCCGAACCTGGCGGCCATCGCCGCCGCCTACGACATCTACTGCAACTGCATCAAGAGCGGTCCTGCCGGCGGCCCGGGCGACTTCACCCTGTCGTCGATCGAGAACGGCAATGCGCGTGGCAACAACCGCTCGGTGACCGAGAAGAGCGACGGCGTCTACCTGATGGGCGAGTTCCGCCACGACCTGTGGAATATTCCGGTGCGCGGCAACATCGGTGTGCGCTACGTGAAGACCGACCTCGAAACCATCGGCTATCAGGCGGCCGGCGGCGGCACCGCTGTGAAAGTGGAGCACGACTACACCGACACCCTGCCCTCGTTCAACCTGACCGCCAACGTGACCGACGAGTTCATCGTGCGCTTCGGCGCGGCCAAGGTGATGACCCGTCCGCAGCTGGGCTTCCTGTCGCCAGGCGGCAGCATCGCCACCACCGGCAACCTGTCGATCAACTCGGGCAACCCGTTCCTGAAGCCGTTCCGCGCCAAGACCTTCGACAGCAGCTTCGAGTACTACTTCGCCAACAAGGCCTTCGTCGGCCTGGGCCTGTTCCAGAAGAACATCGACACCTATATCCAGAGCCTGCGCACCAACGTGGCGTTCCGGGATTCGGGCCTGCCGATGTCGCTGCTGCCGGCCAACTTCACGGGTGAGGAAGTGTTCCAGCAAACGCTGCCGGTCAATACCGATGGCGGCAAGCTGAAGGGCTTCGAGCTGAGCTACCAGCAGCCGTTCACCTTCCTGCCGGGCTGGGGCAAGAACTTCGGCACCCTGCTGAACTACACCAAGGTGAGCTCGAAGATCGAATACCTGGTTTCGCCGACCGGCGGCGCCACCATCACCGACGACTTGCTGAACCTGTCGCCGAAATCGTGGAACGCCACCTTCTTCTATGACGACGGCAAGTTCAGCGCACGCGTCTCGGGCGCCAAGCGTTCGGGCTTCGTGACCCGCGTGCCGGGCCAGAACAACAACGATGTCGAGGGCAAGAACGAAACCTTCAACGTCGACCTGTCGCTGTCGTACAAGGTCAATGAAAACCTCGAGTTCACGCTCGAAGGCGTCAACCTGACCAACGAGGAAAACGACCAGTTCATCAGCCGCGCGCGTAACAGCGTCGTCGTGAACAACGTGACCGGGCGCGAGTATCTGTTCGGCTTGCGCTACAAGTTCTAAATTCAGTCTCTTGGTGGCTTTGGAGCCCGCGCTTGCGCGGGCTTTTTTTCATCATGCCCTTCGCTCATGCGCCGACAACGGCAAGCTTGCCGCTTTTGCCAGACTATATTCGGTCATGTAAGCTACAATCGAAGACCATTTCAGGCGAGCGCACGACGCAAGCGATCTATACAACCTGTCAGCGAAAGAGACATGAGCACCTCGAACGAGCAAGATAACAGCCTTCCCCTCGACATGACCATCTTCGGCGGCATGGGCGACCTCGCCATGCGCAAGCTGTTGCCCGCCCTGTACATGGCCTTCCTGCACGGTAACCTGCCGCCATCGACCCGCATCCTGTCGACCGGCCGCCAGGACTACGATCGCGCCGCCTATCTGGCCTTCGTCGAGGAACACTCACGCTCCTTCATCAGCGCCGCCAATTTCAACGAGAAAAGCTGGGCGGGCTTTCTCGACCTGCTGGTCTATGTACGCCTGGACGTCTCGAACGCCGAACTCTTCGACACCCTGCGCGACGCCTCGCGCGACGGCGCCCAGCGCGTGTTCTACCTCGCTACCGCGCCGTCGCTGTTCACCACCATCTGCGACAAGCTGGCCGCCACCGGCCTGGTCGACGCCAACGCGCGCGTGGTGCTCGAAAAACCGCTGGGCCGTGACCTGGCCTCGGCGGTCGAGATTAACGAGGCGGTCGGCAAGCACTTCGCCGAATCGCAGATCTACCGCATCGACCACTACCTGGGTAAAGAGACGGTGCAGAACCTGATGGTGCTGCGCTTCGGGAACTCGATCCTGGAACCGCTGTGGCGCGCGCCGAACATCGCGAGCGTGCAGATCACGGTCGCCGAAGAAGTCGGCGTGGGCAGCCGCGCGGGCTTCTACGACAGCGCCGGCGCGATGCGCGACATGGTGCAGAACCACCTGATGCAGCTGCTGTGCATCGTCGCCATGGAGCCGCCGACCTCGCTGTCGCCGGACGCGGTGCGCGACGAGAAGCTGAAAGTGATCCGCTCGCTGCGCCGCATGACGCTGGCCGACATCGCGCGCGACACGGTGCGCGGCCAGTACAGCCGCGGCGTGAGCGGCAACCAGGAGGTCAAGGGCTACCACGAAGAGAGCAACGTGCCGGCCGACAGCCACACCGAGACCTTCGTGGCCCTGCGCGCGCATATCGATACCTGGCGCTGGTCGAAGGTGCCGTTCTATCTGCGCACCGGCAAGCGCATGGCCCGCCGCTCGTCCAAGATCGTGATCGAGTTCGCCAATCCGCCATTCCCGCTGTTCCCGGAAACCCCGGGCGGCGTCGCCAACCGCCTGGTGATCGAACTGCAGCCCGAAGAAGCAATCAAGCTGCAGCTTTTCGCCAAGCAGCCCGGCAGCGGCATGCTGATGCAGCAGGTCGCGCTCAACCTCGACCTGCAGTCGGCCTTCCAGCAGCGCCGCGCCGAAGCCTACGAGCGCCTGCTGATCGACGTGGTGCGCGGCCGTCTGACCCACTTCATGCGCCGCGACGAACTGGAAGCGGCCTGGGAATGGGTCGAGCCGATCATCAACGGCTGGGAAACCCTGAACGAGAAGCCGCATCCGTATGCGGCCGGGTCGTGGGGTCCGGCGGAGTCGTTTGCGCTGCTGGCGCGCGACGGCTTCGGCTGGGTCGAGTAAGCCTGTTTCGACCGGGCGGCTAGTCCGCCCGCTTTTCTTCCAGATTGGCGCGCACCCGCGCCAGCAGCACCATCAGCTGGGACTGTTCATCGTCGGACAGTCCGGCGAGCGCCGCTTCCCTCAATACGCCGCTCTGTCGGTGCAGTCCCGCGAACACTTCCTGTCCAGCTGCGCTCAGCGTCAGCCGCGTGCTGCGCCGGTCCTGCTCGTCGGCAGTCGCCTCCAGCAACTGCGCTTCGCGCAGCGCCCGGATCAGGCGCGCCACCTGGGCCTTGTCCCTTCCCGAATGCGCCACCAGATCGCTCTGTGTGGCGCCGGGATGGCGGGCAAAATACCCGAGCGCCTTCATCTCCATATGCGCGAGCTCGTGCGGGCCGCCGCGCAGGCCGCGCAGCTGCCGCGAACGGAACAGATGCACGATCGCATGCATCGTCTCCAGGGGATCGTCCGCACGGTTACCGTGGATTTGGTTGACTCTATCAACTTCTTTTTGCATAATGGTGGATACTATCAACTAATTCTGGAGTGTAGCATGTCTGAATCCCACATTCCCGCCATCGAGCGCGTCCGTCACGACCTCAAGATGCGCGAGGTCGAGGTTGCGCGCATCGAGCAGCTCAGCCTCGGCTTTGCCAGCATCACCTTCAAGGGCGCCGCACTCTCGGATTTCACGTCGCTGTCCTTCGACGACCACGTCAAGTTCATGTTCGACGACACGGACGGCCAGCAGGTTCGGCGCGACTATACGCCACGCCGCTTCGACCGCCAAGCCTGCGAAGTCGACCTGGAATTCGCCCTGCACGGCCATGGCGGCGCGGCCGAGTGGGCGCGCAATGCCACGGTCGGCTCGAAAGCCGTTATCGGCGGGCCGCGCGGCTCGATGATCCTGCCTTTGGTGATGGACTGGCACCTGCTGGTCGGTGACGCCAGCGCGCTGCCGGCCGTCACGCGGCGCCTGGAAGAACTGCCGTCCGCGGCCCGGGTCCAGGCCGTGCTGCTGGTCGACGCGGCCGACCGCCGCGAGTTCGCCACCCAGGCCAATGCCGACGTCCATTGGGCCACGTCAAACAAGGAATTGCTGCAGGCGCTGAAGGACCTGCCACTACCAGGCGGCGCCGGCCTGGCGTGGGGCGGCGGCGAAGCCGCGCTGATGGCCCAGGTGCGCAAGCTATTGATCGACAAGGGCCTGGCGCGCCAGGCCGCACGGATCTCGGCCTACTGGAAGCAGGGCGTGGCCGATCACCACGAGCATCTGGATTGAAGCTCGGCTAGACCACCGGCGTCGGCAACGGCTCGCTATCGAAGTGGGCCAGCAGATTGGCTACCGCGAGCTGGCCCATCGCGCGTCGCGCTTCCACGGTGAAGCTGCCGACGTGGGGCGTGAGCACCACGTTATCGAGCGCGAACAGCGCCGGCGGCACGTTCGGCTCATCTTCGAACACGTCCAGCCCGGCGGCGCCCAGCCGGCCGTCCTGCAGGGCCGCGACCAGCGCCGCCTCGTCCACCACCGAACCGCGCGCGATGTTGACCAGCGTGCCTTCCGGTCCCAGCGCCTCGATCACGTCCAGCCCGATCATGTGCCGGGTGTCGGGGCCGCCCGGCATGCACAGCACCAGCATATCGCTTTCCCCGGCCAGCGCCAGCAGCGAGCTGCTGCGTTTTTCCGGCGCCGGCCCCGGGCTGCGCTGGTGGTAACGGATCTCCATCCCGAAGCCCTGCAAACGCTGCGCCACCGCCTGGCCGATGCGGCCGAAGCCGACGATGCCCGCCACCTTCCCCTTCAGGCTGCGCGCCTGCGTCAGGGGGCCCTTGGCCGGCCACGCGCCGGCGCGCACGTAGCGGTCCAGCAGCGGCAGGCGGCGCACGGCCGACAGCAGCAGCGTGACGGCGAAATCGGCCACGTCGTCGGTCAGCACATCGGGCGTGTTGGTGACGTGGATGCCCTTGTCCGCCAGCAGCGCCAACGGCACCGCATCGACGCCGACGCCGTGCACCGACACGATCTCCAGCGCCGGCAGGCCGGCCACCAGCTCCGGCGTCACGCCAAGCGTGCCGGTGGTGAGGACGGCGTGGATACCGCCCGCGATCGCGTCGAAGGCCGGCTCGCCGGCTACCGGAATCGCCGGCACGAAATGGCACTGGAATGCCTGCTCCACCTGTGCGCGCACCTCTGGCGACCACACGCTGCCCAACACGAGAATCTCTGGCTTCATCGGTAAATACCCTGCCTTGTCGCTTAATATGGATGAGTCGAGTATGCCAGAGGAGCAGCTCATGCTCCAGTTGCCGCCGCCTTTCGCCCCGGCAATATCTATCCGTACAGAGTTTTACCTAGCGCAAACAGGCTTGCGATTCGAATCGTGCGCAGTTGGAGCCCGGCGGTAGTTGGCGTAGAGTCGCGGGATCGCCAATTCGACGGGATCGCCATCCATGTACGCCAGCAACTGGAACAAGCTCGGGGCCTTCGGAGACCTCGGAACGCAAGCCCTCAAGCAAATGGACCGCAGCCGCCAGGCGCGCGGCAAGATGCTGGATCGCGCCGGCTACGGGCCGCAGCAGACCCCGTCGACCGTGATCCTCGAACAGCCTGGCCTCAAATTGCACCGCTACCAGGACGCCCCCGGCGGTGGCCCGGCGGTGCTGCTGGTGCCGGCGCCGATCAAACGCGCCTATATCTGGGACCTGGCGCCCGACATCAGCGTGGTGCAGCGCTGGAGCGAGCGCGGCTACCGGGTCTACCTGGCCGAATGGCTGCCGATGCCCGACGGCGACGGCGACGTAGGCCTGGACGACTATGGCGACCGCATGCTGTCGGCCTGCCAGCAGGCGATCATGGAGGACAGCGGGCAAGAGCAGTTGACGATCGTCGGCCACTCGCTGGGCGGCATCCTGGCCGCGATCTACAGCTGCACCCATGCCGAGCGCGTAGCCGCGACAGTCCTGCTCGAGTCGCCGCTGCACTTCGAACAGGCCAGCTGCTGCTTCTCGCCGCTGGTCAACGCCACCCCGCATGCACGCGGCATCGCCGACGCCTTCCGCCACGTGCCGGGCGTCTACCTGAACATGATGAGCGCCATGGCCGAACCGCAGGCCTTCCAGTGGGAGCGCATCGCCGACCGCTGGCTGTCGCTGCTCGACCCGAAGGCGCTGGCCACCCATATGCGGGTCGAGCGCTGGACCCATGACGAATTCGCGCTGCCTGGCCGGTTGTTCACCGACATCGTCGAGTCGCTGTACCGCAACGACGAGTTCATGCAGGGCCGGCTCGACATCGGTGGCCGCACGATCGGCCCGCGCGACCTGCGCGCGCCGCTGCTGTGCGTGGTCGACTTCCGCAGCAAGGTGATTCCGCCCGAAGCCGTGCTGCCCTTCCACGAAGCAGCCAGCAGTAAACGCAAGCGCGTGCTCGAATACCAGGGCGACGTCGGCGTCAACCTGCAGCACGTCGGCGTCTTGGTCGGCCGCAGTGCCCACGCTGCCATCTGGCCGGCCATCTTTGAGTGGCTCGGCTCGCCCGCGCTGGCGAATGCATCGAATGAGGGAGGCAAGCGGACACAGCCGGCCATGACGGCCAACGCAGGGACCGACACCAGGCCATCCCCGGCGGCGGACTAGTAATCGGGCACGGGCACGGGCACGGGCGCGGCGCCCTGCCGCGCCATGCTTTGCACATGTCGCAGCCCCTGCGAACCAAACTGTATTTATCTTTATAGCAATTCAATCGCGCGCCATCTGCTCTGCAGGCTGGATAACATCCAGTACCGAAAAGCGGGTGAGCGGTAGTGTATTCATAGGCTCCCCATGTGCAACCAAGCGCCACCCGGCCATCAGCCGGCGCCGCGCCCAACCGATCACGACATGGATGCCATAGAAGCGGAACGCACTGTCTCAGCCCCTCACGACACCCGACCTCGACCCACCATCGGCCTGCGCGAAGCGGTGGCCGTCATCGTCGGCGTCGTGATCGGCGCCGGCATCTTCAAGGCCCCTTCCCTGGTCGCCAGCATGAGCGGCGGCGCCACGGCCATGTTCACCCTGTGGATCATGGGCGGCGTCGTCTCGCTCATTGGCGCCCTGTGCTACGCCGAACTGACCACCTCGTATCCGCATGCCGGCGGCGACTACCATTACCTGCACCGTGCCTATGGCCGCTCGGTCGCCTTCCTGTTCGGCTGGGCGCGCTTCTCGGTGATCACCACCGGCTCGATCGCGCTGCTCGGCTTCGTCTTCGGCGACTACATGCAGCAGGCGATTCCGTTGACCATGCTGCCGGCCGGCTGGGGCAGCACAACGTACGCCGTCGCCGTGATCGCCGGCCTGTCGGCGCTCAACCTGCGCGGCATTCGCACCGGGACCGGCACCCAGACCTTCCTGACAGTCGCGGAAATCCTCGGTCTGCTGCTCATCGTCGGCGCCGCCGCGCTGTTCACCGATCAGGCGCCCGCACCAGCCGCCGCGGCGACCGCCGCCACCGGGGCATCCGGCGCGACCACCGCCGCCCTCGGGATGGCGATGGTCTTCGTCCTCCTCACCTACGGCGGCTGGAACGAAGCCGCCTACATCAGCGCCGAGATGCGCGGCGGTCCGCGCGACATGGTCAAGGCGCTGACCATGGGCATCGTCATCATCACCGTGCTCTACCTGATGGTGACCTGGGCTTACTGGAAGGTGCTCGGCATGGACGGCATGGCCGCCTCCGAGGCGGTCGCGGCCGACGTCATGAAGGCTGCCTTCGGTCCGGCCGGCGAAAAAATCATCTCGGTGCTGGTGGCGATCTCGGCCCTCACCTCGATCAACGCCACCATGATCGTCGGCGCCCGCACCAGCTACGCCATGGGCCTCGATTGGAAGAAACTGGGCCGCCTGGCCGAGTGGGACAGCGAGCGCGGCACCCCGACGGTCGCCATGACGGTGCAATGCGTGGCGGCCCTGGCGCTGGTCGCGACCGGCGCAGCGCTGGGCGGTGGTTTCAAGTCCATGGTTGAATTCACGGCGCCCGTGTTCTGGCTGTTCTTCCTGCTCACCGGTATCTCGCTGTTCGTGCTGCGCTGGCGCGAGCCAAACGTGCCACGGCCGTTCAAGGTGCCGCTCTATCCGGTGCTGCCGCTGCTGTTCTGCGCCAGCTGCGCCTATATGTTGTGGTCGAGCCTGTCGTACGTGTACAGCCAGCAGCTCGGCGGCCTGAACGCCGCCTGGATCGGCGTCGCCGTGCTGGCGATCGGCGTCGTGCTGTTGCTGCTGCTACGTTCGAAAACTGACCAATAAATGCCGTCCGTTTTATCCCCCCAAGTCCAAACCTGACCAAGGAGCTGTGCTGATGAACCCGCAACCTCGCCGCCGTACCCTGCTGCTGTCCACCGCCGCCGCCACCGGCCTGATGATGTTCCCGTTCGGCCGCGCGCTGGCGCAGGCAACTGCCGCCACCGCCGCCACGCCGCGCCTCGACGTGCCTTACGTGCCGACCCCGCAAGAGGTGGTCGACAAGATGCTCGACCTGGCCAAGGTCGGCAAGAACGACACCCTGTTCGACCTGGGTTGCGGCGATGGCCGCATCGTCGTGACCGCCGCCAAGGAACGTGGCGCGCGCGGCACCGGTATCGATATCGATCCGACCCGCATTGCGGAAGCCAAGGAAAACGCCAAGAAGGCCGGCGTTTCCGACCGTGCCCAGTTCCGTGTCGGCGATCTGTTCAAGACCGATTTCTCGACGGCCACCGTGGTGACCCTGTATCTGCTGCCGACGATTAATGCCAAGCTGCGTCCGCAACTTTGGAAGCAACTGAAGGTGGGCACGCGCGTGGTGTCGCATGCCTTCGATATGGGGTCGGAATGGCCGGCGGAGAAGACCGTCGAGGTGGATGGCCGGACGATTTATTACTGGACCATTACTGAAGCGAATAAGAAGGAAGTGGCTTGATTTAACAGCAGACACGAGCCCCGAGTGGGGCTCGAGCCGCAAGGCAACTCATGCTGTGATCAGAGCAGATTGTCTCCATGCTTGGTCAAATTGACGGTTCCAGTCCTCGATCTTAGATTCCTTTCCTCCTCGACGGCCTCGCGGAATTCGACTCCAGCCGCTGCTGCAGCTCCAGGATAAACGGCAACTCGATCGCCGATCTCGTCGCCAACGATGGCATACGGATCGTCAACTTCTATCGGGCAGTCCTTCTCGACATCATCTGGCCACACAGGAATTTTACTGGTCCGCATTGCGAAGATGCGAAACAGGCTGGTTAATGCACACAACGGCCAAGCCACTAGGTATATCACAAGGGGGACCGACGCGAAATTTGCAAACACTCGCTCTGTGCCAACACGGATGCTCTCTCTCCTTCCATCCAGAGGCATGCAGAATTGAACCTGGCTTGCAACTGCTTCTGGCCCATCCTCCATGTAACGCCTGATGAATTCCCAATGTGATCGAATGAAGTCGTACTCAGATGGACCGCTTGCGCCTGGGTCGATGTCGTTCGAATTCAGAGGTCCTGTGTAACTTAGAGCGAACGTCCTTTTTATAGTCGAAGTATTCGGCTCAAGAATATGCCCGCGGACCTCCCATTCATGCAACCCCTTCATATGGCCGAGGGTGAAATAGATCTCATCCCAAGGCGTGGTACTCACGGTCCCGTCCGTATGGAAAACGTGAACGACTCGTTTCTTACGATTGAATCTCATCGGGTAATGCGTGAAAGTGAAGCAATCCCTTAGCAATATCCAGATTCCAGCAAGAAATGTAGAGGCTGCAATCGGGGCTACCATTAATATTATTTCGACATCATAAGGCAGAAGCGGCCACCCACCGGATTTTGAGAACGCTATGGAAATCATCGATCCCATCATCCACACCGGAATCGCAGTTGCGGGAATCAAAAATAGCAAAAGACTGCCGCGCCAACCATACCATTTATCAACAGACTCAAGGAATGTTGAGTTCATTTTAATCACACAAAGCTGAAAACGGGGTTCGACATTCAGCCTTTGTTTTTGCGCCAACCGGTGTCTAACCTCCCTTTCACTCAAAGACCGATTGACTTCATACTTGGGAAACAATCCGAAATAATTCATGAATAAACCCCCTTGAATGCTTGAGTAAACTGCTCTTGCTCAATTTTTATATTCGAATATCGCTGATCAGGCAGGACTCCCCACGGACATCGCTCAAGCCAATCTTGCAATGAATCATCTTTAAAAAATTCAATCAATATTCCAATAGCCACCAGTAAGACTGCGAGCGCAAGCGTTATCGGAAACGCCGCTCCGAAAAGAACTGCTACCGTCATGCTTAAACCTAAGCCCGCCGATATCGCATAAGCAACAGCGAGCAGGCCAGAGCCGTTCTCGCTAATCACCTGTCCAATCTTAACTACATCTAATACCGCGAAGATAAGGCCTGCCGCCAAACCGGCACCTTTTCCAATAAACATCAGCGCCCTAGCCGTTAGTGACGCAAACTTTTGCCCAAAGCAAAGCCCCTGACGTGCACGCGATTCCAGTGCGTTACTTATCACTTCAGATGTAGTCCCCACTAAGCCGCCAATTGCTGCCATCCGCCGCAAACGGGCGTCTAGCCTTTCATTGGAAAGGCTCGTTTCCTCATCCTCATACAGCTTTGTCAAACAAACAGTCTGCAGGATTGCTGTCACAACTCCCCATCGAACTTTTTGATTAATTATCGATCGCCAGCGTTCTAAGCGAAGTGATTCCAATTGCTCCACCGATCGCAAACTAGATTTCAGCTGTGCTTCTTGTGCAACTCGACTCATACCGCCGGGCAGGTTCTCGATAGAGGCGCTATCGGCGCTAACCACCCAACGCAATTTTCTGCATCCTTCAACCCTCATGCCACGTATTCGCAGGCGCTCCAACTCGAGGCTTACTGCCACGCGCAGTTGGTTCTCGCTGATCACCGCACCACTCGTCCTTATCATCTGCTTTGCGAGATACCTCACAAACTGCGAACGTTTTCCACGGACTTCGAATACGGTGACGGCATCCCCAGAGATGAACCCCAACATCATCAAGGCCTTATGAAAGCCGGGTCGGCCATCCACGACTTTACCCAGGATCCGGGCCACTGGGCCAGATATTTGCGCAATATACAGTGCAAGCCCATTTTTGGAATTATCATCCAGCGCTTCCATTGCAGCCTTGTAAACTTCGAACAGACTGTCCCACGGTATTTGCCGACTATCGAGAGCGATTTTTGAAGACTCCTCTATCGACTCAGCAACTGCAGACTGGTTAAGGATAGACGCCCTCAAAAGAACATTCTTTCTATCTTGAAAATTGCCCTGAAGGAGTTCTACATATAATTTATTGCAGCAGGCTTTATCCTGTGTTCCGGCAAGACAGCTGGTCACCACATTGGTATAAGCCACTCCACACAGAGCATTGGACGGATCATAATTAAATTCAAAATAATCCGTGAATGTCGCGCTCTTGAACCACTCCACATGGCGTAGAGCCAATGGCGCAATGGATTGCTGATCGAATGCCTTGAGCTTCGCATCGAATTGCACCCGCCATCTCTGACGAGCGGTGTCATCGAACTTCCTGTCGTATTTCGACCATGCGGACGCTGTAGCTCGGTCAAGCTCATCAGCCGTGACCTCTCGCACCTTCGAGGTCTTGTTACGTGTTGACTCCGACAGAACATGTCCTAGGGAAGCGCTGATCTATTCGCCGGCAACCGCTCCGGCGACGCTGCCCGTCTGAGATAATTTCGCCTCACCCAACACCGCCCTGTCGATCATGCAGAAGAGCTTCTCCGACCTCGAGTACGCTAACAAAAAGAAGCTGACGCGGCGCGACCGCTTTCTTGCGGAGATCGACAGTGCTACGCCATGGGGCAAGCTGCATCAAGAAATCGAACCCTTTTATCCGAAGGTCAAAGGCGCTGGCCGTCCGCCGATTGGTCTGGCGCGCATGCTGCGCATGTACGTGGCCCAACAGTGCTTTGGCTTGTCGGACGAAGGCATTGAGGACGCGATCTATGACAGCCAGGCGATTCGTGGTTTCGTCGGCGTTGACCTCAACCGCGAATCCGCACCCGACGCGACGACATTGCTGAAGTTCAGGCATCTGCTTGAAGCCAATGGACTGACAAAGAAGATCTTCGACACGATCAACGCTCATCTCGCCGAGAAGGGTTTGATGATGCGCGAGGGGACCATCGTCGATGCCACTTTGATCGCGGCGCCACCGTCCACGAAGAACAAGGACGGCGAGCGCGATCCGGAAATGCACCAGTCGAAGAAGGGTAACGACTGGCACTTTGGGATGAAAGCCCATGTGGGCGTGGATGCTGCATCCGGTCTCGTGCATACCGTCATCGGCACGGCTGGCAACGTCTCCGACGTTACGCAAGCCGGTGCGCTGTTGCACGGCGACGAGTCTGCGGCGCTCGGCGATGCAGGCTACCAGGGTGTTGAAAAACGCTCGGAGAATCAAGGCAAGTCGGTCACCTGGCACATCGCCATGAAGCGATCCAAACGCAAGGCGCTGCCGAAGAACAAGGTCGGTCGCATGCTCGAAAAACTTGAGCATCTCAAAGCCAGTGTGCGTGCGAAAGTCGAGCATCCGTTCCACGTCATCAAGAACCTGTTTCGTCATCGGAAGACGCGCTATCGCGGCTTGGCCAAAAACACTGCTCAGCTGTTCACGCTGTTCGGCTTCGCCAATCTGGTGCTGGCCGGTCGGCGATTTGCGATCACTGAATCCCGACGTGCGTCCTGAGCGCCGGAAAGTCTAAAGAAACCGACCAATCCGCTGAAAAACCGCCGTCCCGAGCAAGAAAAATACGCATCTCAAAATGTCGGGGCGGTCTTGCCGCCAAAAACTGGGGCCGCGCTGAAAATCGTCAATTGATCAGCGCTTCCCTAGTGGGTTTATCGCTTCCATTTTCGACGCCGCCATCCGTGCAGCCTCGATCTCTTCCGTTTCAGCCCTGCCAATGATCGAACTTTTAATCTGATCGATTCCCGCACTTGCAGCAAGATTCCTCTGATCTGTAGGATTTTTCACTAGGAACGACTCAAGCAGATGGGTCATCAGGAAGGCAAGCTCCTGTACTATTCCGGCTGGGTCAGGCACCGTGACAATCAATCCTCTTCCTGCCTGTATGCCCTCGAACTCCTTCACCAGCTTCTCGCCGCCGCCGAAGCACGCACAATATCGGAATGGACTGGCATCGATCAGCGGCTTGATACGAGGCGACGGCAGCGAATACTCCGCCACGACCGCATCCACCTTCCGGATCGGATCGTGCGGCCCGCTCTTCCCCGCCATGACGCTGCGGACATCTACTTCCACCATATGACGCCTGCGAACCTCCCGGTCCTCGTTAGCCTTGCGCACCTTTTCGGTCCACAGAGTGTCGCTGAACCCGATCCATACCGAGGTCGCATTGCGTGGATCGGAAATCGTGATACAGCCAGCAGCTTCGCGATGGCCATCGATCGTGCAATAAAAAGGTCCAGTTGGAGTGAGCAGCGGCGAGAGAATCGACGTCAGCGAAAGCTTGTAGAAAAGCGCCTCGGGTGTCACGAAGTAGCAATCCCACCTCCGCCTGGCTTCGTCATATACGTTGACGTAGCCACTGCGCAGCAACCGCTTGGTATAGTAGGCAGTCGTGGATGGCAATGCTATCGACGGGCCTTTTGCAGCCGGAACCCCTGAGCCCGAAGGCGCCACTGCATCACGCACGAGCAATAGAGGCAATCCCCGCTTGTCGCAGAACTCGCATTTCTTTGGCACTTGCATGACAGTCTCCGGTTTGTACCTACTTATCGCTCCGCAGAGCGCGCCAGACATCGGGGTCGATCAGTGCGAAATGGTCTGACAGATAGGAATCGTGGCAGCTTGACGCATGCCGCCTTATGGCGGCAGCGACGCAGGGCTCATCATCGAAACTGGCGCGGCAAACGAGGGCCCGAAACGCGAACTCGGTGAGATCCTCGGCCTCCCGCAGTCCATATCGCGACACCGCACGATCCAGCGCCTCCTCGGCTGCCTCGCTACACATATCCACCTGTGCGGCATCCCCTGTACCCGCACGTTGAAGTGCACGATTCACGACCCCTATTCGCCCGATGCGTGCCCAATCCCTGTGCGCGGGGCCTTCGTTTGCACGGTTCGAGCCAGGCTGCTGGGCTCTCGATCTGATCTCACGCTCCACCCATTCACCACCGATCCGATAGGCGATGGCCTCGACGCGCCCGAACAAGTCGCGACACTGTGCAGGAGAAAGGATGCGAAACAGCTGATGTAATACCCGGGGGTCATGCACACGTAGCCAGACAAGACCTCCGCCATAAGGGCGCGCGAGCTGCACGGCATTCCATCGACGCTCGACTTCGGCCATGCCTATCGTCGCCTTCAGCATCACTGCCACAAGCGGCGTTCTCATTTCGGGAGCAGCGGCATCGTTACCAGCAATGAGCGTTTCCAGCTCTGATTCGCTTGCAGACCTCAGGTCGACCAGGGCAGGCATCAGGTGCGCGCTGCCTGCCAATCTTCGCGGCACCAGCGGCGCGACACGCACTCCCTTCGGGACAAGTGCGAGCATCGCGGCATCGACCACGCCGTATGCATGGCCCCTGACAAACTCATTCATATGCGTCGCCATGGCGTCTTCCAAGTCAAGAGACCGGCGCGATGCCGTCCCCCGCAGAAGCCGCGCCCGCCGCGCGCATCTCACATAGCTTCAGATCCCCAGGCTGCGGCAACCTCACTTCGGAGGATGCTTTCTGCGGCCCGCCAAGTTCCTTCTTGCCGGCCTTGAATTCGACCTTGCCAGGAGCATGCACCTCGATATTGCCTCCTTCCAGGCGGATGCAAGCCCCCTGGGCAGTCAATAGCACGTGCTTCTTCGGTGCGCGCACCGTCACCGACTTGGTGATACTGGCCACCGTGACAGATTTGTCGGCAACGAACCGGCTCGCTCCGGATTGGCTTTGCACGTTCAGGCGACCACTAGCCGCATGAAACTTCATCCCCGTTTCCTGAAGCGGTCGCGCCTTGTCGTCCGCCTTGCCATAACTGAACAGGCTGATACCCGCAGCAGCCATGACCGATATATCTTCCTGCGCGACGATCCCGACGTCTCCCCCCGCCGTCAACGCCCCCGTCTGTTCCGCTGCGAAGATGACATTCGCTGGTGTGACCGCGGCGATGCCTGCCGGACTCCAGAGCTGCAAGAGGGCTTCACCATAGGCGGTCGCGCGACTCGGATCTCCGGCGGCGGAACCGGATCTCCCAGCCGCAGTCGCAGCCAGAGCCTTGGAAGTCTCCCGCATCGCCGCCAGCGCCGGTAACGCATCCTGCGACGGTTCGCCAGAAAGCACCGCCTGGTGGTCACGGGCACGCTTGGCCAAATCTTGCTGCAGCTGACAACACTGCTCGACCTGCCCGCTTGCAGCCGAACTCAATTGATCGCGTGCGCCGTCCTGCATTCCGGCAGCCAGCAGCAGGCCGTCTCCGGCCCTTAATGCGGCAGCATGCGCGGTTTTGAGCTCGGCGCCGGCGCCAACCGTTTCCAGTCGCTGGTTGTCGGCTCGGTGCCGCAAGTGGCCAAGATTGAGCTCCGCCATGCCGTCATGCGCGCGCTGATGCCGCTGCAGGCCGAGACCGGACTGGCCCGGGCTGTCGTCGAACACCAGCTGGCTGTAGGCATCCGTGCCAAGCTGGCTGCCGCGCATCGCTTGCGACTTAAATCCTGACAATACCGCTGGATGCGCATGTCCGCCTTCCTCGCCAGCGAACCATGGCGCCGCGTTTCCGGTCGCAGCACCGCCTCCGCAATGCACCTGGTTGAGCTGGGCATCCTTCTGTCCGCTGCCGTTGTACAGGCTCGCAATGGCCACCGGCCGGTCGATATCCCCATCCAGGAAATCGATCAGGACCTCTTGCCCGACCCTTGGAACGAAGCTGGCTCCCCAGTTGCCGCCAGCTACCGGGGCCACCATCCTTACCCAGGTGCCCGCCATGTCGTTACCCGGCGCTCCCGTGTGCCCGTCGGGCGAGGGGTGCTCCAGGCGGCTGTGGCTGGCCATCCCGCGTTGCCAGTGAAACTGCACCTTGATGCGATGATCCCGATCGGTATGTACTACCGAACCCGGCGGGCCGACCACGATGGCCGTCTGCTGTCCCTGGACTGTTGGTCGTGGATGAAGCAGCTGGCCAAAACCATTCTTGTCACTCGTTCGATATGGAATGCTGGCCAGGATCGCTTCGACGCAATTGCGATACAGTGGGCGCTCGACTTTCTGGGTGCCCGCGGCTTGCAGATCGCGGTCGGCGAGCAGCGCGCAGGCCGTAGGTCCGGCGCCGAGCAGGTCGGTGATCTCGCCAAGGAGCTCCGCCGGCAGGTTATTGTGCATCAGGTGAACAACACGGGTTGCAAGAAAGGTGCGCGCTTCATCGCCCTTCTCGCGATCGAATATCGCATGGCCGCGCAAGGTGAATGTCGTACCTGCCATCAGGGTGCGCACCGTGCCGGCGCAAACATGCACGACACGACGCGCCTGCAAGGCCTGCAACTGGACCTCGGCCAGGTGATTGCCTTGGGCGCGGCTCGAATACGCATATACCCCAGGCATATCGCGACTGCGAAGCGGCGGCCCTTCCACATTCCATTCGTCGGCGTTCACCGGCCGCGTCCGCGCCGCTCGATAGTCCCAGGTATCCAGGTCGATTGCATTGGTATGTATTTTCGCCTCGGTACGCCAACGATCGATGCTATCGGCCTTCATTACCGCGCTAGGCCGTGTAAATTCCACGACGGCTTGCCTGTTGCGCCGGAATACGCCATTGTGGTCGCCGATGACCAACGTGTGCATTCCGTACGACTGGCTGCCAGGATTGCCTTCGTGCTCGAAGTAGTAGAACAGCCCCTCCTCGAGCATGAGACGCTCGACGAAGGCCAGGTCGCTCTCCTGATACTGAGTAGTCAGGCTTCGTTTCGGGCAGGCGCCGCGCTCGATTACCTCGATTCTCCACGCAGGATCCAGTCGCCCCTTGCCCTGATATCCGCGGAATACGGTCTCGAGAATCTCGATGACGTCCATGTCCTGGAACACCCTGCTGTCGCGTCCAACTCCCATGAACGCGGTCCATGGCTCAACCGTCAACAGGTACCGCGCAAATCCTCCATCCGATCCCGCCAACTCGGCCGCCGTCACGTACCCATGAAAAGCGCGATGGCTGAAGCGTGATTCAGCGGTGAGCAATTGCAGCAGCGCTGGCTGTCCGAGCAGACTACGCAGTGATAACTGGGAGTCCGTCGACAGCGCATCGATCCTGAAGCGGAATCCGGCGCTGATCGCTTCCTCACCGCGCACGCATTCGGCCAGCAGTCCAGGGCCGGTAGGCGTGTGCAGCGCGAGCAGGCGGGTGTCTTGCGTGAAGCGAACGAGCGAGGCGAGCGCGACTTCCGCTGGTTTCAGCATGTGTCCTCCGTGCAGCGCCCACCGACCGCGGACAATTTCCGATGTCTACATGTGGCGCGGGAAACATCGGGGATTACACGCGACATGCGAGTGGATGCTCTTGAGAAAACTCAGGCAATCACGGACAAGCTTTTTCACTCACACAACGGAAGTACCAAGCACTATCCAGCTTCGTGGATAATCATCGCCTATGCACAATCCGAGAATTCATCCTTACCCATGAACCAGCTCCTGGCCATGCGCGCCTTCGTGCGCGTGATCGACACCGGCTCATTCAGCCGCGCCTCGGACCAGCTGAGCCTGCCTCGCTCCACGGTCAGCAAGCTGATCGGCGATCTCGAGGTCCACCTCGGCAACAAATTGATGCACCGGACGACGCGCACGGTGGCGGCGACGGCTGAAGGCGCCGAGTACTACCAGCAAGCCACCCGCCTGCTCATCGAACTGGACGCGATGGACCACGCCATGCGCGGCCAGAAGCGCAAGCCGCGCGGCCATCTCCGGATCGATGCCCCGGCCTCGTTCGCGACTTCGCTCCTGATTCCTGCACTGCCCGCTTTTCACCGCGAATACCCGGACATCACCCTGGCGCTCGGCATCAGCGACCGCCCCGCGAATATCGTCGGCGAAGGCGTCGATTGCGTGATCCGCGCCGGCGAAGTGCATGAAATGTCGATGGTCGGCCGCAAGCTGCTCGACCTGCGCTACGGCACCTTCGCGTCGCCCGCCTATCTCGAACGGGCGGGAACACCACGCATACCCGCCGACCTCGAGCAGCACGTGCGCCTGGGATATTTTTTTGCAGCCACGACAAAGCCGAATCCGCTGGTCTTTGAGCGCGACGACGAGCGGTTGGAGATCGAGGCCAGCGAATTGTCCACCAACGACGGCAACGGCCTGCTGGCATTGCTGCGGGCCGGCATGGGCATCGGCCAGCATTTCACGCGGATGGTGCAGCCTGCGATCGACGCCGGCGAGCTGCTGCCGATCCTGCAGGAGTGGAACCGTCCCGCCATGCCCTTCCACATCCTGTACCCGCCGAACCGCCACCAGAACACCCGGCTCACGGTGTTCGTCGACTGGCTGATCGACACTTTCCGCGACTAGCGCAGCCCCAGCGCCAGGATGACTAGTCGATGATCGCGGTCACCCGGATCTCGATCCGCATGCCCGGAGCGCCAAGCTCCGCCACACCCAGCTCGGTCCAGATCGGCGCCCGGTTCGGCATGTACTGGCGGAACAGCCTCGCCATCGTCTCGTTGGTCTCGGGAGGAAAACCACCCACGTGATAGGAGTTCACGTGGATCACGTGCTCCCAAGTCGCTCCGGCCGCCGCTAACACGCATTCGACATTCTTGAAAGCCAGTTCGATCTCATCCTCGAGCCGTTCCGGAAACTGCAGCTCGTCGGTCCAGCCACCCTGCCCCGAGATCTCTACGCGGTTGCCGACCTTTACTGCCTGCGAATAGCCTAACTTTTTATAAAACATCTCGCCGTAACCCGGGGTCACGAAGAATTCTGGTTTGTCCATGTTCCTGTCCTTTCAGTTCCTGAAGTGACGCCAGCTTAGCCGCTTCGCGCCTCCAGATACAGACCGGTTCGCTGCCAACACCATCCATCCAGCTGCACAATCCTACCTAATTAGGCCCATGCAGCTGTCATACATTGACATAAATAGATGAGAATCGTTATCATTCGTAGTCGCATTCATTTGTCATAGGTAGACATGTGCTCTTCGAGCGCTGGTCCGCCACCCACTCATCGTTAAAAACAGGAAAAAAGATGGAAAAGCAGGTCAGCGCCAACGGAAGCCGTAAATTGAAGACCCTGACGGTCTGTGTGGGCCTCGCGCTCCCGTTCATCGCTCAAGCGCAGTCCACCGAGAGCAACACCGCCGCCGGCACCACCTCGATGCCGCAAGTGCAGGTCCAGGCCCAGAAACTGGCCGACGACGTCGGCTCGTACACCATCGGCCGCACCCGCACCGCGACCCCGCTCGACATGTCGCTGCGCGACACCCCGCAATCGGTCTCGGTCATCACCCAGCAGCGTATCGAAGACCAGGGTCTGCTCACCATCACCGACGTGGTCAACAACGTCACCGGCGTCTCGGTCAACCAGTACGAGACCCACCGCGGCAGCTTCACGGCGCGCGGCTTCGAAGTCACCAATCTGCAGATCGACAACATCCCGACCACCTGGGACGCCGCCTGGAGCGCCGGCGAGGTGCTGGGCAGCCTGGCCCTGTACGACCGCGTCGAAGTGGTGCGCGGCGCAACCGGCCTGATGACCGGCGCCGGCACCCCATCGGCCGCGCTGAACCTGGTGCGCAAGCGCGCCTTCAGCAAGAAGCTGGCCGGTCGCATCGAAGCCACCGTCGGCCGCTGGGACAAGCGCCACATCATGGCCGACGTCTCGACCCCGCTGAACGAATCGGGCAGCGTGCGCGGCCGCTTCGTCGGCGAGTACGGCGAAGGCGACAGCTGGGTCAAGCACCTGGAAAACAAGGACCGCACGTTCTACGGCACGATCGAAGCCGACATCGGCCGCGACGGCACCTTCTCGGCTGGCTTCAGCCGCCAGAAGATGAGCCCGCGCGGCCCGATGTGGGGCGGCCTGCCATACCGCTACACCGATGGCTCGGTCATCCCTGAAGACCGCTCCCTGACCACCGGCACTCCATGGGCCGGCTACGACAACCAGTACGACAACTTCTTTGCCGACTACGAGCACCGCTTCGACAACGGCTGGAACGTGCGCTTCACCTATACCGACGCCACCCGCGACGGCGATTCGCGCCTGCTGTACCTGTCGGGCGTGCCGGATCGCGTGACCGGCGCCGGCATCGGCACCTTCGCCGGTTCCTACGTCATCCAGACCAAGCAGAAGGACTTCGGCATCCACGCCAGCGGCCCATTCTCGGCCTTCGGCCGCGAGCACCAGGCAGCCATCGGCTACCTGCATGCCAAGACCGACTTCATTTCGAACAACCGCCTCGCGCAATTCCCTGGCCTGCCCGAAGGCGTGGCGCCACCGGTCGACAACTTCAACAACTGGAACCCGGCCGCCTACCCGGTCCCGACCTGGGGCGCGCAAGCGCGTTATCAGGACAGCGAAACCACCCAGCAAGGCCTGTACGGTATGGCGCGCTTCTCGCTCACCGACCGCCTCAAGGCAATCGTCGGCGCGCGCGTGACCAAGTACGAGAAGGAAGGCGGCGGCGCGTGGGAAGCTCCGTACGAGATCAAGCACTCGAACGAGATCACGCCGTACGCCGGCCTGGTGTTCGACCTGAACGACACCTATTCGCTGTACGCCAGCCACACCAGCATCTTCCAACCGCAGAACCTGCGCGACCTGTCGAACAACCTGCTCGACCCGATCGAGGGCAAGGCAAGCGAGGCCGGCATCAAGGGCGAGTTCTTCGACCGCCGCGTGAATGCGTCGCTGGCCGTGTTCCACCTGAAGCAGGACAAGCTGGGCCAGGCCGCCGGCCGTATCGATCGTGACGGCCCAACCGGTCCGCTGCTCGAAGAGACCTACTACCGCGCTGCGGACGGCGCCACCAGCAAGGGCATCGAACTGGACGTCTCGGGCGAGATCATCTCCGGCCTGAACGCCAGCATCGGCTACGCGATCTTCCGCGCCAAGGATGAAACGGGCACCGACTTCAACTCGATCTTCCCACGCAAGACCCTGCGTGCCTTCGCTTCCTACCGCCTGCCAGGCGCATGGAGCAAGCTCACCATCGGCGGCGGCGTCAACTGGGAAGGCAGCACCTATACGATCGACGGCACCGTGGCCCCTGGCATCGACGGCCGCATCGAACAGGATTCGTTCGCTCTGGTCAACCTGATGGCGCGCTACGACTTCACCAAGCAGCTGTCGGCCCAGCTGAACGTGAGCAACGCGACCGACGAGACCCACTTCGCGATGTTCTCGGCCTTCAACCAGCTCACCTATGGTGCGCCGCGCAACACCTCGCTGACCCTGCGTTACCGCTTCTGATGTCCTGAAGCGCTGACCCGGACGGGGCGCCGCAGCGATGCGGCGCCCCGTTTGCTTTGGGCCTGCAACATCGATTTCTGCCAGCCGGTAGAATGAGGTCCAATTGTCACATCGGGAGCAAACACATGAAACGAACCGCACTGGTCGTCGGCGTCACCGGCATCGGCGGCAACCACGTCGCACGCGAACTATTGGCCGGTGGCTGGGACGTGGTCGGCCTGTCGCGCCGCGCGCCGCAAGACCTGCCCGCCGTGCGCCACGTGGCCGCCGACCTGCTCGACCCTGCAGCGCTGCGCGCCGCGCTGGCCGACGTCGAACCGACCCACGTCTTCATCACCACCTGGATGCGCCAGGACACCGAAGCCGAGAACATCCGCGTCAATGCCGCGCTGGTGCGCAACCTGCTCGACGCGCTGGCGCCCAAAAAGAGCGTGCGCCACGTCGCACTGGTGACCGGCCTGAAACACTACCTGGGTCCATTCGAAGCCTATGCCAGCTCCGGCACCCTGCCCGACACCCCGCTGCGCGAGAGCCAGCCGCGCCTGCCGCTCGAGAATTTCTATTATGCGCAGGAAGACGAGGTCTATGCAGCGGCCGAGCGCGACCGCTTCACCTGGACCGTGCACCGTCCGCACACCGTGATCGGGCTAGCTGTCGGCAACGCGATGAACCTGGGCACCACCCTGGCCGTGTACGCGACCATCTGCAAGGAGACTGGTCGTCCGTTCCAGTTCCCGGGTTCCGCGGCGCAGTGGAACGGGCTGTCGGACGTCACCGATGCGCGCATGCTGGCCAGGCAACTGGTATGGGCCGCCGATACCGACGCCGCGCGCAACGAGGCCTTCAATATCGTCAACGGCGACGTGTTCCGCTGGAGCTGGCTGTGGCCGAAACTGGCCGCCTTCTTCGGCGTGGAAGCGGCGGGCTTCAACGGCACCATCCAGCCATTGGAAGCTGCGATGGCGAGCGACCACGCGCTGTGGCGCGAGATCGCCGCGCGCCACGGCCTGGTCGAGGCCGACCTGGATCGCCTGGCCTCGCCATGGCATACCGACCTCGATCTGGGCCGCCCACTGGAAGTGATGACCGACATGGCCAACAGCCGGCGCCTCGGCTTTACCGCTTACCAGGCCACCGACGATTCGTTCTACGACCTGTTCGCGCGCCTGCGCGAAGAACGCCTGATCCCCTGATCGTTCAGCCGGCCGGACAGGCCGGCGCCTGCCCCTCGGCCTGGGCGCGCACCGCCTGCGCGATTGTGGCCGAGAGCTTGTCCAGCGCCGCCCGGTGGCCCGCCACCAGGGCGTCGTGGCCCATTCCCACCGGTTCCTGGAACACGGTGCGGCAGGTCTGCATCTGGCCGCCAGGCTGGCTGCCATCGAGTCGACGCACGCTCCACACCACATCGAGCAGCGCCATGCTCCCTGGACGCGACTCGAAACGCTGGACGTCGGCGCCGATCCGGTACAGCGTGCTGCCGTCCGGCGCCGCGCTGCGGTAGACGTCCACCCCACCCAGCCGGGCAGCGATCCCGAGCGACAGGCTGTTGCCGATCTCCTCGGCCAGCGGACCGGCCCAGCGGTGGTGCTCCTCGAGGTCGATCGTGCCTTCGCCGGTGCTGACCACCATCTGCGGACGGCGCAACTGGGCCGGCACGGTCACCGGCCGCATCTCGAAGTACAGCGGCGCGGCGCTGGCCGCCGCGGGCGTGGCCGTCGCCGGGCCGCCGCTCAGCGTGTAGAACCGGTCGACAGGCGTGCTGCTGCAGGCGCCCAGGACGGCGGCGAATGCCGTAGCGACCAGGGCGCGGCGAGGGAATGGGAACGACGTCATCACTTCTTCTCCTGGGGTTTGCCGCGGATGATCGACTGCGGATTACGTTCGAGGTAGTCGGCCAGTGCATTGAGCTTGGCCATCGTGTCCGTCACTTCCTGCAGTGCCTGGCGCAGGTCGGACTGCAGCGGCGAATCCTGGGCCAGCAGGTTCTCGGCGCGCGCAAAAGTACCTTTAGCGGCGGTCAGCGTACCCGTCATCTCCGGCAGCACCTCGCCTTCGAGGCGCGACAAGGTCGCATTCGCCTGCGCCAGCGTGCGGTTCAGGTTATTGCCGATCTCGTCGAACGGCACCTTGTCCAGCTTGTTGGCGATGCGCGCCACCTGGCTTTGCAGCTCATCGAGCTGGCCCGGCACGGTCGGCAGCACCACCAGCTCGCCCTGCTGGCCGATCGTGGCCTTGGCCGCGTTGGGGAAGAAATCGAGCGCCACGTACAGCTGGCCGGTGAGGATGTTCCCGTTGCGCAGCTGCGCGCGCAGGCCACGGCCCACCATCATGCCCATCATGTCCTTGCCCTCGCGGCCCTGGTTCAGGGCGTTCATGAAGTCCTGGCCCAGGCGGCCCGGGTACATATCGATCGTCACCGGCATATTGAAGCGGCGCCGCTCGCGGTCCCATTCGATGCCCACGCTGCGCACCTCGCCCAGCGCCACGCCACGAAAGTCGACCGGCGCGCCCGGCGTCAGGCCGCGCAGCGTCTGGTCGAAGTACAGCACCGCGCTGGTGGCCGGGCCGTCGGGCGGACGCAGGGCCGCGGCGCGGTCTTCGGCCAGGCGGTAGCGGCTGCCCGCAGGGGCTGGCGCGGCCGGCTTCTTGCCGTCGGTCGATTCAAAGGCGATGCCGCCGGTGGCCAGCGCCGCCAGCGACTGGGTGTTCAGTTTCAGGCCGCTCGCGTCCAGGCGCAGGTCGACGCCGCTGGCGTGGTACCAGCGCGTGTCCGTGCCGACGAAGCCGATATACGGATCCTCGACGAACACCGACATGTCGATGCCCTGGCCGGCCTTGTCCAGTTCGACCTTGGCCACCTGGCCGACGCGCACGCGCCGGAAGAAGACCGGAGAACCGGGCGCCACCGAGCCCAGGGTATCGGCGTGCAGCAGGTATTCGCGGCCCTTCAGGCCGATCGGGATCGGCGGCGCCGTCTCCAGCCCGGTGAAGGCATTGCTGGAATCTTCGGACGTACCCGGCGCGGCGCCGATATAGGGACCGGACAGCAAGGTGCCGAGTCCCGACACGCCGCTGGCGCCGATCTGGGGCCGCACCACCCAGAAGCGCGAATCCTTCGCCGTGAAGCGGCCGGCCTCCTTGGCCATCTCGATCTTGGCCACCACCCGGTTGCCGTCATCGGCCAGCGTCACCGACACCACGCGGCCGATGTCGACGTCCTTGTACTTGACCCGGGTCGTGTTCGCCTCCAGCCCTTCGCCGGTGGCGAAATACACGTACACCGTGGGTCCCTTGTTGGTTACCCATTGGACCACCTGCCAGGCGCCGATGAGGGCCGCCAGCAGCGGGATCAGCCAGATCAGCGACGGCAGCCAGCGGCTCGGGCGGTCGACGTCGGGCGAGGCGGGCCCCTGCGGCGGTCGTGCGCCGTCCGGTTCAGACATGTCGTTCTCCATTCGATTCAATAGGGTCCCAGATCAGGCGCGGGTCGAACTGGTGCGAGGCGACCATGGTCAGGATCACCACGCAGCCGAAAGCGATCGCGCCGGGGCCGGCGGTGATCGTGGCCAGCGCATCGAAGCGCACCAGGGCCACGGTCAGCGCGACCACGAAAATATCGAGCATCGACCAGCGGCCGACGAATTCCACCACCCGGTAGGCGCGGGTGCGCGCCAGCGGCGCGGCGCGCGAGCGCAGCTGGGCGGTGGCGTTGAGCCAGGCCAGCGCCACCAGCTTCGACACCGGCACAACCACGCTGGCGACGAAGATGATGATGGCCAGTCCCGGCGAGCCGGTGTTCCAGAACAGCACCACCCCGCTCATGATGGTGTCGCCCTCGGTGCCGCCGCCGATCATGCGCGAGTACATCACGGGCAGCAGGTTGGCGGGTACGTAGAGCAGCGTGGCCGCGGCCAGCATCACCCAGGTCCAGCCGATGCTGTTCGGGATCCGCCGATGCAACGCTGCGCCGCAGCGGCGGCAGTGACAGGCGCCATCCTTCGAGCGCTGCCAGGGGTAGCCGTTGACCAGGCCGCAGGCACGGCAAGTCAGGAGCGTGTCCGGCGCGTGGGCCACGGCGACTGCCCCGGCGCCTTGCGGCGGGCGCGGCGCCAGGCGGTCGGCCAGCTCCCACAACGCCTTGGGTTCGTAGCGCATCACGAGCGCGCACAGGATGGTGAGCACACCGAAGGCGAACAGCCCCGGATGCGGCACGACCCGTGCCAGGCTGGTCATCTTGATGACCGTGATCAGGATGCCGATCATCAGCACCTCGGTCATGGCCCAGTGGCGTGCGCCCTGGACCACCCGCAGCACGAGATGAAAGCCGGGAACGCGGCGGCCGCGACGCAGGCCGATGGCGACGTACAGCAGCGCGCCCAGTTCCAGCCCCGGAAAGACGACGGCGCATAACAGCACCATGGCCGCGACCACCTGCATCCCGGCGTTCCACAGCACGCCTACCGCCTGCAGCAGGGTCGCGCCGGTCGCCATGCCGCCCAGTTCGAGCGTGACGATCGGGAAGCTCTGGGCCAGCAGGTAGACCAGCAAGGCGCCCAGGGTCAGCGCCACCAGCGAGTCGGCGCGGCGCAGCGGTCCGCCGGCATGCCAGCGGTACAACTCGTGGCGGCAGCGCGTGCAGCGCGCGCGCTCGCACGAGTTCAGCGGCTCCCGGTGGTACAGGCAACCGCAGTCATGACAGCCGATCAGATGCTCCACGCTCAATCGTTCTCCTCGCTCTGCTACATTAGTGCTTTCACACTATGTATTATGACCGGAAGCAATTGAGCGTGTCTTTTCGATCGAATCGCGTGCTTTCCGATGGTCAGAAGCGGACCTTGACGAAGGCCGACGGTCCCTTCAGCTTCAGGTCGAGGTCGGCGGTGCGGTCGCCGTTGCGGTGCAGGTCGATCTTCTGGACGTTGTAGTCGAGCACCAGGCCGACGTTCTTGTGCGGGAACCATTCGACGCCGACGGCGCCGTTCCAGATATGGCCCTCGACCGTGCCGCCATTCTTCTTGATGTCCGAGGCCTCGGCGTAGAAGCGCCATTGCTCGTTCATCTGGTGGCGCCATGCCAGCTCGACGGTTGGCGCCCAGACGCTGTCGCTGCCCGAGGCCGAACCGCTGAACGAGTAGTTCTCGACCGGATTCGAAGCGGAGAGGTTGGCCTCGGCCGAACCGGAGATCTTGGCGCGCAGGTAGGCCGCGCCCAGGCCGACGCCGAAGGCGTTCTTTTCCTTGCCCATCCACCATTTGTAGGCGAAGCGTGCCATTTCCAGGCGCAGGTCGGCGTCGGCGCTGATGGTGCCGGCAACCGGACGGCCTTCGTAGACCGTGTCGCCGCTGGCGGTGCCGGCCCAGTCTTCGTCGAAACGGAAATAATCGAACGACAGGCCATGGCTGTCGCCGATCAGCATCTCGGCCTTCACGCGTGGCAGGGTGACGTCGTCGATTTTCTCGTCCGGCGTGTCGACGCGGCCGTAGCGGGTGTCGCCGCCCAGGTGGATCTTCGGCTCGGCATAGAAGGCGCCAGCCGAGATGCTCATGCGGTCGAGGGCAGGCGACTGCTGGGCCTGGGCCATGCCGGCGCTAGCGGCGCCCAGCAGGATCGCGCCCTTCAGCGCTGTGACGAGGGTGGTGTGGACGGTGGACAGGGCGGTGCGCGACGCGGTGCGGGACATGGAGCTCTCCGATAAAGAATGTTGTTCAAATGCCCGCCAGACTATGTCTTGACGCGGCGACATTTATTATCGCAAGATGTCATTTAAACAATGCGCACGATTGAACTGACTTTGTGGTCAGCAAGCGACACTTCACCAAGAGTCGAAACATATGTTAGCTGGCGCACCGCGCCGCGCAAATGGTCGCCGTATGGGCGATGGCATGGTTTATCATCAAGCAACATCAACTACTTCCACCGCGCCGATGAAGCAATACACGCTGCCGCAGAACTCATTCCTCCTGCTACTGGCGATCGTCACGATCGCTTTCATCTGGGTGCTGCTGCCCTATTCCGGGGCCGTGTTCTGGGGCGTGGTGTTCGCCATCCTGTTCGCGCCGTTGCAATCGCGCCTGCTGCGCGTGACCAAGGGGCGGCCGACGGTCGCCGCCCTGCTGTCGCTGCTGGTGATCATTCTGATGGTGCTGTTTCCGCTGGCCCTTATCACCTCGTCGCTGATCAATGAGGTCACCGTCATCTACGCCCGCGTCAGCGCCGGCGAAGTTAATTTTGCCTCTTACTTCAACCTCGTCATCCGCGCCTTGCCGGATTGGGCGATCTCACTGCTCGAGCGTTTCGAGCTGACCAACCTGGCGTCGCTGCAGGACAAGATCACCGAAGGCGCGGCCCAGATCAGCCAGGCCACGGCCCACTACGCCCTCAATATCGGCCGCAACACGCTGGACTTCGTGGTCAGCATGACCATCATGCTGTACCTGCTGTTCTTCCTGCTGCGCGACGGCCGCATCCTGGCGGCGCGCATCCAGCGCGCGGTGCCCCTGTCGGTCGAGTACAAGGGCCGCCTGTTCCAGAATTTCACCACGGTGATCCGGGCCACGGTCAAGGGTAATGTGCTGGTGGCGATGGCCCAGGGCGCGCTGGGCGGCCTGATCTTCTGGGCGCTGGACGTCAGCGGCGCGCTGCTGTGGGGCGTGGTGATGGCCTTCCTGTCGCTGCTGCCTGCCGTCGGCGCGGCCCTGGTGTGGGGGCCGGTGGCAGTGTATTTCCTGGCGACCGGCGATATCTGGCAGGGCGTGGTGCTGGCCGCCTACGGCGTGCTGGTGATCGGCCTGGTCGACAATATCCTGCGCCCGATCCTGGTGGGCAAGGACACCAAATTGCCGGATTACGTGATCCTGCTCTCGACGCTGGGCGGCATGGCCTTGTTCGGGTTGAACGGCTTTGTCATCGGCCCGGTGATCGCGGCGCTGTTCATCGCGGCCTGGGACCTGTTCTCGCGGGCGGATGAATTCCACGAGCCGTCCGAACCCCAATAAGCAAAACGCCCCGCTCGAGGCGGGGCGTCGTCAACCTGGCGCAGCGCGATTACTTCGCTTGCGCGTGCGCTTCCAGGCGGCGGGCGACGGCCGGCGAGACGGCATCGGCGCCGCGGGTCATGCGGTACAGGGCCCAGACGTCGCCAGCATCGGCGCTGCGGGCGACGGCGCCAGGAGCAGCTTTCGCGCGCACGAAGTTGGCGAGGGTGTCGGCGAAAGCAGACAGTTGGGCAGCGAAACTTGGGCGGAGCGACAGGGTGGACATGATCTTCTCTTTCGTGTGTGATCTGGTATGCCCTTAGTATGCGCCCTCCAAGATAGAAATCAAATTGCGATCCATGATGTTCGCCATTCACAAATCAACTATCTCGGAATGCGCCAGACATACGATTTGTGTATGCCACTCATCGCCCTATGACGCCCGCCCCGCTGTTGCCGGATCGATCAGCCGATAACCTTCCCGACCGAGCGCATGATCTGCAACACCGCCGGCCCCAGCAGCACGACCAGCAGCGCCGGGAAGATGCAGAAGATCAGCGGGAACAACAGCTTGGTCGCGATTTTCGCGGCCGTCTCTTCGATCAGCTGGCGGCGGCGCGTGCGCAGTTGATCCGACTGCACGCGCAGCGCGGTGCCGATGCTGGTGCCGAAACGCTCGGCCTGGATCAGCATCTTGGCCAGCGCGTCGACGTCTTCGACACCGGTGCGCAGGGCCAGGTTGCGCAGTGCTTTTTCCTTGCTGCTGCCGGCGCGCAGTTCGAGCGTCACCAGTTGCAGTTCCTCGGCCAGCACCGGGCTTTTCAGGCCGATTTCGCTGCCGACCCGCGCCAGCGCGGCATCCATCGCCAGGCCCGCCTCGACGCAGACCGTCATCAGGTCCAGCGCATCCGGGAAGCTTTCGAAGATCTCGCGCTGGCGGTTGGCGATGCGGCGCTTGAGGGCGATGTCCGGCACGTAGTAGCCGATGGCAGCCGCCCCCACCAGATACAGGAAGGTCAGTGCAAGCGGCCGCTCGTTATGATGCGGCAGCGCGATATACACCAGCAGCGGCAGGCCGATCGTCAGCGCGGTCTTGCCGGCGTGGAACAGGCCCGGCACCGACGGCGAGCGCCAGCCGGCGTTGATGAAGCGCAGGCGCACCGGCGAGGTTTCCCAGCCGTCGGCCGGCACCGACAGCTTGGCCAGCGGCTCGGCCAGGCGCGCCAGGCGTTCGCGCCAGCCGTCGGTACGGCTGACCCTGGCCACGTCGCGCTCGTCGAGCGCCGCCAGGCGGGCTTTCACGGGATCGCGCGTCAGCAGCAGCATGGCCGCCACGGCCACGCCGAAGACCAGCACGAACATCGCCGCCAGCATCACGATTTGAGGCATCGTCATAGTCAGAATCCTTGAGTCTCGATCATTACATACGGATGCGCACGATCTTGCGGATCGCCAGCACACCGAAGGCCATCATGCCCAGCGCCGCGCCGCTGATCTGGCGGCCCACCGGGTCGTCGATCAGCACGCCCATCGTCGCCGGATTGACCACGAACATCATGGCGCCGGCGCCGAATGGCAGCAGGCACAGCACCCAGGCCGAGATCCGCCCTTCGGCCGACAGCACGCGCACCTGGCCAGCCAGTTTCTGGCGGTCGCGGATGATGCTGGAAATCGAGGTCAGGAGCTCGGTCAGGTTGCCGCCGCTCTCGCGCTGGATCAGCACCGCGACCACGAAGTACTGCAAGTCCATGCTGGGCACGCGCTGCGCCAGGTTGTTCAGCGCGTCGGCCATCGAGACGCCGAAATTCACTTCGTCGAAGGCGATCTTGAATTCTTCGCCCAGCGGCGCCGCCACTTCATCGGTGACCAGCTTCAAGGCGGTCGGGAAGGCGTGGCCGGCGCGCATCGCGCGGCTCATCATGTCCAGGGCTTCGGGCAGCTGGCGCTCGAAGCGCACCATGCGCGCATCGCGGGCGCGCACCAGGCGCAGCAGCGGCAGGCCGGCCGCGCCGATCGCGCATCCGAGTACCGCAGGCAGCGGCAGGCGCAGCACCAGGGCCGCCACCAGGCCGACGCCGCAGCAGGCAGCGCACATGGCCAGTAGCGAGGCAACCAGTTGCGTGCTGCCGGCCTGCAGCAGCATGCGGTCCAGCCGGCGCACGCCCGGAATGCGGCGCAGCAGCGGCTCCAGCTCGGGATTGCCGGCCAGGCGGCGCTCCTTGGTGATGGTGACGTCTTCCTGGCGCGTATCGCTCTTGATGACGCCGCGCAGGCGGCGCGCGACGCGCTCGGCCTCGGGGTCGCGGCTGGCGTGCCAGGCGACGTAGACGCCCCAGACCAGCAGCATGACCGCTGCGAACAGCATCAGGATGAACAGGATGAAGGTGGTGTCCATATCAGGCTCAGCGCGGTTCGAAGATATGCGGCGCCAGGTTCACGCCGAAGGTGCGCAGGCGCTCGGCGAAGTGCGGACGCACGCCGGTGGCGCTCGATTGTCCGATCACGGCGCCGTCGTCGGCCACGCCGGTCTGGCGGAAGGCGAAGATCTCCTGCATCGTGATCACCTCCCCTTCCATGCCCGTCACTTCCGAGATCGACAGCACCTTGCGCTTGCCGTCGGTCAGGCGCGACACCTGGACCACCACCCCGACGGCGGACGCGATCTGCTGGCGCATGGCCTTCGGCGGCAGGTTCGGCGCCGCCATGCTGATCATGTTTTCGAGGCGCGTCAGGGCGTCGCGCGGGGTGTTGGCGTGGATGGTCGCCATCGAGCCTTCGTGGCCCGTGTTCATGGCGCCCAGCATATCCATCGCTTCTTCGCCGCGCACCTCGCCCAGGATGATGCGGTCGGGGCGCATCCGCAGCGCGTTCTTGACCAGCGCGCGCTGGCTCACTTCGCCCTTGCCTTCGATGTTCGGCGGACGGGTTTCGAGGCGCACCACGTGCGGCTGCTGCAGCTGGAGCTCGGCCGCATCCTCGACCGTCACCACGCGCTCGTAGTGGCTGATGAAACCCGAGATCACGTTGAGCATGGTGGTCTTGCCGCTGCCCGTACCGCCCGAGATCAGGATATTGACCTTGGCCTTGCCCAGGCCCTGCAGCACCTCGGCCATGTCGGCCGTCATGCTGCCATATGAAACCAGGTCGGCCAGGCGCAGCGGGTCGGCGGAAAAACGCCGGATCGACATCACCGGGCCATCGATCGCCAGCGGCGGGATGATCGCATTCACGCGCGAGCCATCCGGCAGGCGGGCGTCGACCATCGGACTCGATTCGTCGATGCGGCGGCCCACGCGCGAGACGATCTTGTCGATGATCTTCATCAGGTGGGCGTCGTCGGTAAAGGTGACGTCGGTCAGCTCCAGCTTGCCGCGCCGCTCGACGTAGACCTGCTTGTGGGTGTTGACCAGGATGTCCGACACGCTCGGATCGGCCAGCAGCGGCTCCAGCGGGCCGAAGCCCAGCATCTCGTTCTGGATGTCGCGCGTCAGGGTCTTGCGCTCGGCGTCGTTGATGACCACCATCTCTTCTTCGAGCAAGCGCTCGACCAGCAGGCGCAGCTCCTGGCGGATCTGGTCCTGGTTCAGGCGCTGCATGCTTTCCAGGTCGACGCGGTCGAGCAGCGCCTCGTGGATGCGGGCCTTGAGCTGGTGGTAGGCGCGGTTGTCGATCGGGCCGCCGCGCTGGGCGACCGCGCGCGTGACAGCGCCGCTGCCAATGCTGGTGCCGGCGCTGCCGCTCATGCTGGCAAGGCGTTCGCGCAGGGAGGATGGTGGCGTCATGTTCATCTCGGTTTTTCTCTATCTCGGGCGACGGTCAGACGTCGGTCAGACGTCGGTCTTCCTGCGCTTGAAGAAGCGGGTCATCAGGCTGGCGCCCTGTACCGGCGCGATTTCGCCGGTCAGGCCGCGCGCCATCGTCATCAGGGCCATGCTCAGCTGGCTGTCGGGCGCCAGGCGCGTGACCGGCACGCCCTGGTTGACCGACCGGGCCGCCGCGTCGTAATGGTTCGGCATCGTGCGCAGGTGCGTGGTGTCGAACGCCTCTTCGAGGTCCTTCAGCCGGATGTCGCTGTTGTTGTCATGGCGATTGACGATCAGCTCGACCTTGTCGTTGCCATACTCCAGGTTGCGGAACACCGTCAGCAGGCGCTTGCCGTCGCGGATATAGGGCAAGGTGGTCTGCAACACCGGGTAGATGGTGTCGGCGTGGTCCAGCGCGCGGATGCTGACCGGGTCCAGGCTGCGGCCGACGTCGAGCACGATGAAGTCGTACTGGCGGCGCGCCAGCTTGATGATGGCGTCGATGTGTTCGGGCTTGACGTCGCTGGCGTGGGCCGGATCGGACGGCGCCGCCAGCACGCTGAAGTTGGGCGTCACGCTGACCATGCTCGAGGACAGGAAGGACGGATCCAGGCGGTGGATCTGCGTCGCGACGTCCGACAGCGTGGCCAGCGGCTTGCTGTCCGAGACGAACAGCGAGGCGTCGCCGAACTGCAGGTTCATGTCGATCAGCGCCACGCGCTTGGCGCCGCCGGCGCTCAGGGCGTAGGCCAGGTTGGTGGCGAGGAAGGTCGAGCCGCTGCCGCCCTTGCACGAAATGAAGGCCAGCACCCGGCCCTGGGCCGCACCCTGGCTGCCCAGCTTCTCGGCGACGTGGTCGACAGCCGCGACCAGGTCGGCCGGCAGCGGCTTGGCGGCCAGCACTTCGCGCACCCCGGCGCGCATCGCGCGCAGCAGGAAGTCCTGCGACAGGTCTTCTGACAACACGATGAAGGCCATGCGCGGGAACAGGTGGCCCAGGCGCTCGAGCTGGTCGAGCTCCCCCTCGTCGGCGCGCGGCGCGTCGACGATCAGGAGGTCGGGCACGGCCTCGTCGGCCATGGTCGACAGGCGCGCGGCGGTGCCGGCGATCATGTCGACTTCGTCGCTGCCCGGCCGGGCGCGCAACTGGCGCGACAGCTCGATCAGGTGGCGCTCGTTGCGCGAAAGGACTGCGATCTTCATGGTGGCTCTCTTGCTGGTCTTTTATTTGTTGCCGAAGGCGCTGGCGCTGTCCTGCGCGGCCGGCGTCACGTACGATTGCTGGTAGTTGGCATAGCCGGCCACCGCGGCGCGCGCATCGAGGCCGCGCTCCACACGCGGCTGCGCCGGCACGGCCTGGCTGGCGAAGATGGCGCGCACGCTGTCGCCGTTGGTCGCCGGGCCGTCGGTGGCGCAGCCGGCCAGGATGCTCAGGCAAGCCAGCAGGCTGGCAAACGGGATCGTTTTCATCATCATTCCTTCGGGGTTGCGGCGGCAGCGGCAGGCTTGCCTTCGTGCTGGCCGCCGAGCAGGAACTCGGCGCGGGTCGGCGGCACGTATTGATCGGTCGGCAGCGCCGGCACGGCTTCCATCGGCTTGGCCAGGCGCGGCGTCACGATGAACACCAGCTCGGTGCGGTCGTTCTGGAAGTCGCTGCTGCGGAACAGCGTGCCCAACACGGGAATCTCGCCCAGGAACGGGAAGCGCTTGATATTGCTGGTCACGTTATTGCGGATCAGGCCACCGATGGCGAAGCTCTGGCCGTCCAGCAGCTGCACCGTGGTCGAGGCGCGGCGGGTGGTGAACGACGGCAGGATCGCGCTCGCGCTGCTCGAGCCGCCGGCGCTGATGCCGATGCCTTCGCGGTTCAGTTCCGACACTTCCGGCGCCACGCGCAGGTTGATCCGCCCGCCCGCCAGCACGGTCGGCGTAAACTTGACCGCCACGCCGTATTCCTTCTCTTCGAGCGTGATGGTGTTGGCGCCCGCGCTGCCCGACTGGGCGACCGGGATGAAGATCTTGCCGCCGGCGAGGAAGCTGGCTTCCTGGCCGCTGATGGCCATCACGTTCGGCTCGGCCAGGATCTTGACCAGGCCGTCGCGCTTCTCGCCGTCGACCGTCAGTTCCTTGATGCCGGTGCCGACGCCGCCGATGGTGCCGGCGCCGCCGCTGAGCAGGGCCGAGGCGATACCGTAGGTCCAGTTGCCGTTGGTCTTGCTGAAGCCGGCCTTGGCGCCGAGCTGGTCGACCAGCGATTTCGACACCTCGGCGATCTTCACCTCGAGCATCACCTGCTGCGGGGCTGCAATCGACAGCATGTTCAGTACCTTGGCGCCGCCGGACGCGCCGCCGCCGCCGGCAGCGGCCGCGGGCGCTCCCACGCCGGCCGGCGACGGGCTGCCGGCGCT
>NZ_VPFD01000016.1 GCF_008014745.1 Massilia arenae
GTATACGCCGGTAAACCAGTCCCTGCAACCCTTCCAGCAATTTCCCCTCAAATTATCCCGGACAGCAGTGCGCCTGCGCGGGAACGACGTGGGCTGCTCGTATGCGGCTTATGCCTTCAAACGATCCGTGAAAGTCTTGCGGAACTTGGCCACCTTCGGCGCCACCACGAAGGCGCAATAGCCCTGCAGCGGGTGCTGGGCGAAGTAGTTCTGGTGATAGTCCTCGGCCTTGTACCAGGTTTCCTGCGGCTTCACCTCGGTGACGATCGGCGCATCCCACACCAGGCCCATCTCGCCGATCACCTTGTGCGCGATCTCGTCTTGTTCGGGCGAGGTGGTGAAGATTACCGAGCGATACTGCGTGCCAACGTCGTTGCCCTGGCGGTTCAGGGTGGTCGGGTCGTGGATGGTGAAGAAGATCTCGAGGATGTCGCGGTAGGCGATCACGGTGGGATCGAATTCGAGACGCACCACCTCGGCGTGGCCGGTGGTGCCGCTGCACACCGCTTCGTAGCTCGGATAGTCGACCTGGCCGCCCATATAGCCCGATTCCACGCGGGTGATGCCGCGCGCCTCGAGGTACACCGCTTCCGTGCACCAGAAGCAGCCGCCGCCCAGGATGGCTACTTCGGTTGCTTTTTGCTCACTCATAGTTCACCTTGACATTTGTAAGATTAGATAACCTTTAATGTAGCGCAAAGTACCTTGTTCTGCATTGAACTGCCGGCATAGTCACTACGGTTACGCCCCGCTCGCGGCAAGGACACCCCCGACGATGGCATAATGAGCGCCAACGTTCAGGAACCGCATGAATACACTGTCCTCCCGCGCAACGACGCGCGGCTTCGATACAACACATTTCCGCCACGCCCTGTCGCAATTCGCGACCGGCGTGACCGTCATTACCACGCGCCTCGCCGACGGCAGCTTCCGGGGTCTCACCGCCAGCTCGTTCAACTCGGTCTCGCTCGACCCGCCACTGGTCTTGTGGAGCCTGGGCGCCGGCGCCAACAGCCTGCCCATCTTCAGCGGCAACTCGCACTATGTGATCAACGTGCTGTCCGCCGGCCAGGAAGAACTGGCGCTGCGCTTCTCGCGCCGCACCGAGAATCCGTTCGACGGCGTCGAGTACGAACTGTCGCGCACCGGCCTGCCGATCCTCAAAGGCGTGTCGGCGTGGTTCGAATGCCACAACCGCAGCCGCTATCCCGAGGGCGACCACGTCATCTTCGTGGGCGAGGTCGAGGAGTGCCAGGTCCATCCACAATCGGCCCTGATCTTCCATGGCGGCAAATTCGGCAGCACGGCTGGTCAAAAATAGAAATTCCTGTCGCAGTTTCAAAAGATACGTGGGCGGCACGTTTCTATAATGTTCAGGCGCGCCTTACACGGCACCTACCGAACTAGAACTTAGAGACAGGATTTTGCGATGACCCGTACCAACTCGTCCAAGAAAGCTTCCTTCCACTGGGATGACCCGCTGCTGCTGGATAGCCAGCTGCTAGATGACGAGCGCATGGTGCGCGACGCGGCCGCCGCCTATTGCCAGGACAAGCTGCAGCCGCGCGTCCTCGAGGCCTTCCGCCATGAAACGATGGACGTCTCGATCTTCCGCGAAATGGGCGACCTGGGCCTGCTGGGACCGACCATTCCCGAGCAGTACGGCGGTCCCGGCCTCAACTACGTCGCCTATGGGCTGATCGCGCGCGAAGTCGAGCGCGTCGACTCCGGCTACCGCTCGATGATGAGCGTGCAATCCTCGCTGGTCATGGTGCCGATCTATGAATTCGGCAATGAAGAGACGCGCCAGAAATACCTGCCGAAGCTGGCCACCGGCGAATGGATCGGCTGCTTCGGCCTGACCGAACCCAACCACGGCTCGGACCCGGCCTCGATGGTCACCCGCGCCCGCAAGGTCGATGGCGGCTACAGCCTCACCGGCAGCAAGATGTGGATCACCAACTCGCCGGTCGCCGACGTGTTCGTGGTGTGGGCCAAGGACGACGAAGGCGCAATCCGCGGCTTCGTGCTCGAGAAAGGCTGGAAAGGCCTGTCGGCGCCGGCGATCCACGGCAAGTTCGGCCTGCGCGCCTCGGTCACCGGCGAAATCGTCATGGACGAAGTGTTCTGCCCGGAAGAAAACGCCTTCCCGGAAGTGCGCGGCCTGAAGGGCCCGTTCACCTGCCTGAACTCGGCGCGCTACGGCATCGCGTGGGGCGCGCTGGGCGCGGCTGAAGACTGCTGGCACACCGCGCGCCAGTACACGATGGACCGCACCCAGTTCGGCAAGCCGCTGGCGGCGAACCAGCTGGTGCAGAAGAAACTGGCCGACATGCAGACCGAGATCACCCTCGGCCTGCAAGGGTGCCTGCGCCTGGGCCGCATGAAGGACGAAGGCACGGCGGCGGTCGAGATCACCTCGATCATGAAGCGCAACTCCTGCGGCAAGTCGCTGGACATCGCCCGCGTCGCGCGCGACATGCTGGGCGGTAACGGCATTTCGGACGAGTTCGGCATCATCCGCCACATGGTCAACCTCGAGGTGGTCAACACCTATGAAGGCACGCACGACATCCACGCCCTGATCCTGGGCCGCGCCCAGACCGGCATCGCCGCGTTCTGATCACCGGCGGGCGACGCGCCGCGCGGCCTGGGCCTGCGGCGTGTCGCCCAGCGGCGCCAGCGCCGCGCCCCTGGCCAGCGTACGCACCAGCGTCGCCTCGCCCCAGCGCAATCCCCGCCCGCGCAGCTGCGGCAGCGAGCGCACCGGCTCGGGCGTGATCTCCACCGCGGCGCGCACGAGCAGCCGCTGCAATGGGCGCAAGGGCGCCGGCAGGATGGGCGCCTCGCCCATGATCCGCATGAAGTCCGCGAGGATATCGGAGCCTTCCAGTCCGGGCGCGGTCTTCTCCAGCATCGATTCCCACTCCTTCCATGAACCCGGGGCGCCGGTCGCGCCGTACAGGCGCGCGGCCGGTTCCGACTCGGCGAAGGCGGCGTCCTTCTCGGCATCGGACAGCGCGCGCACATAGCGGTGGTAGGCCTCGGTGAACCCGAACGAGGCGGTCGCCTGCACCCAGTCGAGCAGGCGCGGATCGTTGGCCTGGTAGGCCACGCCATCGGGCGTAGTGCCCTTGACCCGGCCATGCATGCGCACCACGTGCGCGATCATTTTTTCGGCCGCCGAGCGCGGGCCGTACACCGTCATCATCGCCGCGAAACCGGTGCGGCGCAGGCGCGTGCCCGGATCGCGCTGGAAGCTGCTGTGGTCCCACACGCCGGAGCGCACCGACGGTTCGGCCAGTTCGAGCAGCACCGCCGTGACGCCGCCAACAAAGAGGCCAATGGGATTGGCGAACACCTGCCACGAGACGCCGTCATGCGGCGCCAGCGCCGCCTCGCCCGCCGGCTGGCTGAAGTCGAAGGCCATGCCCGCCGGGGGCTGCATCAGATCGCGTACCGCATCGAGCATTCATTCCTCCTGGTGATCCCGTCATCAACATGTCATGGCGCATTCATATCATCCCTTCAATTTTTGTGTTTCACAATTCAATGAAGGATTTCACATGCACTAGGTAGTCCAGCTGCGCCGTCTTCCCCTCGCCATCGCCATCGGCGCCGTCCTCGCCCTCTCTGCCTGCGGCGGCTCGGACCATGATGACGATGCCTACGTCGTCGTCGTCATCCCCCCGGCGCCGGCCGACCAGGGCGCGGCCGACAGCGCGCCGGTGCCGGGCGTCACGGCCTTCGTCGACACCGTCGCCACCAACCAGCGCGGCGACGCGCGCTACGCCACGCTGGCCACCAACGCCGGCGTGCGCGTCCTGGGCGGCATGCTCGACATCTTCAAGCCGGTGGCCGAGATTGTCGATGCCGGCGTGACCGCGCCGGCCGTGGACGGTTTCCCGGCCATCGTCGCCTCGACCTGGACCGGCGTGCCGAACGACGGCACCAACGGCGGCACGATCGTCAACGCGCAGGTGCACAACGCAAACATCGACTACGTGGTCAAGGCCACCGCCAGCCGTACGCCGGAGCAGACCTTGCTGGCCTACCTGGACGACCGCCGCGGCAAGGGCTACAGCACCGCCTCGGGCATGGGCCCGCTGACCGCCGCCTGGCGCAGCGCCTCGCGCCAGACCACCACCATCAACGACATGCCGCAGGACGCCGTCACCGTCAAATACGAAGACGGCGGCAACAACAACGGCGTCGGCGGCGATGCCAATCCCGAGTTCGGCAAGGTGATCGACCTGGTCAACGCGATGGGCGCCAACGGCTCGACCGAGCCGGCCAAGCGCTTCTACAAATACGCGCGCCCCTACCGCTGGAGCAGCGCGGTGCAGGTGGTGCCGCAGCTGGAACCGGCCAAGAGCACGACGCCGGGCACCGACGGCGGCTTCACCAGCGGCCACTCGGCCGAGGCGACCCGCAACGCCGTCGCCATGGCCTATGTGGTGCCGGAACGCTTCCAGGAACTGGTCGGCCGCGGCCTCGAATTGGGCGAGAGCCGCATCTTCGCCGGCATGCACTCGCCGCTGGACGTGATCAGCGGCCGCGTGCAGGCGCAAGCTGTCGCGGCCGCCAACCTGATCGCCGCCGGCGCCACCACCCGCGCCGCCGCCCGCGCCCAGGCCCAGACCACGCTGATGAAGCTGACCGATACCAATGCCGGTAACTTCGCGAACTATGCCGTTTCCGGCACGCCGGCCAACGACCGCTTCGCCGACTATGCGACCAGCAAGGCCAATTATTTGCGCCGTATGACCTACGGCCTGCCGCAGATCGGCTCGACCACCGCGCCGGCCGTCGTGCCGAAAGGCGCCGAGGTGATGCTGGAAACCCGCCTGCCCTACCTGAACGAGGCGCAGCGCCGCGTGGTGCTCAAGACGACCGCGATCCCTTCCGGCTATCCGGTGCTGGACGATCCTGAAGGCTGGGGCCGCCTTAATCTGTTCGCCGCGGGCGAGGGCTACGCCGTCTTCACCGGCAACGTGGTCGTGAACATGGATGCGAGCAAGGGCGGCTTCAACGCCGTCGACCGCTGGCGCAACGACATTTCGGGCAGCGGCAAGCTGGTCAAGCAAGGCAGCGGCAACCTGAAGCTGGGCGGCAGGAACAGCTGGACCGGCGGCGCCCAGGTCGAAGGCGGCACGCTCGAAGCCCTGTCGATGACGGCCTTCGGCACCGGCGACGTGTACGTGGCCAGCGGCGCCACGGTGGTGAACAATACGGCGGGCACGCTGGCCCTGGCCAAGCAGTACACCCAGCTCAAGGGCGCCACGCTGGAAATGCGCGTCGGCGCCGTGACCCACGGCCACCTGAGCGTCAGCGGCGCGGTGACCATCGGCGGCGGCACCTTGCGCATCGTGTTCCAGAACGGCTACAAGCCGGCGGCTGGCGCGACGCTGAAAGTGATCACGGCGGGCAGCCTGAAAGGCAAGTTCGAGACCATCACGGTCGAGGGATACACGGTGACGCCGACCTATACCGCGACCGGGCTGGAACTGCGCCTGGGCGCATGATGTAGAAAGGGCCGGGAGCGATCCCGGCCCTTTTCAATCTGGCTTATTCGTCGAAGTCTTCGGCCAGGTTCTTCCAGCCGCGGCTCTTGGCGAAGGCCGCGAATTCCTCGGGCGCTTCGAGCACGATCAGGCGGCTCTCTTGCAGGCCCGGATCGCTGTGGCCGAAGTCTGGCCCCTTGTAGCCGACCGCGCGCAGGCGGTCGACAAGCTGGCGCACCAGGACCGTGTCCTTGTAGGCGCCCGGTTCGAGCTTGGCCGCGAACTTCACGTACACGTCAATAATCCCGTAGCCCTCGTCGAAGATGGTGATGTTCTTCACGTCGAGGGTACGGCCTTGCCCATCCTTGGCCTGGAAGGCGCCGGACAGTTCGATGTCGGATTCGGTAGTCATGGCGCCAGCATATCACCGGCGCGCACGGCGCGGTGTCAGTGATCGTAGCTGAGCACGCGCAGCAACTTCCAGGCGCCGTCCTCGCGCGCCCACACCATCGAGAAGCGATAGACGCTGCAGGCTTCGGGCTCGCTGGCCGACGGCTTGTTGCAGAAGCGGTGCTTGCCGATGTGCATGGCGTGATCCGGCCCGGAAGGGAAGACCTCCACGGTCTCCGGCAGGGCCTCGCGCCGGACCCGGTTCGCCGCCTTGAACATCTTCTCGAAGGCGGAGATATTCTCGTCATAGCCGGTGACGCCGCTGCGGTCGTGATAGAACTCGAGGCGCCGGCTGAAGCCTTCTTTCATCGGCCCGATGTCGCGCGCATTGATGCCGCCGAACAGGCGCGCATCGGCGGTCATGATGTCCGCCGCCAGGTGCGCCCGGTCCTGGCCGTCATCGGCGCCCCAAGCCATGGCGCTTGCCGCCATCAGGCATGCCGCCAGCAATCCCTTGTCCATGCTTCGCTCCTCGTGATCGAATGCACGGCACTATGCCAGCACGGCCGGCGGCTTGCTCATGCAATCGGACGAAATGACGAGGCGCCGGGTCGAGTGGCGGCGTGGCGCGATGAACGGATCGCCCCTACACTTCCCACTGCAGCTTGAACGTCAACGACCTGCTGCGCTCATCCGCCAGCGGCAGTTTGTCGTCCACGACGCCGAACGACACCGTCCTGCCGACCCGCCACTGGTGACGGTACAGCAGCGAGCGATGGATCTGGCGGTCGTTCCACGCCTCCAGCTGGGTCACGCCGTCGTCGCGCCGCGCGGCCCAGGTGTTCTGGGCCAGCAGGCGCAGTGAATCACGTGAGCTAAAATGCAGCATCGCCAGCCAGCGCCAGGCGGTGTCGGAGAACGCGGGCTGGCCAAGCGTGCCCTGCACCCAGGCCCGGTTCACGTGGTGGTCCAGCTCCAGCGACCAGCCGCGACGCAATGGGAAGCGCAGCCCCACGTCCAGGATCACGTTCCCGCCCGGCCCCACCCGATCGGCGTCGACGTCGAGCTGGCGTCCGAGCGCGACCTCCATCGCGATCTTCGAGACCCACGGCGCCGGCGTGGTCTCGACGCCGAAGTTGACGACCCGGGTATCGTGCAGGCGCCCGCCCGGCCCGGCGCGCTGGCGGTCGAAGCCCAGCTCGACCCACAGGCCGGTCTGCAGCGGCGCCGCCATCCACACGCCCGGCCGCAACTTGCGCTCGACGGTCTCGCCGCCGCGCTGGCCGCTGATGTTGTCGGACAGGGTGCGCATCTCGTGCACGATCAGATAGGTCTCGAATTCGTACAGCTCGAGCGCGCCGAGGGATTGCGGGCCCAGGATGCGGTTCATCGATCCCGTGATGCGGGCGATGCCGGCCTGCGGCACGAAGCCGTTGTCGTTCACGAAGCCCGGCGCGATCGCTTCCACCTCGACCTCGTGCCACCAGCGTGCGGTCTTGTGCAGGTACTTGCCCCACAGGTAGCCGCCCGACTCTGCATCCACCTTGGCCGGCACGTCGTCGTCGATGAAGCCGGCGGTGGTGCGCGAGGCCATTGCCACGCCGGACAGCTGGTGCTGGACGCCGCCGTCGGTCTCGCCACGCCATTGCGCATCGAGGCCCAGCACCTCGTTGCTGCCGAAGCGGTGGTAGTCGCGCTGCGAGACGAAGGCGCCCAGCAGCAGGCCGTCCTGGTGCCAGCGCGCACGCGCCAGGCTGGCCATCGTGCGCAGGGTCTGCGCGTACTGCAGCGTTTCGTAGGGACGCCCGCGCAGCACCAGGCCGCCCGGCTCGTCGCGCAGGCTCATCGCGGTGGCGTCCATGTGCGCGCCGCGCCAGGTCGCGCGCAGGCCGTATTCGGGATCGTTCACGGTGCGCGAATAGAAGGCCGGCAGCGGCAGGCCCAGCACGTCGGCGCTCTCCAGGAAGAAGCCGCGCTTCTCGGGCAGGCTGAGCGCCACGTTGCTGGCGCCCTGCGACACCGGCTCGTCGATCTCGACCTGCGAGAAATCCGGGTTGATGGTGGCATTGAACACCCAGTCGGCGCGCGGGCGGGCATTGATCTCCAGTCCCAGCTCGGCCTGCGAGCCGCGCATCCGCTGGCCCGGACTCCAGGCGCGTGCGCTGCGCACGGTCAGCTCGGGACGCAGCTCGACGAAGCCGCGGTCGCGCACCGCTTCGACGGTGGCGTCCATGCCCGCGATCTCCTGCAAAAAGCTCAGGTGGCTCAGGGCGTCGATCCGGAACGGCGCCGTCACCAGCAACGCTCCTTGCGCATGCGGGACGCTGCGCTCGACCATCATGCGCCAGTTGCGTCCGTCCGCATACGGGAAACGCAGGTTCGACAACGGCCAGCGCACTTCCATGCTGTAGCCGTCGGGCAGGAGCTTGACGGCGGTCTCGACCGGAAAGTCCGGGCCCAGGTCGGATTCGTCGTCGTCCGCGCGGTGGATGCCGTCGCTGACCACGCCCAGGGTATTGATGCGCACGAACTGGGCCGAGCGGCCGTGGCCGGCCGGGTCGATCCAGAGGCCGATGAAGTCCTGGTCGGGGGCGATCTTGTCGCGCCGCGCCAGCTGGCCGCGGCGCCGCTCGGGCGCCGGATCCCAGGCGCGGATGCCGAATACCAGCGCGCCATCGTCGACCAGCAGTTGCACCGTGGTGCGCAAGCCCCCTCGGGCAGGTTCCCCGTCGCGCGGCAAATGCTTGTGGAAATCGTCGTACACGGGCGCCCGCTGCCAGACCACCTCGTCGAGCACGCCGTCGATGGCCGGCGCCTCGGGCGTGCCGATGCGCAATGCGCGCAGACCGTCGCGGTCGTCGGATGCATGCGCGGCGCCGGCGCCAAGCAAGGCGGCAAGCAGGATAACAAGTCGGCGCAGGATCACGTCAGAGGAATCGCTCGGGATGGGGGCCGGGCAGTCTAGCATGCAGGTTGTTAAAAAGAAAATATAACCGCCATTCCATGCACCATGGGTTGTGACTGTGAAAGTGATTGTTGAACATGTCACATTCCGTGGTATTGCGTTCTCATTTGACAATCTTTAGCGCTATCAGCCTCAGGTCCACTCTGTGTGCATGGATATTTACGCTACCATCAATGCACGATGCGTGGAGATCGTGCCAGTCTCTACTTCTTGGGCGTGGGGAAAAATGAGTGCGCAGACCAGTACGACGCAGCCTGATCCTTCCCTGCCCGAGCAGTCGGGCGCCCTGTCACTCGACCTGCTGCTGAGTAACCTGCCGGGCGCCGTCTATCGCTGTCATAACGACCGCGACTGGACCATCGAATTCATCAGCGACGGCGTCGAAAAGCTGACCGGCTACTCCCCAGCCGCCTTCACCGCGCGGCCCAGCCTTCCCTTCGGCTCCATCATTTTTCCCGAAGATCGCGCCCTGGTCGATGCTGCGGTCGCCCTGGCGCTGGCCCAGGGCCGCGCCTACCAGGTGACCTACCGGATCCGCACCGCGAGCGGCGACATACGCTGGATCTGCGAACAGGGTTCGCTCAACCTGTCGGGCGGCGCGCCCGGCATGCTGGAAGGGTTTCTCTCCGACTTCACGCGCCTGAAGAAGGCCGACCTCAAGATGCAGGAGCAGGCCTCGTTCCTGCAACGGGCACGCGATGCCATCATCGCGATGGACATGCATTCCGTCATCAGCTACTGGAACCATGGCGCCGAGCGCCTGTATGGCTGGAGCGCCCAGGAGGCGCTGGGAAAGCGCTTCTGCGACCTGTTGTGCGACAAGCCCGCACTCTACGAGGCCGCCTTCAGGCAGACGCTCGAATCGGGCGAGTGGGCGGGAGAACTGGCCCATATCCGGCGCGACGGCTCGACGGTCGACACCGATACCAGCTGGACCTTGCTGGGCGCGGACCACACCCTCGACGCCTGCCAGAAGATCCTGGTGATCGGCACCGACATCAGCGAACGCAAGATCAACGAAGCCAGGATCTTCCACCTGGCCTTCTTCGACCACCTGACCGATCTGCCCAACCGCGCCAACCTGCTCGACCATCTGCGCCGCGCCCTGCTCACCAGCACGCGCACGCGAAAGTGGGGCGCGCTGATGTTCTGCGACCTCGACAACTTCAAATTCCTCAACGACAGCCAGGGCCATGCGGCCGGCGACCAGCTGCTGCAGGCGGTGGCGCGCCGTCTCGAGCACTGCGTGCGCGAGGCCGACATGGTGGCGCGCCTGGGCGGCGACGAGTTCGTGGTGCTGATCCAGCCGGTGGAGGACACGCGCGAACTGGCCGCGAACCAGGCCGAAATCGTCGCCGCCAAGGTGGTGGCGGCGCTGGCCGCGCCGTTCCAGCTGGGCGACCTGAATTACTCGGTGTCGGTCAGCATTGGCGTGGTCACGCTGTGCGGTGTCCACGACACGGTGGAATCGACCTTGCGCCAGGCCGACGGCGCGATGTACCAGGCCAAGGCCGCGGGCCGCAACACCTTCCGCTTCCACGATCCGGCGGTGCAGGCCGCCTGGTCGGCGCGCGCCGAGCTCGAAGGCAGCCTGCGGCGCGCGCTGCAACAAGACGAGTTCATACTGCACTACCAGCCCCAGCTCGACCGCTCGGGCCGGGTGCTCGGGGCCGAGGCGCTGCTGCGCTGGCGCCTGCCCAATGGCAAGGTGCTGTATCCGGCCGAGTTCATCCGCGCCGCGGAAGAAAGCGGGATCATCGTCGAGATCGGCAAATGGGTGCTGCGCACCGCCTGCGCCGAGCTGGCGCGCTGGCAGCGCTCGGCCGACACGGCCGGCCTGACCCTGTCGGTCAACGTCAGCGCGCGCCAGTTCAACCAGCCGGATTTCGTGCCCATGCTGCAGGGGATCTTCGAACACAGCGGGGTGCAGCCCTCGGGCCTGAAACTCGAGCTGACCGAAAGCCTGGTCATCACCGACTTCACCCAGACCGCGCATACCATGGCCACGCTCAAGCGGCGCGGCCTGAGCTTTTCGCTGGACGACTTCGGCACCGGATACTCATCGCTGGCCTACCTGCGCAAGCTGCCGCTCGACCAGCTCAAGATCGACCACTCCTTCATGCGCGACGTGCTGACCGACCAGAACGACGCCTCGATCGTGCGCTCAATCATTGCGCTGGGCGACAGCCTGGGACTGCAGGTGATTGCCGAAGGGGTCGAGACGCTGGGGCAGCGGCAGTTCCTGTCGGATGCCGGCTGCTATCTCTACCAGGGTTTCCTGTACCAGCATGCCCTCAGCGCCGAGCATTTCACGCAGTACGCGCGGAGCGTGCATTAACCCTCGCGAATATAGTTGGCCTGTAAACGTCGTCGTCCCCGCGCAGGCGGGGACCCAAGCCCTTCGCGCAACCACTACGTTTTACGTAGCCACTGCACTGGAAAACTTGGGTCCCCGCCTACCCGGGGACGACGTATTGAAGCTAACGAAAACGCTTAGAACTTGTAACCCACCGCCAGCACGATCGCCACCGGATCCAGTTTCATGAACTGGGTCTGGCCGGTCGAGAAGTGCACGTCGGTGCGCAGGCGGGTCTTGATGACGGTGGCGTCGGCGAACCAGCGCTCGTCGAAGTTCATCGCCACGCCGACTTGCGCGCTATAGGTCAGCTTGTTGTCGATCTTGAAGGTGGTCGGCACGTCGCTGCCCGGATTGGTGATCGCGGTCATCTTGGTCGAACCGCGTTCCTTCATGAAGTAGGCATAGGTCGGACCGAAGCCGATGAAGGGACGGAAGGTCGAGGTCGGCGCGCCGAAGCGGTATTGCACGAAGGCGGTCGGCGGCAGCGCCTCGACCTCGCCCAGCTTGCCGGTGCCATCGATCGCGCCGGCGCCGTAGATGCTGTGCTTGTACGGCGTGCCGAGCGCGCCTTCGACCGAGATATTGTCGGTCAGGCTGTACGACAGGATCAGCACCGGCTGCATGTCGTTGCCGACGTCGGCCTTGGTGCCCGGCAGCGCAGGGGCGCTGATGTCGCCGCTCTCGACCTTCGGCATCAAGCGGTTGAAACCGACCTTGGCCGTGATCTGGCCGGCCGATTGCGCGTATGCGCCGGACGCGAATGCCAGCCCGGCAGCCACACCCAGCACCTTGATCATGCTGTTGAAACGAATATTCATACTATCTCCTGATGTGTGTGATGAGGCCCGCCATCGAGGCGGGCCTGCCGCTGCTTACAGCCAGCCCTTGATTGCCATGTCCTTGAAGACGTAGCGGGCGATGAGGTCGTTCTCGAACGGGGTCGGGTGGATCCCGTCGGCGAACATGTAGCGGCTCACATCACCTGCGACCGTGTTGTTCGCGGTGCAGATCAGCGAGGTGGTGCCCAGCGCGTTTTCGGCGCAGGCCGGGGCGCTGGTGTTGGTCAGGCCGTATGGGCCGGGGTTCTTCACCTGGTCGTTGCTGACGGTGTACAGGTCGGTGTACAGCACGCGCGCATCGTCGGCGCCCAGGCCGGCTTTCAGCTGGGTATTGAAAGCGTTGACCATGGCGGTCACCAGTTGCTGGATCGCCACAGGACGCGACTTGGCGGTCGGGGTGCTGGCGACGTCCGGCAGATTGGCGACGATGACGTACTTGGCGCCCTTGGCCAGCAGTTCGCTCTTGACCAGGCCGGCCATTTGCGCGCCGGCGGTGCCGAGTGCGGTGACCATGGCGGTCGCGTTGGCGGTGGCATAGGCGCCGGCCGCGGTATTGCCGGCGGCGGTGCCGTCGGCCTGGGCGGCGGCCACGATCGGGCCATGCACGGCCGGCTGGGCAACAGCCTGGTTACCCGGCTGGGTCGCGGCGGCGCGCACGGCGGCCTGCACCACGGTCTGGTCGGTCTTGCCCGGACGTGCGTTCTCGGTGGCGATCGCCGCACCGATGGCTTGCGCCGCGGCTTGCGGATTGGTCGCGCCGGCCGCGAGGCGGGTGGCCAGGGCGGTGGCGAAGGCTTGCGCGCCGGCGGCGGTGCCGGCACCCGTCACGGCGGCCAGCTGCATCAGCACGTCGTTACCGCCCGACAGCACGGTCACCAGTTCGGTGCCGCTGAACTTGTTGCCGGTCTTGGTCAGGTGATTGGCGATCTGGGTCACCATCGGCGTGGTCATTTCGCCGATCGGCGAGCCGGTCGCGGCATTGCCCGGGCCAATCGGATTGACCACGCGCGAACCGCCTTGCGCATAGTTGAAGCAATTCGCATGGTTCACGATCGGCACGTTGAAGCCGAGCGAGGCATCGCCCTGCAGGCCGGTCTGGGCGGCGCACGGCGCCGGCAGCTTGAGCTGGGCGGCCATGAAGTCGAGCCAGATCTTGCCGCTCAGGTCAACGTTCTTGGCAGTGCTGTCGCCATTGATGGTGAACTTGCCGCCGCCGGCCGCCGCCACGGCGCCGACGCGGTAGGTGCCCACGTCCGACAGGCTATCGCCGAACGACACCATATTGGTGAAGGTGAGCTTGACGGTCTGGTCGCCGCCGGCTGGGCTGGTGCCGCCGCCGCATGCGGTCAGGAGCGCGGCCGTCAGAACGGCCAGCGCGAATTTGGTATGACGCATTGTGTCTCCTGGATTGAAATTATTGTGAAACGAACGCCCGTGCTATTCGCATCATGATAACTATGCCAGCGTTGAAACCGCTTGTATAGCAAATTCCATTGCGCGTTGGCATTTGGCTACCACACCTATCAAAAGAGATGGGTAAGCTAGAGGGAAGGGATTATAACCAGCGTTTTCTTTGTAGAAAGAGACGAATTTGTAACGGAGGAGTGCGAAACGCGGAGCGTTTGATCTCCGTCATTCGCTTTATTGATATAAATTAAACTTTTGCTTGGCTGTTGAGCAAACCGTGCACAATGCCCGTCGAGCCATGGGCTGCGCGGCGCAGGCGGTCATTCACGCCCAGCCAGTCTCCGCCCTGCGGTGGCGCCTCGACCAGGATCACGTCGGCGCCCTGCCCGTCCATCGCGCGCAGCGCGGCGTACAGCGCGTGGGCGAAGCCGTCGGGCGCGGCCGGCAGGCGCAGCGCGGCGTGGGTGGCCGGCATATCGCTCATATGGATCAGGGCCACCTTGCGGTCGGCGCCGTGCAGCGCGGCCACGGTGTCCAGCAGGGTCGCCCGCTCCTGCATCGCCACCGGCGTGTGCGGCGCGTAATGCGATTCGAGCGTGCCAGAGGCGCGCGGCGCCGCAGCATCCGGCGCGGCCGGCATCTGGTCGATCACGGCGGCGATCGCCTCGGCACTGATCTGGCCGGGACGCAGCAGCACCGGGCCGTGCGTATCCAGGCGCGACAGGTCGACGATGGTCGATTCGATGCCGACCTGGGATGGGCCGCCATCGAGCACCATGGCCACGCTGCCATCGCTCCCGAATTCCTGCTGCACGTGCTCGGCCAGCGTCGGGCTGACGTGGCCGAATTTATTCGCCGACGGCGCAGCGACGCCGCCCTTGCCACCCTTGAAGGCGCGCAGCAGCGCCAGCGCCACCGGGTGCGCCGGGCAGCGCAGGCCGACCGTGTCCTGGCCGCCGCTGACGGCGTCCGGGATGTTCGGGGCGCGCTTGAGGATCATGGTGAGCGGGCCGGGCCAGAAGGCAGCGGCCAGCGCTTGCGCCTGCGGCGGGATGTCGCAGGCCCAGTAGTCGAGCGGCGCCTCCGGCGCCAGGTGCACGATCACCGGATGGTCTTGCGGACGGCCCTTGGCGGCGTAGATGGCGGCCACCGCCGCCGGATTCTCGGCGTCGGCGCCCAGGCCATACACGGTCTCGGTCGGGAAGGCGACCAGCGCGCCCGCTTCGAGTGCGCGGGCGGCGGCGTCGATGGCGGCCGGGTCGAACTGCTGCGTGTCCATCTTAGGGCTCGATTCCCAGGATCGCGCAGGCGGCCCGCAGATTGCCCTGCGCCTCGGCCAGCGTCGGCGCGACGAAGGTCACGTGGCCCATCTTGCGGCCGCGGCGCGGGTCGTTCTTGCCGTACAGGTGCAGGTTGGCGCCAGGCAGCGCCAGCACCCGGTCCCAGGCCGGTTCGCGTGCGTCTTCGCTATCCCCTTCAAACCAGACGTCGCCCAGGATGTTGAGCATGACGCTGGCCGAATGCTGGCGCACGTCGCCCAGCGGCAGGCGCGCCATCGCACGGACCTGCTGCGCGAACTGGCTGGTGATGCAGGCGTCGATCGTGTAGTGGCCGCTGTTGTGCGGCCGCGGCGCCATCTCGTTGACGACCAGCGTGCCGTCTTCGAGCACGAAGAACTCGATGCACAGCACGCCCACATAACCCAGCTGGGCGACGATGGCGCGCGCCGCATCCTGGGCCTGCTGCGCGCAGGCCGCGGACACGTTCGGTCCCGGCACGGTGGTGGTGAACAAGATGCCGTCGCGGTGCACGTTCTCGGCGATCGGGTAGACGACCGACTCGCCATCGTGGCCGCGCGCGGTCAGCACCGAGACCTCGTAGGCCAGCGGCAGCATCTTCTCCAGCAGGCAGGTCACGCCATCCATGCTGTCGAAGGCGGCGCGCACGTCGTCGCGCGAGCGCACGCGGACCTGGCCCTTGCCGTCGTAACCCATGCGCACGGTCTTGAGGATGCCCGGCAGCAGATCGTCCTTGACGTCGTCGATATCGGCATGCGAGGCGATGGTCTTGTGCGGCGCCGGCAGCACCTTCGAGGTCGGCGCGCAATCGACGAAGAACTTTTTCTCGAGGATGCGGTCTTGCGCGATCTGCACGCACAGGCTCGATGGCGCGACGAAGCTGTCGGCGGCGAGCTGCGCCAGGCTGTCGGCCGGGACGTTCTCGAATTCGGTGGTGACGGCCGCGCACAGTGCGCTTAGCGTGGCCAGGGCGTCGCCATCGGTGTAATCGCCTTCGATGGTGCGGTCGGCCACCTGGCCGGCCGGGCAATCGGCGCTCGGCTCGAGCACGGCGACCTTGTAGCCCATGGCCTGGGCGGCGTGGGCGAACATGCGGCCGAGCTGGCCGCCGCCCATCACGCCAAGCCAGGTCGACGGATCGGCGGATGGGAGGATTGGGGACAATGCGGGTTGAGTCATTGACTTACAGGGGAAGAGTCATGGCCTGGGCGGCGGCGGTCTGGTCGCGGCGGAACTGCTCCAGCTTGTCAGCCAGTGCATCGTCGTTGGCGGCGATGATCGCCACCGCGGTCAGGGCCGCGTTGGCGGCGCCGGCTTCGCCGATGGCGAAGGTCGACACCGGCACGCCTTTCGGCATCTGCACGATCGACAGCAGAGAATCCTCGCCGCGCAGGTATTTCGACGGCACCGGCACGCCCAGCACCGGCACGATGGTCTTGGCAGCCACCATGCCAGGCAGGTGGGCCGCGCCGCCGGCGCCGGCGATGATGGCGCGCAGGCCGCGGCTACGCGCCTGTTCGGCATAGGTGAACATCTCGTCCGGCATGCGGTGGGCCGAGATCACTTGCGCTTCGAACGGCACGCCGAATTGCTTCAGGATGGCGACCGCGTTCTGCATCACATCCCAGTCGGACGAGGAACCCATGATCACGCCGACCAACGGCTTGGTTTGATCCGTCATCTGCTTACGCCTTCAGCTTCTCGCCGGTCAGGCGTTCGATGGCTTCGAAATACTTGGCCTGGGTTTTCTCGATGACGTCCGCCGGCAGCGCTGGCGCCGGTGCGGTCTTGCCCCAGTCGGTCAGGGTTTCCAGGTAGTCGCGCACGAACTGCTTGTCGAACGACGGCGGCGACATGCCCGGCGCGTACGAGTCGGCCGGCCAGAAGCGCGACGAGTCGGCGGTCAGGACTTCGTCCATCAGGTGCATCACGCCGTTGTCATCGAGGCCGAATTCGAACTTGGTGTCGGCGATGATGATGCCTTTAGTGGCGGCATATTCGGCGGCGGCGGTGTACAGCTTGATGCTGATATCGCGCATCTTGGCGGCCAGTTCGGCGCCGATCTTTTCTTCCATCTGGGCGAACGAGATATTTTCGTCGTGCTCGCCGATATCGGCCTTGGCGGCCGGGGTGAACAGCGGCTCCGGCAGCTTGTCGGCCTGGCGCAGGCCGGCCGGAAGCTGGATGCCGCAGATCGCGCCGCTTTGGCTGTAGTCCTTCCATCCCGAGCCGATGATGTAGCCGCGCACGACGGCTTCGACCATGATCGGTTTCAGGCGCTTGGCCACGACGGCGCGGCCGCGCACCTGCTCCACCTCGTTCTCGGCGACCACGCTCTCCGGCGCCACGCCGGTCAGGTGGTTCGGCACGATGTGACCGAGCTTCTCGAACCAGAAATCGCTCATCTGGTTCAGCACCATGCCCTTGCCCGGGATCGGCTCGTTCATGACCACGTCAAAGGCCGACAGGCGGTCGGTGGTGACGATCAGGATCTTGTCGTCGCCGACGGCGTAGTTATCGCGCACCTTGCCGTGACCGAGCAGTGGCAGGGACTGGATGGAGGATTGGTAGAGGCTGTTCATAGATGGGCTATCAGGAAAGCGGAAACCGGCGACAAAGGCCGCCGGTTGAGAAAGTCAGGCCTGGTTGGCCTGTCCAATACGATATTTTACGTCAATTTCGCCTGAATACCGTCCTTTCCGTCATTGACGGAAAGGACTCCCCGCGAAGGCGGGGACCCAAGTACGCATGCATTGTGGCGAAGATTACTACTACCACTGCGCGTAAGACTGGGGTTCCCGCCTTCGCGGGAACGACGTGCTGAAGGCGCGGGTCTGGCTTATTGGACGATCTGCGCCAGTTCGCCGGCCTTGTAACGCTCGGCCATCTTGTCCAGCGGGATCGGCTTGATCTTGCCAGCCTGGCCTTCGCAGCCAAACGCCAGGAAGCGCGCCTTGCACACTTCCATCGCCGCTTCGCGCGCCGGCTTCAGGTAGTCGCGCGGGTCGAACTTCGACGGGTTCTGGAACATGTATTTGCGGATCGCGGCCGTCATCGCCAGGCGGATGTCGGTGTCGATATTGATCTTGCGGACGCCGTGCTTGATGCCCTCTTGAATCTCTTCGACAGGCACGCCATAGGTTTCCTTCATGTCGCCGCCGAATTCGCGGATGATAGCCAGCAGTTCCTGCGGCACCGACGACGAGCCGTGCATCACCAGGTGGGTGTTGGGGATGCGGGCGTGGATTTCCTTGATGCGGTCGATCGCCAGGATGTCGCCGGTCGGCTTGCGCGTAAACTTGTAGGCGCCGTGCGAGGTGCCAATTGCGATCGCCAAAGCGTCGCATTGCGTGCGCTTGACGAAGTCGGCCGCCTGGTCGACGTCGGTCAGCAGCTGTTCGCGGGTCATCTTGCCATCCGCGCCGTGGCCGTCTTCCTTGTCGCCTTGCATGGTCTCCAGCGAGCCCAGCACGCCCAGCTCGGCTTCGACGGTCACGCCGATCGAGTGCGCGAACTTGACGACTTCTTGCGACACCTGAACGTTATATTCATAGCTGGCGACGCTCTTGCCGTCGGCTTCGAGCGAACCGTCCATCATCACAGAACTGAAACCCGAACGGATCGCGGCCATGCAGACGGCTGGCGACTGCCCGTGGTCCTGGTGCATGACGACCGGGATGTGCGGGTAAGCTTCGACGGCGGCGTCGATCAGGTGGCGCAGGAAGGCTTCGCCCGCGTATTTGCGCGCGCCGGCCGAGGCCTGCATGATGACCGGGCTGTTGGCAGCATCGGCGGCAGCCATGATGGCCTGCACCTGCTCCAGGTTGTTGACGTTGAATGCCGGCAGGCCGTAGCCGTTTTCGGCGGCGTGGTCCAGCAATTGACGCAATGATACGAGTGCCATGGTTGTACTCCAAAACAATAAAGAAACTTGTTCGGGAATCCCGAATGCCGAGCGCGGCGCCATCCGTCCTGGACGGCGCCGGGCAAATGTCGCTGTTCGCGTCTCAGGCTACTCGTCGATTCCCTTTAATCATATTCGCCAACGCGCACGATCTTGAGCGCATTGGTGCCACCGGCCTGGCCCATCGGCGAACCCCAGGTGACGACGATCAGGTCGCCCTTGCGTACGAACCCTTCTTTCATCAAGAGTTCCTCGGCCTTGCGCAGCACGGCATGGCTGCCGCCTTCCTGCGGCAGATTGAATGCTCGCACGTTGCGGTACAGCGATGCCTTGCGCTGCGTCGCCTGCAGCGGAGTCAGGGCGAAGATCGGGGTGTCGATGCTGTGACGGCTCATCCACAGGGCGGTCGAACCCGACTCGGTCAGCGCCACGATCGCCTTCACGGCCAGGTGGTGGGCGGTGAACAGCGTGCCATAGGCAATGGTCTGGTCGATGCGGGTGAACTGCTTGTTCAGGAAGTCGACGTCGATCTTGTTGTATTCGGACTGCTCGGCTTCGACGCAGATCGCGGCCATCATCTCGACGGTCTCGATCGGGTACTTGCCCGATGCGGTCTCGGCCGAGGTCATGACGGCGTCGGTGCCGTCCAGCACGGCGTTGGCCACGTCCGACACTTCAGCGCGGGTCGGCACGGCGTTGACGATCATCGACTCCATCATCTGGGTCGCGGTAATGGCCAGCTTGTTCGAATCGCGCGCCATGCGGATCATGCGCTTCTGCAGCGCCGGCACGGCGGCGTTGCCGACTTCGACGGCCAGGTCGCCGCGGGCGACCATGATGCCGTCCGACGCGTCCAGGATCTCTTGCAGCAGCGGAATCGCTTCGGCGCGCTCGATCTTGGCGATCATCATCGGCTTGTGGCCATACGGCTCGCCGGCGATATTCGCCAGCTGGCGCGCCATTTCCATATCGGTCGCGCTTTTCGGGAACGAGATGGCGAGGTAGTCGGCCTGGAAGCTCATCGCGGTCTTGATGTCTTCCATGTCCTTCGAGGTCAGCGCCGGCGCGGTCAGGCCGCCGCCCTGGCGGTTGATGCCCTTGTTGTTCGACAGTTCGCCGCCAACCTTGACCGTGGTGTAGATCTCGTGGCCCACGACGCGGTCGACGATCAGGACGATCAGGCCGTCATTCAGCAGCAGCTTGTCGCCCGGCTTGACGTCGCGCGGCAGCGCCTTGTAGTCCAGGCCGACGCGTTCCTGGTTGCCCAGCTCGCCGTCATCGCCCCATTTGGCATCCAGGATGAAGCGGTCGCCATTGCTCAAGAGGACCTTGCCTTCTTCAAACTTGCCGACGCGGATCTTCGGACCCTGCATATCGGCCATGATGGCCACTTCGCGGCCGCATTCCTCGGCGGCGCGTCGTACCAGGGCAGCACGATCGATATGGTCCTGCGCCTTGCCGTGCGAGAAGTTCAGGCGCACGACGTCGACGCCGGCGCGGATCATTTTGACGAGAATATCGAAGTCGGTCGAAGCAGGGCCGATGGTTGCGACGATCTTGGTGCCACGGTACATGGATTGTCCTTGTATAAAAACAAAGCGCAGACTGGCTGCGCTAGGGTCTCAGGATAGTTCTAGTGAGCGCTGCGTTGCAGCAGGATGTCGACAGCTGGCAGGGTTTTTCCTTCCAAAAATTCCAGGAAGGCGCCGCCACCCGTCGAAATGTAGCCGATCTGGTCGGCAATCTTATATTTTGCAATCGCGGCCAGGGTGTCGCCGCCACCGGCGATCGAGAAGCCCCGGGACTGGGCGATGGCCAGCGCCAGGGTCTTGGTGCCCTCGGCGAACTGGTCGAATTCGAAGACACCGACCGGACCGTTCCAGACGATGGTGCCGGCCTTGGCGACCTGCTCGGCCAGCATGGCGGCGGTTTTCGGGCCGATGTCGAGGATCATGTCGTCGTCAGCAACGTCAGCCACGTCCTTGACGGTGGCCGCTGCGGTCGGGGCGAATTCCTTCGCGCACACGACATCGACGGGAATCGGCACCTGAGCGCCGCGCTGGGACATTTTCTCGATGATGGCACGGGCTTCGTCGACCAGGTCGTTCTCGACCAGCGACTTGCCGATGTTCAGGCCCACGGCCTTCATGAAGGTGTTGGCGATGCCGCCGCCGACGATCAGGTTATCCACTTTATCGGCCAGGCTTTGCAGGATGGTCAGCTTGCTTGATACCTTCGAGCCGGCGACGATGGCCAGCAGCGGACGCTGCGGCTGGCCCAGGGCTTTACCGAGGGCGTCCAGTTCGGCGGCCAGCAGCGGGCCGGCGGCCACGACCGGGGCGAACTTCGCGATGCCGTGGGTGGTCGCTTCGGCGCGGTGGGCGGTGCCGAAGGCATCGTTCACATATACGTCGCACAGCTTGGCCATCTTCTGCGCCAGCTCGTCGCTGTTTTTCTTCTCACCTTTGTTGACGCGGCAGTTTTCCAGCAGCACGACCGAGCCGGGAGCGACGTCGACGCCGTCCACCCAGTCCTGTTTCAGTTCAACCGATTGGCCCAGCAACTCGGACAGGCGCTTGGCGACCGGCGCCAGGCTGTCTTCCGGCTTGAATTCACCCTCGGTCGGACGGCCCAGGTGGGACGTCACCATCACCGCCGCGCCAGCCTTCAATGCAGCCTGGATCGCCGGCACCGAAGCGCGGATGCGCGTGTCTTCGGTGATATTGCCAGCGTCATCTTGTGGGACGTTCAGGTCAGCGCGGATAAAGACGCGCTTGCCCTGCAGCGCTTGTTGGTCGATCAGGTCTTGCAGGCGGGTGAAACGGAGAGCGTCCATTTGGTCGGCGTGGCAATAGTAAAAAAACGTCATTGTACATTAGCTGACGGGGCCGAAAACGTGCAGTATGCGCAGCACCGTAAATACAAGCATGCCGAATAAAATCGTTAGCAGCATGTTACGACGCCACATATAAAAGGCGAAGGCGGCAACGCCGGCCAGCAGCTTCGGGTTGGCCAGCGTGAACTGGACGTCCCCCTGCGTATCGATCAGGAAGTCGGGCCCGATGATGGCCGCCAGCGCGCAGGCCGGAGCGTAGCGCAGCATTTCCTGCACCCGTGGCGGGATCGTCACGCGGTGGCCGATCATCCAGAACGAACTGCGGGTGGCGGCGGTGGCCACGCACAGCACGCCGATCACGACCCAGATTTCCCAATCAGCCACGGCGCACCTTCGCTTTCGCCAGCGTTTCTTCGATCACCATCGCGGTGACCATCCCCACCAGCACCGCCAGCAGCAGTCCCAGTTTATAGGGCAAGTCGTAGGCCAGCACCGAGATCGCCCCCGCCACCAGCACGCCGCACAGGGCCGCGTGATTGATCATCAGCGGCACCATGATGCACAGGATGGCCAGGGTGCCGGCAAAGCCGAGTCCCCATTCGGCCGGCACCGCGCTGCCGAGGAAAATGCCGATGCAGGAACCGATTTGCCAGGCAAACCAGTTCGGATACATCAAGCCTTTTAGATAGGACAGCTTGCCCGCCACCGGCGCCAGGGTTGGATAGCGCTGCAAAAAGAGCGCAACGGTCAGGTCACCCGAGATATAACCAAGATAAAAGCGTTGCTTCCACGGCAAGTGGGCGAAGTGCGGTCCCAGCAGCGCCGAAAAGATCACGAAGCGCAGGTTGACCACCAGGGCGGTGGCGAAGATGACCCAGATCGGGGCTTGGGCGGCGATCAGCGGCAGCGAGGCCAGCTGGGCCGAGCCGGCGAACACCAGCAAGGTCATGCCCATCGCCTGCGGCACGGACAGGCCGCTCTTGACCATGGCAATGCCGACCACCAGGCCCCAGGCGGCGATGCCGAACAGGGTTGGCAGGCCGGTCTTGAAACCTTCGTTCCAGGCATCGCGGTTCGGCGCGTCGCCGATGGCTGCGGTAAGCTGGCCCGGATCGTCAGCCGCGCTCATGCAGCGCTCAGCACAGCACGCATCACAACAAAACGTGTGGCATTCTTGCAACGGCGACCAAGGATGTCTGGGAAGGCGGCAGGCTTGAAACGGTCGGGCATGAAACGCATGGATGGATGTGGCACGGGTGAGACGCCCAATATAACAGGCGTTGCTCTAGCTCTTTATGCTGAGCGCATTATTTTACGGTCATTTCGGCAATAGAGCGAATCCGTTAAAATCCAGTCTTTGCCTAACTTGCCTGACGGAGAAACAGATGAATCAAAAGACGATGCCTGTGGTGGAGCTCACGGCCAAGGACCTGCCGGCCTATTGCCCCAACCCGGCAATGCCGCTGTGGTCCTCGCACCCGCGCGTCTTCCTCGACTTCGACCACCACGGCGAAGCCAAGTGCCCCTACTGCGGCACCGGGTATCGCCTGGCGCCGGGCACTGTGCTCAAGCACCACTGATTTTGCTCCCACGAGGCACTGCGGTGCCTCTTTTTCATGCACTATCCCGCCCCCACGTGGCTGCCTGGCGGCCACCTGCAAACCATCTATCCGGCGACCTGCATCGCCAAGCCCCCGGTCGCCTACCGCCGCGAGCGCTGGCACAGCGCGGACGGCGACTTCGTCGACCTCGACTTCGTGGATGGCCAGCCCGGCCGACCGCTGGTGGTGCTGTTTCATGGCCTGGAAGGCAGTTCCAATAGCCACTACGCCCGCGGCCTGATGGCGGCGCTCGCCGCGCGCGGCTGGTCGGGCGTGGTGCCGCATTTTCGCGGCTGCTCCGGCGAAGCCAACCTGGCGCCGCGCTTCTATCACTCGGGCGATGCGAGCGAAGTCGACTGGATCGTGCGCAAGCTGCGCGCATCCCATCGAGGCGCGCTGTATGCGGCCGGCGTCTCGCTGGGCGGCAATGCGCTGCTGCGCTGGCTGGGTGAATCCGGCCACGGCGCCGAGATCGTCGATGCCGCCTGCGCCGTGTCGGCCCCACTCGACCTGGCGCGCGGCGGAGAGGCGCTGTCGTCCGGCTTCAATCTGCTGTATACCCGGATGTTCCTGCAGACGCTCAAGCCGAAGTGTTTGGCCAAGCTGGAGCAATTTCCTGGGCTATTTGACCGCACCGCCCTGCTCGCTGCGCGCGATCTGTATGCATTCGACAACGTCGTCACGGCGCCGCTGCACGGCTACCGCGATACCGACGACTACTGGCACCGCGCCAGCGCCCGCCACGTTCTGCACGACATCACGGTGCCAACCCTGGTGCTCAATGCCCGCAACGACCCCTTCCTGCCGGGCATCCACCTGCCGACGTCGGCGTCGAGCGCGGTCACGCTCGAGTATCCTGCGCAGGGCGGACATGTCGGCTTTGCCATGGGCCCGCTCCCGGGACGAATCGACTGGCTGCCGCGGCGCATCCTCCACCATTTCGACACTGTAGGCAGCACGCGCGCGCTGGCGCTCGCCGAACCGTGCGATGCTGCATAACACTATGGATGAAATCGTAAAACAGGCAATGGCCAAGTGGCCGAACGTGCCCCACTGCTACGGCTGGCTCGCGCTCGACGCGCGCGGCGGCTGGCGCATGCGCGACGAAGCAGCCCAGCGCGCCAATGCGGCGGGCGACCGGCTGAACAATGAAAAGCTGGTGGGTTTCATCAACCGCAACTACCTGCACGACGAGCGCGGCAACTGGTATTTCCAGAACGGGCCGCAGCGCGTGTACGTGAACCTCGAGGCGACGCCCTTCATCGCGCGCACCGATCCGCAGCGGGGGCTGGTGCTGCAAACCGGACAGGCGCTGGCGGAGGTCGAACGGATCTGCCTGAGCGACGCCGGCGCGCTGGTGTTCGTGACGGGTGAGACGGTGGCGCAGCTGGACGACCGCGACGTGGCCCAGGTGTTGGGCCTGCTCGAGCTCGATGGCGCCGCGGCCTCGGACGAGGCGGTGATGGCGTGGCTGGAAAGTGGCAGCGGCCGCCTGGTCCTGCCATGGAACGGCAAGCCGTTTGCCGTCGAGCGCGTGGTAGAAGAAGAGATACCGGCCAGGTTCGGATTCAACCGGACGCCGGCGCCGTAGGCGCGATCAGCGCTCTTCGGCTTCTTCCTTCGCCTTCTTCTGCTTCTCCTCCAGTTCGCGCACGCGCGCGTCGATCACGGCCTGGTCGTAGAACGACGCATCGCTGGCCTTGCGCGCCAGTTCGAGCTGGGCCACTGCCGCCGGCACGGCGCCGGCCAGCACATACGACTCCGCCAGCGACATGTGCTGCAGCGCGATCTTGCCCTGCTTGGCATAGGTCCTGGCCAGCATGTCGTGCAGCTTGCGTTCTTCCCGATACTGCTGGGCCTGGTCGCGCAGGAACAGCGCCGCCTCGTCGAAGCGGTCGGTCGCGATCAGGGCCTGCGCATACTGGTGCGCGAGCGAGCGCGACAGCGGGTAGCGCTGGCGCGCCGCATCCGCTTCCTTGACCGCCTCTTCCAGCACGGACCTCGGCTGGCCCGGCGCCATCTTGATCTCCAGCGCCAGCCCGGCGAACATGGTCGCGCCATCGCCCACGTTCGACGGCGCCGCCGACAGCACCCCTTCACGTGGCTTCATGGTCTCGCGCGCCCTGTCGAGCCAGCGCTGGGCGCCGGCCAGGTCGTTCTCCTTGAGCGCCAGGTAGGACAGGCCATACTGGGCCCCGGCCTGCCACTGGCGGTGGGGCTGATCCCTGAGCTGGGCCTCGAAGGCGCTGCGCGTGTCGCGCCGGCCCTGCTCGCTCCCGTCCTGCAGCACGCGGGCGCGCGCCCGCACCAGATGAAAATCGAGGCTGTCGACGCGCTGTTTCTTGGGAATCTCGCGGATGCGCGCCTGCATGTCGGTGATCCGGTCTTGAGTCAGCGGGTGGCTGCTCAGGCTGGCCAGTCCGGGCGGCAGGTCGCCATACAGCCTGGAGGCGGCCTGCAGGCGCCGGAAGAAAGCAACGATGCCGGTGGTATCGTAGCCGCCCGCCTCCATGATCTGGAAGCCGACGCGGTCGGCCTCGCGCTCGGCGTCGCGGCTGAAGTTCAGCTGGCGCTGGACAGCCAGGCCCTGGCCACCCATCAGCACGCCCATTGCCGCATCCGAGCTGGCGCGAGCCGCCAGCGCCGCCAGGATCATCGACGCCAGCGGCAGCAGGATATCCTGGCGCTGCTGACCGATCCTGCGCGCGATGTGGCGCTGGGTGACGTGGCCGATCTCGTGCGCCATCACGCCGGCCAGTTCCGATTCGGTCTGGGCCGCGATGATCAGGCCCGAGTGGGCGCCGATGAAACCGCCCGGCATCGCGAATGCGTTCAGGGCCGGATCGCGCACGGCGAAGAAGTGAAAGTCGGCATTGGTCTCGCCGCGCGCGCCGGGCACGGCGGCGACCAGGCCATTGCCGAAATTGTTCAGGTATTCGGAGATTGGCTCATCGTCGAGGTAATCGCGATCGCGCCGGACGTCGCGCATGAACTCCTCGCCCAGCTTGCGCTCGACGACAGGCGACAGGTCGCCGCGCGCCGTATCGCCGAGCGTGGGCAGGCGGGTCGAATCGGGCCGCCTGAACACGTCGGACTGCGCTGCGACGGGGAAGGCGGTCGCCATGCACAAGGCCATGACGGACAAGGAGGAGCGCCAGCGGCGCACCATTGCTGGACGGACGACGGATTTCACGGTGCTATCATACCTGCATCCGCGTGCATGTTGCTGCTCAGCGAACCTTTTTGTAATCCGAACACACCGACCTAGTAATGACGAATCCAATCCCGACCGCAGACCACTTGACCCACTTCGACGCCACCGGCCAGGCCCATATGGTCGACGTCGGCGCGAAACAGGACACGCACCGCACCGCGGTGGCGGCCGGGACCATCCGCATGAAGCCGGAGACGCTGGCCCTGATCATCTCGGGCAATGCCAAGAAGGGCGACGTGATCGGGATCGCGCGCATCGCCGCGATCATGGCGTCCAAGCGCACCAGCGACTTGGTGCCGCTATGCCATCCGCTGCCGATCACGCGCGTGGCGGTGGATTTCGAGATCGACGAGGCGGCCAATAGCGTGCATTGCCGGGCGCAGGTGGAAACCATCGGCAAGACTGGCGTCGAAATGGAAGCGCTCACTGCGGTGCAGGTGGGCCTGTTGACTGTCTATGATATGTGCAAGGCGGTGGATCGCGGGATGGTGATGACGGATGTTCGCGTGATGGAGAAGCACGGGGGCAAGAGCGGGGACTGGACAGCCGATATCGACGCCTGACCAGTTCGACAACTTGCCCAACACTGTAGACAACGTCAATACTCGGCCTATACTGATGGGCGACGCGCAATGCGTCTTTCCCCACTCCAACCTGCTATCTGCCCGAGAGGATGTGTCATGACGACCGCATACCCGCAGTTCACCGCAGCGACCGCCCAGCTGAACGCCCTGCCCTATCAAGATACATTCCTGAAAATCGCCAATGTCTACGCGGATTCGACCCGCGCCAGCGTAGAGCAGCTCTGGATCAGCTCATCCAAGATCATCATGGAAGAGACGATGAAGGCCTTCATCGCCGCATCGCAGTCGTGCGCCGAAGCCTTGACCAGGAATGCCGTGTCGGTCCAGCAACAGTCATTCAGCCGGCTCATCAGCGCCAACCAGAAGGCGGTCGAGATCATGGGCCAGAGCTTTGCCGACGCCATGACGTCCGGCTGGAAACCCGCGCGCTGAGCGCCCCGCTTCATCATTCTTTCGAAAGGAGTCGTCGATGGCACGCAGCATCACGCCATTCCTGATGTTCGAAGGTGCGGCCGAGGAAGCGATGCGCTTCTATGTCTCGCTGTTCGCCCGTTCCGAAGTCAAGCAGATCGAGCACTACAAAAGCGGCGAGGCTGGCTGAATGACCGTTTTGGCGTGTCCTGGCAGATGAACCTGAGCTGAGCCGGGGCGTTCGACTTCGCTGGTCTTTCAGGCCCAGCCTTTTGGCAGCGGCAATCCTTCCTGGAGAGCCAGGCGTTCCATCGCCGCTTCCAGCACGACCCGCGCGCGGCCCGAAGCCAGCGCCAATTCGGCGTGCAGGGCCGCGTCTTCCGGATTACGCGACGCGCAATGCTGGCTGTAGCGCTCGAAGCTACCCACCATCATCAGCAATTCGGTCAAGTGGCGCGGGCATTCGCAGGTCAGGCGGTTACCAGCGGCCGCGATATTGGCCAGGTCTTCGTCGGCAAAACGCGGCGGGGCGACGGCGGCGGCCACCGGCTCCTGTAGCGGCGGGCGATGGCCGGTCAGGGCAGACTGGCATAGCAGCGCCAGTTCGTTCAGGTCGGCCGGAATACGCGCGACCAGGCAGCCTTGCGCACGCAGGGTGCGGATCGTGGCGCTCGAGCAGAAGCGGTACAGCACGACGACCGCAGCAACGCCGCTCGCCTCGCGCGCGGCGGCAATGGCCGGCATCACGCGTTCATCGAGTTCGGACTGCTCGATCACCAGTACGTCGGCGCCTGCGTCACGTGGTAACTCTTCCGCCATTGCAAGGCCCGCGGCGTTGCCGCGTACATCCAGGCCGAGGGCGCCCTGCCCCATGGCGGCGACGCGCCGCGCCAGCATGGCGCCCACCAGCAGCACACGCACCGGCGCTGCCTGCAGGGCCCGTGCCTGTCCATCCAGGCCCAGCATCGATTGCAACTGATCACGGCTCAGGCCAGCAAGGACACCGATCGAGTGCCCCTGGTCGACCAGCTGCTTGAGCAGGCCGAGGCGCGCGACCTGTTCGGCCGAGTAGAGGCGCTGGCCACGCTCGGAGCGCTGGGCATCCGACAGACTGTAGCGGCGCTCCCATACGCGCAGTGTTTCAACTGGCAAGCCGGCTAACCGTGCCGCTGCGCCAGTGCGGTACATGATCCGCTCTTGTCCCGTTTTGAATGAATCCATGATTAAGTGTCCCAAATTGAACCAGATATTGACGACGAATGCTGTCATACACTGAAGAAAATGACGGTTACGTATTCAACAGTACCCGGCAGTCTGACCAGTTGCTCGCGCACGAGTGCTCCCCTGTGTTGAGATCACATCAAATGAACAAGGTTTGAACCCATTTTATAGGACAGATTCGATTCACACATTAGACTACGATACTAAATCCACGTAAATTGGCTTCAGATCGGTTCGTTGCGAACCTGTTCAACCCAACTTCTGGAGCCAACATGAAAAAGATCTTGATTGCTTTGCCCCTCGCGTTCGCCTTCACATCCGTCCAGGCGGCGGACATCGTGGATACCGCGAAATCCGCCGGCACCTTCAATACCCTGGTCACTGCGGTACAAGCTGCCGGCCTGACCGATACCCTGAAAGGTCCGGGTCCATTCACTGTTTTTGCCCCGACTGACGCCGCCTTTGCAAAAATCCCGAAAGCCAAGCTGGACGCCCTGCTGAAAGACAAGGCAGCACTGTCCAAGGTACTGACCTATCACGTGGTGCCGGGAAAAGTCATGGCTGCCGACGTCAAGCCTGGCGACGTCAAGACCGTCGAGGGTAGCGCGTTCGCAGTAAAAGTTGCGGGCGGCAAGGTCATGGTCGACAAGGCAACCGTCACCAAGACCGACATCGCAGCCGATAATGGTGTGATCCATGTGATCGATACGGTCATCATGCCGAAGTAAACCTGGCCTCCTCGTCGAGATTAGTTCCCATCCCGTTCATTTCCGGCGATGGGAATATGTCGGCTTCATGCCTGATGACATCGTGGTAAATTGCCGGCTTGCCTGCGGCACCCGGCTGCGGCACTGATCGACGAGGATGGAATGAAATTTCGTTTGCTGACGATGGTAGCGGCCCTGCTGGCCGCCACCACCGCGACGGCCGCGCCGCGCGGCTTTACCGTGGAAGACCTGGTCAATATGGAACGGGTCGGCAGCCCGGCCGTGTCGCCGGACGCCACGCGCGTGATCTATACCGTGCGCAGCACGGACATGGAAAACAACCGCGGCAATACCCAACTGTGGATGGTCGACCTGCGCGCCGCCAAGCCGGCGCCGCAGCGCCTGAGCCAGCATGCGTCCAGCAGCAGCGATCCGGAATGGTCGCCGTCGGGCGACGCCGTCTATTTCCTGTCGGCGCGCTCGGGGTCGTCGCAGGTATGGCGCCAGCCGGTGGCCGGCGGCGAGCCGGTGCAGGTGACGAACCTGGCGCTGGACGTCGACAACTTCCGCCTCGCCCCGAGCGGCGACCGCCTGGCCTTCAGCGTGGCCGTGTTCCGCGACTGCGCCGACCTGGCCTGCACCAAGTCGCGCCTGGATGCCAAAGAGAAGGACAAGGCCACCGGCAAGGTCTATGACCGCCTGTTCGTGCGCCACTGGGATACCTGGGGCGACCACCGCAATGCGGTGCTGTTCTCGGCGCCGCTGGGTGCGGATGGCAAGGTCGGCAGCGAACCGGTCAGCCTGTCCGGCTCGCTTGACGGCGACGTGCCGTCGAAGCCTTTCGGCGACCGCGAGGAATACCGTTTCAGCCCGGACGGCAAGACCATCGTATTCTCGGCGCGCATCGCCGGCAAGACCGAAGCCTGGTCGACCAATTTCGACCTGTACAGCGTGCCAGCCGTGGGCGGCGCGGCGCCGCGCAACCTGACCCAGGACAATCCGGCCTGGGATACCAAGGGCACTTTCTCGCCGGATGGCCGCACCCTGGCGTATCTCGCGATGGCGCGTCCCGGCTTCGAGGCCGACCGCTACCAGGTCATGCTGATGGACGTGGCTAGCGGCCAGAAGCGCAAGCTGGCGGCCGACTGGGACCGCTCGGCCGGCAGCCTGGTGTGGCGTGCGGACGGCAAGGCGTTGATCGTCGATGCCGAAGACATCGGCCAGCATCGCCTGTTCTCGATCGACGTCGCCAACGGCAAGGTGACGCCGCTGACCGACAAGGGCGCGGTCGGCGCCTATGACCTGCGGCGCGATACCCTGGTCTATACGCATGCCAACCTGCAGTCGGGCGCGCAACTGTTCTCGATGAAGCTGGGCGGCAAGCCGAAGCAGCTGACCGATGTGAACACGGAACGCTTGAAGGACGTGCGCTTTGGCGAGTCGGAGCAGTTCTCGTTTGCCGGCGCCAATGGCGAGACCGTGTATGGCTACGTGATGAAGCCGTGGAATGCGCAGCCGGGCCAAAAGTATCCGGTCGCCTTCATCGTCCACGGCGGCCCGCAAGGCAGCTTCGGCAACAGCTGGAGCTATCGCTGGAATCCGCAGGTGTATGCGGGCGCGGGTTACGCGGCCGTGTTCATCGACTTCCACGGCTCGACCGGCTATGGCCAGAAGTTCACGGACTCGATCAGCAACGACTGGGGCGGCAAGCCGCTGGTCGACCTGCAGAAGGGCTATGACGCGGCGGTGCAGAAATTCTCGTGGCTCGATCGTTCACGCGATTGCGCGCTGGGGGCGTCGTACGGCGGCTATATGATGAACTGGATCGCGGGCAACTGGTCGGATGAGTTCAAGTGCATCGTGAATCACGACGGCGTGTTCGATACGCGCGGCATGGCGTACTCGACCGAGGAACAGTGGTTTACCGACTGGGAGAGCGGCGGACCTTACTTCAAGGTGCCGGAGAACCATGAGCGCTTCAATCCGGTTCATCACGTAAACAAGTGGAAGACGCCGATGCTGGTGATCCAGGGTGATCTGGACTTCCGGATTCCTACCGCGCAGGCGCTGGGGACCTTCACCGCGCTGCAGCGTATGGGTGTCGACAGCAAGCTGCTGGTGTTCCCGGATGAGAACCACTGGGTGCTCAAGCCGGCGAACTCGGTGCAGTGGCATCACACTGTGGTGGGGTGGCTGGATCAGTATTTGAAGCAGAAGCCCTAAAGCAAAAAAACCCGCCGAGGCGGGTTTTTTTATGGCTTAACTAGCGATTACTCAGCGGTAACGCAGGCATTGCCAGTGAAGTCTGCCTCGACGTCGGTCGAGCAGGTCCATGCGCCTTCGGTGTCACGGTTGAGAGTGATGGTCTTAGTAGCAACGGATGTAGGACCGCCAACGATCGAGCAGGAGAGGCCGCCGGCTTCCACGAGGTCGAAATCGCAGTTGGTGCTTGGATCATTTACCAGACCTGCAGCGGCGACGTCTGCTGGAGCGGCGCCTTCATTCATTGCGACGTCATAACCGGTCTTACCACCCGACACTTCAGCCAGAGCGGCCGAGAATTTCGCCTTGGCGACGTAGTTCTGGTAGGCAGGGATGGCGACGGCTGCCAGGATACCGATGATTGCAACGACGATCATCAGTTCGATCAGGGTGAAGCCGCCTTCGGCTTTTTTGGTCTGCATTTGCTTGAAGTTCATTTTTCTCTCCAGGGTGGTATTTCAAAAGTTAGGACTACGTGTCTTGTGCTGCTCAGCTGCTACGCTTTCCTATATGCAAGCGGCGTGCCAGCCCGAAAGCAGCAAGAAACGGTCGATTTTATTAATCCTGAGATAAGAAAACCCTGTGCCGCGACAAAATTTGACGCCTCGGGTGACAAAATTTGTCAGTGCCGCATGGCAATTTTTGTCAGGCGACGAAGTTTGTCGACGAAAAATGGACTCGTAAATACAAACAGGGAGCCGAAGCTCCCCGTCTTAGCTGCCGATCAAGAGACCGTCAGGATTACAGCATCGCCTTCAGCAGGCGCGCCATTTCCGACGGGTTCTTGGTGACGGTGATGCCGCAGGCTTCCATGATTTCCAGCTTGGCTTGCGCGGTGTCTGCGCCGCCCGAGATCAGCGCGCCGGCGTGGCCCATGCGCTTGCCTGGAGGCGCGGTGACGCCAGCGATGAAGCCGACGACTGGCTTCTTCATATTGTCCTTGATCCAGTAAGCCGCGTTGGCTTCGTCCGGGCCGCCGATTTCGCCGATCATGATGACCGCGTCGGTGTCAGGATCGTCGTTGAACATCTTCATGACGTCGATGTGCTTCAGACCATTGATCGGGTCGCCGCCGATGCCGACTGCCGACGATTGGCCCAGGCCCAGTGCGGTCAGCTGGCCGACTGCTTCATAGGTCAGGGTGCCCGAACGCGACACGACGCCGATACGGCCCTTCTTGTGGATGTGACCTGGCATGATGCCGATCTTGATTTCGTCAGGGGTGATCAGGCCTGGGCAGTTCGGGCCCAGCAGCAGGGTCTTGGAACCGGCTTTGGCCATGCGATCCTTGATTTCCATCATGTCGCGGACAGGGATGCCTTCGGTGATGCAAATTGCCAGGTCCAGCTCGGCTTCGACGGCTTCCCAGATGGCAGCTGCTGCGCCTGCTGGTGGGACATAGATCACCGACACGTTGGCGCCGGTTTCTTTCTTGGCTTCAGCAACGTTAGCGAAAATTGGAATGCCTTCGAAATCTTCGCCGGCTTTCTTCGGGTTCACGCCAGCAACGAAGGCTTCCTTGCCGTTCGCGTAGTCGCGGCACATACGGGTGTGGAACTGGCCGGTCTTGCCGGTGATGCCCTGGGTGACTACTTTGGTATCTTTGTTGATCAGAATCGACATTTTTATTTCCTTAGCGAATTAGGCTTTACCAGCGGCGGCGGCAACGACCGACTTCGCTGCGTCTTCCATCGTGTCTGCGGCGATGATCGGCAGGCCCGATTCAGCCAGCATCTTCTTGCCCAGGTCTTCGTTGGTGCCCTTCATGCGCACGACCAGTGGCACTTGCAGCGACACGGCTTTCGAAGCAGCGATCACGCCTTCGGCGATGACGTCGCAACGCATGATGCCGCCGAAGATGTTGACCAGGATAGCTTTCAGGTCAGGGTTCTTCAGCATGATCTTGAAGGCTTCGGTCACTTTCTCGGCCGTAGCGCCACCGCCCACGTCCAGGAAGTTGGCCGGCTCGCCGCCGAACAGCTTGATGGTGTCCATGGTCGCCATGGCCAGGCCGGCGCCGTTCACCAGGCAGCCGATATTGCCGTCGAGCGAGATGTAGGCCAGGTCGAATTTCGATGCTTCGACTTCAGCTGGATCTTCTTCGTCCAGGTCGCGGTAGGCGACGATTTCTGGACGGCGATACAGGGCGTTGGCGTCGAAGTTGAACTTCGCGTCCAGGGCGATGATCTTGCCGCTGCCGGTGACGATCAGTGGGTTGATCTCGGCCAGCGATGCGTCGGTTTCCCAGTAGGCTTTGTACAGGCCTTGCAGGTTGGCGCGGGCATCGGCGATCGAGCCAGCAGGCACGCCGATCTTGGCGGCGACATCGTCAGCCTGTGCATCGGTCAGGCCGACTTTAGGGTCGATCACGACATTGTGGATTTTTTCTGGGTTGCTGTGCGCGACTTCTTCGATGTCCATGCCGCCTTCCGACGAGGCCATCAGCACGACTTTCTGGGTGACGCGGTCGGTGACCAGCGACACGTACAGCTCTTGTTTGATGTCGGCGCCTTCTTCGATCATCAGGCGACGCACTTTCTGGCCTTCAGGGCTGGTCTGATGGGTGATCAGCTGCATGCCCATGATCTGCTCGGAGTATTCCTTGACCTGCTCGATCGACTTGGCGACCTTGACGCCACCGCCCTTGCCGCGGCCACCAGCGTGGATCTGTGCCTTGACGACCCAGACCGGACCGCCCAGCTCTTCAGCGGCTTTGACAGCGTCTTCGACCGACATGCACGGAATGCCGCGCGGAACGGTCACTCCGAATTTTCGGAGGATCTCTTTGCCCTGGTACTCATGGATCTTCATGCTGGCTTCCCTTCTTCTATTACTGAATTAGAAATACGGTTGAACTACAAAGATAAAAACGACGAACGCTAACCCGAGACGGCCTTGATCGACCAGCGTGGGTAGTATTTGGCCACGGCAGGGCCGTCGCTGCGCAGTGCATGGCAACGGTCGAGCTCAAATGGACGGTCGGTTGACGAACCGCCGAGCCCACCTGGGGCGTCGACATTGTCGTCAGCAAAGGCTTGCAAGGCTGCGGTCGGCAGCACCTGGGCCAATTCGGTCAAATGGGTGCAGCCGAGCACGCCGGATAGGCGGTCTTTCAGATGCAACCGGAAATGGTTCACGAGCGAGAGCCCGATCAACTTCTTGTAGGCAGGGCCGATGGTATCGCAGTAGCCCGGATACGGGACGGCATCGGATGCGGCTTCGGCATCGACGATGTTGAGCTCGCGGTCAATGGTCACACGCAGCTTGAGGTCGTGCACCGGCGTGCCGCCGGGCCGTTCGCCGGAAGCAAGCGCGACAGTACGCGTTTTCACATCGCGGATGCTGGCATCGAGGTCCCACAAGCCATCGTCGCGCGCGAACGCTTCGACTGTGATGGCGCGCGTATGCCGGAGCGAGCGCGATACGGGAGGTGACAAAGGCATAAATACCAGTGCCGTCGAGACGGCGGTTAGTGATGCAGCCGGTGTGCTTCTTGCACGTTGCCGCAGCTTCTGCGACAACAACCGCTCATGCGGCGCTGCTTAAACCCGCAAAGTTTAGCACAGCGTCCACAGCGGCGCATGGGAAAGAAAGGTCGGTAAGGGATACTACGAGGAGATGAAGGGACTTCAAGGGAATATGACGGCGCGTTTGCCGCTTATATTATTCGCCTGTCTTTAATGAGCGTCACCATCCATTCACATCATGAATATAAGATATGTATTTGGGATAGGGTCAGTCAATGGCCGGGATGGCCAGACGACAAAAAGCGCCAGCGTGCAGCGCCATCGCCCGTTGAGGAATATGCTTTTAAGCATATCGGGGATGACGCTCCACGCTGGCGCCTGGAGCAATCGGGCCGATGAACCGCCATCCATCAGCTCACATCGAACTCATCGTCCGCAGGGCTACCCTGCATCGCCACCCGTGCCGCACGCTGGGAAAAGCCGCGTTGCAACAGAAAGCGCATCTGCTTGGCCCGCATCGCCGCGTCGGTGGCGACCGTGCCGAACTTGCGCTGCCAGACTTCGACGGCGCGCGCCGTCTCGCTGTCGGACAGCCCGGCCTTGATCTCGACCAGCGCATCGCCGGTGACGCCATGGCTTTGCAGCTCGGCCACCACACGGCTATTGCCGTAGCGGCTGGCCTTACGGTTGATCAGGGATTCGGCGAAACGTTCCTGCGACAGCCAGTTATTCTTTTCAAGGAAATCCAGGAGGGCGTCGACGTCGTCGTCTTCCTGGGCATACTTGGCCAGCTTGCGCCGCAACTCGAACCGGCTGTGCTCGCGCTGCGACAGGTAGCGCAGCGCGCGCGCCTTGAGGCTTAGTGCAGGTGCTGGCATGGGGACACCGTGATCGACAACATGGCGAGAACGAACGGGTAGAAACCCGCGGCGCTACCCTGCCGCGCCGCCCTCGCCAGGCGATTACTCACCAACTGCCTGCAGCTTCGGCTTGTCGTCGCCACCGGCTGCCGCCGGCGGCAGTTCGCGCACGCCCAGGGCGGCACGGACCTTGTTCTCGATCTCACGCGCCAGGGCTGGGCGATCCACCAGGAACTGACGGGCATTGTCCTTGCCCTGGCCGATGCGCTCGCCGTTATAGCTGTACCACGAGCCCGACTTCTCGACGATCTTGTTGTCGGCGCCCAGGTCCAGGATTTCGCCTTCGCGCGAGGTGCCGGCCCCGTACAGGATGTCGAAGTGGGCCTCTTTGAACGGTGGCGCGATCTTGTTCTTGACGACCTTGACCTTGGTTTCGTTACCGATCACTTCGTCGCCCGACTTGATCGAACCGGTACGACGGATGTCCAGGCGCACGGAGGCGTAGAACTTCAGTGCGTTACCGCCGGTGGTCGTCTCCGGGCTGCCGAACATGACGCCGATCTTCATGCGGATCTGGTTAATGAAGATCACCAGCGTGTTGGTGCGGTTGATCGAACCGGTAAGCTTGCGCAGCGCTTGCGACATCAGGCGTGCCTGCAGGCCCGGCAGCGAGTCGCCCATATCGCCTTCGATCTCGGCGCGCGGGGTCAGTGCCGCCACCGAGTCGATGACCACCAGGTCGACGCTGCCCGAACGCACCAGGGCGTCGGTGATTTCAAGTGCCTGTTCGCCGGTATCCGGCTGCGAGATCAGCAGGTCGCTCAGGTTGATGCCCAGTTTTTGGGCATAGGTGACGTCGAGCGCGTGCTCGGCGTCGATGAAGGCGCAGGTGCCACCCAGTTTTTGCATCTGGGCGATGGTTTGCAGCGTCAGGGTGGTTTTACCCGACGATTCAGGGCCGTAGATCTCGACGATACGGCCGCGCGGCAGGCCGCCGACGCCCAGGGCGATGTCGAGGCCCAGCGAGCCGGTGGAAACAGTCTGCACTTCTTCGACCGGCGCATTGGCATCCATGCGCATGACCGAGCCCTTGCCAAACTGCTTTTCGATTTGCGCCAGGGCGGCTGCCAGCGCCTTGCCCTTTTCAGCGGCGTTCAATGCGGATTTTTTGTCGTCCATGGTGTACTTTCAATCGTGGAGTAGGCAAGGTGAGGGCGCGCACGCGCACTTCAATAGCCACTACTGTATAAAAATCCAGTGGTTTTTGCAAGCACTAATGCGTGACCATTTTGTCAATAAGTGGGCTGAGGCTCGCATTGTTGCGACAAATCAAACACAATACACGTCATCCCCGCGCAGGCGGGGATCCAAGTTCTGCACCAACCGCTAGCGACAACCGCAGTCACAGTGCATACGGATTGGGTTCCCGCCTGCGCGGGAACGACGTATCAACCTATAACCGAGGTGCCACCATGCGAATTCTGCTCGCCGAAGATGATAGCGTACTTGCCGACGGCCTGACGCGCTCCCTGCGCCAGTCCGGCTACGCCATCGATTACGTCAAGAACGGCCAGGATGCCGACACCGCCCTATCCACCCAGGAGTTCGACCTGCTCATCCTCGACCTCGGCCTGCCGAAGATGTCGGGGCTCGAAGTGCTGCGCCGCCTGCGCGCCCGCGCCTCGCTGCTGCCGGTCCTGATCCTCACCGCCGCCGATTCCGTCGAGCAGCGCGTGGAAGGCCTCGACCTGGGCGCCGACGACTACATGGCAAAGCCGTTCGCCCTGTCCGAACTCGAGGCGCGGGTGCGCGCCCTCACCCGCCGCGGCGCCGGCGGCGGCCCGGCCGTGGTGCGCCACGGTCCGCTGGTCTACGACCAGGTCGGCCGCAGCGCCTACATCAACGACCAGATGCTCGACCTGTCGGCGCGCGAGCTCGGCCTGCTCGAGGTGCTGCTGGCGCGCACCGGCCGCCTGGTATCCAAAGAACAATTGGTCGACCATCTGTGCGAATGGGGAGAAGAAGTCTCCAACAACGCGATCGAGGTGTATGTGCACCGCCTGCGCAAGAAGATCGAGGTCGGCGGCGTGCGCATCGCCACCGTGCGCGGCCTGGGCTACTGCCTCGAGAAATTCTCCGAGGCTGCCGCGGCGGCCTCGGCTGAACGCGCCGCAGCAACGGCAACGTCAACGGCAACCGTCGCCGACAGGTGAACGAACGCGACGCCGGTTCCACGGCCGGACCCGAGTACACCCCGGCCACGGCGGCCGAGCCGACCTACGTCCCGCCGAATCCCGAGCCGGACGAAAACATCCGGCACTCGCTGTTCGGCGAGATCCTCGACTGGATGCTGGCCCCGCTGCTGCTGCTGTGGCCGATGAGCATCGCCATCACCTATCTGGTCGCCAAGTCGATCGCCAACCAGCCCTTCGACGACGCGCTCGAAGACCGGGTCACGGTGCTCGGCCAGCAGATCCGCAGCGTGGGCGGCAAGGCCGCCGGCCAACTGCATCCGTCCGGCCGCGACATCCTGCGCGCCGACGACGTCGACAGCGTCTATTACCTGCTGGCCGGGCCCGATGGCGAACTGCTGGATGGCGACCGCGACCTGCCGCGTCCGCAGATGAATGCGTCCGACGAGCATGCGCGCAGCGGCGCGGTCGAGTTCCGCAACGACACCATCCACGGCACGCCGATCCGGGTCGCCTACACCTATATCAACCTCGACCCATTGCATGAGCGTTCCCTGCAGCCGCCGCTCGAACCACCCCTTGCGCTGGTGCAGGTGGCCGAGACGCTCGACAAGCGCGCGCACCTGGCGGGCGAGATCATCAAGGGCGTGATCCTGCCCCAGTTCATCATCCTGCCGGTGATCCTGGCGCTGGTGTGGTTTGCGCTGTCGCGCGGCCTGACCCCGCTGGCCGAGCTGCAGCAGCGCATCCGCGCGCGGCCCCGGGACGACCTGTCGCCGATCGATCCGCGCCAGGTGCCGGAAGAGATCTCGCCGCTGGTCGGCTCCTTCAACGACATGCTCGAACGCCTGGGTGAGTCGATGGCGATGCAGAAGCGCTTCATCGCCGACGCTGCGCACCAGATGAAGACCCCGCTGGCCGGCATGCGCATGCAGTCCGAACTGGCCCTGCGCCAGCTCGACCCGGCCGAGATCCACCGTTCGCTGGAGCAGCTGGCCAAGAGTTCGGAATCGGCCACGCGCCTGGTGAACCAGCTGCTGGCGCTGGCGCGCGCCGAAAATCAACCGCAGGCCGGCCTCGCCTTCGCCGAGATCGACCTGCCGGTGCTCGCGCGCGAGACGGTGCGGGACTGGGTGCAAGCCTCGTTCGCGGGCCAGATCGACCTGGGCTTCGAGCCGCCGGCCGCCGACGAAGGCCCGGTCGTCATCGCCGGCCAGCCGCTGATGCTGCGCGAACTGCTGTCGAACCTCATCGACAATGCGCTGCGCTACACCCCGGCCGGCGGCAGCGTCACGGTGCGCGTGCGCCGCGACGGCGAACGGGCGCTGCTCGAGGTCGAGGACACCGGCCCCGGCATCGCCCCCAACGAGCGCGAACGCGTGTTCGAGCGCTTCTACCGCATCCTGGGCAGCAATACCCAGGGCAGCGGCCTGGGCCTGGCGATCGTGCGCGAGATCGCGCAGCAGCACGGCGCCGAGATCGACATCTTCAACAACCCGCGCACTCAGTCCAAGCGCTTCCCCGGCAGCCTGTTCCGCCTCACATTCCCGCCCCCGCTCCATGAACCCGACGCCGCCCCCTGACCCCCACCATGACGACGCGGCGCGCCGCCGCGTCGCCAACGCCACGCATTGGGAACGCACCCGCAAGATGACGCTGCTGCTGCTGGCGCTGTGGCTGGCGACCGGCTTCGGCACCGTGTTCTTCGCGCGCGAGCTGGCGCACTTCGAAGTGTTCGGCTGGCCCCTGTCGTTCTACATGGCGGCGCAAGGCGCCTCGCTGGTGTCGCTGGCGATCATCGGCTTCTATGCCTGGCGCATGCGGCGGCTGGACCGCGACGCTGCTGCCAATGCTGCGGCCAAGGCCGGGGATGCTCCACGATGAGCGGCAAGCCACCCTATTTCAGCAAGCTGGCGCGCTACTATCTCTGGTACACCGGCTGCTTCGCGCTGTTCCTGATCGCCGTCGCCCTGCTCGAGCAGGAAGGCATGCCGCGCCTGTGGATCGGCCACCTGTTCATGTTCGCCACCATTGCCCTGTACGCGATCATCGGCGTGATCTGCCGCACCTCGAGCGTCACCGAATACTACGTCGCCGGACGGCGCGTGCCGGCCATGTTCAACGGCATGGCCACCGCCGCCGACTGGATCTCGGCGGCCAGCTTCATCAGCCTGGCCGGCGGCCTCTATCTGCAGGGTTTCGACGGCCTGGCCTTCATCATGGGCTGGACCGGCGGCTTCGTGCTGGTTGCGCTGCTGATCGCGCCCTATCTGCGCAAGTTCGCGCAGTACACCGTGCCCGATTTTCTGGCGGCGCGCTACGGCGGTGGCGCCGGTGGACGCGGCGCCCCGGTGCGCGCGCTGGCGGTCGGCGCCACCATCCTGGTCTCGTTCACCTATGTGGTGGCGCAGATCTACGCGGTCGGCCTGATCGCCTCGCGCTTCACCGGCGTCGACTTCTCGGTCGGGATCTTCCTGGGCCTGGCGAGCATCCTGGTGTGCTCGTTCCTGGGCGGAATGCGGGCGATCACCTGGACCCAGGTGGCGCAATACATCATCCTGCTGGTCGCCTTTTTGATTCCGACCATGTGGCTGTCGGCCAAGCATGCCGACAACCCGATCCCCGCGGTGGCCTATGGCTCGCTGATGCCAAAGCTGACCGCGCGCGAAGCCGAACTGGCCAGGGACCCGCGCGAAGAACAGGTGCGCGCCGAGTTCCGCCGCCGCGCCGAGCAGTACGCGGCGCGGCTGGAAGCGCTGCCCGAATCGTGGGAGAGCGGCAAGCTGGAAGCCCAGCGCCAGCTGGCGGCGGCGCGCGCGCGCAATGCCTCGCTGACCGAGGTGCGCCAGGCCGAGCGTGCACTGGCCACCTATCCGAACTCGGTGGACGAGGCGCGCTCGCAATGGAGCGAGCGGCGCGACGCCAACCTGGCGCGCGCACGGCCGCCCGAGCCGCACGCCGAGCCCTTCCCCGGCGCCACGAAAGAAGAATCGGATAACCGCCGCAACAACTTTTTGGCGGTGGTGTTCTGCCTGATGTTCGGCACCGCGGCGCTCCCCCACATCCTGATGCGGGCCTATACCACGCCGTCGGTGAACGACACCCGGGTCTCGGTGTTCTGGACCCTGTTCTTCATCCTGCTGGTGTACCTGACGATTCCGGCGCTGGCGGTGCTGGCCAAGTACGACATCTATACCTCGCTGGTAGGGAGCGACTTCTCGGCGCTGCCCACCTGGATCTCGTACTGGGCCAACGTGGACAAGGCCAATCCCTTGGTGAGCGTGGCCGACATCAACGGCGACGGCATCGTGCAACTGGCCGAATTCGCGATCGACGCCGACGTGCTGGTGCTGGCCACGCCGGAAATCGGCGGCCTGCCCTACGTGATCGCGGGCCTGGTCGCGGCCGGCGGCCTGGCGGCGGCGCTGTCGACCGCCGACGGCCTGCTGCTGGCGATCTCCAACGCGCTGTCGCACGATGTCTACTACAAGATGGTCAACCCGAGCGCCTCGACCCAGAAGCGGGTGACGATCTCCAAGCTGCTCTTGCTGGGGGTGGCCTTCATCGCGGCCTATGTGGCCTCGCAGAAGCCGGCCGACATCCTGTCACTGGTCGCCGCGGCGTTCTCGCTCGCGGGCTCGACGCTCTTTCCTGTGCTGGTGCTCGGCGTGTTCTGGAAACGCGCCAACCACCAGGGGGCAATCGCCGGCATGCTGGCCGGCTTCGCGGTCTGCCTGTATTACATGCTGCGCGCGAGTCCCGCCCTGGGCGGCAGCCTGGATGCCGCCTGGTTCGGGATCCTGCCGATGGCGGCCGGCGTGTTCGGGGTACCGGCCGGGCTATTGACGATCGTCGCGGTGAGCCTGCTCACGCCCCGGCCCAGCCGCGGCAGCGAAGGGATGGTGGACTATATCCGGGCGCCGGAGTAGCCGATCAGCGGAGGGACAACCGGCGCCCTTCCGTGAAAATTGATGAGATTCCAGACGGTAGCCGAATGTTAGGCTCGTTCTTGCCGACATCGGCAATATAACAACGATCTTTTCACGGAAAAACCATGCTCGTCTTTACCCGCGCCGTTCGCGTCGCCGCCATGGCCGCGTTCGTGCTGTGCGGCGCGCCGGCTGCCCTGGCCCAGGCGCCAGCCGCCACCTCGCCGCCGCCAATCTCCGCCTTCTTCGCCAATGCCGCCTTCGGCGGCGCCAAACTGTCGCCCGACGCCCGCTACCTGGCGGCGCGCTCCAGCACCAAGGGCCAGCGCGATTTCCTGGTCGTGGTCGACCTGCAGGACAACAGCGGCAAGATCGTCGCCTCGTACAGCGATGCCGACGTCGGCGATTTCGAGTGGGTCAACAACGAGCGCCTGATCTTCAATACCCGCGACCGCAGCCTCGGCCTGGGCGACACCAGCAAGGCGCCCGGCCTGTATGCGGTGGACCACGACGGCGCGCAATTCGTGCAACTGGCCGAGCGCACCGGCGGCGGCATCGTCACCGGCGGCCCCAAGGGCCGGCGGCTGCTGCCCTGGCATACCTTCATGCTGGGCCAGCCCGGCGCCCAGGATTCGGACCACGTCTACATCATTAGCCCAGCCCTAGACATGAAGCGCGAGGTCCGCTACGTGAATCTGCTGCGCCTGAATACCCGCACCGGCTCGACCCAGGCCGTGCCGCGGCCGGGCAACGCGAAGGGCTGGCTGCTCGACCACAAGGGCGAGCCGCGCCTTGCCATTACCAGCGAGGACGGCCGCATCACCTTGCATTACCGCGAGCCCGGCGACGGCAACTGGCGCGAGCTGGCCAGCTACGCGAGCTTCGGCAACGGCCAGGACGCTATCCAACCAGTCGGCTTCGGCCCGGACGGCACGCTCTACGTGCTCGCGCGCGGCGGCAAGAAGTTCTTGTCGCTGTATGCCTACGACGTGGCCACCCGCAAGCTCGGCGCCGAGCCGCTGCTGAGCGCGGGCGGCTACGACGTCGATGGCAGCCTGGTGGTCAACCGCGACAGGATCCTCGGCATGACGCTCCGCACCGATGCGATCTCGAACGAATGGTTCGATTCCGGCATGAAAAGCCTGCAGGCGGCCGTGGACAAGGCGCTGCCGGCCACCATCAACGTCTTGTCGGTGCCGGCCCAGGCCGATTCGCCGTGGGCGCTGGTGACCTCGTACTCGGACCGGATCCCGCTTGTCTACAACCTGTACAACCGCCAGACCGGGCAAGTGAACAAGGTCGCCGATTCCCGTCCCGGCATCGTTCCCGCGCAGATGGGCCGCCAGGAATTCGTGCGCTACAAGGCGCGCGACGGCCTCGAGATTCCCGCCCTGCTGACCCTGCCAGCCGGCGCCAAACCGGGTGGCCTGCCGCTGGTGGTGCTGGTGCATGGCGGCCCTTATGTGCGCGGCAATTCCTGGGGCTGGGGTGCGGAATCGCAGTTCCTCGCCTCGCGCGGCTATGCGGTACTCGAACCGGAATTCCGTGGCAGCCTCGGTTTCGGCGTTCACCACTTCCAGGCCGGCCTGAAGCAATGGGGGCTCAAGATGCAGGACGATATCGCCGACGGCGCGCGCTGGGCGATCGACAAGGGCATCGTCGATCCGCAGCGCATCTGCATCGCCGGCCCCAGCTACGGCGGCTATGCCACCCTGATGGGCCTGGTCAACGATCCCGAGCTGTACAAATGCGGCATCAACTGGGTCGGCGTCACCGACCTGGGACTGCTGTTCGACAACGGCTGGATGTACAGCTCGGACGCGACCGATGAAATCAAGGCCTACCAGCTGCCGCAGATGCTGGGCGACCCGGTCAAGGATGCGGAGCGCTTCAAGGCGACCTCGCCGATCCAGCAGGCGGCGCGCATTACCCGGCCGCTGCTGCTGGCCTATGGCGGGGTCGACGAACGGGTGCCGCTCAACCATGGCACGCAGTTGCGCGACGCGGTCATGCGCACCAACCAGCAGGTCGAGTGGGTCCAGTATCCCGAGGAAGGCCACGGCTGGGCGCTGGAAAAGAACCGCATCGACTTCTATACGCGGGTCGAGAAATTCCTCGACCGCCATATCGGCAGCGGCGCCGCGCGATAACAACAGCGCCAAACGAAGAACGGGCGCCCTCGGGCGCCCGTTTCGCTTCCGGCAGACGTGCCCTTACAGGACGACGGTCTGCGCCTGACCTTCTTCGCGGGCGCGGATTTCACCGATGCGGTACACGGTCTCGCCGGCCGCTTCCAGCTGGGCGAAGGCGGCGTCCGCGTTCTCTTTCGAGACGATCACGGTCATGCCGATGCCGCAGTTGAACACGCGGTGCATCTCCGCATCGGCCACGCCGCCGTGCTGCTGCAGCCACTTGAACAGCGGCGGCATGGTCCACGACGACGCGTCCAGCACCGCAGTGAGGTTGTCTTGCAGCACGCGCGGGATGTTCTCGACCAGGCCGCCGCCGGTGATGTGCACCAGGCCCTTCACTTCCATCGAGGCCATCAGCGCCAGCAGCGGCTTGACGTAGAGGCGGGTCGGCGCCATCAGCACGTCGGACAGCTTGCGGCCGTGGAAGTCTGCCTCGAGGTCGGGCTTGGCGACGCTGATGATCTTGCGCACCAGCGAGTAACCGTTGGAGTGGATCCCCGACGAGGCCAGGCCCAGCACCACGTCGCCCGGGACGATTCTTGAGCCGTCGATGATCTGCGATTTTTCGACCGCGCCGACGGCGAAGCCGGCCAGGTCGTATTCGCCGTCCGGATACATGCCCGGCATTTCGGCGGTTTCGCCGCCCAGCAGCGCGCAGCCCGACTCTTCGCAGCCCTTGGCGATGCCCGAGACCACGGCGGTGGCGGTCGCCACGTCCAGCTTGCCGCAAGCAAAGTAATCGAGGAAGAACAGCGGCTCGGCGCCCTGCACCAGGATGTCGTTGACGCTCATGGCGACCAGGTCGATGCCAACCGTGTCGTGGCGGTTCAGTTCGAACGCCAGCTTGAGCTTGGTGCCCACGCCGTCGGTGCCCGAGACCAGGACCGGTTCCTTGAACTTCTTGCTGATCTCAAACAGACCGCCGAAGCCGCCGATCCCGCCCAGCACGCCTTCGCGCATGGTGCGCTTGGCGAGCGGCTTGATGGCTTCGACCAGGGCGTCACCGGCATCGATGTCGACACCCGCGTCGCGGTAGGAGAGAGAAACATTAGATGGTTGGCTCATGGTATTTGGCAGCGGAGGCGGTAAAATAGGAGGCGACCGGCAAAACTGGTCAATCCACTATTTTAGCAAAACGGTTCATCCAATATCCCGTTTAACGAATATAACATCGAAACTTGACCTTACTGGCATGCCATTTTTCCCCACGTCAGGCATGAAACGGCCCACGCCATGAAACAGCTGGTGCTCGATTTAGGCGCCGAACCGGCCCAGAGCCTCGACACCTTCCAGGTGGGGGCGAATGCCGAGATGGCGCACCTGATGCACCTGTTCGCCGAGCGCAGCTCGCGCGAGCACTTCGCATACCTGTGGGGCGATACCGGCGCCGGCAAGACCCACCTGCTGCACGGGCTGGCGGCCAGCCCCGGCGCACGCTATATCGCGGCCGACGCGCCTGCCGCCGATTTCCTGCACGCGCCAGACGTCACGCTCTACCTGCTCGACGATTGCGACCGCCTGAGCCCGCAGCGCCAGATCGACGCCTTCGCCCTGTTCAACCAGATCCGCGAGCACGGCGCCTATATGGTCTGCACCGGTCCGGTGCCGCCAGCGGTGCTGGGAGTGCGCGAAGATCTGCGCACGCGCATGGGCTGGGGCCTGGTGTACCAGATCCACGGCTTGTCGGACGACCAGAAGATCGCCGCCCTGACGCACGCCGCCGAGTTGCGCGGTTTGACCTTGTCGGCCAGCGTGTTACCCTATTTGTTGTCTCATTTCAAACGCGACATGCGTTCCCTGTCGACCATGCTGGACGCGCTGGACCAGTATTCGCTCGAAACCCAGCGCCCGGTCACGCTGCCCCTGCTGCGCGACCTGCTGTTGCAAGAGAACCTGCCGCTTGAACCCAAAGAATGAAAAACCTTGCCCTGTTTGACCTCGACCACACCCTGCTGCCGCTCGATTCGGACCACGAATGGGGCGAATTCCTGGCGCGGGTCGGCGCGGTCGACGGCGCTGCCTACCGCGCCCGCAACGACGCCTTCTTCGCCCAGTACAACGCCGGCGTGCTCGACCCGGTCGAATACCTCGAGTTCGCGCTCGGCACCCTGGCGGGCTTTCCGCGCCACGAGCTCGAATCGCTCCACGCGCGTTACATGCGCGAAGTGATCGAGCCCGCGATCAAGCCGCAAGCATTGAGGCTGGTGCGCGAGCACCAGGACGCCGGCGACCTGGTGGCGATCATCACCGCCACCAACCACTACCTCACGGCGCCGATCGCGGCCGCCTTCGGCGTCGAGCACCATATCGCGGCCATGCCCGAGCGCGACGCCGACGGCAATCTGACCGGGCGCCTGGCCGGCACCCCGACCTCGGGCCCAGGCAAGATCACGCATATGCACGCCTGGCTGGAGCGCCTGGGGCAGCCGTTCGGCAGCTTCGGCCGCAGCCATTTCTACAGCGATTCGCACAACGACATTCCGCTGCTGTCCATCGTCTCCCATCCGGTCGCGACCAATCCGAGCGCCGCGCTCGCGAGCCACGCGCAGCAACAGGGCTGGCCAACCATCCAACTATTCAATGATTAAAAAATTCATCCGTAAAATCCTGGGTGTGAAAGACCAGCGCGACGCAACCGAACCGACCATCCTCGGCCCGGAAGAACATGGCATCGACCCCAAGAACGTCTCGTCCAACGCGATACGCGTCACGCAAACCCTGCAGGAAGCCGGCTTCAAGGCTTTCGTGGTCGGCGGCGCCGTGCGCGACCTGCTGCTGGGCGTGAAGCCCAAGGACTTCGACATCGCCACCGACGCCACGCCCGAGCAGGTCAAGAAACTGTTCCGGCGCGCCTTCATCATCGGGCGCCGGTTCCAGATCGTGCACGTGATGTTCGGCCAGGACCTGCTGGAGGTAACGACCTTCCGCGGCAACGGCAGCGACAACGCACCGAAGGACGAACACGGCCGCGTGTTGCGCGACAACAGCTTCGGCCCGCAACACGAAGACGCGGCGCGCCGCGACTTCACCATCAACGCCATGTACTACGATCCGGCCAGCCAGAGCGTGCTCGATTACCACGGCGGCATGGAAGACATCCGCGCCAAGCTGCTGCGCATCATCGGCATGCCGGAAGCGCGCTACCGCGAAGATCCGGTGCGCATGCTGCGCGTGGTGCGTTTCGCGGCCAAGCTGGGCTTCACGATCGAGCCGACCACGCGCGCGCCGATCCCCGTCATGGCCCCGCTGATCGACAATGTGCCGGCGGCGCGCGTGTTCGACGAGATGCTCAAGCTGCTGCTGTCGGGCCACGCCCTGGCCTGCCTCAAGGAGCTGCGCTCGGCCGGCCTGCACCACGGCCTGCTGCCGCTGCTGGACGTGGTGCTGGAGCAGCCGATCGGCATGAAGTTCGTGACCCTGGCGCTCGACTCCACCGACTCGCGCGTAAAAGCCGGCAAGGGCGTCTCGCCCGGCTTCCTGTTCGCATCGCTGCTGTGGCACCAGGTGCTGGAAAAATGGACCGCCTACCGCGCCGCCGGCGAAGCACCGATCCCCGCGCTGCACCTGGCGGCCGACGCCGTGCTGGAAACGCAAACCGAGAACCTGGCCCTGCAGCGCCGCATCGCCACCGATATGCGCGACATCTGGGCCATGCAGCCGCGCTTCGAGCGCCGCGCCGGCCGCGCGCCATACAAGCTGCTGGAACACCCGCGCTTCCGCGCCGGCTACGACTTCCTGCTGCTGCGCTGCGCCTCGGGCGAACTGCCGGAAGAAGTGGGCGAGTGGTGGACCGAGTTCTATGCGGCCGAGGGCGGCGACCGCGAGCGCCTGGTGGCCTCGGCCAGCACGCGTGAGCGCGAAGGCGGCGCCGCCAATGGCGCGCCCAAGAAGCGTCGTCCGCGCCGCGGTCCGCGCAAGAATACTGGTGAAGGCGGCGGCGAAGGCAGCCCGGCGCCAGCAGGCGGTAGCGAAGAATGATCGCCTGGGTCGGGATCGGCGCCAACCTGGGCGACGCGCAGGCGAACGTGCTCGACGCGCTGGCGCGCCTGGCGCGGATGGGTGGCAGCACGCTGCTGCACACCTCGAGCCTGTACCGCACCGCCCCGATCGATTCGAGCGGCGACGACTACATCAATGCCGTGGCCTGCCTCGACACCACCCTGGCGCCCCACGACCTCTTGACGGCGCTGCAGGGCATCGAACAGGCCCATGGCCGCGAGCGGCCCTACCACAACGCGCCGCGCACGCTCGACCTCGACCTGCTGCTGTACGGCGACGAAGTCATCGCCAGCCCAAGCTTGAGCGTGCCGCATCCGCGCATGCATGAACGCGCCTTCGTGCTGCAGCCGCTGCTCGAGATCGCCCCCGACATCGTCATCCCCGGCCACGGCCCGGCGCGCAATTTTGCGGCGCTGGTGGCCGGCCAGACCATCGCCAAGCTCGCGTAGAAAGCGCACGCCATGAACCTGCCCGTCTGGGCCCAGACCACGGGCCTCCTGATCCTGTCGAACGTCTTCATGACCTTCGCCTGGTACGGCCACCTGAAAGGCCTGCAGCACCGCGCCTGGTACGTGGCGGCCCTGATCAGCTGGGGCATCGCGCTGTTCGAATACCTGCTGCAGGTGCCGGCCAACCGCATCGGCCACACCCAGTTCTCGCTGGCCCAGCTCAAGATCATGCAAGAGGCGATCACCCTGACCGTGTTCGTCCCGTTCGCGATGTTCTACATGAACGAACCGTTCAAGCTCGATTACGTCTGGGCGGGCCTGTGCCTGGTCGGCGCCGTCTACTTCATCTTCCGTTCATGACCATTTGCCTGCAGCTTCGCGGGCGCCGCATTACACTACGCGGATCTGGACGTTCCAGTTTTACCAAAGGATTTGTATGAGCTCTTATTTGCAGGGTAACGATATGGCCGCGACCGGCGCCGCCACGGTGCCGACGCCGGTGCCCGCATTGCCGAAGGCCGTGACCGTTCCCGCGCTGCTCGCCAAGCGCGCAGCCGGCGACAAGATCGCGATGCTGACCTGCTACGACGCCAGCTTTGCCTCGCTGATGGACCGCTGCGGCGTCGAGATCCTCCTGATCGGCGATTCGCTGGGCATGGTCTGCGCCGGCCACGACTCGACCCTGCCGGTGACGGTGGCCGACATGGTCTACCACACGGCCTCGGTCGCGCGCGGCAACAAGAACGCACTGGTGCTGGCCGACATGCCCTTCGGCAGCTATGGCAACCCGCAGCAGGCCTATGACAGCGCGGTGCAGCTGATGCGCGCCGGCGCCCACATGGTCAAGATCGAGGGCGGCGCCTGGCTGGCCGACACTGTGCGCCTGCTGGTCGAGCGCGGCATCCCGGTGTGCGCGCACATCGGCCTGACCCCGCAGTTCGTGCACCAGCTGGGCGGTTTCAAGGTGCAGGGCAAGACCGGCGAAGGCGCCGAGCGCCTGAAGAACGACGCGCTGGCGCTGCAGGCGGCCGGCGCCGCCGTGGTGCTGCTCGAAGCGGTACCGGCGGCCCTGGGCCGCGAAGTCACCGAGATGCTGTCGGTACCGACCATCGGCATCGGCGCCGGTCCCGATTGCTCGGGCCAGGTGCTGGTGATGCATGACCTGCTGGGCGTATTCCCGGGCCGCAAGGCGCGCTTCGTCAGGAACTTCATGGATGGCCAGACCAGCATCGACGCGGCCGTCATGGCCTATGTGGCGGCCGTGAAGGACGGAAGCTTCCCGGCGCCGGAGCACTGCTTCTAGGGTGAGCGTCATGGGCCAGCAATCGACGTCACGTCTGTTCCTGGCCCTGTGGCCCGATCCCGCCGTGCGCCACGAGCTGCGCATCTGGCGCGATGCCTGGCCCTGGCCGCGTGAAGCAACGCCGGTCCATGCCGACAAGTTGCACCTCACCCTGCACTTCCTGGGCGACGTTCCCTCCGAACGCCTGCCCGAACTCCTCGATGGATTCGTAGTCCCGTTCGAAGCATTCCGGATCGATCTCGGCACGCCAGTACTGTGGCCGCACGGGATCGCGGTGCTCGAACCGCTGGCCGTACCGCCCGAACTGCTGGCGCTGCACGCGCGGCTGGCGGATGCGCTGGTCGGTCTCGGCCTGCAGCCCGAGACGCGCAGCTATCGGCCGCACGTTACCATGGCGCGCCGCGCCGGCGGCGTTGCCGTGCCGAAGAACGGTCCGGCCATCGCGTGGCAGGCCGGCAGCTACGCGCTGGTCGAATCGCGCGACGGCGTCTACACCGTCCTGCGCGAATACAGTTAATGCGCCTTACTTCTTGAGCACCCGCGCGCTCAGCGCGATCACGATCCCCGACAGCGACAGCGCGCCGAGCGCCACCATCACGCTCGAGTGCACCGCCACCCAGCCCAGCACCGGCGGCGCCAGCAGCAGGCCGCCATAGCCCAGCATAGCCACCGCCGCCACGCCCGCGCCGGGATGCATGCCGGGGATGCAGAGGCGGGGTCAGAAGCGGGGTCACAGAAGCGGGGTCAGGTCTGACATTCGGACACGACCTCATCCTTATCAAGAAAAACCCACTGTCGAGCCCGTGTCCGAATGTCAGACCTGACCCCACGTCCTCTGGTCGGCCTCGGCCTGCAGCCGGAACAGCGCAGCTATCGGCCGCACGTCACCATGGCGCGCCGCGCCGGCGGCGTCGCCGTGCCGGAGAACGGTCCGCCGATCACGTGGCAGGCCGACAGATACGCGCTGGTCGAATCGCGCGACGGCGTCTACACCGTCCTGCGCGAATACAGTTAATGCGCCTTACTTCTTGAGCACCCGCGCGCTCAGCGCGATCACGATCCCCGACAGCGACAGCGCGCCGAGCGCCACCATCACGCTCGAGTGCACCGCCACCCAGCCCAGCACCGGCGGCGCCAGCAGCAGGCCGCCATAGCCCAGCGTGGCCACCGCCGCCACGCCCGCGCCGGGATGCATGCCGGGGATGCGCGCGGCGGCGCCGAACAGCAGCGGCACCACGTTCGCCGCGCCCAGGCCGACCAGGGCGAAGCCGCAACTGGACATCACGAAATTGGTGCTGAGGACCGCCAGCGCCAGGCCGGCGAACATGGCCAGGCCGCCGATCACCATCACCCGCGTCGCGCCGACGCGCAGGATGATGCGGTCGCCGGCGAAGCGGCAGGCCGCCATCGCGATCGAGAACGCCGAGTAGCCCAGCGCCGCCGACGCCGGCGAGGCGCCGGTGCGCTCCTCCAACAGCAGCGCGCTCCAGTCGACCAGCGCGCCTTCGACCGCGAAGCACAGCAGCGCCAGCAGGCCGAGGCCAAGGGCGGCGCCACGCGGCAGCATGAAATGGCTGCCGCTCGCATGCGCGGCGAAGCCCAGCACGCGCGGCGCCGTCAAGGCCAGCACCACGGCGCTCGCCACCGCCACCATCAGCGCGCCTTCGCCATGCCCCAGGCCCTGGCCGACCAGCACGCCGCCCAGGCTCGCGCCGAACAGGCCACCCAGGCTGAAGAAGCCGTGGAACGAGGACATGGTGGGCAGGCCGCGTGCGGTCTCGACCTCGCTGGCGTTGGCGTTCATCGCCACGTCCAGCGCCCCGTTGGCCACGCCGAACAGGAAGGCCGCGATGAACAGCAGCGGCAGGCTCGGCATGCCCATGATCACGGCCGTCATCAGTGCGAAGGCAAAGCCCGACAGCAGCACCATGCGGCGCGTGCCGAAGCGGCCGGTCAGGCCGCCCATCAGCGGCATCGCCATCAGGGCACCGCCGGCGATCGTCAGCAGCACCAGGCTGAGCATGCCGGTATCGATGCCCATGCGCGCCTGCACGGTCGGCACGTGGGCCGCCCACAGGCCGATGCCGGCGCCGTTGAGTAAAAAGACGGTCGAGATGGCCCAGCGGCCGGCTTCGACGCTGCGGGGAATGGCGTTGGTGACATGGGTCATGCTTCGGCCTTTGCAGTCAATGTGAGATCGAGTTGGGGATGGCGTTCGCGCAGGCGCGCAACGGCCTGCGGCGGCGCATCGGATTCCAGCACCAGCTGGTCGATCCGCTCCAGCGCGCCGAACATGAAGGCGGCGCGCTCGTCGAAACGTTCGTTGAGCACCGCGGCCGCGCAGCGCGCGCTCACCGCCAGCATTGCTTCCTTGAGCGCCGCTTCCTCGGGATTCGAGGCTGCCAGGCCACGGTCGACGTCCACGCCGCAGACGCCCACCAGCGCCAGGTCGGGGCGCAGGCGCCCGACCTCGGCCAGGGTGGCGGCGCCATAGGTCGCGCCTTCGTCCGGGTGATAGGTCCCGCCCAGCAGCACGATGCGCGTACGCCTGAAATGCCCCAGCGCGAGCGCGATCTGCGGACTGTTGGTGACGATGGCCGCCGCGCAGCCGTCTTCCAGCAGGCGCGCCAGCGCCAGGTGGGTCGAGCCGGCGTCGATCAGCACCGTGTCGTCCGGGCGGATGCATGCGCGCAGGCCGTGCGCCAGCAGCATCTTGCGCGGCAGGTCGGCCTCGGCGCGCTCGCCGAAACTGGCCGCGCGCCGCAGCCGCACCGCGCCGCCGTGCACGCGCCGCAGCAGGCCGGCCGCGTCGAGGTCGCGCAGGTCGCGTCGGATGGTGTCTTCGGACGTCGCCAGCCGCCCTGCCAGCTCGGCAGCCAATACCCGCCCCTCGCGCTCGACCGCGTCGACGATGGCCTGGCGCCGTTCTTCCGGCAATTGCATGATTTCGCTCCAGTTCGGTTGATGCGTCACTTTACACAAACATGCAAATTCACGCAACAACATGCAAAAACACGCATGGATGCTCGTCGTGGCATCCAAGTCGCAACTGGCGCCGTATTTCCTGCAACCGAGCGCATGGCATGGCGCAAGCGACGCAATCTCGACGATACTTTGCAGATGAACCAGACCAAGCCCGCTTTCCCCTCCCCCATGTGGCGCATCTATATCGGCGCCTGGATCGCGTACGTCGTCCTGGTCGGCCTCGTGGTGCAGGCCGACGAACTGGCTACCGGCCAGTTCGATCCGATGATGATCGCCTATGCCTTCGTCACCACGGGTTCCGGCGGCGTCCTGCTCGCACTGGTGTGGCCGCTCACCGGCTGGATGGAGCGGCGTGGCCTGGCGACCGTGACCCGTCTCGCCATCCATCTGGTGGCGGCCGTCGCCTTCGCCATCTTCGCGCATCTGATCGTCCTGTCGCTGCAGAAGGGAGATGGACGACCGCTGTCCTGGCACGCCTGGCCGCTGATGTACAGCCTGATGGGCTACGCCCTGATGGCCGGTATCTTCCAGACCGTGCGCGCCAATGCCGCCGCCCAGCGCCAGGCCCTGGCCGCCCAGCAGGCGCAAACCTTGCTGGTGGCCGCCGAACTGGGCGCGCTGCGCAGCAAGCTCAATCCCCACTTCCTGTTCAACACGCTGCACTCGATCATCGCCCTCACCCAGCGCGATCCGGCCGCAGCCGAGACGGCGCTGTTTCAGTTCTCCGACATGCTGCGCTACGTGCTGGACACCGAACGCGCCGGTGTCGACCGCGTCACGCTCGACGCCGAACTGCAGTTCGTGCGCGACTACCTGGAGCTGGAGCAGCTGCGCCTCGGGCCGCGCCTGCAGGTGCAATGGGATCTCGATCCCGACGCAGGCGACTTTGTGCTGCCAGCCCTGACCCTGCAACCGCTGATCGAGAACAGCATCAAGCATGCCTTCAATCCCTACACCCGACCCGGCCTGCTGCGCATCGAGAGCCGGCGCGACCCGCAGGCCGGAACGCTGCGCCTGACCGTGAGCGACGACGGTCCGGGCGCCGCGCAAGAGACGATAGACGCTTCTCCCGGCCTGGGCATCCGCACCATCGGCCGCCGCCTCGAACTCGATTACGCGGGACGCGCCGCATTAACGATCGATTCCCGCCCCGGCGCCGGCTTTGCCGCCTGCGTCACCTTGCCCTGTGCCTGCTGAAACCATGACCAAGACTGTATTCTTCGCCGAAGACGAACCGCTCGCGCGCGACGTGCTGCGCGACGCCATCTATGCCCACCCTGACCTGCGCCTGGTCGGCGAAGCCGCCGACGGCGCCAGCGCGCTCGAACGCATCGGACAGCTACGGCCCGATGTCGTGTTCATGGACATCCAGATGCCCGAGATGACTGGCCTCGAGGTGCTGCGCCGGCTCGACTACCTGCCGCAAATCGTGTTCACCACCGCCTACGACCAGTACGCGGTGACCGCCTTCGAGCTGCACGCGGTCGACTACCTGCTCAAGCCGTTTACCCGTGCGCGGTTCGCGGCCAGCGTGGCGCGCCTGCTCGAAGGCGCCGAACAGCAGCAGGATCGCGCCGGCCTTGAGGATGCGCTGGCGCGCGTGGAGAGCGGTCCGGCGCGGCTGGACCGCATCCTGGTGCGCGACCGCGGCCGCATCTTCCCGCTCGCCGTGGGCGAGATCGAATACATGAAGGCCGATTCGAAGTATACGGTGATCGTCGCGCGCGGCCAGCACTTCCTGGTGCGCATCGGGATCTCGGAACTGGAGACGCAGCTCGACCCGCACCGCTTCATCCGCGTGCACCGTTCGGCGCTGGTGAATCTCGATTTCGTCGAATCGATGCGCGCCGACGAGCAGTCGCAACTGCAGATTTTCATGCGCGACGGCGCCTGCATCGGCGCCAACCGCGAAGCCTCGAAGCTGCTGCGCGATATGTCGATCTAGGCGCCCTACCATCAAAACAACATCGACCGGCAAAACGGCAAAGTTGGTCCTGCCGCCGGCTTCTGCATTTATAATCGCGGATTTTCCGCCCGATAATAATTCCTGGACTTCGGAGCATTCACCAGCATGAATATCACCCTGATCTCTTTCGTCGTGCTCTACCTGTTGGGTACGCTTGCCCTGGGCATGTGGGCGGGCACGCGGATCAAGAACACCAGCGACTTCGCCGTCGCCGGCCGCAGCCTGCCGCTGATCATGGTGATCACCACCACATTCGCCACCTGGTTCGGCGCCGAGACCGTGATGGGCATCCCCGCCAAGTTCGTGCAGGGCGGCCTGAACGCGGTGGTCGAGGATCCGTTCGGGGCCGGCATGTGCCTGATCCTGGTCGGCATGTTCTTCGCCGCCCGCCTGTATAAACTGAACCTGCTGACGATCGGCGACTACTACCGCCAGCGCTACGGCAAGGGCATCGAGGTATTCTGCTCGGTGGCCATCATCATGAGCTACCTGGGCTGGGTCGCGGCCCAGATCACGGCGCTGGGCCTGGTATTCTCGGTGCTGACCGCGGGCGCCATGTCGCCGGCCGTGGGCATGATCGTCGGCACCCTGACGGTGCTGATCTACGTGGTGGTAGGCGGCTTCTTGGCCGTGGCCGTGACCGACTTCATCCAGATGATCGTGCTGGTGGTGGGCATGAGCGTGATCGCCTGGTTCGCCGCCGACCTGGCCGGCGGCGCCGGCAACGTGCTGGCGATGGCCCAGCAGGCCGACCTGTGGCGCTTCCTGCCCGAGCCCAGCCTCAAGGACGTGATGTTCTTCATCGCCGCCGCGGTCACGATGATGTTCGGCTCGATCCCGCAGCAGGACGTGTTCCAGCGCGTGATGTCGGCCAAGGACGCGCCGACCGCGCGCACCGGCGCCATCGTCGGCGGCGCGAGCTACATCGTGTTCGCCTTCGTGCCGATGTTCATCGTGGCCGCCGCCGTGGTCGTGATGGGCAGCACCGCGCTGGACCTGGCCCAGAACGACTACCAGCGCCTGCTGCCGACCTTCGTGATGACGCAGATGCCGCTGGTCATGCAGATCCTGTTCTTCGGCGCCCTGCTATCGGCGATCAAGAGCACTTCGTCGGCCACCCTGCTGGCCCCGTCGACCAGTTTTGTCGAGAACATCCTCAAGAACCTGCGTCCCGGCATGACCGACCGCGAACAGCTGTTCGCGATGCGCGTCTCGATCGTCGTGTTCGCGGCGCTGGTGCTGCTGTATGCGATCGCGATGGAAGGCACCTCGATCTACGAACTGGTGTCGGGCGCCTACCAGGTGCCGCTGGTCGGCGCCTTCATCCCGCTGGTGATGGGGCTGTACTGGAAGCGCGCGACCACCCAGGGCGCCATCTTCTCGATCGGCGCGGGGCTGTTCACCTGGATCCTGTTCTTCGAGCAGATCACATCGCTGGGCGAGCATTTCCCGGGCCAGTTGGCGGGGCTGATCGCGGCCTTTGTGGGCATGGTGGTGGGGTCGCTGGCGCCGCAGGTGCTGAAGAATCGTGGGGAGACGCAGGATGTGCTGGAGGCTAAGGCGTAAGCTGCTTGATACTTAGGTTCCCGCCTGCGCGGGAACGACGTGCGATAGGTGCGGGCCACGGTCGACGATCGTGGCCCGAGTCATATATACGTCGTTCCCGCGGAGGCGGGAACCTAAGTCCGCATGAATGCCAATAACGCCTGGCTAATCAAACATGCAGTAACAAATGCTCCCGCTCCCACGGACTGATCACCTGCATGAACTCGCGGTGCTCGAGCTCCTTCACCGCCGTATAGACGTCGATGAAGCGCTCCCCCAGCACGTCGCGCAACCGGTCCTCGCGCCGCAGCAGGGTGATCGCCTCCGACAATCCCTGCGGCAGCTCCACCGGCATATCGTAGGCGTTGCCCTCGACCATCGGTGACGGTTCGATCGCTTCCGTCATCCCCAGGTAGCCGCAGGCCAGCGTGATCGCCAGCGCCAGGTAGGGGTTGGCGTCGGCGCCGATCACGCGGTTCTCGACGCGGCGATCCTGCGAACCCGATACCGGCACCCGGAAACCCACCGTGCGGTTGTCGATGCCCCACTGCAGGTTGATCGGCGCCGCCGTCTCGCGCACGATGCGGCGGTAGGAATTCACATAGGGCGCGACGATCGCCATCGCCGACGGCATATAGCGTTGCAGGCCGCCGATATACTGCTGGAACAAGGTCGACGGAGAACCGTCGTCATTGCTGAAGATGTTCTTGCCGCTCTCGGCATCGACCACGCTCTGGTGCACGTGCATCGCCGAACCCGGCTCGCCCGCCATCGGCTTGGCCATGAAGGTGGCGTACATATCGTGCTTGAGCGCGGCCTCGCGCAGGGTGCGCTTGAAATAGAAGACCTTGTCGGCCAGGCCCAGCGGCTCGCCGTGCTGGAAGTTGATCTCCATCTGGCCGGCGCCGATCTCGTGGATCAGGGTGTCGACGTCGAGATTCATCATCTCGCAGTAATCGTAGATGTCCTCGAACAGCGGATCGAATTCGTTGACGGCGTCGATGCTGTACACCTGGCGACTGGTCTCGGCGCGGCCGCTGCGGCCGATCGGCGCCGCCAGCGGCAGGTTGGGGTCGATGTTCTTGGCGGTGAGATAGAACTCGAGCTCGGGCGCCACCACCGGCTTCCAGCCACGCTGCTCATACAGCTTGAGCACGCGCCGCAGCACGCTGCGCGGGGCGAAGTCCACCAGCTTGCCATCGGCGTAGTAGCAGTCGTGAATCACTTGCGCGGTGGGGTCGGCCGCCCACGGCACCATGGTGATGGTGCTCGGGTCGGCGCGCAGGATCATGTCGCGGTCGATGCTCGAGATGGCGCGCTCATAGGCGGAGTCGCGCTCGGGCGTGTTGCCGGTGACGGTCATGCCCAGCACCACCTCGGGCAGGCGCATGCCGCGTTCATCGGTGAATTTCACGCGCGGCAGGATCTTGCCGCGCGCCACCCCGGTCAGGTCGGGCACCAGGCATTCGATCTCGGTGACCCGCTTGGCGTCGAGCCACTCTTCCATGTCGGTATAGCTGAAGTTATCGCGAATTGCCATGTAGTTGCCTCACTGTCGTTGAAGGGTGCAGAAGGCAGGAGAGTCGGGGAGCCTCGGTCCCGGGCCCTTGGCAGAGGCGCTCATGCAAGGCTCCGGCGCCGTTCGTAATTCTCGCAGCGTCGCTCGTGATACTCGCGGCACGCCTGGCCAAAGGCCCCGAACATCTTCATCGAATACGGATTGTGCTGGATGCGCCACTCGGGATGCCACTGCACGGCCAGGGTGAAACCGGGCGCGTTCGACACGGTAAATGCCTCCACCAGACCGTCTTCCGCCACAGCTTCGACCGTCAGGCCGGGCGCCAGTTCGTTCACGCCCTGCCCGTGCAGCGAATTGACGGGAATCTCGGGCACGCCCAGGATGCGCTCCAGCAGGCCGCCGGGGCACAGGCTGACGTTGTGGGCGTCGCCGTACTGCTCATCCATGCCCAGCTCGGCTTTCTCGCGATGGTCGAACTTGCCGGCGACGGTCTGCACCGCCTGGTGCAGGCTGCCGCCCAGCGCCACGTTCATCTCCTGGAAGCCGCGGCAGATCGCGATGATCGGCACGCCGCGCCGCACCGCCTCGCGGATCAGCGGCAAGGTGGTCTGGTCGCGCGCAGGATCCTGCGGCAGCGAGGGATCGAGCACTTCCTCAGAGTAATAACTCGGATGCACATTCGATGCCGAACCGGTCAACATGATGCCGTCGATGGTGCCGAACAGGGTGTCCAGGTCCAGCGACGCGCCGAGCGACGGCAGGATCAGGGACGCGCAGTCGGCGCCGAGGGTGACGGCGTCGACGTATTTGTGCTGGGCCGCGTGGTACGGGTGTTCGCCGAAATCACGCGTGCATGCGGGAACGATGACGATAGGGCGCATGGGTTCTACCTTGTGTTGAGCGCGCGAGACCAAAACAGCCTGATCCTGTGCGGGGGCCTTTAATCCAGATCAAACACAACGCCAGCGAGGCGCTTCTCCTGCCGATCTGCTAATAAAAATGCGATTCCATGTCAAAAGCTTAACGGACATCGGCGAGCCCTGCCCACACGTTACGGGCCGTCACGAAACGTTTTTAGATCAATGTGAACGGCGAAAAAACAGGCTGACAAAGTCTCTACACCATTTGGTGGTGTCGGGCAAAGTTACATACAGTTGGTCAAAATTCCATGCGCTTTGGGTAACTCTTTGATTTTAATCAAATGCTCATCCGTGGCACGCGATTTGCATAGTGACCCGTGCTTCATATCGAAGCGACGTATTACTCGAAATCAAACCAAAACGGAGGGTAATCATGAAAGTCCTGAAAAAACTAGTGGGTGCTGCAGCCTTGATGCTGGCCACGACCGGTGCGGTACATGCTGTTCCAGTCCAGTACACTGATACGTATGATGCAGACCCGAACTGGCTGGTCACGTTTGTTACGCCGATCACGTTCACACATGAGCTGATCGGGGCCAACCTGCCGAACGCAACCCTGGTGTCTGCCGATCTGTATGTGCGCCTGTACGACCGCCTCGGCTTCAGCGAGACGGTGAGATTCTTCTTCAACGGCGACCTTGCCGCAACGGTCCAGAACGTCACGTACAACGGCCAGATATACGAGTTCAGCGCACTCACCGAGTTGCAGGAGACGGGCACGCTGGATGTCACGATCTGGGTGTCCGGCTTGCTCGATACCGTCAACTTCGACTATTCGACGCTGGTCGCCTGGGTGGAGCCGGTCGTGGTAAGTGAAGTCCCTGAACCGGCCACCCTGCTCACCCTCGGCGCCGGCATGCTCGGCCTGGCCGCTACCCGCCGTCGCAAGCAGCACAAGGACTGATCCGCGGCCCGGCTTGAAGGACCTGCCGCGGGCGGCGCCGCGGCAGGTCCTGCTCCCCTGCAGGTGCAGGTCGAGCGTGTGGAAGGCAAGGCCAGCTACGCGCCCCGTTCCACCCTACTTCTTGTACTCGTCGTACTTGCGCATATCGCCGCGCACCAGCTCGGCCGGGTACTTGGCGCGGTTGAGCACCATCTTCTCTTCCACTGCCTGGAACAGGTCAACGTCGAGCTTGTCGGCCAGCCGCACCAGGTACACCAGCACGTCGGCCATCTCGTGGCGCACCTCGTTCAGCTTGCCTGCGCCGAGTTCGTCGGCGCGGCCCGCCTGCAGCCACTGGAAATGCTCCAGCAGCTCGGCCGCCTCGACGGAGAGGGCCGAGGCGAGGTTCTTGGGCGTGTGGAACTGATCCCAGTCGCGCTCGTCGACGAACTCGCGAACGATGGCGCGCAGACGCGCGAGATCACTGTCCGCGGCGTTCGTCACGCACTTCTCCGCCGTCCAGATAGCCGTTGAGCACGCGCTCGAGTTTCGGCGCGATCTCGTCGAAGCTGCTGACCGTGATGCCCAGGTCGCGCAGCAAGCCGTCATGCACGCCGTACACCCAGCTGTGGATGGTCAGCGGCTGGCCGCGTTCCCAGGCGTCACGCACGATGGTGGTGTGGGCGGTGTTCATGACCTGCTCGGCCACGTTCAGTTCGACCAGGCGATTGGTGGCGGCGCGGCCGGCCACGTTGCCCAGGTATTTGCCGTGCTTCTCGCGCACGTCGCGCACGTGGCCGAGCCAGTTGTCGGCCAGGCCGACGCGGATGTCGGTCAATGCCGCGTGCACGCCCGAGCAGCCGTAGTGGCCGCAGATGATGATGTGCTTGACCTTGAGTACGTCGATCGCGAACTGCAGCACCGAGAGGCAGTTCAGGTCGGAGTGCACGACCACGTTGGCGATGTTCCGGTGCACGAACAGCTCGCCCGGCGCCATGCCCAGCAGCTCGTTGGCCGGCACGCGGCTGTCCGAGCAGCCGATCCACAGGTATTCGGGCGCCTGCTGGTCTTGCAGGGCCTTGAAGAAGTTCGGGTCTTCGGCCACCATCGAGGCGGCCCAGGTACGGTTCCGTTCAAACAGCTCTGCCGCGGTCAATCCCTTGGTCTTGTACTTGTCCATCGTGATTCCTTATATTGTCGTGTTGCCGTCGGGCGGGAGGCTCCCGTTCGACGTTGCCGGGCCCATCTTGTGCGGGCGTTTCGGCGGTGCTCCTCAAAATACGTGAAGTGTAACAGCGTTGCATGGCGGCCGGCTGCGGCCGGGCCAGGCGAAAAAAAACCGCCGGGGGCATGTGCCCGCCGGCGGTTGAGTACAACAGCTTATTCGAAGAAGTCCTTGACCTTGTCCATCCAGCCCTTGCTTTGCGGGCTGTGCTTGGCGCCGCCTTCGGACGTCAGGCGGTCGAACTCGCGCAGCAGTTCCTTCTGCTTGTCGGTCAGCTTGACCGGGGTCTCTACGACCACGTGGCAGAACAGGTCGCCGGTATAGCCCGAGCGCACGTTCTTGATGCCCTTGCCCTTCAGGCGGAAGGTCTTGCCGGTCTGGGTGCCTTCGGGCACCGTGAACGACACCTTGCCGGTGAGCGTCGGCACTTCGATCTCGCCGCCCAGGGCTGCCTTGGAAAACGAGATCGGCATTTCGCAATGCAGGTCGTCGCCTTCGCGCTGGAACACCGCGTGCTGCTTGATGTGGATCTCCACATACAGGTCGCCCGGCGGCCCGCCGTTGGTACCCGGCTCGCCATTGCCCGACGAGCGGATGCGCATGCCGTTGTCGATACCGGCCGGGATCTTCACTTCCAGCGTCTTGTTGCGCTTGATGCGTCCGGCGCCACCGCAAGCCGCGCACGGCTCTGGGATGATCTTGCCGCTGCCATGGCATTTCGGGCAGGTCTGCTGGATGCTGAAGAAGCCTTGCTGCATGCGTACCTGGCCATGGCCGGCGCAGGTGGTGCAGGTCACGGGTTGCGTACCCGGCTTGGCGCCGCTGCCGTGGCAGGTGTCGCACTTGTCCCAGCTCGGCACGCGGATGGTGGTGTCGAAGCCGTGGGCCGCTTGCTCAAGCGTGATCTCGAGGTTGTAGCGCAGGTCGGCGCCGCGGTACACCTGCGGGCCGCCACCGCGACCGCCACGGCCGCCGCCGCCGAAGATGTCGCCGAAGATGTCGCCGAAGGCGTCGCCGAAACCGCCCGCGCCGCCGCCGAAGCCGCCGCCCATGCCGCTGTTCGGATCGACGCCGGCGTGACCGTAGCGGTCATACGCTTCGCGCTTCTCCGGATTGGTCAGCATCTCGTAGGCCTCTTTGACCTCCTTGAACTTCTCTTCCGCTTCCTTGTTGTCCGGGTTGCGGTCAGGGTGGTACTTCATCGCAAGCTTGCGATACGACTTCTTGATCTCGTCTTCCGACGCACCCTTTGCGACCCCGAGGATCTCGTAAAAATCACGCTTCGCCATGGTCGGCACCTAAAGTTATCTGCTGTATCTCTGACAAAAAAACCGAGCCGATGACCAGTGAAGGTGTCGGCTCGGCCTATGCGCGGGAAACTGTTCGTTCCCGCGCCAAAGACGCTTACTTGGCGTCCTTCACTTCCTTGAAGTCGGCATCGACCACGTCGTCGTCCTGCTTGGCCGACTGTTCGCCACCGGCCGCACCGGCCGCGCCGGCGCCTGCAGCGCCCGCACCGCCTGCCTGCTGCGCCTGCATGTCGGCATACATCTTCTCGCCCAGCGATTGCGCTGCGCTCGACAGGGCTGCGGTCTTGGCATCGATGTCTGCCTTGTCGCCGCTCTTGATCGCGCCTTCCAGATCGGCGATCGCCGCTTCGATCTTCTCTTTCTCGGCCGCGTCCAGCTTGTCGCCGTATTCGGTCAGCGACTTGCGGGTCGAGTGGACCAGTGCGTCGCCCTGGTTACGGGCTTCCGCCATTTCCTTGACCTTCTTGTCTTCTTCCGCGTTCAGCTCGGCGTCCTTCACCATCTTCTGGATTTCTTCTTCCGACAGGCCCGAGTTGGCCTTGATGGTGATCTTGTTTTCCTTGCCGGTGGCCTTGTCTTTCGCGCCGACGTGCAGGATGCCGTTGGCGTCGATGTCGAAGGTCACTTCGATCTGTGGCGTACCGCGTGCTGCCGGCGGGATGCCTTCCAGGTTGAACTCGCCCAGGCTCTTGTTGCCTTGCGCGATTTCACGCTCGCCCTGGTAGACCTTGATGGTCACGGCCGGCTGGTTGTCGTCGGCGGTCGAGAACACCTGCGAGAACTTGGTCGGGATCGTGGTGTTCTTGTGGATCATCTTGGTCATCACGCCGCCCAGGGTCTCGATGCCCAGCGACAGCGGGGTCACGTCCAGCAGCAGCAAGTCCTTGCGCTCGCCCGACAGGACCGAACCCTGGATCGCGGCGCCGACGGCGACGGCTTCGTCCGGGTTCACGTCACGACGTGGATCCTTGCCGAAGAATTCCTTCACTTTTTCGAGCACCATCGGCATGCGGGTCATGCCGCCGACCAGGATGATGTCGTCGATGTCCGAAACCTTGACGCCGGCATCCTTGATGGCGATGCGGCATGGCTCGATGGTCTTGGCGATCAGTTCCTCGACCAGCGACTCCAGCTTGGCGCGGGTGATCTTCAGGTTCAGGTGGACCGGCGCGCCGTTCGCCATGGCGATGTACGGCTCGTTGATCTCGGTCTGCTGCGACGACGACAGTTCGATCTTGGCGCGCTCGGCCGAAGCCTTGATGCGCTGCAGGGCGATCGGGTCTTTCGACAGGTCGAGGCCGTTGATCTTCTTGAATTCGTCGATGATGTAGTCGATCACGCGCTGGTCGAAGTCTTCGCCGCCCAGGAAGGTGTCGCCGTTGGTCGACAGCACTTCGAACTGCTTCTCGCCGTCCACGTCCGCGATCTCGATGATCGAGACGTCGAAGGTGCCGCCACCCAGGTCATACACGGCGATCTTGCGGTCGCCCTTGTCGGTCTTGTCCAGGCCGAATGCCAGCGCAGCCGCGGTCGGCTCGTTGATGATGCGCTTGACGTCCAGACCGGCGATGCGGCCGGCGTCCTTGGTCGCCTGGCGCTGCGAGTCGTTGAAGTAGGCCGGCACGGTGATGACGGCTTCGGTGACTTCTTCGCCCAGGTAGTCCTCGGCGGTCTTCTTCATCTTGCGCAGCACTTCAGCCGAGATCTGCTGGGCTGCCAGTTTCTTGTCGCGTACACCGACCCAGGCGTCGCCGTTGTCGGCCTTGACGATCTGGTACGGCATCAGCGAGATGTCTTTCTGCACTTCCTTCTCGTCGAACTTGCGGCCGATGAGGCGCTTGACGGCGAACAGGGTGTTCTTCGGATTGGTCACGGCCTGGCGCTTGGCCGGCGCGCCGACGAGGATCTCGCCGTCTTCCTGGTAGGCGATGATCGACGGCGTGGTACGCGCGCCTTCGGCGTTCTCGATCACCTTCGGGGTACCGTTTTCCATGATGGCGACGCAGGAGTTGGTGGTGCCCAGGTCGATACCGATGATTTTGCCCATGATGTGTTCCTTTAGTATTTGTGAATTTCTGATGGATTCAATATTGGGAAGGGGCAGCGTGGTTTCAAGTGGTTCAGTTGACAGCGTCAGTTAGAACACACACAGATGCCGCTGCCGGTCCTTATTTCGGCGCTGCGGCGGTCACGATGGCCGGACGCAGCAGGCGGTCGGCGATCATATAGCCCTTTTGCAGCACGGTGACCACGGTATTGGCTTCCTGTTCCGACGGCACGACGGCCACGGCCTGGTGCTTGTTCGGGTCCAGCTTGTCGCCCGCCTGAGGCATCACTTCGACCAGGCGGTTCTTCTCGAACGCGGCGGTGAGCTGCTTGAGGGTCATTTCGACGCCTTCACGGATCGACTCGACCGTCGGGGCTTCGACCTTGACGGCCATTTCCAGGCTGTCGCGCACCGGCACCATGGCCTCGGCGAAGCTTTCGATGGCGAATTTATGGGCCTTGCTCACGTCTTCCTGGGCGCGGCGGCGGATATTGTCCGCTTCGGCCTTGGCGCGCATGAAGGCGTCATGCATCTCGGCCAGCTTGGCTTCGGTGGCGCTCAGTTGTTCTTCGAGGCCTGGCTCTGCGGACGGAGTGGCCGGCGCGGCGGCTTGTGCGGTCGCACCCTCAGTGGCGTCAGCGGCAGGCGCTTCGCCAGCTTGCTGGTCGAGCACCTCTTTGTTTTCTTGGTCTTGCATCGGAAAAACTCCTAGAATCAAGGACTTGGCTGAGTTAGAAACGTATCCGGATCGATACACAGCGCCCCAGATGAGGCGATCTCCTACAATTTCAAGGGGAATTGCAGAGATGGCATCTGAAAAACGGATAAATACGGCGCCCAGTACCAACAACCTGGCATTTTAGCAGGTTGTCAATAAGCAAGCGCTTGTGAAAGGCCGTGGAATCGATGCCGGGGTGGCGCCGGCATGCGACGGCTCAGGCACCCAGGCGGGCCGCGTTCTGCGCGCCGCGCTCTGCGTCGAGGCGGCGTGCCTCGCGCTGGGCCGGGGTCTGGATGGTGGGCCAGCCGATCAGGTGCTGTTCGGCGATCTCGGCCATGCCGCGGATCCAGGACGGCGAGGCGTTCAGGCAGGGGATGTAGTGGAAGTCCTTGCCGCCGTTCGAGATGAAATCATGCCGCACTTCCATCGAGATCTCTTCCAGTGTCTCGAGGCAGTCGCTGGTAAAGCCCGGACAGATCACGTCGATGCGCTCGACGCCGTCGCGCGCCAGCTGCTGCACGGTCGGTGCAGTGTACGGCTGCAGCCATTCGGCCTTGCCGAAGCGCGACTGGAAGGTGACCAGGTAGTCGTCCGGCGCGAGCCCGAGCGCGTCGGCCAGCAGGCGCCCGGTCTTCTGGCACTCGCAGAAATACGGGTCGCCCAGCTCCAGGGTGCGCTTGGGCGTGCCGTGGAAGCTCATTACCAGCTTCTGGCCGCGGCCGTGGGCGTCCCAGTGGGCCTGCACGCTGTCGCGCAACGCGTTGATATAGCCCTCATGGTCGTGGTAGTGCTTCACCAGGCGCAGCTCGGGCACGTTGCGCACGCGCGCGTAATGCTGGAACACCGAATCCCAGATCGAGGCGGTGGTGGTGCCCGAATACTGCGGGTAGGCGGGCAGCACGACGATGCGGTCGCAACCGTCGGCCTTCAGCTGGTCAAGCACGTCGGGCAGGGACGGCGTGCCGTAGCGCATGGCCATCGCCACCTTGACGTCTTCGTGGCCGCGTTCGGCCAGCACGGCCTGCAATTTTGCCGCCTGGTGGGCGGTGTGGATGCGCAGGGGCGAGCCTTCGCGGGTCCAGATGGTGCGGTACTTGGCGGCCGACTGGCCGGAACGGAACGGCAGGATGAACAGGTTGAGGATGAACCACCAGATGCGGCTGGGTATCTCGACCACGCGCGGATCGGACAGGAACTGCTTCAGGTAGCGGCGCACGCTCGAGCGGGTCGGCTCGTCCGGGGTACCCAGGTTGACCAGGACGATCGCGCTGTGCGGCACGGTGCCGTGGATGTGAGGCGGTTCTTTACGAAATGGCATAGACAGTGGCTCAAGAAAGGACCGCCTATTATATGGGGGGACTGCGATGGGGGCAGTCGCCAAAGTCGGTGACGCCCCCTTTTGCCGGAGTGGCGCCACCGCCTTCCGTGGCGCTCGAACCACGGAACCTGTCTTATGCCACCGGAATCAGGTGTTCACGTGCAGGCGCACGTCGATATTGCCGCGGGTAGCGTTCGAGTATGGGCACACGATGTGGGCCTTGTCGACCAGCTCTTGCAGCTGGGCCTGGTCCATGCCCGGGGCCTTGATGGTGAGGTCGACTTCGATGCCGAAGCCGGTCGGGATCTGGCCGATGCCGACGTCGCCGGTGATGGTCAGGTCTTGCGGCAGTGCGACCTTGGCCTGGCCGGCCACGAATTTCAGGGCGCCCAGGAAGCAGGCCGAGTAGCCGGCCGCGAACAGCTGCTCAGGATTCGTACCCGAGCCGCCACCACCGCCGAGTTCCTTCGGCGTGCTCAGTTTCAGGTCAAGGACGCCATCGGAACTTTTCGAGGTGCCTTCACGGCCGCCTTGCGAGGTGGCTTGGGCGCGGTACAGGACTTTTTCGATGCTCATGCGAATTCCTTCCATGGTTGGGTTGGCGAACGATGCTGCGGCGTGAGGGCCGCAGGTCGAACGTCACTCTGCCACAGAATGAAGAAAGCGGCATGACAACTAATTGGATAGGTGCAGACCGGTCACCACATTGTCGCCCGCGCCGCACGCACGTCGTTCCCACGCAGGCGGGAACCTGAGGTTGTTAGCGCTGACGCTACGTTTGGCGGTATCGGCAGCGCGAAGGACTTGGGTTCCCGCCTGCGCGGGAACGACGTGCTGAGGCTGTTGGCCGATGTCAGGAAGCGAGCAACTCCCGCGCATGCTTGCGCGTGGTCTCGGTGATCTCGATCCCGCCCAGCATGCGCGCCACCTCTTCGACCCGCGCGCGGCTGTCGAGCACGTCGATGCGCGATACGGTGCGGCCCTCGCCCGTCGTGCCCTTGGCCACCTGGAAGTGCTGGTTGGCCTGGCTCGCCACCTGCGGCAAGTGGGTCACGCACAGCACTTGCCGCTGACGGCCCAGGCGCTTCAACAGGCGCCCCACCACCTCGGCCACGCCGCCGCCGATGCCGGTATCGACCTCGTCGAAGATCAGGGTGGGCACCGTGGTCGCGTTCGAGGTGATCACCGAGATCGCCAGCGAGATGCGCGCCAGTTCGCCACCCGAGGCCACCTTGGCCAGCGGACGCGGCGCCACGCCGGCATGGCCGGCGACCAAAAATTCAACCTGTTCGAGGCCATGCGCGCCCGGCTCGCCGCTATTGAGACCGATGGCGAAGCTGCCGCCGCTCATGCTCAGTTCTTGCATCGCGGCCGTCACCTGCGTACCCAGTTCGGCGGCGGCCTTGACGCGGCGCACCGACAGGCGCCCCGCCACTTCCATATAGGCGGCTGCGGCCTTGTCTTCCTGCTTGCGCAAGCCCTCGATATCGGTAGCGTCGGCCAGCTGGCGCAGCTTGGTGGCCAATTGCGCGTGTTCTTCGGGCAATTCTTCGGGCGTGACGCGGTACTTGCGCGCGGCGCTGTGCAGCGCCTCCATGCGGGCATCGACCTCGCGCAGGCGGCCAGGGTCGAGCTCGACCTTGTCGATGTAATTGTTCAGCTCGGACACGGCCTCTTGCAGCTGGATGCGGGCCGGCTCCATGCAGTCGAGCACCGACTGCAGTTGCGCGTCGACGTCGACCAGCTTGCCGAGCTTGGCATTGAGCGAGGACAGCTGCGACAGGATCGGATGCTCGGATTCCGAGATCGCAGCCAGGGCTTCTTGGGCGCCTTCGAGCAGGCTGGCGGCATGCGATAGGCGGCTGTGTTCGTTACTGATCTCGCCCCATTCGCCGGCCTTCGGCGCCAGTTTATCCAGCTCGCTGACCTGCCACTCGAGGCGCTCGCGCTCGATCAGCACGTTCTTGGCATTGGTCTCGTATTCCTCGCGCTGGCGCACCAGCGCGCGCCAGGCGCGCCAGGACTGCGACACTTCTTGCGCCTCGATGCGCGCCTGCGGATCGCGCACCGCGATTTGATTGTCCAGTAGCGCGCGCTGGGCGTCCGGCTTGAGCAGCGACTGGTGGGCGTGCTGGCCGTGGATGTCGACCAGCAGCTCACCCAGTTCGCGCAACTGGGCCGCGGTGGCGGCCACGCCATTGATATAGGCCTTGGAGCGGCCGGCGTTGTCGATCACACGCCGCAGCAGCGCCCCGCCCTCCTCGACGCCGAATTCATGCTGCTCGAGCCAGCTCGACGCCGCTGCGGTCGGCGAAAAATCGGCCGTGATGTCGGCTTTGGCCGCGCCTTCGCGCACCATGCTGGCGTCGCCGCGTCCGCCCAGCGCCAGTTGCAGCGCATCGATCAGGATCGACTTGCCGGCGCCGGTCTCGCCGGTGAACACCGAAAAGCCGTTCGAGAACTCCAGTTCGATGGCGTCGACGATGACGAAGTCGCGGATGGTCAGTGTGCGCAGCATGAAAAATCGGGTCTCCGGTGATTGGCGATTCTGTGGCGATCAGGTCAGGCGCTGGATCGTGGCGACTTACTTGAGCTTGCCGTCGTTGGTGGGGTATTCGTTCCAGTGCAGCTTCTGGCGCAGCGTGTGGTAGTAGCTCCAGTCGAGCGGATGCAGGAAGGTGATCGTGTGCGGCGAACGCGAGATGACGATCTGGTCGCCCAGTTGCAGGCTGGTGAAAGTCTGCATGTCGAAGTTCACGCTGATGTCGCGTCCGCTGACCAGCTCGACCACGATCTCGCTGTCGTCGGGCACCACGATCGGCCGGTTCGACAGCGCGTGCGGCGCGATCGGTACCAGCACCGTGCCTTTCATTCTCGGGTGCAGCAGCGGACCGCCGGCCGACAGCGCATAGGCGGTGGAGCCGGTGGGCGTGGACACGATCAGGCCGTCCGAGCGCTGGTTATACATGAATTGACCGTCGACGGTCAGCTTGAGTTCGACCATGCCGGCGCCGGTACCGCGCGCCACGACCACGTCGTTGACGGCCACGCTGCAGAAGATCTGCTCGTCGTCGCGCATCACGCGCGCCTCGAGCAGGGTCCGTTCTTCGGCGCGCGAACGGCCTTGAAGGATCTCGCTGAGCGCCGGCAGCATGTCGTCGAGCGGGATGTCGGTGATGAAGCCGAGCCGGCCCAGGTTGATGCCGATCAGGGCAATGTCGTACGCGGCCAGCTGGCGCGCGATGCCCAGCATGGTGCCGTCGCCGCCGACCACGATCCCGATCTTCGCCTGCGCGCCGATCTCGGCCACGGTCATCGAATCGATATCGTCCAGTTGCAGGTTGGCCGCGGTATCGGCCTCGAACACCACGCGGTAGCCCGCCTCTCGCAGGAAATCGCGGATGCGGCCGACCGGCTCTTCGACGCCTGCCGTGTTATGCCGCACAACGAGCGCGATGATCTGTTGCGGTTGGGGCGAAGCGGGCATGACGGTCTCTGCAGTATAGGGTTAAACGACACGCTGGAGATTAACCGATAATCCCTGCGACTGCCATACGGCGCTCGGTAATTACTGTATAGATGAACAGTATAGCTGGCGCCGCCCCTGCACTGCAAGTTCAGCCCATCAGTACCATGCTCATTACGGTCAATACAGCCGAGACCAAGGTCACGATGTGCGCGAAGATCAGCACGACCCAGCGGACGACGGTGCCCACCCAGCTGCGTTCGTAAACGCGGCGCATTGCCATCGGCAGGTAAAACACTAGCCACAGCAATAGCGCGAAGGTAATGAATTTCCAGGTCTCTGGCACCAGGATCATCACCGACAGCATCAGGAAGGCGAAGGCATTCACGTGCAGGGCGAACAGGAAATGCTCGCCGTAGCGGCGGCCGGTGCCCAGGTACAGGATCTTCAGGTATAGCGCGAACAGCGGCATCATGGCGAAGATCGCATACGGCGTATAACTGAAGAAGGCTTGCTTGAGCGTTGCCCTCTGCGCCGCCGGGGTCAGGGACAGGAAACGGGCCACCCGCTCGCGCAATACCGGATGCACATTGCTGGCCTTCTTGTCGAGCATGGCCAGGGCCTTTTCATACTCGGCGGCGTTCGTCCCCATGGCCGGGCCCAGCACCGTCTCCTTGGCGCGCCCTTCGGCCACCGCGGCGGCCAGGGCCGGCGTCGGCTCGTCGAAGCGCGCCACCTCGACGCCACTGAGCTTGAACAGCGCAAAGAAAATGATGCTGAAGGTGAGGTAGAGGCGCAACGGCTCGAGATAGCGCACGCGGCGGCCCTCGATGTATTCGCAGGTCAGCAAACCCGGACGGGCGATCAGGAGGGCCAGCGACTTCCACAGCTTGCCCTCCAGCGCCACGTAGTGTGCGATGAACTCGTGCAGGAATTCGCGTGCGCTCGGCACGTGCAGGTGGGTGGCCTGCCCGCACTGCTGGCAATAATTGCCCTGCGTGGTCGCGCCACAGTTCTTGCAGGCGATGCCGGCATGGTGAGTCAGGGTGTCTGGAGTCACAGTGCGCTTCCGTCAATACGGTCAAGCTTCCATGTTAACCATCTAATTGCAAAAAAGCATCATCAAATTACGGCTTTCAATTGCGCGACTGTTTCGATGCGACACAGTTACGATGGGAATGACGAAATGACAAAGGAGAGCACCATGGTGACTGAATCCAAGGACCGGTTCGTCAACACGAAGGAACCGATGAGCAACGATGGCGTCAAACGCCAGCCACACGAACGCGACGAGACGCCGGACGGCCAGGACCAGGAACCGCGCGGCGTCATGAAGCAGGCGGCCAAGGACCTCGAGCAAGGGCTGGTCGATACCGACTCGCGCAACACGCCCGGCATTTCGGAGGCGGTCGATCCCGCCCCCGGCGCCACCGGCCAGGCCCAGCCGCAGCCCGACCGTCATCGCGACATGCGCGACCATGATGCCGAGCCGGCACCCGAAGACAACGACAACGACACTGAAAGGAAATAACACATGACGATCAAACGCGATGGCAGCGCCGTCTGGAGCGGCGGCATCAAAGATGGCAAGGGCCAGGTATCGACCGGCAGCGGCGCCCTCAAGGACCAGCCCTACGGCTTCAATACCCGCTTCGAAGACGCACCAGGCACCAATCCCGAAGAGCTGATCGGCGCGGCGCACGCGGGCTGCTTCACGATGGCGCTGTCAGGCCAACTGGGCCAGGCCGGCCTGACCGCCGACGAGCTGCGCACCAAGGCGACAGTGTCGATGGAAAAGGTCGAGGGCGGCTTCTCGATCACGGCCGTGCACCTCGAGCTGGTGGCGAAGATCCCGGGCGCGAGCCAGGAAGCCTTCGACAAGGCGGCCACCACGGCCAAGGAAAACTGCCCGGTCTCGAAGCTGCTGAACGCGAAGATCACGCTCGACGCCAAACTCGAGAACTGATCCGGCGCGCCGCGGGCCATGCGGCCTGCGGCGCCTCCGGCAAGGATGCCGTCGAACGCATAGAATGGCGGTTCTTCGAAACACATAGGGCAAGCCAAAATGCGCATCCTGCATACCATGTTGAGGGTCGGCGACCTGCAACGCTCCATCGACTTCTACACCAAGGTGCTGGGCATGAAACTGCTGCGCACCAGCGATAACCCGGAATACAAGTACAGCCTGGCCTTCCTCGGCTACGGCAGCAATCCGGACCACGCCGAGCTCGAGCTGACCTATAATTGGGGCACCGACAGCTACGACATGGGCAGCGCCTACGGCCACATCGCGATCTCGGCCGAAGACATCTACGCCACCTGCGAACAGGTGCGCGCGGCCGGCGGCAACATCACCCGCGAACCGGGCCCGGTCAAGGGCGGCACCACCGTGATCGCCTTCATCACCGATCCCGACGGCTACAAGGTCGAGCTGATCGAGCGCGCCGACCATGCCAGCGGCGGTGGGCTGAGCACCTGAACACTGACTGAATTTTCAGCAAGGATGGCGCGGCGCCTGTAGGTGCCGCGCCATTTTTTATTTCGCTCTACCCGCTACGCATATCCCACTTGCGGCTTGACGACCGTCATGCCTGCAGGCATCACTTGGAAGACCCGCTCTCTTAAGATCGACATTGCCGCCAACGCAAAGGAGCGACGATGTCCATCCCGGCTTGCCCGCGCCCATGAGAGCCTTTCCCGACCCCGCTTCGCTCGGCCTGTTCGGCACGGGCCTGAGCCAGCATGCGCGGCTCCTCACCCTGGCCAGCAGCCAGAAAAGCGGCCTGCCGCAATCGCTCGTGGCGGAGCGCTTCTCCGGACGCGAAGCCGTCAATGCGCTGTTCCGTTTCGAGGTCGATGCGCTCAGCACCTCGACCGACCTCGACCTGTCTTCCTTTATCGGCGAAGAATTGAGCGTCGGCCTGCTGCAGCCGGATGGCGGCCGGCGCGCCTGGCATGGCCTCTGTACGCAAGCCTCCTGGCTGGGGGCCGATGGCGGCGTCGCCCGCTACCGGCTGGTACTCGAACCGGCGCTGGCGCTGTTGACGCTGCGGCGCGACTGCTACCTGTTCCAGAACAAGACCGTGCGCGACATCGTCTGTGAATTACTGGCGGACTATCCACAGGTTGACGTCTCATTCGACGTGACGCAGGAACTGGCGCCGCGGCCCGTCTGCACGCAGTACCGCGAAAGCGATTACGCCTTCTTCGAGCGGCTGCTCGCCTCCGAGGGTTTGAGCTGGCGCTTCGATCATTCTCCGTTCGAGACCGTGGCGGGCGCCGACCACGGCCAGGCGCGGCACCGGCTGGTGATCTTCGACCGGCGGGCGCGGATTCCCCCGACGCCGGGCGGCGCGACGCTGCGCTTTCATGGCGTACGTGCAACCGAGCGCGACGATGCGATCGACACCTTCCACGCGCGGCGGCGGCTTGCCGCCAACGGCGTCAGCATCAGCAGCTGGAACCCATCCATCTTGCTGGCGCCGGCGGCCGAACTGGGTTCGCACCTCGACGTCGGCGCCGTTCCGGTGCTGTCCATTCATGACGGTAGCGGCGAACGCACCGGTGGAGACACTGGGGCCGCGATGCGTGCTCACAGCGAGCTGATGCTGCTGGCGCTCGAGTTGGACAACAAGGTCTTCGAAGGCGCGGGCGCCGTGCGCCGGCTGGCGGCGGGACATGGTTTTACGTTGACGCAGCACGATCGCTATCCGGGCGGCGCCAACGCCTTCACCGTGTTGTGGGTACAACATGAAGCGCGCAACAACTTCGACACGGGCATCGCGGGCGCGGCGAAACAGATCGAGAACGGTACCTATCGCAATGCCTTCGCCTGCGTGCGCGACGTGGTGGCGCTGGTACCGGCCGCCATCGCAGCGCCACATCCCTGCACGAGCCTGGGGCCGCAGACGGCACTCGTGGTCGGCTTGCCGAATACGGTTGCCACCAGCACACGCGATCATCAAGTCAAAGTCCAGTTCGCGTGGCAGCGTGGCGTCAATCCGAATCCGGGCGGCCTGTCTCACAACCTGGATGAACGGGGCAGCGCGCCGGGCAATGACGCTTCCGGCTGCTGGATACGCGTAGCCGAGGCGCTGGCAGGGCCGAACTGGGGAACGGTGTTCACGCCACGCATCGGCACCGAAGTGCTGGTGGATTTCATCGAGGGCGATATCGACCGGCCGGTCATCGTGGCGCAGTTGCATAACGGCGTTGACCTGCCGCCGTTCCCGGCCGGCGTGGATTCGGGCGCCGAGCATGCCGGGGTGCTGTCCGGGATTCATAGCCGGAACTTCGATGGCGGGGGCTTCAATCAATGGCAGGTCGATGACACGTCCGGACAACTGCGCACGCGGCTGGCAAGCAGCAGCGCCGGCAGCGAACTCAATCTCGGTTACCTGATCGAGCAGCCGCCTGGGACTTCTCAACGCGGGCGGTATCGCGGCAGCGGCTTCGAGCTGCGCACCGATGCCTGGGCGGTCGTGCGTGGCGGTGAAGGCGTGCTGCTGTCGACCAGCGCGCGGCCGCAGCTCGGGAGTGGGATCACGTCGACGCAGATGGATGCGGCCGAGGCGGTGGCGCAGTTCAAGGCGGCGCAGTCGCTGGGCGATGCGCTGCGCGATGCGGCCGGCCAGTCGCAGGCGTTGTTCAGTATAGATGCGGCCAAGGCGCAGGAGGAATTCATCGCGCTGATCGATCCGCACGCCAAGGGCAAGTATGACGGCGCGGTGGGTGGGCAGACGGCAATCAAGGCCAAGGCGGGGTCGCGCGAGCTCGATGGTGAGCAGCCCGTTGAAAAATTTGGGGCGGCGATCGTGCTGATGGACTCGGCGGCCAGCGTGAATTGGTCGACGCCGGCATCGACCGTGGTCTATGCGGGCGGACAGATGCAGTGGACGACGCAGTCGGATTTCCATATCGCTGCGGCGCACACGGTGTCGACCGTGGCGGGCGGCGCGGCGAGCCTGTTTTCGCATGGGGGTGGGATCCAGGCGATCGCGGCGAATGGGCCGGTGTCGCTGCAAGCGCATACGGATCAGCTGGAAATCCTGGCGGACAAGGAGGTCACCGTGATTTCGGTGAATGACCGGATCGAGATCAAGGCCAAGGAAAAGATCGTGCTGCAGGCCGGTGAGTCGGCGATCACGCTGGAAGGTGGCGACATTACCTTCGCCTGTCCCGGGAAGTTTTCGGTCAAGGGTGGTAAGCACGTCTTCGACAAGGGCCGTCGCAACACCGCCAATTTGCGCAATCTGCCGGGGGAGCTCAGTCCCGAGATGCAGCATTGGATTGCCTTGCACTACCTCGATCCCGAGATCGCCGAGGGCATTCCCGATGTCGATTACGAGATCCACTTTCAGGATGGGCCAGTCGTTACAGGAACGCTCGACAAAGACGGCAAGGCTTTGCACGAGAACGTCGAAAACAAGGCGGTCAAGAAGGTCATTTACAAGCCGCGAAAGCCTGACGATGAGGATCCTCACGATCCATTGGAAGCATTGACCCGTTGAAGTTTGCCCAATAACGCAGCGCCTGCCGGAGCGTAGCAATGGCCGAGATAAATCCTACCCAGTTGCGTAGTGCAGTTGCATGGAGTACCGGCACACCACAAGCAGAAGCAGAGGACGACAAAAGCGCCTGGGAGTGGTTTTGGGAAGCGATTCAGGGAGACTTCAATGAGAACCGGTCCACCGGACAGATCGTGGCCGATGCCGCCATCTCGATGATTCCCCTGGTCGACCAGGTCTGCGATGTGCGGGACTTGGTCGCGAACTGCAAGAAGCTGCGACAGGAGCCGGACGATATGTGGTCGTGGGTTGCGCTGGCGCTGACGCTCATTGGGCTGTTTCCGGTTCTCGGGTCCTTGGTCAAGGGCGTGTTGAAGGTGTTCTTCTCGTATGTCCGGCGGGGAGCAAGCAAGGGATTCTCGCTTGCCGTAGACGCCTCAATGACGTGCGTGGTAGCGCTGTTACGCCGCGAAACATGCCAACACTATCTCCGTCGCCTCAAGGTCGACGACGTTTTCGCGTGGCTCGCGAAGGAGATCAAGCAGGTCAAGGCGAAAACGAATCCTGGCACGCTATTGCGCGCGTTCGACAAAGGAGTAAATACGACACAAGCCCTTGTAGCCAAGGTCCAGCATATTCCTCGCGTGGGAACCAAGGCGAAAGCGGCGCTCGATACAATCGTTTGGGTTCGAGGGAAAGCGGATGAAGGGTTACGGAAAGCATGTGGGCCGATAGATGAGATACTCGATGCGATCATCATGCGACTGGGAAAAGAATCGCTAAGACTGCGCCACGGAATTATAAACGTTAAGAATGTCCACTACCGTGGAGGAATCCCGGAGGCTGCAGCCGTAACCCAGATGAGAAATTCGAACCCGAAGCCATCATGGCTGAGCACGGGACAAAATCTGAAATTCCCTTCACAAAAAGTAAATGTAGAGCGCCAGCGCGTCGAGGAAAAGGTCAAAGAGGGTTGGCCGTCGCTAAGCGATGACAACATAGAATCCTTCCACAAAATGGCTAGTGTTTCCATCAAAGGACCAACACGTCTTTTTCGGATTATATCTCCTAATAGCCGAGCCATGAGTGACTGCTGGATAAGCGAGAAAGTCTTTAACGAAATACAGAACTCTCCAGATCCAAAAGCTGCTTGGAGAAAAATTCTCGCGGTATGGCCAGATTGGAATGGGAATGGCCAGTTTGTTGTCTACGACGTCAAGCCGGGAGAGACTTTAAAGGCATGGCAAGGACCTGCAGCTGGTCAGAAAAAGGAGATGCTTCCAGATCATCATCTCGAAGGTGGGGGTGAGCAAATAGTTTTCAAAATCGATAGAGCTGACCCGCGAAACGATACAACGAAATTTTACAAGAGAACAGGCGAAGATAATGAATACCTGACTCAATCAATCGATCGAGCCACATACGAAAAAATCGAAAAATCCGAAAGGGATCAGTATGTCGAAATACGGGAATCCATCAATCATCCGAATATAAGTGGCCCGTTTGAAACCGGATGGGACTATACCGAATTCGGAGGAGCTGGTTTCAGCCAAAGGATCGGCCTTCCATCTCTTCCTGGTCAAACCACACAAATTAATAACTGAGAGCGAAAAAAAATCATGACTCAGAACATTTCCCTCACCACTTGGCAAAAGAAGCAAGCGGCTCTCCTATACTATTTTTCATCATCAAGTTATTTAGAGGGGCTTCGCGATCGAGTCTATCAAATAAAATCTTTTGCTGAATCAAAAGTCAATCAAAGCCGCATTGAGGGAAGGGATCGATTCTTGCATAGCGCACAATGGGGGGATCGCGACACGACCGAGAACTGGTCAAATTGCGCCTGGCAATTTTTAGCTGATTTTCAACAGTCTGTCACGAAAGCCATATCTGATCGCTCCTCCAATATTTTCCATGTCACAGGCACTCACCAATGTGCTCGCGGATTAAGCGAGTATTCGATGCAATGGGCCACTGTCGACGAAGAAGAGCAATTTGATGCCATGTTCGCCGAACTCTCAAATTATGCTCGCAAGATCGATAGCACAATGCAGAAACGTTATCAAGTAAGTTGGTGGAGCGACTTTGAACTTGCGCTGGCATGGGTAGATCATGCATCGGCAATGCAGACAATTCCAAAGTTTCGGGTATTGCCAGAGGTCATTTCAGGTACGGACCAAGTACCGCCCCGAACCGGTGTATATGTCGCCGTTGACGATCCGCACGCTTCTCTGCAGTTCGCATGGAATGGCTCACCACATGGCAAACTAATACCGAGCTCGACATTTAACGATCTGGGTCTAGCAGCTTTGGCCGCAGTTGGACGATCCAGGCTCTGGATCGATGAAGCAGCAATGCGTGACTTTGTTTTGGCAAACTTGTCAAACCCAGATCTGGCAAGCGATGAATACGCGAACAGTTCACTAAGTCTCGCATTAGCTCCAAGTTTGGTCGCACGCTATGCATTCACGGCGCGTCCGACACACTGGTGTTTTGTCGAGATTGTAGAAGGAGAATTCGAATCCATAGAAGAAGTTGAAACGTCCACGCCCTCTGCCACACGGGCGACCCAACGCTTCCAAGCAGGCGACAAGTGTCAGAACTCGGGTTACTACTTCACGCCCGCGCGCCTAGAGTCGAGACGTCGGTTCGAGCATGGCGAGGCGTTTCCAGATGTCGAGTCATCGTATGGAAAAACTATCTGGCAATGGGACACCCAGCAAGACTGACAGACGGAGCGGCAGCCAGGATTTGACCGCCCTCCAGCAAACTCCGCACACCGCTGCTACAATCCTCCCGCCTGCTGCTCAGCAGGCAACAACTTAATTACGTCTTCGGGGCGGGGTGCGATTCCCCACCGGCGGTATGACCTTCACAGGTCGAGCCCGCGAGCGCCTGCTCAACTCCCATTGAGCAGGGTCAGCAGACCTGGTGAGAAGCCAGGGCCGACGGTATAGTCCGGATGAAAGAAGATGTGCGCTGTCATGCGCCTGATCACCCGTGCCTTTGCGGTTGAACAGGTGCGCGGTTTCGCTTTGCCCTGATGCGTTTTTCGCCAACCACTGCGAGGAGCGTTTCACATGTTAGTCCCTACCTACACCCTTCAAAGCAATGACCTCGAAGGTCGTATCGCCGCCGCCCTGGCCGCCATGCGCGCCGGTATTCCCGTCATCCTGCTCGACGACTTCGACCGCGAGAACGAGGCCGACCTGATCGTCGCCGCCGAAAAACTGAGCGTCGAATCCATGGCGCTGATGATCCGTGAATGCAGCGGCATCGTCTGCCTGTGCCTGTCCGACGAGAAGGTGCGCGCGCTCGAACTGCCGCCGATGGCGCCGGAAAACGGCAGCCGCTACGGCACCCCGTTCACGGTCTCGATCGAAGCCCGCCATGGCGTGACCACCGGCGTTTCGGCCGCGGACCGCGTCTCCACCATCCAGGCCGCGATCGCGCGCAATGCGCAGCCGGACGACCTGGTGCGTCCCGGTCACGTGTTCCCGCTGCGCGCCACGCCGGGCGGCGTGCTGGCGCGCGCCGGCCACACCGAAGGCTCGGTTGACCTGGCCAAGCTGGCCGGCCTGCAGCCGGCCGCCGTGCTGTGCGAGCTGATGAACCCGGACGGCACCATGATGCGCGGCGAGCAGATCGAGCAGTTCGCCGAAGAGCGCGCCTTCCCGATCCTCACCATCGCCGAACTGATCCAGTGGCGCCGGGCACGCGCGCTGTAAGATAAAAAATGAAAAAACCCGGGTTGCCAGCATGCTGGCCCCCGGGCTTTTTTCAAGCTGCCTGCGCATCCATGGCGCAGGCTCGGAAGATCACTCTCCCAACAAGCTGTTCACCGGCACCAGGTCCGCCTCGCGCAGCGAACCGGCCGCCGCCTTCAGGCGCAGGCCGTTGATGATCACGTCATAGCGCGCGCGCGACAGGTCGGTGCGGGTCTGGTACAGCTGGCGCTGGGCGTTCAGCACGTCGATATTGATACGCACGCCCACCTGGTAACCCAGCTTGTTCGACTCCAGCGCCGACTGGCTCGACACTTCCGCCGCTTCCAGCGCCTTGACCTGGGCCAGGCCGCTATTCACGCCCAGGAACGACTGGCGCGCCTGCAGCGCCGCGTTGCGGCGGGTCGCTTCCAGGTCGTTGCGGGACTTGTCTTCCAGCGCGATCGATTCGCGCACCCGGCTGGTGACGGCGAAGCCGCTGAAGATCGGCACGCTCCACTGCACGCCGATCGCATTGTTCTTCGTGTCGCCCGAGCTGCCGGTGCGGCCGTTGACGTCGCGGCGGGTCGAGCTCGCCACCAGGTCGACGGTCGGCAGGTGGCCGGCGCGGTTGCGCGAGATGTCGCGCATGGCGATCTCGACCTGCAGCTGGCCGACGGTCACGCCATAGTTCTGGTTCTCGGCCGACGATACCCAGGGATCGACCGTGGCCGGCTGCGGTACCGCCAGCGTCACACCCGGCTTCAGTGCGGCCAGATTGCCCGGCGCGGTGCCGATGATCGTCTGCAGCGTGTTGCGCTTGTTGTCCAGGTCATTGACGGCAGCGAATTCCTGCGCCAGCACCAGGTCATACGCGGCCTGCGCCTCGTGGGTGTCCGTGATGGTCTGGGTACCGACCTCGAAGTTGCGCTTGGCCGACGCGAGCTGTTCGGTGGTCGCTTCCTTCTGGGCGCGGGTCGACTCCAGCGCATCCTGCGCCGCCAGCACGTCGAAATAGGCCGTGGCCACGCGCGTGATCAGGTCTTGCTGGGCCTGGGCGAACTGCGCCTCGGCGATCGCCTGCTGCAGCTTGCTCTGCTGGTAAGTCTGCCAGCGATCCCAGCGGTACAGCGGCTGCTGCAGCGACAGCGTGTATTCGTTGGTGCGCAGGTTCGAACCGCTCGAATCGATGATGCCCGGCTGGCCGTTCGGCAAGGTGCCCACCTGGCCGATATTCCATGGATCGAAGTCGCTGTCGTTCTTGCTGATTCCACCACTGAGACCCACGGTCGGCAGCAAGCCTGCACGCCCCTGTGTGATCCGCTCGCGGCCGGCGGCCAGCGAGGCGCGCGCGCTCGCATACGTCGCATCGTTGGCCAGCGCCTGCTGGTACACCTGGATCAGGTCGGCAGCATGTGCGTTGAGCGAGAAGCACGCGCTGGCAAGCAGCACGGCAAGTAGGGGTTTCTGCATTGCTATCTCCACAGGAGTCATCTAGTTGAGGATCAGGTCAATACTTCGGCATCGACGGATCGACCTGTACGGCCCAGGCGTGTACCCCGCCCGTTAAATTCGTTACGTTACTGAACCCGTTACGCTCGAGGAAGGCAGCCACGTTCATGCTGCGCGCGCCGTGGTGGCAGATGCACACCACTTCCCGGTCGTCGTCGATCTCGCCCACGCGGACCGGAATCAGGTGCATCGGGATCTGGGTCGAGCCTGCGATCTTGCAGGTCTCGAATTCCCAGTCCTCGCGCACGTCGAGCAGCAGCGGCTGCTCGCGCGCCGGGTCGGCCAGCCAGGCGGCCAACTCGGGTGCGGTTATCTGTCGCATCGCTCGTCCTCAGAAGGTGAAGCGCGACGGCGCTTCGGCGCCGGTCAGCGGCTTGGTCACGGTCTCGAACACCTTGACCGCGTCGTGCGCCGTTTCCGAGGTGCGGGTGATCAGCTGGCAAGTCATCGCCGGCGCCTCGCCCAGGATGGCGATCATGCGGCCGCCCACCTTCAGTTGCTTGACCAGGGCTTCCGGCAGCACCGGCAGGCCGCCCGAGACCACGATCACGTCGTATTCGGTGCCCGTCGACCAGCCCTGGGCGCCATTGCCTTCTTCCACGCTGACATTGATCACACCCGCCTTGGCCAGGTTTTCCTTGGCCAGGGTGACGCTTTCTGGCTGGATCTCGACCGTGGTCACGTGACGCGCGGTGTGCGCCAGCAGCGCGGTCATGTAGCCGGAACCGGTGCCGATCTCCAGCACGTTCTCATGTTTCTGCACCGCGATCTCTTGCACGATGCGCGCTTCGACCTTCGGATTGAACATCGTTTCGCCGCCCGCCAGCGGGATCTCGACGTCGGCAAATGCCAGGTTCTCGTAGGCCTTCGGCACGAATTGTTCGCGCTTGACCACGTGCAGCAGCGCCAGCACGTCCTCGTCCAGGACGTTCCAAGGACGGATTTGCTGTTCGATCATGTTGAAGCGGGCTTGTTCGATATTCATTTCAGTTCTCGGTGGAAAAATAAATAATCCGATATTCTAATCGCTCAATGGCCTCTGGACGCACATCTTAACGATGCACGGCCGAGCCAGAGGAAAATTGCGACAGTCTGCAGTTTGGGGGGGATGAACGCCAGAAATCCGTCCCTGGCGTGATTGACAAGTTACTTGGATGGAGGAAGCAGGCCGTGCAGGGTGATGTCGAGGAAGGCTTCCAGGAAGGCCTCGGGCTGCAGGTCGCAGCGCTCGCAGGGGGCGATCGTATGCTTCCAGGTCGAGAGCATCAGCAGCGGCGCGATCAGCACCTGGGCCGTCTGCGACACGTCGATCGCGCGGAATTCGCCGCGGCGGATGCCGCGCTCGAGCATGTTCGAAATCATGCGCATGCGGCGCGTCATGACCTCTTCCTGGTAAAAGCGCGCCAGTTCAGGGAAATTATCGGCTTCGGCGAGGATCAGCTTGCTGATGCCTGAGGCCTTGGTCGAGCCGATGCGCACCCACCACGACAGCATCACATGGCGCAGTAATTCGGCGCTATGCCCATCGAACTCCGCCACCGAGGTCTCGGCATCGTCGATCATCGGCAGGATGGTCTGGCGGACGACGGCCTTGAACAAGTCTTCCTTGTTGGCGTAATACAGGTAAAGCGTTCCCTTCGACACCCCCGCGCGGCGCGCCACGTCTTCCAGGCGCGTAGAGGCGAAACCGCGTTCGACGAACAGCTCCATGGCAGATGCCAGGAGTTCCTTGGGACGCGCATCCTTGCGACGTTCCCAGCGCGGCTTGCTGTCAAGTTGGCAGTCCATATTCCCGCCCAGAAATTATCTAAGGAACAACCAATATAGACCGCGCTCGTCCGTACAGTCAAGCAAGCGTTGTATAACCGAAACTATATTAGTCGAAATATGGTAGTAACCGTAGATTAAACCGGTTTCACGAAGATGTTGCCGGCCATTGCAGACGACGGAGGTATACTGGCGGGCTCTGTTTCAGGCAATCCTCGATGTCCATGTCCGCCTCTTTCCAGTGCCGGCCGCAATGCGGCGCCTGCTGCACCGCGCCCTCGATCACCAGCCCGATTCCCGGTATGCCAAACGGCAAACCGGCCGGGGTGCGTTGCGTGCAATTGGGAGAGGATGAACGCTGCCGCATCTTTGGGCAACCGGAACGGCCGGCCTTCTGCGGCGGCCTGCAGCCATCGCACGAGATGTGCGGCGACGACCGCCCGCAGGCGATCCGCTGGCTGAGCGAGCTGGAAAAGGCTACCGCACCTGCCTGCGCATCTTCCTGAGCTAGACCGCCGATTTTCCACGCGCCTGTTGCACGCGCTGGAACAACCCGCCAAGGGTCAAGCCGTCATGCCAGACCTCGTCCAGCCGCAGGTCGTAGCGCTCGCGCAGAGCGCGCGCCAGCGGCTCGATGTCGGATGCGTCGGGCATCCAGCGTGCGGACCTGGCGGCGCGCACCACGCCCAGCACCTGGTCGTCGGGACGCAGGTGCAGCTTCTCGCTGTCGCCGAACGAGAAGGCGGCGCCGAACACCGACAGGAATTCGCGGATGTCTTTACGGGATGCGGATGGGAAGGAACTGCGCCAGACCCGGCCCTGGAAGGGTCGGTAGCGTAATGCGTTGGGCAACTGCCAGTCATGAAATGCCAGCCAGGACAGCGCGGCAAGGATGATGACCAATAATAGACTCATTGGGTGAGTGCAGGATTACTCATGGATTTAGTTTAGCACGCGATTTCACATTCGATGCAAGCGCTTTTTTCATTCGCGCGCAGGTCCAGGCGCCGGCCGGCCGCACATTACCCCCGCAAAATCGCCCGTACGGTTCAGTTAGCCCAACGGTGGCGGCCCGGCTCATGGTAAGCTTCGAGCCCAAGCCGGCGTGCCTGTCCCGGCTCGTCCCCAGATCACTTCCACACCAACACAATTCATGGATATTGCGCTCGCCATCAAGGCGATCATCATGGGCCTGGTCGAGGGCTTCACCGAATTTCTTCCGATTTCTTCCACTGGTCACCTGATTCTTGCGGGCGAATTGCTCAACTTCACAGGCGTCAGAGAAACGGTATTCAAGATCGTGATCCAGCTGGGCGCCGTGCTGGCCGTCGTCTGGGAGTACCGCGAGCGTGTCATGCGCCTGTTCGCCGGGCTGGGCTCGGATCCGCTGCAGCAGCGCTTCGCGCGCAACGTCGCGATCGCCTTCATGCCGGCCGCCGTGGCCGGCGTGCTGTTCAGCGCCACGATCACCGAACTCCTGTTCCACCCGGTGCCGGTGGCGATCGCCCTGGTCGTGGGCGGCGTCATCATCCTGTGGGTGGAACACCGCCAGCGCCAGCGCGCGACGCCGCCGCGGGTCGAGACGGTCGACCAGATGACGGCGCTCGATGCCCTGAAGGTCGGCTTCGCCCAGTCCTTCGCCCTGATTCCCGGCACCAGCCGTTCGGGCTCGACCATCATCGGCGGCATGCTGTTCGGCCTGTCGCGCAAGGCGGCCACCGAGTTCTCGTTCTTCCTTGCCATGCCGACGATGCTTGGCGCTACGGTGTATTCTGTGGTCAAGGAACGCGAGGCACTGTCGATGGCCGACGTCCCGATGTTCGGCCTCGGCTTCGTCTCGGCCTTCATCGCCGCCTTCCTGTGCGTGCGCTGGTTGCTGCGCTACATCAGCACGCACGACTTCACGATCTTCGCCTGGTACCGTATCGTATTCGGTATCCTGGTGCTGGTGACCGCTCACTTTGGCTTGGTCAACTGGTCGGAGTAAACTAGCGCCTTACCCAGATCCAAAACACTGAAACAGACAGTATGAATCCCGATATCGGCGCCGACCTCGGCGCGCGCGCTCTCCACGTGCTGGAGACGGTCTTCGGCTATCCCGCCTTCCGCGGGCAGCAGGGAGAGATCGTCGAACACGTGGCCAGCGGTGGCGACGCGCTGGTCCTGATGCCGACCGGCGGCGGCAAGTCGCTGTGCTACCAGATCCCCGCCCTGCTGCGCGACGGCGTCGGCGTCGTCGTCTCCCCGCTCATCGCGCTGATGCAAGACCAGGTCGATGCGCTGGAAGAAGTCGGCGTGCGCGCGGCCTTCCTCAACTCGACCCAGAGCTTCGAAGAAGCCATGCGCATCGAGCGCCTGGTGCGTACCGGCGAGATCGACCTGGTCTACGTGGCGCCCGAGCGCCTGATGACGCCGCGCTGCCTCGAACTGTTCGAAAGCAGCCGTATCTCGCTGTTCGCCATCGACGAGGCCCACTGCGTCTCGCAATGGGGTCATGACTTCCGGCCCGAATACATCCGGCTGTCGATCCTGCACGAGCGCTTTCCTAACGTGCCGCGCATCGCCCTCACCGCGACCGCCGACCAGCAGACCCGGGCCGAGATCGCGCACCGCCTGCAGCTCGAAGACGCGCGCCAGTTCGTCTCGTCGTTCGACCGTCCCAATATCCGCTACTCGATCGTCGAGAAAACCACCGGCCGCAAGCAGCTGATCGATTTCATCAGCAGCGAACACGCGCAGGATTCCGGCATCGTCTATTGCCTGTCGCGCAAGAAGGTCGAGGAGACGGCGGACTTTTTGAACGAGCACGGCATCCGCGCCATGGCGTATCACGCCGGCATGGAGCACACGGTGCGCGCCGCCAACCAGGCCCGCTTCCTGCGCGAAGAGAATATCGTCATGGTCGCCACCATCGCCTTCGGCATGGGCATCGACAAACCCGACGTGCGTTTCGTCTGCCACCTCGACCTGCCCAAGAGCATCGAGGGCTATTACCAGGAGACGGGCCGCGCCGGCCGTGACGGCGCTCCTGCCAGCGCCTGGATGGCCTATGGCCTGCAAGACGTGGTCCTGCAGCGCCGCATGATCGACGAATCCGAGGCCGACGAAACCTTCAAGCGCGTGCTGTCGATGAAGCTCGACGCCATGCTGGGCCTGTGCGAAACGCTCAGCTGCCGGCGCATGCGCCTGCTCGACTACTTCGGCGAGCGCTCCGGCCCTTGCGGCAACTGCGATACCTGCCTGGTGCCGCCGGTCAGCTTCGACGGCTCGGTGCCGGTGCAAAAGCTGCTGTCGGCCATCTACCGGGTCGACCAGCGCTTCGCCGGCGGCCACGTGATCGACGTGCTGCGCGGCGCGCAGACCGAGCGCATCAGCCAGTGGCATCACGACAAGCTCACCGTGTATGGCGTCGGCGCCGACCGCTCCGAACAGGAATGGCGCGCCATCCTGCGGCAAGCGATCGCCCTCGGCCTGGTGACGGTCGACCACGACGCCTTCAGTTCGCTCAAGCTCACCGACGCCGCGCGCCCGGTGCTCAAGGGCGAGCAGAAGGTGCAGCTGCGCCAGTACCAGAAGCCGGTCAAGGCAAAGCGTCCGTCCACCTCGCGCTCGAGCTACGAAGAAACCGAACTGTCGCGCGACGAACAGGCGATCTTCGACCGCCTGCGCTCGTGGCGCATGGGCACCGCGCGCGAGCACGGCGTGCCGGCCTATGTCGTGTTCCAGGATGCGACCTTGCGCGAGATCGCCAAGGTCAAGCCGTCGTCGATCGACCAGCTGCGCGGCGTATCGGGCGTCGGTGAGAAGAAGCTCGTCTCGTATGGCGACGAGATCGTCGCGATCATCAACGAGATGAGCTGACCGGACTACTCCCGGAACAGGTGGGTGAAACTGCGGCTGACCGGGAGCACCTCGTCGCTCCCGCGCAGCAGCACCTGCATGCGTTCGGCATCGACCCGCTCGGCCGCCCGGATCGCATTCACGTTCACCAGCGTGCCGCGGTGGATCTGCCAGAACAGGCCCGCATCGAGTCCGCCCACCAGGTCCTTGAGCGGGATGCGCACCAGCGCCTCCGAGTCGGCCAGCACCACCCGCGTGTACTTGGTGTCGGCCTGGAAGAACAGCACCTCCTCGACGTCGATCAGGCGAATCTGCTTGCCGACGCTGGCCTTGAGCCATTTGAGCTTTTCGCGCTTCGGTGGCGGCGACGCCGCCTTCACCTGCTGTACCACCTCGCTGACATCGTCCGGACGGGCGTCCAGCTTCTCGCGCAGGCGCGCCAGGGCCTTGTCGAGCCGACCCGGCTGGATGGGTTTGAGCAGGTAGTCGACCGCACCGGTGTCGAAGGCATCGACCGCATACTGGTCGTAAGCGGTGACGAACACCACGTGCGAACGGCGGCCGATGCGCTCGGCCACTTCCAGGCCCGACATGCCGGGCATGCGGATGTCGAGAAAGACCACCTGCGGCTCGTGCTCGAGCCAGGCGTCCCAGGCATCGATGCCGTTCTCGGGCGCAGCGACTACCTGGGCTTCGGGCCAGGCCGTGGCCAGCATGCCGAGCAGGCGCTCGCGCATCAGGGGTTCGTCTTCGGCGACCAGCACTGTGACACTCATTTCGGCTCCTTGCAGGGGATGGCGATTTCGGCCAGCAGGCCAGGTTCGGCTTCGGAGAGCAGCAGGCAGGCTCCTTCGCCATAGGCCAGGCGCAGGCGGTGGCGTACGTTTTCCAGGCCGGTGCCGGCGCCCGGCGTGTCGCTCATGCCGACGCCGCTGTCGCGCACCCGGATGCGGATCGTTCCCTCGTCGTCGTGGGCCGTGACGACGATCTCGCCGCCGTGCAGGGACGGTTCGATGCCATGCTTGATCGCGTTCTCGGCCAGGGTCAGCACCAGCATGCTGGGCACCTGGGTGGCTGCCAGCGCTTCCGGCACGTCGACCGTGTAGCGCAGCCGTTCGCCCATACGGATCTGCATCACCCGCAGGTAGGACTCGACCAGACCGAATTCGGTGGCCAGCGCCACCTGCTCGCAGCGCATATCGCTCATGCTGCCGCGCAGGAAGTCGATCAGGTGGGCCGTGAGTTCGGCAGCGCGCGGAGCACCCTGCTCGGCCAGCTGCTGCACTGCGCCCAGGGTGTTGAACAGGAAGTGCGGTTCGATCTGGGCGCGCAGCAGGCGCAGTTGGGTTTCGCTCAGTTCGCGCGCCAGGCGTTCCTGCTCGGCATCGCGTTTGAGTTGCGCGGCCTGGATTTCGTAGTGACGATTGCGCAGTACGGCAACCAGGATGACCGGTATCGCCACCAGTGCAGTCACGACGAGTATCACGGTCACGACGATCCTGGGCAGCTTGTCGACCAGGATGGACCAATGGCTGCCCGTCTCGAACATCGCGGTCAATCCGCCGAACAGCCCGCCCACCAGGCCGAGGCCGACGATCGTGACCAGCGCCCTGCCCTTGGCGCGCACGACCTTCCCGTAGTTGAACCAGACGCCGATCAGCGACATGGCCACCGCAATGCCGATCGCATTGGCGGCGACGACCGTTTGCCACCATGGTGTCGACGGCAGGAAGGCAAGATTGATCAGGAAACCGAGCACCGACAGCACGACGCTCAGCTTGAGCACCGCCAGCAGGGCGGCCGAGGTGCTGACGGTACTGGAAAACTTGTACAGGGATTCGCGCTCGGCGGGCGACATTTCCGCCAGCTTGCGGGCGAAAAAACGGCGGCAGCCGGCCGGCACCTGATCCACCAGCGCAGGGTCGCGCAGGACCGCGAGCTGCTCTGATTCCACCTCACGGTTCCATTGTTCGATGCGTTTCCACATGCCGTTCTCCTCTGTGCTCGTTAATGTATATCAACGAGTCCAGTCTAGGAACTTCCGGTGGCCCGGGACAGCAGGTGGCGACGAACGACGAAGACGGGGGAACGAACGACGATTCGCCCCCGGATTGACACTTACTTGCGCGTGAAGACCAGGTCCCAGACGCCGTGACCCAGCTTGATGCCGCGGTTCTCGAACTTGGTCAGCGGACGGTATGCAGGCTGCGGCGCATAGCCCTCGGCGGTGTTGACCAGCTCCGGCTCGGCGCTCAAGACCTCGAGCATCTGCACCGCATAGTCTTCCCAGTCGGTCGCCAGGTGCAGGTAGCCGCCCGGCGCGATCTTCTGGCACAGCAGCTTGACGAAGGCCGGCTGGATCAGGCGGCGTTTGTTGTGGCGCGCCTTGTGCCATGGATCTGGGAAGAACACGTGCACGCCGTGCAGCGAGCCGTCGGCGATCGTGTGGTTCAGCACTTCGAACACGTCGTGCTGGACCAGGCGCAGGTTATCGATGCCCTGCTCGCCGATCTGCTTGAGCAGGCTGCCCACGCCCGGCGTGTGTACTTCGACGCCCAGGAAGTCCTTCTCGGGCATCAGCTTCGCGATATGGGCCGTGGTGTCGCCCATGCCGAAGCCGATTTCGAGAACCACCGGCGCCTTGCGGCCGAAGGCCTGTTCGAGGTCGAGCGTTTCCTTCTTGTATTCGATCAGGAACTTGGGTCCATGCTCCTCGAAAGCCCGCGCCTGCGCGGTCGACAGCCGCCCTGCGCGCGTGACGAAACTGCGGATGCGGTGTTCGGTTGGATCGTACAGCATGGACCGTGCCGGACCACTGGTAGGCTTTTCAGAAGACATGGGGAGCGTTGAGTATGCGGAAAAAACGGCTGTCATTATAGCGCAGCTGCTCCCACCATCGACCGTGCGTGGCGGCAAGGCGGAATCGCGCATAATTGGTGTCTTCCCCCAGCAACGCCGGAGCTCCTTGCCATGCACTCGACGAAACACCCGATCGCCATCGAAGACAGTGTCGCCACCCTGAACCTGACGTCGTTCCACTACGGCGTAGCCGGCAGCGGCAAGAAGGTGTACATCCAGGCCGCGATCCACGCCGACGAAGTGCCGGCAATGCTGGTCGCACACCTGCTGCGCGGGCAGCTCGACAAGCTCGATGCCGAAGGGCGCATCAAGGGTGAGATCGTCCTGGTCCCGGCAGCCAACCCGCTCGGCCTGTCCCAGGTGCTGCATGGCGCGCCCTTCGGCCGCTACGACCTGTCCACCGGCCTGAACTTCAACCGCTCCTATCGCCACGTGGCCGCCGCCCTCAAAAGCGCGCTCGAAGGCCGGCTGGGCCAGGACGCTGCGGCCAACGTCGCGCTGATCCGCGAGCTGGCCCGCGACGAGGTGGCGGCCTGGGAGCCGGCGGACAATGCCGCCACGCTCAAGAAACTCCTGCTGACGATGGCGATCGACGCCGACATCGTGCTCGACCTGCACTGCGATAACGAGGCGGTGCTGCACATGTACACCGGCACGCCGCTGGTCGACGTGATCCAGCCACTGGCCGACCTGATGGGCGCGCGCGTGCTGCTGGTGGCGAAGGAGTCGGGCGGCGAAGCCTTCGACGAAGCCTGCAGCCGGGTGTGGTGGGACCTGGCCGACCATTTTACGGACGCCGCCATTCCGCCCGCCTGCGCCGCTGTCACTGTCGAACTGCGCGGCGAGAACGACGTGAACTACGACTATGCGCAGCAGGATGCCGACGCCATCCTGCAGTACCTGGCGCATGTGGGTGTGCTCGACATCCCGGCGAACGCCCTGCCTGCGGCGCACTGCGGCCCGACGCCGCTCGATGCGGTCGAGCCTTTGGTGGCGCCGCACGCGGGCGTGCTGGTGTTTCGCAAGAAGCTGGGCGATCAGGTGGCGGCGGGCGAGCCGATCGCGGACATCGTCAATCCGGTCAGCGGCCAGGTGACCACCGTGTCGGCCAGCCGTCCGGGACTGCTGTTCGCCAGCACGGCGCACCGGCACCTGCTGCGTGGGATGCATATTTGCAAAGTGGCGGGAACGGATTCGTTCAGGTTGGGCAATCTGTTGTCGAGCTAAAGGCCTTTTGCTGAGGTCACTTGGCCTTGGCAAATGGTTGCGATTGCACAATGTTCTCACCCGCCGGGCGACAATAATCCCAGTTCGCCCAAAAGGACTTCCGGGCAGGTCCAACCCACCGCAGGGAGAAGCCCGAGTATGCTGCCTACCCTCCTTAATCGCGTACTTGGCTCGACATCGCTGGCTTTCGTGCTCGTGACGCAGACAGGTGCGGCGCCACACGTAGCCGACGAGAAGATCGCCATTGTCGGCAGCCTGTACAAGGCATTTGCATGGCAGGTACTTTCAAGCTCAGACGATCTCTTTGGCAAACCGCTGGCGCAGCAAGAGGACCCGGTCCTTCGTCGCTATTTCGACCAGGAGCTGACTTCTCTACTGATCAAGGATCGTCTTTGCGTCGCCAAGGTCGGTGGGATCTGCAACCTCGACTTCGACCCGATCTTCGCCTCGCAAGACCCTGCCGCAGTCGACTTGTCGATCCGTTCCATGCCGAACGATATCGTGGCTGTCGAATTTACCTATCCTGCTAATGGCGAGAAGGTAAAGCTGGAATATCGCCTGACCAAAAACCAGGGTGCATGGCGCATCGGCGACATTCGTTATCCGGGCATGTCGGATGCCTCTCTCAAACAGCTGCTCGCGCGTAAGCTTCCTGACAGCGGAAAATAGCCGCTCAATGTACTGGCGAACGCCTTGCATGCCTGAAGAGTAAACCGGCCGCAACCGCGAGGATGGCGAACGTCGGCAGCAGCCAGGCATAACAGACGCGCAGCTCCATCAGAGTTGCCCCGCTCACCGCGCACCACGCCAGCGGGATCAGCCAGGCAATCGGGTGCGCACGACAGGCCAGCAGCACGCCCAAGGTCGCAATCGCGGTCGGATCGGGTACGATGCCGAACACCTCGGCCTGGCTCCAGCCACGGCCGCTACCCGGCGCCAGTAGCGGGTACGCGATCACCGCCAGGCCGGTCAGCCCCAGCGCTACCTGCTTCTGCATCCCGGCCGGCGTCGCAGCGCGCGACTGCAGCGCCATGAAGCACAGCATCACGGCCTGCACGCCGAAGGCGAGCGCGAACCAGGGGCCGGCGGTATTGATGTCCGCATAGCGTTCCAGTTGATACGCCCACCCCACCCAGCCCCAGGCCACGGCCAGCACCAGCAGCGCGATGCGGCGGGTGTGGGCGCCAGGGCGCGCGATGCAGCCGATGACGATCAGGCCGGCCGCCAGCGCCAGCAGGTGCGCGGGCCAGACCGCCTCGTTGTACAGGGCGATGAGCCGGTAGTAGCTGCGTTGCGAGAACATCAGGAAGTCTGACAGTGTATAGGTCCACCACTCGCTCATGCCAGCCTTTCGGCATCCTGGGCGATGCGCTTGCGCAGGGCCTCGTCGGGCATCCGGCCAGTGCCGGCCAGCAGGTTCTCGCGCACGTGGGCCACGTTCGAGGTGGCGGGGATCGCGCAGGTGACGGCGGGATGGGACACAAGGAACTTCAGCAGCGCCTGCGCCCAGGTGGTGCAGCCGATATCCGCGGCCCAGCCGGGCAGCGGCTTGCCGGCCAGCGCCTGCGTCAAATCTCCCTGGCGGAACGGCCGGTTGACGATCACGCCGATGCGGCGCTCGCGCGCCAGCGGCAGGATGCGCTGTTCGACCTCGCGGTCGAGGGCGTTGTACGAGATTTGCACGAAGTCGATAGGGTGCGAGGCCATGATCTTCTCGATCTCGCCGTGGCGCCGCCCTTCGGACGTCGTGATGCCGACATAGCGCAGCCGCCCCTCCTTCTTCATCGCCAGCAGGGTCTGCAGATGCTCTTCCCACGACAGCAGGTTATGCACCTGCAGCAGGTCGAAGCGTGGCACGCGCCACAGTTTTCGGGAAGTCTCGATCTGCTGCACGCCACGGGCGCCGCCGCTGATCCACACCTTGTCGGCCGAGAACAAGGTCGGCGGCTTGATGGCTTGCACGGCTTCGCCGATCACGTCCTGGGCCGAGCCGTACATGGGGGACGAGTCGATCATCCGGCCGCCGCCAGCGAGGAACTGGCGCATCACCTCCTGGCATTCCTTGCGCGCCTGCGGGTCGCGGCCGACGTTGAAGGTGATCCAGCTGCCCAGGCCGATGACGGGGATCTGCTCACCGGACGAGGGGATCGGGCGGGTGAGCAGCGGCGCCCTGGCTGGCGCGGCGTGCAGCATTGGCAGGGCCAGGCTGCCGGATGCGGCGAGCATTGCTTGCAGTAGGCGGCGGCGTGAAGGTGAGTCCAGTATCATCCTTGTTCCTCGCATGGCTGAGTGCAGGAATCAACAGGATACTGCGTCTAAAGATGAGATGGCGCTGCTATCAGTGCTGTTCCGGCCCGGACGGTGGCTTGTCGCGCAGTTGGCGCCGCAGACGCCGATTGTCGAGCCAGAGCGTTACCATCGCAATGGCCGCCAGCACGACAAATCCGTTTTCGCCGAGGTAGCGCCAGAAGGCCCATGCTGCCCCTGCTGCGACGAGGCCCGTCAACAGCAGCAGAGAGCGGTCTTTGAATGATGTCTTGAAGATCATTTCATGAGCATCGGCGGATACGACATGATCGCGTGGAGCGGGTGAAGGGAATCGAACCCTCGTATGAAGCTTGGGAAGCTGCCGTTCTACCATTGAACTACACCCGCGTTGCCAGCATTCTACGCGCGTTTGGGACGGTTTGACAATTTCCCGTCCCTCCCGCGCCTGCCCCGGATCAATCCGGCTGCTCGACCGTATATCCCTTCGCTGCCAGCGCAGCAATCACCCCTTTCGGGTCGAAGATACTCTCGATCTTCAGCACGGCGAAGGTCGAGGCATTGGCCGCGAGCGCCTTCTCGGCCGAAGCAATCCACATCGCATCCGCGCGTGCCTTCATGTTCTTGAATTCGGGCTCGGCATCGAATGCCGCGCTGTTCATCAGGGCGCCGAAGCAGGCCTCTTCACGCGTGGCGAAGTCCAGCTTGCGCATCTCATCCACGTCGCCCTTGGCCCATGCATTGGCGCGCCGGCTGGCGGCCTCGAGGTCCTGTTCCAGCGTAGCCATCGTGCGCGTCAGGCAGGCGGCGTCGCCCAGGGTCGATTTCTTGAAATTCTTCAGCACCGTGCGCGCATTGTCCATCGGCAGCTGGAAGGTCGACGCGGTCTCCTTCAGCTTCGCCTTCTTGACCAGGTCCAGCAGCGGCTTGCGCACCGTGTAGCTGTCGACCAGGCCCGCCTGCTTGCGCGCGGCGTTCGACAACACCTCCGCCGCGAAGATCGGACGCTCGCGCTCGACGTCATCGTTCTCAGGCAGGTACTTGGCCTTGAGCGCGGTCCAGCGCGCGTAGTCTTCGGCCGGCATCACGTCGCGCAAGGTTGCGCCATCCGGATTCTTGCGCATACCGATCATGCTCGGCAATAGTGTGATCGACTTGAAGAAACCGGGATTGGCTGAAGCGGTTGGCGGCGACAGGTATTCCTGCGAATTACGGATCACATTCTCGACCTGCTGCGAGCGCCACTGCATGTCCTGCGGCACCGGCCCGTACATGCCGAACACCCACAAGACGTGCTCGCCCTTCGACACTTTCCACATACCCGGGCCGGGACGCTGGGCCACGACGTGGATCTGCTCCGGCACCGGTTCGGCAGCGGTCTCAAGCGCATCGACGGCGGCCTGCGCCGTGACGGCCACATCTTCCGATTGCGCCCAGGCGGGAGCGGCCAGCATGCATATGCAGAAAGCAGGTACGGCGAGCTTGTTCATGAAATGATCCGGTGATGAGAATCGCCAGATCTTACGCCAATGGCATCGTTGGCGAACCCGCTGTAACACGGCTGTTTCAATTACATGAGCAGCGCATATTGTGCATATAAATGCATATGTCAGCCTTCCGGCGGCTCCGGAACGTCGGGCCGGTCCAGCAATTCCTGCGCCAGCCTCAAGCCCTCGACCATCACCGAAAGCGCCTCGTGCTTGCTCGCTTCGTCCGGCACGCGCAGCACGTACGACGGGTGATAGACCGTCACCACCCAGCTGTCGCCATGGCGCACCGGCCGTCCCAGCTTGTCCTTCAACGTCACGCTGCCGGTCTGCAGCACCGACTTGAGCGCGGTCGCGCCCATGGCCACGATGACCCTGGGTTTGCGGGTGGCGATCTCCTTCTCGAGCCAGTAGTGGCAGGCCTCGATCTCCTTCTGCGCCGGCGTCTTGTGCAGGCGCCGCTTGCCGCGCGGCTCCCACTTGAAATGCTTGACGGCGTTGGTGATGTAGACGCCCTCGCGCTCCACGCCGGCCTGCTCGAACACGCGGTCGAGCAGCTTGCCGGCCGGGCCCACGAAGGGCCGGCCGGCCAGGTCTTCCTGGTCGCCCGGCTGTTCGCCGACAAGCATGATCTTTGCGTGTTTCGGCCCTTCGCCGCCGACCGCCTGGGTCGCGTGTTCCCAGAGCTCGCAGCGTCGGCACTCGTCCAGCTTCGACGGCAGCTGTCGCTCGGGCTGCGCCATTTCCGCTTCGATCGGGATCGTGCGACCGCTGCGCCTTCCCACCGCCTCCACCTGGCCGATGCGGCGCGCGCCGAGGCCGGCCTGGCTTACCAGGGACGGCACCAGCGCGCCTTCCGGCAGGTTCTTCCAGAAGCGCGAAGGAATATGGCTGTTCATCACCTGCGTGTTCAGGCGCGCCGGATTGAAGATGCTGCGGTAATAGGTCAGCCACAGCGCCTCGCCGGCATCGTCGAGATCGGCCGCGCTCGACATCAGGGGGCCGGTATGGTGCAGGGTGGCGCCGTCCCACAGCACGCTGGCGTCGGGCGTGGCGATCATCCAGCTCACTTTGCCCATGCGCGCGACGAAGTGTTCGGCCACCTGCGGCAAGACATCGTGGGCGGGTTCGAACCAGGCCACGAAATGGGGCGCGCCGGCCTCCATCGGCCGTTCGCGGAATCGGATGTAGGCGTGCATATCGTGTACCTCGCGCCGCACTGCCTTGGCCATCGTGTGCAGCCGCTGCCCGTCCGGATCGGCGGGCGACTGCACGTCGTGCTCGCCCTGCTGCCAGCGCCAGATCACCCGGTACAGGAAGGCCCAGCGGTCATGGTCGCGGTAGCAGGCGGCGGTCTGCAGCATCTCCATCAGGGAGCGCGGGACTTGTGGCCTCGGCGGCCTTGGCGCCGTTGCGTTCGAAGGCTCCTGCGCGGCTGCTTGCACCTGGGACGACAGAAGGTCGCCTCCATGATGCGCGGCCTCGCCCGGCGCACCCGAGAACAGGTCGGCGCCCGGCGCACCCCAGGTGATCGCCTGGGGCGGCACGCCGGCGCGCAGCAGTTCGCGCGCCACCGCGCGCCACGTGGTAAAACCGTCCACCAGCAACGGCTGGCCCGCGCGCACGCTCGCTACCGCGGTTGCGGCGAGGGCGGCGGCGCTGGCGTCCAGGTTCATGCCGCCTGCAATTCGGGCCACAGGTTCATCTGCTGCGGCGCATCGGCCATGTGCTTGCGCAGCAGGTCGGAACTGGTCGCGCCCTGCGCCGGCTTGTAGTCGGCGGTGACGACGAAGGGGGCGAGCTTCTTGAGGCTGCAGCGCAGGCGAGACAGATCTTCCCAGCGGATGCGGCGCAGGCGGCGCAGCTCGACGATGCGCTTGGCGTTGCGCAGGCCGATGCCAGGAATGCGCGGGATCAGCGATGCATCCACCCGGTTCAGGTCCATCGGAAAATGCTCGCGATTGCTCAAGGCCCAGGCCAGCTTGGGGTCGACGTCCAGCGCCAGGTTGCCCGTCTGCGGCATCAGTTCGCCGGCCGTGAAGCCATAGCCGCGCAACAGAAAGTCTGCCTGGTACAGGCGGTGCTCGCGCAGCAGCGGCGGCGGCGCCAGCGGCACGCTGCCGGGGCTTTGCGGGATCGGGCTGAAGGCCGAGTAGTACACGCGCTTGAGTTTATAGCTGCCGTACAGCGTCTCGGCCGTGTTCAGGATGGTGTGGTCGTCGCTGGCGTCGGCGCCGACGATCATCTGCGTGCTCTGGCCGGCCGGCGCAAAGGCCGGCGCCTTCGGCTCTTCGGCTTTTTCGTCCAGCTTGCGGCGAATGGAACCCATCGCCAGCTTGATCGTGTGGACGCTCTTTTCGGGCGCGAGGCGGGTCACGCTGTCGTGGGTCGGCAGCTCGATGTTCACCGACAGGCGGTCGGCCCAGCGGCCGGCTTCCTGGATCAGCAATGGATCGGCGTCGGGGATGGTCTTGAGGTGGATGTAGCCGCGGAACTGGTGCACCTCGCGCAGCTGGCGCGCCACCGCGACCAGCTGCTCCATCGTGTAGTCGGCCGACTGGATGATGCCCGAGCTGAGGAACAGGCCGTCGATGTAGTTGCGCAGGTAAAAATCCTGGGTCAGCTTGACCACCTCGTCGACCGCGAAGCGCGCCCGCGGCACGTTCGAGGTGCGCCGGTTGATGCAGTACTGGCAGTCGTAGATGCAGAAATTGGTGAGCAGGATCTTGAGCAGCGAGACGCAGCGGCCGTCCGGCGTATAGCTGTGGCAGATGCCCATGCCGGTGGTGGCGCCCAGGCCGTCCTTGCCTTCGGAGCCGCGCTTGGGCGCACCGCTGCTGGCGCAGGATGCGTCGTACTTGGCCGCGTCGGCCAGGATTTCGAGCTTGTCGTTGAGTTCCATCGCGCAGGCGTGACTGTATGGGCATACAGTATAACGCGGCGTGCATACGCACACGGTGCACTGGCGCAGCCGTGCACACCTGCCGACGGTTCAAATGCGGTACATCAGACTGAAATCAAACGCTCCGCCTGGGACAACTGTTGCGGCTCCATCCGCCCGGCGATCTTTGCCATGTAGGCCGTGGCCGGCGCCACGCCGGCGCCGCCGGCCCGGTGCAGCCAGGCATAGGCTTCGACCAGGTCGCGCTGGGCGCCCTGTCCCGCCGCATACATCACGCCGAGGTTGAACTGGGCCCGCGCATGGCCCTGGCGCGCGGCGCACAGGTACCAGAAATGGGCCGCCTCGTAGTCGCGCTCCACGCCCTTGCCGCAGTCGTAGCGCAGCCCCAGCTCGAACTGTGCCAGCGCGTGCCTGTGGTCGGCCGCCTTGTGGAACCAGTCGGTCGCCTCGAACGGGTCGCCGCTCTCCAGGCGGTCGAGCAGCGCGCCGACCATGTACTGGGCCGGCGCGTAATCCTGGCCGGCCGCGCGCCGGTACCAGGCCAGGGCCTGCGCGCTGTCCTGTTCGACGCCGTTGCCACTCTCATAGCGCAGGCCCAGGTCGAACTGGGCGCGCAGGTGTCCCTGCTCGGCCGCCTTGCGATACCACTCGGTCGCCTGGGCCGGATCCTGCTCGACCCCGTTGCCGGCATCGAGCAGCTGCCCAAGTTGGTACTGGGCCGCCGGCAGTCCCTGCTCGGCCGCGCGCCGGTACCAGGCGGCCGCCTGCGCCGCGTCGACCGCGACGCCCTGTCCGCGTTCATAGCGCATGCCGAGGCTGTTCTGGGCGCCGGCATGGCCCTGGTTTCCGGCGCGCCGGTACCATGCCAGGGCCAGCGCCTCGTCGCGCGCCACGCCGTGACCCGTGTCGTAGATCAGCGCGAGATTGAACTGCGAGCTGGCGTGTCCCTGCTCGCCGGCGCGGCCGTACCACAGGATCGCCTGCCGGCTGTCCTGCTCGACGTCCTGGCCCTTGTCGTAGCGCAGGCCGAGGTTGAACTGGGCCGGCGCATGGCCCTGCTCCGCTGCCTTGCGCATCCAGGCCAGCGCTTCGCGCGCGTCGCGCGCCACGCCCTGGCCGGCGTCGTAGCGCAGTCCCAGGTTGTACTGCGAGCGCATATAGCCCTGCTCGGCGGCGCGCCGATACCAGTGCAGCGCCGCTTCCTGGTCCTGGGCCACGCCCTTGCCGGTCTCGAACATCATGCCCAGGTTGTGCTGCGCGCCCGGCTCGCCCTGGTCGGCCGCCTGGCTGAACCAGTGCAGCGCCTGGCCCACGTCGCTGGCCACGCCATGGCCTTTCGCATACAGCCAGCCCAGGTTGTACTGGGCCGGCGCATAACCCTGTTCGGCCGCGCGCCCATACCAGTGGGCCGCCTGGCCGAAGTCCTGCTCGACGCCCTGGCCCTTCTGGAGCATCACGGCCAGGTTGTACTGGGCCTGCACCAATCCCGACGCCGCCGCCATCCGGTACCAGGCCACCGCCAGCTCGTCGCTCTTGGGCACGCCCTGGCCGCTCACGTACATGAAGCCCAGGCTGTGCTGGGCCTGCACCACGCCGCGCTCGGCCTGCGCCTTTACTCGCAAGAACTCAGCGCTATAAGTAGGCGTGGCGCTCGATTGCAGCGTGGCGTCGAGCATGATCGGTCAGGCCTGTACCGCGCGCAGGGCGCCGCCAGACTGGGTGCGCAGCGCGGCCATGAAGTCCTGCAGCGAGATCGGGCGATAGAACAGATAGCCCTGCATCGTCAGGCAGCCGTTGGCGCGCAGATAGCGCGCCTGCTCCTCGGTCTCGACGCCTTCGGCGATCAGGTTCAGGCCCAGGCCGCGCGCGATCGAGATGATCGCCAGGATCACCGGATAGTGGCCGTCTTCCTGGTGGATCTCCTTGACGAAGGACTGGTCGATCTTGACGGTATGGATCGGGAAGCGGTGCAGGTAGGACAGGGACGAGTAGCCGGTGCCGAAGTCGTCGATCGCGATCGACACACCCAACTGGCACAGCTTGTTGAGCTGCTCGATCGCATACTGCGGATTGCGGATGCAGATGTTCTCGGTGATCTCCACCTCGATCTGCTGCGGCGAGATGCCGTAGCGCGCCAGCGCGCCGCGCATCTTCTCGAAAAAGTCGCCGCGGTCCAGGTATTGCGGCGACAAATTCAGCGACAGGCGAATGTCGCTGCCGCCGATCGCATTCCAGTGCAGCATGTCGCGGCACAGCGCGCCGATCATCCAGTCCGAGATCGGCAGCATCAGGCCGTTCTCTTCGGCGAACGGCAGGAATTCGCCGGCCGACAGGCGCCCGCGGGTTGGATGGTTCCAGCGCATCAGGGCTTCGGCGCCGGTGATGCGGCCGCTCATGGCGTCGATCTGCGGCTGGTAGAACATCTCCAGCTCGTCGTGCTCGAGCGCGCGGCGCAAGGCCTGCTCGAGCGCGATCTTCTGGTGCGACACTTCGAGCATCGAGTCGTGGTAGAAGCTGTGGCCGTTCTTGCCCAGCGCCTTGACCTGGTACATCGCGATGTCGGCGTGGCGCAGCAGCTCGTCGATCGATTCGCCATCCTTCGGATAGATCGCGATGCCGATCGAGGCCGAGATGTGCACCTCGTGGCCGTCCAGGTCAAACGGTTCCTGCAGCACCTCCAGGAATTTATCGGCCACCATGCGCGCGTCGTCGCGGTCGCGCAGCTCGGGCAGCACGATGGTGAATTCGTCGCCGCCCTGGCGTGCCAGGGTGTCGCCCTTGCGCAGGCATTCCTTCAGGCGGCCGGCTGCCTGCTGCAGCAATTCGTCGCCCTTCACGTGGCCCAGCGTGTCGTTGACCAGCTTGAAGCGATCCAGGTCGATGAACATCACCGCGAGCTCGGTCTGCTTGCGCTTGGCCTGGATCACGGCCAGGCCGAGGCGGTCCTTGAACAGGATGCGGTTCGGCAGGTCGGTCAGGATGTCGTGGTAGGCCTGGTAGGAGATGACTTCTTCGGCGCGCTTGCGGTCGGTGATGTCGCGCGCCACGCCATAGGTGCCGAAGAATTCGAGCTTCCTGACTTCCTGGTCCGGCACGTGCATGCCGATCGCGTTGAGCGAGATCGTCATCAGGGTGGTGTTGAAGGTGCGGTCATGGCCGTTGCCGCCACGGCACTTCAGACGCAGCTCGACGTTGCGCGAAGCGCGCTCGTCGACGCGGCGCTCGTTGAAAACATAGCGCGCGCGCTCCAGGTCTTCCTCGTGCACCAGGATCGAGTAATGCTGGCCGATCAGCTCTTCGCGGGTATAGCCCAGCAGCTGGTAGGCGCGGTCATTGACGAAGGTGAAGCGGCCCTCGTGGTTCAGCGTATAGATGATGTCCGGCGACGAATCCACCAGGTAGCGGTACATCTTCTCGGAGTTCTCGAGCTGGTTCGCGATGCGCGCATTATCCAGCGTCAAGCGCCGCCGCTGCAGCGCATTGCTCACGGTGGAGAGCAGCTCTTCGCGGCTATAGGGCTTGCGCAGGTAGCTGTAGGCGCCGCGCTTGAGCGCGCCGATCGCGGCGTCGATGCCGATCTCGCCGCTCATCACGATGACGTCGGCGTCGATGCCCTTCTCGTTGATGAAGTCCATGATCTCGTGGCCGCCGATGTCGGGCAGGCGCAGGTCGAGCAGGACCAGGTCAAAGTGCTGGCGCGAAAGGTGTGCCAAAGCGTCAGACCCGGACGGCGCTGTCGTGAGGCGGTAGCCGCGTCCCTGCAGCAGTTCGTACAGCGAGGACAGCAGGCGTGGCTCGTCGTCGACCAGCAGCAGGCGTGGCTGGCTGTCGGTCTCGAGGGTCTGGGAGAAGGGAGCGGGTTCGCCGGGAAGCATGGTGGCGGGATGCGCGTTCATGGTGAGGGTTAAGCGGAACCGAGGGCGCGCGCCGGGAGCGCGGGGGCCGCGCCGGCGCCGGACCACGCCGGCAGGAGGATTTCAAAGGAAGTGCCGGCGCTGCCGCTGCGGCAGGCGATGTGGCCGTCCAGCTGCTTGACCAGGCCGTGGACGATCGACAGGCCCAGGCCGCGGTTGCCGTTGGCGCCGGCGTTGGCGCCGTCCTTGGCGCTCCTGACCGGAGAAAACAGGTTGGCCAGCACCTCGCGCGACAGGCCCGGGCCGTTGTCGCTGACGACGAGCTCCAGGTAGACCTTGCGCTCGCGGTTCACGTGGCCGCGATTGACGATCTCGATCCGCCCCGCCGGGCGCGAACCCAGGGCCTCGACCGCGTTCTTGACCAGGTTGACCAGGATCTGCTTGAGCAGGTCGGGATCGCCCTCGATCGCGCCATCGCCCTCCATGCGCGCCATGACCTGGGTCGTGGCCGGCACGTAGCCGCTGCCGCGGAACAGGCGCAGCACGTCGTCCACCACCTTGGCCGCATCGAGCGGACGCGGAACGGCGTCCGGCGTCCTCTGGTCGGCCAGGCTGCCGATCAGCTGGCCGACGCGGTCGATCTCTTCGTTCAGGATCGACAGCTCGCCGCCCACCGGCTCCTGGCGCGCCAGCTTGCCGTCCAGGACACTGAGGTAGTTCTTGATGATCGCCAGCGGGTTGTTCACTTCGTGGATCACGCGGCGCGAGGCGTCGCGGAATTCCTCGGCCACGCTGGCCAGCTGGCGCCGCGCGTGGCCGCGCTCGAGCAGCAGGTTTTCCAGCGCGCTCGCGGCCTGCGCGCCGAAGGCCTGCATGAAGCGCTCGCGGCGCTGGCAATGCGGCAGCTGCCAGCCCGGCACGCCGCCGACCAGCACGCCCAGGCAGCGCGGACCGGCGACTAGCGGCACCACCACCAGGCTGTCGGTGCCAAGCATGCGCAGCAGCTGTTCCTCGGCCAGGCCCAGTTGATCGTGGTGGCGCGCACGCTGCACGAAAGCCGGACGGCGTTCCAGCGCGCTGCGCGCGACCGGGCCGCCTTTCGCCAGCGGCAGCGTGAACTCGGCGATGCGCTGCGCGCCGAAGGTCGGGGCGCCGGCAAGCAGCTGGCCGGTCGGGTTCTCGAGCAGCACCACGGCGCTGTCGAAATCGAACAGGATGCGCGCGGTGCGCGTCATCGCGTCCAGCAGGCCGGATTCGCCCTGCTGGCGCGCCAGGCTCTGGCCGACTTCGGACACCAGCACCATATTGCGCACTTCCTCATTCAGGCGCTGCTGCACCGGATCGGCGGGCGGCGGCGGCGCCCAGGCCGGCGGACTCGGGATGTCGTCGGCGCCCGCCAGGTCGATGCCCAGGTGGGCGGCGGCCTGCTCGACCTGGCGCGCGGCCTTCTCGATCAGCTTGGCCGCCTGCGCGGCATCGACGCCGCACAGCGCGCCGGCTTCGTTCACCATCGTCGCATCGTCCGCATGATGGGACAGCACATGCGCCAGGCGCACGATGCGGATCAGGGGATGGCTGGATTCGAGCCGCTCGCTCGGTTCGTGGTGGTACAGCACCGCGTCGGCCAGGAAGGAATCGAGCTGCCAGCGCTCGATCAGCCAGGCGCCGGCCTCGGTGTGGGTGATCTGCAGGGTGCGCTGCTCGACCGCGCACAAATCGTCGTCGTCGCGCGCGGTGAAGTTGAAGCCGTATTCCTTGGGCGCCGCGGCCAGCAGCGCCAGCCGGCCGACGTTGTGCAGCAGGCCGGCCAGGTAGGCTTCTTCGGGATGCGCGTAGTCGAGCGAGCGCGCCACGTCGCGCGCCAGCACCGCCGCGGCGAGCGAATGCTTCCAGAACGCGCGCAGGTCGATGCTGTTCGAATGCGGGAAGCTGTTAAAGGTCTGGAACACCGAATCGCTGATGACCAGGGTCTTGATCATGTCGGTGCCGAGCGCCACCAGCGACTGTTCGAGGTCGGCGCTGCGCGTGTGGCGGTGGTAGGCGGAGCTGTTGGCGACCGCCAGCAGCTTGCCGGTCATGCCGGCATCCTTCGCGATCAGGGCGGCAAGTTCCGGCATGCCGAGGTCGTCGGCCTGCAGGTGCTCGATCAGCTTGACCAGGATCTGCGGCATGGCCGGCAGACGGGCAATCAGCAAACGATTGCGGATGTCCTGGTCGGATTGGTGCATGTTTTCTAGCACGGCCGCCACTTGTCGAAGGTTGGGTTGGTGGCATTGCCCGCTACCCGGGGGCGGCCACAACATCTGGCACTTCAGTCAATGGAACAGGCGAGTGAATTGCCCTCTGCTCCGGATGTAAAAAACGTATCGTAGCATATATACATTTCTGATCAGGAACAATAGTTCCACTAATAACTGTTGCCGAGGATTAGTTCTAACTGTACGGCAGAGGGGAATGAGGCCTATGCTTGTTGCATCGATACGACTGTTGCATAAAAAATCGTGAGTTTTAGACACAAAAAACCCGGCAGGAGCCGGGTTCATGTTTAGGGGACCTGCTCTCCCCGTGCGCGCAATTTTCGCCGGTGGCGCCGCGCCGTATCCCAGAACGCCAGCGAGACCAGCACGAAGAACATCTGGCCGACGGCCAGCGCCAGCACCGAGTGCGACAGCATCGGCGCGACGACGCCGGCCACGATTGCGCCGAGCAGGGTCGAGACGAAGGACTGGCACGAGGCCACGGTGCCGCGGATGTGCGGGAACAGGTCGAGCGCCAGCAGGGTCGCGCCGGGCGCGATCAGCGAGCTGCCGAAGGTGAAGAAGAACATCGGGGCCACCGTCCACGGTAGTGCCGGCGGCAGGAAGGCGTGATAGGTCACGTTGAAGGTCACCGCGGCGAGCATGAAGAAAAAGCCGATGCGGATCTGGCGCGCGAAGTCCATCCTGCCGGCCAGGCGGTTGGCCATCAGCGAACCGAGGAAGATCCCGCTCACGGTCGGCACGAACAGCCAGGCGAATTGCGACGGCCCCAGGCCCAGGCTCTCGGGCAGCATGACCGGCGCCGCCGCGATGTACAGGAACAGGCCGCCGAAGTTCAGGGCGGTCACGCCGGCCTTCATGTGGAACAGGAAGGAGCTGAAGATGGCGCCGTAGCTCTTGGCCAGGAAGCGCGGGTTGAATGGCTGGCGCTGGGTGCTGGGGATGGTCTCGGGCAGGTGCTTCCAGCAGAACCAGGCGAGCAGCACGGTGTACATGCACAGCGCCAGGAAGATCGCGCGCCAGTCGAACCACAGCACGATCCAGCCGCCCACCACCGGCGCGATGGCCGGCGCGATCGAGAAGATCATCGTCACCATCGACAGCAGGCGCGCCGCCGCGGTGTCGGAATACAGGTCGCGGATGATGGCGCGCCCCACCACCACGCCGGCCCCCGCCGACACGCCCTGCATGATGCGGAACACCCACAGGTAATGTACCGAGGACGCGGAGGCGCAGCCGAAGGTGCCGATCGCGAACACCACCAGCGCCACCAGGATCACGTTGCGGCGCCCGAAGGCGTCCGACAGCGCGCCATGCCACAGCACCATGCCGGCGAAGGCCAGCATATAGGCGGTCAGGGTCTGCTGCACCTCGAGCGGGGTCGCCGCCAGCTCGGCCTGGATCTGCGGGAAGGCCGGCAGGTAGGCGTCGATCGAGAACGGCCCCAGCATCGCCAGGGCCGCCAGCAGGGTGGCCAGGCCGCCGGCCGACAGCATCACGATCTTGTGGGGGGGAGGAAGTGGAACCGGGGTGACGGGGTCCTTCGGAAGATCGGGCGGGTCGGTTGGCGGCAGCATCGTCAGTCCAGGTCAGTCCTGCTTTGGTTTCGCTTCTTCGCGGCGGTTGAAGCCTGCCACCATGTCGAAGCGGAACAGGCGGCACTCGAGCGCGCCGTTGAAGAACGGCGTCTTGCGCGATTCCTTCAGGCGCAGCATCTTCGGCAATCCCAGATCGGCAGTGAACAGGTAGGCGGTCCAGCCGGCGAAGCGCTGCTTGAGCGTGGTGGAAAAGGCCGAGTAGAAGCCCAGCGCCATCTCGTCCTGCGGGACGGTGCTGTCGCCGCGCACGCCGATCCGTTCGCCGTACGGCGGGTTGGTGAGCAGGATGCCTGCCTGTTCGGTCGGCGCCACCACGTGCTGGGCCTCGATCTGCTTGAGCGGCACGTCGAACAGGATGCCGGCCACCTTCAGGTTATGGCGCGTCATGGCGACCATGTCGCCCGAGATGTCGGAGCCGAAGATGGTTGGCTCGGTCGGCAGCGGGTTCGGCTTGATCGCAGCCTTCATGTCGGCCCAGGCCTGGCGGTCGTGGTCGGCGAATTGTTCGAAGGCGAAGCGGCGGCGCGCGCCGGGCGGGATGCCCTGCACCATCTGGGCCGCCTCGACCAGGATCGTGCCCGAGCCGCACATCGGGTCGAACAGCGGCACGCCCGGCTTCCAGCCCGAGACGCGCAGCAGACCCGCGGCCAGGTTTTCGCGCAGCGGCGCGTCGCCCGTCTCTTCGCGCCAGCCGCGCTTGAACAGCGCTTCGCCCGAGGTATCGAGGTAGATGATGAAGTTACGCTGGTCGAGGAAGCCGACGATGCGCATGTCCGGCTCGCGGGTGTTGACCGAGGGGCGCTTGTCGTACTGGTCGCGGAAGCGGTCGCAGATCGCGTCCTTGATCTTGAGCGTGGTGAATTCGAGGCTCTTGAGCGGCGACTTGACGGCGGTGACGTCCACCCGGATCGTGTGATCGGGGCCGAACCAGTCTTCCCAGGGCTGCTCGAGCACCAGGTCGTAGATGTCGTTCTCGTTGCTGTAGCTACGCTGGCCCATGCGCATCAGCACGCGCGAGGCGATACGCGAATGCAGGTTGACCAGCCAGGCGTCCTGCATCGAACCCGAGCAGTGCACGCCGCCCGGCACCTGGTTGTGCACCTTGAAGGTGGTGGAGAGTTGGGCGATCTCGCCCAGCTCTTCGGCCAGCGCCGCTTCCATGCCGCGCGGGCATGGGCAAAAATATGAGGCCATGAGGGGTACCCTTTGTCCGTTGATGAAACTGTGTTGATAACGCGTCACCGGTTGTGCCGGATGACCGTCAGAATAGTTATTGCTACCTGCTTGCGCACGTCGTTCCCGCGAAGGCGGGAACCCAAGTCTTAAGCGCAGCCAGCAGCGCATGCGCAAGTGGCTGAGCAAGCACCTTGGGTCCCCGCCTTCGCGGGGACGACGTGCACAGGCCGCGTCTTAGAACGGCTTGACCGTCGCGAGAATCACGATCACCAACAGCAGGATCACCGGCACTTCATTGAACCAGCGGAACCACTTGTGGCTGCGCGTGTTCACGCCGCGCTCGAATTTCTTCAGGATCGAACCGCAGGCGTGATGGTAGCCGATCGCCAGGATCACCAGCACCAGCTTCGCATGCAGCCAGCCGTGCTTCATGCCGATCATCATCGCGAGGTACAGGCCGAGCAGCAGCGCCGGCACCATCAGGATCGTGGTGAAGCGGTACAGGCGGCGCGCCATGCCCAGCAGGCGTTCGGTCGCGGCCGGGTTGGTTTCCTGGGCCAGGTTCACGAAGATGCGCGGCAGGTAGAACAGGCCGGCGAACCACGAGGCGATGAAGACGATGTGCAGGGCTTTGATCCAGAGGTACATGCGGTTCCTTGTTGTTGATTATTGACGAACTTCGCCGTGCCCGAACACGACGTATTTGAGCGAGGTGAGTCCTTCCAGCCCGACCGGGCCGCGCGCATGCAGCTTGTCGTTCGAGATGCCAATCTCGGCGCCCAGACCGTATTCGAAGCCGTCGGCGAAGCGGGTCGAGGCGTTCACCATCACCGAGGCCGAGTCTACTTCGCGCAGGAAGCGCATGGCGCGCGTGTAGTCCTCGGTGACGATGGCCTCGGTGTGCTTCGACGAGTACGCGGTGATATGGTCGATCGCCTCATCCATGTCGGCCACTACCTTCACCGCCAGGATCGGGGCCAGGTATTCGGTCGCCCAGTCTTCCTCGGTGGCGGCGGCCAGGTGCGGATAGCCGGCCAGGATCTCACGCGACTCCGGGTCGGCGCGCAGCTCGACCTCTTGCGTCGCATACAGCGCGGCCAGGCGCGGCAGCACGGTGGGCGCGATCCCGCGCGCCACCAACAGGGTCTCCATCGTGTTGCAGGTGCCGTAGCGGTGGCATTTGGCGTTGAACGCGACCGCCAGCGCCTTCTCGACGTCGGCCTTGTCGTCGATGTAGACGTGGCAGATGCCGTCCAGGTGCTTGATCATCGGCACCGTGCTTTCCTTCATCAGGCGCGCGATCAGGCCCTTGCCGCCGCGGGGGACGATCACGTCCACGTACTCCGGCATCGTGATCATGGCGCCCACCGCCGCGCGGTCGACGGTGTCGACCACCTGCACCGCGTCTTGCGGCAGGCCGGCGCCCGCCAGGCCCTCGGCCACGAGCGTCGCCAGCGCGCGGTTGCAGTGGATCGCTTCCGAACCGCCGCGCAGGATGGCGGCGTTGCCGCTCTTGATGCACAGGCCGGCCGCGTCGACCGTCACGTTCGGGCGCGCCTCATAGATGATGCCGATCACGCCCAGCGGCACGCGCATCTGGCCGACCTGGATGCCGCTCGGCCGCACCTTCATGTTCGAGATCTCGCCGACCGGGTCGGGCAAGGTGGCGATCTGGCGCAGGCCGGCGACCATGGTGGCGATCGCACTGTCCGACAGGGCCAGGCGGTCCATCAGGGCCGGGGCCAGGCCGGCCGCCTGCGCCGTTTCCAGATCCTTCTGGTTGGCGGCGCGCAGGCTATCGGCATCGCGTTCGATGGCGGCGGCGATCAGTTCCAATGCGCGGTTGCGGGTGGCCGTATTGGCGCGCGCCATGGCGCGCGAGGCGGCCCGGGCCTGGCGGCCCAGTTGGTGCATGTGTGCGGTGATGTCCATCGTGTTCCCGTTGCGTTATCGATCAGGCGCGCCGAGCGATGCACATCCGTATCGAGAGCGGCTGCCTTAGCGCGCCACCTTCAACGCCAGCTGCAACATCGCATCCCACGCGTCGCCCGCGAACCTCTTCGCGCGCAAGCCCTTGACCATGCGGTCGACCTGCGCCGCGTCCTGCAGCGCCGCTTCGAGCGTGCCAAGCGACACGCGGCGCAGCGCCGGTTCCATCATCCGCTCGCGCGGTCCCCAGATCCGGTATTCCTTCAGCAGCGCGCCCAGCGGGCGTCCCTGCGACATGCCGGTCTTTAATTTTAGCAGCGTGCGGATTTCTTCGGACACCGCCCACAACACCAGCGGCAGCGCCTCGCCCTCGCCTTTCAAACCCTCGAGCATGCGCGCCAACCTCGCCGGATCGCCGCCCAGCATCGCCTCGGACAGCTTGAACACGTCGTAGCGCGCCACGTTCAGCACGGCGTCGTGCACCTGTTCGAAACTAAGCTTGCCCGGCTCGTACAGCAGCCCCAGCTTCTGGATTTCCTGGTGCGCCGCCAGCAGGTTGCCCTCGACCCGGTCGGCGATGAAGTCCAGGCTCTGGCGCTCGACGCTCTGGCCCTGGCTCGACAGCCGCTGGCCGATCCAGCCCGGCAGGTGGGCGCGTTCGACGTTCGGGATCTCGATATAGACCGCCGACTGCTGCAGCGCCGTCACCCACGACGACTTGGCGGTCTGCCAGTCCAGCTTCGGCAGCGTGATCAGGGTGAGATTGTCGGGACTGAGATCTTTCGCGTAGCTCTGCAGCGCGGCGCTGCCGTCCTTGCCCGGTTTGCCGGTCGGGATGCGCAGCTCGATCAGCTTCTTGTCGCCGAACAGCGACAGCGCCTGGTTGGCGGCCAGCAGCTCGCCCCACTTGAAACTGCGCTCGACCGTCAGCACGTCACGCTCGGTGTACCCTTGCGCGCGCGCCGTCTTGCGGATCCGGTCGGCCGCTTCCAGCGCGAGCAGGTGCTCGTCGCTGGCGATCACGTACAGGGGAGCCAGTCCCTTGCCCAGATGGCCGTCGAGTGCCTCGAGCCGCAACTGCATCGTCGCTTACTTCCTCACGCCGGCTTGATCGCGGCCAGGCGACGCAGGATCTGCTGCACCAGGTCGGACTGCATGTCGCGGTACAGCAGCGCTTCTTCCGATTCCTTGGCCAGCACCTGCGATTCGTCGAAGGCGATGTTGCGGCGCAGGGTGATCTCGGTCGGCGCCAGCAACTGGCGGTTGTTGGCGTCGCGCACCTGGAACACCAGGGTGTAGCTGAGCGAATACTCGCGCACCCGGCCCAGGCTGTTGAGCGACAGGATCGATTTGCCGCGCGTTTCGCTGATCACGTCGAACAGGGCCTGGGCCTTCGAGGCGTCGGTCTCGATGCGCACGGTGTCGCCCGCGCGCAGGTTGCGCTTGAGTTCCGTGCCCAGCGGCGAGGCTTCGCCGAACGACAGCCAGATGCTCTGGAACGGCAGGTTGTACTGGCCGTCGCTGCCGCGCAGCTGGAAGCCGCAGCCGGCCAGCACGCCTGCCATCAAGAGTGCCGCCAGCGCACGCACCAGGGTCTTGTTCGACATATTGATCCTTACACCACGATGTTGACGAGTTTGCCCGGCACCACGATGACCTTCTTCGGCGTGCCTTCGATGAACTTCTGCACCGCCTCGGAAGCCAGGGCCGCGGCTTCGATGGCGGCCTTGTCGGCCTCCTTCGCCACCTTGACCGAGCCGCGCAGCTTGCCGTTCACCTGGATCATCATCTCGATCTCGGACTGCTCCAGCGCGGCCGGGTCGACCTGCGGCCAGGCGGCGTTCAAGATGTCGCCATGGGCGCCGGCAAAGCCCAGTTCCTGCCACAGCGCGTGGGTGATGTGCGGCGCGACCGGGTTCAGCAGGCGCAGGAAGATCGAGAAGCCTTCGGCGACGATCGCGTTCGAGGCCGCCGAGTCGTCCAGCTTGGCCGACTCCAGCGTGTTGAGCATCTTCATGCAGGCCGAGACCACGGTGTTGTACTGGATGCGCTTGAGGTCGTAGTCGGCCTGCTGCAGCACCTTGTGCACTTCGCGGCGCAACGTCTTCTGGTCGTCGTTCAGCGTGCCTTGCGCTTCGCCATTGAAGCTGGCGGCGATGCGCTCGCGCTGCGCGTAGCCGAAGGCCCACACGCGGCGCAGGAAGCGGCTGGCGCCTTCGACGCCGCTGTTCGACCATTCCAGGGTCTGCTCGGGCGGCGAGGCGAACATCGTGAACAGGCGCGCAGTGTCGGCGCCGTACTGCTCGATCTGGGCTTGCGGGTCGATGCCGTTGTTCTTCGACTTCGACATCTTCTCGGTGCCGCCGATTTCCACCGGCTGGCCGTCGGCGCGCAGGGTCGCGCTCTGCGGACGGCCCTTGTCGTCGAAGGTCAGATCGACGTCGGCCGGGTTGAACCAGGTCTTCTTGCTCGACGCGTCTTCGCGGTAGTAGGTCTCGTTGAGCACCATACCCTGGGTGAGCAGGTTGACGAACGGCTCGTCGAACTTCACCAGGCCGAAGTCGCGCATCACCTTGGTCCAGAAGCGCGCGTACAGCAGGTGCATGACGGCGTGCTCGATGCCGCCGATGTACTGGTCCATCGGCATCCAGTAATCGTTGCGGGCATCGACCATCGCCTCGTTCGAACCCGGCGAGGTATAGCGCATGTAGTACCACGACGAATCGATGAAGGTGTCCATCGTGTCGGTCTCGCGACGCGCCGGCTTGCCGCATTTCGGGCAGTCGCATGTCAAGAACGCTTCGTCCTTGTTCAGCGGATTGCCGGTGCCGTCCGGGACCAGGTGCTCGGGCAGCACGACCGGCAGGTCGGCCTCGGGCACCGGCACGATGCCGCAGTCGCCGCAGTGGATCATCGGCACCGGGGTGCCCCAGTAGCGCTGGCGCGAAATGCCCCAGTCGCGCAGGCGGAAGGTGGTCTTCTTCTCGCCCAGGCCTTGTTCGGCCAGTTCACCGGCGACCGCGTTCACGGCCGAGGTGTAATCGAGGCCATCGTACTTGCCCGAATTGATGGTGCGGCCGGCTTCCTTGTCGCCGTACCACTCCTGCCAGGCCTCCAGCGAGAATTCCTGGCCTTCGACCGCCACCACCTGCTTGATCGGGAGGTTGTATTTTTTCGCGAAACCGAAGTCGCGCTCGTCGTGCGCCGGCACGCCCATCACGGCGCCGTCGCCATAGGTGATCAGGACGTAGTTGCCGACCCAGACCGGAATCTGTTCTTGCGTGACCGGATGGGTGACGAAGAGGCCCGTCGGCATGCCCTTCTTCTCCATGGTCGCCATATCGGCTTCGATCACGGAACCCATCTTGCACTCGGCGATGAATTCCTGCAGGGCCGGATTGTTGCGGGCCGCGTGCTGGGCCAGCGCGTGTTCCGGCGCCACGGCGCAGAAGGTCACGCCCATGATGGTGTCGGCGCGGGTGGTGAACACATACAGCTTGCCTTCGCCGATCGCGTCGCCGCTGTCGTCTTTCACGCTATGCGGGAAGGCGAAGCGCACGCCGGTCGACTTGCCGATCCAGTTAGCCTGCATGGTGCGCACGCGCTCCGGCCAGCCCGGCAGCTTGTTGTCGACGTGGTCGAGCAGTTCGTCGGCGTAGTCGGTGATGCGCACGTAGTACATCGGGATCTCGCGCTTCTCGATCAGCGCGCCCGAACGCCAGCCGCGGCCGTCCACGACCTGTTCGTTGGCCAGCACGGTCTGGTCGACCGGGTCCCAGTTCACGGTGCCGGTCTTCTGGTAGATGATGCCCTTCTCGAGCATCTTGAGGAACATCCACTGGTTCCACTTGTAGTAGTCCGGTTTACACGCGGTCATCTCGCGCGACCAGTCGATCGCCAGGCCCATCGATTCCATCTGGCCACGCATGTGGGCGATGTTCGAGTAGGTCCATTCGGCCGGCGGCACGTTATTGGCCATCGCCGCGTTTTCGGCCGGCATGCCGAACGCATCCCAACCCATCGGCATCAGGACGTTATAGCCATTCATCCGCAGGTAGCGGTACATCACGTCGTTGATCGTATAGTTGCGCACGTGACCCATGTGCAGCTTGCCCGATGGGTAAGGCAGCATCGAGCAGGCGTAATACTTGCCTTTCGGGAAACGAGGATCGTTTTCGACGGCCTTATAGGCGTCGATCGATTTCCAGTAGGCCTGGGCGGCTTGTTCTACTTCGGCTGGACTATATTTTTCTTGCATGATTCTGCAGACGTAAGGTGGGATGTGGAACCGGTCATTATAACTGGTTCATTTTGCACTGCGGAGTGGCGCGGTGCAGGCGGGAAAAATATGAAAAAAAGGCAGCGTCTCGATGAACGCTGCCCCAGGGAAATCAACGCAGGATCAGCTCCAGCGCCGGCTTTTCGCCGTAATCCTCATAGCGCTCGTTGATGCCGCCGACGCAATAGCTCAGCTCTTCGATCAGGTCCGGCGCCGCCGCCTTCATCTTGTCGGCCTCGAGGATGACGATTTCCAGCACTTCATCCGCTTTCAGGCGGAACTTGGTCATGTTCTCGTCGTCGCGCAGATAGCTCATGCAGTCGACCCAGGCGTCGATGCTGTCCGCATACGAGTCCGGGAAACCGAAGGCCTCGCGGCTCTGCTGATGAAACGATGCCTCATCGACAATGACGGCGCCGTTCAGTTCTGCCACCGCCATGATCAACCTTTCAGGCCCAGCACATCCTGCATGTCGAACAGGCCGTTGGCCTTGTCCGCCAGGAAGCGCGCCGCGCGCAGCGAGCCGTGGGCATAGGTCACGCGGCTGCTCGACTTGTGGCTGATCTCGATGCGTTCGCCGGTGCCGAGGAACATCACGGTATGGTCGCCCACCACGTCGCCGCCGCGCACGGTGGCGAAGCCGATGGTCGACGGATCGCGCTCGCCGGTGACGCCTTCGCGGCCATAGACGGCGCATTCCTTCAGGTCGCGGCCGATGGCGTCGGCGATCACTTCGCCCATCCTCAGTGCGGTGCCGGACGGCGCATCGACCTTGTGGCGGTGGTGCGCCTCGACGATCTCGATGTCATAGCCTTCCGAAAAACTCTTGGCGGCCATTTCGAGCAGCTTGAGCGTCACGTTCACGCCCACGCTCATGTTCGGGGCGAACACGACGCCGATTTTTTCACCGGCGGCGCGGATCGCGGCCTTGCCGGCCTCGTCGAAGCCGGTGGTGCCGATCACCATCTGCTTGCCGTTGGCAGCGCAGTATTCCAGGTGCTGCAGGGTGCCTTCGGGGCGGGTGAAGTCAATCAGCACGTCGGCATTGTGCAAGCCGTGCTTGAGGCTATCCTCGATCATCACGCCGGTCAGGAAGCCGGCGAAGGCGCCCGCGTCCTGGCCGATGAAAGGCGAACCCGGCAAGTCGAGCGCACCGGCCAGGCGCGCATCGGGTGCGTACTGGATGGCTTCGATCAGCATGCGGCCCATGCGGCCGCTGGCGCCAGCGACGGCGATATTCAACATCGTCATGCTCGCCTCCTTATTGCTGCGTTGCAGGCGCATTGACCTTGGCCGGCTCCACCGGGCGTCGGTCAGGATGGTCCTTGCTGCCCTTCGACGGTCCGGCGATGCGGTCGATGTACTCGCGCTCGCTCGGCAGATTGCCGCCCTCGAAACGCTCGACCACGTCGTCCTTGAAGAACACGGTCACGCGGCTGGTGGTCAGCTCGCCATTGCCGCGCGCCAGGTAGAACGGGTAATCCCAGCGGTCGGCATGGAAGGCATCCATCAGCAGCGGCGAACCGAGCAGGAAGCGCACCTGGTCGCGGGTCTGGCCGGCCTTGAGCTGGTTGAGCATCTCTTGCGAGACGAAGTTGCCCTGCTGGATGTCTGGACGGTAAGGCGAGAAGATCCACAGGAAACGCTGCAGGCGCGAGGCCTGGACGGTCTGGGCGCCGGCATTGGCGATGGCGGCCGACTTTTCCGCGTCGGACGCACTGGCGGCCGCATCCGTTGCCACCGGCGGCGCCGGACGCGTCTGGTTGCGCCAGGATGCGCAGCCGGACAGCGTCAAGGTGCAGGCGAGACCCGCCGCCAGAGCCGCTTTGGCGGAGAATCGATGGAATACGGCTTGTTTGACAGGCATAGTTAACCTCAATACGTTCGAGCGGGAGCGTCCAAAACGCTATATCATAAAGCACTCCGCCAATATTCGAGTGACAAACATGAGTAACAACCCGACTGACCTGAAGGCGAGCGGCCTCAAGGCCACGCTGCCACGACTGAAAATCCTGGAAATCTTCCAGAACAGCTCCGTACGGCATCTGACGGCGGAAGATGTTTACAAGATCCTTCTTGCTGACAACATGGACGTGGGCCTCGCGACCGTCTACCGCGTATTGACCCAGTTCGAGCAGGCTGGCTTGCTCAACCGTAACCATTTCGAGACCGGCAAGGCCATCTATGAGCTCAACGCCGGTTCCCACCACGACCACCTGGTGTGCGTCACCTGCGGCCGCGTCGAAGAGTTCTATGACGACGAGATCGAGAAGCGCCAGCAGATGATTGCCGAACAACACGGCTTCACGATCGTCGAGCATGCGCTGGCGATCTATGGCAGCTGCCCGCAGTGCCGGGGCGTCGCCAAGCCGGAGTAATTCCGGTGGCCGGCATTCCGGTGGCCGGCATTCCGGTGGCCGGCACGGCCGGCGTAAAAACAAGTAAAGGGCGCATGGGAACCATCCCATGCGCCCTTTCTCTATCTAAGCGTCGTCAGAACGAGGCGGTCAGGTTCACGAACAGCGCGCGCCCCGGTTCGTTGTACGACTCGGCGCCCGTGCTGCCATTGGTGCTGCGCCGGAACAGGCGTTCGTCGAACAGGTTGTTGATGCCGGTGCGCAGGTACAGCTTCGGCGTAAAGGCATAGCCGACGTTGGCGCCCACCACGGCATACGGCGCCAGCGTGTTGAGCGCCTCGCCGCTGGCCTGGCCGCCGGTGCCGGTCAGGCGCCGCGGCTCCTGCTTGCCGTAATACGACACCGTCAGCAGCGTCGTCAGCCTGGCATTGACCTTCCAGTCCAGGGTCGAGTTCAGCGTGTATTCGGGAATCACCGACAGCGGCTCGCCATTGGTCTTGTTCTCGTTCTCGATCATATAGGTCAGGTTGTTGGTCAGCTTCAGGCGCGGACCGAACGGGATCGTCAGGTTGCCCTCGACGCCCTGCACCACCGCCTTCGGCGAATTCTCCCACTGGAACAGGCGGCCATTGGCCGAGGTGTTGCCGAGCAGATGATCCATGCCGCCGGTGATCTTGTTCTTGTAGTTGTTGTGGAAGTAGGCCAGGCTGGCCTCATGGCCGCGGTCCTTCCAGGCGATGCCGATTTCCTTGTTGACCGAGGTCTCCGGCGCCAGCTGGTCGTTGCCGCGCACATAGCAGCCGCCGCCCAGGTTCGGGTTGTTGACCGGGCAGCCGTTGCCGCGCGTGTAATACAGGTAGTTCGGATTCGACTGGTACAGGTTCGGCGCCTCGAAGGCACGCGCCACGCCGCCGCGCAAGGTCAAGGTGGAACTCAAGGCATACGAGGCGTTCAGGCTCGGGCTCCAGTTGGTGCCGAACTGGCTGTGCTTGTCGAAGCGCAGGCCCGGGGTCAGGGTGAATGCGGTATTCACGCCGATATTGTCTTCGACGTAGACGGCATAGGTTTCGGCGCTCGAACGGCCATCGCGGCTGCCGGCCGGCATGCCGGGAATCGCGGTGGCGGCCTGCGTCATCGAATACGGATCGTTGAGCTTTTCCTTGCGCGCCTCGAAGCCGGCGGTGAGCATCTGCGCCACCCCGCCGAAGTTGAGCGGCGTATGGATCTCGCCATTGGCGCCATAGGTTTCCAGCTCCGACGTCGAGCGCCTGGTCGGATCGCTGATGCTGCCTTCCGGTCCGCCCGCCAGGCCTTCGTTCATGCGGGTATTGTCGGTGCCTTCATAGGTCAGCCACAGGCGCGAGGTGGTGGCGCCCCACGTGCCGCGGTGGGTCAGCGCGGCGCTGCGGCGCAGCATGACGTTGGTCTCGGCGGCCGCATTGGCCAGCTCGCCCAGGATCGGGAAGCCGGCCGCATTCACGGCCCGGTCGCCGGCGTAGATATTGCCCTGGCGGCTGAAGTTGGACTCGAACTCGAGCACCTGGTCGGGCATGAAGTCCCAGCGCAGCAGACCGCCGATGTCGCGGTTGCGCACGCCTTCGCGGCCGGCCGGCGGGATCGCGCCGTCGGCGGTGTTCTCCGGCGTGGCGTTCAGCGCCAGCGCGTCGGCATCGGTCTTGTTGACGTTGCCGAACACGCGGAACGAGAGCTTGCCGGCCAGCGGGCCGGACAGGTTGAAGCCGAGCCGCTTGCTGTCGCCCTCCTCGCTGTGCTCGGGCGCCAGCGCATAGGCGGTGACCGAACCGGTCAGATAGTCGCCCGGCGCCTTGGTGATGATGTTGATCACGCCGCCGGCGGCGCCGGAACCGTAGCGCGCCGCCGCCGGGCCGCGCAGCACCTCGATACGCTCGACCGCTTCGGCCGGCACCCAGTTGGTGTCGCCGCGCGTGTTGCGCTCGCCGCTGCGGCCCATGCGCACCGAATTACGCGAACTGACCGGCTTGCCGTCGACCAGGATCAGGGTGTTTTCCGGGCCCATGCCGCGCAGGTCGATCTGGCGGTTGTTGCCGTATTGGCCGCTGGCGCTGTTGCCGGTGAGGTTGACGCCCGGCATGGTGCGGATCAGCTCGGCCAGGTCATTGGCTGGCGGACGCGCTTCGATGTCTTCCGAGGTGATGACCGAGACGCCGATGGCCTGCTTCAGTTCCTGTTCGGCGGTGCCGACGATGTGCACCTGGTGCATCGGCGCATCGCCGGGAGACTGCTGGGCCATCGCCGGCAGTCCGACGAGCGCCAGTCCGATTGCCGCGGCCAGCGGCGTCCTGCGTATTGCGGTCAGTTTCATCCCTCGTGTTCCTGTTCTTTGACTGTTCTGTGGACAAGCCGGAATGCTCCGACTCAATGCAATTGAGAATCATACTCATTTGCATTTCCAAAACTATGTCAAATTGTGGCGAGAGGGTTGCCAGCCTTGCACTGGATTAAGTTTTCGTGATTCAGGAGTGGCTGAGGGCGTTCGACAGCAGCTTGGCCGTGATGTCGACGATCGGGATCACTCTTTCATAGGCCATCCGCGTCGGGCCGATCACGCCCAGGGTGCCGACGATGCGGCCGTCGACCGCATACGGCGCCGTCACCACGCTCATCTCGTCCATCGGCACCAGCTTCGATTCGCCGCCGATGAAGATCTGCACGCCGCCGGCCTTGCTCGAGACGTCGAGCAATTGCATCAAGCCCGTTTTTTGCTCGAACATCTCGAACATCTGGCGCAACGAGCTCATGTTGGACGACAGGTCGGACACCGACAGCAGGTTGCGCTCGCCGGAAATGACCATATCGTCGCCCTCGGCCATCGCTTCGCTGCCGGCCTCGACCGCCGCCTGCATCAGGCGGCCCATATCGTCGCGCAATTGCTGCAGCTCGCCGCTCAGGCGCTTGCGTACCGCGTCGAAGGACAGGCCGGCGAAGTTCTGGTTCAGGTAGTTGGCCGACTGGGTCAGTTGCGACGGAGAATAATCCTGATCGAGCAGCAGCAGCCGGTTCTGGACGTCGCCGCGCGGATCGACGATCACGAGCAGGATGCGCTTTTCGCCCAGGCGCAGGAATTCGATCTGCTGGAATACCGACTCGCGGCGCGGGCTCTGCACCACGCCGGCGAATTGCGACAGCGAGGACAGCATCTGCGCCGCGTTGGCGATCAGTTTCTGCGGTTGCAGGTTGGACAAGGGCTGCGGCAAACGCATGCGCTCGGCATCGACCGTCTTGTCGTCGATGGGGCCCACCGTCAGCAGGGTGTCGACGAACACGCGGTAACCGCGCGGGGTCGGGATGCGGCCGGCCGAGGTATGCGGGCTGGCAACGAAGCCCATCTCCTCGAGATCGGCCATGACGTTGCGGATGGTGGCTGGCGACAACTCCAGGCCGGGCAGCTTGGACAGCGCGCGCGAGCCTACCGGTTGGCCGTCGGCGATATACCGTTCGACGAGGGCTTTGAGCAGGGTGTGGGCGCGTTGGTCGAGTTGCATGATTCCAGGAAACGTTCGATGCTCGTATTTAGTGTGTGCATTATAGGCAGGTTGGGACGTGGCACGGGCAGCGCAAGGCTTGCTGTGACGCATGTCCAACGCTCTTGTCCGCGTCTTTACAGCGATTCAAGCCAATCGAGCAGCGCGTCGAGGCTGGCCACTTCGACGTCGGGCCGGACTTCATGGCCGAGTTCGTTGACCTTGCCGGTGCGGTTCATCCAGGCCGCGCGCAGGCCGGCGCGCTGGGCACCCTGCACGTCCAGCAACAGGTCGTCGCCCACGTACAGGGCCTCGCCGGGATCGACGCCAAGGGCGGTACAGCCGGCCAGGAAGATGCCGGGGTCGGGCTTGGCGCGGCCGAACTCGCGCGCCGCCACCGAGGCCTGGAAATGGTGGGCCAGGCCGATGGTCTGCAGGTCGGCCACGCCATTGGTGACCGAGCCGACCAGCACATATTGCTTCAAGCGATGGAGTCCGGGCACGACATCCTCGTAGGGCGTCACGGCATTGCGGGCGGCAAAGAACACCGTCATCGCCAGCTCGGCCTTGCCGGGATCTTCGCCCACCTGTTCGAAGGCTGCGACCAGGCCGGCATGGCGCAGCGCGCCCAGGTCGATCCCGAATTCGGGGCGCGCGGCCAGCAGTTCCAGGCGCGCCGCGCGCAGGCTGTCGATCGTGAAGCGTTCGGCCACCCGCGGCGCATGCTCGCCGAGCCAGGCATACAACAGTTTTTCGGCTTCCAGAATCACGGGCGCGATCGGCCACAGGGTATCGTCGAGGTCGAACAGGACGGCTTTCGGCCAGGGTTGGCGGGTCATCGGCTTCCAGACTAAGGGGGGAAAGGTGCGCCCCAAGCATAGCGATGCGCTACGCCGAATGCAATGCGCACACCGCCTGCGCCCTGGAATGTTGCCTTTGTTGAATTATGGTTACACCAAGATACAAAACCAATTGCGGCCGAAATGGACCAGCTGCTTGCCAAATGGACTAAAATGTTGAGCGATTTTTCCATTCTCACCGCGCAGCTGCGCTTTCCCGCTAGATTTTTTGGAGATGTTATGAAGAGTTCCTACCTGCGTGCCAGCGCGGCGCTGGCCTGCGCGGTCGCCTTGTCTGCCTGCGGCGGCAGCGATGGTCAGTTAGTCCTGGGCGGCAGTTACGCCGGCGTGACCAAGGCCGGCCTCGTGTTGACCAATGGCGGCCAGGAAAAGGCGATCAATCCGCCGGCCGATGGTTCAGGCGCAGGTAATTGGGCCTTCGACAACCTGATCTCGACCGACGACCGCTACAACGTCGAATTCAAGTCCAAACCGTCGAACGTCAGCGATTGCAAGATCGAAAACGCCAGCGGCCGTGCGGGATACCACGTCTATAGTGTCTACGTCACATGTACGCCCAACTTCCGTGGATTGTCGGGCAGCGTCGCCAACCTGAAGGGCGAGTTGGTTTTGGTCAATGGCTCGGATAATGTGACGCTCCAGGCGGGCGCCACATCGTTCAAGTTGGCCAACGTGGCTGAAGACTCGCCTTACGGCGTGTCGGTCCTGCGCCAGCCTGCCGACCAGACCTGCACCGTCAGCAATGGCAGCGGTACCGCCCGCCAGAACGACATTAGCGACGTAAGCGTCACCTGCACCCCTTAATTTTCCCTGGAGCGTTACGCATGAAGTCTTCCCTGATCCGTCCGGCGCTCGCGCTGGCGCTGGCCGCCGGCCTGGCCGGCTGTGGCGGCAGCGACAAAGCCGAGTTCGTTGTCAAAGGCACCATTACCGGCATCGTCTACCCGGGCGCTGTCCTGATGACGAATGGCATGGAACTCGCCATCGCCCCGCCGGCCACGCCCGGCGCCCCGGTCACCTTCGAATTCCCGAACAGGCTCGAGTACGGCGATGTATACAACGTCGTGTTCAAGAGCGAGCCGAACAACCAGAGCTGCTTCACTCCGCAGAACACCATCCCGAACTTCAACGATACCGCAGGTCGCCTGGCGGAAATCGCCATTACCTTCGCATGCGCGGTCGATCCCTATTCGATCGGCGGTACGATCAGCGGCCTGACCGCGGACGGCCTGGTGCTGGCCAACGGCAGTACCGGTGGCACCATCACGGTCGGTAAGCCGGCCGCGGGTGTCACGACGCCGATCACGTACACCTTCGCTGGACCAGTGCTCTTCGGTACGACCTACGGCGTGACCGTTCTGACCCAGCCAACCGGCCAGGTGTGCACCATCGCGAACGCCACCGGCACCATGGGCGCGGCGAACGTCAGCAACATCAACGTCACTTGCGTGGCCGCACCGAGCTGATCAGATATACACAATTCTTATGTCGAGTATTTGAAAGGAAAATTGGATTTATATGCTGTCGCGCAGCATAATAACTCCTGTCTCCTCCAACTCTCCTCAGAAAAGAATTGGATTTCAGCCCGCTCTTTGAGCGGGCTTTTTTTTGCCCGCAGGATTCATCGAGGAGGCGCCAGGGCAATCAGCGGGCGGCGCTCACCTTCACCACCGCGATCTTTTCCATGCCGACCGACACCTGTGACTGGTACGCCTCCACCGAGCGCGCATTGGCGGCGACGGCGTAGCTGCTGAAGCCGGCGAGGATGGCGGCGGCGATGAAGATGGCTTCCATGTGCTTGAGGACGTTCATGATGTGCTCCTGTTGGTCGGTTGAGGCGCCGGATCGGCTGTCCATGTAAGCACTATAAGAAATTGGTCCTCAGCCCTCCAGCGGCATGCGACAGACAGCGAAAATCGGCGACCGAGCGACCCGACATACGTGATAACCCGTATGCTGCGGCGCAGCAGGATGTGCTCAGACGCAAAAAAGCGCCGGCGGGCGGCGCTAATGGCAGATGGTGTTGAACGCGTGTACGGCGAAGCCGTACACCCTACGGTCAAGACACGGGTAAATTTGCCAATGCCACGTACTGTTCGAGGCTGACCGCTTCCGGACGCACGCCCGGGTCGATGCCGGCCTCGACCAATTGCGCCTCGGTGAACATGCCGGCCACGCAGTTGCGGATCACCTTGCGCCGCTGCGAGAAGGCCTTGGCCACCACCGCTTCCAGGCGCTTGCCGTCGCACGGCAGCCGGCGCCGGGTAGGCACCATGCGCACGATGGCGGACTCGACTTGCGGCGGCGGATCGAAGGCGGTTGGCGGGACGATGAACAGCATGGCCATGTCGTAGCGCCATTGCAACATCACCGACAGGCGGCTGTAGGCCTTGGTGCCCGGCTCGGCCACCATGCGCTCGACCACCTCCTTCTGCAACATGAAATGCTGGTCTTCGACCAGCTCGGTGAATTCGGCCAGGTGGAATAGCAGCGGACTGGAAATGTTGTACGGCAGGTTGCCGACCACGCGCAGCTTCTGCCCTTCCGGCACTGGAATCGACCCGAAGTCGAACTTCAGCGCATCGCCCGAATGCACGGTGAGGCGCTCGCGCGGATAGGCTTTTTCGAGGCGCGCCACCAGGTCGCGGTCCAGCTCGACAACGTGCATGTGGTCGAGCGACTTGAGCAGCAGTGCCGTCATCGCCGCCAGGCCCGGGCCGATCTCGACCATTGCCTGGCCGCGTTGCGGCCCGATGGCGTCGATAATATCGGTAAGGACCTGCTTGTCGGTCAGGAAGTTCTGGCCGAAGCGCTTGCGTGCGACGTGTTTCATGCTTGCTTTCTTGATTATTCGAGAGTGGCGGCTGCGCGGCGCGCGGCCACCATGTGCATGGCGGCGCGAATCGCCTCTTCCATGCTGCCGCAATCGGCCAGGCCCAGGCCCTGGGCGGCCAGGTCGAGGGCGGTGCCGTGGTCGACCGAGGTACGGATCAGGGGCAGGCCCAGGGTGACGTTGATGCCGCGTCCGAAGGTCGCGTGCTTGAGCACCGGCAAGCCCTGGTCGTGGTACATCGCCAGCACGCAGTCGGCATCCTTCAGGTATTTGGGCTGGAACAGGGTGTCGGCCGGATACGGGCCGCGCGCATCGATGCCGCGGCTTTTCGCATCAATGAGCACCGGCGTGATGACGTCGATCTCTTCGCGGCCGAGGTAGCCGTTCTCGCCGGCGTGTGGATTCAGGCCGGTGACCAGGATCACGGGCGCCGCGATGCCGAATTTATCGCGCAGGTCGGCGTGCAGGATGTCCAGCACCTGGGTGAGGTTGTCGCGCGTGAGCGCGCCCGGCACGTCCTTCAGCGGCAGGTGGGTGGTGGCCAGGGCGACGCGCAGATAGGGCTGGTCATGGCCCGGCGCGCCGGCCAGCATCATGACCACCTTCGGCGTGCCGGTCTTTTCGGCCAGGTATTCGGTGTGTCCGGAAAACGCGATCCCGGCGTCGTTGATCGTGCTTTTTTGCAGCGGCGCGGTGACGATGGCGTCGAACCAGGCGCGATCGTTGCCACCCCGACAGCCTTCGATCGCCAGGTCCAGCGTGGCCAGCACGGCAAGACCATTGTCGGGATCGAGCTGGCCCGGCACCACGTGCGCGGCCAGCGGCACGTCGACCACCGCCAGGCGTTCGACGCCGAAATGCGGCAGGCCGCCATTGCGCAGGGCCTGGGTCGACAGTGCCGACAGGCGGATAGTGGGATCGATCAGGCTGGCGGTGAGCGCCAGGAAGGCGGCGTCGCCGACCAGCACGCAATTGGCCTGCTCGCGCAGGGCCCAGGCGGCGCGGATCGCGATCTCGGGACCGATGCCGGCGGGCTCGCCGACGGTGATTGCCAGGGTTGGACGAGATGCGGGCCGCGATGCTGCCGACTGCGGCGCCAACGGGCGCTGAGGCGCCTGTGGCGCAGCCATGGTGTTACTGCTCCTCGCGGAACTCGACGTAGGCGCGGTCGCGCACCTGGCGCATCCAGTCTTCCATCGCTTCCTGCATCTTGCGGTCGCGCAGGACCTGGCGCGCCACATTGCGCTCTTTCTGCTGGGTCACGTCTTCGCTCTTGCGTCCGATGACCTGGATCAGGTGGAAGCCGAACGGCGACTGGATGACGTCCGACACCTGGCCCGGCTTCAGGTCGTTCATCGCGGTCTCGAATTCCGGCACGGTGTCGCCCGGATACAGCCAGCCCAGGTCGCCGCCTTTCGAGGCCGAACCGTCCTGCGAGTGCAGGCGCGCCAGGTCCTCGAAGGTGCCGGCGTTGTTGTCCATCTTTTCCTTCAGCTCGAGCAGCTTGCGCTTGACCTCGCCTTCGGTCATGGTCGGGGTGACCTTGATCAGGATGTGGCGCGCGTGGGTCTGCTCGACCACCGACTTCTCGGTCTCGCCGCCCAGCGGGCGCTTGCCGGCCAGTTTGAGGATGTGGAAGCCGACGTTGGTCTTGAGGACCGGCGTGACCTGGCCCGCTTGGAGCTTGCGCAGCTCGGTCGAGAACATCGGCGGCAGGCGGTCGGCGTCGCGCCAGCCGATCTCGCCGCCCTTGAGCGCGTCGGGGGCGTCGGAATAGGTCGAGGCCATGCGCGCGAAGTCGGCGCCGGTGCGCAGCTGGCGCATCACTTCCTCGGCGCGCGCGGCGCGCGCGGCGATCTGCTCGGGCGAGGCGTTCTCTGGCACGCGCACCAGGATCTGGGAGATGTCGACCTCGATGCGGTCGGCCTCGGCCGCCTTGGCGGCCGCCATATAAGTGTCAATCTCGGCTTCCGAGACCTGGATCTTGCTGTCGACCTCGTGCTCGCGCAGGCGCTGCATCATGATCTCGTTGCGGATGTCTTCGCGGAACTGGGCGAACGGCATGCCCTCTTTTTCCATCTGGTTGCGCATGTCCTGCACCGACAACTTTTGATTTTCGGCGATGCGGCCGATGGTGGCGTCGAGGGTACGGTCGTCGACCTTGACGCCCATCTCTTTCGCCAGCTGCAGCTGGGCGCGTTCGACGATCATCGCCTCGAGCACCTGGCGCTCCATGGTGGCCGGGTCGGGCATCTGGGCGTTACGCGCCTTCATGTTCTGGGCGACCTGCACCACGCGGCCAGCGACTTCGTTGCGGGTGATCACTTCGTCATTGACGACGACCTGGATCGAATCGACCACCTTGGCATTGGCCGAGGCGGGCGGCAGGAAGCCGCCGCCGGTAGCGGCCGATGGCTCGGCCTGGGTGGCGGCCTGGGCCAGCGCCTGGCCGGCGGTTAGCGCGCACAGCAGTGCTGCCGCCATCTGGAGGGACTGCAAACGGGTAGTACGCATCATCTGGAGAGCACTCATTTCAGGATAGTTCACACATCATTGACGAATTATGGACGGCTAGTCTGAACGCTTGCTTATGGACGTCCAATTCCGGTATTCAGTCGCGTATAGCCCGGGACGCTCTTGTTGAACGAATCGAGCGGGTTACCCAGGCCCAGGCGCGACAAGCCATTGAGCTCGAGCTGGAAGAAGATCGGCGTCGACGTTTCTCGCGCCGCGGTCACGAAGCGCTGCGCGCCCATCCGGAACACCCAGCAATCGGCCTTGTATTCGAGACCGACCAGGCTTTCGATCAGCTTGCCCCCGCCAGCCGGTGAATTGGCTGGCAGCCCCACGCCGTACGACCGCAGCGCATAGCTGACCCGGCCCACGCCATACCAGCGGCGGCCGATCGGCCACTGCGCCGACAGGTCGATGTTGCGGAAGCTGTCACGTTGATAACGGTATTCGGCGTTCAGCACCTTCATCTGCCCCGGACGCCACTGTACACCCACATTCGAGCTGTACAAACTGCTTCCGCTGGCATCGTATTGTACGCCGCTATCGAAGCTCCAGGACTCGGAAATGGTGCCGGAGGCGGCCAGCAGCATGTCGGAACGGCTCTGGTGTGGCGGTTCGCCCTGGTAGAGGCCCACGCGCGGCTGCTTGAGGTACTGGCGCTGGCCAAAGGCCAGCCGCAGGCGCTCGGAGCCATCTTCCTGGATGAAGCGCGACACCAGGGCGGCCGTCACCTGGTTGGCGTCGGACACCCGGTCCAGGCCGACGTAGCGGTTTTCGGAGAACAGCTGGGCGTAGTTGAAACCGGAGCGGCCGGTGTCGAACAGCGGCACGTCGTCCTGGTTCTCGTACGGCGTGTAGACGTAGAACAGGCGCGGCTCGAGGGTCTGGGTGGAGCCGCCCCCGAACAGCGAGGCCTTGCGCTCGAACACCAGCCCGCTGTCGAGCGAGAAGGTCGGGATCGTGCGCGTGATATCGGTGGGCTTGCCGGGCCGGCTCTCGTGCTTTTCGAGATCGTACTTGGCCGCGTTGTACATCAGCTTGGGCGTGACGAACCAGCCCGGACGCACGATCGGATAGCTGACCTGGCCCTGCACCACGGCGCGGTTGCCGCCGATGTCGGTAGGGTGGTCGAAGCGGGTCGCCTCGGCGTCGATCGCCCAGTCGAAACCGGCCACGTCGTAGCGCGCGGCGCGGAAGTTAATCTGCGGCAGGCGGTCGTAGGGGCGCGGCACCCTCAGGTTCGGGTCGGTGTCGGCGGCAGGATCCTGCAGCACCTGGTAGTTCTGGGCGCGCGCGGAGAGGCTCCAGAACTGGCCATGCAGATCGGTGCGCACTTCGCGCAGCAGCTGGCGCTCGGCGCTGGCCGAGACGTTGCGCGAGAAGTCGGACGGGTATTCGTCATCCGAGGCGCCATGCAGGTTCCAGCCGTACGACCAGTTCGGCCTGATCGACTGGCTGTGCAGCGAGTCGACGCGCCAGCGCGTGGTCTCCGTCTTGCGGTCGTCCGGCAAGACCTCGACATGGGTCTCGCCCTGGTAGGTGCTGCCCAGGTAGCGGCCGGTGGCGCCCATCTGGAAGCCGCGGTCGAACATCATGCGCGGATACAGCGTCAGGTCGCGGTTGGGGGCGATGTTGACGTAGTACGGCACCATCACCTCGGCCTTGCCCTGCGAGCCGAAGCCCACCGTGGGCGGCAGCCAGCCGGAGCGGCGCTGCCCCGACAGCGAGAACGACATCGCCGGGGTGCCCAGGATCGGCACGTCCTTGAAATAGATGATGGTCTTGCCGGCCGTGCCGACGTCGCGGCCGCTGTCCAGGCGCAGGGTGCTCGACTTGATGTACCAGTCGGGATCGGGGCCTTCGCAGGTGCTGTACGTGCCGTTGCGCACGATGGCCTGCTGTTCGCCCAAAAAGTCGATGCGGTCGGCCTCGCCCTGGCCATTGGTGCTGGCCAGGAAGTAGGTCGGATTGAGCAGATAGCCCTTGCCGGTCTCGAGGTTCAGCTGCAGTTCGTCGCCCTTGTAGCGGTCGCCGAAGCGCCACATGTTCACGTTGCCGGTGGCCGTGACTTCGTCCTCGACCCGCAGGTAGCAGGCGGTGTCGGCGGTGATGCCGCTCTGGCCGCGCGTGATCTCGACGTTGCGGTCGAGGTCCAGCCGCCGGTCGGGACGGCCGCCGATCTCCTCGGCCTGGATTACGACGGGAAGTTGATCTTCAGCTTGTGGCGCAGGGGGGGCAGTCTGGGCGAATGCCGGGACCGCGGTTGCGGTAACCAGTGCATAGAGCGCGAGGACCTGCCGCGGAGGGAAAGGTTGGCGTGACGACCAGCTCATGGAAAATCGCAGCTCATGGAAAATCGGACATGCACCATAAAGGGCGGTTTTTTTAGAATGAATCCCTTATTATATGGGAATTAGCTCAACCAACCGGATTCGTCAGGCTGCTTCATGTCATCTTTGTATCAAAACTCTTCCACTTCTGTCAGCGCCGACGCGCGTTTGGCGCAGCTGAACGATTGGCTGGCCTCGACCGGCCTGGTGGAAGTCGGAACCGGCCGCCCTGCCTCCGTCGATGCGAGCTTTCGCCGCTACTTCCGCTACGACGTCGTTCCCGCCATGCAGGACAAGCTGGGCGCGACCCTGGTCGCCATGGATGCGCCGCCGGAACGCGAGAACGTGCCGGCCTTCATCCACGTGCAGGGCCTGCTGTTCGAGGCCGGCGTGACCGTGCCGGCGATCGCCGCGCGCAATGTTGAACAGGGCTTCCTGCTGCTGGGCGACCTGGGCACCACCACCTACCTGGCGCGCCTGGATAGCGACAATGCCGCCTTCATGTATTCAGACGCGGTCGATGCCCTGCTCAAGTTCCAGATGGCCAGCCAGCCGGGCGTGCTGCCCGAGTTCGACCGCGCCTTCATCCTGCGCGAGCTGAACATCTTCCCGGAGTGGTACCTGAACCGCCACCTGGGTGTGACGCTCGACGACAAGCAGCAGGCGCAACTCGACAAGGTATTCGAGGCGATCGCCTCGAACGTGCTGGCGCAGCAGCAGGTGTTCATGCACCGCGATTTCCATTCGCGTAACCTGATGTTCCTCGACCACGGCAACCCCGGCGTGCTCGATTTCCAGGACGCCGTGTACGGCCCCGTCACCTACGACCTGGCGTCGCTGCTGCGCGACGCCTATGTCCAGTGGGACGAAGAGATCGTGCTGGACTGGGTGGTGCGCTACTGGCAGAGCGCCAAGCAGGCCGGCCTGCCGGTCAACCCGGACATCGACGCCTTCTACCGCGACTTCGAGTTCATGGCCATGCAGCGCCACCTGAAGATCCTCGGCATCTTCTGCCGCCTGAACTACCGCGACAACAAGTCGCACTATATGGGCGACCTGCCGACGGTGATCGACTACGTGCGCAAGACCGCGAACCGCTACACCGAACTCAAGCCGCTGCTGCGCCTCCTCGACGCGCTCGAAGACAAGGCGCCGCAAGTCGGCTACACCTTCTGAGGCCCAGCATGAAAGCGATGATTTTCGCCGCCGGCCGCGGCGAGCGCATGCGGCCCCTGACCGACAGCTGCCCCAAGCCTTTGTTGAAAGTGCGCGGGCGGCCCCTGATCACCTGGCACGTGCTGAACCTGGTGCGCGCCGGGATCACGGAGATCGTGATCAACCACTCCCACCTCGGCCACATGATCGAGGAAGAACTGGGCGACGGCAGCCGCTACGGCGCGCGCATCGTGTACTCGCACGAGCCGACGCCGCTCGAGACCGCGGGCGGCATCGCCAATGCGCTGCACCTGCTGGGCGATGAACCGTTCCTGGCCGTGTCGGGCGACATCTATGCGCCCTACTTCGATTTCTCGCTGGCGCTCGATGCGCTCAAGGATATCGATGCGGTCGGCGTTCCCTACCCGGTCGACAAGCGCGACATCGCCTGGCTGTGGCTGACGCCAAACCCCTGGCACAACCCGCACGGCGACTTCGCGCTCGACATGTACACGCTCAAGAACGACGGTCCACCTAAGTGGAATTTCGCCGGCATCGGCGTCTACCGCGCCGAGATGTTCGACGGGATCGAGGCCGGTGAATTCCTCAAGTTCGGGCCCCTGATGCGCAAGTTCATCGAAGCCGGCCGCGTCGGCGGCGAGATCTACCAGGGCCAGTGGGTCAATGTCGGCACCGTGGGCCAGCTGGAAGAACTGAACGCGCCGCTGCGGGCGGCCAAGTCGGCTTCATGATGCCGCATTGCGCCGCGCATGCCGCCCGGCGCGCGCAGCTGCTGGGACGGATGCAGGCGGGCGCGGTGGCCGTGCTGGGCACCGCACCCGAGGTGCCGCGCAACGGCGACAGCGACTATCCCTACCGCCACGACAGCCATTTCTATTATTTGACCGGGTTCGCCGAACCCGAGAGCTGCGTGGTGCTGGTGGCGGCGCAGGGAGAGCATGCAGGGCGTTCCATCCTGTTCTGCCGCGAGAAGAACGTCGAGCGCGAGATCTGGGAAGGTTTTCGCTTCGGCCCCGAAGCGGCGCGCGATGCGTTCGGCTTCGACGAGGCGTATCCGATCGATGAACTCGACGCGCGCATGGCCGACATCCTGGCCGATGCGCCGGCGCTGTATTACGCGCTCGGCTCCGGCGTGGCGCTCGACGCCCGGGTGGCCGGCTGGCTCAAGGCGGTGCGCGCACGCGGCCGCACGGGCGTCACCGCGCCGCAGACGACGCACCACCTGCTGGCCATGCTGGACGAGATGCGGCTCTTGAAGGACGAGCACGAAATCGCCCTGATGGCGCGCGCCGGCGCGATCTCGGCCCAGGCCCATGCGCGCGCGATGCGCGCCACCCGGCCCGGCATGTTCGAGTACGAGATCGAGGCCGAGCTGCTGCACGAATTCCGCCGCAACGGGGCGCAGTTCCCGGCCTATCCCTCGATCGTCGCCTCCGGCCCGCAAGCCTGCGTGCTGCACTACAACGCCAACAACCGCCGCATCGAGGACGGCGACCTGGTGCTGATCGACGCCGGCTGCGAATTGGACGGCTACGCCAGCGACATCACGCGCACGTATCCGGCCAATGGCCGCTTCAGCGATGCCCAGCGCACCTTGTACGAGCTGGTGCTGCGCGCGCAGGGCGCGGCGATTGCGGCCATCGTGCCGGGGCGGCCGTATAGCGCGATCCATGATGCTGCGGTGCGCGTGCTCACCGAGGGCATGCTCGACCTCGGCCTGCTCGATGCCGGCAAGGTTGGCTCGCTCGACGAGGCGATCGCGTCACGCGCCTATGCGCAGTTCTACATGCATGGCACCGGCCACTGGCTGGGCATGGACGTGCACGACGTCGGCGCCTACCGCGACGTCGCCTCGCCCGACAAACCGTCTCGTCCCCTGCTGCCGGGGATGACGCTGACGGTGGAGCCGGGCATCTACGTGCGGCCCGGCGAGGGCGTGCCGGAGCGGTTCTGGAATATCGGCATCCGGATCGAGGACGACGTAGTCGTGACCGACGCCGGCGGCCGTATCCTGAGCGTCGGCGTGCCGAAGAGCGTGACTGATATTGAAGCTTTGATGCGAAAGCACTGATGCGGGAAACACGATGACGGAACAAGAGCTGGACTTCGATGTGGCGATCTGCGGCGCCGGCCCGGTGGGCCTGGCGCTGGCCGCCTTCCTGGCGCGGCGCGGGATGCCGGGTGAGCGCATCGCCCTGATCGACGGCAAGTCGCTGGGCCAGGCGATCTCGGACCCGCGTTCGATCGCGCTGTCCTGGGGCAGCGTGCAATTGCTGGACGAAGTCGGTGCCTGGCCGCTGCCGGCCACGGCGATCCACCAGATCCACGTCTCGCGCCGCGGCCAATTGGGCCGCAGCCTGATGGACCGCCGCGATCACGACGTCGACGCGCTGGGCTACGTCACGCGCTACGGCGCCGTGGTCGATGCCCTGGCGCGGCGCTGCGAAGCGGCCGGCGTCGCCGTGCTACGCCCGGCGCGCGTGCAGTCGCTGGACGAAACTCCCACAGGTGCGCTGCTGGCGCTGGACGACGGCCGCACGCTGCGTGCTCAGGTGGCAGTGCAAGCCGAAGGCGGCATCTTCGGCCAGCAAGACGGTCGCGCCAGGAGCCGCGACTACGAACAGACCGCCGTGATCGCGCGCGTGACGAGCGACGCGCCGATCGCGCACCGCGCCTTCGAGCGCTTCACCGACGAAGGCCCGCTGGCCCTGCTGCCGGAAGACGGCCCCGATGGCCATCAATATGCGCTGGTGTGGTGCGTGCGTCCCGAGCGCGCCGGAGGAATTCTCGACCTGGACGACACCCAATTCCTGCACCAACTCGGCGACGCCTTCGGCACCCGCCTCGGCACCTTCACGAAAGTCTCCTCCCGCGTCGCCTTCCCCCTCGGCCTGAACGCCGAAGCGCGCGCCACCGCGCGCACGGTCGCCATCGGCAATGCCGCACAAACCCTGCACCCGGTGGCAGGCCAGGGCCTGAACCTGGGCCTGCGCGACGCCGCCGTCCTGGCGCGCCAGCTGGCGCGTGGCGCCACGTCGGCCGCGATCGGCCGCTTCCTGGAAGAACGCGCGCAAGACCGCAAGCTGACGATCGACCTGACCGACACCATGGCCCGCGCCTTCACCGCCAGCAAGCCGCTGCAGCCGTTGCTGGGCCTGGGCCTCGCCGCCCTCGACCTGGCCCGCCCCGCCCGCACGCTGCTCGCCGACCTGATGATGTTCGGCCGCCGCTAACCCCTCCCTAATTAGGGTCAGAGTCGAATTGTTTGACAACTTCAGTAAATCAATTGGAAATTAATTCGACTCTGACCCCCATTTAGAAGAGGGGAACTATACCTGCGTCAGCAAGGCTTTTGCGGCCGCTTCCGATGAAGCGGGATTCTGGCCGGTGATCAAGAGGCCATCGACCACCACATACGGGGCCCAGTCGTCGCCACGCGAATACATGGCGCCTTTGGCCTTAAGTTCGTCTTCCACCAGGAAAGGCACGACATCGGTCAGTTCGACCGCGGCTTCCTCTGAGTTGGCGAATCCTGTGACCTTCCGGCCCTGGACCAGCGGCGTGCCGTCCGCATTCTTCACATGGCGCAGGACGCCTGGCGCGTGGCACACCAGCGCCACTGGCTTGCCTGCCGCGACGAAGGATTCGATCAGCGCGATCGAGCGCGGGTCTTCCGCCAGGTCCCACAGGGGGCCATGTCCACCGGGGTAGAACACGGCGTCGAAATCGTCGTGCGAAACGCTGTCGAGGCGCACGGTATTGGCGAGTTCGGCAGTCGCAGCGGGATCGGCTTCGAAGCGGCGGGTCTGCGCGGTCTGGAAGGCCGGCTCATTGCTCTTCGGGTCGAGCGGTGGCTGGCCACCTTGCGGCGAGGCCAGCACCAGGCGGGCGCCAGCCTCCTTGAGCGCGTAATAAGGCGCGGCCAGCTCTTCCAGCCAGAAGCCGGTCTTGCGGCCGGTGCTGCCGAGGGTGTCGTGCGAGGTGAGTACGATCAGGATATTCATGGTATCGCTCCTTCATTATAGTAGACCAGTCGTCTACATGGCGGTTCAAAAAAAGACGCTCGATTGAAAGCGTCCCGTGCGACCCGCGATCAGCGGGGCAGGTTCAGCAGGTTTTGCGTTGTATTCATTGCTGCATCGAACGGCGATGCATCGCGCACGATCTTCGCCATGAGGCTGGCGCCGAGCCAGAGCTGGTACAAGCTTTCGGCCAACTGCGCGGAACTTGCCTGCACCGCAAGCGATCCATCCGCTGCGCCATGCTCGATCGCATACGCCAGGCGGGCCACGATGTCGGACGTGCCCTGCTTCAAGGTCAAGCGCATCGGCTCCGACAGATCCGCCACTTCCGCTCCCAGCTTGACCGCAAGACACTTACCCTGACAATCGTCAAACGACTGGTTGGCGCGCCACGACGCGAAGTAGTTCACCAGCCGCTGCGCCATCGTCATGTCCTGCTCCTGGAACAGGCGGTCCATATCGGCCAGGTAATCCTCGAAATACTTGGCCAGCAGCGCTTCGCCGAATGCGTCCTTCGACCCGAAGTAATGGTAGAACGATCCCTTCGGGACACCCGCCGCGACCAGGATTTCGTTCAGTCCTACGGCCGAAAAGCCCTTGCCGGCCATGATGCGCTGCCCCACCGCGACAATATTGTCACGGACGTCTGAAGACTCGTGTGTGCTTGTTCTCGCCATGACGACACTCTAGCCATAATTAGACCGGTCGTCTAGAACTTTCTAAAAAACTTTCCCCGCCTCTGAAGCTCTCTAATCAGGGTCAGAGTCGAATTATTGAGCAATTTCTCAGCTCGATGTTGTCACTTAATTCGACTCTGACCCTAATTATCTGGGTGGCAATTGGCCAATAAATCTACTCTGACCCTAATTGTTGGGCTATTGATTATTCGACGGCTTTGACCATCGATTCGATGACTTTCTTGGCGTCGCCGAAGACCATCATCGTGTTGGGCTGGTAGAACAGGTCGTTGTCCAGGCCGGCGTAGCCGGAGGCCATCGAGCGTTTGTTGACGATGATGCTCTTCGCGCGGTAGGCCTCCAGGATCGGCATGCCGGCGATCGGGGATTTGGGGTCCTTCGCGGCCGGGTTCACCACGTCGTTGGCGCCCAGGATCAGGACCACGTCGGTCTGGCCGAAATCGCCGTTGATGTCTTCCATCTCGGCCACCTGGTCGTAGGGGACTTCGGCCTCGGCCAGCAGCACGTTCATGTGGCCCGGCATGCGGCCGGCCACCGGGTGGATCGCATAGCGCACCGTCACGCCGTGCTCCGTCAGCTTGTCGACCAGCTCCTTCACCGTGTGCTGGGCGCGCGCCACCGCCAGGCCGTAGCCGGGGACGATGATGACCGACTCGGCGTTCTGCAGGATGAAGGCGGCGTCTTCGGCGGAGCCCGATTTCACCGGGCGCTGCTCCTTGGCGCCGCCGTCGTCGGCGACGGCCTCGCCGCCGAAGCCGCCCAGGATCACGTTGAAGAACGAGCGGTTCATCGCCTTGCACATGATGTACGAGAGGATCGCGCCGCTCGAGCCGACCAGCGAGCCGGCGATGATCAGCATCGAGTTGTTCAGCGAGAAGCCGATGCCGGCCGCCGCCCAGCCGGAATAGGAGTTCAGCATCGACACTACCACCGGCATGTCGGCACCGCCGATCGGGATGATGATCAACACGCCCAGCACGAAGGCCAGCGCCGCCATCACGACGAAGGGCGTCCAGGCCGGCGCCACGCCGTCGGCGAAGCAGAACATCAGGCCCAGCACGACGATCGCGATCGCCAGCACCAGGTTCAGGATGTGCTGCCCGCCGAAGCGCACCGGCGCGCCCTGGAACAGGCGGAATTTGTATTTGCCCGACAGCTTGCCGAAGGCGATCACCGAACCCGAGAAGGTCACCGCGCCGACGAAGGTGCCGATGAACAGCTCCAGCCGGTTGCCGAACGGGAGTGCGCCATCGCGGGTGGCGATATTGAAGGCCCAGGGTTCGGACACGGCGGCGATCGCGATGCACACCGCCGCCAGGCCGATCAGCGAGTGCATGGCCGCCACCAGCTCGGGCATCTTGGTCATCTCGACCTTCTTCGCGGCGTAGGCGCCGATCGCGCCGCCGACCACGACGCCCAGCACCACCAGGCCGAAGCCCGAGCCGCCGCCCTGCCCCAGATTGCCCTGCAGCTTGAGCATCAGCGCCACCGTGGTCACCACGGCGATTCCCATCCCGGCCATGCCGAAGGCGTTGCCGATGCGCGCGGTCGAGGGCGAGGACAAGCCCTTGAGCGCCTGGATAAAGCATACCGAGGCGACCAGGTAGAACAGGGTGACGAGGTTCATGCTGATGGCGTTCATGCCTGCTTCTCCTCAATCGTCGCCTCGACCTTTTCCTTCACGGCTTTCGGCTCCTTCTTCTTGAACATCTCCAGCATGCGCTGGGTGACCAGGAAGCCGCCGAACACGTTCACCGCCGCCAGCGCCACCGCCACCGTGCCGGCCACGCGCCCGGTCAGGCCCTCGGTCAGGCCGGCGGCCAGCATGGCGCCGACGATCACGATCGCCGAGATGGCATTGGTGACCGCCATCAGGGGCGTGTGCAGCGCGGGGGTGACGGTCCAGACCACGTGGTAGCCGACGTAGATCGCCAGCACGAAGATGATCAGGTTGATGATGGTGTGGCTGATGTCCATGCCTAGTCTCCTGTCTAGTTCTGGTCCTGCCTGAATCGATCTACTTGCGCAGCACTTCCCCACCGGCGCACACCAGCGTCGCGGTCACGATCTCGTCCTCGCGGTCGATGAAGAAGCGGTCGTCCTTGTCGATCACGAGCTTGAGGAAGTCCAGCACGTTGCGCGCATACAGGGCCGACGCATCGGCCGGCACCAGCGCCGCCAGGTTCGGCTCGCCGATGATGTGCACCCCGTGCCTGATCACTGTCTTGTCCAGCTCCGTCAGCGGACAGTTGCCGCCCTGGGCAATGGCCATGTCGACGATCACGGAGCCCGGCTTCATGGCGCGCACCGTCTCTTCGCCGATCAGGATAGGCGCCTTGCGGCCCGGGATCAGGGCGGTGGTGACGATGATGTCGGCCAGTTTCGCGCGCTCGTGCACCAGTTCTCCCTGGCGCCGCATCCAGTCGGCCGGCATCGGCCGCGCATAGCCGCCGCTGCCCTGGGCGATCTCGCGCTCCTCGTCGGTCACATACGGCACGTCGATGAATTTGGCGCCGAGCGACTCCACCTGTTCCTTGACGGGTGGGCGCACGTCGGACGCCTCGATCACGGCGCCCAGGCGCTTGGCGGTGGCGATCGCCTGCAGCCCGGCCACGCCCACGCCCATGATCAGCACGCGCGCCGCCTTGACCGTGCCGGCCGCCGTCATCAGCATCGGCATGAAGCGTCCATAGGTATTGGCGGCCAGGAGGATGGCCTTGTAGCCGGCGATATTGGCCTGCGAAGAGAGTACGTCGAGCGACTGCGCGCGCGTGATGCGCGGCGCCGCTTCCAGTGCGAAGGCGGTGACGCCGCTCGCGGCCAGCGCGGACAGATTATCGGCGTCGAAGGGATCGAGCATCCCGACCAGCACCGCTTCGCGCCGCATCAGGCCGCGCTCGGCGGCGTCCGGGCTGCGCACCTTGAGGACCATGTCGGCGCCGAAAGCGGCGGCGGCATCGACGATGCTGGCGCCCGCCGCTTCATAGGCGCTGTCGGGCACCGCGGCATGCAGGCCGGCGCCGGACTGCACCAGGACCTGGTGTTTGGCGGCCAGTTTTTTGACGGTTTCGGGTGTTGCTGCAACACGCGTCTCGCCCGGCCTTGTCTCGGCCGGTATGCCTATCCTCATGACACCTCCGTACGTTGGAATACTCGAGTGCACTACCTGTCTTTACGGCAAGTGTTCCAATATACCGTCTTTTAATGAATTTGCAATGCTTATGACAAAACTCATGCCGCTCGGGCGATTTGCCGGCATTTTTGCGACAGATCAAGCCGAATTAACGACAGGCAAGCGCCACAGGAAGGGCAAGGCTGAGCAGAGCAGCCCCCGCCCGAGGTAGAATACCGGCTCATTTTCAAGGACAGGCATGAGCGACATCTTCAAACCATCGGTTACCGTGGCTGCGATCATCGAGCACGAGGGCCGTTTCCTGCTGATCGAAGAAGAGACGAGCGAGGGCGTCAAGCTGAACCAGCCCGCCGGTCATCTCGACCCGCACGAATCGCTGGAACAAGCGGTCGTGCGCGAAGCGCTCGAGGAAACCGCCCACGAGTTCATACCGCGCACGCTGGTGGGAATGTATATGTCGCGCTACCACTCGAAGTCGCGCAATGCCGACGTCACCTACCTGCGCTTCACCTTCGCCGGGGCCGTCGGCCGCAAGTTCGACCAGCCGCTCGACGAAGGCATCCTGCGCACCCTGTGGATGACGCGCGACGAGATCGCCGCCACCGCCGACCGCCACCGCAGCCCGATCGTGCTCCGGTGCGTGGACGACTACCTGTCTGGCCAGAGCACGCCCCTGTCCCTGCTGCACACCCATCCCTCGGTGTTCGAGGGCGGGATCTGAATTCAATACGGACGTAACATGAGCAAGAAAAAAGTCGTGATCGGGATGTCGGGCGGAGTCGACTCCTCGGTCGCGGCGTGGATGCTGAAAGAACAAGGCTACGACGTGGTCGGCCTGTTCATGAAGAACTGGGAAGACGACGACGACTCCGAATACTGTTCGACGCGCCAGGACTGGATCGACGCGGCCAGTGTGGCCGACGTGGTCGGGGTCGACATCGAGGCGGTCAATTTCGCGTCCGAATACAAGGACCGCGTGTTCGCCGAGTTCCTGCGCGAATACCAGGCCGGCCGCACGCCCAACCCGGACGTGCTGTGCAACGCCGAGATCAAGTTCAAGGCCTTCCTCGACCATGCGATGAAGCTGGGCGCCGACCTGATCGCCACCGGCCACTACGCGCGCGTGCGCGAGAACACGGGCAGCGGCAAGTTCGAACTGCTGAAGGCTTTCGACGCCACCAAGGACCAGAGTTACTTCCTGCACCGCCTGAACCAGGCGCAGCTCTCGAAGTCGCTGTTCCCGCTGGGCGAGATCCCGAAGACCGAGGTGCGCAAGATCGCTGAGAAGCTCAAGCTCCCGAACGCGGCCAAGAAGGATTCGACCGGCATCTGCTTCATCGGCGAGCGCCCGTTCCGCGACTTCCTTAACCGCTACCTGTCCTATAAACCGGGCCCGATCAGGCTCGACGACGGCAGCAAGGTCGGCGAACACGTCGGCCTGTCGTTCTACACGCTGGGCCAGCGCAAGGGCATCGGCATCGGCGGCCTCAAATCGCGCAAGACCGCCGACGGCATCAGCGAGCCGTGGTTCGTGGCGCGCAAGGACATCGAGGCCAACACCCTGTACATCGTGCAGGGCCATGACCACCCATGGCTGCTGTCGAACCGCCTGGAGGCCGGCCAGGCCAGCTGGATCGCGGGCGAGGCCCCCGATCCGCGCGAGCTGGCGGCCAAGACCCGCTATCGCCAGGCCGACGTGGCCTGCAAGGTGCTGGCCGAAGGCGACAGCAGATTTGCCCTCGACTTCACCGACCCGCAATGGGCGGTCACGCCCGGCCAGTCGGCCGTGCTGTACGACGGCGACGTCTGCCTGGGCGGCGGCATCATCGACGCCCGCTCGGGCCCCGCCTGAGCAGTCCTTAGCGAGCGCGCCCGGCCAGCCATTCGGCCAGCGCGTTCGGGGCCAGCGGGCGCGCGTGCAGGTAGCCCTGCACCTCGTCGCAGCCCGCCGCGCGCAGGAAATCCTCCACTTCCACCGTCTCCACGCCTTCGGCCACCACCTTGTGGCCCAGGTCGTGCGACAGCTTGATCATCGTCCCCACCAGCGCGCGCCGGCGTTCGTCATGCGCCAGGTTGCGCATGAAGCTCTGGTCGATCTTGACCACGTTGGCCGGCAGGCTTTGCAGGTACGACAGGCTGCTGTAGCCGGTGCCGAAATCGTCGATCGCCAACTGCACGCCGGCCTGCGCCAGGCGTTCCAGCGTGGCCTGCGCCACCTTCGGGTTGCGCATCAGCGCGCTCTCGGTGAGCTCGATCGCCAGGCTCGATGGCGGCAGGCCGTGGCGCACCAGGAGCTTCAATACGCGATCGCAGAAGTCCGGCTCTTCCAGGTTCACCGCCGACACGTTCACCGCCACCTGCAAGGTGACGCCTTCCTGGCGCCATGCGGCCATCTGGCGCATCGCGGCGGCCAGCACCCATTCGGTGGTGGCGCGCGCCAGCGAGGTGCCTTCGATCACCGGGATGAATTCACCCGGCGAGATGACGCCCGCCTCGGGATGGCTCCAGCGCAGCAGCGCCTCGACGCTGGCGCAGGCGCCGTCGTGCAGGCCGACCTTGGGCTGGTACACCAGGTGCAGCTGGTTGCGGCTCTCGAGCGCGGCGCCGAAGGCGTTCACCAGCCAGAAGCGGCGCTGCAGGATGGCGTCGTGCTCGGACGAGAACACCCGCACGCAGCGCTCGGCGGCCAGGCCGTCGTGGGCCGCGCTGTGCATATTGCGCAGCAGGTCCAGCCCCTCGGTCTGGCCGACCGTGAACGGCGCGATGCCGACCGTGACGGTGGTGATGAAGCGCGCCTGGCCGTGGCTGGCGCGCGCGTCGAGCCACGACTGCATGTGGGTGCGGAAGGTCTCGAGCGTGACGCCGCGCGGCGCGAAGAAGGCGAACTGGGTGCTGCCGACATGATAGATCTTGCCGGAGCCGGCCAGGCGCAGCTGCGGCACCACGTCGCGCACCATCTCGTCCAGGTAGCCGGCTCCCATCACGCGCTGGGCGTCGCTCAGCTCTTGCGGGCTGGCCAGGCTGACCAGGGCCGCCAGGCGCATGTCGCCGGCCGGCTCGGCCAGTTCCATGTCGTTGAAGTCGACGATGAACTGGTTGCGGTTGGGCAGGCCGCTGACCGGGTCGATCCGCCCCAGCGCATGCTGCAGCTCGATCTGCGTCATCACCATCGTCGCCAGGTCCTGCAGCGCCTGGCGCTCGGCTTCCGTCACCTGGCGCGGTTCGGTGCCCAGCACGCACATCGCTCCCAGCGCAAAACCGTCGCTGGTCACGAGCGGTGCACCGGCGTAGAAACGGATGCCGTCCGCGGCCAGCTTGCTGTCGCGAAAATAGGAATTTTCAAGCAGGTCAGGCACGACCAGCACGTGGGCCGTATCGGCCACCTCTGCGCATGGCGCGCGCAGGCGCGGAATCGAGTCATGCCCGACGCCGACCTTCGACTTGAACCATTGGCGGTCGCTGTCGGTCAGCGACACCGCCGCGATCGGCAGATTGAACAACTGGGCAGCCATTCGCGTGATGCGGTCGAAGGCCTCGCTCGGCGGGGTGTCCAGCAATTCGAGGCGATGCAGGGCTTCGAGACGCGCCGCTTCATGGAGGGACGGGGCCAATAGTGCTGGTTCGATCGGTGAGTTCATGGTTGGCCCCTGGCTGGCGCACATGCACCAGAAATGACGGAATTGACGAGTTATGATTCATTGTTGCAATAAAAATTCCCGCAGTCAACAATTATCACCAATTCTATCGTCACATTCGTCATTTTTTTGTTGCTTAGTGTAAAATTCACGTATTGCAGCAATACAGCACACGATGATGACGAGAACCGACGACGATCCGATCCTGACCACGCGCGAAGCGGCGCGGCTGCTGGGGGTGGCGGTGAGCACCGCCCAGGTCTGGATGGAAGGCGGCGCGCTGCCGACCTGGAAGACGCCTGGCGGCCATCGCCGGGTGCGCCTGAGCGCGGTGACCCAGCTGATGCGGCAACGCGAGGCCAGCCTGCCCATGGCGCAGGCCGAGCGGCTCTCCGGCGAGTTCCTCCCGACGCAGTCTCCAGGGTATCCGGTGGCGTCCAACGAAGCGCAGCGCCTGACGGCGCTGGCCGCGACGAAGCTGATGGACTCGGCCGAGGAAGAAATGTTCGACCGCCTGACGTGGCTGGCCAGCCACGTGACCGAATGCCCCATGGCCCTGCTGACCTTATTGTCCGGCCAGCGCCAGTGGTTCAAGTCGCGCATCGGTATCGAGCGGCGCGAGACCCCGCGCGAGGTGGCCTTCTGCAGCCATACGATCATGCAGGACGGCGCATTCGTGGTGGAAGATGCTGGCGCCGACCCGCGCTTCGCCGCCAATCCCCTGGTGACGGGCGCGCCGCATATCCGCTTCTATGCGGGCTATCCGGTACTCGACGCCAACGGGCTGGCGCTCGGTTCGCTGTGCGTGCTGGACCGCGAGCCGCGCCGCCTGCGCGAGCGCGAATTGCGCGCGCTGCGCGAACTGGCCGCCATCGCGTCCGACGAAGTCAGGCGCCGCGGCTAACGGCGCTCACTCGGCCTTCGGTGCCGCCTGCTGCTTCTTGACGAAGGCGATCACGGTATTGCGGATGGTCTTGAGCACGGTGTCGGCCTTGAACGGCTTGACGATGAAGCCGTGCACGCCGCGCGCCGCCGCCGACTGCACCGCCTGCGCATCGAGCGTGCCCGAGACCAGGAAGATCAGGGTCTTGGGCAGCTCGGCGCGCAGCTGTTCGACCACGTTGTTGCCGTCCTCGACCTGCTCGCGCGCGATGCAGAGCACGTGTGGGCGGTGCTTGATCGCCAGGCCGTAGCCGAGCGCGCTGGTGTGGGTCGCCCCCACCACCTCGTAACTGCCGTCGGCCAGCACGGTGCCCAGCATCGACCGCGAGACCGCGTTTCCATCCACGATTACCGCCTTGAGCATCGCGTCGCTTTCTGTTTAGTGAGAGTCATAGGCCAGCATATTCCAGGTCACGCCCAGGCGCACGTCGAGCTTGAGCGACACCAGGCAACGCGAGATCTCGAGTATCTCACGCTCGGCACGGAGCCTTTCGCCCAGCGGCGTCTTGAGGATGCCGGCGCCCTGGACCACGGCGTCGAGGCTGCCGTAGGCATTGAGCAGGCGCGCGGCCGTCTTCATGCCGACCTTGGACACGCCCGGCACGCCGTCGGTCGGGTCGCCCATCAGCGCCAGCAGGTCGTGCAGCCGCTCGGGCGCCACGCCGAAGCGCTGGCGCACCCAGGCGTCGTCATGCCATTCGTTCTTGAAATGGTCCCATACCAGCGCGCCGTGCGCGATCAGCGGATGCAAGTCCTTGTCGGTGGTGGCGACGATGGCCTCCCCGCGTCCTTCCGACAGCCAGCGCATCACGCCGGTGGCGATCACGTCGTCGGCCTCGACCTCGGGAATCGACACCACGTGCAGGCCCGCCGCGCGCAGGCGCTCGTGGAACTCGGGCAGCGCCGCGCGCAGTTCATGGGGCATCGCCGCCCTGCCTTCGCGATAGCGCGGATACAGGGCGTGGCGCCAGTTATCGCCGCCGTGGTCGAAGGCCGCCAGCACGTGGGTCGGCGCATGCGTATCGAGCACCTTGCGAAACGACGAGAAGGCGTGGCGCAAGGCGATACTGGCCTTCAGGTCCGAGTCCGGTTCGGGACTGGCCTCGTACACCCGGCGTACGATGTTCAGGCCGTCGATGGCGAGCAGCTTGGCCATGCTTGATGGATCCTCTTACGCCTTGCCGATCTCGTATTTGCCGCCACGCTCGAGCGCGCGCCCGTAAGCCGGGCGCGCATGGATGCGCCTGAGGAAATCAAGCAGGTTCGGGTACTTGCCATCGAGCCCGCCGCGCGAGGCCGCCGCCTCCAGCGGGAAGCTCAGCTGGATGTCGGCCGCCGTGAATTCTTCGCCGGTGAACCAGGGGTGCTTGCCCAGCTCTCCTTCCAGGTAGGCCAGGTGCAGCGCGATCTGCGGCAGCACGAAGCTGCCCTTGACCTTTTGCGCGATGCCGCGCGCGATCGGCTTGACGAAGAACGGCATCGGGCTGTTCTCGACCTTGTCGAACACCAGCTTGAGCAGCAGCGGCGGCATCGCCGAGCCTTCGGCGTAGTGCAGGAAGTGGGTATAGCGCAGGCGCGCCGGGGTGCCGGCCGCCGGCTTCAGGCGTCCCTGGCCGTACTGCTCGACCAGGTAGTCGACGATGGCGCCGGATTCGGCCACCACCAGCTCGCCGTCGCTGATGACGGGCGACTTGCCCAGCGGGTGCACGGCCTTGAGCTCGGGCGGCGCCAGCATGGTCTTGGGGTCGCGCTGGTAGCGCTTGATCTCGTAGTCCAGGCCCAGCTCTTCCAGCAGCCACAGGATGCGCTGCGAGCGCGAGTTGTTCAGGTGGTGGACGACGATCATGGCGGATACGGGAAGTGGCGATGGGCGCCAGCTTAGCACTGTTGCGCATGCGCCAACAAGCCCGCGCCGACAGCGCGGGCCGTGGAGACGGATCAGCGCTGGTGCAGCTTGATCACGCGGTGCTTGCCCGGCGGATCCGGTTGCTGGGGTGCGCAGCCGCTGCCGCAGCTGCCGCCGCCGCAACCGCCGCCGCCGGTCTTGTCGAGCCAGCGCGCGATGGCCGAGCTGCGCCCGCCCCGGGTCAGGCGCAGCACGATGCGCGCACGCAGGCTGGCCGACATGTACTTCGCGCCGAGGTACAGCGCGGCCAACGAGACGATGATGACGACGGCCAGTTCCTGCATGATTTACGCTCCTGTGATGGCGAGGGTGACGCGGTAGACGATGAAGGCCGCCACGTAGGCCAGGCCGAACATATAGCCGGCCATGATCCAGGCGTACTTGCGGCTGCCGGTTTCGCGGGCCACGGTGGCCAGCGTCGGCAGGCAGTGCGGCGCGTAGACATACCAGGCCAGCAGCGCCAGGCCGGTGGCCAGCGACCACGATTCGGCGATCATCGGCGCCAGCAGGTCGCCGACTTCGTCGCCGCCCGACAGCGCGTACACGGTGCCCAGCGCGCCGACCGCGACTTCGCGTGCGGCCATGCCCGGCACCAGGGCGATCGCGATCTGCCAGTTGAAGCCGATCGGCGCCAGGATCACTTCCAGCGCACGGCCGATCATGCCGGCCACGCTGTAGTAGATCGGCGGTTCGGTGGCGCCTTCCGGCGCGCCCGGGAAGCTCGACAGCAGCCAGAGCAGGATCATCATGGTCAGGATCAGGGTACCGACCCGCATCAGGAAGATCTTGGCGCGTTCCCACAGGCCCGAGACCAGTGCGCCCGCTTGCGGCCAGTGATAGGCCGGCAGTTCGAGCATCAGCGCCTGCTGCTTGAATTCGCTGCGGCGCCGCATGAACCAGGCCACCGCCATCGCCGACAGGATGCCGGCCATGTACAGGATGAACAGCACCACGCCCTTGAGGTTGAGGAAGCCGGCCACGGTCTGGTCGGGGATGAAGGCCGCGATCAGCAGCGCATACACCGGCAGGCGCGCGGAACAGGTCATCAAGGGCGCGATCATGATCGTCACCAGGCGGTCGCGCGGGTTCTGGATCGTGCGCGCCGCCATCACGCCGGGAATCGCGCAGGCGAACGAGGACAGCAGCGGCAGGAAGGCGCGGCCCGACAGGCCGACGCTACCCATGATGCGGTCCAGCAGGAAGGCCGCGCGCGGCAGGTAGCCCACGTCTTCGAGCAGCAGGATGAAGAAGAACAGGATCAGGATCTGCGGCAGGAACACCAGCACGCTGCCGACGCCGGCGATGATGCCGTCCACGATCAGGCTGTGCAGCAGGCCTTCTCCGAGCAGGTCGCCGACGAATTCGCCCAGCGCGCCGACACCGGCTTCGATCAGGTCCATCGGCGTGCCGGCCCAGCTGAACACGGCCTGGAAGATCAGGAACATCAGCGCGGCCAGGATGATCGGGCCCGCGACCGGATGCAGCACCACGTTGTCGACCTTTTCGGTCAGGTTGCCGGTGTCCTTCGCGGTGGAGACGGCGGCGGCGAGGATCCGGCGCACCTCGCGCTGGGTCTCTTCGACCGGCACCGCGTCGATCGCCGACAGCGGGTTGGCCTTGACCGGCGCGTCGAACGTCATGCGATCGAGTTCGGCCAGCAGCGCCTGTTCGCCGCCCGACTGGATGGCGACGGTTTCCACCACCGGCATGCCCAGTTCCTGCGACAGCCTGGCGGTGTCGATCTCGATGCCGCGCTTCTTGGCGACATCGACCATGTTCAGGGTCAGCACCATCGGCAGGCCCAAACGCTTGAGCTCAAGTACCAGGCGCAGGTTCAGGCGCAGATTGGTCGCGTTGACCACGCACAGGATGGCGTCCGGCGCGGCTTCGCCCGGGCGCAGGCCGGCCACCACGTCACGCGTGATGCCTTCGTCCGGCGTTTGCGCATTCAGGCTGTAGGCGCCCGGCAGGTCGAGCACGCGGAAAGCGCGGCCGGCCGGCGACTTGAAGCTGCCTTCCTTGCGCTCGATGGTGACGCCGGCATAGTTCGCGACCTTCTGGCGCGAGCCGGTGAGACGGTTGAAGAGTGCGGTCTTGCCGCAGTTCGGGTTGCCCAGCAGTGCCACCAGCGGCGTACGGGCCGCGACTTGTTGATCCATGACTCCCATTCGTTCAATCCGCCTTGATCGAGACCAGCGCCGCTTCGAACGGGCGCAGGGCGAACGTCGACTCGCCGACCTTGACCGCCAGCGGGCCTTTCATCACGCGCTTGAGCACGCGGATGCGCTCGCCCGGCACGAAGCCCAGCTCCATCAGGCGGCGTTGCACATCGACGCCGCCCTGCGCATGCGGCGCCAGCTGGACTACGGTGGCACTCTGGCCCGCTTTCAGCGAGTCGAGTGTGGACAGGGAGGGGGCTAGGGTCATGGCAGCTTCCAAATGGTTGTTGCGCTTATGAGACAGCGACAGGAATGATGCCGACATCATAAACCTAAATGCGAACTATTACTATTTGCAGCTTGTCATTGCCTGGACGAAAAGCACAAAAAAAGTGCACACGATACGCAAAATCCGCTTGCGTTTGCCGCCGAGTTTACAGAAAATAGCAACGCAAATGAGAATGATTCGCATTTTTATAGTGTAATTAGCAAGGGTAGCTCTGATGATCGTCTGCGTCTGCAACAACATCTCCGACCGTGAAATCCGCCAGGCCGTCGATCTGGGCATCTCGTCGATTGCTGAACTGCGCAAGGAACTCGGCGTCGGCACCATGTGCGGCACCTGCGTCAGCTATGCGCGTGAAGTCCTGCATACCCATCTCGACAGCAAGACCACGATTACCGAAGTGCGCCGCCTCCCGCAAGCGGCCTGACACCAGATCCTGCCTCCCCCGCCTCGCAAAGCTGCGAGGCTTTTTTTTGTCCGGGGCGTCTTAAAAGGTCATTAATCCGGCGGCGTTATACTTCCCGCTCCCGGATTCTCCACCGCTCCCCATGAACATCCTGCTCGTCGAGGACGATGCCATGCTCGCTGCCGCCATCCGCGAGCGCGCGCGGCAAGAAGGCCTTGTCCTCGACCATGCGGCCGACGCCGAAAGCGCGCGCCTGGCTTTGCTCGACAACGTCTATTCGGTGATCCTGCTCGACCTCGGCCTGCCGGGAGAGTCGGGCCTGTCCCTGCTGCGTGGCCTGCGCGCGGCGTACAACGCGACGCCGGTCATCATCCTGACCGCGCGCGCCCAGATGTCCGAGCGCATCGCCGGCCTGGATGCCGGCGCCGACGACTATCTCGTCAAACCTTTCGAATTCAGCGAGCTGTGGGCGCGCATGCGCGCCGTGACCCGGCGCAGCGAAGGCAAGACGGTGCCGACGCTCACCTGCCGCAACGTGGTGCTGGACGTGGCGCGCCAGGCCGTCACCTGCGACGGCCAGCCGGTGCCCCTGAGCGCCTACGAGTACCGCACCCTGCTCGTCTTCATGGAGCGCCCCGGCCACATCATCGCGCGCAGTCACCTGCAAACGCTGATCTATGGCGCGGACGGCGACGTCGAGAGCAATACGATCGCCGTCTTCATCCATCAGTTGCGGCGCAAGCTCGGCGAAGACATCATCGAGACCGTGCACGGCCAGGGCTACCGCCTGGGCAAGGACGTGGCGTGAACTCGATCCGCGCCCGCGTGCGCTGCGTGTTCAGCCTGGCGCTGGCCTTTTGCTGGATCTGCGGCGGCGGCGTGGTCGCCATCTATACGGCCAGCAACGAGCACAGCCTGTGGGACGGCAAGCTGCAATCCTTCGGCACCCGCCTGCTGCTGTCGCTGCCGGCCGAGGAAATCAACGAGGGCCCGTTCGGCCCCAACCTCGAATTGCCGCCCGAGATGCAGCGCGACCCGGAGAACTTCGCGATCCAGGTCTGGAGCCATGACCGCAGGCTGATGATCCGCTCGCCGGCCGCGCCCGCGAAGCCGTTCCAGCCGAGCTTTCGCAATGGCTTTGCCAGCGTGGAGGCAAGCGGGAAGACCTGGCGCGTGTACACGATCTCGGACCGCGACGGCCTGGTGTCGGTGCAGGTCGCCAACCTGCAAAACGTGATCGACCGCGAGATGTATGGCGAGACGCTGACGGCGCTGGCGGCGATGACGGCGGTGCTGGTGCTGGTGGCGCTGCTGCTGCTGCATGCGCTGGATCGTTCGCTGCGTCCCCTGTCCGTGATCGAGCGCGCGCTGTTGCGGCGCAAGGACTTCGACCTGACGCCGCTGCCGGTGGCGGCGCTGCCGGTCGAGCTGCGGCCCCTGGTCACCTCGTTCAACCACCTGCTGGTGCAGCTCGACAAGGCGGTGGCGAACGAGCGCCGCTTCCTGGGCGACGCCGCCCACGAGCTGCGCACGCCGCTGTCGGTGCTGCAGGCCCACGTCGACGTCGCCCTGCATGCGCGCAGCGACGCCGAACGCGCGGAAGCGCTGCAGATGCTGCAGCAGGGTGTGCGGCGCAGCGCGCGCATGGCCGAGCAGTTGCTCGACGTGGCGCGGCTCGATGCGATGTCGTGTTCGATCAGCACCGAAGCGCTCGACCTGGCTGTGGTGGTCGAGCATGTGGTGCATGAATATACCTATCACGCGCAGCGCCTCGGCTGCACGCTCGTCTCAGTGAAGACGCCGGCCTGGGTCGAGGGCAATCTCGACGAGCTCGGGACCCTGCTGCGCAACCTGCTGGACAATGCGGTGCGCTTCGCGCGCGACGGCGGACGGGTGGAGGTGGCCTGCGGCGTGGGACCCGATGGACCGTGGCTGAGCGTGGCCGACGACGGCCCCGGCGTGCCGGAGGCCGAGCACGGCGCCATCTTCCAGCGCTTCTACCGCCTGCCCGGCAACCAGGGCCGCGGCAGCGGCATCGGCCTGTCGCTGGTGGCCGCCATCGTTCGCCTGCACGATGCGCGCATCGAGACCGGCAGCGGGCTGGCCGGCCGCGGCTTCGCGGTGCGGGTCGCCTTCAGAACGCGTACAGATAGCCCAGCTTGATGCTGCTCTCGGTGGAGCGTTCCACCAGCGGACTGTCCTTGATCTCGCTGCCCAGCGACTTGGCGCTGACGTCGACGAAGAAGTTGTGGCGGCGCTGGAAGGCGTAGCCGAAGCGCACGCCGGCCTCGATCGCCTGCGACGAGTCGCCGCTGTAGGCGCTGCGGCCCGCGCGTACCTCGTTGGCGCGCACGCCATAGTAGTAGTCGACGTAGTCCTTGTCGTACCACTCGGCCCCGATGCGCGGGGTGATGGTGACGGCGCCAGTGCGGAATTCGCGGTTCAGTTCCAGCTTGATGCGCTTGCCCTCGGCGTCTCCGGTGGCGGCGGTGAATTCGCCCGCCACGCTCGTGGCGCCGCTGCGCCAGATCGCGGCGCCGCCCAGCCACAGGCCGCCCTTGCGTTCTTCCATGCCGGCCAGATAGGGCGAGTCCTTGGCTTCGTAGCCGTCGTTGGCGTAGCGCGCGCGCAGACGGAACTGCAGCGGGCCATACGATGGCAGCTTGTAGTCGATACGCGCGCCGAACACACTCAGGTGCTTGCTCTCGTACAGCACCAGCGGCAGCGGGTCGACCTCGTCGTCGAAGTCGCGCAGCGGGCTTTTATCGAAGCCGGCGCCGAAGCCGAGGCCCCACTGGGAGGTCTTGGGCAACGCTTCGGCGGCGAGCTGCTCGGGCGCCACGACCTGGGCGGATGCCGGCACGAGGCAGGCAGGAACGACACAGGCCAGTGCCGGGGCCAGGATGCGAAAGGGGTGAAGTGCTTGGTTCATCGATGTCCTCTAACGGTGGGGCGAATCGCCTGTCGCCTATCCTGGCGGCGGGCGTACCATGGCGCGCCACGGCAGGGCGAACAATGCCAAGCTGTGATTAATAGGTTTTTAATGCGGTTTTTAACGCGGTTTTTAATGCGGTTTTTAATGCGGGAAAGAAGCTGGAGATAATGGCTGAATGCAGTGAAACGAGACGCGGTCTCATTTCATTTTTGCGGTAGCGAGAAGCGTTATCAACGTGGAGTGAGAACGGTTTTTATTACGCCGCATTTTGTGGCTTTTTCTTCGATTTAATGCGCTTTTTTCGCTAATTTTCTCCCTTTTGAGGGCATATTTCGTCGGCTTGTTTGCTATCATTGAGCCCATTCAAAATCATCAGGGGCTCCAAATGAAAGGCGATCAAAACGTTCTCCGTCTGCTGAACGCACAGCTGACCAACGAACTCACCGCGATCAACCAGTATTTCCTGCATGCACGCATGTACCGCCATTGGGGCCTGGAAAAACTGGGTAAAAAGGAATACGAAGAATCGATCGGCGAAATGAAGCACGCCGACAAGCTGATCGACCGCATCCTGATGCTCGACGGCCTGCCGAACCTGCAGGCGCTGCACAAGCTGATGATTGGCGAATCGACCCAGGAAATGCTGGAATGCGACCTGAAACTCGAACGCGGCGCGCAAGTGACCGTCAAGGAAGGCATCGCCGCCTGCGAAGCGGCCGCCGACTACGTGTCGCGCGACCTGTTCCTGATGATCCTGGAAGACACCGAAGAGCACATCGAGTGGCTGGAAACCCAGCTCGACCTGATCGTCAAGGTCGGCATCCAGAATTACCTGCAGAGCCAGATCGCTTCGTGATTTGATGTGGCCGGCGACGTCGTTTGGCGTTGTCGGCTGATCGTTTTACTTAGGTTCCCGCCTTCGCGGGAACGACCCATCAACGCGGCTGGAAGTTGTCAGCGCCAGCGCGTCATCCACTTGTCGTAGAACCCCATATCCCTCGGCACCGCGCCGGGAATCGCGCAGATCGCGCCGGCGAATTCGTTCGCGCGCGCCAGGCTTGTTTCCAGCGGCCAGCCGCGCATCCGTCCCAGCAGGAAGATCGCCGCAAAGGCGTCGCCCGCCCCCACCGTATCGATCACGAACGGCGGGGCCGGATGATCGCGCTGGGTCAGCACCCGGCCCTCGCTGTCGAAGTACACCGAGCCGCGGTGGCCCAGGGTGACGATCAGGGCGTCGAGCGAGAACATCTTGAGCAGTGCCTGGCACGAGGCGTGCACCTCGTCGGCCGCCAGCGGCGGATCGTCGGGCTTGATCTGGAAGTGCCAGCCGAACAGCGCCTGCAATTCTTCTTCGTTGACCTTGACGATGTTCGCCGCCTGCAGCGAACGGGTGACGCCGCGCTCGTCGTACTGGCCGTCGCGCAGGTTCAGGTCGAGGAAGCGCACTGCCGTGCCGGCGGCGCTGTCCAGCACCGCCTTGAGCGCGCCGCGCGACGCCTCGTGGCGCTGGGCCAGCATGCCGAAATAGACGATGCCCGGCGTGACACCGTCCACGCTCGCCACCGCCGCGGCGCGGTCGATGAAGTCATAGGCCTGGTTCGGCAAGATCGTGAAACGGTGGCCGCGCGCGCCGCGCTCGACCAGCACGCGGCCGGTCTCTTCCAGCGGGTCGCGCTGCAACCCGGCCTCGCTCATGGCGAAGCGCTCGAACTCGGCGTGCACCAGCTGGCCGCTCTTGTCGTCGCCGATGCGGGTGATGGCCAGGACCGGCGCCATGAAGGCGGCCAGGTGGCGCGCCACGTTGAACGGCGCCCCGCCGACGACCTGCTCGGGCTGAAAATCGTCGACCAGCGCTTCGCCGAACACCACGGCGGTGGACATGCCCGGCGCGCCGTTCATGCGAGGAAGGGGACGGTGTCCTTGAACGACTGGCGTTCGGACAGCTTGTCGAACAGGCGCGCCAGGTTCGGGTAGTCGCCGCGCCAGTCGATGTCGGGGAAGCGGAAGGCGATCCAGCCCAGGGCGCAGCCGACGGCGACGTCGGCCAGCGAATAGTGGTTGCCGGCGCAGAAGCTTGACTCGCCGAGGCGCTCGGACATCACGCGCAGGCCGGCGTGCACCTTGCCCCACTGGCGGGCTATCCACTCGGGGCTTTGCTGGGCCTCGGGACGCAGGGTGGTTTCCAGGCGCACCAGCACGGCGGCGTCGAGCACGCCGTCGGCCAGGGCTTCCCAGACCTTGACCTCGGCCCGGTCGCGGCCGTTCGGCGGCAGCAGCTTGCAGACCGGGGTGAGCGTGTCGAGGTATTCGGCGATCACGCGCGAGTCGTACAGGGTGCTGCCGTCTTCCATCACCAGGCATGGAACCTTGCCCAGCGGATTCGTCTGCTGGATGGTCGTATCGGCGGCCCAGACATTCTCCTGGATAAAGGAATAGTCGAGCTTTTTATCCGCCAGCACGACACGGACCTTGCGGACGTAGGGGCTGGTGACAGAACCGATGAGTTTCATGGGAGGTCGCAGTTGGGAATCGAAACCCAGTATAGCATCGGCCCCTGCCGTAAAACCTGCGCTGTCGCCGCCCCAACACACTCCCGAACTGCGGCATGCGCAAGGGTTCGCCGCCCGTCCGGTGGTAAAATCCGCGTTTTTGACCGCCACTGCTGCCATGACCTCTACCGCCCTGTCCCCTACCTTGTCGGCCCTGTCCCCGCTCGACGGCCGTTACGCTTCGAAAACCGACAAGCTGCGCCCGATCCTGTCGGAAACGGGTTTCATGCACCACCGCGTGAAGGTCGAGATCGCGTGGCTGCAGGCGCTGTCGCAGGCCGGCTTTGCCGAGATCAAGCCATTCTCCGCGCAAGCGATCGCTCACCTCGACAAGATGGCCGCCGAATTCGGCGAAAAGGATGCCGCCCGCATCAAGGAAATCGAGGCGGTCACCAACCATGACGTCAAGGCGGTCGAATACTGGCTCAAGGAGCAGGTCAAGGACGTGCCCGAACTAGTCGCGGCCAGCGAATTCATCCACTTCGCCTGCACCTCGGAAGACATCAACAACACCTCGCACGGCATGATGCTCAAGGCGGCGCGCGACGGCGTGATGCTGCCGGCGCTGCAAGCCATCATCGCCAAGCTGACCGAGATCGCCCACACCAACGCGGCGCTGCCGATGCTGTCGCGTACCCACGGCCAGACCGCCAGCCCGACGACGCTCGGCAAGGAAATGGCCAACGTGGTCGCGCGCCTGCAGCGCGCCGCCCGCCGCATCGCCGACGTCGAGATCCTGGGCAAGATGAATGGCGCGGTCGGCAACTACAACGCCCACCTGTCGGCCTATCCGGAATTCGACTGGCCGACCTTCTCGAAGAACGTGATCGAGCAGCGCCTGGGCCTGACCTTCAATCCCTATACGATCCAGATCGAGCCGCACGACTACATGGCCGAGATGTTCGACGCCATCGCGCGCACCAACACCATCCTGCTCGACCTGAACCGCGACATCTGGACCTATGTCTCGCTGGGCTACTTCAAGCAGAAGCTCAAGGCCGGCGAAATCGGTTCGTCGACCATGCCGCACAAGGTCAACCCGATCGACTTCGAGAACTCGGAAGGCAACCTGGGCCTGGCCAATTCGGTGCTGCGCCACATGGCCGACAAGCTGCCGGTCTCGCGCATGCAGCGCGACCTGACCGATTCGACGGTGCTGCGCAATATCGGCGTCGGCTTCGGCTACGCCCTGCTGGCCTATGACAGCTGCCTGCGCGGCCTGAACAAGCTGGAAGTAAACGCCGCCCGCCTCGAGCAGGACCTGGACGCGAACTGGGAAGTGCTGGCCGAGCCGGTGCAGACCGTGATGCGCCGCTACGGCATCGCCAACCCGTACGAGCAGCTCAAGGAACTCACCCGCGGCAAGGGCATCACCCGCGAAGCGCTGCGCGAGTTCATCGAGACGCTGGCCGTGCCGCAGGAAGCCAAGGACCTGATGCTGGCGATGACGCCGGCGAACTACACGGGCCTGGCAGCCAAGCTGGCAGCCGATATCTAAGCGATATCAAGCGATGCCGCCGTCCGGCGGCATCGCTTCTTCAATAATCCCACCGCAACCTGACGCCCACCCGGCGCTCGAACTGGGCCCAATACGTGCTGGAGCCAAACTCCGCATGCCCGCCGTTCAGGTTCTCGCCAAATACCGACAGGGCCAGTCCCGGCCGCACACGCCAGCCGAAGCGCGCATCGAGCGCCGTGTACGACGCCACCCGTGACGCCGGCATCTCGCCCACCCGGCGCACGGTGACGTCGATCTCGCGCGCGTCGTCGATGTTGTAGCTCGATCGTAGTTGCGCGGTATGCGAGGGGTCGCGCCGCGCCGCCCGCAGGCCCGCCACGTCGTTGCCGCCGGGTTTGAGCTGCAGGCGCTGGTGCAGCGCGGTCCAGCCGGCAGACAGGCGCCAGCGCGGCATCGGTTGCCAGCTGCCCCAGGCTTCGATGCCGCTGGCGCGGCCTTCCATCAGGTTGTCGAACTGCAGGTAGCTGCCGCTGGGATCGAGTTCTTGCGTGCGCAGGTGGTCGTAGTCGGTATGGAACAGGGTGACCGAATACGACAGCGCCGCCGTCGGTTGGCCGCGGTAGCCCAGCTCGATCACGCGCGCCACTTCGCTGCGCACCTCGGGCCCGCCACGCAGGATGAACGGCGGCTGCCCCGGCACCCAGGCGTCGGCGTCCAGCCGCGCCGGCGCGCGCACGGTGCGCGCCGCCGAGGCCCAGAAGGCGTGCTGCGGCGACATGCGCCACGACAGGCGTGCGCTCGGCAACCATTCGACACCGGTGTAATGGTTGTACTCGGCGCGTCCACCCAGCGTCAGGCGCCAGGCGTCATCCAGTGCGATCTCGTCTTGCACGAACAGGCTGCCCCAGCGCTGGTTGGTATCGGCCGGCAGGAAGGCCACGTATTGGGTGTTGCCGACGCGGTCGCGCGTCTGGCGGTAGTTGGCGCCCCACATCAGCCCATGGCGGCCGGCGACCGGCAGCGTGTGCTGGAACTGCAGGTCGGCCGTGGTCAGGCGCTCGCTGAACAAGGGCGGCGATTCGCGCACCGTGTGATCCAGGTAGGCCTGGACGGCGACCTCGCCGCCGTCCGCGAGCTGACGCTGCCAGCGCGCGGTCAGGTTGGCGCCGTCGGAGCGCACGCGATCGAGATCGGTGGGGCCGCCCGGCACCGCGATTTCTCCCGGCTGCGGCTGGTCGAGCCGCCCCTGGTAGACGTTGCCGACCACCGAGTAACGGTCGCCGCCCTGCTCCCAGTCGGCGCGCACGCCGGCATGGCTGCGCCGGTAGGCGTCGTCGATGCGTCCGCCGCCGACCCGGTCGCTGTCGCTGCGGCGCATGAACTTGCCATAGGCGCGCCAGGCCACGCCGCCCGCGCTCGTGCCGCCCTGGCGGAAGGCGGCGCCGCCGCTGCCGTCATTCGCGCCCTGCAGCGCCAGCATGCCGCCCTGGGTGTCGCGCGCCGAGCGGGTCGTGATGTTGATGACGCCGTTGACCGCGTTCAGGCCCCACATGACGCCGCCCGGCCCGCTCACCACTTCGATGCGCTCGACGTCTTCGAGCAGCACCTCCTGGGCGTCCCAGAACACGCCGGCAAACAGCGGCGTGTACACCGAACGGCCATCGATCAATACCAGCAGCTTGTTCGACAGCACGCTGCCGCCGCTGTTCTGGCCGCGCGCGCTGATCGAATAGGCATAGCCGTTGACGCGCGCCACGTGCAGGTTGGGCGCCAGGCGCAGCGCCTCGGGCAGCGAATCGGCGCCGGAGCGGCGGATGTCGTCGGCCGTGATCACGAACACGGCCGCCGGCGCATCCTGCAGGCGCTCGGGGCGCTTCGACACCGAGGTCACCTGGATATTGGCCAGCTCCTCGATCGACAGGTCGGCCAGGTCGGCCTGCCCGGCGGGGGCGGCAATGGCGGGCAGCGCCAGCCAGGCGGCAACGCCCGTGGCCAACACAAGGTTCCGGCAGCAATAAGTGATAAACACGTTCATGAGCCGATTTTACATTCAGCCGGGCCAAATGGTGCATGTTTTACAAGTCCGTGCTAGTGTCTGCAACAGAAATCACACTCTGCAGCACGGTGACCGCTTTTTTGCTATAGTTGGTTAGTTCTAACTCGTACTAGTTACTTGAATACAAACATGCGCCGCTATACGCTGCCCGCTATCGTGCTGCACTGGCTGATCGCCATCGCCATCATCGGCACGTTCACGCTCGGCCTGGTCATGACCGATATCCAGGGCATCACCATGGCCAAGCTCCGCTACACGAACTGGCACAAATGGGCCGGCGTCACCGTGCTCGGCCTGGCCGCGCTGCGCCTCTTGTGGCGCCTGTTCAATGACCCGCCGCAGTATGCCGACGCGATGCCGGCCTGGCAGCGCGGCGCCGCGCATGGCCTGCACGTGCTGCTGTACGTGCTGATGTTCGCGGTGCCGCTGTCGGGGTATTTCTTCAGCCTGGCGGCCGGCTTCCCGGTCGTGTATTTCGGCGAGATCCCGCTGCCGGTGCTGATCGGCCCCGATCCCGAGCTGCGCGTCCTGCTGCGCGGCGTGCACTACTGGCTCAATATGCTGCTGGCCGCCCTGGTGGCCCTGCACGTGCTGGCCGCTTTCAAGCACCTGCTGGTCGACCGCGACGGCGTGATGCAGCGCATGCTCCCCATCCCTACTCCGAAGGAAAAACGATGAAACCATTCAAGGCCTTGCTGGTTGCGACCCTGGTCGGCGCCAGCGCCATCGCCATCGCCGTCCCGCTCAAGACCGATTCGGCCAAGAGCAGCGTCTCGGCCGTGTTCAAGCAGATGAACGTGCCGGTGGAAGCGCCGTTCCGCAGCTTCAGCGCCGCCATCGACTATGACGCGGCCAAGCCGGCCGCCTCGAAGGCGAACGTCGAGATCAATACCGCCAGCTTCGACATCGGCGACCCGATGTACAACAAGGAAGTCGCCAAGAAGGAATGGTTCAATTCGGCGCAATTCCCGAAAGCCAGCTTCGTGTCCACCAGCATCGCACCAAGCGGCGCCGGCAAGCTGAACGTGTCGGGCAAGCTGACCCTGAAGGGCAAGACCGCTGACGTCACCTTCCCGCTCGCGGTCAAGGCCGAAGGCGGCAAACAGGTATTCGAGGGGCAGCTGCCGATCAAGCGGCTGGCCTTCAACATCGGCGAAGGCGAGTGGAAGGACACGAGCATGGTCGCCGATGAAGTCGTCATCAAGTTCCGCGTCACCGCAGCACCATAATTCACCACCACCACACTCACAAGGGACATCACTACATGAAGATCAAGCACCTGATCGCGGCCGCCGCCGCCCTCGCCGCCAGCACCGCCTTCGCCGCGCCGGTCACCTATGACATCGAGCCGAACCACACCTACCCAAGCTTCGAGGCCGACCACATGGGCCTGTCGGTATGGCGCGGTAAGTTCAACAAGTCGAGCGGCAGCGTGACCCTGGACCGCGAAGCCAAGACCGGCTCGCTGGACATCACCGTCGACATCAACAGCATCGACTTCGGCCACGAAAAGATGAACGAGCACGCCAAGAAGCCGGACATCTTCGACGCCGCCAAGTACCCGACCGCGACCTTCAAGTCGAAGTCGATCAAGTACACCGGCGATGTGCCGACCTCGGTCGACGGCGAGCTGACCCTGCACGGCGTGACCAAGCCGCTGACGCTGCAGATCGACAAGTTCAAGTGCATCATGCACCCGATGCTCAAGAAAGAAGCCTGCGGCGCCGACGTGGTGGGCACCTTCAAGCGCGACGACTTCGGCATCAGCTTCGGCCTGCCGAACTTCTCGCCGGAAGTGAAGCTGGCGATCCAGGTCGAAGCCGTCAAGCGCTGATCGATCGAACCATGTGAAAAGCCCCGCCGGTTCGCACCGGCGGGGCTTTTTTACGACCGTTTCAACGCGGTGCGATCAACGCCCGTCGCGATCGAAATCACCCGGGATCGCGCGCTCGACGCGGTGCCAGCCGGCGCGGGTGGCCGACTTGGCCTGGTCCCACTTCAGGCGCGAATTGCCCTTCGAGCGGTCCCATTCGCCTGCCAGGTGGCTTTCGTTGGCGTCATAGCCGCCATCGTATTTGCCATAGCTGTTGTAGCCCAGCGCATAGGCCGGCGCGTAGTCGTCATAGGTGTAGCCCGGCGTGTAGTACGGCTGGGTCTGGTACTGGGTGCGCCAGTACTCGTTTTCCTCGTGCGGATTGACCATGTGGCCGACGCCCTTGCCGGCCGCGCCGCCCGCCAGGCCGCCGATCGCCGCGCCCGCCGCCACGCCCAGTGGGCCGGCCGCAGCGCCGATGATCGCACCCGCGGTCGCGCCGCCGCCGGCGCCCACGCCCTGCGCCAGGTTATGGTCATGCAGTTCGTCGCCGACCTTCGGATTGACGACCTCGCCCGCGCCACGGCCTGCCGCACCCCCGGCCAGGCCGCCGACCACGGCGCCCGCCGCCATCCCGATCGGACCGCCGACGGCGCCGATCGCCGCACCGGCGGCTGCGCCGGTGCCGGCGCCCACGCCCTTGGCCAGGTGGTGTTCGGCCAGGTCGTCGCCGGCCTTCGGATTGACCACTTCACCCACGCCCTTGCCGGCGATGCCGCCCGCCACGCCGCCGACCACGGCGCCGGTCACGGTGCCGATCGGACCGGCAACGGTGCCGACCGTGGCGCCCAGCGCCGCGCCGCCTGCGATGCCCAGGCCGGCGCCGATCACGTGCGAGCCGCCCTGCTTGGTCCAGGATTCCTGGATGTGGGCCGCGTCTTCGTCGGAGCGGGTATGCACGCCCATCACGATGCCGCCGTTCTTGATGCCTTCTTCATAGTGCTTGGCGCGTTCTTCGGGGATGCCGGCGCCGATCAGCGCGCCGATCAGGCCACCCGTGATGCCGCCCGCGCCGGCGCCGGCCAGGGCCGCCGCCAACGGGCCGGCGACGACCACGCCCAGGCCCGGCAGCACCAGCGTGGTGCCGACCGCCGCGATACCGGCCAGCACGGCGCCGATGGTGCCGCCGATGCCGGCGCCGATGCCCGCGCCTTCGGCCGCCTTGCTGCCCAGTTCCGTATCCTTATCGGCGAAGTGGGTCGTGCGGGTGGTGTCGGACATCATCAGGTTGACGTCGTCGCGGGTATAGCCGCGATCGGACACGGTGCCATAGGCGCGCTCGGCGCTGGCGCGGTCGGGGAACAGGCCGGTGACCATGCGCTGGTTCTGGTCCTGACGATTGGTGTCGTAGCTGCTCATGTCAAATCCTTTCTGGTAGTTGGGGTGGCCAGGCGCTGTCGAAGCGGCACTGCCAGGGAGGTCCACCTTATGCCCATGAGCTGCATGGCTCTGTTCGATGACGCACGGTTGACACAGACCCGCCGAAATGCGGCCAACGCGGCCACGATCGATCGGACCGGTGCATGAACAGCGATGCAAAAACGCTATCTAACGTGAGTTGCCGCACCGACCTGACGGGGACGCATCTCTAGACTTTTTCCCATGGTCACGGCAATTGTTGGGCCTGGGGGTATGTCTTTTTACTTGAGGAGGAAGCAACCATGTTATTCATCATCTGGATCGTCGTCGGCGGCATCCTGGGCTGGCTTGCCAGCATGGTCATGAAAACCGACGCAGAGCAAGGCATCATTCTTAACGTCGTCGTAGGTATCATCGGCGCCTTCCTGGGCGGCTGGCTGCTGTCGCCGCTGTTCGGCACCGGCACCATCAACTCGGACGACTTCAGTGTCGCTTCGCTCCTGGTCTCGTTCCTGGGCGCGGTCATCCTGCTGGCCATCGTGAATCTGCTGCGCCGCGGTCGCGTTCGTTAATGAGTACGACACGCAATCTGTAAAAACCAACGCCACGTGCGTTGGTTTTTTTTCCTCTGTGGTTTTATTGATGAGCCCAAAAATGTTCTGGACAGTGTTGATCACGGTCGCCGCGACGCTGGTGCTTGGCGTGCTGGCGCTGAATTTCATGCCGAGCGAAAAGCAGATCGAACGGCAACTGACACGGCAGTACGACACCCACGACCCGCAATTCCGCCGCTCGATGGGTGTGCTGCTCGGCCCCCCTATTCTTGAAGGAAACAAGGTCGACGCCTTGATCAATGGCGACCAGATCTTCCCCGCCATGCTGGCCGCGATTCGCCAGGCGGAAAAGTCGATCAACCTGGAAACCTATATCTACTGGTCGGAATCGATCGGCAAGGAATTTTCAGAAGCGTTGTCCGAGCGCGCCCGCGCCGGCGTGAAGGTCCACGTCATGCTCGACTTCATGGGCAGCATGAAGATGGACAATGCGCTGGTGGACGAAATGAAGAAAGCCGGCGTGCGCGTGCAGCGCTATCACAAGCCGGTATGGTGGAAGCTGGCGCGCATGAACAACCGCACCCACCGCAAGCTCTTGGTCATCGACGGCAAGATCGGTTTCACTGGCGGGGTCGGCATCGCCGACCAGTGGCGCGGCAATGCCGAAGACGAGAATCACTGGCGCGACAGCCATTTCAGGATCGAAGGCCCGGTGGTCGGCCAGATCCAGGCAGTGTTCAACGACAACTGGACCAAGGCCACCGGCGCAGTGCTGGACGGTCCCGACTACTTCCCGGCGCTGGAACCAAAAGGCACGATGCCCGCCCAGATGTTCTCGAGCTCGCCGACCGGCGGCAGCGAGAGCATGCACCTGATGTACCTGATGTCGATCACCGCCGCGCGCGAGACGATCGACCTGTCGGCCGCCTATTTCGTGCCGGATGACCTGACCGTCCGCACCCTGATCGCGGCCGCGAAACGCGGCGTGCGGGTGCGCCTGATCACGCCTGGCCCGATCATCGATTCCGACCTGGTCAAGGCCGCCTCGCGCGACCGCTGGCCCGAGCTGCTCGATGCAGGTGTGCAGATCTCGGAATACAAGCCGACCATGTACCACGTCAAGACGCTGATCGTCGACAAACTCCTGGTATCGGTCGGTTCGACCAACTTCGACAACCGCTCGTTCAGCATCAACGACGAGGCCAACCTGAACGTGCTGGATGAAGACTTCGCGGCGCAGATGAGCGAGATCTACGAACAGGACTGGGCACGCGCCACGCCGGTGACCGAGCACAAGTTCGCGCAACGCCCGTGGTGGCAGCGCTTCAGTACCTGGGCGGTGTCGCTGGTCGACAAGCAGCTGTAGTAAACACGGCGAAACGAAGGAAAAACGGAATTTGCTTGCGCGCTCGAAATAGCGGTTGACGATCCAGCATGGGATTACCATACTCATGGACGCTCCGAGGTCCATGAGTATCCCTTCCCAACCAAGATTACGCGCATGAAAAAAACCCTTCTCTCGCTCGCCATCCTGAGCAGCTTCGCCGCCCACGCGGACGAAGGCATGTGGATGCCGCAACAGCTGCCACAAGTGGCCAAGCAACTGAAAGCCGCCGGCCTCAAGCTGGATCCGGCCAACCTCACCAAGCTGACCGAGTTCCCGATGGGCGCCATCGTCAGCCTGGGCGGTTGCTCGGCTTCCTTCGTGTCGCCGCAGGGCCTGGTGGTCACCAACCACCACTGCGTCTACAACAGCATCGCCGTCAACTCGACCCCGGAGCGCGACCTGCTCAAGAACGGCTTCCTGGCCAAGACCATGGCTGACGAACTGCCGGCTTCGCCAGGCAGCCGTATCTTCGTCACCGACGAGGTGACCAACGTCAGCAACCAGGTCATCACGCCAGAAGTGGCCAAGCTGACCGGCAAGGCCCGCATCGACGCCATCGAAAAGAACCAGAAGACCCTGGTGGCGGCCTGCGAACAGGATGCCGGCTACCGCTGCACCGTGGCCAGCTACTACGGCGGCCTGGAGTTCTACCGCCTGAAGCAGCTCGAGATCCGCGACGTGCGCCTGGTGCACGCGCCGGCCGACGGCATCGGCAAGTTCGGCGGCGACACCGACAACTGGATGTGGCCGCGCCACACCGGCGACTACGGCTTCTACCGCGCCTATGTGAGCAAGGACGGCAAATCGGCCGAGTTCTCGAAGGACAACGTGCCGTACAAGCCGAAGCACATCATCAAGCTGGCGCAAGACCACGCCAAGGAAGGCGACTTCGTGATGGTGCTGGGCTACCCTGGCCGCACCAACCGCCACCGCCTGCCGTCCGAAGTGGCCTTCACCTTCGACTGGAACTACCCGGCCTTCGTGCAAGCCTCGGGCGAAACGCTGGCCATCATCGACCGCGAGACCAAGAACGACCCGGCCGCGCGCCTCAAGTACGCCGGCCAGATCGCCGGCGTGAACAACTACTACAAGAACCGCAAGGGCATGCTGGTCTCGTACCAGAGCAGCGACTTCTTGCAACGCAAGACCGCCGAGCACAATGCGCTCAAGGCCTGGGTGAATGCCGATGCATCGCGCAAGGCGCAGTACGGCGCCGACATCGACGCGGCCGAGAAGCTGATCGCCGAACGCGACGCCGGCACCAAAAAAGGCTTCTTCCTGACCTATGCCCAGCCGAAGTTCCTGACCTCGGCACGCACCCTGGTGCGCCTGGCCAACGAACGCGCCAAGCCTGACACCGAGCGCAAGACCGGCTACCAGGACCGCGACCTGCCGCGCCTGACCTCGGTCATCGAAGGCCAGGACCGCACCTACGACGAGAAAGTCGACAAGGCGCTGGTGCTGAACTTCCTGAAGCAGTACAACGCGCAGCCGGCCGCCGAGCATGACGCATCGTTCGACGCCGCCCTGGGCATCAAGCCGGGCATGAGCGAAGCCGAACTGAAGTCGGCGCTGGACCGCATCTATGCCGGTTCCAAGCTGGCCAGCAAGGAAGAGCGCACCGCCTGGCTCAAGAAGTCGCCAGCCGACTTCAAGGCCTCGAACGACAGCTTCATCAAGGCCGCGGTCGCGATGTACGATGCCGACATCAAGGACGAGGAAAAAGGCGAAGAGTCGGCCGGCAAGATCCAGCAAGCCTATGGCAACTACATGAAGGCCAAGATCGCCTACATGAACAGCAAGGGCCAGGCCGTCTACCCGGACGCCAACAGCACCCTGCGCGTCACCTTCGGCAAGATCGCCGGCCGCGACGTGGGCGCCGACGGCACCACCGGCTGGACCGCCTTCACCACCGTGTCGGGCGTGACCGCCAAGCACACCGGCGAAGGCGAGTTCGATGCGCCGGACAATCAGCTGGCCGCAATCCAGGCGAAGAACTTCGGCAAGTACGCCGATCCGAAGCAGAAGACCCTGCCGGTCAACTTCCTGGCGACGCTGGACATCACCGGCGGCAACTCGGGTTCGGCCGCGCTGAACGCCAAGGGCGAGCTGATCGGCCTGGCCTTCGACGGCACCCTGGATTCGATTATTTCGGACTGGGACTTCAATAACAAGATGACCCGCTCGATCCAGGTCGACACCCGCTACATGCTGTGGAATATGAAGGAAGTCGACAAGGCGGATAATCTGCTGAAAGAGATGAACGCGCTGTAATCGTTCTTTCTTCTTCCAAAGGCCGCGTCACCGCAAGGGGCGCGGCTTTTTTCATGGGCTTTTGCACAGTTTATTCCGTCGTTTCGCCCGCCTGTCGCGTACGCCGTGACGCGTCGGGGGTCGCTCGCTACACTCGATTCAAATAATGTCGGGAGAGCGAAATGAAAAACACCCTGATCTGCTGCCTGGCCGCGCTGGGCATGCTGTGCGCGAACGCCTCGGCACAGGACAGTGTCGACGCAAAGCGGCTGGCCGGCGCCCGCGCCGCGGTCGAAGACCTGCAGCGCATCGTGGCGCCGCATGGCGTGCAGGATTCCTATAAAACCCGCATCGGCGGCATCGACCAATGGATCAATGTGCGCGGCCAGGACCGCGCCAATCCGATGATCCTGTTCGTGCACGGCGGTCCGGCCTCGCCGATCACACCGACCATGTGGCAGTTCCAGCGCCCGATCGAGGAATTCTTCACGGTCGCCAACTACGACCAGCGCGGCGCCGGCAAGAGCTATGGCGAGACCGATCCCGCCATCGTGGGCGAGACGATCCGCATCGAACGCTACGTCGACGACCTGATCGAGGTGGCCGAACACCTGCGCGGGCGCTACGGCCAGCAGAAGCTGGTGCTGATGGCGCACAGCTGGGGCACCGTGATCTCGATGGCGGCATCGTTGAAGCGTCCCGACCTGTTCCACGCCTACGTCGGCATCGGCCAGGTGATCAGCGTGCGCGAAAATGAACGCATCGGCTTCGAGTATGCGCTGGAACAGGCGCGCATCCACGACGACAAGGAGGCGCTGAAGGAGCTGCAGGCGATCGCGCCCTATCCCGGCAGCCAGCCGATCACGCGCGAGCGCATCGTGGCCGCGCGCAAGTGGCCGCAGCACTACGGCGGCCTGTCGGCCTACCGCAGCGAGTCCACTTACTTCTTCAAGGGGCCGCTGCTCTCGCCCGACTACACGATCGACCAGGTCAAGGCCATCGATGCCGGCAGCCTGCTCACGCTGGGCCGGCTGCTGCCGGAATTCGTCGAGGTCGACTATTCGAAGGTGAAGGAATTCCCGATCCCGGTCGTGATGTTCCTGGGCCGCCACGACTACACGACGCCGACTGCACCGACCGAGGCCTGGCTGGCGCAGGTGAAGGCGCCGTCGAAGCGGGTGGTGTGGTTCGAGCGTTCGGCCCACATGGCGCCGTGGGAAGAGCCGGGCAAGACCCTGGTCAGCCTGCTGGAGTATGTGCGGCCGCTGACGCAATGAGTTGACACTCCGGCATACTTATCGTTACGCTCCGGGGTGACAGCAAGTCCATCCGTGCTTGCTCACCCACAGGGCCCGCATGCTGCGCCAGTTCGAAAGCCTTCTCCTTGCACCAGACCGCGACCGGCTTGCCGCCAGCCTGCGTCGGGCGGTCCATGCGATCGGTTTCGAATCCTTCTACTATGGCGCACAGGCCCGCAGCGGCTTGGCGCTCGACGTCGCCGACCTGAGTTCGCCACGGATCCTGACCGACTATTCGCCGCAATGGGGACAGCGCTACGGAGAAGCGGGCTACGCCAGCATCGATCCAATGGTCCAGGAATGCAGCCGGTCGATGATTCCCATTATCTGGCACCGGCATCCTTCGGTGCCGGACAAGGGCAAGGACCGGCTGTTCGACGAAGCCCGCCAGCATGGCCTGGCGACCGGCATGACCTGCTCCATCATCGGCGGCCCCGGCGAGCTGGCGCTGCTCAGCCTGACCATGGAGAACGACCGCCAGGCCGATCGCCGCACCGTCGAACGGCAAGTCAGCCAGGGCCATATGCTGATGAGCTACCTGCACGAAGGCCTGCGCCGCCTGGACCGGCAGGCCGCACAGGCAGTCCCACCGATCCGCCTGACCGCGCGCGAAAAGGAAATCCTCACCTGGATCAGCGCCGGCAAGACCTCCTGGGAGATCGCCTGCATCCTGGCGGTGGCCGAGAGGACGGTCATCTTCCACGTCGATAACGCGATGCGCAAGCTCGATACCCGCACCCGTACCCAGGCCGTCGCCAAGGCCCTGGCGCTGGGCCTGATCGCGCCCTGAGCGCCACCCTGTAACTCCTTACAGCTCGTTTGCGCGCAGCACCGTTCCTACAATGCGTGAACGCCCTGCCAGGCCGGGGCGCTGCGGCAGGCAGGCGCCTGTCATCACCCTCAATGCACCCGGCGGACCCGGTCCGCACCCCACCATGCTCATCGATATCGACGACCTCAAGAAACAACTCAACAGCACCGTAGCCAGCGAAGTCCTGGAAGCGGAGAAGGAGGCCATCGCGCTGCTGGAACAGGGCAATCTCGAAGCGGCCGACCTGCTCATCAGCGCCTATGCGGAAGGCGCGCCGCTGATCCGTCCGGACCGGATCAAGGAGTTCAAATACACGAAGATGGCGGCCGATCTCGGCTCGGATTTCTGTCGTTACTGGCTGGCCAAGCTGCAGCATGGGTCGAAGGATTATGCTGGCGCGATCGAGAACGCCACCAGGGCCCATGCCATGGGCATACCCTACGCGGCGACCTTGTTGGGCAAGATGATGCTGGCCGGCGAGGGCCAGCCGGCCAAGCCGCTCGACGCCCTGCAAATCCTGTCGGACAGCGTCGACAAGGACGAGAATACCGATGCCGCGCTCCTGATCGCACAAGTCTATATGGAAGAAAAGGTCGTTCTGCGCAATGCGCAAGGAGCTTATGACATTCTCCAGCGACTGGCTCACGTGTTCGAGCGCTCGGCGCCGGCCCTGCGCGCCGACTACCTGGCCTTCAAGGCGGAATCGATCCGGCTGGGCGCGGCCCCGGGACCTGGGGAGAGCTACGAACAGCTGATTTTCCAGGCGGCCGATCTCGGCAACGAATCGGCGGTCATCGCGCGCGGGAAACTGCAGACGGATAGGCTGGACCGCAAACTGAAAGCGGAGTGGGACGCCATCAGCCAATTCCATGCGATGGCCAAGAAATGGAAGATGTCCCTGAAAGTCGGCGTACTGACCGGAGCAGTTACGCAGAACAGATCATCTTTGTACAACAACAGCGATGGCCGCGTCGGCGTGACAAATTCTCGCGTGCGCGTGCTTACCCTGGTCACGGCCTCCGGTCAGGAATTTACCGTCACCGCGCATCGCAAGGGAACAGTGACGACCGGTCGGCGGTATGCCGTCGTTTACGTCGGTCCGCACGATAGCGATGAAGGGGTTCACGCCATGGTCTACAATTTGGAGAGCGGTGACGTCATCAAGACCTTGGGACATCCCCTGGAAACATACAAGGGTGGGACTTTCCAAGTATTGTTCTCGGCGGCAGGCGTCGTCATGTGGCTGGTCTTGTCCCTCTGGTTTGTCATCATGGTCATGGACCACTTTACCTTCGGCAGCTTCCTGCTCTGGCTGGTGTCGGCGACCGTCGCGTTGAAGTTGCTGATGTGGCCACTGACAGGTTATAAAAAGGGACTGGCCGATGCACGCGCCTTCTTCGAGACGCACCGCGACAAAATGATGTGAGGCGCGCTCAGCGCATCAGCGCCGTAAGTTCGGCCGCAATCTGCTGGCCCAGCGAATAGATGTGGAAGCCGTCGACGAAGCCGTGGTGGGCCTGTACCGAGAATGGCAGCACGAGCTTGCCGTCCGGACCGTCACGGAAGCGCCCCCAGGCCAGCGAAGGAATGTCCGAGCGGCCGACGCGCGTGGTCGGATGCTGGATCGAGGTGAACTCGAGCCAGGGAATGCAGGTAACGAACACCTGGTCCTTGGCGTCGCGCGGCGACAGGGTCGCATAACGCTGGTTCAGCCCCGTCATGCCCATCGCCGCGACACCGGCCGCGCGGCCGCGCGCGACGAATTCGCGCAGGTCGTCGGACCAGTCGAAGGTCGCGAAATTGAGGTCGTCGTTGAGGTTCTTGACGGTGAACGACGGAATCAGGCGCTCGATGCGGATCACTTCCTCGTCGTGGATGCGATAGCGGAAGTTCTCGATCTTCAGGACCGAGCGCAGCACCGCGCACAGAAGCACGTGGAAGGGCGCCAGGTCCTGCTCCTTGCACCAGGGCCGGAAATCCGGCAGCTCGAGCGGGAAGCACAGGTTGACCGACGGGCTGTCCATGCCGTCGAACAGCGCGAAACGGTCGCGCCGCTGTTCGAACTTGTCCATCTTACTTCGCCTTGTTCAGGCGGCTGTTGCGCATGCCGTAGCCGAAGTAGGCCACGACCGCCACCGCCATCCAGATGAAGAACACGCGGAAGGTGGCCGGCGACAGGTCTTTCATGATGTACAGGCAGGCCAGCACCGACAGGCCCGGGATCACGTAGGGGCCGAACGGCACGCGGAAGCCCGGTGGCGCATCCGCGCCCTGGCGCTTGCGGATCACCGGCACCGCGATCGAGACCACCATGAAGGCGGTCAGCGTGCCCATGCTCACCATATCCCACAGGAAGGTGGAGTCGACGCTGCCGGCCACCATGCCCACTACCACGCACACGATCATGGTGTTCTTCACCGGCGCCTTGGTGCGTGCGCTGACCTTCTGGAATACCTGCGGGATCAGGCCGTCGCGGCTGATCGCATACAGGATGCGGGTCTGACCGTAGATCGTCACCAGGGTCACCGAGAACACCGAGACCACCGCGCCGGCCGACAGCACCAGCGCCGGCCAGGCCTGGCCGGTCACGTTCTGCAGGATCACCGACAGGCCGGCCTGCTGGCCTTCGAACAGGTGGGCCGGCTGGGCGCCCATGGCCGCTACCGCGACCAGCATGTAGAACACGGTCACGATGATCAGGGCGGCCAGGATCCCGATCGGCACGTTGCGGCGCGGGTCCTTGACCTCTTCGCCGGCGGTGGCGATGGTGTCCAGGCCGATGAAGGAGAAGAACACGGTGCCGGCGGCGGCGGTCACGCCGGCCATGCCGGCATAGCCCGATGCCTCGTTGGTATTGAAGAATGGCTGGAAGTTGTTGGCGTCGAAACCGGTGAAGGCGATCGCCGCGAAGAACACCAGGATCGCCAGCTTGATGATCACCATGATGGCATTGGTGGTGGCCGACTCCTTGGCGCCGCGCACCAGCAGGAAGCCGCACAGGATCACCAGGATGATCGGCGGCAGGTTGATATTCCCCGGATGGAAGGTCACGGCATGGTGGTCCGAGACGAACATCGGAGAGCGAAGCTGCTCCGGTATCTGCCAGTTGAAGGCGTTGAGCAGGAAGTTGTTCAGGTAGTCGGACCAGCCGATCGAAGTCGCGCTGGCCGCCAGCCCGTATTCGAGCAGCAGGCAGGCGGCGACGATGAAGGCCGCGAATTCGCCCACGGTGGCGTAGGCGAAGGAATACGAGGAACCCGAGGCCGGCACGCGGCCGGCCAGTTCGGCGTAGCACAATGCCGTCAGGCCGGCGGTCAGCGCGGCCAGCAGGAAGGACAGGATGACCGCCGGACCGGCTTTCGGCACCGCTTCGACCATCGTGAAGAAGATGCCGGTGCCGATGGTGGCGCCGACGCCGATCATGATCAGCGGGAACAGGCCGAGCGAGCGATGCAGGCCGGGCAAGGCGCCGGCGACGCCGACGCTGGCGGTATCCTCATGGTGGGGTGCTGCCGATTTGGTACGTAACAGCTTCTGGCCCAGGGTCTGGTTCACGGCAAGTCCTTCGGTGCACGGTTGCGATCGCGGCACGCCAGCCGCAGCTCGACAGTCTCAAAATGAAGGAGCGATTATAGGGGACTACGCCCCCCTCGCAATAAATAGTTTAAATAAGGTGCATTCTCAGAGCATCTTTGATAGAATTTCTTCCGTTGACTTACCGTCGCCCGCAAACGAAGACCATCAGGCGGGTATTTTTTTAGCTTTAAACATGCTTTTAAACTGCATCTATAAGGACTTCCCATGATTTCTGCCGCTTCCCGCCCCTATATCGACGCTTCGGTTCCCGTCCTGCGCCAGCACGGTCCGGCCATCACGACCACCTTCTACGCCAATATGTTCAGGGCCCACCCGGAGCTGCGGAACCTGTTCAATATGGGTAACCAGGCCAGCGGCGTGCAGCAGCAGTCGCTCGCCTCGGCGCTGTTCGCCTACGCCGCCAACATCGACAACGCCGCCGCCCTCGGCCCGGTGGTCAGCCGCATCGTGCACAAGCACGTCTCGGTCGGCCTGACCGCCGCCCACTATCCGATCGTCGGCTTCCACCTGCTGGGCGCGATCAAGTCGACCCTGGGCGATGCCGCCGTCGACCCGCTGATGAAGGCATGGGAAGAAGCCTATGGCTCGCTGGCCAAGGTCTTCATCGATGCCGAAACGAAGATGTATGCGGATGCCGGCATCGAAGCGGGCTATCTGCGTCCGATGCGCGTGCTTGACGTCGTGCAGGAAAGCGAGAACGTGCTGTCGATCCGCTTCGTGCCGCAGGATGGCGAGCCGCTGCCGCCGTTCAAGGCCGGCCAGTACGTGAGCGTGGAAGCGATCTTCGACGACGGGTTCCGTCAGCTGCGCCAGTACAGCCTGTCGGATGCGCACGGCGTCGATTCGATGCGCATCTCGGTCAAGCGCGAGGAGGGCAACGACAACATCCCGGCCGGCGCCGTGTCGAACTGGCTGCACCGTAACGTGGAAGCGGGCGACATCCTGCAGGTCAGCTACCCGTTCGGCGACTTCCTGCCGGATACCGAGTCCGACGAGCCGGTGGTGCTGCTGTCGGCCGGCGTGGGCATCACGCCGATGATCGGCGCACTGAACCGCATCGCCCTGGTCAATCCGCAGCGCCGCGTGATCTTCGCGCACGCCGCGCGCTGCCCCGAGCATCACCCGCACCAGCGCGACATCGCCGCCGCCAAGGCGCGCATGCCGAACCTGGAAGTGGTGATCTTCCTTGAACAGGGCAACGCTCCCGGCACCCTGCCCGGCTTCATGGACCTGGCGCGCCTGCCGAAGTGGCCGCGCAGCGAGACCAACGTCTATATGTGCGGCCCGCTGCCGTTCATGCAGGCGCAATGGAATGCGCTGCTGGAAGACGGCGCCCCGGCGAGCCGCCTGCACCGCGAGGTGTTCGGCCCGGACCTGCTGGACAACCTGCTCTAATCGAGCAGGTGCACCCGGTCGCCAGTGATGCTGCGCTGGGCCGGGTGGCCGTACACGCGGATGCCGCCCGAGCCCGAGGTGCGGGCGAACAGCGATTGCTTGACGGTGGCGCGGATGCCGGCGGCGCCGCTGGCGCCGAGGTCGGCGTCTTGGGTTTTCAGGTCGGCCAGGTCGACGTTGGCCGAGCCGCTCACGCGGGCGCTCAGCGAGCGTACCGCGCCGCTGGCGTCAAGCGAGCTCGATCCGCTCAGCTCCAGGCGCGCATGATCCCCTTTCACCTGCCCCAGGCGCATGCGGCTCGATCCCGACAGGGTCGCGTCGATGCCGTCAGCCTGCAGGCGGCTAGCGTCCAGCAGGCCCGAGCCGCTGGAACGCGCATTCAGGTTGCCCACCTTGCCCGCGAGGCGCACCTCGGACGAACCGCTCCGGCGCACGTCGAGCGGCGCGCCATTCAAGTCGCTCACCTCGACGCGGGTGGCGCCGGAAGCGCGCACTTCACTCAGGCGCGGCGTGGTGTAGACGATACGCAGCGGCGTCTTGCTGCGCAGGCTCTTCTCGGAATAGATGCGCAGGGTGTCACCCTGGGTCTCGGTGCGGATCAGCGACAGCAGGTTGCTGTCCGCCTCCACCGCCAGCGACGGCGCCGGACCGACGCGCACCTCGACCGGCAGCGAACCGCTCACGTCCAGCGCCGCCAGCGCCTTGACCTCGCGCTGGTCGCGCGCGGCCACGCCATCGCCCTCCTTCGCATCGCTGCTCCACGCGGTGTGCACGCGGGTGTCTCCGTCGCCTGGGGCGACGATGATGGCGCAGCCGGAAAGAACGGCAAGGGAAGCGAGGGCGATGAGGGTACGCATGGCAGTCCAATCAGGTTGTTGTTCGAGTGATGCCACTCTAGCAAGCGCCCTCCCCGGTCGCCATCTGCATGCGACAAACTGCAAAAAAGGCGTGTTGGACGGCGCATGGACGGCGCGAATGGATTAGCCAAATAGCGTCTTGTGCTCGCGCGGCTGCGAACGCAGGTACTGCGGCGGCGCGAATACCTGGTCCCCCAGTTCGGCGGCCGCATGCCATGGCCAGCGCGGGTCGAACAGCATGGCGCGCGCCAGGCCGATCAGGTCGGCCTGGTCTTTCTGCAGGATGGTTTCCGCGTGCTGCGCTTCGGTGATCAGGCCGACGCCGATGGTCGGCAAGCCGGTTTCTTCCTTGATGCGTTCGGCGAAGCCGATCTGGTAGCCCGCGCCCAGCGCGATCTGCTGATGGGGCGAAACGCCGCCGCTCGAGACGTGGATGAAGTCGCAGCCGAGGCGTTTCAGCTCCTGTGCCAGGCGCACGCTCGCCTCCAGATCCCAGCCGCCTTCGACCCAGTCGGTTGCCGAGATGCGCATCCCGGCCGTCATCGACGGCACGGCCGCCCGTACCGCGGCGAAGACCTCCAGCGGGTAGCGCATGCGATTTTCGAGCGAACCGCCGTATTCATCGTCGCGGCGATTCGCCAGCGGCGACAGGAACTGGTGCAGCAGGTAGCCGTGGGCGCCGTGCAACTCGATCGCGTCCAGGCCCAGCGCATGGGCGCGTTGGGCAGCGGCGACGAAGGCGTCCTTCACGCGCGCCAGGCCCGCGGCGTCCAGCGCCAGCGGCGCCGGGTCACCTTCGGCATGCGGCACGGCGGACGGGGCCTCGGTCTGCCAGCCGCGCGGCTCATCGGGCTGGATCGCGGCTCCGCCCTCCCACGGTACCTTGGTCGAGGCCTTGCGGCCGGCGTGGGCCAGCTGGACGCCCAGCTTGATCGGGGAATGACGGCGGATCGCGGCGACGATCGGCGCCAGGGCATTCGCGTGCTCGTCCGACCACAGGCCCAGGTCATCCGGCGAGATGCGGCCTTCGGGCACGACGGCGGTGGCTTCCAGGATCAGGAGGGCGGCACCGGACAACGCCAGGTTCCCGAGGTGGATCATGTGCCAGTCGGTGGCCAGGCCATCGACGGCGGAGTACTGGCACATCGGGGCGATCACGATGCGGTTGGACAGCTCCAGCGAACCGAAGGAATAAGGGGAAAACAGCTTGCTCATGGTGACTCCTGCGTGTCGAGAAGGACAAGTCTAGTCCTGTCCACCGATTCGTGCAGGGCGCGAAAAAAAACGGGCCGCAGCCCGTTATGGTCAATCGATGCGCACCACCATGATCCCGGCGCGCAAGCCCACCCGCACGTCGGGGTTGGGGAACACGACCAGTTCCTCGTCGTGCTCGACCGTGTAGACCGTGTCGCCGTCGGAAGCGATCACCTCTCCCCGCTTCATCGGCGTGAAGTTCCAGGTCTCGCGGCCCACGCGCATGCTGAACGCATCGGACAGCTTCATGATCGAGCGCGCCGTCGCGAACACGTGCGGCGCCACCTTCGCTTCCCCGGCCGGCTGGCCGCGCAGCAAGCGCTCCAGCGCCTTCGACGCATCGGCGAACTGCGACAGGTCGTTCTGTCCCAGCGTGCCGACCCGCCCCAACTCGACCGTGGTGCCGGCCGCGCCGAGATGCTCGGACGTGAAATAGCTGTAGGTGCCGGCGGAGGCCGGATTCATGATGATGGCCTGGATCCCGGCCTCGCCCATCCACGCGATCAGGCTTTCGCGGGCCCGGTCCTCGATCAGCTCCGGCACGATCGCGAACATCGGATAGTGCGAAGGCCGGATCGCCGTGTGCAGGTCGAGGTGCCAGCGCTGCGGCCCGCTGCCTTCGAAAAAGGCACGGGTGACGTCGATCAGCACGTCGGCGCGGCCAGCCTCGAAAGTGCCGGCCAGCGAACCACGCTCCAGACGGAACATCCGGTTCAGGTCCGCATCGATGAAGCGCTTGGCCGAACGGATCGCATCGATATTCCCGACGCACAGCATCAGGTCCACCGCCAGCGCTTCCGGCGTGCGCGACAGCGCCTCGACCAAGTACGCGAGCATCTCGATCGGTCCGGTTTCGTCGCCATGCACGCCGACCGACACCAGCACGCTGGGTCGGCCGGCATCCGGCGTCGCCGCCTTGACGGTCAGCACGCCGGAGGCCGGCTGAGCGACCGCAAAGCCGGCGCTTTCGAAGCGCTGCGCGACCGAGGCGAAATCCGCCTCGGCCAGCGCGCGCACTGCTTCAGGCAATGCGCTCACGACTCAAGCCGCCAAACGCTCTGGGCTCAGGCCTTCGGACAAGGCCCACACGTCCAGCATCGCCTGTTCCAGGTCGGCCGGCTGGGCGAAGCCGGTCAGGCCGCGCGCGGCCATCACTTCTTCCACCGCCGCTTCCACATTGCCATCCTGGCCCGCACGCTCGATCACCTGCAGCAGCAGGCGCTGCTGGGCGCGGCGCAGCGACTGCAGCGCGTAGTTGCGCAGCTGTTCCTGCGACTTGCTCTGCGCCGGCAGCTTCAGGCCCAGTTCCAGCGTATCGATGCCCACCTTCTGGCGCAGCACGGTGCCGATCTGCAGGAACTGCAGCAGGGTCATGCCGCTTGGACGCTGCACCGACACGGCAGCGAACAGGAACGAGGCCTGCGATTCGATGATCTCGACCGCCTTCCAGGCCGCAGCGAACGGCACCGGCAGGCCGGTGTGGCCGTCGGCTTCCGAACGGATCTGCGGCGCCTGGCTCCCGTCGGCCTCGGCGAACAGGGTCGACAGTTCCTTGAGGCCTTCCGAGTTGGCCGGCAGCGACAGCACGCCTTCGACGGTGGCGCGCAGCATCGCGCGGCTGCGGTTGTCGACCGAGACCGACACGTCGCGCGGCACCACCAGGGCGTCATGGTCGAGCGCATCGAATACCGGCGCCAGGTGCAGGGCCGCCCAGGCACGCGCCCATGCCTTGACCACTTCGGTCTCGTCGATGCGGTGTTCCAGCGCCAGGTCGCGCAGTGTCAACGGGCCGCAGCGGTTGACCGCTTCGTTGGCCAGCACGGTGGCCAGGATGGTGTTGGCCAGCGGATGATCCAGTGGATCGCGGGTCGCGACCAGCTGGGCCGGGAAGTAAGGACGCAGCAGCGAGTCTGCCCATGCTTCGCCCGTCAGCTCGAGCGCGGCCAGGGTGCGCTTGAAGCGGTTCTTGACGTTGGCGATCACCACCGCCAGCTCCGGCGCCGTCAGGCCCAGGCCCAGCGACTTGCGGCGCTGCAGCTCGACGTCCGTCGGCAGCTGTTCCAGCTCGCGCGAAACGGCGCCTTCGGCTTCCAGGTTGCCGATCAGGGTGATGTAGCCGTCGACCACCGCGCTATTGGCCTGCGCCTGCACTTCGCGCGTCAGCAGGTGGGTTTGCAGCGTATTGTCGCGCAGGACCAGGCGCTCGATCTCGCCCGTCATCTCGTTCAGGATGCGGTTACGGTCGGCTTCAGGCAGCTTGCCGGCATTGACTTCGGTGTCGAGCCAGATCTTGACGTTGACTTCGTGGTCGGAGCAATCCACGCCGGCCGAGTTGTCGATCGCATCGGTGAAGATGCGGCCACCGGCGAGCGCGAACTCGATACGGCCGGCTTGGGTCGCGCCCAGGTTGCCGCCCTCGGCAACCACCTTGCAGCGCAGTTCGTTGCCGTTGACGCGGATTGCGTCGTTGGCGCGGTCCTTCACCTGGGCGTGGGTCTCGGTCGAGGCCTTGATATAGGTGCCGATGCCGCCGTTATAGAACAGGTCGACCGGCGCCTTGACGATGCGGTGCATCAGTTCCTGCGGTGGCAGCGAGGTTTCCTCAATGCCCAGCACTTCGCGGATCTGCGGCGACAGCTCGATCGAGCGGGCGTTGCGCGGGTACACGCCGCCGCCAGCCGAGATCAGGTTCTTGTCGTAGTCTTCCCACGACGAGCGTGGCAGCGCGAACATGCGCTCGCGCTCCTTGAACGACACTTCGACATCCGGGGTCGGATCCAGGAAGATGTGGCGGTGGTCGAAGGCCGCCACCAGTTTCAGCTGGCGCGACAGCAGCACGCCGTTGCCGAACACGTCGCCCGACATATCGCCGACGCCGGTCATGGTGATCGGGTTGTTGGCCAGGTCGTGGCCCAGTTCGTAGAAGTGGCGCTTGACCGCTTCGAACGCGCCCTTGGCGGTGATGCCCATCTTCTTGTGGTCGTAGCCGTTCGAACCGCCCGAGGCGAAGGCGTCGCCCAGCCAGAAGCCGCGTTCGACGGCGATGCTGTTGGCGATGTCGGAGAAGGTCGCGGTGCCCTTGTCGGCCGCCACCACCAGGTAAGGGTCATCGCCGTCATGGCGCGCGGTGGCGCTTGGGGCCACGATCTCGCCCTGCACGCGGTTGTCGGTCACTTCCAGCAGGCTGGCGATGAACAGGCGATAGACTGCTTCGCCTTCGGCCGCCACCACTTCGCGCGGGGCGCCGGTCGGCATCTGCTTGCACACGAAGCCGCCCTTCGAGCCGGCAGGGACGATGACGGCGTTCTTGACCATCTGCGCCTTCACCAGGCCCAGCACCTCGGTGCGGTAGTCTTCCATGCGGTCCGACCAGCGCAGGCCGCCGCGGGCGACCGGGCCGCCGCGCAGGTGCACGCCTTCGAAGCGGCGCGAGAACACATAGATCTCGCGGAAGGGACGCGGCTCCGGCGCCAGCGCCAGGTTGCTGGTGTCGACCTTGAAGATGATCTTCTCGCCGCTGTTCTGGAAGTAGTTGGTGCGCACGGTGGCCAAGGCCAGGTCGACCAGCGCGCCCATGATCTCTTCGGTGTCGGCGTGGTTCACGCTCGGCAGGCCGGTCTTGAGGGTGTACAGCTTGCTGCTGCCTTCGTTGCGTTGCTCTTCGCTCAGGCTCGGGTCGAAGCGCCCGATGAAGCCGGCGACGAATTCCTTCACCAGGGCCGGCTGGGTGCGCAGGGTCTCGGCCATGTAGCGCACCGAGAACTTCGAGCCCAGCTGGCGCCAGTAGCTGATGTAGGCGCGCACCAGCTGCACTTCGCGCAGCGACAGGCCGCCTTCGATGGTCAGGCCGTTCATGCGGCCGTCTTCGGCCTCGTCGTTGAACAGGGCGCTGAACAGCTGCTCGGCCACCTGGGGGATGCCCGGCTTGGCAAGCTTGGCCGCGCTCTCTGCATCGACCGTCAGCGCGGTCACGTAGCGGCGCACGCCATCCAGGCCGGTGTGGCGGTAGGTCTGCTCGCGGTCGACCGCGATGCCGGCGTTCTGCAGAGCCGGCAAGATGCGCGACAGCGACGGCACGGTCTCGCTCGAATACAGGCGGATCGAGGCGCCGGCGGCGTCATCGTGTTCGATGCGCGCGGTCACGCGGTCCGGGCGGCATTTGGTCAACAGCGCGTGCACGTCGCGGAACGCGGTTTCGGGCGTGGTCGCGGTGACGAAGTTGACCGGCAGGGTCGGCACGATCTTGCGCATCAGGCTGCGCTGGCGGCTTTCGTCGACCGAGTTGATCAACTCGGCGAAGCGGTCATGCCAGCCATCGAGCACGCCCAGCAGCGGACGCTGGATATCGCTTTCCAGGTCGAGCGGGTAGCGCGCGGCGTGGGCGGTCAGGTAGACGCGCGCCAGCGGGCCGTCGGCCACCAGGGTCTGGACGTCGACGTCGCGCGCGCCCGAGCTTTCCTTCAGGGCGGCGGCCAGGCTGGATGCAACGGCGGCGCTGAAACGCTCGCGCGGCAGGTAGACCAGCACGTTCAGGTGGCGCTGGTAGACGTCGCGGCGCGCGAACACCTTGGCGCGCGGCTGCTTGTACAGCGAGACCACGGCGCCGCAGACTTCGGCCAGCCATTCCGGCTCGGCTTCCAGCGCTTCGGTGCGCGGCAGCGATTCGAGGATCTCGATGAATTTCTCGGCGCGGAAGCCTTCCTGGCGCACGCCGGCGATGGAGAGCACCTTGGCCACGCGGCCGCGCGCGAACGGCAGGCGCGCCAGCGGGGTCGAGGTGGCGGCGCGGGTGAACAGGCCGATGAAGCAGTGCTCGCCCAGGATCTTTCCTTGCGCATCCAGGTCGCGCACCCCGATGAAGTCCAGCGGCGCATCACGGTGCAGGGTGCCGGCCACGTCGGCCTTGACGATCGACAGGTTCTCGGCGCGCAGCGACAGGGTTTCGAAGTCGCCCGGGATGCTGGCCAGGCAGGTGCCGTAGACCGGGTGCGCGGTGTCCTTCAGCACGCCGATGCGGCTCGGAATATCGCGTTCGAGTTCGCGCGCGCCCGGCTTGACGACATAATAGGCGTAGCCGAACGGCTCGAAGCCCTCGTTCTTGGCCCACTCGAGGAAGGCCGCGACTTCCTGGCCTTCCGGGGTGCCGGCGGCAGCGGCGGCGGCGGCGACTGCCGTCATGCGGTCGCCCATGGCGACGGCGTCGCGCTGCACGGTGGCGGCGTCGTTGGCGACCATGCGCAGGCGCGCGGTCAGCTTGTCCAGTTCTTCGAACTGCAGTTCATCGTTCAGCAGGCACAGGACGATCGATTCCAGCGGGCTGCCGGCTTCGCCGACGGCGACGAAGGCGCCATTGGCGTCGCGGCGCACCGGCAGCACGGCGTTCATCACGCCGGCGGCGGTCAGGCGCTCTTTGCGCAGGGCCATGACGAAGGAGTCGACCAGGTAAGGACGGTCGTCGTTCAGAATCAAGAGTGCGGTGGCGGTGCCGCCGCGGCCGTCCAGGTAGCGCATGGTGGCGATCTGCGCGCCGGGGCCGCTGCGCTGGGCCAGTTGCGAGAACCCTTCCACCAGCACCGGCGCCAGGCTTTGCGGCGCGGTGCCGGCCAGGTCTTCGTCGTCGAGCGATCCGATCCAGGCGGCGGTCAGGGCATTGACCTGGGCGCTGTCGGCGGACTGGTTGGCGTTGACCAGCGCGAGCGTCTGGTTGCGCAGATCGTTGGGCATGTCTTTCATCTTGCTTCTCCAAAGTTGTGTGCCTGGTGCGTCGACAGCTCGTGGCCCGACGCGGCCCTGCTTATACAGGGCAGGGATCTTCCCGCCCGAATACTACATCGTTACCAATCGTACAGCCCCGGCAGTCCGAGGATGCGGGTGAGTTCTTCCAGTGCAGCCGCGCATTCCAGCGCCAGCTGCGGGTCGGCCAGGTCCTGGGGCTCGACGCGGTCGCGGTAATATTGCTCGACCCAGGCGACCAGCCGCGCATACAGCGCCTCGGTCATGATCACGCCCTGGTGCATGGCGGCGGCTTCCTCGTCGGTCAGCACCACGCGCAGGCGCAGGCAGGCAGGTCCGCCGCCGTTGCGCATGCTCTGGCGGAGGTCGAATTCGACCAGCTCGTTGATCGGGCCGCCGCTGGCGACCAGGCCGGCCAGGTAATTCGACACGGCTGCGTTTTCGCGGCATTCGTGCGGCACCACCAGCGCCATGCGACCGTCCGGCTTCGAGAGCAGCTGGCTGTTGAACAGGTAGCTGGCCACGGCGTCGGCCACCGGCACCTGGCTGCTCGCCACGCGCACCGACTGCAGCTCGGTATCGACGCCGGCCAGGGCGCGCCGCAGCGCGTCCAGGGTGCCCGCTTCGTCGGCGAACGCCTGCTCGTGATGGAACAGCACGTTGCCGTTGCCGACCGAGATCACGTCGTTGTGGAACACGCCCTGGTCGATCACGTCAGGATTCTGGGCGGCGAACACGGTGCGCGCCGGGTCCAGGCCGTGCAGGCGCGCGATGGCCTGCGAGGCCTCGAGCGTCTGGCGCGCCGGGTATTTCTTCGGCGCCGGGGCCGACGGATCGAACTCCACGCGGCCATAGACGAAGAATTCGACGCCGGGCGCGCCATGGCTGGCGGCGAAGCGCGTGTGGTTGGCGGCGCCCTCGTCGGCGAAGGCCGGCACCGACGGCAAGGTGTCGTGCACCACGAAGCGATTGCTGTCGGCGAAGATCGCGCGCAGGGTGCGGGTTGCCTGCAGATGCTCTTCGGAGCGGTGCAGCTTGTTGTTCAGGTTCGCGGCAGTAAAGTGCACGCGGCCGTCGAGCGAGTCGGCCGACGGGCTCACGGTGCCGGCATTCGCGGTCCACATCGGCGCGGCCGACCAGGCGCAGGCCAGGATCACCGGCGCTTCGCGCCAGGCGCGCCCCAGCACGTCGGCATCGGTGCCCGAAAAACCCAGGCTGCGCAGCAGGCGGAAGTTCGGACGACCCTGCGGCGGCATCACCGCCTGGGCGAAACCGCGCGCGGCCAGTTCGCGCATCTTGGCCAGGCCCTGCAGCGCGGCCTGGCGCGGATTCGAGGCCGCGCGCACGTTGTTGAACGAGGCGACGTTGCCGAACGAGAGGCCGGCATAGTTGTGCGACGGGCCGACCAGGCCGTCGAAGTTGAATTCACGGGCGTCGCGCATGCTCAGGCTCCTTGCCCCGGGAAGGCCAGGCCGGGCGACAGCTTGGCCGGCATTTCCAGTGCTGCGGTCTCGATCGAGGCCACCGGATAGGCGCAGTAGTCGGCCGCGTAATAGGCGCTCGGACGGTGGTTGCCCGACTTGCCGACGCCGCCGAACGGCGCCGAGCTGGCCGCGCCCGTGGTCGGACGGTTCCAGTTGACGATGCCGGCGCGGGCGCGCACGGCAAACCGCTTCCACAGTTCTTCCGACGGCGACAGCAGCGCGGCAGCCAGGCCGAATTCGGTGGCATTCGCCACGCGCAGGGCGTCGTCGAAGTCGTTCACGCGGATCACCTGCAGCAGCGGGCCGAACCACTCTTCGTCGGGGATGCCTTGCGCATCGGTGGTGTCGACGATGCCGGCCGTGACGAAGCCGGCGTTCGTATCGAGCTGGCGCATCTGCAGCAGGATCTTTCCACCTTTCGTCGCCATATCGGCCTGCGCCTGCACCAGGCGCGCTGCAACGGCGCTCGAGACCACCGGTCCCATGAACGGCTGCGGCTCGGCATTCGACGGGCCAACCTGCAACTGGGCTGCCACTTCGACCAGGCGCTTCAGGAAGACCTGCCCTGCCTCGTTATCCTGGATGACCAGGCGGCGCGCGCAGGTGCAGCGCTGGCCGGCCGAGATGAAAGCCGACATCACGGTGTGATGAACGGCGGCGTCGATATCTTCGACGCCCCACACCACCAGCGGATTGTTCCCGCCCATTTCCAGCGCCAGCATCTTGCCCGGCTGGCCGCCGAACTGCTTGTGCAGGGCCGCGCCGGTCTGGCTGCTGCCGGTGAACAGCACGCCATCGATCAGCGCTTCCTGGCCCAGCGCGATGCCGGTCTCGCGGCCGCCGTTGACGAGATTGAGCACGCCCTTCGGCAGGCCGGCCTTCTCCCACAGCTCGACGGTTTTCACCGCCGTGCGCGGCGCGTATTCGCTCGGCTTGAACACGACGGTATTCCCGGCGATCAGGGCCGGCACGATGTGACCGTTCGGCAGGTGGCCGGGGAAGTTATACGGGCCGTAGACGGCGAACACGCCGTGCGGACGGTGACGCAGCACGGCATTGCCGTCGGCGACCTTGGCCTGGCTTTCCCCGGTGCGCGCGCCGTAAGAAAGGACAGAAATGTCGATCTTGTTGGCCATGGTGGCCACTTCGGTGCGCGCTTCCCACAGCGGTTTGCCGACTTCCTCGGCGATGGTCGCCGCCAGTTCCTCGGCATTTTCTTTCAGCAGGTCGCGAAAGCGCGTTGCGATGGCGATGCGTTCGTCGAGCGAGGTCAGTGCCCAGGCTTCAAAGCCGGCATGCGCAGCGGAAGCGGCGCGCGTCACGTCCTGGGCCGTCGATTCATTGCTGGTCCAGGTCTGGCTGCCGGTCGACGGATCGATGGTCGCCAGTTCGCGACCGCTGCCGGCGAGCCACTCGCCGTTGATGTAGTTCGAAAGATTAGCCATGGGAAGTCTTCCTGGTATTGAGTGTCAGGGTACGCACGTTGTCGCCCGCCTGACAGCGCAGCTGCGCCAGCTCGGCGGGGTTCAGGACCACGCTGGTGGCGCCCGGCACGGCGCGGGTCAGGATCATCCTGAAGTCGTCGAGGCGCGTGTTCGATACCAGCATGTGCTCGGTGTCCGGCGCCGCTTCCTCGTCCGCCAGGCCTTCGGCCGCCACCGCCAGCACGCTGTCGCGCACCGCGCGCAGCTCGGACACGCGGCCTTGCAGCACCGGACCGGCGTCGAAGATGTCGACATAACCTTCGTAGTACATGCCCTCTTGCTCCAGCAGGCGGCGCGCCGGCTGGGTCGAGGTGTGCACCTTGCCGATCACGTCGACCGCCGACTGCGGCAGGTAGTCGACATACAGCGGCTGGCGCGGCATCAGTTCGGCGATGAAGGATTTCTTGCCGATCGCGGTCAGGCCGTCGACGTGGTTGAAATCCATCTTGAAGAAGTGGCGGCCCAGGCCTTCGTAGAACGGCGAATCGCCGGCCTCGTCCTGGTAGCCGCGCATCTCGGCGATGATTTTTTCGGTGAACAGGTGCTGGAACTGGGCGATGAACAGGAAGCGGCTCTTGGACAGCCACTTGCCGTTGAAGCCGGCGCGGTACTGCGGCAGCAGGAACAGCGAGCACAGTTCGGTCGAGCCGGTGAGGTCGTTCGACAGGTACAGCGTCTCCATCCGGGTGAACACGTTCAGCTCGCGGCTGCAGTGCACCAGGGTGCCGATGCGGTAGTTGTAGAACGGCTCGGTCAGGCCGACCGCGCCCTTGATGGCGCACACGCCGGCGATGCTGCCGTCTTCAGTGTGCTCCAGCACGAACATATAGTCGCGCTTCTCCGGCACGATGGTTTCGGCGAACGAGGCTTCCGACGTCGCCAGGCGCTGGCCCAGCATCTCCGGATCGGGTTTCAGGGTGGTCATGCCGCTGCCGGCCTGGCGCGCCATTTCCATCAGGGCGTCGAGGTCGGACAGTCTGGAAGAACGGATCACGAGCATGCTGGTTCTCCCTGGATGCGCACGCACACCACCTCGTCGCCGGCCGAGACGCCCAGCGCCTGCTGGACCTCGCGCGGCAAGTCGATGCTGTGCGCATGTTCGATCGGTGCACAGCGCACGGTCACGGCGCGGAAACCGTTGTCGACGCTGGCGACGGCGTAGTCGACGGGGCCGATGTCGGGTGCATGAGCCGGCGCATGAGCAGGCCCTGCGCCCACGCGCAGCTTGTGCGAGGCGCAGAACGAGCGCAGCGCGTTCTTGTGTGCCTGCAGGATCGGGCCGCCGTCGAAGATGTCGATGTATTCGTCGGCCTCGAAACCTTCTTGCGCCAGCAGGTCGAAGGCCATCTGGCCGCCCGGATGGATCTGGCCCAGCGCGGCCTGGGCGTCGCCCGGCAGCAGCGGCACGTAGACCGGATAGTGCGGCATCAGCTCGACGATCAGGGTGCGGTTGCGGGCGCCCTCGATCAGGCGCTCGGCCTCGAGGAAGTCCATCTTGAAGAACTTGCGGCCCAGCGCATTCCAGAACGGCGACTGGCCGTCGGAATCGAGGCGCCCGGCCAGCGGCACGAAGAAGCGGTCGCCGAAACGGTGCGGCGCCAGCATGGCGTACAGCAGGCGCGCGCGCGACAGCAGCGCGGCCTCGATGCCGGCGCTGTCGCGGTGGCGCAAGAAGAAACCGGACAGCTGCGAATAGGCGGTGAGCTCAGAGCACAGGGTCAGCGCGTGCACGCTGTGGCTGATGTTCAGGTCGCGCGAGACCTGCTGGATCACGTCGTTGCGGAACGCGAAATAGGTGCCGTTCGAGCCGGCCGAGGCGTGGATGATGGCGGTGCCGACCACTTCGCGCGAGCGCAGGTCTTCCAGCACGAACAGATACGACTCTTCGCTCGGGATATCGATCTGGGCCGCGAACGAGGCGAGCGAGCGCTCGACCGCGGCGACTATGCCTTCACGCGTGCGCGGGAGCGTGTGCACGCCCGGCATCGAGATGGCCGCCATCGCTTCCAGCGCGCCGATATCCGCGCGATCTACCGGACGGACAACATACATTGAGTACTCCCTGGTGAAACGTAAGTGGAGACAATGCGGACGGCCGGCCTCACCCTCCCGGGCGGGCCGGCCACGACCGGAGTTTGGCGATCAGGCGCCGGTGAATTCCGCCACCGCCGCGCGCATCAGGCGGTCGGCTTCGGCGATCTGTTCGTCCGTCACCACCAGGGCGGGCGCCAGGCGCACGACGTCCGGGCCGGCGATCAGCAGCATCAGGCCCAGCTTCTCGCACAGCTTGGTGTAGTCCTTCGAACGGCCCTTGACGCCTTCGGCCATCGGCAGGCCGATGAGCAGACCCATGCCGCGCGGCTGGCCGAACACCTGCGGATGATCCGCCGCCAGTTGCTGCAGATTGGCCATGATCTTGGCGCTGGCTTCCTTGACGCGGCCCAGGAAGGCTGGCTGGTTGATCAGCTCGAGGACCTTGAGGCCAACGCTCGAGGCCAGCGGGTTGCCGCCGTAGGTGGTGCCGTGGGTGCCGACCGCCAGGTACTGGGCGATCTCGGTGGTGGTCAGCATGGCGCCGATCGGATAGCCGTTGCCCAGCGCCTTGGCCGAGGTCAGCACGTCCGGCACCACGCCCATCTGCTCGTAGGCGAACAGGGTGCCGCAGCGGCCCATGCCCGACTGCACTTCATCGAACACCAGCAGCGCGCCGGTCTTGTCGCAGAACTCGCGCAGCGCCTTCAGGTAGTCGGGATTGCCCGGGATGACGCCGCCCTCGCCCTGGATCGGCTCGACGATCACGGCGGCGACGTCGTCGGTGATGGCGGCGCGCGCCGCTTCGATGTCGTTGTACGGGATGTGGGAAAGGTCTTGCGGCAGCGGCTCGAAGCCTTCGGTGTACTTCGGCTGGCCGCCGACCGAGACGGTGAACAGGGTGCGGCCGTGGAACGACGACAGGCAGGACACGATGCGCGACTTGTGCGGACCGAACTTGCCGTGCGCGTACTTACGTGCCAATTTGAGGGCCGCTTCGTTGGCTTCGGCGCCCGAGTTGCAGAAGAATGCGCGTTCGGCAAAGGTGGCCTGGATCAGGGCCGAGGCCAGGCGCAGCACCGGCTCGTTGGTGTAGCCATTGCCGATATGCCACAGGGTGTTGAGCTGTTTGGTCAGCGCTTCGTTCACTTCCGGATTGGCGTGGCCCAGGGCGGTGACGGCGATGCCCGAGGTGAAGTCGAGGTAATGCTTGCCTTCCTGGTCCCACAGGTCGAGGCCCGACGCGCGCACCGGTACCATCGCGGCCGGGGCGTAGGTAGGGACCAGGACCTCGTCAAAAGTCTGACGGCTAACCGGCAGCGTGGCGATACCCGAATCAAGCTTTGCGTTCATGGCTTCTTTTCCTCATCCAATCAATGTGGGTGGTGCGGGATGGAATCACCGCATGATCGGCCCATTATAGAAACGCTTCCTGACAACTTCTTTTAGAAGTGCGACAGGCATTTTCATTTTTGGACGACTGGGTAAGGCCCAGCCTTGCCCAGTCGTCCCCGCGAAGGCGTGGACCTAAGTTTGCTTGCGCCATGGCTGCGTTAAATAGCATCGGCGATGCATGCAAACTTAGGTTCCCGCCTCCGCGGGAACGACGTGCTGGGGCAGCAGGGCAAGAGGGTGAGTGCCTACTGCGCCAGCTTGCGTTGGCGCTCCTCGCGCGGCGTATTCCCAAACAGCGCGCCAAATGCCGTCGAGAAATGCGAGCCGGAGGAAAAGCCGCACATCAACCCCACCTGCACGATCGAGTGATTGGTGTCGAGCAGCAATTGGCGCGCACGGCGCAGGCGCAGTTCGAGGTAGTAGCGCGACGGCAGGCTGCCCAGGTATTGCTTGAACAGGCGTTCCAGCTGGCGCCGCGAGATGCCGGCCAGCTGGGCGATCTCGTCGGTCGAGAGCGGCTCTTCGATATTCGCCTCCATCAGCGCCACCGCCTCGGACAGCTTGGGCTGCAGGGCGCCGAAGCGGGCCTGCAGCGCCACCCGCTGGCGCTCGTCCGGACCGCGCACGCGGTCGATGCACAGGGTTTCCTTCACTTGCGCCTGGACCGTGGCGCCAAACAGCAGCTCGACCAGCCGCAGGGCGAAGTCGATGCTGGCCGCGCCGCCGCAGCATGTGAGGCGGTTGGCGTCGACCTCGTACAAATGGGGGGTGAGCAGGGCCTGCTCGGCCTGGGCGTTCACGTCCGGATACAGGGCCCAGGGCAAGGCGGTGCGCACGCCATGCAGGACGCCGGCGTCGGCCAGCCACAGCACGCCGGCCCCCACCCCGCCCCAGTACGGCGCGGCGCGGCAACGCTCGATCAGCGCGCGCAGGTTGGCCGGCCGCAGGGCGGCCTCGGCCTCATCGGCCACCAGCAGCACCAGGTGCCAGTGGCGCCCGGGATCGCTCATGAATTTGTCGGGGCCGCGCACGTCGACGTGCAGGCGGTCCGGCCCCAGCACCTTGGCCGCCAGGCGCAGCGGCTGATACAGCCCGGACCAGGTTAGCGCATCGGGCTCGCCGGCGTTCACCAGCAGGATGCGCAGCGGGCGCTCCTGCGCCAGCAGGGACAGGTCAGGCTGCATCGCGGCGGGTGAGGGATGCCATGGCTGCAGAAGGGGACGCGCGACGGACGTGATGAAAGGACATGGTCGTCTATCATACCGGAGTTCAATCGGCGCGTTTCGCGCCAGCCATGCCTCCGGCAGAATCTTGCGTGGCGGGCAACGTAAGGCGCGGCGGACGGCTATAATCCCCGCCCATGGGGGAACGATATCTAAAAAGCGTCCGGCTGCTGGCCGAGTGCATGCAGGGCTTCGAGCGCGTCTCGGGCGATGCGGTGCGCCAGAACGGGTTGACGCATGCGCAGTTCGATATCATCGCCACGCTGGGCAATACCACCGGCATGAGCTACAAGGAACTGGGCGAACGTACCCTGATCACCAAGGGCACCCTGACCGGCGTCATCGAACGCCTGGAACAAAAAGGCCTGGTGCTGCGCGAGCGCAGCTGCGACGACAAGCGATCGTTCTTCGTGCGCCTGACGCCTGCCGGCGATCAAGTGTTCTGCGATGTGTTCCCGAAAGTGATTGCACGTGGAAAAGAATTATTCACCGCCTACAGCGATGCCGACTTCGCCGTGCTCGAAGACGCGCTCGGCCTGCTGCGCGAGCGCATCCGCGCCAATGGCGCCTGCGCCCGGCATGACGGCAGCGACGATGGCGACCGCCCCACTCCCTCCCTATTCCACCTGAAGGAAACGCCTTGAAAACCTCTCTTATCGACGGCAAGAAGCCACCCCATTTCGACAAGCACATCATCGGCAACATCCTGCTCGACGTCGCTCCACTGGAAGAAGTGCGCGATGAACCGATGCTGATCGGCGTGCGCAACGAAGCCGGCGAGATCTATCGCCTCATCGGCGCCGCCAAACTTAACAGCTACATGAACGCGGTCGAGGAACTGCTCGATCTCGGCCTGGTCGACGAGCTCGAAAACCTCGAAGAACAGAAGGAAGGCTGCGACGCCATCTTCAGCGAAGAGTAAGAGCCCGGAGGCCGCAGCGCCATTGAAATCGATACCACAGGGCAATATTTTTACAAGCAGGGTGTTGTGTTAGGGGTATAATTTTTTCATGGACCAAGTCTCCGCACTCGACAGCATCGCCGCCGAAGCCAGCCGCGGCGAACTTGCCTTCCCCACCAGCGTCTCCGCCTCGCTGACCCTGCAGCGGGCGCTAGGCGAACCCGACTGCCATATCGACGCCGCCGCCCGCCTGGTGCAGGCCGAGCCGCTGCTGGCGGCGCGCACGGTCGCGATCGCCAACTCGGTGGCCTATAACCGCAGCGGCAACGACGTCACCAATGTGCGCGCGGCGGTCCAGCGCGTGGGCTTTCGCACCCTGGGCGCCCTGGCGACCTCGGTCATCGTGCGCCAGCTGGCCAGCGAAATCCGCGACCCGGGCCTGCGCCACAAGGCCGACCAGCTGTGGGCCCACTCGGCCCACGTGGCCGCGCTGGCCCAGGTGATCGCGCGCCGCGTGTCCTTCGTCGATCCCGAAACAGCGCTGTTCGCTGGCATCGTGCACGAGGTCGGCGGCTTCTACCTGCTGTCGCGCGCCGAAGCCCTGCCCGGCCTGCTGGACGACAATCTCGATGCCTGGCTCGACCATGGCGAAGCGGCCATCGGCCGCGGCGTGCTGCACAAGCTGGGCGTCCCAGCCCCGGTGATGGACGCGATCGAGGCGCTGTGGGTTGGCATGCGCGCGCTGCCGCCCGAAACCCTGGGCGACACCCTGCTGCTGGCCAATGACCTGGCGCCCTTGCCATCACCCCTGTTCGCGCCGCCCGGCGCCACTACCCATGCCGCAGCGGCCACCATCGACTTCGTGTTCGGCGAAGGCACGCTCAAGGGCGTGCTGGAAGAATCGGGCGAGGAAGTGAAGAGCCTGACGTCGGCCCTGATGTAAGCATCCCACAAAAAAAAACGCCCGCTCGGTAAGGAGCGGGCCAAGTCCAAAACTAGGGATGTCCTGAAAGAGACAGCTTCATCTTATGCTCTCGGCGTAGCGCACTCCGTACGTTCACGCACACTGGCCATCACTCTTTTCGCTTCTCCTGTTCCGGGCCATTGCCGGCCCAGCCGTGCATTTCCCATCCTCGCTTTCTGCTAAGGTCGTTCTGCCAGGACGCGACTGCAGAGCGCGTCCGGCGCAATCACGCTCTGGAGGACATCCCATGAAAATCAGCCTGAACGACCAGGTGGCGCTCGTGACCGGCGGCGACTCCGGCATCGGCCGCGCGATCAGCATCGCCTTCGCCGCGGCCGGCGCCAAGGTGGTGGTCAACTACAACAGCAGCAAAGAGAAGGCGGACGAGGTCGTGCAAGCGATCGAGCAGGCCGGCGGCCACGCGCTCGCGGTCCAGTGTGACGTGTCCAGCGAAGACGACGTCGCGCGCCTGTTCGACGCCACCGACAAGGCTTTCGGCGGCCTCGACATCCTGGTCGCCAATGCCGGCATGCAAAAGGATGCCGGCATCGCCGAGATGTCGCTGGATGACTGGAAAGCCGTGCTCGACGTCAACCTGACCGGCCAGTTCCTGTGCGCTCGCGCCGCAGTGAAGCGCTTTCGCCAACAGGGCAACCGCGGCCGCATGCGCGCCAACGGCGTCATCCTATGCATGAGCTCGGTCCACGAAACCATCCCCTGGGCCGGCCACGTCAACTATGCCGCGTCGAAGGGCGGCATCGGCATGTTCATGCGCTCGCTGGCCCAGGAAGTCGCGCAGGAGCGCATCCGCGTCAACGGCATCGCCCCCGGCGCCATCCGCACCCCGATCAACGAAGACGCCACCGAAGGCGAGGCGGGCAAGAAGTTGCTTGAGCTGATTCCGTATAAACGCATCGGCGAGACCGACGACGTGGCCAACCTAGCGCTGTTCATGGCGTCCGACCTGGCCGACTACATGACCGGCACCACGGTCTATGTCGACGGCGGCATGTCGCTCTACCCAGGATTTGAAGACAATGGCTGAACCAAACGCAACCCGCCCACCGCGCCCGATCGGCGACCACGGCGCCATTGGCAATATGGCCACGATCGCCCTCGTGGCGCTCGATGGCGCCATCGACTTCTTGTGCTGGCCCGACTTCGACAGTCCCAGCATCTTCGCCGCCCTGCTCGACCCCGAACAGGGCGGCCACTTCACCATCGCACCCGAGGACGGGGACATGCGCGTGGTGCAGACCTATGTACCCGACACCAATGTGCTGCTCACGCAGTGGATGGGCGAAACGGCCAACGTCGAGATCATCGATTTCATGGTCGGTCCCGAGGAACTCGGCCATGGTCCGGTGCGCCTGGTGCGCCGGGTGCGGGTCAGCAGCGGCGAGGCCCGCATCCGGATCGACTGCCAGCCGCGCTTCGACTATGCCCGCCAGCAGCCCGAAGTGACGGTGGGGCAGGACCACGCGCTGTTCGCGGCTCCCAACGCCCCGCGCCTGCGCCTGTCGGCGCCGGTGGAATTCGTGGCGACCGACGGCGGCGCCAGCGCTTCGGTCTTGCTGCACGATGGCGACGTGATGGATTTCGTGCTCGACGAGGATGGCGACTCGCGCCTCGATGCCGGCGCGCGCGACGCCCTGCTGGCCGAAGTCGTGCGGCGCTGGCAGGACTGGACCAGTCGCTCGACCTACAAGGGCCGCTGGCGCGAGGCGGTCAACCGCTCGGCGCTGGTGCTCAAGCTGATGACCTCGTGCCGCCACGGCTCGATGGTCGCGGCCGCGACCTTCGGCCTGCCCGAGGTATTGGGCGGTGAGCGCAACTGGGACTACCGCGCGACCTGGATCCGCGATGCCTCGTTCACCGTGTATGCGCTGATGCGGCTCGGCTACACCGACGAGGCCAAGGCGTTCACCCGCTGGGCGGCCGAACGGCCGAAGCACGACTCGACCGAGAGCCACCTGCGCATCATGTATGCGCTCGACGGCAGCCAGATCGGCGAGGAAATCGAACTCGACCACATGGCCGGGTATGCCGGTTCCAGGCCGGTACGCATCGGCAATGCCGCCGCGACCCAGCTCCAGCTCGACATCTTCGGCGCCCTGCTCGACGCCATCTACCTGAGCAACAAGTATGGCGAGGCGATTTCGCATGCCGACTGGGTGGGCGTGTGCGAGGTGGTCAACTATGTCTGCGACAACTGGCAGCGGCCCGACATCGGCATCTGGGAAGGCCGCGAGGAGCCGCGCGAACACCTGCATTCCCAGCTCATGTGCTGGGTGGCGGTCGACCGCGCGGTGCGCCTGGCCAGCAAGCGCTCGCTGCGGGCGCCATTCGAGCGATGGATCGCGGCGCGCAACGATATCTCCCGCTATATCTGGGACACGTTCTGGAACGAAGATCTCGGCCACTTCGTGCGCAGCAAGGGTTCGCGCGACCTGGACGGCGCGCTCCTGATGATGCCGCTGGTACGCTTCGTCGGCTCGACCGATCCGCAATGGCTGGCCACGCTGGACGCGATCGGGGAGCAGCTCGGCGACGATGCGCTGGTGCTGCGCTACGACCGCGACGACGGCCTCGAGGGCCAGGAAGGCGCGTTCGCGGCCTGCTCCTTCTGGTACGTCGAATGCCTGGCGCGCGCCGGCCGCATCGACCAGGCCCGCAACAATATGGAAAAGCTGCTCGCCTACGGCAACCATGTCCACCTGTATGCGGAAGAATTTACCAGCAAGGCCGAGCTGCTCGGCAACTTCCCGCAGGCCTTTACGCACCTGGCCCTGATCAGCGCCGCGACCTATCTCGATGCTGCGCTCGACGGCAAGATCAAGCATCCGTGGCAGCTATAGAAACCGCGGATAAAAAGGCGCTGTCATCGTTACCTGTTGATGACCCCGAATGCAATACGCAGCAATTGCTCGACAGAAGTGACTCGGCCGCCATCGAGCGCCCACTGCCAGCCCAGATAGTTTGGGAGCCAGCGCGACGCCACGCCATGGAAGCGCGCCAGCCATTCCTTGAATCGGCGGTGATAGGCATTGACGTTTTGAACGTGGATGGCGCCCTCGGCGCCGTTGCGGACGCGTTCGCCGGCACTAAGATTGACGGCCTGGTGGGCGATGTCATGGGCACGGGCGAAGGCGGGATAGGCGGCGTTGGCGTCGGTGACCAGCAGTGCCTGGGGATCGAGTTTTGGCAGCAAGTGCTTGACCAGCTGGGTCACTTTCAAGGGACCGCGTCCGGTGACGGCGTCGATGGTCTGGCCGCCGCGGTCGCGCGCCACCAGGATGCAGTCGAGATGATGCGAGATACCACGCAGGGCGGCCCTGCCGCCACGCTTGCGCGGCCGGCGATCGAGCTTGCGCGAACCTTTTTGCGATTCGAGCAGGAACATCTCATCGGCCTCGACGATGCCTAGCAGACGTTCAGGCCGGTCGTCCTTCACCCGGTCGAGAAAGCGGTGACGCCAGCGAAAGGGCGTGTTGGAGTGCACGCCGAGCCGCTTAGCTGCAGAGCGGACCGTGCGGGAATCGAGGACCGTGTCCAGATAATCGAGCCACTTGCCCTTGTGCCTGAGCCGCGCTAGTGGCGTACCGGTCAGGTCATTGAAAGTGCGGCCGCATGCGCAACAGCGAAAGCGTTGCAGGTCGTTAGCGTGACCATGCCGGTGGCAACGCTCGCAGCCGCAATCCGGGCAGCACCGCCCCTTTGACCGGATCTCGCCGATGAGAGCAACCACCCGGTCGAGCCCGGCAGCTGGATGCAGGGCGGCGAGCACCTGCTGACGCTGCGGCTGGTTCAGTTGAGGCAGCTGGGCGAACAGCTTCTCAAACTTCGGCGCTTTCATCGTGCGCTCCCGATCGATGACGACCAGGATTGGACCGCGGGTCAGCTCAGCAGTTCAATGCTCATCCATATCTAACGATGACAGCGCCTAAAAAAAACCCGCTCCGTTGCCGGGGCGGGCTGAAGTCCAAAACTAGGGATGTCCTGAAAGAGACGAGTCCATCTTACTTTTGGCCGGGCAGACGCTCGGTGCGCTGATTCACACTTTGACATGATTTTTTAACATGTCTATCATCGGCAATTATTTCGACTAGCGAAATAATCATGTGCCAACAGAGTCATTCCCATCAAATCCATTTGATCCCACACTGCTTCCATGGGTCGCGATTGACGCGCTCCATCAACCAACCAGGGATCAAGAACATGAAAATCCATCACCACCCGCTGTCCGGCCATTCCCACCGCGTCGTCCTGTTCGCTTCGCTCCTCGGCGTGCAGCATGAGCTGGTCGAAGTCGATCTCAAGGCCGGCGCCCACAAGAAGCCCGCCTTTCTCGCGCTGAACCCGTTTGGCCAGGTGCCGGTGCTGGAAGACGATGGCACGGTGATTGCCGATTCGAACGCCATCCTGGTCTATCTCGCTACCAAGGCCGGCCGTCACGACTGGCTCCCCGTGGACGCGGCCGGCGCCGCGGCTGTCCAGCGCTGGCTGTCGGTGGCTGCCGGCGAAGTCGCCAACGGTCCGGCGGCGGCGCGCCTGATCACCGTGTTCGGCGCCAAGTACCGTGCCGACGAAGTCATCGCCCGCGCCCACGCCCTGCTCGCCCGGCTCGAAAGCCACCTGGCCGGCGGCGACTGGCTGGCCGCCGACCATCCGACCATCGCCGACGTCGCGCTCTATAGCTATCTTGCGCGCGCGCCAGAAGGCAATGTCGACCTGTCCGGCTATCCCGCCGTGCAGGCCTTCCTGCGCCGCATCGAGGCCTTGCCGGGCTTCGTTCCATTCGTCCAGACGCCGGTCGGCCTGGCTGCCGCCGCGTAACGACGGCCCACGCAATTAGAGGAGACGACATGGCCGAACAACTGGAAAAGCTGCCCACCTGGCACGAAGGCGAAAAATTCATCCAGGCGAAATTGGGGGTGGTCGAGCGCATGGACATCGTCGGCCGGCGCGTGGTGCGGGATTTCATGCCCGACCAGCACCGCGACTTCTATGCCCAGCTGCCCTTCATCGTGCTGGGCAGCGTGGATGCCGGGGGCGATGCATGGGCAACTTTTCTTGAAGGCCGGCCTGGTTTCATGTCGTCGCCGACGCGCACCTCGCTCGACCTCGCCACCCGTGTGCACCCAGCCGACCCGGCCGCCGAAGGCATGCGCGATGGCGCGCCGGTGGGCCTCTTGGGCATGGAGATGCACACGCGGCGCCGCAACCGCATGAACGGCGTCCTGGCGCATACGGATGCCGGATTGCATATCGACGTCGACCAGAGCTTCGGCAACTGTCCGCGCTACATCCAGGTGCGCGAGTTCGCTTTCGAGCGCGAGCCAGGCACCCCGTTCACCGGCCAGGCCGAGCACCTGGCCGCGCTCGACCCGGAGGCGCGCGCGCTGATCGCAGGCGCCGACGCCTTCTTCGTCGCCTCCTATGCCGACCGCGCCGAAAGGCGCCAGGTCGACGTCTCGCACCGCGGCGGGAAAGCCGGCTTCGTGCGCATCGCCGACGACGGCACGCTCACGATTCCCGATTTCGACGGCAATCTGTTCTTCAATACGCTGGGCAATATCGTCGTCAACGGCAAGGCCGGGCTGCTGTTCGTCGACTTTGCCAGCGGCGATATGCTGCAGATGAGCGGCGATGCCGAAGTCGTGTTCGACTCGCCCGAGATCGCCGCCTTCCAGGGCGCCGAGCGGCTGTGGACGTTCAAGCCGCGCCGCATCGTGCGCCGGCGCGCCGGCCTGGCCCTGCGCTGGACCTTCCAGGACGGTGGCTGGTCGCCCAACTCGCTGATGACCGGCGACTGGCAGCAGGCCGGCGAGCGCCTGCGCGCGCTTGACTTCGCCAACCGCTGGCGCAGCCTGAAGGTGGCGCGCATCGTCGAGGAAAGCACGGCGATCCGCTCCTTCTACCTGGAACCGGACGACGGCGCCGGGCTGCTGCCGCACCTGCCGGGGCAGCACCTGCCGATCCGGGTCACCCTGCCCGGTGCCGACAAGCCGCTCATCCGTACCTATACCCTGTCGCACGCACCTTCCGATGGCGGCTATCGGATCAGCGTCAAGCGCGAGAGCCTGGTGTCGCGCTACCTGCATGAGCAGCTGCGCGAAGGCGACGTGCTCGAAACCCGCGCACCGGCCGGCGACTTCACGCTCGACATGGCGACCAGCCGGCCGGTGGTGCTGCTGGCCGGCGGCGTCGGCATTACGCCGATGCTGGCGATGCTGCGCCATATCGTCTACGAGGGGTTGCGCAAACAAAAGGTTCGCCCCACGACCCTGTTCTATGCCGCCCGCTCGAAGGCCGAGCGCGCCTTCGACGGCGAGCTGGCCGAACTGGTCGCCGCCGCCAAGGGCGCCGTCAAGCTGGTGCGCGTGCTGAGCGAACCGGACGAGGCCGGCGAGGGCCAGGACTACGAGGCCGCCGGCCGCATCGACATGGCGCTGCTCGGCCAATATCTCTCCTTTGGCGACTACGCGTTCTACCTGTGCGGCCCGCCGGCCTTCAGCCAGGCGATCTATGACGGGCTGCGCGGCTACGGCATCGCCGACAGCCGGATCCATGCCGAAGCCTTCGGGCCGGCCTCCCTGGCGCGCACGCCCGACTGCGCCGCCGTGGCGGCCCCCGCGCGGCTACCGCCAGCGACGACAACCGTACCGGTCATGTTCATGGATTCGCGCAAGGAAGCGCGCTGGACTCCCGGCAGCGGCACCCTGCTCGAGCTGGCCGAGGCGCGCGGACTGGAACCGGAATTCAGCTGCCGCGAAGGCACGTGCGGAACCTGCCGCACCAAGCTGCTCAAGGGAGCGGTGACCTATATCAAGGAGCCGGGCGCGAGCGTGGCGGACGACGAGGTGCTGGTCTGCTGCGCCGTGCCGGCGGCGCAGCCGGATGGCGACGGTGGGTTGCAGCTGGCCCTGTAAAGAGCGGCCGCGGGATGGCGAGACAAAAAAAACCCGCTTCGTTGCGGAAGCGGGTGAAGTCCAAAACTAGGGATGTCCTGAAAGAGACAGGTCCACTATAGGTGGGCCAGCCTGGGTACTCCGTGCGCTGCCACACACAACACTGTGAAATTCGTCGCGCAACCGCGTCACATCAAACAAAATGCCGCCGCGGCAAGGCCGGGGCGGCATTTTTCATGCGGAGCCGGTAGCTTAGACCACCGCGCCGTCGGTCTCGTCTTTTTCCTTGATCGGCTTGATCAGGTCTTCGCGCTTGACGCCCAGCCACATGGCCACGGCCGCCGCCACGAACACCGACGAGTACACGCCGAACAGGATGCCGATGGCCAGCGCGATCGCGAAGTAGTGCAGCGCGTAGCCGCCGAAGAACAGCATCGACATCACCATCATCAGCGTCGAGCCGTGGGTAATGATGGTACGCGAGATAGTACTGGTGATCGCGTGGTCGATGACTTCCGACGTCGACATCTTGCGCTGCTTGCGGAACATCTCGCGGATCCGGTCGAAGATGACGACCGATTCGTTGACCGAGTAGCCCAGCACCGCCAGCGTTGCCGCCAGCACCGTCAGCGAGAATTCCCACTGGAAGAAGGCGAAGAAGCCCAGGATGATGACCACGTCGTGCAGGTTGGCGACCACGGCGGCGACAGCGAATTTCCATTCGAAGCGGATCGCCAGGTAGATCATGATGCCGAGGATGGTCATGATCAGCGCGTTCATGCCGTTCTGGGCCAGCTCGTCGCCGACCGACGGGCCGACGAACTCGACCCGCTGCAGGCTGATCAGCTCTTCGCCGGACGCCTTGGCGCAGCTGGTGTGGTTGATCACCTCGCCTTTTTCGGTCGTGACCTGGCTCTGCTTCGGCGCACCGCCGTCGGCGGCGCAGATGGCGTTGAAGACGCGGGCCGAGGTGCCGGCCGCTTCCGCGCCTTCCAGGATCGGCAGGCGCAGCATGATGTCCTGGGCAGTGCCGAAGCTGGCCACCTCAGGGTGCGAATAGCCCATGCCGCGCAGCGTGTCGCGGATTTTTTCCTGGTTGGCCGCATGTGGATAGCGCAACTCCATCACGGTGCCGCCGGTGAACTCCACCGAGAAGTTCAGGCCTTTGCTGAACAGGAAGAACACCGCCAGCAAGAACGTAATCACCGAGATCGCATTGAGGATCAGGGCGTGGCGCATGAACGGGATGTCCCGTTTGATCTTGAAAAATTCCATGTCAGTCTCGAGTCCTTACTTCTTGGTGGGCGACATGCCCGGCTGCCAGACCGTGCCGATCGAAATCTTGGTCAGTTTCTTCTGGCGGCCGTACCACAGGTTGGCGAAACCACGGGCCACGACGACGGCCGAGAACATCGAGGTCAGGATGCCCAGGCAGTGCACCACGGCAAAGCCGCGCACCGGACCGGAACCGAAGATCAAGAGCGCCAGGCCGACGATCAGGGTGGTCACGTTGGAGTCGACGATGGTGTCCCAGGCGTGCTTGGAACCGGCCGCGATCGCCGCTTGCGGCGGCGCGCCGCCACGCAGCTCTTCGCGGATGCGCTCGTTGACCAGCACGTTGGAGTCGATCGCGACGCCCAGCGCCAGCGCGATTGCGGCGATGCCCGGCAGGGTCAGGGTAATGCCCAGGATCGACAGCAGGGCCAGCAGGAACAGCACGTTGGCCGCCAGCGCCAGCGCCGAGAACACGCCGAACAGATGGTAGTAGACGATCATGAAGACCGCGATCGCCACGAAGCCCCAGATGGTCGAGTGCAGTCCGCGTTCGATGTTCTCGGCGCCCAGCTGCGGGCCGATCACGCGTTCCTCGACGAATTCCATCGGCGCCGACAGCGCGCCCGAGCGCAGCAGCAGGGCCAGCTCGTTGGCGTCCTGCGAGGTGCCCATATTGGTGATCTGGAAGGTCGAACCGAGCTCGCTCTGGATGGTCGGCGCCGACAGGACGTTGTACACGCCCTTTTCTTTCAGCAGGATCGCCATGCGCTTGCCGACGTTGTCGCGGGTGGCCTGGCGGATGCGGCGGCCGCCGTCGCCGTTCAGGTCGAGCGAGACGGCCGGCTGCTGGTTCTGGTCGAAGCTGGCGGTGGCGCTGGCGATGTATTCGCCGGTCAGGATGATGTCGCGCGACAGCACGACCGGGGCGCCGCGGCCTTCGGTGAACAGTTCGGAATTGAGCGGGATGGCGGCCGACAGCTCGGTGCCCGGGGTCACGGTCGAATCGACCATGCGCAACTCGAGGGTCGCGGTGCGGCCGATGATGTCCTTGGCGCGCGCCACGTCCTGCACGCCCGGCAGCTGGACCACGATGCGATCGGCGCCCTGCTGCTGGATGATCGGCTCGGTGGTGCCCAGCTCATTGATACGCTTGGACAGGGTCACGATGTTCTGCTTGACGCCGTCTTCGACACTTTGCTTGATCGCGTCGGGCTTGAGGCTGACGACCAGCTTCTGGTCGGCGCCGTCGGCGGCTTCGGCGAAATTCAGTTCGTTCGAGCGGGTGGTCAGCACTTTGCGTGCGGCGGCGCGGGTCGCTGCGTCGCGGAAGCGCACTTCGATGGTGTCGCCCACGCGTTCGATGCCGGCATGGCGCACGTTCTCGTCGCGCAGGTTGCTGCGCACGCTGGCCTGCAGCGCCTTGACCTTGTTCTCGACGACCGCCTTGGTGTCGACCTGCAGCAGGAAGTGCACGCCGCCGCGCAAGTCCAGGCCGAGGCTCATCGGACCGGCGCCGATTTTTTCCATCCAGGCCGGGGTATTGGTGACCAGGTTGACGGTGACGATGTAATCGGGGTTGGCCGGGTCGCGGTTCAATTCGCGTTCCAGGGCCAGCTTGGCCTTGAACTGCTCTTCAGTGCCGGCGAAGCGCGCGCGCACCGAGGTGCTGTGGCCCGTGCCTTCGAGGCTGACGCCGGTGGAAGGAATGCCGGCACGCTTGAGCGCATCCTCGACCAGGGTGGTGGAGGCGCTGGTGATGTTCAGGGTCGAACGGCCCGATGTCACCTGCAACGCCGGCGTTTCGCCGAAGTAGTTAGGCGCCGTGTACAACGCGCCTAGCAACAGCGCGATGACGATCATTAGGTATTTCCAGACGGGATAGCGGTTCATAGTGTTCCGGCATTCAGGTTGGCAGTGCGGCACGAGGCCGCACAGGACTTGCTATTACAGGGCCTTCAGGGTGCCCTTCGGCAGCAGGGTGGTCACTGCGTTTTTCTGCACGGTGATTTCGGTGCCTGGAGCGATTTCCAGAGTGACGTAGCCGTCGATCACTTTCGAGACGCGGCCGACGATGCCGCCGGCGGTCACGACTTCGTCGCCCTTGGTCAGTGCATCCATCATCGCTTTCAGCTCGCGCTGGCGTTTCTGCTGAGGACGGATCATCAGGAAATACATGACCACGAACATCAGGATCAGCGGCAGGAAGGTCGTCAGGCTGCCCATGATGCCTGGGTCAGCGGCGGCGGTTTGCGCGTAAGCGTTGGAAATGAACACAAGAACTCCGATTGTGAAGTTAAAAAAATAAGCGGTGTATTCTAGCATCGGCTAGACACCGAAAACCAAATCTGGCAATAGGTAATCTTGCTTTTCAGTATTGCAAGAGCCAGCTAGAAATTTAGCCCGGGGCAGCAGCGTCAATACGATGCTGCCCCGCTCAGCGAGTAAGCAAGCGCTTACACGCCGCGCGCGCGGCCCGCATTGAAGTCGATGCGGAACTCGTTGAAACGGTCGGCATCGATGGCGTCGCGCATTTCCTGCATCAGCTTGAGGTAGTAATGCAGGTTGTGGATGGTGTTCAGGCGGGCGCCCAGGATCTCGTTCGAGCGGTGCAGGTGATGCAAGTAAGCGCGCGAGAAATTCTTGCAGCAATAGCAATCGCAGCTCTCGTCCAGCGGCGCCGTGTCATCCTTGTAACGCGCATTCTTGATCTTGACGTCGCCGAAGCGGGTGAACAGCCAGCCATTGCGCGCGTTCCGGGTCGGCATCACGCAGTCGAACATATCGACGCCATTGGCCACGCCGTCGACCAGATCTTCCGGCGTGCCGACACCCATCAGGTAGTGCGGCTTGTTCTCGGGCAGGCGCGGGCCGACGTGGGCCAGGATGCGCTTCATGTCTTCCTTCGGCTCGCCGACCGACAGGCCGCCGATCGCCAGGCCCGGGAAATTGATGTCTTCCAGGCCGGCCAGCGACTCGTCGCGCAGGTGCTCGTACATGCCGCCCTGGACGATGCCGAACAGCGCATTCGGGTTTTCGCCGCCGGTGAACTCGTTCATCGAGCGCTGGGCCCAGCGCAGCGACATGCGCATCGACTTGGCGGCTTCTTCGGAAGTGGCCGGACGGCCGTCGATTTCATAGGGCGTGCATTCGTCGAACTGCATCACGATGTCCGAGTTCAGCGCGCGCTGGATCTGCATCGAGATCTCGGGCGACAGGAACAGTTTCGAGCCGTCGATCGGCGAGGCGAACTTGACGCCCTCTTCCGTGATCTTGCGCATGGCGCCCAGCGAAAACACCTGGAAACCGCCGGAGTCGGTCAGGATCGGCTTGTCCCAGCCCATGAATTGGTGCAAGCCGCCGAACTTGTTCATCACGTCCACGCCGGGACGCAGCCACAGGTGGAAGGTATTGCCGAGGATGATTTGCGAGCCGACTTCCTTGAGTTCGACCGGGTCCATCGCCTTGACCGAACCATAGGTGCCGACCGGCATGAAGATCGGGGTTTCGATGGTGCCGTGGTTCAGTTTCAGGCGGCCGCGGCGGGCGTGCGACAGGCCGCTGGTGTCTTTTTTGAGCAGGGTAAATTCGAGCATCGTGTGTCTTTAACGTGAAGTAGTCGTCAGCAGCATGGCGTCGCCATAGCTGAAGAAGCGGTATTCATTGGCGATCGCGTGGGCATAGGCCTTGCGGATCGGGGCATAGCCGGCGAAGGCCGACACCAGCATCAGCAGGGTCGACTTGGGCAGGTGGAAGTTGGTGACCAGGCGCGAAACCGTCTTGAAGGTGTAGCCGGGCGTGATGAACAGCGCGGTGTCGGCGCTGCCGGCGACCAATTCGCCGCTTTGCGAAGCCGATTCCAGCGCGCGCAGGCTGGTGGTGCCGACGGCGACCACATCGCGGCCCGCCGCCTTCGCGGCGCGCACCGCGTCCACCGTCTCTTGCGCAATGGTGTACCACTCGGTGTGCATCTTGTGCTCGCTCAAATCCTCGACCCGCACCGGCTGGAAGGTGCCGGCGCCGACGTGCAGGGTGACGTAGGCGAACTTGACGCCTTTTTGCGCCAACTTGTCGAGCAGGGGCTGGTCGAAATGAAGGCCGGCCGTCGGCGCGGCGACCGCGCCCGGTTCTTTCGAATACACGGTCTGGTAGCGCTGTTCGTCGAATTCGTCGGCGGTGTGCTCGATATACGGGGGCAGCGGCAGGCGGCCGTGGGCTTCGATCAGCTCGAACACGTCGCCCTCGAAATGCAGGGTGAAGAATTCGCCGGCGCGTTCGCCGGTGGTCACATCGAAAGCATCGGCCAGGCGGATGCGGTTGCCGGGCTTGGGCGACTTGGAGGCGCGCACCTGGGCCAGCACGGTGCGGTTGTCGAGCACACGCTCGACCAGCACCTCGACCTGGCCGCCGGTTTCCTTGACGCCGAAGAAGCGCGCCTTGAGCACGCGGGTATTGTTCATCACCAGCAGGTCGCCCGGCTGGAGCTGGTCGACGATGTCGGCGAAGTGGCGGTCGGTGATCTGGTCACCGTCGAGCTGCAGCAGGCGCGAAGCGCTACGATCGGGCAGCGGCAGCTGCGCGATGCGCTCGGGGGGCAGCTCGAAGTCGAAATCGGAAAGCGAGTACATTATTCTCAATTCTGGGAAAATAAGCGCTGCCAGCTTTACAATACAGGCTCCAGCGCTGATGGCGAACCTTCTATTTTACGCCAGCGAGCGCCATTTTGCCGCGATATGCCCGCCTCCAAGACCACAAATCCTCCCAAAACCCTCGAAAGCAAGCTCGCCCGCCTTGGACTGCGCAGCGACATGGACCTGGTATTGCACCTGCCGATGCGCTACGAGGACGAGACCCAGATCGTGTCCATCCGCGAGGCCTGCCTGCGCGGCGGCCACGTTTCGCAGGTCGAGGGCGTGGTGACCAAGAACGAGATTTCGTTCAAGCCGCGGCGCCAGCTGCTGGTGACCATCGCCGACGAATCGGGCGATTTGCTGCTGCGCTTCATGAATTTCTATGGCAGCCAGGTCAAGCAGATGGCCGAAGGCGTGCGCATCCGTGCCCGCGGCGAACTGAAACACGGCTTCTTCGGGGCCGAGATGGTGCATCCGCAATATAAGGTCGTCAATGAAGGCGCACCGTTGCCTTCCTCGCTCACGCCCGTCTATCCGTCCGGCGAAGGCCTGTCGCAGACGGTGCTGCGGCGCGCGATCGCCGATGCGATGAAGCGGATCGACTGGAGCGATACCGTCCCCGCGGGCATCCGCGCCAAGATGGGCTTGATCGACTTCGAGCCGGCCGTGAAGCTGCTGCACTATCCGCCGGCCGACGTCGACGAACACGCGCTGGGAGAAAAATCGCATCCGGCCTGGGAGCGCATGAAGTTCGACGAGCTGCTGGCGCAGCAGCTGTCGCTCAAACGGGCGCAGCGTGCACGGCGCGAAAAAGGCGCGCCGCACTTGCGCGCGGTGGGCAAGCTGTCGGAAGCCTTCCTGAAAGGGTTGCCGTTTGCGCTCACCGGCGCCCAGCAGCGCGTGGTCGAAGAGATCCGTGCCGACCTGCGCGAGGGCTATCCGATGCAGCGCCTGCTGCAGGGCGACGTCGGCAGCGGCAAGACTGTGGTCTCGGCGCTGGCCGCAGCGCAGGCGATCGACAGCGGCTATCAGGCGGCGCTGATGGCGCCGACCGAGATCCTGGCCGAACAGCATTTCAGGAAGATCGCGGCCTGGATGGAGCCGCTCGGCGTGAAGGTCGCCTGGCTGACGGGCAGCCTCAAGAAAAAGGAAAAGGCCGCGTCGAACGAGTTGATCGAGTCGGGCGAGGCGAATCTGGTGATCGGCACCCATGCGCTGATCCAGGACACGGTGCAGTTCGCGAAACTGGGCCTGGTGATCGTCGACGAACAGCACCGCTTCGGCGTCGGCCAGCGCCTCACCCTGCGCAACAAGGGCAGCGACGGCCTGGTGCCGCACCAATTAATGATGTCGGCCACGCCGATCCCGCGCACGCTGGCGATGACGTATTACGCCGACCTCGAAGTGTCGGTGATCGACGAACTGCCGCCGGGCCGCAGCCCGATCGTCACGCGCGCGATCGACCAGATGCGGCGCGACGAAGTGATCGAGCGTGTCTACGCGGCGGCGCTCGAAGGCCGGCAAGCGTACTGGGTCTGCCCGCTGATCGAGGAATCCGAGGCCCTGCAATTGCAAACCGCGACCGAGACCTACGAGACGCTGGCCGAATCGCTGCCCGAGCTGCAGGTGGGGATGGTGCATGGCCGCATGAAGCCGGCCGAAAAGCAGGAAGTGATGGATGCCTTCACGGCCGGCGAGGTGCACGTGCTGGTGGCGACGACCGTGATCGAGGTCGGGGTCGACGTGCCGAATGCGTCCCTGATGGTGATCGAACATGCAGAGCGTTTCGGCCTGTCGCAGCTTCACCAGTTGCGCGGGCGCGTGGGGCGCGGATCGGCGGCATCGGTGTGTCTGCTGCTGTACCAATCGCCGCTGGGCCAGGTGGCAAAACAGCGTTTGATGACGATGCGCGAGACCACCGACGGCTTCGAGATCGCACGGCGCGACCTGGAGATTCGTGGGCCCGGTGAATTCCTGGGGGCGCGCCAGTCGGGTCAGGCGATGCTGCGCTTTGCCGACCTGGAGCTCGATGGCTGGCTGGTCGACCGCGCGCGCGACGTGGCGCAGTATCTGCTCGATGGCGAAAAGCCCGAGAAGATCGCGGTGGTCGATGCGCACCTGGCGCGCTGGCTGGGCGGGCGCGAGGAATTCCTGAAGGTCTGATGGGAAGACGAACGATGAATCTGGAACAACCATTGAGTATCGATGAACTGCGTGCCCTGGCCCTGGCCTCTGCCTCGGTGACGGACAGCTGCGCATGCGAGATCGCGAGTTACCCCGGGTGGACGCGTACGCCGGTGTCGTTCCCGCAGGCGCAGATGCGCCCGGCCGGTACGCTGGCCGGCGATCCCTACTTTGATCCAACCTTCGCCGAATACCATCCGCACGGGACCAATTACTGGTCGCCGGACGCGCCGATCGCCATCCACTATTTTCCCTACAACCGCTGCGCGGTCCAGCAGTGCGGCGTATGCCTGCGCTACTGCCTCAGCTATGTCGAAGCGGGCGGCTACTACGTCGAGCCGCGCATTCGCGCGCTCGATGGGCGGCACATAGTGGATGCGCCTGTCCCGGATTAAGCGTTCCGCGCCGGGACTACACCGCGCGCAGGATGGCCGGCTGCGGCGCACCGCCTGACGCCAGGCCTACACGGCAGTGGCCTCCTTCGGTCTGGTGCATCCGCAGCAGATCGTACGCCTCGATCATCGTGCGCAGGTTCTTGTAGCCATAGGCTGCGTGGGAAAATCCGGCGTGAGCCGCCCTCAGGTGGTTGCCCAGTGCGCCGAGATCGACCCTGCCATCGGGCGATGACAGCGCCAGCAAACGTACCGCCTCGACCACGAACCTCGGCCTGCGCTTGACGATCTCCGCAGCCGCTGCCGCTGCATGCGCCGGCGCGGCCTCCGGTGGCGCCGGAGGGGCCGACTCGTGAAACCTGTCGCAGGCATGACGCAGGGCCGCCGGTGTTTTCGCCTCACCGAAGACATGGACGCTGGCGCCACGTTCCTGCAGCTTGCGGCACAGGCCGACGAAATCGGAATCGCTGGTGATGATGACGAAACGGTCGGCGCGCCGGTCGAGCAGCATCTCCAGCGCATCCAGCGCCAGCGCGATGTCCGCTGTGTTCTTGCCGGCCACATACTGGAATTGCATGCAGGGGGCGAATCCATGGCGCACCAGCGCATCCTGCCACTTGCTCGCCAGGGCGGTGTGATTACCGTAACCGCGTCGCAAGGTCACCCGTCCAAGGGTCGATGCAAGCCGCATCGCCTCGTCGATCACGGTCGGCTGCGCATTCTCGCAGTCCACGAGGACGGCGACATTTTGGTCCGAGGTCATGTGTGTTCCTTTTGGGAAATTACATTTACTCTAGCAGGATCTTGTCCGGATAAATACGCCCTGCCTCACGATCCGGTAGCGATGTTGTGAGAACGCACTGTGAGAATCGGTGAGACATCCAGGCTGCGATGTCGGCTATCTTTGCTGTCTTCCCGACGAACATTGAACACGGAACCTGCAATGCCCCTCCTCGGACTCGGACTGCACTTCCTCATCGCCATCTTCTTCGCGATCCACGCCGTACGCAACCGCCGTCAGATGTACTGGCTGCTGATCCTGTTCTCCTTTCCACTGCTTGGCAGCCTCGCCTACTTCGTGGCCGAATACCTGCCTGCCTCGCGTCTCGAGCGACGCAGCCGCATGGCAGGGCGGGCGCTCCAGAAAAGTCTCGATCCTGGCCGCGACGTGCGCGAAGCCCGGAGCGCGTTCGACCTGACGCCGACCGCCTACAACCTGATGCGCCTGGCCGCCGCCCTGCTCGAGGCCGGCGAATCGGAAGAAGCGGTGCGCCATTACGATGCCTGCCTGAACGGGCCATTCGCTGGCGATCCCGAGGTCATCCTGGGCGCCGCGCGCGCCAATGCGGCGCATGGACAACCAGCGGCGGCGATTGCGCTGCTGGCGCCGCTGCAGTCGAAACATCCGAATTTTCGCGCCGATGAAGTCGGGCTGGAACTGGGCCGCGCCTATGCCGCCGTCGGCCGGCAAGACGAAGCGGGCACCGAATTCGAGGCCGTCGTCGAACGCTTCGCCAGCATCGAGGCGCGCGTCGAACTGGCGCTGTGGGCGCTCGCCAACGGCAAGGAGGCAGTGGCGCAGCGCGAATTGAGGGAGATCGGGCATGCGCGCACGCATATGGAGAAGCACACGCGGGAACTGCATCGTGATCTGTTCAAGCGGCTGGATGCCGCCACCGCGCCGAAGTAAAAGGCCAGCCCGCTAGCCGGCGAACGTCAGCCTGTTCCCGAACGGATCCTTGACGCTCAACTCGCGCGTCTCCCACGGCGTGTCTTCGATCCCGGGCCGCGCATAACCATATTGTTTGGCGGTGAGTTCGGCATGCAGGCCATCGACGTCGTCGACCTCGATGCGTAGCGCGGCGCCCGGACAGCAATCGCCGTGATGCTCGCTCAGGTGCAGCACGCAGTCGCCGCGCGAGACCTGCAGGTAGAGCGGCATGCCGGGGCCGAAGCGGTGGTCCCAGTCGACCGTGAAGCCGAGGTAATCGACATAGAATTCCCTGGCCTTGGCCTCGTCGAAGATGCGCAGGATCGGCGTGATGCTCCCGAGCTTCATGGCATATGCCCTACGCGCGGTCGGCCGCGTAACGCAGGCCGATCTGGCGCCGGATCTCGTCCATCACGCCCATCAGCGCCAGCGTCTCGCCCTGCGTCATCGACGAGCTTTCCAGCAGCCCCTGCTGCCAGCAGCGCTGGGCCTCGATCGCTTCGTGCACATAGCCATTGCCAAGATACGGCGTCTCGATCGTGCGCTCGCTGCCGTCGTCCAGCTTGACGGTGACCGACGTCGCGCGGTGGAACATGGTGTTCATCCGCACCTGGCCTCGCTCGCCCGACACGGTCAGCTCGGCCGGCGTGCGCGCCAGGAAGGAGCAGCTGCAGACCGACATACCGCCGCCTTCATGCTTGAGCGTGAAACCGGTCTGCACGTCGACGCCGGTCGGGCCCATCTCGGCTTGCGCACGGACTTCGATCACTGGCCCCAGCAAGCCGGCCGCGACCGACAGCGGATAGATGCCCAGGTCGAGCAGCGCGCCGCCGCCCAGCTCGGGATTGAACACGCGGTGCTCGGGACCGAAGGCGGCCGCGAAGCCGAAGTCGGCGACGATCTGGCGCGGGGTGCCGATCTCACCCGAGGCCAGGATGCGTTTCACTTCCAGGTAGGCCGGCAGGTAGCGCGTCCACATCGCCTCCATCAGGAACAGGCGCTTCGAGCGGGCCAGGGTCACCACCTGCTCGGCTTCGCGCAGGTTCATCGTGAACGGCTTCTCGCACAGCACGCCCTTGCCGGCACGCAGCGCCATCAGGGCGTTGCCGGCATGTTCCGGATGCGGCGTGCCGATGTAGATCAGGTCGATGCCCTCGGCCTGGGCCAGCAGCTCGGCCGAGCCATAACTGGCGAGCGCGCCGAATTCCTCGGCGAAGGCAGCTGCCTTGTCCTGGCTGCGCGAACCCACGGCGGCCAGCACGGCGCCCGGCACATCCTTCAATGCATTGGCAAAGGCACGCGAAATCTTGCCCGTGCCGAGAATTCCCCAGCGTACCGTTTCAGCCATCGGCTTCTCCCTTTTCACGCCGTCCGCTTGGGACGGAACACAGTCGTATCCAGATAAAAATCAGGGTCTTGCCCAGGCCACCAGCCTGGAATGCCCAGCACCTGAAGGGGCGTGAAGCCACCCGGCGTAAGCTCTTCATTCGCCAGGCTGGCCGCCACCTCGCGGTCGAGCCATGCGCGGCGCGCATCGGCTGCCAGCGCAAAGTAATCGTCGCCGGCGAACACCACCCGCGTATGTGCGGTGATCGCCTTGCGCGGCGCCACCAGCTTTTCCATCAGCGCGTGGCCGAACAGCCAGACCTCGACGTCCTTGCCGAACAAGTCACGCTTATCGTACAGGGCCTCTAACCAGCGGTGCGCACGCAAGTCCTCGACCAGCGCCCGCCCTGCTTCATTGTCGCGCACGACCAGCAAGGCCGCGTTCTCGTCGAAGATGGTGGCGGCGTCGCGCGCCGGCCCGCGCGACTTGCCGACGCCGGCCTGCGCGATCTGCGCCGCCTGCAGCGCGTTCAGCGCGCGCTTGATACCCGGGAAGGTCTGCCACACCAGCGCATTGAAGAAATCGTGCAGGTTGTCGCGGGTCGGCACCTGGCCGGTGGCGCCGATGAATTCTTCATAGGCCGTCCCTTCCGGCAGCGCGGCTTGCGGCACGAAGGACAGCGGCATGCCGCCGCCATTACGGAGGTCGAGCGCGCGCGCCGCCACGTTGAAGGCATCGATGAAGCCGTCAAGCGGCGGCGAGGCCCGTTCAAAGCTTGGGCGCACCGTGTCGTACCACGGCTGCGCCCAGTCGATCGGCGGCAGCACGGTGCTGCTTATACCATCTTCCAGTTGATGCTCTCGCCCGCGTTCAGCGGCACCAGCTGGTGTTCGCCCATCGGCACCGATTCAGGCAGGGTCCACGATTCGCGCTTGAGCGTGATCGTGCCAACGTTCCTCGGCAGGTTGTAGAAGGCCGGGCCGTTGAAGCTGGCGAAGGCTTCCAGTTTGTCGAGCGCGCCGGCCTGGGCGAAGGCTTCGGTATACATCTCCATCGCGTGCAGCGCGGTGTAGCAACCGGCGCAGCCGCAGGCGGCGTACTTGGTGTGCACCGCGTGCGGCGCCGAGTCGGTGCCCAGGAAGAAGCGTTCGTCGCCGCTGGTGGCGGCGGTGACCAGCGCCAGGCGGTGTTCTTCGCGCTTGAGCACCGGCAGGCAGTAGAAGTGCGGGCGAATGCCGCCGCGGAAGATCTCGTTGCGGTTGTACAGCAGGTGGTGGGCGGTGATGGTGGCCGCGATCGGGCCTTCGGCCTCGGCCACGTACTGGGCCGCGTCCTTGGTGGTGATGTGCTCGAACACCACGTTCAGCGCCGGCATGTCTTTACGCAGCGGGCGCATCACGCGCTCGATGAACACGGCTTCGCGGTCGAACAGGTCGATCTCGTTGTCGGTCACTTCGCCATGCACCAGCAGCGGCATGCCGACTTCCTGCATCACTTCCAGCGTCTTGTAGCACTTTTTGAGGTCGGTGACGCCGGCGTCCGAGTTGGTGGTGGCGCCGGCCGGGTACAGCTTGACCGCGTGGATGAAACCGGTGTCCTGGGCGCGGCGGATCTCGTCCGGATCGGTGTTGTCGGTCAGGTACAGCGTCATCAGCGGTTCAAAGCGCATCCCCTCCGGCAGCGCGGCCAGGATGCGGGCGCGGTATTCAAGAGCGGCGGCGGCCGTGGTCACGGGCGGGCGCAGGTTCGGCATCACGATCGCGCGGCCGAACTGGCGGGCGGTGTGCGGCAGCACGCTGGCCATCGCCGCGCCGTCGCGCAGGTGCAGGTGCCAGTCGTCTGGACGGGTGATGGTGATGGTGTCTGGGGTCTCGATGGTGGACATGGCGGCTCTCGAAAAACGAATGGCGTATTTTACCTGCGCGGCGGCCCGCGAGGTGCGTTCGGGGGACTGGAATGGCGTGTCGGATTACCGTAACGCCAACGGTGTAAGCGTGCTTGACAGCACTAACTGTGCCTAGGATACTGCGGAACTTGCCATAATCTTCAGTACCAACCGGCCTTCGGTCCTCGAAAACCGGTCATTGCCCGAACAACCTGCCAGCGACAGCGAGATCCGCCGCCGCCGGCCCTGCACAGGTCCACACGACAGGAAGCTTTATGAACAATCGAAATCGCCTGACTACCTTCATCATGATCGCCCTGGTGGTCGGCATCGTGGTCGGCTACCTGGTCAACACCAATACCGATGCGACCGGCGCGACGAGCTTCTCCGACACGATGTCGCTGATTACCACGATGTTCCTCCGCCTGATCAAGATGATCATCGCGCCGCTGGTGTTCGCGACCCTGGTGGTCGGCATCGCCAAGATGGGCGACGCCAAGGAAGTCGGCCGCATCGGCATCAAGGCGCTGGGCTGGTTCATGATCGCCTCGGTCATCTCGCTGTCGCTCGGCCTGGTCCTGGTGAACATCTTCCGTCCAGGCGACGCGCTGTTCGCGGCAGGCATGATGCCGCCGGTCGACGCGAGCTCGGGCATCACCAGCGGCAGCCTGACGATGAAGGACTTCATCACCCACCTGATCCCGACCTCGATCGTCGACGGCATGGCCAGGAACGAGATCCTGCAGATCGTGGTGTTCTCGCTGTTCTTCGGCACCGCCGCCGCAGCGGTTGGCGCACGCGCCACGCCGATGATCGACGCCATCGACGGCGTCGCCCACGTCATGCTCAAGCTGACCGGCTACGTGATGAACTTCGCGCCGATCGCGGTGTTCGCGGCAGTGGCCGGCATCATCGCCAAGAGCGGCCTGGGCGTGCTGTCGACCTACGGCATCTTCATGGCCCAGTTCTACTTTGGCATCGCGCTGCTGTGGATCGTCCTGATCGGCATCGGCATGGCCGTGATCGGCCCGCGCATCCTGCGCCTGGTCTCCGAACTGCGCGGCCCGACCGTGCTGGCCTTCTCGACCGCCTCGTCTGAAGCCGCCTTCCCGAAAACCCTGGAAAGCCTGGAGCGCTTCGGCGTCAAGAACCGTCTGGCCTCGTTCGTGCTGCCGATCGGCTACTCGTTCAACCTGGACGGCTCGATGATGTACTGCACCTTCGCAGCCGTCTTCATCGCCCAGGCCTACGGCATCGACCTGTCGGTCGGTACCCAGATCACCATGATGCTGGTGCTGATGCTGACCTCGAAAGGCATGGCCGGCGTGCCGCGCGCCTCGCTGGTCGTGATCGCCGCCACCCTGAACCAGTTCGACATTCCGGAAGCGGGCCTCTTGCTGCTGCTGGCGATCGACCACTTCCTGGACATGGCGCGCTCGGCCACCAACGTGATCGGCAACGGCATCGCCACCGCCGTCGTCGCCAAGTGGGAGGGCGACCTGGGAGAACCGAACAAGGAGCCCGCCATCTCACCGTTGAAATGACGATGGCAACCGGCTGCCCGTAGCACCCAAGGCCTTCCAGCAATGGAGGGCCTTTGTTTTTTCAACATCGATAATCACAACAAGGAGAGAGAGATGAAACAGATGGTTGCCGCCGGCATGCTGCTGGCCCTGAACAGCGCGCACGCCGCCACCCAGACGGTCGACTGCGGCCGGCTGCTGGACGTCCAGAAAGGCGCATGGCGCGAGCGCGTCAGCATCGTGATCGAGAACGGCAGCATCGTCTCGGTGGGACCGATGACGCAGGCTGCCGGCAACATCGACCTCTCGCGCCACAGCTGCCTGCCTGGCCTGATCGACATGCACGTGCACCTGACCAGCGAAACCCAGCCGGCGGTCGACGCCTACCGCGACCGCCTGGCCGCCAATCCGGCCGACATGGCCTATCGTTCGGTGAAGTACGCCGAGCGCACGCTGATGGCCGGCTTCACCACGGTGCGCGACCTGGGCGCCAACGATAACCTGAACATCTCGCTCAAGCGCGCCATCGCCGCCGGCGAAGTGCCGGGCCCGCGCATGTTCACCGCCGGTAAATCGCTGGCCACCACCGGCGGCCACGCCGACCCGACCAACAACCTGTCGCACTTCCTGTCCGAGAAGATCGGCACGCCCGGCCCGACCGAGGGTGTGCTCAACAGCCCCGAGGAAGCGCGCCAGGCGGTGCGCACCCGCTACAAGGATGGCGCCGACCTGATCAAGGTTACCGCCACCGGCGGCGTCCTGAGCCAGGCCGCCAGCGGCCACAACTCGCAGTACACCGAGGATGAGCTGCGCGCCGTGGTGAGCACCGCGAAGGACTACGGCTTCCGCGTCGCGGCCCACGCCCACGGCGCCGAAGGCATGAAGCGCGCGCTGCGCGTCGGCGTCGACTCGATCGAGCACGGCACGCTGATGGACGACGAGGTCATCGCACTGTTCAAGAAGGGCGGCGGCTGGTACGTGCCGACCATCTCGGCCGGCCGCTACGTGGCGGACAAGGCGAAGGAACCGAATTATTATTCCGCCCTGGTGCGTCCGAAAGCGGCCGCGATCGGTCCTCAGCTGCAAGCCACCTTCGGCCGCGCCTATAAAGCCGGCGTGAAGATCGCATTCGGCACCGATGCCGGTGTGTTCCCGCATGGCGACAATGCCAAGGAATTCGGCTATATGGTCGAAGCGGGCATGACGCCGCTTGATGCGATCCGCTCGGCCACGGTCAACGCCGCCATCCTGCTCGACCAGCCGAAACGCCTGGGTGCGATCGATGCGGGCTTCGCGGCCGACATCATCGCGGTCGAGGGCGATCCTTTGAAGGACGTGAAAGTGCTCGAGCAGGTCAAGTTTGTGATGAAGGATGGCGTGGTGTACAAAAAGCCCTGATTTCCAGGGCGTCCCGCCAGTTTTAGAAAGGTAGTAACACGATGTCCAAGCAGTTCCCCCAAGCCGTACGCACCATGCTGTGCGGCTTTTTGTTCATGTTCGCCGCTGCCGCGGTGCAGGCCCAGACCACGGCAAAGCTGCCGAACGTGACCATCCTCGCCACCGGCGGCACCATCGCCGGCACCGGCGCCACCAGCACCACCACGGTCGGCTACACCGCCGCCACCGTGGGGGTGCAATCGCTGATCGCGGCGGTGCCCGAGATCGCCAAGGTGGCGAACGTCACCGGCGAGCAGGTGTTCCAGATCGCCAGCGAGAACATCAGCGACGCGCAATGGCTGCAACTGGCCAAGCGCGTCAACGTGCTGCTGGCGCAGCCGAACGTGGACGGCATCGTGATCACCCACGGCACCGACACGCTGGAAGAGACGGCGTATTTCCTGCACCTGACGGTCAAGAGCAGGAAGCCGGTGGTGCTGGTCGGTTCGATGCGGCCGTCGACCGCGCTGTCGGCCGACGGCCCGATCAACCTGTACAACGCGGTGCGCCTGGCCGGCACGCCGGAGGCGGCGGGCCGCGGCGTGCTGGTGGCGATGAACGACCAGATCCATTCGGCACGCGACGTCACCAAGGCCAACACCACCACGACCGACACCTTCCGTACGTCGGAACTGGGCGTGATCGGCTATATCCAGGGCGGCAAGCCGTTCTTCTACCGTAACGTGGTGCGCAATCACACGCTGGACACCGAGTTCGATGTGAGCAAACTCGATGCGCTGCCGCAGGTCGACGTCGCCTATGCGTATGCGAACGTGGGCGACGTCGCCGTCAATGCGCTGGTCGCGGCCGGCGCCAGGGGGCTGGTGCATGCGGGCGTGGGCAACGGCAGCCTGCCGGCAAAGACGAAGCCGGCGCTGGTCAAGGCGCGCAAGGACGGCGTCGTGATCGTGCGCGCGAGCCGTGTCGGCCAGGGCATCGTGGCGCGCAATGGCGAAGCCAATGACGACGAGCTGGACTTCGTGGTGGCAGACACCCTGAGCCCGCAGAAGGCGCGCATTCTCCTGATGCTGGCGTTGACCAAGACGACCGATACCAAGAACATCCAGCGGATGTTCTACACCTACTGATGCACCCGCGACGTGGACGGCTCGCCGTCCACGTCCACCATTGCCTCCAACGGCGGCGACGCCACATCCTCATCCGGCCGCGCCAGCTGCCGTTCCCACATCTGCGCATACAGGCCCTGCGCCGCCAGCAGCGAGTAATGCGTGCCGCGCTCGACGATCCTGCCGTGGTCGAGCACGATGATCTGCTGCGCATCGGCGATCGTCGACAGGCGGTGCGCGATCACCAGCGTCGTGCGGTTCTTGGCGATTTCCTTCAGTTCGGCCTGGATCGCCTGCTCCGCGCGCGAATCGAGCGCCGACGTGGCCTCGTCGAAGATCAGGATCGCCGGATCTTTCAACAAGGTGCGCGCGATCGCCACCCGCTGCTTTTCGCCGCCCGACAGTTTCAGGCCGCGCTCGCCCACCATGCTCCCGTAGCCATCCGGCAGGCTCTCGATGAAGTCGTGGATCGAGGCCGCGCGCGCGGCCGCGACGATGTCCTCGCGGCTGGCGCCGGGCCGGCCGTAGGCGATGTTGTATTCGATCGTGTCGTTGAACAGCACCGTATCCTGCGGCACGATGCCGATCGCGGCGCGCAGCGATTCCTGGGTGATGTCGCGCAGGTCCTGGCCGTCGATGCGGATCGCGCCGCCGTTGACGTCGTAGAAGCGGAACAGCAGCCGCGACAGGGTCGACTTGCCCGAGCCGCTATGCCCCACCACGGCGGTGGTGGTCCCGGCGGGAATCGTGAAGTCGACGTCGAACAGGATCTGCCGCTTGGTCTCGTAGCTGAACTCGACGTGCGAGAACGCGACCTCGGCGCCTTTGGTCGCCAGCGGCTGCGCCTTGGGACTGTCGGCCACTTCGCGGTTCTGGTCCAGGAGGCCGAACAGGCGTTCCATATCGGCCAGGCTTTGCTTGATCTCGCGGTAGATCACGCCCAGGAAGTTGAGCGGCAGGTAAAGCTGGATCATGAAGGTATTGACCAGCACCAGGTCGCCCAGGCTCATGGTGCCGGCGATGACGCCCTCGGTCGCGCGCCAGAGGATCAGCGTGACGGCGGTCGCGATGATCAGCGACTGTCCGGTGTTGAGGAAGGACAGCGAGGTCTGCGAACGCACCCCGGCGTTCTCGTAGTTCTTAAGGCCTTCGTCGTAGCGCCGCGCCTCGTAGTCTTCGTTGCCGAAGTACTTGACCGTCTCGTAGTTGAGCAGCGAGTCGATTGCCTTGGTCGACGCTTTTGACTCCAGCTCGTTCATCGTGCGCCGGAAGTGCGTGCGCCACTCGGTCACGATCACCGTGAAGGTGATGTAGGACGCCAGCGCCACCGCCGTGATGATGGTGAACCAGATATCGTAGTTGAACACCAGGTAGACCAGCACCAGCGTGATCTCGACCAGGGTCGGCAAGATGTTAAACAGCGAATACGAGATCAGCGAATTGACGCCGCGCGTGCCGCGCTCGATGTCGCGCGTCATGCCGCCGGTCTGGCGGTTCAGGTGGAAGCGCAACGACAGCGCGTGAAGGTGGCGGAACACCTTGAGCGCGATGGTGCGCACCGCGCGCTGGGTCACGCGCGCGAACAGGAACTCGCGCAGCTCGGTGAAGACCGTCATCGACAGGCGCAGCAGGCCATAGCCGGCCAGCAGTCCGAGCGGCAGCACCAGCAGCGCATGCGGGTGCGCCGGGTCGATCGCCAGGCCGTCGATGATCTTCTTGAGCACCAGCGGCACGCCGACGTTGGCCATCTTGGCGCCGACCAGCGCGGCCATGGCGGCCATCACCCGCCACTTGTAGACCCACAGGTAGGGAAACAGGGTTTTGAGGGTGCCCCAGTCGTTGCGGGGCACACCGGTGGTGTCGGGAGGAAGTGGAGCGGAGTTGCGGCGCATGACGGGGCTTCTGGATTTATGGTTCAATTCGGGTCGATTGTAGCTTTTACCGAGAATTCACGATGACCACGCCCGAAAACACCCCGACCGCTCCTGCCACCGTCCCGACCACGGTACGTCTGCCGGCAGGAAAAATGCCCGAATTGCGCGTCATGCCCGCCCCGTCCGACGCCAATGTGTATGGCGACGTGTTCGGCGGCTGGATCATGGCCCAGGTCGACCTGGCCGGCTCGCTGCCGGCCACCCGCCGCGCCAATGGCCGCGTGGCGACCATCGCCGTCAACTCCTTCCTGTTCAAGAACCCGGTGTTCGTTGGCGACCTGCTATCGTTCTACGCCGACATCACCAAGGTCGGCAACACCTCGGTCACCGTCTTCGTCGAGGTGTACGCCGAGCGCAACCGCCTGGCGGCCGAGGTGGTCAAGGTGACCGAGGCGACGCTGACCTATGTCGCCACCGGCCCTGACCGCAAGCCACGCCAGCTGCCGCCGCTCGAATCGCTGGTGGCGCACCGCTAGATCGGTTGAATCGTTAGCCCCAAAACGTCGTTCCCGCGAAGGCGGGAACCCAAGTACTGCGTGCGTATCGATAACGCTGGCAAACTTAGGTTCCCGCCTGCGCGGGAACGACGTGGCTGTACTGAGTTAAACGATCAAATTGACGCGCAAGCCGGTCAAGCGGTCTTCTTCTCGTCGCGCAGTTCGCGCCGCAGGATCTTGCCGACGTTTGTCTTCGGCAGGGTCTCGCGGAATTCGATGAACTTGGGCCGCTTGTAGCCGGTCAGCTGTTCCTTGCAGAATTCCTTGATCTGTTCAGTGGTCAGATCGGCGTCCTTCTTGACCACGTACAGCTTCACAGCCTCGCCCGAGTTCTGGTCCGGCACGCCCACGCACGCCACTTCCAGCACGCCCGGGTGCGCGGCCACCACGCCCTCGACTTCGTTCGGATAGACGTTGAAGCCCGAGACCAGGATCATGTCCTTCTTGCGGTCGACGATGCGGGTATAGCCCTTGTCGTCCATGATGCCGATGTCGCCGGTCTTGAAGAAACCGTCCGCGGTCATGACCTTGGCCGTCTCGTCGTCACGCTGCCAGTAGCCGGCCATCACCTGCGGGCCGCGCACGGCGATCTCGCCGGCGGTGCCGAACGGGACTTCATTGCCCGCGTCGTCCAGGATGCGCAACTCGGTCGATGGCAGCGGCAGGCCGATGGTGCCGGTGAATTCGGTGATGTCGCAGCGGTTGGCGCTCACCACCGGCGAGGTCTCCGACAGGCCGTAACCCTCGACGATCGGGATGCCGGTGGTCTTGAGCCATTTGTCGGCCACGGCCTTCTGCACCGCCATGCCGCCGCCCGGGCACACCATCAGGCCCGAGAAATCGAGTTTGGCGAAATCGTCGTTGTTGAGCAGGCCGTTATAGAGCGTGTTCACGGCCGGGAAGATGTTGATGCGGTATCCGCCCAGCTCCTTGATGAAGCCCTTGATGTCGCGCGGGTTCGGGATCAGCAGGTTCATGCCGCCGATGCGCAGGCCCAGCAACGCGCAGACCGTGAGCGCATAGATGTGGTACAGCGGCAGCGCGCAGGCGAACTGCGGCTGCTCGCCGGCCTTCAGCTTGCCGAGGGTCGGGGCGAACCAGGCTTCGTTCTGCAGCACGTTGGCGATCACGTGGCGGTGCAGCAGCACCGCGCCCTTCGACACGCCGGTGGTGCCGCCCGTGTACTGCAGGAAGGCGATGTCGTCGTGGCCGATGGTCACCGGCTTGAGGGTTTCACGCGCGCCGTCGGCCAGCACCTTGTTGAAGCCGATCGCGTCCGGCAGCGAATAGGCCGGCACCATCTTCTTGACCTTGCGCACCACCAGGTTGACCAGCGTGCCCTTCAGGCCGCCCAGCAGGTCGCCCATGGTCGCCAACACGATGTGCTTGACCTTCGTCTGGCGCACCACCTGCTCGACCGTGTGGGCGAAGTTCTCGAGCACCACGATCGCCTCGGCGCCCGAGTCGACCAGCTGGTGCTGCAGTTCGCGCGGCGTGTACAGCGGGTTGACGTTGACGACCACGTAGCCGGCGCGCAGCACGGCGGCCAGCGCCACCGGATACTGCAGCACGTTGGGCAGCATGATCGCCACGCGCGCGCCGGCTTGAAGGCCGCGCGCCTGCAGCCAGGCCGCCATCCGCTGCGACATCGCATCGAGTTCGGCGAACGTGATGGACTTGCCCATGCAGGCATAGGCCTTGCGGTCGGCGTACTTGCGGAACGCCTCCTCCAGCAAATGCGTCAGCGAGCGGTACTGGGTCGGATCGATTTCCGTCGCCACGCCGTTCTCGTACGACGAGAGCCAAAATTTGTCCATCTGTCCTGCCTTCCTTGTTGGTTCCAATAAAACGCGAAAGCCGCCCGACGGGGCGGCTTTCGCCGGGTAAGTCCCGTCACAATGCTTATGCCACCGTCTCCGGCTGCTTGTTCTCGTCCCTCAGCGCCCGCCTCAGGATCTTGCCGACGTTGGTCTTCGGCAGCTCGTCGCGGAATTCGATGTACTTCGGTCGCTTGTAGCCGGTGAACTGCTCCTTGCAGTAGCCCATCAGCTGTTCGGCCGTGAGGCCAGGGTCTTTCTTTACCACGAATACCTTGACCGCCTCGCCCGAATGCTCGTCCGGCACCCCGACCACGGCGCATTCGAGCACCCCCGCATGACCGGCGATCACGCCTTCGAGCTCGTTCGGATAGACGTTGAAGCCCGAGACCAGGATCATGTCCTTCTTGCGATCGACGATCTTCACGAAGCCGGTAGCGTCCATGATGCCGACGTCGCCCGAGCGGAAGAAGCCATCGGCGGTCATCACCTTCGCGGTTTCGTCCGGGCGGTTCCAGTAGCCGGTCATCACCTGTGGGCCGCGGATGGCGATCTCGCCGATCTCGCCGGGCGCCAGGTGGCGGCCTTCGTCGTCGATGATCGCGATGTCGGTCGACGGCACCGGCAGGCCGATGGTGCCGGTGAATTCGGTGCCGTCGGCGCGGTTGCAGGTAGCCACCGGCGAGGTCTCGGACAGGCCGTAGCCCTCGATGATGGCCACGCCGGTGATCTGGCGCCACTTGTCGGCCACGGGCTTTTGCACCGCCATGCCGCCGCCGTTGCACACCCGCAGCGCCGAGAAATCGAGGTGGGCGAATTCGGGATTGTTGGCCAGCGCGTTATACAGCGTGTTCACCGCCGGCAGCATGTTGAAGCGGTATTTTGCCAGCTCCTTGACGAAGGCCGGAATGTCGCGCGGATTGACGATCAGGACGTTCAGGGCGCCCATGCGCATGCCCCACATCGCGCACGCGGTGAGTGCGAAGATGTGGTACAGCGGCAGCGCGCACACGATCGTCACCTGCTCGCCGCCGGCCTCGCCCAGCGCCGGCTGCGACCAGGACTCGCTCTGCAGCACGTTGGCGATCACATTGCGATGGCTGAGCGTGGCGCCCTTCGACACGCCGGTGGTGCCGCCGGTGTACTGCAGGAAGGCGACGTCGTCGATCTTGAGCTCGGGCGGCTTGAACGGCATGCGCTCGCCCTGGGCCAGTGCTTCCTTGAAGGTGACCATATTCGGCAGCGAGAACTCGGGCACCATCTTCTTGACGTTGCGGACCACGAAGTTGACCAGCATGCCCTTCACGCCGCCCAGCATCTCGCCCATGCTGGCCACCACCACGTGGCGCACGGGCGTCTTGCCCATCACCTTTTGCACGGTGTGGGCGAAATTTTCCAGCACGATGATCGCTTCGCTTCCCGAGTCGGTGAGCTGGTGTTCGAGTTCGCGCGCGGTGTACAGCGGATTGACGTTGACGACGGTGTAGCCGGCGCGCAGCACGGCGGCCAGTGCGACCGGATACTGCAGCACGTTCGGCATCATGATCGCCACGCGTGCGCCGGGGGCCAGGCCGCGGCTCTGCAGCCAGGCGGCCAGCCGCTTCGAATACGCATCGAGTTCGCCGTAGGTGAGGAATTTGTCCATGCACACATAGGCTTTGCGGTCCGCGAACTTGCTGAAGGATTCTTCGAGCAAATGCACCAAGGAGCGGTATTGATCCGGATCAATCTCCGCAGGCACGCCCGGGGGATACGACTGCAGCCAAATTTTGTCCATCGCTCACCTCTGTCTCGATTTTTATCGTTCTGTTCGGGCGGCCGGAGGTGTTTGCCGGGCGCGCCTGCGCACGTGGCTTATAGGTTTGCCATCGCTGATGGTGATGCTATCGGGCAGCGCCCCTGTGCGCAAGCGGTTTTACCGCGATTGGAACCGGTCCTCTACGGCGACGCTCCCATGGTGCGCTGCACCACCAGCGTGCCCGGCGTGGTCGTTCCGCCCAGGCGCTTGAGCACGCGATGACGCTCTTCCTTGTCGAGCTTGGCCAGCTGATTGACGGCCTTGTAGAAGCCGCGCCACGTCTTCTCGCGGCGCAGCAAAACGCGAAACGCCGGCACGAAATCGTTATAGGTCGCCACCGATGCCAGATGGGCATTCGACAGCGGCTCGGCGAAGAAGCGGTCGTAACCCGCGTAGCCGCCCCAGTTCGCCTTGAGCACCTGGTAGTCGTCCTGCAGCGCCAGGAACAGCCGCGCCTTGGCGGCGCGCTTGACGCCGTCGGGCTCCATGCTCTTGTACGTACGCTCGAGCTCGCCGCGATAGCGCAGCAGCAGCGCCAGGAAGTCGCTCTTGCGGGTTTTATAGCGCTCGTAGGCTTCGCTCATCTGGGGATTGCCGAAGCGCTCGAGCCACGCCTCCACGCCGGCCTGCTCCACCGCGCTGGCAAACGATTCGTTGAACTGCGAATCGCCCGCCACGTAGACCACCTGGTGCGCCAGTTCGTGGAAGATCAGGCGCGCCAGCTCGGCGTCCGGATAATTGATGAAGGTCGACATCAGGGGATCGCTGAACCAGCCCAGGGTCGAATAGGCGCTCACGCCGCCGACCTCGACGTCGTTGCCCTGCGCGCGCAGTTGCCTGGCATACGCCTGGGCCTCGGCCTTGCTGTAGTAGCCGCGATAGCTCACGCAGCCGGCCACCGGGAAGCACCACTGGATGGGCTTGAGCGACAGCTCGGGCGTGGCAACCACGTTCCACAACACGTAGGGCCGGCCGAGATTGGTGTAGTTGGTATAGCTGCCGTTGTCGGGCAGCTTCATTTCCTGGATGGCGAAGCGGCGGATCTGGCGCGCCGATTCGAGGCGATGGCGCAGCTTGACGTTGGTGTTGCTATCGGCGATCCAGTCGTCGATCGGGCGCGCATTGGTCAGCAATTGCAGCTGGCCTTGCGCGGCCTGGGTGTAGTAGGAGAGGGATGAGCAGCTTGACAACATGAGGGCCGCAGCTGCTGCGACCATGACTGGCTTGAAGGCCTGGGAAAATCTAGATGGTTTCATCTCGCGTCAAGGGTGCAGCTCTTTCGACCTGCACAAGGGTGTCGTAGAAAGTGGGCGCCCGGCCCATGTCGGTCAAACGCTGGCTGGTGACTTCATTGGCGTTCTTGCCGTCGCTGGCAAGTTTCTTCCACCAGACGGACAAGCCCACCACCAATCCAGCACGCGCCTTATCGGTCACGCGTGCGCGGGCGATGAACGAACCGCGGTCGTTAAAAATACGCGCCATCTCACCGTGGGCGATGCCGCGTGCGGCAGCATCGTTCGGGTGGATGTCGAGGTGCGGTTCGCCCTCAGTTGCGCGTAGGCTCTTTACATTGACAAACGTGGAGTTGAGGAAGTTCCGCGCCGGCGGAGAAATCATCGCGAGTGGGTATTTTTCAGCCAATACAGGGTTGGAAGCAACAGACTCGTAAGGCGGAATATAGGTGGGCACCGGATCGAGCCCATCGGCCAGCATGCTCTCGGAAAAGAACTCGCACTTGCCGGACGGGGTCGTGAAACCGCCCTCGGCGAACGGCGCGGCCGGCATGTTCAGCTTTTTCCAGCCGCTGCGCTTGAGCGAATCCCAGTCGAAGTGGATGGCGCGCGCATCGCTCTTGTTGAAGGCCTGGGCCGCGATCTCGTCGTCGCTCTCCTGGAAGCACGGGTCGTCGTAACCCATGCGCGCTGCCAGCAGGCGGAAAAATTCGGTGTTCGGCTTCGATTCGCCGACGGGGGCGATGGCGGCATTATTCGCCATCATGTACAAGTGGCCATAGGCCAGGTGCGCATCGACGTGCTCGAGCTGGGTAGTGGCCGGCAGCAGGATGTCGGCATAGTCGGCGCTGTCGGTGTGAAAGTGCTCGAGCACCACGGTGAACAGGTCTTCGCGCTCGAAGCCCTGCTGCACCTTGCGCGAATCGGGCGCGATCGCCAGCGGATTGGCGTTATAGACGATGACGGCCTCGATCTTCGGGCCGAATTCGGGCGACGCTTGCCTGAGCAGGTCGTCGCCGATGGTGGTCATATTGATCGTGCGCGGCGTGCGGCCGGCCAGCAGATCCGGGCGCTGCAAGGCCGGGCGGTTGACCGGGAACGACGCCGAGGTCGACAGCTGGATGCCGCCGGCCGGCAAGCGCCAGGCGCCCACCAGCGCCGGCAGGCAGGTGATGTTGCGCACCGCCATGCCGCCGCCGCGCACGCGCTGGATGCCATAGTTGACACGGATCGCGGCCGCTTCGCCACGCTTCGCGGTCTGTCCGTACAGGCGCGCCAGCTTGACCACTTCGTCGACCGTGATGCCGCAGGTTTCCGCGGTACGCTCGGGCGTCCATTCCAGGGAGCGCGCCTTCAGGGGTTCGAAGCCGAGCGTGTATTGCGCGATATAGTCGTGGTCGAGCAGGTCTTCCTTGATCAATACGTGCATCATGCCCAGCGCCAGCGCGGCGTCGGTGCCTGGCAACAGGGCGATGTGCTGATGGCACTTCTCGGCCGTCAGCGAACGATAGGGATCGATCGCGATCAGGGTCGCGCCGCGGCGCTTGGCCTCTTGCGCGCGCATCCAGAAATGCAGGTTGGATGCGATCGGGTTGCCGCCCCAGATCAGGATCAGCTTGGCGTCCTGGAACTCCTCCAGGTCGGTGCCGATCGAACTGCCGATGGTATAGCGATAACCGGTGGCGCCGGCGGTGGCGCAGATGGTGCGATCGAGCAGCGAGGCGCCCAGTTTATTGAAGAAACGCAGCGACATCGATTCGCCCTGCACCAGGCCCATGGTGCCGCAATAGCTATAGGGCAGGATGGCTTGCGGGTCGCGCGCAGCAATTGGCTTCAAGCGTGCTGCAATGGTGTCGAGCGCCTCGTCCCAGCTGATGCGTTCGAATTTTCCTTCTCCCTTGCGGCCCACGCGACGCATCGGATACAGCACGCGGTCCGGGTGATAGGTGCGGTCGACATAGCGCGACACCTTGGTGCACAACACCCCGGCCGTGGTCGGATGCTCCGGATCGCCCTTCACTTCCGTCGCGACGCCGTCTTCGACTTTGACGAGGATGGCGCAGGTGTCGGGACAATCGTGGGGGCAGGTCGCACGGACGTGGGTAATGGTCATTTTCTTATGAGGCTATGGTGAAAAAACTGCGTGAATCCAATACTTTATACGATTCCGGCGGGCTTCGCGCCCTCCTCTGTCAAGTCTGTTTGAGGCACGCTACAATAGTTAAAACGATGCCATGCAAAGGCTGGACGGCGTGGTGACACATTCGCAAACAGCGAGGAGAACACGATGAAACTAGTGGAACCTATCCTGGCGTCTCAAGCAGAGATCCAGGCCATCCGACGTGACCTGCATGTCCACCCGGAGCTGTGCTACGAAGAACACCGCACCGCCGAAATCGTCGCCGAACGCCTCAACGCGTGGGGCATCCCCGTGGTGCGCGGCCTTGGCGTGACCGGCGTGGTCGGCATCATCAAGAACGGCACGTCGGAACGCGCGATCGGCCTGCGCGCCGACATGGACGCGCTGCCGATGCAGGAATTGAACGGCTTCGCGCACGCCTCGACCCATGCGGGCAAGATGCACGCCTGCGGCCATGACGGCCACACCGCGATGCTGCTCGGCGCCGCCCACTACCTGGCGCAGCACCGCAACTTCGACGGCACCGTGTACCTGATCTTCCAGCCGGCCGAGGAAGGCGGCGGGGGCGCGAAGCGCATGATCGAGGACGGCCTGTTCGAGCGCTTCCCGATGGACGCCGTGTATGGGATGCACAATTGGCCAGGCATCCCTGAAGGGCATTTCGGCGTCGTCTCAGGCCCGATGATGGCCTCGAGTAATGAGTTCCGCGTGACCGTGCGCGGCAAGGGCGCCCACGCGGCGCAGCCGCATCGCGGCATCGATCCGATCATGGTGGCGGTGCAGATCGCGCAAGCCTGGCAGACCATCGTCTCGCGCGAGAAGAACCCGCTGCACACCGCGGTGCTGTCGATCACGCAAATCCATGCCGGCAGCGCCACCAATATCATCCCCGATGAAGCCGAACTGGTCGGCACGGTGCGCACCTTCACCACCGAAGTGCTCGACCTGATCGAGCGCCGCATGCAAGAGATGGCGAATGGCATCGCGGCCGGGTTTGGCGCCAGCATCGACTTCGGTTTCAAGCGCAATTACCCGCCGCTGGTGAACCATCCGGAACAGACCGCGTTCGCGATCGAGGCGATGCGCGCGGTGGTGGGCCCGGCCCAGGTCGACGCCAATGTCGAACCGACCATGGGCGCCGAGGACTTCGCCTTCATGCTGCAGGCCAAGCCGGGCTGCTATGTCTTCCTCGGCAATGGCGACGGCGATCACCGCGCCGGCGGCCATGGGCTCGGCCCTTGCCAGCTGCACAATGCCAGCTACGACTTCAACGACAACCTGCTGCCGATCGGCGCCAGCTACTGGGTGCGGCTGGCGGAGATGAGCCTCAAGGCTTAGAACAAGCCAAGGAATTTCTTCCGGGCCGTGTTCTTGCGCGCAGGGTCGACCACGTCGGTGACGTTGAACTGGTTGAACTTGTCGATCAGCGCCGCGAAGCCGCGGCGGCGCGCCAGGTTCAGCTCTTCCTTGTACAGCGGCACGACGCAATGGAAATAGACGTCCTTGCCGTCGACCGTGACCGAGTGGAACGGTTCCGGGCTCGATGCCGGCGGCAGCAAGATGGCGCCGCAGAAGCCGATGCTGGCGATATACGGCTTGGCCGGGTTACCGTTCGGCAGGGAGTGGCCGAGGCCGATCCAGGTACGCTCTGTATGCGGATAGTGGGCCAGGTGGCGCAGCAGGGCGACCGGCCAGTACCAGCGCTCGTCCTTCATCGCAGCCTCGTCCAGTTGCCAGTTCGCCGGCAGGGCCATCATGAGCTCGGCATAAGCCGGCGCGCCTTCCGGCACGTTCATCGGCTGCTTGCTCAAGCCCGACGTCACCAGGCGCACATAGGGATAGGAGTCGGTCGGCCCGATCACGTGAATGTCGACCTGGACGCCGTCCGTCTTCGTTTCGTGGAAGTACAGGGCGGGCTTGCCGAGATGGGCGGCGATGTGCTCGCCCACCGGGTCGTGCGGCAGCACTGCGGGTTCGGGCTGGCGCGCCATGGGCGCGGCTAGTGGGTATAAAGGAGCGACGCTTGGTTCGATTGGTTCGGCCATTATTATTGAGATGGTTCGGGTTCGGCAGGCGTCTATGATACCTTCGCCACATGGTTACGTGGCCGCCAGCACGCTATTGTTCTCGCTAGTACAATAGCGCATCAAATAAGAATTACGCTCTCCTTCCAAGGATAACCATGCTCACTACCAAGAAAATCGGCGCGCTGGCGGCTTGCTGCGCCGCGCTGTTCGCTCCGTTCGCCTCGGCCCAGTCCACCGTCGGCAACGGCTACATCGATTCGGCTTCGTTCGAAGTCGGCACCAACCCGCAGCAACGCATGTACCGCATCGCGGTCCAGTCCGACTGGGACAAGCGCTGGTTCGCCGGCAACGGCCGTCACCTGTCGGGCTACTGGGAAGGCAACCTGGCCCTGTGGCGCCTGAATTCCTATGAGAACGTGCGCGGCCAGAACAAGAATATGGCGGCGATCGGCTTCACCCCGGTGTTCCGCTACCAGAATGACAACAAGCTCGGCCTGTACGGCGAGATCGGCATCGGCGTTAACCTGTTCTCGACCCTGTACAAAAACGAGGACAAGGAACTGTCGACCGCCTTCCAGTTCGGCGACCACATCGGCATCGGCTATACCACCCAGAAGTGGGATTTCGGCCTGAAGTACCAGCACTACTCGAACGCCAGCATCAAGAGCCCGAACGCGGGCGCCAACTGGTTCATCGCCAAGGCGGCTTACCGCTTCTGATGTCCATGATGCGCACATGGGCCGGCAACGGCCGGTCCATGGCGCGGCCATCTTGCAGTTTGTGACACAATCGGGCCTCTGGCGGCCACTGCCGCCTGCCGTTTTTCCGAGGCCCGATTGACCCCTTCGCCCACCCTCAAGCGCTACCTTCCCTGGCTCGTCGCGACTGCCCTGTTCATGGAGCAGCTCGATGCGACCATCGTCAATACCGCCATCCCCAGCATTGCCGCCAGCCTCGGCGTCACCCCGCTGAGCCTGAAATCGGTCGTCACCAGCTACATCCTCGGCCTCGCGGTCGGCATTCCCTTGAGCGGCTGGATGGCCGACCGCTTCGGCACCCGGCGCGTGTTCTTCACGGCCATTGCCGTGTTCACCTTCGCATCGGTGCTGTGCGGGCTGTCAGTGAGCGCCCACATGATGACCGGCGCCCGGCTGCTGCAGGGATTGGGCGGGGCCATGATGATCCCGATCGGCCGCCTGTCGATCGTGCGCACCTTCCCCAAGAACGAGCTGCTGGGGGCGATGAACTTCGTCATCATCCCGGCCCTGATCGGACCGCTGCTGGGGCCGACGGTGGGCGGCCTGATCGTGCACTGGACCTCGTGGCGCGTGATCTTCTTCGTCAATATCCCGGTCGGACTGGCTGCGCTGTATTTTGTCTGGCGCTATATGCCTGACTACCGCGCGGAGCAGCGGCGTCCGCTCGACGTACCCGGCCTGATCCTGTTCAGCAGCGGCACCGCCCTGCTGTCCTGGGTACTGGAAGTGTTCGGCGAGCATACGCTCGACGGCATGACGGCCGGCCTGCTATTCCTGCTGGCGCTCGGCCTGCTGGGCGCGTATGCCTGGCATGCCTGCCGCACCAAGTTCCCGCTCCTGCGCCTGACCCTGCTCAAGGTGCGCACCTTCCGCATCGCGGTGCTGGGCGGCTTCGTCACCCGGCTCGGCGTCGGCGGCCTGCCCTTTTTGCTGCCGCTGCTGTACCAGCTGGGGCTGGGGCTGCCGGCCTGGCAGTCCGGCTTGCTGATGATGCCGGCGGCGCTGGCGGCGATGGGCATGAAGGTGTTCGCGCCCGGCTTGCTGGCGCGCTTCGGCTATCGCCGGGTGCTGCTGGTGAACACGATCATGATCGGCGTGACTATTGCGATGTTCACGCTGGTGGATGCCGCCACGCCGCTGGCGGTGATCGTCGGCATCGGCCTGATGCAGGGCTTCTTCAACTCGCTGCAGTTCTCGAGCATGAATACGCTGGCCTATGCCGACGTCGAGCCGGCCGATACCAGCATGGCCAGCACCATTTCCAGCTCGTTCCAGCAATTGTCGATGAGCTTTGGCCTGGCGGCCGGATCGATCGTCACCGCCTGGTTCCTGGGCGGCGTGTCGCAGACCAACCAGGGCCAGGTGACGCAGGCCCTGCACCATGGCTTCGCCGTCCTGGCGGTGCTGACCCTGCTCTCCTCGGCCGTGTTCTGGCGCCTGCGCCGCAATGATGGCGACAGCATCAGCCGTGGGCAGAGCGTGGCCCCGACGGCCGAGCCGGTGACGGTGACGGCTCAGTGACGCCTCAGTGACGGCGCCTTATTTCACCGGTTGCGAGATCACTTCGACCGAGCCGCGTTTCAGGATCGGATTCTTGACGGCGGAGAAGTACACCTGTCGCTGGCTCATCGCGATATAGGTCCGGTGGCGATGCAGGAAGTCGGTACCCAATACCAGGATCGCGCCTGAATACGGCAAGTCCATCAGGCGCACATTGAAATCCTTGACCTCGAGTCCGCCGATCGACATCTGTCCCACGGGGACACTCCATACCGGCTTGTCCTGGTCGTGGCCGGGAAGTGGTTCCTCGCGGGTCGCGCCGGCTACGGCGGGCGTCAATCCCAGCCGCTCCGCAGCGCTTGCCGGAAGGTAGGAATGCGGCGTCGCCGTCGACAATAGCGCCCAGACCTCCTTGCCGTTGATGAGCACGCTGAACACCGGACGTGGATCGCGTTTCCACAGGTCGACCCGGACGGGGACGGCGACGGCGTCCGGGTCCCAGTAGGCGAGATGCTCCCTGAAGCAGCCTTGCGGGTTGAAGTGTTTCAGATAGCCCTCATCCAGGGCGACTTCTAGATCCGTGAGCAAGAGATTGCCGGCGCCGACTCTTGCGCCGAACGTGTCGTCCATAAAATCCTCGACCACATACCAGCCGTCTGTCAGCTTGGTCCGGCCGAAAGAAGCGTCGTCGACGAATGTCGTCACGCCTTCCTTGACGATGAATTGACCAGACGGCACGAAATCGCCTTGCGGGATGAAAGTCGTTGTGACGTTCCTGCTTTCCTGGAACTGGGTACTGGTGACATGACGTACCTTGATGTCGAGACGATCCAGGGTCTTTTTGTTGAGGACGATGGTTTGTGGCGAGCCGATGTTCACCACGGCGGATATGGGGGAGCCGTTGAGACTGGCTTTCATGACGGGGCGCAGATCGTCGGTAAACGTGAGGGGCACCGTGGCCAGTTCACCCATCTCGCAGCCGGCAGGGACCGATTGCGCAACCGCAGGGCTGGAATTCATCAGGGCCGCGAGTAAAAACGGGCCGGCCAGGTGGGCGTACAGCGTCGAGAATCGTTTAGTCATCGCCGTCGATCATGAGTCCAGGGAAGACCCAGTATAGATACTTCAATGCATGTAAATGATCGGCGACGCGAGATTTACCCGCTTCGGGTTGATGTTATGCGAGTCAGGTAATTGGAGGTGAAATCAACTTCTGGCGATGGCAATTCATCGACTTTTCGGCACGATCAACTCCGTGATTCTTTTCCGTTAGACATGCACTAGTACATTAGCGGGTCGTAATCTGGCGGTCCATAAAAAAGATTACGGAGACGAGAATGAACAGGCATACAGCAATGCATTGCCGTACACGGCGTCTGTCCGGTGCGGTTGCGATGGCCCTGGCTTCGCTTGCGACCGGCTTACCGGTGCACGCGCAACAGGCCGGCCAAACGGAACAGGACGCGACGACAAATAGCCCCGCCAGTGCCCCAACCACCGTACGCGTGGTAGGTACGCGGCAGGCCCAGGAAAGCGCGATCGGCAGGAAGAAACAAGCCGACACCGCCCAGGATTCCATCGTGGCGGAAGACGTGGGCGCCTTCCCGGACCGGAACGTGGCGGATGCGATTTCCCGGATCGCCGGGGTGGCCGTGGACCGTGGCGACTATGGCGAAGGCATCTCGGTCTCGATCCGCGGCAACGGCCCGGAACTGACCCGCGTGGAACTCGATGGCCAGGGCGTTCAGTCCGCTGGCGGCGCCGATCTGCTGGGCGGGATGAACGCCGGCTCGGACCAGGCCGGTGGACGCGCCGTGGAGATGCGCCAGCTATCGTCCGATCTGATCAAGAGCGTGGACGTGGTGAAAGGTTCCACGGCCGACATGGTAGAAGGGGCGCTTGGCGGCTCGGTGCGCATCACCACCCGGAATGGCCTGGACTTCAAGAAGGATTACCTGTCGATGCGTGTCGCGGGAATGCAAAACACGCTCAACGAGAAACTCAACCCCAACCTGAACCTCGTCGGCGTAAAAAAACTGATGAACGACCGGCTGGGCGTGCTGGTCAATCTTTCCAGCAGCAAGGTTGCCCACGAGTCGCATTCGATCAACCAGGGCGGCAGCAGCAGTGCCGTCGGCGCCTATCGTCCGCTCGACTTCGACAACTCGCCGGAAAAAACGTTCTCGTTCCAACCGAATACCGTCAAACTGGACGATCCGCTGTCGACGACACCGCTGCTGACATCGAATCTCATCGGTGGCGGCACGTTCAACGCAGCCACACCCCAGGAAATCGTGGCCAAATCGGCCGCTGCGCAAACCAAAGCAGCGTGTTACCAGGCATTTCCACTGCTGTCCGAGGCCCAGGCGAACGCCATCGTGGCTGGCGCCACCCGTACCAGTGCGATCAACCAACGCCAGACGGAACTGCTGTCCTGCCTGGGGCAATGGAATGATTACGTGCCGAGCAGTACCCGCTACTTCGTGAATCGACAGGACGAAGATCGCAATTCAGGCGACATCCGCCTGGATTTCAAGGTCAGCGACGGCCTGCAGGTCTACGTCAAGCACAGCCGCTCGTCACGCAATATCGTCTCGGAAGCGAGCAGCGCGGGCTACGGCGGCCCAGCCTTCAACGGCACGGCAGTCACCGGTCCGAATGGCTATATCGGCCCATCCTTCACCGACACGGTGTCGCCGACCCAGTTGCCGAACGGCGCATGGGCGACGCGCAATGTGGTGCCCGCATCCGGCTACTTCCTGTATCCGGACCTGAGCTGGCGTGGCGCGGGCGCCGCCAACGGGTCGACGTCGAACATCGATCCGAACTCGGTCACGGTCGACGCGAACCACCATTTGACCGGCTACACGATTGCCGATGGCGGTTTCGGTGTTGAGAACACCATGCTCAATATTAAGGAAAAATCGCGTTACACCCAGGCTGGCGGCACCTACAAGAATCGCTATGTGTTCGCCGAGCTGTTGCTGGGCGATGCGCGCAGCGACTTCTCGCGCTACGAGCGGCGCGCCGGCCTAAGCGGCTACACCGGGCCCGTCCAGGCAACCCTGTTATCGAACGGTATCTGGGATTACAAACCGACCGGGAGCTTCGATCCCAACAACCCCAACAATTATTTCGCGCTGCGGCCGCAGCCGGCGCTCGCCGCTTTCGCCGGCAATGCATTCGGCCCGGCGACGCCCGCCTATACCGCGGGCCAGCTACCGCTGATCGATCCGGCGCGCACGCTCTCGCTGCAGAATGCGCGCATCAACGAACAGACCGAGCGCACCGTGAAACTCGATGTGGCCTTCAATACCAGCGATTTCACCAACGGCTATCTGCCGCGCTTCAAGGTCGGATACAACCGCCGCAAGAGCGATTATTCGGCCTGGGGCACCGGCGGCATGACCGTCCAGGAAGCCCAGGGCACCTGGGGAACGCCAGGCTATATTCCAGGCATTTACGTCCCCAATAAAAACCTGCGCACCACCTATCAGATTTGCGAAGACACTCCCGGCTCGCTGGGGGCAGGCGGGCGGCCATGCAAGTACGGCTATACCCCCAATGCCGACCCGCGCGCCAACCTCGGCGGAACGATCCAGATCACCGCCGACCAGTTCCGGGACATGTTCGCGCAGGTCTATACGAAGCAGCCGACATCCCAGTTCTACGGCGGCGATCCCGATCGTCCGGCGGGGCTGATTGGCGGCTGGACCGAGATCGACATCGGCAAACTCTATGAGCTGCTCGGCGTACCGAACTACAACCTCGATTGCGTGAAATCCTGCGCCGGCAGCGACGGCCAGATGTATGCCCAGCCGATGAACAAGCTGGTGGAAACCGTCGATGCGGGCTACCTGATGACAGACTTCAGCCTGGACCGCATCCCGTTCAGCGAACGGCCGCTGCCGTTCGGCATCGCCTTCGATGGCAACGTCGGCGTGCGCATCGTGCGTACCGGGGTGGTCGGCACCGGCCAGCTGGCCTTCCAGTCGACGGTGAAGAACCCGAGCTTCAATCCCGCCGACCCGGAGAATGCTAACGGTGTGACGACGGCGATCTACCGCCGGGATACCGAGATCTCGGACGTCAGCACCGACTACCTGCCCTCGATCAACCTGAACACCTGGTTCGTGCCCAACGAGCTCGTACTGCGCTACAACTGGGGCAAGACCGTCGCACGCCCTCCGGGTGGTCGCCTGATCCCGAGCGGCACCTGCTTCTACGACGAGCGCTTCACCGACCAGCTCGATGCGGACGGCGAGCCTCGCGCGCAATATTGCTCCGGCACCATGGGCAATCCGTCGCTGGAGCCGATGACCAACCACAACCAGAACCTGTCGCTCGAGTGGTATCCCAACAAGAACTACATGCTCGCCGGCGCTGTATACCGGCAGGAGGGCGTCATCGGTGCACCGACGCTGATCGAGGCGGTCAATGCGGCCGCGCTGTTTGCCGGCTCGGACCAGGTGGACAGCCAGACCGGCAAGCCGCTGGCAGACCAGCAGTTCGACTACCGTCGCTGGATCAATCAATTACCGAACACCCGCACGGGCTACGAGGTATCGGGGAAGGCCGCGTTCACCTTCCTGCCGTGGTATCTGCGCTATCTTGGGATGGACGCCAACTACACGCGCAACAAGTCCAAGTTGACCGGGACCGCCGTGCGCGACCTGCTGACCGGTACCGTCATGCCGGTGGCCGGCGAGCCACACCATTCCTGGAACGCGTCGCTGTGGTATGACGATGGCAAGTTATCGGCCAGGGTGGCGGTGCAGTTCGTGGCCGAGAAGTTCAGTTGCATATCGGGATGTAATTCGACCGCTATTAACAATTATCCGGCGCAGGGGCTGACTACTGTTCGGAATCCGGTATATGCGCCTGGGGCGCCCAGCTTCCGGCTGGGGACGCGGTACATCGATGCGAAAATCGGGTACCGGGTCAATGAGAACGTCGAATTGTTCCTCGAGGGGCGGAATCTCGGACGGATCCATACGGGGACGACGACGGGGGGATTTGCGCAGTTTGCGGATGGGACGCCGAATGTGTACACCGATGCGTATGCGGGAGCGACGTATATGGCGGGGGTGAATTTCAGGTTCGAGTGAGGGCAGGCGCGGTTAAAGCAAAAAACCCCACCAGGATCACCTGGTGGGGTTTTTCTTATAACTAGCCTGACGATAACCTACTTTCACACTGGTTGCAGCACTATCATCGGCGCAAAGTCGTTTCACGGTCCTGTTCGGGATGGGAAGGGGTGGGACCGACTTGCTATGGTCATCAGGCATGACTTGTACGAATGGCGTTGCTTGAACGCGTGGACTGCATAGCCGTCCACCCTACGAAGTAGGCACTCTGAATCTGGAAGAAGTATTGTTGGGTTGTAGCTTGTATTCAAGCAGTTGTACTCGTCACAACCTTGACTACCAAGGTTATAGGGACAAGCCTTACGGGCAATTAGTAT
>NZ_VPFD01000017.1 GCF_008014745.1 Massilia arenae
AACGCCCGTCCTCGCGCTCAAGGAATGGCAACAGAAGCGACCTGAGTTATTCGTTAAACGCGTTTATGATCAAACGGGACTCGACAGCTAATGTCGAATTATTATAATAAATGGTAGGGGAAATCTGTATGTGGCTTACAGTCTTTATCAAGGTATTTCGTGAGAAATATGACACATCTAGCCCAATGGGCTTGGGCTTTTCGACGATCTTGTCAATGTGAATTTAATGAGGGATGGTAAAGCCATGCTCGGCAGTGTTAAATGTTTATTGCTCATGCATGGTTTGATATTAATCACGCCCGACCGAGCGCAGAAAAAATAGAATTTGAATGTAAATTCATTTCATGCGGAGGGTGGGAATAAAATGGGCATCGAAAACACCACCGCTCATGCGATTCCAGCCAATTTCTGGAAAGAAGGAAGTCCGTCCTTTGCAGCCCATGCAGACAAGAACATCGTCTTCAACCGCTTTTACGATAGCGCCATTCCAGATTTTGCCGACGCGTCTCTCGAACGCCTCTATGAAAATATCTACTGCACCCTGACCCGGATCGGCCTCTACGAGCGGCTCGACGACATCCACACCTTCGCCGCCGCCGACGAGCATGACATCGTCCTGCTGATCCTGTTCCGGATCGATCGCAACACGGTTCGCATCGTCAACCAGCAGATTGCCCTGAGCGCGGGCGATCTCGCTTATTTCGCCGTCAACGTGTTTTCCCGCTACCCGGCGGCAAGGCGCATCGAAGGCTACGCGCTCGACACGCCCGTTGACTCGTCCACCTTCGCGTCCACCTTCGCATCCACCTTCTCCTTCCCCGTCCAGGTCCTGCCCCAGCTGGAAGAGAACGTGGTCGCGCTTCCGTCGAGCGCGGACGCCTATATGGGTCAGCTGGGCAAGAGCACCCGGGAACTGATGCGGCGCAGTATGCGCAAGTGCGCAGCGCAGTTTCCTTCCTGCCGTTTCGAGGTCCTGTCGACGCACCAGATCACGCCGCGCCACGTGCGCGAACTGGTCGACCTGACCGATCAGCGGATGGATGCGCGCAATGCCACGCCATATGTCGAGAATTCCGACATCGACCGCATCGTACGCCTGGCGCGCAGCCACGGCTACCTCGGCATCATGCTGATCGACGACACCATCGTGGCGGCCTGCCTCTGCTCCAGGGTCGGGAAGCGGCACTTCCTGCACCTGGTTGGCCACGCCCCACGTTTCGATGCCTACCGGCTAGGCCGCCAGGTAACCCTGCATACCATCTACCATGCCATCGCCATCGGCGGCCGGGAGCTGTGGATGATGGGGGGGCATCATGACTGGAAGTCCCATTTCCTGGCACGCCGCAAGACGCTCGGCAGCGTGACGATCTACCGTTCCCGCGTTGCTGCGCTCGTCTGTTGGCGCACCTTGTTGCGCAACGCCGCGCGTACCCGGCTGCACAGTCTCCGACTGCTCGTGACGACGGTGCAGGCCCGGGACGGCGCTGGCAAGCGGCTCCTGGTCCATTCGTTCGCCGCGCTGCGCCATGCCAAAAAAGGCCTGCGGCGCCTGCGCTCCCTTCTGGCGGGTGGAGCGGGCAAGCCGAGCCTCCGGCGCAATGGGGACAGTACCGATGCCTGACGGCCTGCGGACCATGAGGACGGGCGCCGTGCCGCTGGCCTTCGGACCAATATCACATGGTGGAACAATGAATGATCGACTCGACGATCGACTCGACCTGGCAAGCGGTGCGGCGCGGCAAGAAGCGGTGCTCGTAGGGCGGCCCTTTCCGCCGTCGCTGCGCGTCCTGCTCGAGACCTGCCACGAAAACGTGTTCTGCACCGATGCGCGCTGCGCGGCCCTCCCGGCCGACGCCGAGGTGGCCTGCTATCTCGCGCTGCGCGACGGCGACCCGGTCACGGGCGTGCTGTATCGCCGCGAAGGGCGCACGATCACCGTCTTGAGCGAGCTGCTCTCCATTGCAGGCGGCGCGCTCGATCAGATGGCGCGCTGCCTGTTCGCGCGGCATCAGGGTGTCCACCTGATCCACTTCCCGTCGGTGCAGACGCCGCCCTGGCCCCTGCCGTTTCCGTGCCAGCGCTACGAAGCCACCGAAGACCTCGTGATCTCGCTGCCGGGCACGGCCGAAGCCTATCTCGCCAGCCTCGGCCCGAATACCCGTGCGGCGATCCGGCGCGCCCAGCGGGCGGTCGCGCAGCAGGCGCCCGATCTGGCGTTTTCCTTCCACGGCCCCGACACCATCGACCGCGCCGATGTCGCCGCCCTGGTCGAGCTCAACTGCCTGCGCCTGGCCAGCAAGCGACAGGCCCCGAGCCATACGGTGGACTCGGTGGCCACGCTCCAGAGCATGCTCGGCGCGTACGGATGCGTGCTGTTTGCCCGTAGTGGCGGCCGCATCCGCGCCGGCGTGGCGTGTACCCATGTGGGCCGGCATGCCTACATGCACGTGATCGCGCACGATCCCAGCTTTGACCAGTCCCGGCTCGGCCTGCTGTGCTGCTTCATGAGCATCTGCGAGTCGATCCGGTGCGGCATGCGCGAGTACCACCTGCTCTCCGGCCGCTATGACTACAAGCGCAGGCTGCTCGGGCAGCAGCGCGACTTCGACCGCATCGTCGTCTACCGTTCGCTCGCCTCGGTCGTGGCGAGCCTGCCGACCTATGCCCGTACCCTGGTACGCGGGCGGGGGCGACAGGCCAAACAGCGCATTTCGTCCTGGAGACGATCGTGGAAATCCTAGATATCAGTCGACCCCTGTCCGAACGGGAGCGCAGCGGCCCGCCCGAACAGTTGCCATTGCTGTGGGACGAGGCAGAGGCGCCGGCTCCCGGGCATCCGGCGCCACGCGCGGCAAGCGAGCGCGATGCCGTCATCGAACGCGAGACGCGGCGCGCCAAGACAGTGCTCCTGACGCTGCTCGGCGCGATCCTGCTGGCTTCCCACTTCCTTTGAAACGAGGGCGCGCACATGCCTGGAGCAACAGCCATGAACCGTGAAAAGAAGATCGTGATGCTCGGAACCCATGTCGACGGCTGCGGCGGCATCGCATCGGTCATCGCGGTATACCGGGCCGCTGGGCTGCTCGCCCGGCGCGACATCGTCTATCTTCCGACGCATCGCACCGGGCCGGGACGGGCCAAGGTCCACCTGTTCGCGCAGGCCCTGCTGGCCCTGGTCCGCCTCCTGGCCGGGGGCGAAGTCGCGCTGCTGCACATCCATGTGGCCATCAACGCCAGCTTCTGGCGCAAGTATGTCTTCTTCCTGCTGGGATATCTGTGCCGCGTGCCGGTCGCGCTGCACCTGCACGCGGGGCGCTACCCGGACTACTACCGCAGCGGCTGCGGCCCGCTGGCGCGCCTGCTGATGCGCTTCGCCTTCGACCGGGCGCGGGCCGTCGTCGTCGTCTCGGGCGAGCTGCAGGCCTGGGTGCGCACCGTCTCTTCCCAGGGCCGCGTCGTCGTCCTGCACAACCCGGTGGTGCTGCCGCAGCATGCCCATGGGGCTGAACCTGCACCCGCGCGCGCACCGGCGACCTTGCTCTTCCTCGGCCATCTGGAGGCAAGCAAGGGCTGCCACGACCTGCTGCGCGCGATGCGCACGATCGTCGCCGCCGTGCCGCAGGCGCGGCTGCTGCTGTGCGGTGACGGGCAGCGCGACGAGGCGCGCGCGCTTGTCGCGGCGCTCGGGCTGCAGGCCAATGTCGACTTGCCGGGCTGGGTCGACGCAGGCGAACGGGCGGCCCTGCTCGACGCGGCGACCGTCTTCGTGCTGCCGTCGCACGCCGAAGGCTTGCCGATGAGTCTGCTTGAGGCGATGGCGCATGGCGTCCCGGTCGTCGCCACGGCGGTCGGCGGTATCCCGGAGGCGGTGCGCGATGGGGTGGAAGGCGTGCTGATCGCGCCCGGCGACACGGCGGCGCTGGCCGACGCGGTGCTCGGCCTGCTGGCCGACCCCGATGCCCGCACGCGCCTGGGCGCCGCCGGCCGCGAGCGGGTCCGGACCGAGTTCTCCAGCACGCGGATGATCGCCACGCTGGAAGACCTGTACGAGAAACTGGCGGCCAGGGAGGCGCGCCGCCCCGGGGCGCGCGAGCGCTTCGACGAGAAAATCGGCTGACCGTGCCGGGGCCTGACGAGGGGGAATCCATGAAGATCTGGTTCGATCTATCCAATTCGCCGCACATCAATATGTTCCGCACGATGATCCGCGACCTGCAGCGGTCCCACGAGGTGATCGTCACCAGCCGTCCGCTGGCCAATACCGAGGACTTGTTGCGCATGCACCGTATCCCGTACACGACGGTGGGCGTGCACTATGGCCGCTCCCTGATCGGCAAGACCTGCGGCTTCCCGATCCGCGTCGCGCAACTGGTGCGCTTCCTGCGCCGGCGCGGGGTCGATGTGGCGGTGTCGCAGAGCTCCTTCCACTCGCCGGTCGTGGCCCGGCTGCTGGGAATCCGGTCGGTCTACCTGAACGACAACGAGCACGCGGCCGGCAACGTGCCGGCCTTCGCCTGCGCCGACCGGATCATGGTGCCAGAATTTCTTACGGCCCAGAATCTCAGGCGTCAGGGCGCGTCGCTGGCCAAGGTGGAACGCTATCCCGGCGTGAAGGAGGGGATCTACCTGTGGGAGTATGCGCAGCGTTGTTCGGCCTCGGCCCCAGGCTCGGCGTCGGCGGCGGCGCGCGCCCGCGATCCGCAGGCGCGGCCGCGCATCTTCGTCCGCCCCGAACCCTGGACAGCCCAGTATTACCGCGGACCGCGCAATTTCCTGGACGACGTCATCGGCGCGTTGCAGCACCGCGCCAGCGTCACCGTGCTGCCGCGCTCCCGCGAGCAGTACCTGCATTACGCCGGCCCTGCGTTCAAACACTGCCGCACCCTGTCCGGCGTGATCGACATCGATACCATCGCCGGCGAGTGCGACCTGTTCATCGGCGCGGGCGGCACCATGACGCGCGAGATGGCCGTGCTGGGCGTGCCCACGATCTCGGTCTACCAGGACGCGCTGCTCAACGTCGATCGCTACCTGATCGCCGAGGGCGCCTGCGCCCACCTGCCGGCGCTGACCGCGCAGGACGCCCTGGACTACCTGGCCTCGCGCGAGCGGGCCGGCCCCAACGCCGGCCTGCTCGCCAAGGGGCGCGCCGCCTACGACATGATCAAGCACGAGGTGACCCATGCACACGCCTGACACGCCCCGCATCCGCATCGCCATTGCCGGCCTGGGCAAGATGGGCCTGTCGCACCAGGCCATCGTCAACGCCCACCCCGACCTCGAGCTGGTCGCCGTCTGCGATCCCGCCACCTGGTTGCTCGACATCATCGGGCGCTACACAAAGGTGGCCACCTACAGCGACTATGCGCGCATGCTCGAGCGCGAGCGGCTAGACGCGGTGCTGGTCGCCACGCCATCGCGGCTGCACGCGCGGATGGTGCGCGCGGCGCTCGAGCACGGCCTCGACGTGTTCTGCGAAAAGCCGTTCTGCCTGGACGTCGAAGAAGGCGCGCGCCTGGTGGCGCTGGCCGCCGAGCGCGGCGCGGTCACCCAGGTCGGCTACCACAACCGCTTCCTGGGCACCTTCGAAGAGGCCAGGCGCCTGCTCGACGTGGACGCGATCGGACGCGTACACCACGCGCGCGTCGACTGCTATGGCCCGGTGGTATTGCGACCGAAGGGCGTCACCTGGCGCAGCAGCCGCAACGAGGGCGGCGGCTGCCTGTACGACTATGCATGCCACGGAATCGACCTGCTCAATTTCACGGTCGGCGCGCCGAGCGGCGTATCGGGTTCGATCCTCAGCAGCGTATTTTCCGCCTCGGCTGACGACGAGGTGTACGCCAACCTGGCTTACGCGGACGGCAAGACCGCGCAGCTGTCCGCCAACTGGAGCGACGACAGTCACCGCAAGATGTCGACCACGCTCGTGCTGTGGGGCACCAACGGCAAGATCGAGGCCAGCCGCCAGGAGCTGCACATCCACCTGCGCGCGCCGGTGGCGGCGCGCCCCGACCTGGCGCCAGGCTGGAACGTCCGCTATACCACCGAGCTGACCAGGCCGGTGTGGTTCTACCTGCGCGGCGAAGAGTATTCGGCACAGATCGATTATTTCGCCGAATCGATCCGGCAGCGCCGGGTCGACAGCCATTGCAGCCTTGCCGCTGGCATGACCGCCGACATCGTGGCCGACATGATCTGGCGCGACGCCGCCAGCGCGGCCGGCGCCGGTGCGGGTGCCGGTGCCGGGGCGGGCGCCGCCACGGACCTGGTGACCGCGCGCGGCGTTCCAGGGCGCTGGGGAAGACTGCGCGACGCGGTGCTGAGTTCGCCCGAGACGATCATGAAGGCATTGAAAGGGAGCCCTTGATGGACCGTATTCTATTTGGAGATAACCAGTTCTTCGGCATCAACCACATGTCGGACGAGCATGCGCGGGCCCAGAGCATGCAGTTCCAGAGCAACGAGGCCATCATGGCGATGCTCGACGGCGTCCTCGAAGAAGGCATCGAGGTGCTGATGTGCACCACCCACGAGCGGGTCGCCGCGATCTGCGAGTCCATTCGCGCGCAGCCGGCGCGCTACCGCCAGCTGAAGATCTATCCCTGCATGCCTTACGCACACAAGTATGCCAATGCCGTGTCCGATCTGGGGATCGTCGAGGCGGTCCGCAAATTCCTGCCGGACGAATCGCCGCTGACAGCGGCGGTCAAGAGCGGCATCGCAGTGGCGCGGCGCGACGTCGACGCCCTGATCCGGCGTCTGATCGACGCCGAGATGAAGATGTTCGTGGCGATCCCGACACCGGTCATCTTCCTGCAAAACGTGGTCACCGACCTGGCGCTGGGCCTGGGCTTTCACGACGCGCTGCGTACCTTCCACGACCATGTGCGCGAGCGCTATGGGGCCGAACCGGGCTTCATCACCATGAACCTGCCGCGGCTGCTCGAGGCACTCGACGCGATGGGCATCGACAATCCGATCGTGTGCGCCAACGTCAACAAGATCGGCTTTCGGATGTGCGGCGGCTTGCCGGCCTACGAAGAAACCGTCGCTTCGCGCAAGTTCCGCGCGGTGGCGATGTCGGTGTTCGCTTCCGGTGCGATCCCGGCCGAGGAGGCGATCGAGTACGTCTGTGGCCAGCCGCGCATCGAATCGATCGTGTTCGGCGCCTCCAGCCTGGGCAAGGTGCGCCATACCAAATACCTGATCGACCGCTATACGGCGCTGGGAAGGGGCGAGTCATGCAGCGTGCGGGTACAGTGAAGCCCTTGCGCGTCGGCCTGTTGCTAGAGGCGCGCGCGAGCGACGGCTATGCGGCCGCCCTGTGCGACTGGCTGGCGGAGAGCCGTGACCTGGAGCTGGCGCTGGTGCTGGTGTCGGACGGGGAACCGGCGGGCCGGGCCGGGCGCAGGCGCCGCTCCGCGGCCCAGGGGCCGACGGCGCCGCGGACACCGCTGCTGTTCGCCGCCGTGATGGCCATCGAACGTCAATTGCTGCGCCACTACGAGGCGCATCGCGCGCACCTGGCCGTGGTCGACGTGCCCGCCCTGGCCGCCGCGCGCGGGGTGCCGGTGCGCAGCGTAGCGCCGCCCGGCCTGGCGCTCGCTGTGGGGGCCGCTGAGGTGTTCGATGAGACGTCTGCTGACGTTTCCACTGACGCGCTCCCCGCGATCTCGCATGCCGAGCTGGCCGGCCTCGAACTCGACCTGCTGGTGTGCTGCGACGGCGTCGCCTGCGACGAGCGCCTGGGACGCGCGGCGCGCCTCGGCGCCATCGGCATCGACTACCGGCGCGACCAGATCACCGGCAGCGCGCCCATCGGCTTCTGGGAAACCTACCACCGCGCACGCAAGACCGGATTCGCCATCGTCCGGCCGGGACCGGCAGGGGAGGCCGGCCAGGTCCTGGTCGAGGGGGCGTTCCGCACCAAGTATTCCTTCCTGCTCAACCAGGCCCACCTGTTCTGCAAGGCGCATGCCCAGTTGCGCAGGCTGCTGGGCGACGTGGCCACGACACGCCAGCTGCCGGCCGCGCGCGATCCGGTGCCCTACTCGGGTTGCTGCCTGGCGCCGCCGGGCAGCCTGCACGCGCTGCTGTACGCGTTCAAGCTGGCCGGGCGACTCGGCATGCGCGGCGCGCGGCGCGTGCTCGGCATCCGCCACAAATGGACGCTGTCGGTGACCCGTTCAGGGTGGCGCAACGCCGCTTTATGGCGCGGCGTACCGGTGGCAGCGCCGCATGGCCATTTCTGGGCCGATCCCTTCCTGCGGGTCCACGCCGGAAGGGTGTACTGCTTCGTCGAAGACTATGTGTATGCCACCAACCGCGCGCATATCTCGGTGCTCGAGATCACCAAGGCCGACGTCAAGTGCCTCGGGGTGGCGCTGCAGGAGCCCTTCCACCTGTCGTTTCCCTTCCTGTTCGAGTATGGGGGCCATCTCTATATGTGCCCCGAGACCTCCGAGAGCAACCAGATCCGCATCTACAAATGCGACGAGTTCCCGCTGCGCTGGACGCAAGATTCGGTCGCCATCGACGGCATCTCGGCGGCCGACTCGATGTTCTTCGAACACCGCGGACGCTGGTGGCTGCTCACCAGCATCGACCGCTCGGGCCTGAACGACCACTGTTCCGAACTGTGCCTGTTCCATGCGCCCGATCCGCTCGGTGGAGCATGGACCCCGCACCCCATGAACCCGCTCTATATCGATACCGACATGGGACGCAACGCCGGCCTGATCGTGGACGAAGGGCGCATCTACCGCGCTGCCCAGCGCCAGGGATTCGACCAGTACGGCGAGGGCCTGGCCCTGTACGAGATCGTCGAACTCGACGAGACCAGGTATTCGGAGCGCAAGGTGACCGATATCCGGCACGATTACCTGCAGCGCTCGCTCGGCAGCCACCACATCTCGTCCGACGGCAACGTGACCGTGGTCGATTTCAAGACCCATTGCTTCGCTCCCTGAGGGGCCGACCCGACGCACACCCATGAGCGAACCTATCCTGCCACCGCTGTCGCCACCGCTGTCGCCATCGATCCCGGCAGCCGTTGCGCTTTCGCCCGGCGCGGCCCGGTCCGCCGACGTGGCGCTCGTGTACCTGGGCTGCCTGGGTGCGGCGCTGGCGGCCGGCGTGGCTTGCGAGCTCCTGGGTGGCGCGCGCGCCGCCGCCGTCCTCGGCGCCGGCGTGGTGACGCTGCTCGGCATGCGAGATTTCCGCGTCCTGGCCGTGGCGGCGGCCTTCCTGCTGCCCTATTTGCCGACCTGGTTCCTGTCCGAAGGCGTGGCCGGCGTGTCCGGCCAGCGCATCGTCGGCCTGGTGATGCTGCTCGTCCTGGTATCGGTCGCCTGCGGCCATGCGCTCGATCCCTGGCGCATCCGTTATCCCCGCTGGCGGCCGGCTTTCCTGGCCTACGTCGCCGTGTTCGTGTTCGCCGCCCTCAATGGCGCCACGTCGGCGAGCGCCATCCCGGAGTATTTCAGGGTGCTCGAGGTGGTGCGCGAGACGACGCCGCTGGGCTACCTGCGGGTGAGCCTGTTCGCGCCCGCGCTGATCATCGCGGGCTGCGCGATCGTGGGCCTGCTGGCGGCGAATGTGCGCGATCCGCGCTGGCTCCTGTTGCCGGTGCTGTCGTCGGCGGTGCTGCTGGCGGCGCTGGTCGGCCTGTTCGCGCTGCACGGCGCCAGCGCCGGCGCCGACCTGGCGCAGCAGGAATCGCGCCGCTCATTGTCGGTGCTGGGCCTGCATGCCAACGAACTGGGCCTGCTGCTGAACATGGCGCTCGCGCTGGCGATCTGCGCCCTCGGGACGGCCCGGCGGGCCGTGGCCCGGGTCGCGCTGGCGCTGGCCTGCCTGGTGCTGATGGCGGGCGTCCTGATGACGTTCTCGCGCGGCGCCTTCCTCGGGCTGGCGGTGGTCATCCTGTATGCGCTGGCGGCCGCGCGCGGCCGCAGCTGGCCGCTGTGGGGGCTGGTCGCGCTGGCGCTGGTCGCGGCCCTGTCGTCCGATTCGCTGGCGCAGCGGGCCTTGCACGGCATCGGCGGCGGCGACCTCGACTTTCTCAGCTCCGGCCGGATCGACGCCATCTGGCTGCCGCTGATTCCAGAAATACTCGACCACCCGATCCTGGGCGCCGGCCACGGATCGATCCTGTGGTCGCAGGCGGCGCAGGCGCGCACGATCCTGCCGGTGAGCCACCCACACAGCGCCTACCTGGCCTCGCTGCTCGACGTCGGCATCGTCGGCAGTGTGCTGACCGCGCTGTTCTTCGCCCATGCCTGGCGACTGTTGCGGCGCGCGGCGCGCCAGGCCGCCCGGCTCGCCCAGGGCGCGCTGGCCGGATTCTTCATTGGCGGCGCGGCCTGCATCCTGCTGCTGCTGGTCCAGGGCCTGACCGACGACAGCTTCATGCCGGCGTTCACGCATGTGTATTTCTGGCTGTGCTATGGCGCGGCGGTCGGGACCCTGGCCCGTGCGCAGGCCGCACCTGCGGTGCGCGCCCCGGCACGCGGCCGGCGCGCAACGGGGGAGGCGACATGAAAGTCTGTTTCGTCGGCATGGACAATCTGCCGGTGCTGGCCGAGGAATTCAATATGCACGGGATCGGCGGCGAGCAGGTCCAGCAGACGCTGCTGGCCGGCGCACTGGTGCGGCGCGGCTTCGAGGTCAGCATGGTCGTGTTCGACTACGGCCAGGCCGATCGCCGCAGCTGGTCGGGCGTCGTCACCCACCGCGCGTTCCGCCAGGCGGCCGGACTGCCGGTGCTGCGTTTTGTCTATCCACGCTGGATCAAGACCTGGCGCGCGCTGCGGCGCGCCGACGCCGACGTGTACTACCTGAGCTGCGCCGGCATGCAGCTGGGCCTGGTAGCGCTGTTCTGCCGCCTTCACGGCCGCAAGCTGGTGTTCCGGGTTGCGCATGACAGCGACTGCGAGCCGGATGCGCTCCTGATCAAATACCGGCGCGACCGCAAGCTGTACGAATACGGCTTGCAGCGGGCACACCTGGTGCTGGTCCAGACCGAGCGCCAGCGCGACGCCATGCTGCAGAACTACCTGCGCCACAGCACGGTCGCGCGCATGCTGGTGCAGGCGGCGGCGGAGCCGGTGGAGCGCGAGGTCGACGTGCTGTGGGTGAACAACCTGCGCCAGTTCAAGCGCCCGGACCTGCTGCTCGAGCTGGCGCGCCGCCTGCCGCGCCTGCGTTTTTGCATGATCGGAGGAGAACAGCCCGGCGCCGCCGAACTGTATGCTGGCATCGCGGCGCAGGCCGCGCAATTGCCCAACCTGTCGTTCAGTGGCCGCGTGCCGTACCACCGGATGGCCGGACGCTACGCGGCGGCGCGGGTGTTCGTCAATACCTCGGACAGCGAAGGTTTCCCCAACTCCTACCTGCAAGCCTGGATCCACGGCACGCCCACGGTCGCCTTCTTCGACCCCGACGGGGTGATCGCCCGCGAAGGACTCGGTCATGCGGCAACCACGCTGGACGACATGGCGGCGCAGGTCGCCGCGCTGGCCGCGGGCGGCGCCGACTGGCAGGCGCGCAGCGCGCGCTGCCGCGCCTACATGGAGCGGCATTATGCCGAGCAGGACGTGCTTGGCCCCTATCTGGATGGACTCGAGGAGGTCTGCCATGGAACAAGCAACTGAACGGCCGCTGCACGTGATGTTCCTGGTCGTGTCCGCCAGCGTCGGCGGGGCCGAGACCCATGCGGTGACGCTGGCGCAGGCGCTCGACCGGCGCCGCTTCTCGGTGTCGCTGGTCTACCTGAAGGACGAGGCCGAAATCCCCGGCGCCTTCGACGACGAACATTGCCGGGTGTCGGCGTTCTGCCTGAACGCCCGCAACAAGCTCGACCTGGGTGCGGCGCGCCGGCTGGCGGACTATGCGGCAGAGCGCGAGGTCGACATCATCGTCTGCGCCAACCCGTATCCGCTGATCTATGCATGGGCGGTGCGGCTGCTGTCGCGGCGGCGCCTGCGCGTGGTAGAGATCCTGCATTCGACCGAGCCGTTTACGCGGCGCGCGTGGCTGCAGATGTATCTGTACCGGCCCCTGATGTGGATGTCCGACCTGCTGGTCTTCGTCTGCAAGAACCAGCGCTCGTACTGGGAGACCCAGCGGGTGAGGGCGCGCAGTTCGCAGGTGGTGCACAACGGCGTCGACCTGGGCCGCTTCAGGAACGACTTCGGGCCGGCGCAGATCTGCGCTTTCCGGCGACTGAACGGCTTCGCGGATCACGACTACGTGGTCGGCATCTGCGGGATCCTGCGCCAGGAAAAAGGGCACCAGGACCTGCTGCGTGCGCTCCACATGGCGCACGCGGCCGGCACCTGCGCCAAGTGCCTGATGATCGGGGACGGGCCGATGCGGCCGGCGATCGAATCCACCATCGAAAGCCTGCGCCTGACGGAGGACGTCGCGATCACGGGTGTGCTGGCCGACGTGCGGCTCGCCATCGCCTCGTGCGACGTGATCGTGGTGCCCTCGCATAACGAGACCTTCTCGATCGCGGCGCTCGAAGCGATGGCGCTGGGTAAACCCCTGATCATGGCCGACGTGGGCGGCGCCTCGGAGCAGGTCGAACACTCGGGCAATGGCTACCTGTATCCCAAGGCCGACGTGGCCGCGCTGTCCGACCGCATCCTGCGCATGGCCGACCCGGGCTGCCGCAGCGCCTTCGGCGCCGCCAGCCTGCGCAAGGTGATCAGCGAATTCTCGCTGACGCGGATGGTGGACGCCTACGCGCGCGAGTTCAGCGACCTGGTGCGGCACTGATATGGGGCGCGCCGGTCAAGCCATGGGAGTGAGCCGGTCGGCGGCGTTCCTGACCGCCGGCGGCATGGTCGAGTTCGCCTTGCAGTTCCTGCTGCCCGTGATCCTCGTGCGCCAGCTCGACGCCGACACCTTCGGCCAGTACCGCTTCCTGACCCTGGTGCTGGGAACGGCGCTGGCGCTGGCCCCGGCCTTCATGCCGCAGGCGCTGTACTACTTCCTGCCGCGCGCCGGCAGCCGGCAACTGACGGTGATCGGCAACGCCGCCGCCTGGCTGGCCTGCATGGGCCTGGTCGTGGCCTTCCTCGTGAGTCCGGCCAGCCCGCTCGCGGGCGAGCTGTTGCGCGCGCTGCACCGGGCCACGCACGGCCTGTCGGCGCTCTACCTGGGCCTGTCGGTGTTGCTGACGATCGTGACCACGCTGGCGATCGCCGAGGGGCGCATCCTGTGGCATTGCAGTACCGAGCTGGTGTTGGCCCTACTGCGCACCGCCCTGGTGGCGATGGCCGCGGTCCTGTCGCACGACATCGGCTGGGTGGTGGCGGCGCTGGTGCTCGACGCTTCGCTGCGCCTGGCGGTGCTGGCTGCCTATCTCCTGACCCGGCCGGGCGGTGCGCGCCTGCGCTGCGAGCCGGCGAGCCTGCTGGCGCAGTTACGCTATGCGCTGCCGTTCGCCGCGGGCGGCAGCCTGTTCGCCATGCGGGCCCAGGCCGACGGCTGGATCGCCGCGTCGGTGATGCCGCCGCACGTCTTCGCCGCGTTCACCATCGGCGCCGTGGTGCTGCCGGTCGCCACGCTGATTCGCCAGCCGATCAATAGCGCGATGCTCCCGCACCTGAACCGCGCCTTCGCCGGCGGCGCCCGCGGCGAAGTCCACGCGCTGCTGCTCAAGGGGAGCGGGGCGGCGACGCTGCTGCTGGCGCCCCTGGCCTGCGCGCTGTTCCTGCTGGCGCCCGAGATCGTGGCGCTGGTGTACACCGACCGTTATCTGGCGGCGGTCCCGGTGATGCGCTTGTACTTGCTGCTGGTCGTGCTGCAGTCGGTGGCGGTCGGCTTCGCGATGCCGGCGCTCGACATGGGCCGGCTGGCGCTGCGGATCAATCTTGCCGGACTGGCGCTGTCCGTCACCCTGAGCCTGGCCGGCGTGCACTGGTTCGGCCTGGCCGGGGCGGCGCTCGGCAGCGTTGCCGCCTTCCTGCTGTGCGAACTCGCCAATGCGCGCGCCGTCGGGAAGGTGCTGGAGCGGCCATGGCGCGCGATGTTTCCGCTGCGGCTGGCGGGGCTGGTGCTGGGCGCCTGCGTGGCGGGAATCCTGCTGGCCGAATGGTGCGCGCCAGCCTTCGGCGCCGACCCGTGGCGCGCCCTCGGGGGCAAGCTGGGCGTGTACGCCGCCGCAACGCTGGCGCTGTTCGCGGCGTGTGGCGGCCTGGGAGAGCTGCGCCGCCTGTGCGCGCCATTCGCCGTTACCGGCGTGGTGCCGCTCGCGGCGCGGCCGCCATCGGCCTGAAGTCGCCATTCCTGGAGTATGTAGGTAGCTGAAACCCGCTTCAGCGTCGGCTGGGGGCGCTTGAAGCACAGATTCTTCTTGCTGAGTTACCGATCGCCTTGATCTAACTCAGCAAGTGATGTGTTTATCGCGATAGGGTAGTGATAGCAGGCTTGCCTTCACGCGCCACGTCATGGAGAGCTTATGAGGATAGGCTCTTGCATAGCCGCGCAGCAGTGCGCGGTGCCGGTCCAACCGAGGGAGCAGCATGGGGAAGAACGAGATCCTGACACCGGAAGCGACGCCCTTGGACAGGTTCGATCCGGGCCCCGCGCTGGTGCCGTTCAGGCTGACGGAACATGTCGGGGTGATGGTGCGCCACCGGCTGTTCATCGCGCTGGTGACCTTGTCGGTGGCGGCGCTGGGCACCCTCTACGCCCTGGCGCGGCCACCGTCCTATACGGCCAACCTGATGATCCACGTGACCGACATGCGTTCGTCCGAACCGCGCACGCTGCTCGGCCAGACCACGCCCGGCACGGCGTACAAGCGCGCCATGGCCGAAGCCGAACTGCTGCGCTCGCGTGCGGTCATCGGGACGGCCGCGACCCGCTTGCGGCTGGACGTGGTGGCCGAGCCGCGCTACTTCCCTGCGATCGGCACGGCGCTGGCGCGCTGGAATGCGCGCCACGGCCTGGCGCCGGCGCCCTACGGCGGCTATGCCTGGGGCAGCGAGCGCATCCGGGTGAGCGAGCTGGCGGTGCCGCCGGACCTCCTCGACCAGCCGCTCCATGTCACGCGCCTCGACCGGGAACGCTACAGCCTGCGCGCCGGGGACGAAGCCCGCGCCGTCGTCGGCCGGGTCGGCACGCCGTTGGTGACGGAGCAGGGCGGCGGCAGCGTGCGCCTCACGATCGCCGCGCTGGAGGGCGCGCCCGGCACCACCTACCTGGTGGCGCGGCGCTCGGTCCCGGCCGTGATCGACGAGATCGCGACCGCATTGGAGGTTGCCGAGCTCGGCAAGGACACGGGCGTCCTCAGCGTGAGGCTCCAGGGAGTCGAGCCGCGCCGGCTCACGGCCGTCCTCAACGAGATCGGCAATGTCTATATGGAGCATGTGCGTAGCGAGAAAGCGAGCGAGTCGACCGGTTCGATGGACGTACTGCGCGCGCGCCTTCCCGCGCTGCGCCAGCGCGTCGCCGCCGCCGAGGAGCGCTACGAATCCTACCGCCGCCAGCACGGCGCCGCCGACGTCGTCGAGGATACGCGCCTTGCGCTCGGCCGCCTGTCCGCCACCCGCGAGCAACTGGCCCAGTTGCAGCGCAGGCGCGCCGAGCTTGGCGTGCGCTTCGGCGACCGGCATCCTGAGCTGCTGGCGCTGGACCGGCAGCTGGACGGGGCGCGCCAGGAGATTGCCGGCCTCGAGGCCGAGGCCGGGCGCCTGCCCGCCCTGGCGACCGAGCTAGAGCGGCGGGCGCGCGACCTGAAGGCCGAGACCGACCTGTATAACGCGGTGCTGCGCCGCACGGAAGAACTCGACGTCGATGCCGGAGACCGCTCCAGCAACGTCAGGATCGTCGACGAGGCGGTCGTGCCGATGAAGCCGGCCGGCTCGCGCAAGGTGATCGTCGCACTGTCCATCGTGCTCGGCCTGTTCCTCGGCATCGGCGGGGCCTTCATCCTGACCTTGCGTGAACGGCTGCGCCAGCCGATTCGGGGGGATACATGAAGCGGATCGCGCGTATCGGGATCGTCCTGCTGGCCGCTTGCGGGCTATGCCTGCTGCGCATCGCCCTCGTGCTCCTGGGAACCTTGGTGTATCTGTTGCTGTTGCCAGGTGTGATCGCCATGAAGCGCGACTATCCCCATGCCGACCGGGTCTTCCTGTGGTGCGCGCTGCTGGGCTGGACCGGCGCGTTCTGGATCGCGGCCCTGGTCTTCGTGCTGACGCGGCGGGCAAACGCCATGCCCGCGAATGCCGGTCATCGGCCGTCCATGGCCACCGGCGACGGCGCCGTCGTATTTACCAAACGCGGACGGGACTGCTAGCCGCGCACACCCACCAGCTTGTGCACCAGCTCCGACGAGGTCGATGCGGCGAATTTGCGCATCAGGCTGGCCCGGTGCATTTCTACCGTGCGCGGGCTCAGGCCAGTATCGCGTGCAATCATCTTGCTCGTCTTTCCTTCCACCAGCAGCGCCGCGATTTCGCGCTCGCGTGGGGTCAGTTGCGCCGTCACCGGACGTTTTTCGCTGACGTCCTCGAAGGTCCAAACCCCGGCGCCCAGGGGTAGGGCCGGATCCAGCGCGCGCCCGGTCACGTGACACCAGAACAGCTCGCCGTTGGCGCGGCGCATGATGCGCTCATCCGAATAGCGCCCCTTGGCGTTCATGATGGGGATGATGCGGTCGCCGGTGCGCAGGAACTCATCCATGGTCGGATACAGGACGCTGAACGATTGCCCATCGAGCTTGCCTTCGGCATAACCGAACATCTCCACCAGTGCACCGTTGCAGGTCTGGATCACCCGGTCGACCGACACGCACATGCCCACCGGCGCGTGCTGGAAGATCATCTCGTAATCGATGCCCGGCGCATGTAGGTTCTGATGGTTCATCTGATGCAGATCGACAGCCGTCTTCATTCGCGGTGCTATGTGTTGGGATTGGCCGTAGTTCTACGGTATTGTGCTTCTTTGTCACGTATTCTATGCTGAGAGTCTACTCAGTAGTACAGAAGAGCTTCGGCTTAACCAATAAAAGGGACGGGTATGAATAAAGTTTATCCTGACGCGCGTTCGGCCCTGGCCGGCATCGTGCAAGACGGCCAGACCATCGCCGTGGGCGGCTTCGGCCTGTGCGGCATTCCGGAAGCCCTGATCGCGGCGCTGCGCGATTCGGGCGCCAAGAACCTCACCGCCATTTCCAACAACGCCGGCGTGGATGGTTTCGGCCTCGGCCAGCTGCTGGAAACGCGCCAGATCAAGAAGATGATCTCGTCCTACGTGGGCGAAAACAAGGAATTCGCGCGCCAGTTCCTGGCCGGCGAGCTCGAACTCGAATTCACCCCGCAGGGCACCCTGGCCGAGAAGCTGCGCGCCGGCGGCGCTGGCATCCCGGCTTTCTTCACCAAGACCGGCTACGGCACGATCGTCGCCGAGGGCAAGGAAACCCGTGAGTTCGACGGCGAGCACTACGTGATGGAACATGCGCTGTTCCCGGACGTGTCGCTGGTCAAGGCCTATAAGGCCGACCGCGCCGGCAACCTGGTGTTCCGCAAGACCGCACGCAACTTCAATCCGAACGTGGCCATGGCCGGCAAGGTCTGCATCGTGGAAGTCGAACAGCTGGTCGAGATCGGCGAAATCGATCCGGACCAGGTGCACCTGGCCAGCATCTTCGTGCACCGCATCGTCCACAACCCGACGCCCGAGAAACGCATCGAACAGCGCACCGTACGCGCTTGATCACCTATATTCGGAGACAAGAACATGGCATGGACTCGTGATGAAATGGCCGCGCGCGCGGCCCGGGAGCTGCAGGACGGCTTCTATGTGAACCTGGGCATCGGCTTGCCGACCCTGGTCGCCAACTATGTACCCAAGGATATCGAGGTCTTCCTGCAGTCCGAGAATGGCCTGCTGGGCATCGGCCCATTCCCGACGGAAGAAGAAGTCGACGCCGACCTGATCAACGCCGGCAAGCAGACCGTGACGGCGCTGCCCGGCTCGGCGTACTTCAGCTCGGCCGACTCCTTCGGCATGATCCGCGGCGGCAAGATCAACCTGGCGATCCTGGGCGCGATGCAGGTGTCGGAACACGGCGACCTGGCCAACTGGATGATCCCAGGCAAGATGGTCAAGGGCATGGGCGGCGCGATGGACCTGGTCGCCGGCGTCAAGCGCGTAGTGGTCGTGATGGAGCACGTCGCTACCGCCAAGGATGGCAGCACCAGCCACAAGATCCTCAAGAAATGCGACCTGCCGCTGACCGGCGTGGGCGTGGTCGACCGCATCATCACCGACCTGGGCGTGATCGACGTGACCGATACCGGCCTCAAGGTCGTGGAACTGGCGCCCGGCGTGAGCCGTGACGAAATCGTGGCCGCCACCGGCTGCGAACTGGATACCTCGGCGCTGTAAGCAGCGCGGCCGTCAAGGACAAAGGGCGCTGGAGCTTCCAGCGCCCTTTGTCGTTATAGCGTGCCGAATCACGCTCAATCCATCTTCCAGACGTATTGCACCGGAATCCAGGCCTGGGCCGGTTTCCCCTTGTGGCTCGGCGGCCTGAAGGTGCATTGCGAGATCGCGCTGCGGGCGGCCTCGTCGAGCGACGCATTGCCGCTCGAGGTATAGACCTTCGATGCGATCACCTTGCCGTCGGGACCGACGAGGAAGCCGATCGTCGACGTGCCCTCGATCTTGTCGGCGAGAGCTTGTGGCGGATACACCGGCCGTTGGCAAGAAGCGAAGTTCACGACCGGCTGCTGCGTCGCATTCGGATTCGCGGCGGCTTGTTCCGCCATCGGCGCCTGTGTGCAACCCGCCATAACGGCGGCGGCCATGGCAGAGGCCGCGAGCATACCCAGGCTCGGCTTCATTCCGGCACCCAGGCGTATTTCAGCTCAGTCCACTGCTCCTTCGGCGCACCGTTCACCGTACCCGGCTGGAACCGGCACTTGGCGAGCGCCGCGCGCGCCGTCTCGTCCAGCGAGGCATTGCCGCTGGTCTTGCGCACCACCGCTTCGCGCACCGTGCCGTCGGCCCTGACCAGGAAGGCGAGGGTGACCGTGCCTTCGACCTTGGCGGCCAGCGCCTGCGGGGGATACTCCGGCTTGCGGCAAGACTTGAAATTCGCGACCGGCTCGGTGGTGACACTGTCCGGCATCCCGGCGAAGGGATTGACCGGCGCCGTCCCGGTGCAACCGGCCAGGACCGTGGCTGCCAGCCCCAGCCCCATCGCCATCATCGATATGCCGCCTTTTCCACGCTGGCATGGACGGGAAGGGATGCTCTCCTTGATAGGCATTACTTTTCCTTTTCTCTTATTTAGAAACCCAGACGTACTGTACCTCAGTCCACTGCTCGGTCGGCTTGCCGTCGACCGTGCCGGGCGTGAACGTGCACCTGGCCAGCGCCGTGCGGGCCGCCTCATCCAGCGACGTGTCGCCGCTCGACTTGCGCAAGGCGGTCTCGCGTACCGCCCCTTCGGCGCTGACCAGGAAGCCGAGGGTTACCGTACCCTGGATATCGCGCGCCAGCGCCTCGGCCGGATACTTCGGCCGTTCGCAGGAGTCGAACTTCGCAATCGGGATATTGACGATGCTGTCGGTCTTGGCCATTGCCGGGCTGGATGGCGGCGTCTGGGCGCAGCCGGCCAGGCCAGCGAGCAGGAATCCGAGCACCGGGATCGCGGCTTTCCAGTTCAGCGCTTCGGTATCGGGACGAACCAGTTGTTTGATGCGTGACATGAGATCTCCTCCGTTGGCCGCCTGGGCCAGGTGGTGGGTGGAGAACTGGAGTTTCTCCAGTTCCGAGAGGGCCAGGGCCAGGCGCCGCGGTTCGCCCAGTTGCCGTGCCGCGATGGAGTCGGCGATCTGTTCCCGTTCGACGCGGATGCGGCGCGAGATCCACCAGACCGCCGGGTGGTAGAACAACAGCGATTCGATGACGTTCTGGCACAGGTTGACCAGGTAGTCGTGGCGCCGGATGTGCGCCAGTTCGTGCGCCAGCAGCGCTTCCAGCAGGTGCGGGGGCATGGTAGTTACCAGCGAGGCCGGCACCAGCACCACCGGACGCCACCAGCCGGCGGTGACCGGGCTTGATAAACCGTTGACGATGCGCAGGCGGATCGGCCGCGCCAGACCGAATTGCGTGGCGAGGCGGTCGAGGCGCGCCTGCCATGCCGGATCGTGGCCTTCCCGCATGGCCGCGCGCCGCACCCAGATGAGCCCCGCGATCATGCGCAGCGCCAGGAACAGCGCGCAGACCGCCCAGGCGCCCACGATCCAGGCCAGGTTGCGCTGGAACAGGCCGCTCCAGCCACTTTCTTGTGCCACGCCGACTGCGGCGCCGGACAGCACGATCGCGAGGGCGCCATCGGCGCCGCTGTCGCTACCCAAGCGCAGGAATAGTTCGGTTGCCGGCCATGCCAGGCACAGCAGCAGCCCGATGCAGGCGACGAGGTAGCGCGTCTCGGGACGCGCCTTGCGCAGCAGGGTGAGGGCGAGCGCGGTCTGGCCACCGACCAATGCGCCCTGCCAGCTGAAATGGATCAGCGTCCAGCCGATGCTGTCGACGATGCCGAAGGCGTTCATCGCTTGTCCTCGTCCTTCAGGAGCTGCTCGATCTCGTCCCGTTCCTTCTTCGAGATGCCGCTTTTCAGCGCGGCCAGCACCAAAGCCTTGGCCGAGCCCGAGAAGGCGCGCTGCATCAGGTCTTGCAGCAGATTGGTCTGCAGGGCATCGCGTTCATGCACCGGCGCATACACGTGCGAACGTTCGCTCTCGTCGCGGCTGAGCAAGCCCTTGCCGTGCATGACCTGCATCAGGCGCAACACCGTGGCATAGGTGACGTCGGGGCGCTGCGGGAGCATCGCCTCGTGCACCTGCTTGGCGGTGGCTGCGCCGAGCGGCCAGAGCACTTGCAGCAGGTCGAGTTCGGCGGGCGTGGGCTTGGGAGCGTCGGGGGAGCGCGGCATGACATGACCTCGTCTGTTCAGGGTGTACCTAGATTATCCTGTCTAGATTGCGATGTCTACATCAATTCGCGTGTTCACCCGTGCTGGGTAGTGTGAGGCGATGCCGCGGACATGGCCGGTCAGGGCAGGCGCGGAATCGCGCCGAATCGCTCGATCGTTTCCAGCAGCACCTTGGCGCGGAATGGCTTGAGAATGACGCGGCTGATATTGCGGTCGCGTAGCGCACTCAGCAGTTCTGCCGTAGCCTGCTCGGCCATGATGGCGATCGGCATTGTCTTGCCCGGCGCATCGTCGGCGCGCAAGCGGTCGATCAGGCCCAGGTCGTATTGCCGGTCGGCGCCACGACCGACGCAATCGACGGCGACCACGGCGCCATGGAAAGTGCGCGAGCGCAGCAGGCGCAGCGCGGCGTCGTTGCTGGCCGCTTCATGCACCTGGCTCATGCAGAGGCTGCGCGCCGTCATGACCACGGTGCGGCGCAACATCGGCTCCGGTTCGACCAGCAGGATGTGGCTGTCAGGCATCGTGTTTTTCCTCCGTGCGCGCCAGTTCCATCACCGCCAGGTCGCGCAGCGTACCGAGGATGCCCAGGTCGAGCGCGTCGAGCGTGCGCGGCCGGCGGTCGATCAGGCACAGGGTGCCCAGGCGCAGGCCGGATGGCAGCGCCAGCGGCGCGCCGGCATAGAAGCGGATGTGCGGGGCGCCCGTCACCAGCGGGTTGTCGGCGAAGCGCGGGTCTTGCAGCGCATCGTCGACCATCATGATGTCGTCGCTCAGGATGGCGTGCGAGCAGAACGAGATGTCGCGTCCCGTCTCGCACACTTTGGTGCCGACGCGCGCCTTGAACCACTGGCGCTCGACGTCGAGCAGGGTAATCAGGACGATCGGCATGTCGAATTCGCTGGCGGCGAATTGGGCGATCTTGTCGAAGCGTTCCTCGGGCGGGGTGTCGAGGATCAGCAGCTCGTAAAGGGCAGCGAGGCGGCTGGCCTCATTATCGGGTTTGGCGGCGATGTGCATCGTGGGCGCGGGCGTCAATCTTGGTAGGCGCAATATAGCAGACACGTTGCGGGCATAAAAACGCGGGCATAAAAAAACCGTGCCACGAGGGCACGGTTTCCTGGACAGGTAGTGAGGGATTACGCCGCTTCGCGCACTTCCTTCATGCTGTTCTGGTCTTCGATATGGACGCGACCACTCAGGACGTCGTCCATGCGCGCCGTATCCAGTTCCTTCTCCCACTTCGACACCACCACCGTCGCGACACCGTTGCCGATGAAGTTGGTCAGGGCGCGCGCTTCGCTCATGAAGCGGTCGATACCGAGGATCAGGGCCATGCCCGCCACCGGAATGGTCGGCACCACGGCCAGGGTCGCGGCCAGGGTGATGAATCCGGCGCCGGTGATGCCCGATGCGCCTTTCGAGGTCAGCATCGCCACCAGCAGGATGGTCAATTCCTGGGTCAGGGTCAGGTCGGTATTGGTGGCCTGCGCCACGAACAGCGCCGCCATCGTCATGTAGATATTGGTGCCGTCCAGGTTGAACGAGTAGCCGGTCGGAACGACCAGGCCGACCACTGGCTTCGAGCAGCCCAGCTTTTCCAGCTTGCGCATCAGGTTCGGCAGGGCGCTTTCCGACGACGAGGTGCCCAGCACGATCAGCAGTTCTTCCTTGATGTACTTGATGAACTTGAAGATCGAGAAGCCGGTGAACCTGGCGATCAGGCCCAGCACGATGAAGACGAACAGCGCGCAGGTCAGGTAGAACGAACCCATCAGCTTGGCCAGCGGCAGCAGCGAGGCGATGCCGTATTTGCCGATGGTGAAGGCCATCGCGCCGAAGGCGCCGAGCGGGGCGACTTTCATGACGATGTTGACGATGCCGAAGATCACGTGGGCGATGTCGTCGATGAACTTGGTCACCGGACGGCCGCGTTCGCCCATCATCGACAGCGAGAAGCCGAACAGGATCGCGACCAGCAGCACTTGCAGGATATTACCGGTGGCGAAAGCATCCACGAACGTCGTCGGGATGATGTGCATGATGAACTCGGTCGTGGTCTGGGCATGCGCATTGGTGGTGTATTGCGCGATCGAGCTCGAATCGAGGTGGGCCGGATCGACGTTGAAGCCGGCGCCCGGCTTGGCCAGGTTGGCGACCACCAGGCCGATGGCCAGGGCGAAGGTCGACACGACTTCGAAATAGATCAGCGCCTTGCCGCCGACGCGGCCGATCTTCTTCATGTCCTGCATCCCGGCGATGCCGGCAACGACGGTACAGAAGATCACGGGGGCGATGATCATCTTGATCAGTTTGATGAAGCCGTCTCCCAATGGCTTCATCGCGGTGCCCAGTTCGGGGTAGAACACCCCCAGCAACACGCCAAGGACGATGGCGATCAGCACCTGGACATACAGTACTTTATAAAAAGGCTTCTTCATGGCAACTCTTCAACGAGGTTGGTGGTTGTTCCATGTTGGAGCAATCGTTCCCTGCGGGCTATTGTGGAAATCCGCATGCTGCACTGCACCAGGGCATTGTGGAAAACCACGCACCGCAGCGGTGCGAGAGGGAAGGGGCGTCAACAGCGTGTGCGCCATGGCCCTTCTGGCAGAGGGCAGTACCCGGCTTCAGGCGGCCATTGCGGCGCGGCGCCAGGCGCCCGGCCCCACGCCGTAGCGGCGCTTGAAGACACGGCTGAACGCCGCCTCGGACTGGTAGCCGACCGCTTCGCCGATCGCCGCGATCGGCCGGGTGTCGCGCGCCAGCCACTGCGCGGCCTGGGTCATGCGCAACTGTACCAATGCATCGAGCGGCGTTGTCCCCGCCAATTGGCGGAACAGGCGCGCGAAGGTGGCGCGTGACATGAAGCAGGCCGCCGCCAGCTCTTCCACCAGCCAGGAGCGGTCCAGTTGCGCCAGCATCAGGCGCAGCGCGGGACCAAGGCGGCGGTCGGCGAGCACCGCCAGCAGGCCCGGCGTGGTCGGACTGTCGTCGAGCCAGGCGCGCAGCAGCAGCGTGAACAGCGCCCCGGACAGTTGCGCCACCACGGCTGCGGCGCCGGGGCGGGCGCTGTCGGCTTCGCTGCGCAGCATCGTCACCAGCGCCAGCAGGCCCGCGAAGTCGGGGCGTGAAGAGGCGTGCACGACGATCATGGCGGGCAGCGCCGGCTGCAGGACGCGGCGTGCGCCGTCGTCGAACACGAACTGGCCGCACAGGATGCCGGTCGGCGCGCCGTCGCCGCCATTGGCGACCCAGCGCAGCGGCGCCGGGCCCGGCACGTCCGTCAGCGGACGCGCCTGCTCCGGCGGGCCCGCATACAAGCGGTGCGCGCCGCCCTGCGGGAAGACGACGATGTCGCCGGCGCGCAGGGCGATCCGTTCGCCGCTGGGCGTGTCGACCGCGGCTTCGCCCTCGACGATCAGGTGGTAGGGCGCCACGCCGGCGCTGGCCGCCGGCTGCTCCAGCACCCACGGCGCGGCCAGCGCGCAGCGGATGTCGAGCGAGGTGCGCAGGGTGAACAGCGACAGCAGGCGGCTGAGCGCATCGATGCCCTGGGCCGCGCCGCCGTCGGCCGCCTCGGGCCTATTGCGCAGCCCAGCCTCCATCCATATTCCAGGCCACGCCGCGCACCTGGGCGGCGGCCGGGCTGCAGAAGAACACGGCCAGCGCGCCCAGTTCTTCCGGGGTCACGAATTCGCCCGAGGGCTGCTTTTCGGACAGCAGGGCCCTGCGTGCGGCGTCGTTGTCCAGGCCCTCGCGCGCGGCGCGTTCGTCGACCTGTTTCTGCACCAGCGGGGTCAGCACGAAGCCGGGGCAGATCGCATTCGCGGTCACGCCGGTCTGCGCCGTCTCGAGCGCCGTCACCTTGGTGAAGCCGACCAGGCCGTGCTTGGCGGCGACGTAGGCCGATTTCTGGCTCGATCCCACCAGGCCGTGCACCGACGCCAGGTTGATGATGCGGCCCCAGTTTTTCTGCTTCATGCCGGGCAGGGCCAGGCGGGTCGTGTGGAAGGCCGAGCTGAGGTTGATGGCGATGATGGCGTCCCATTTCTCGGTGGGGAAGTCCTCGACCGCGGCCACATGCTGGATGCCGGCGTTGTTGACCAGGACGTCGATCCCGCCGAATTTTTCGTTGGCGAAGGCCATCAAGGCCTCGATTTCCTCTGGCTTGGACATGTCGGCGTTGTGGTAGGCCGTCTGCACCCCGAATTCGGCGCCGATGTCGGTGTACAGCTTCTCGATCTGCTGGGCGTCGCCGAAGCCGTTGAACACGATGTTGGCGCCCTGTTCGGCCAGCGAGCGCGCGATTCCGAGCCCGATGCCGGAGGTCGAACCGGTGACGAGAGCCGTTTTGCCAACTAGCATGGTGGATTTCATTGTGTCCTCTATGTGAAGGTGATCGGGGGAACTTCCTAAGAATTGGTAGAATTCTAATCGCAACGCCATCGCAATGGTGAATTGCACAGCCGCCGCCAACCGGCGGGTCCATATTGTCATCACGGAGTCACGATGTCTGAACCCAGATTAAAAAGCGTCCAGTGCAGCTCGCCCGCCGGGCTGCACCGCGTCGCCTATAAGGAATGGGGCGACGCGGACAATCCGAAGGTGCTGGTCTGCGTGCACGGCGTGACCCGCGTCGGCGACGATTTCGACCATCTGGCGCGCGCCCTGTGCGATGAATACCGTGTGGTGTGCCCGGACATCGTGGGGCGCGGGCGCTCGGAGCGCCTGCGCGACCCGGCCTATTACACGGTGCCGCAATACGTGGCCGATATGGTGACGCTGATCGCGCGCGTCACAGCCGGCGCCAGCGCCGGGGGTGGGCCAGACGACGAAGGAGTAGCCTGGTTCGGCACCTCGATGGGCGGCCTGATCGGCATGGCGCTGGCCGCGCTCGAGGGTAATCCGGTGCGCAGGTTCGTGCTCAACGATATCGGGCCGGTGCTCGATGGCGCCGCGCTGCGGCGCATCGGCGACTACATCGGCCAGGACCTGCGCTTCCCCAGCTTCGCCGCCGGGGCCGATTTCGTGAAAACGGTGTCGGCATCCTTCGGCCCCCATTCCGACGACGAATGGCGCAAGCTGGCGGCCGACGTCCTGCGCGAGGGGCGGGATGGCCAGTGGGAGCGCCACTACGACTTGAACCTGGCGCAGCCGTTTCGCGCCATCACGCTGGAAGGCGCGGCCCAGGACGAGGCCGCGCTGTGGGCGGCCTGGGACGCGATCCGCTGCCCGACCCTGCTGGTGCGCGGCGAGCAGTCCGACCTGCTGTCGCGCGAGACGGCGCAGCAGATGACGCAGCGCGGACCGCGTCCGCGCCTGGTCGAGATCCCCGGGGTGGGCCATGCGCCGACCTTCGTGCATGACGACCAGATCGCGATTGCGCGCGCGTTCTTAGTTGGCTGAATAGTTGGCTGAATATTTACCTTTTCGACATAGAAGAAAGAGATCATGGAAATCAAACGACTGCATGTAGGCAAACGACTGTCCGAAGTAGCGATCCACAACGACACCATCTACCTGGCCGGCCAGATCGCCGAAGACACCAGCCAGGGCATCGAGGAGCAGATGCGCGAAGTGCTGGGTCACGTCGACCGCCTGCTGGGCGAGGCCGGCAGCGACAAGACCTGCATCCTCTCCTGCCAGATCTTCATTTCCAGCATGGACAACTTCCCCGGCATGAACAGCGTCTGGGACGAGTGGGTGGCGCAGGGCCATACCCCGCCGCGCGCGACCGTCGAAGCGAAGCTCGCCAACCCCGCCTGCCTGGTCGAGGTCTGCGTCATCGCCGGCCTGCGCTAAGGCAGCGCCGTCGTATGGTATCGACCGCCCTGCTGGGCGACGTCAACAGCGGCCTGGTCCAGGGACTGGGGCAGGAGGACTGCGTGCGCGTGCACGCGGCGCTCGAGTACGCGGCCGCGGGCTATGGCGAACGGGTTGCGGCCTCGGGCCAGGGCGCCTTCGAGTTCTCGCTCGGCGCGGCCGGCACCCTGGCCTACCTGAACACCGACGCCGAGACCCGCATCGCGGGCCTCTTGTTCGAGCTGGCGCTGATGGATCCTTCCACCTTCGGACGCATCGAGGAGCGCTTTGGCCCCGAGGTGGCGGCGCTGGTGCAGGGCGTGCACCAGCTGATCCGCCTGCGCGACCTGACCGCCGGCCAGGCGCCGGTGGGCAGCGGCAAGAACGCGGCCCAGCAGGCCGCGGCCCAGAACGAAACGCTGCGCAAGATGCTGCTGGCGATGGCCACCGACATGCGCGTGGTCCTGATGCGCCTGGCCTCGTGCGCCGCCACCTTGCGCTACTTCGCCGAACATAAACGCTTCGACGAGGTCACGCGCGCCTATGGCCGCGAAGTGCTGGATTTCTATGCGCCGCTGGCCAACCGGCTCGGCATCTGGCAACTGAAATGGGAGCTGGAAGACCTGGCTTTCCGCTTCATCGAGCCGGACACCTATAAACGCATCGCCAAGATGCTCGAAGAGAAGCGCATGTCGCGCGAGAGCTTCGTGGCCTCGTCGATCGCGCGCCTGCAAAACGAACTGGCCGCGGCCGGCATCAAGGCCGACGTCTCGGGACGGCCGAAGCACATCTACAGCATCTGGAGCAAGATGCGCGGCAAGGAGCTCGATTTCTCGGAGCTCTATGACGTGCGCGCCTTCCGCGTGATCGTGCCCGACATCAAGACCTGCTACACGGTGCTGGGCGTGATCCACAATATCTGGACCCCGGTGCCGAAGGAGTTCGACGACTACATCTCGCGGCCCAAGCCGAACGGCTACCGCTCGCTGCACACGGTGGTGACGGCCGACGACGGCCGTCCGCTCGAAGTGCAGATCCGCACGCAAGAGATGCACAACTTCGCCGAGTACGGCATCGCCGCCCACTGGCGCTACAAGGAAGAGGGCGGCTCCAACTTCAAGAGCCAGGCCTATGACGAGAAGATCGCCTGGCTGCGCCAGCTGCTGGCCTGGAAGACCGACGTCACCGACGCCGTGGCCGGCCAGGAAGACCTGCAGAAGGAATGGGTCGAGAAGCTCAAGGCGACCAGCCTGGACGACCGCATCTTCGTGCTGACGCCGCAGGCGCGGGTGCTGGAGCTGCCGGTCGGCGCAACGCCGATCGACTTCGCCTATCACCTGCACAGCGACGTCGGCCACCGCTGCCGCGGCGCCAAGATCGACGGCACGATGGTGCCGCTGAATACCCAGCTCAAGAACGGCCAGACCTGCGAGATCATCACCGCCAAGGGTGGCGCCGCCGGCCAGGGGCCGTCGCGCGACTGGCTCAGTCCCGGCTATGCGGCCAGCAGCCGCACCCGCTCCAAGATCCGCGCCTGGTTCCACGCCCTGGACCAGGCCGAGACCCTGGCCCAGGGCCGCGCTGCGGTCGAGAAATCTCTCCAGCGCGAGGGCAAGACCGCGGTCAACCTCGAGCTGCTGGCGCAGAAGCTGGGCTTCGCCAAGGTGGACGAACTGTTCATCGAGGTCGGCAAGGACAAATTCAGCCTGCGCCACGTGGAAGCGGCGCTGCATGAAGGCGCCGAGCCGGCTCCCGTCGAAGACGCGGCGGTGGTCAATAAAAGCCGTGCATCGAGCGTGGAGCAGGGCGCCAAGTCGGGCGTGCTGGTGGTGGGCACCGAGGGGCTGATGACGGTGCTGGCCAAGTGCTGCAAACCAGCGCCGCCGGACCCGATCGTCGGTTTCGTCACGCGCGGCAAGGGCGTCTCGATCCATCGCCTCAGTTGCAAGAACTTCGCCGAGATGCAGGCCAAGTCGCCCGAGCGCGTGATCCACGTCGAGTGGGGGATGGCCGGGGTCGAAACCGTGTACCCGGTCGACCTGTTCATCCTGGCGCAAGACCGGCAAGGCCTGCTGCGCGACATCTCCGAGGTGTTCTCGCGCGAGAAGATCAATGTGATCGGGGTGAATACCCAAAGCGCCAAGGGGCAGGCGCGCATGGTGTTCACGGCGGAGATCGGGTCGACGGCGCAGGCGCAGAAGGCGCTGGCGGCGATCATGGAGGTGTCGGGGGTGATGGAGGCGAGGAGGCAGTAGGTGTGCGTGCAGACTTGGGTTCCCGCCTGCGCGGGAACGACGTTGATCTAGTGATGCGCTGTGCATGCTGATCAGCTTTGACCAAGTACGTATGCACGTCGTCCCCGCGCAGGCGGGGACCCAAGTGACATGCTCACCACGAACGTAATCATTTGTCACGAGTCCGCGCAATCCCTTGCAACCGAAGTATCATTCTGCCCATGCCGCGAACGATCCCGCCCATCGCCCAACCTACCCTGTGGCCCGCCTACCTGGCGCGCTACCTGCGCAGCTGGTGGTACATGATCCACCTGGGCGCGATCGCCGTCGTCACGGCGCTCTCGCCCTCCACCTGGCGCCGCGCGAGCTTCCACGCCACCGCGCGCCACATCCACGCCAGCACCTGGCAGGTGCTGCCCTGGTTCACGCTGGCGTCCTGCCTGGTCAGCCTGGTCATCATCCGCATCGTGCTGGTCACGGCCAAGAGCTACGGCCTGTCCGGCCTCGCCCTCGAGATAGTGGTGCGGGTGCTGGTGCTGGAGCTGATTCCACTATCTGCGGCGCTGTTCGTGGCCCTGCGCGCCAGCATGGCCTTCGACGCCTCGGCCCTGGGTCTGGCCCGTTCCGGCCTGTCGATCCGCGCCGCCAGCGACGAAGCGCTGAGGCGCGTGCGGCGCGACCTGGTGCCGCAGCTGATCGCCAATGCGGTGGCGGTGCTGTCCCTGGCGATGGTCACGTCGATCATCGTGCTGCTGCTGGCCTACCTGAACGTGTATGGCCTGTCGCCCTGGGGCATCCCCGACTACACCCGCACCGTGGGCCGCGTGTTCGCGCCGGTGGTGACGGCCGGCTTCGTGCTCAAGACGGTGCTGTTCGGCCTGGCCGTGGCCCTGATCCCCACTGCCGCCGTGCTCGAATTGCAGCGCTATCCGCGCGCCCTGGCCACCAGCGTGCAGCCCGGCGCGTTGCGCCTGCTGTTCGTGCTGATCGTGATCGAGGCCGGCTCGCTGGCCCTGAAATACATCTGAATCCTTGAAGAAGAACACCATGCCGGACCTGACTCCCGATCCATCCATCCCCGACGAACCGAAGAACGTCGAAGCCAAGGCGGTGATCCTGCTGGTGCTGCTCGGTTTCATGATCGCGGGCTTCGTGCTGTACGTGATGTACGCGCGCGGCGTGTTCGAGCCGACCCAGCGCCTGACCCTGGTGGCCGAGGATTCGTCCGGCGTCATCCCCGGCATGGACATGACCTTCGCCGGCTTTCCGATCGGGCGCGTGCGCCAGGTCGACCTGGGCGACGACGGCAAGGTGCAGATCACGGTCGACGTCCAGAGCAAGGATGCCAAGTGGCTGCGTGCCTCGAGCGTGTTCACGCTGGAGTCGAGCATCGTGGGCGAGACCCGCCTGCGCGCCTACACCGGCGTGCTGACCGACGCGCCGCTGCCGCCCAATTCCACCCGTACCGTGCTGCGCGGCGACGCCACCGCCGAGATCCCACGCATCGTCGCCACCGCCAGGGCGCTGCTGGAAAACCTGGAAACCATGACGGCATCGGGCTCCGACGTCAACGCCAGCCTGGCCAACCTGTCGGCGGTGACCGGGCGCATGTCGGGCCGCTACGGCGTGCTCGGTGGGGCGCTGGGCGGCGATGAAGAGGCGAAGAAGCTCATGGAAGCGCTGGACCGGGTCAACCTTATCCTGGCCAAGGCCGACCAGCGCGTGTTCGGCAAGGCCGGCGTGATGGACGACACGCAAGCCGCGATCCGCCAGCTGGACGTGGTCCTGCAGGACGCCAGCACCACGCTGAAGAAGGTCGACGCGGTGCTGGTCGAGGCCCAGGCGGTGGGCGCGAACACGCGCGAGGCCACCGAAGACCTGGGCGCCCTGCGCGGCGAGGTCGACGCCAGCTTGCGCAAGGTGAATCGCCTGGTCGAGGAGATTAACCGGAAATGGCCGTTCGCACGGAGTAGCCAGGAGATCAAGCTGCCATGAAGATCGCATATATAGTCATCGCAGCCGCCCTGGCAGGCTGCGCGAGCAAGCCATTGCCGCCCGACTGGCAGGCCAACGCCAAGGGCGCGCTCGACGCCTCGGTCGACGATTACCTGAAGGGCCATACGGCAGCGGCGGCATCGGAATTCCGTGAGGCGCGCGCCGAGACGGCGGCCACCGGCCGGCCCGATCGCGTGGCCCAGGTCGAGCTGGTGCGTTGCGCGGCGCAGGCGGCCAGCCTGGTGTTCGAGGATTGTCCCGGTTATGCGGCGCTGACCGCCGACGCCACGCCGGCGCAGCGTACCTACGCCGCCTACCTGGCGGGGCAGTGGGAGGGACTGGACGTGGCGCTGCTGCCCGAGCAGCATCGCGCCGTGGTCGGCGGTGGAGCGCTGGACAAGATCGAAGACCCGCTGTCGCGCATGGTTGCGGCCGGGGCGCTGTTCAAGGCCGGGCGCATGACGCCGCAGGGCATCGAGTTGGCGGCCGACACGGCGTCGAACCAGGGCTGGCGCCGGCCCTTGCTGGCCTGGCTCGGGGTGCAGGAGCAGCGTGCCAGGGCCGCCGGCGACACGGCGGCGGTCGAGGGCATCCGGCGCCGCATCGCGCTGGTCTCGGGCGAGAACTAGCGGTCTGCCGGCGGGGTGCCCGGACTATTCGTCGTTATGCGTATGTAAACCTTGGTTAATCGATCGTTTGATCCGGTGGCGATGGTCGTAAGCTGGGTGGTATCCGATCAAGCCGACGGCACCTCACCCATACCATGGAGCAGATCATGACGACCCGCATCGATTCCCCCAGTCCCTACCGCGTGCAAGGCGCGATTACTTCCCTTGGCGAGTTGGCCAGAAAGCAGCCTGACCTGGCCTTCAAGATGCCCGACGAACTGGTCGCCGAGGTCAAGCTGCACGAGGAACAGATGGCCGCGCGCTATGAGGCAGCACGGCGCTACGCCGACGCGCATCCCGACAAGATCTATGCCCAGATTACGGTGGGCGGCAATATCGTGGCGACGATTTACGATTCCGGCGTCACCCATCGGGAGCGTGGCGCCTATGGGGCGCAACTGAGCGATGGCGGCGCCGGCCTGGCCCTTGCCGATGCCAGGATCGCCGATATCCTCAAGGCAGTGCCGGGAGAAGTGAAGTACAGCGATTTCACCGACCCGGGAGGGCGTTCGGCGCGCAGTGCGCCCGAGTCGGCCCTGCCCAAGGTGACGGCGCGTAGCCTGATGCAAATCATGCAGGACATGGACTGGCAACTGGCGCGGGCGCGCATGGGCGACGACGGCACGCCCGCGGCCTGATCGAGTGCTCAAGACGGGCTTGCGCGCAAGGCCCAGGGCAGCGTGTTGTGGATGGTCGTGGCCGCAATCGCCGCCTGGCCCGCCGCCACCGCGATCTGGTTCAGTCCGCGCGTAACGTCGCCGATGGCGAACAGTCCCGGCACCGAGGTGCGGCAGTGGTCGTCCACCAGCAGCTTGTCGCACTCGACCGTTTCGGCGCCCAGCGCATTCGCCAGGCCCGACCTCGCGCTTTCACCCAGCATCGGATAGAACACGTCGCATTCGTAATCCTCGCCATCGCGCGTGTGCAGCACCGGTCGCAAGTCGTCGGTGAGGGTCACGCCGGCCAGCGGCGAGGTGATGTGGCGCACGTTCGCCGCCCCCAGCTGGCGCTTTTCCTCGGCGTTGACGGCCGATTCCTCGGCCCGTTCGAACAACCACACGTCGCTGCTGAAGCTGCGCATGAACAGCGCGTGGCCCACCGGATTGACTTCGGACGTCGCCACCGCGATGCGCCTGTCGATCACGTCGAAGCCGTCGCACACGGGGCATAGCCGCACGGCGCCTGCCGCCACGGCTTCTTCCCAGCGCTCGACCGGCATGCCGGCGTCGGCCACCCCGGTTGCCAGCAGCACCGTATGCGCGCGCAAGGTCGTCAAATCGCCCTCGGGACTGCAGCAGTCGGCCACGAACAAGCCATCCTCGATGCGCAGATCGACGACTTCGCCGGGAATCACGTGCCCGCCATAATTGCCGAGCTGGCAGCGCAGCTGGTCCAGCAGCAGCTTGCCGTTGATTCCATCCGGAAAGCCGGGGTAATTGTGCGAGACGGGAATCCACCCCAGGCGGCTATTGCCCTTGTCGACCAGGGCCACGTTGCGGGTGAAGCGGTGCAGGTAGATGGCGGCGGTCAGGCCGCCGGGGCCGCCGCCGACGATCAGCGTGTCGAATACATTTGGTTTGAGTTCCATGCCGTCGATTATCCCGAACGGCAAACGGCCGGGCTATCGGCGCGCGCCTGCACGCCGGGTCGGCATCGGCTTACACGGAGCGGCCTACAGCGACTTGCCTCCGGCCGCCTCCGGCTGCAGGGTCACGTGATCGATGCCGTGGCGCTCGCGCAGCATGGCGCGCACCGCTTCCAGCACCGGCGGCCATTCTTCCAGGCTGCGGATCTCGATGTGGCCGATCAGGGCCGGGTGGCCCGGCGACATATCCCACACGTGCATATCGTGCACGGCCAGCACGCCGTCGACGGCCGCCATGTCGGCGCCGACCTGCACGTAGTCGATCGCATGCGGCACGCCTTCCATCAGGAAGTGGTACGACTCCCGCAAGATGCCGCTGGTCGAGCGCAGGATCAAGAGGGCAACGAAGATCGACAGGATCGGGTCGGCCTGCAACCATCCGGTGATATAGATGATGGCGCCGGAGGCGATCGCCGCCAGCGAGCCCAGCAGGTCGCCCATGACATTGACCAGGGCGGCGCGGGTATTGATGCTGTCGTTGTTACGGGAAAGAATCCAGGCCACCAGCAGGTTGATCGAGGCGCCCAGGGCCGCGACCACCAGCACGATGCCGCCTTGCACGTGCTCGGGATGAAGCAGGCGCTGCACGGCCTCGTAGCCGATCCAGGCCACCAGGCCCAGCATCGCCAGGCAGTTGACGAAGGCGGCCAGCGCCTCGGCGCGCACGAATCCGAAGGAGTGGCGGGCCGACGGCGGGCGCTTGGCGATCAGTTGGGCCAGCAGGGCCAGGCCGAGGGCGGCGGCGTCGGTCACCATATGGCCGGCGTCCGAGATCAGGGCCAGTGAATTGGAGATGAAGCCGGTGATGACTTCGACCACGGCGAACAGCAGGGTCAGGCCGAGCGCGACCGCCAGCGCCTTCTGGCTGCGCGCCTCGATCGAGTGCGAATGGCTGGCGTCGCCGTCCAGGTGGGCGTGCAGGTGGGAAGGGTCGAGCTGTTTCAAGTTCATCGCAAGAAGTAAATATGGGCCTGGTGTCGAAGTGTAAAGCATCCTGCGCCGCAGGGCGTGGGCGGACTCCGCGGCAACTATTTCCGTGCGAGGGTTGCGGTTCCGCGACGCGGTCCCTATAATGGCGGCATCGGGCGGTTAGTTCAGCTGGTTAGAATACTTGGTCGACATCCAAGGGGTCGCAGATTCGAATTCTGCACCGCCCACCAGTACACATGTAAGAGCGAGAAAGGCATCAACGGTTATGACACCGCGAACTACAACCTGGTTGTGGGGGAATCGCTAGACGCGATGGGGTGTGCTTTTGCTCGACACAACAGAGAAACGCGGCTAGTGCCGCGTTTTTTTTCGTCTTTTACGTTTTCGTTATCTTTTTGTTTATTTTTCACCGGCGCCTACGCCAATTGGAGAGCAGCATGCTGAACGTCCGACTTCCCGATGGCTCGAGCCGTCAATTCGACGGCCCCGTGACGGTGGCCCAGGTAGCGCAGAGTATCGCCCCGAGCCTGGCCAAGGCGGCCCTGGCCGGCAAGGTCAATGGCAAGGTGGTCGACACCTCGCACCTGATCGACGCCGACGCCGACCTGGCGATCGTGACCGACCGCGATCCGGAAGGCCTGGACGTGATCCGTCACTCGACCGCCCACTTGCTGGCCTATGCGGTCAAGGAATTGTTCCCGGAAGCCCAGGTCACCATCGGTCCGGTCATCGAGAACGGCTTTTACTACGACTTCTCGTACAAGCGCCCGTTCACCCCGGACGACCTGGCCGCCATTGAAAAGAAAATGGTCGAGCTGGCCAAGAAGGACGAGCCGGTCACCCGCAAGGTGCTGCCGCGCGACGAAGCCGTGACCTACTTCAAGTCGATCGGCGAACACTACAAGGCCGAGATCATCGCCTCGATTCCGGCCAATGAAGACGTGTCGCTGTACAGCGAAGGCGGCTTCACCGACCTGTGCCGCGGCCCGCACGTGCCGTCGACCGGCAAGATCAAGGTCTTCAAGCTGATGAAGCTGGCCGGCGCCTACTGGCGTGGCGACTCGAAGAACGAGATGCTGCAGCGCGTGTACGGCACCGCCTGGACCAAGAAGGAAGACCAGGAGCAATACCTGCACATGCTGGAAGAAGCGGAAAAGCGCGACCACCGCAAGCTCGGCAAGGCGTTGGATCTGTTCCACTTCCAGGAAGAGGCGCCGGGCCTGGTGTTCTGGCATCCGAAGGGCTGGACTGTCTGGCAACAGGTGGAGCAGTATATGCGCCACAAGTATCAGGTCAGCGGCTATAGCGAAGTCAAGGCCCCGCAGATCCTCGATCGCACCTTGTGGGAAAAGACCGGTCACTGGGAAAACTACCGTGACAATATGTTCACCACTGAGTCGGAAAACCGCTCGTACGCGCTCAAGCCGATGAACTGCCCGGGTCACGTGCAGATCTATAACTCCGGCATGCGCTCCTACCGCGACCTGCCGCTGCGCTTCGGCGAATTCGGCCAGTGCCACCGCAACGAGCCATCCGGCGCGCTGCACGGCCTGATGCGCGTGCGCGGCTTCACCCAGGATGATGGTCACATCTTCTGTACCGAAGACCAGGTTGAGCGCGAAGTCACCGAATTCCACGCCCAGGCGATGGGTGTCTACGACGACTTTGGCTTCACCAATATCGACGTCAAGCTGGCGCTGCGTCCGGATAGCCGCATCGGCTCGGACGAGGTCTGGGACCAGGCCGAAGAATCGCTGCGTTCGGCGCTGCGCGCCTGCGGCGTGGAGTGGACCGAGTTGCCGGGCGAGGGCGCCTTCTATGGTCCGAAGATCGAATATCACCTGAAGGACAGCCTGGGTCGTCCATGGCAGGTTGGCACCGTGCAGGTGGACTTCTCGATGCCGGGTCGCCTCGGTTCCGAGTATGTCGCAGAAGACAATACCCGCAAGGTTCCCGTGATGCTGCACCGCGCGATCGTGGGATCGATGGAGCGCTTCATCGGCATCCTGATCGAAAACTACGCCGGCGCGCTGCCGCTCTGGCTTGCTCCAGTGCAAGTCGCAGTCCTGAATATTTCGGATGCACAGGCCGATTACGTCAAGCAGGTCGAGGCAAAGCTGCGCGCGGCAGGCCTGCGCGTGCACGCTGATTTGCGAAACGAGAAGATCACCTATAAAATACGTGAACATTCCGTCCAAAAACTGCCGTATATCCTCGTTGTTGGGGATAAGGAAAAGGACGCGAACACAGTGGCTGTGCGAGCCCGCGGTAATGTCGATCTGGGTGTGATGCCCATCGACACGCTCGTGGAGCGTCTGGTTGGCGAAGTTGCCGCCAAGACGAAATAATCCCGGCCAATACCAATACATTCAAAGGAAATGACATAGCTACTGACAAGCAGAATCGCATTAATGGCGAAATCACCCATCCGGAAATGCGTTTGAACGGTGTGGACAACGAGCCGCTGGGCATCGTGACCCTGGCCGAAGCGTTCCGTCTGGCCGAAGAAAAGAACGTCGACCTGGTTGAGATCGCGCCAAATGCGGTCCCTCCGGTTTGCCGCCTGATGGACTACGGCAAGTTCAAGTATTCGGAACAGAAGAAGGCCCACGAAGCCAAGCTCAAGCAGAAGATCATCCAGGTCAAGGAAATCAAGTTCCGTCCGGGTACCGATGAAGGCGACTACAGCATCAAGCTGCGCAACCTCATCAAATTCCTGGAAGAAGGCGACAAGACCAAGATCACTTTGCGTTTCCGCGGTCGCGAGATGGCACACCAGGACATCGGCCTGCGCGTGCTTGAGCGCCTGCGCACCGATCTGGAAGCGGTTGGCACGATCGAGCAGTTCCCGAAACTCGAAGGCCGCCAGATGGTCATGGTGGTTGCACCGAAGAAGAAGAAGTAATTCTTCGAGCGAAGCAGATACACGGCCGGGTCCGTGGTTGGGGTGAAAGCCCTTGCCGTGGCCCGGCTTTCACACGTCCGTGCCCCGCGGGCGGTGTGCGGATCGCCGGATGAGTTGCCGGCGACCATCCTATTCCCCAAAACCTGTGCTACAATCTGCGATTCCTGTTTTTAGAAACGGGTTGTAGCAGACTCGCTTCTGCTGCAAGACAAGTGAAAGTAGGCATCCAAGAGCAGCGTTGCTGCCACCTGCAATCCTGTCCCATATGAGGCTGTCCGCGAGGACAGATGACTATGCCAAAAATGAAAACCAAGAGCTCCGCGAAGAAACGTTTTCGCGTGCGTCCGGGCGGTACCGTCAAGTCGGGCATGGCGTTCAAGCGCCACATCCTGACCAAGAAGACCACCAAGAACAAGCGCCAACTGCGCGGCACCCGTAACATCAATGCGTCGGACGTGACTAGCGTTCTGCGTATGATGCCGTCTGCTTAATCTCACACTAAGGAGCTAACATGCCTAGAGTTAAACGTGGGGTTACTGCACGTGCCCGTCATAAGAAAGTCCTTGATCTTGCCAAAGGCTACCGTGGTCGCCGCAGCAAGGTATACCGTGTTGCCAAGCAAGCAGTCATGCGCGCTGGCCAGTATGCCTACCGCGATCGCCGCAACAAGAAGCGCGTCTTCCGCGCACTGTGGATCACCCGTATCAACGCGGCTTCGCGTTCGCACGGCATGACCTACAGCGCCTTCATGAACGGCCTGAAAAAGTCCGCGATTGAACTGGACCGTAAAGTCCTGGCCGACATGGCTGTGCATGACAAGCCGGCATTCGCCGCGATCGTCAGCGCCGTCAAGGCCAAGCTGGCTGCTTAATTCAGTCTGCTAGCAAGAAGCGCCATAGCGATATGGCGCACTAGAAGCGGGGCAAGGTTCACACCTGTGCCCCGTTTTTGATTCTGGCGTCTCCCGCCAACGAAAAACAGGAAAAGAACAAGCATGAACTTGGAAGAACTCGTCGTCGCGGCAAGGAACGACTTCGCTGCCGCCGCGGACGCCGCCGCGCTCGAAAATGCGAAAGCCAAGTACCTGGGCAAGACCGGCCAGGTGACCGACCTCATGAAGGGCCTCGGCAAGCTCGACCCTGAACAGCGCAAGGCGCAGGGCGCCCTGATCAATGCCGCCAAAGAAAAAATCGAACAGGCCTTGACCGCGCGCCGCGAGGCGCTCGCCGACGCGCAGCTGATGCTGCGCCTGTCCGCCGAGAGCATCGACGTGACCCTGCCGGGCCGTGGCCGCTCGAAGGGCGGCATCCACCCGGTGATGCGCACCTGGGAACGCGTGGAGCAGATCTTCCGCTCGATCGGCTTCGACGTCGCCGACGGTCCCGAGATCGAGACCGACTGGACCAACTTCACCGCACTGAATAGCCCCGAAAATCACCCGGCGCGTTCGATGCAGGACACGTTCTATATCGAGGGCAATGACAGCACCGGCAAGCCGCTGCTGCTGCGCACCCACACCAGCCCGATGCAGGTGCGCTATGCGCGCACCCACACGCCGCCGATCAAGGTGATCGCGCCGGGCCGCACCTACCGCGTCGACAGCGACGCCACCCACTCGCCGATGTTCCACCAGGTCGAAGGCCTGTGGATCGGCGAGGACATCAGTTTTGCCGACCTCAAGGGCGTGTACCTGAACTTCGTCAAGGCGTTCTTCGAGACCGACGACCTGCAAGTGCGCTTCCGTCCGTCCTACTTCCCGTTCACCGAACCGTCGGCCGAGATCGACATCGCCTTCGGTTCCGGTCCGCTCAAGGGCCGCTGGCTGGAAGTGTCGGGCGCCGGCCAGGTGCACCCGACCGTAGTGCGCAACTTCGGACTGGATCCGGAAAAGTTCATCGGCTTCGCGTTCGGCTCCGGCCTCGAGCGCCTGACGATGCTGCGTTATGGAATCAATGACCTGCGCCTGTTCTATGAAGGCGATCTGCGTTTCCTGAAGCAGTTCAATTAATTTGCGAAGCTGAGGTAAAAAGAATATGCAATTCTCGGAAAACTGGCTCCGTTCCATCGTCGATCCGAAGATGAGTTCGGATGAGCTGTCCCATCTGCTGACCATGTCCGGCCTCGAAGTGGAAGAGGTCGAAGCCGTCGCGCCGCCGTTCTCGAACGTGGTCGTGGCGCACGTCGTCGAAGTGGCGAAGCACCCGAACGCCGACCGCCTGAACGTGTGCCAGGTCGATGCCGGCACCGGCACCCTGCTGAACATCGTGTGTGGCGCGCCGAACGTGCGCGCCGGCATGAAGGCGATTTGCGCCAAGGCCGGCGCGCTGCTGCCGCCGGGCGCCGACGGCAAGCCGTTCGAGATCAAGGTCGGCAAGCTGCGCGGCGTCGAGTCGCAAGGCATGATGTGTTCAAGCAAAGAGCTGGGCATCTCGGAAGAGAGCAATGGCCTGATGGAACTGCCGGAAGACGCGCCGGTCGGCCAGAACATCCGCGACTATCTGGGCCTGAACGACCTGAAATTCACCATCAAGCTGACCCCGAACAAGGCCGACTGCCTGTCGGTGCTGGGCGTGGCGCGCGAAGTGTCGGCCCTGACCGGTTCGCCCCTGAACCTGGCGCCAACGCGCGCCGTGCCGGTGAGCAGCGACGAAATCCTGCCGGTCAAGGTGTCGGCGCCTGACCTGTGCGGCCGTTTCGCCGGCCGCGTGATCCGCGGCCTGAACGCGCGCGCGGCCACCCCGGAATGGATGAAGCGCCGCCTGGAACGCAGCGGCCAGCGCTCGGTGTCGGCCCTGGTCGACATCTCCAACTATGTGATGCTGGAAGTCGGCCGTCCGTCGCACGTGTTTGACCTAGCCAAGATCCACGGTTCGCTCGACGTTCGCTGGGGCAAGAAGGGCGAATCGCTCAAGCTGCTGAACGGCAATACCGTCGAGCTCGATGACTGGGTCGGCGTGATCGCCGACGATAAGGAGATCGAATCGCTGGCCGGCATCATGGGCGGCGATTCCACCGCCGTCTCGCTGGACACGACCGACATCTACCTGGAGGCGGCCTTCTGGTGGCCGAACGCGATCCAGGGCCGCGCCCGCCGTTATAACTTCTCGACCGACGCGGCGCACCGCTTCGAGCGCGGCGTCGACTACGCGACCATTCCCGACCATATCGAGCGCATCACCGCGCTGATCGTCGAGATCTGCGGCACCGGCGAGACCAAAGTCGGCCCGGTCGACGACCAGGTCGTCAATCTGCCGCAGCGCCAGCCGGTGATACTCCGCACCGCGCGCGCGCAAAAAGTCATCGGCGTGCCGCTGAGCGACGAGCTGATCGCCGACATCTTCACCCGCCTGGGACTGGAATTCACGCGCGGCGAGGGCACCTTCCTGGTGACGGCGCCGTCGTACCGCTTCGACATCGAGATCGAGGAAGACCTGATCGAAGAAGTTGCGCGCGTCTACGGCTTCGAGAACATTCCGGCCAATCCGCCGGTGGCCCCGAGCGCCATGCTGATCGAACCGGAAAACACCCGTTCGCTGTTCGCGATCCGCCACCAGCTGGCCGACCTGGGTTACCAGGAAGTGGTCAATATGAGCTTCGTCGAAAGCGCCTGGGAGGCCGATTTCGCCGGCAACCTCGAGCCGATCCGCCTGCAGAACCCGATCGCCAGCCAGCTCTCCGTGATGCGCTCGAGCCTGATCGGCAGCCTGGTCGCCAATGTGCGCTACAACATCAACCGCAAGGCGGGCCGCGTGCGCGCCTTCGAAGTCGGCGCCGTGTTCATGCGCAATAGCAACGTCCAGGATGGCCCGCTGGCGGTGGCCGGCTACGAGCAGCCCAAGCGCGTGGCCGCGATCGCCTACGGTCCTGCCGCCGACGAGCAATGGGGCCTGGCGACCCGCGCCGTCGATTTCTTCGACGTAAAAGCCGACCTGGAAGCGCTGTTCGCACCGCGCCAGCTGCGTTTCACCAAGGCAGAGCACCCGGCGCTGCACCCGGGCCGCTGCGCCACGGTCGAGCTGGACGGCAAGCAGATCGGCCTGGTCGGCGAGCTGCATCCGCGCTGGCTGCAGAAATACGATCTGCCGCAGGCGCCGGTGCTGTTCGAAGTCGATGCCGCTGCCCTGTGCGAGCGCGTGGTCCCGAGCTACACCGAGATTTCGAAGTTCCCGGGCGCCACGCGCGACCTGGCGCTGGTGGTGAAGCAGGACGTTCCGGCCCAGTTGGTGATCGATGCCTTCAACGCCGAGATCGCCGCCAATCCTGCAGGCAAGATCGTGCAAGCCGTTGTTTTGTTTGATGAATATCGCGGCAAGGGCTTGGGGACGGATGAAAAAAGCCTTGCTTTCCGCTTTAGCTTGCAAGATACTCAATCGACGCTGCAGGACGAAGCGGTCGACGCCATCATGGCGGCCGTCGCCGAATCCGCATCGACGAAACTGAGCGCGCGGCTGCGCGCTTGAGTAGCGAACCAAGTCGCGACATCCGACAGCAAGACCATTCCATGACGGGCAAGCCCAGGCTTGTCCCGTCATCCGAAACATCGTTTGACTCGAAGGCAGGGCTTCAAAATTAACAACAACGACGTTGATTCCGCCGTCTTCCAAGAGGCGCTGGCCGCCGATCTGGACCGTGCCATGCAGGTGGCGCGGGTACGCAAGGAAGCTGAACAGTCATTGCCGACCTTGACCAAGGCCGAGCTGGCCGAGCTGCTGTTCGAGCAGGTCGGCCTGAACAAGCGCGAAGCCAAGGACATGGTTGAAACTTTTTTTGACGAGATCCGCAATGCGCTCGAGCGCGGCGAGGCAGTCAAGCTGTCCGGCTTCGGCAATTTCCAGTTGCGCGACAAACCGCAGCGGCCCGGCCGCAATCCGAAAACGGGGGAAGAAATCCCCATCACGGCGCGCCGCGTCGTGACATTCCACGCCAGCCAGAAACTCAAGGGAATGGTCGAAGAGACCACGCCAGCTAGTCCAACCGGGGGTTCCCTGGCGCGTGCAGCCTGAGGACGCCCGATAAACGATGAATGACCGACCGAACAAGATCGAACCGAACGTGCTGCCGCCGATTCCGGCCAAGCGTTATTTCACGATTGGGGAAGTCAGTGACTTGTGCGGAGTCAAACCCCACGTCTTGCGCTACTGGGAACAGGAATTTACTCAGCTTAAGCCGGTCAAACGTCGTGGAAACCGCCGTTACTATCAGCACCACGAAGTCCTGCTGATCCGGCGCATCCGTGCGCTGCTGTACGAGCAGGGCTTCACCATCAGCGGCGCCCGTAACCGCCTCGACGGTCGCGCCAGTGCGGCTGCCGAGTTCGACGGGCTGGACCTGCCCGATAGCCCGCCAGCGATCGACGCCGACAAACTGCGCGCCGATTTGCTGGACATTCTCGATTTGCTCAAGAACGGGTCGCGGCCGGCGTAAAGCCTGCGCAGGCTCTTGCAATCTGTCGACGCCGGTCGCCAAGCTGGTCGGTCGTGAGCAAATCGTACCTCTCAGAAACTCGCGTTGCCATGCCGGCGGGTCGTCTACGGTTCAGTTGCCGGGATTATGCCGGTCGCGCGCTGCGTCTGAATACTCAAGCATTCGTGCACCTGTTGAACGCGGCCCTCTGAGTGTTAAAATGTCACCCGCGCATATGCTGAATCTAACGCATGTAAACCGGGCGGTTCAGACCCGGCACTTTCCTGCGCAAGGAAAATTTAAGGGAAGACAATGATACGCGTTGCCATTTGTGACGATCACCAGATAGTTAGAGCAGGGTTCAAGCAGATTTTCTCGTCGTCGGGCGACTTTGAAGTCGTCGCCGAAGGCGCCACCGGCCGCGAGGCCCTCGATATCGCACGCCGCGAGATCTGCGACGTGCTGCTGCTGGACATCGCGATGCCCGACCAGAGCGGCATCGACATCCTGCGCACCATCCGCCAGGGCCAGCCCAATCTGCCGGTGCTGATCCTGTCCGGCTACCCGGCGCAGCAGTATGCGCTTAACCTGTTCAAGATGGGCGCCAACGGCTACCTGAACAAGGAGTGCGAGGCCGACGAACTCAAGACCGCCGTGCGCACCGTCTACCAGGGGCGCCGCTATGTGTCCTCGACGGTCGGCGAACTGCTGGCCCAGAGTTTCGACCGCGATCCCAACACGGCGCTGCACACCGAGCTGTCCGATCGTGAGTTCCAGGTCTTCCTGCGCCTGGCGAAGGGCGCGACCGTGTCCGACATCGGCAACGCGCTGTCGCTGTCGATCAAGACCGTGTCTACCTACCGTACCCGCATCATGGAAAAAATGGGCCTGCAGTCGAATTCCGACCTGACCTATTACGCCATGAAGAACAATCTGCTCGATTAATCTTCGGCTGATTTTTTAGCCAGATTCATCTGACAACGCGCCCACCCGGGCGCGTTTTTGCTTTCGGGTTGAGCGTTCGGCATCTTCAATCGCAAATGCAACAAATAGGTACGGCCGAGAATTTCGCAGTGCAACATTCCGTCCATACGCCTATAATGAAGGGCCACATTCCTTGCGCGAAAGGAAGCCTGGATGTACTTCACTACCGCTGCGGACGAGAGATCCATTCGCAGTCTCCCCCTTCACAAGACGCTGCTGTGCCTGATGTGCGTGGTGCTGCTGGTCGTCAATGGCGTATTCCTGGCGCGTAACCTCGACGATTTGCGGGCGGCCAATGCGCTGCAGGCGCAGACCGCCCAGGTGTCGGACGAGCTGCAATACCTGAACCTGATCGTCACCGATGCCGAAAGCAGCCTGCGCGGCTATTTTTTGTCGGACGACGAGGTGTACCTCGGCCCGTTGCGCAGCGCTTCCCAGCAAATCGACAAGCAGATGCACTCGCTGGGTGATCTGCTGCGCGACAATCCCTCCCAGGCAAAGAACCTGCAGCAGTTGCGCATGCTGGTCGACAAGAAATTCGGCCTGCTTCGGCAGTCGCTCGAGGTCTACCGCGAAGGTGGGTTGAACGATATCGTGGCGATCGCCGCTTCTCCCGACGACCGGGCCCAGATGGACGAGATCCGCCTGCAGGTCGTGATCATGACGCGCGAGCAGAACGAATTGCTCACCACCCGCACTGCCGCGTTCTACCAGCAATACCGGCACGCCGTGGTATTTGGTGTCGGCATCAATGCCGCCGCCATCTTCGTGCTGCTGCTGTTCTACAAGATGATCAAGCGCGCCTTCCGCCTGCGCCTGTTGGCCGAGCGCGCCTTGCAACACACGAACGACGGCCTGGAAGAAATCGTTGCCGAGCGCACCGGTCAGTTGTCGGTGCTGTCGCGTCACCTGATCAAGGTGTCTGAAGAAGAAAAATCGCGCCTGGCGCGCGAACTGCACGATGAAATGGGCGCCAACCTGACGGCGATCGGCATGGACCTGTCCACGGTTGCCGAGCATCTGCGCGCCAGCCATCCGGAACTGGCGTCGAAGCTGGGACGCGCCAAGCGCAGCCTGGTCGACACCGTGCAGCTGAAGCGCCGCATCATCGAAAATTTACGGCCGAGCCTGCTCGACAATATGGGGCTGTCGGCTGCGCTGCAAAGCTACTGCGCCGATTACGCGCGCATCACGTCGCTCGACTGCGATGCGCTGATCGACGCCGAGGTCGATACTGCCGGGCCGATGCAGGCGATCGCGCTGTTCCGTATCACGCAAGAGGCCCTGAACAATACCGCCAAGTACGCCCAGGCGCGCAACGTGATCGTCAACCTGACCCAGGAGCCCGATGGCTGGGGCCTCGAGATCACCGACGACGGCATCGGCATTCCGCCTGACGCCATGGCAAGGACGAAATCGCATGGCCTGCTCGGCATGCGCGAACGCGCCTTGCTGCTGGGCGGCACCCTGGTGGTCGAGCCTGGTGTGAATGGGGTGGGAACTTGCGTGCGCGCCATGATTCCGGCGGCTGCCCCGGGGGGCAATGAAGAGGCGGGTACGGCTGGGGTGGTGAATGCCGCTGCGGTTGCCTTATCTTACGTTCAGGCCGAAGCGGTCTTGCTGGATCCGCCGGCCCCGGACGGGGCGCAGGCGAATCCGGTATCACCTCATCTCAACGCGCCACATCCATGAGCAGGCGGTCGTATTCCGATTTGGCGACCTTGTAGCATTCGCCTGCATATTCTTCCAGGCCGGCGCGGTCCAGCACGGTGATATTGCCGCGGCGGTACTGGATCAGGCCTTCGTCCTGCAGCTTGCCGGCGGCGGCGGTGATGCTTTCGCGGCGCACGCCCAGCATGATCGAGATCAGTTCTTGCGTTACTTTCAGCTCGTTGCTGGCCGAGCGGTCCAAGCGGTCGAGCAGCCAGCGGCACAGCTTCTGTTCGATCGAGCTGTGGCGGCCGCCGACAGCGTTCTGGGCCATCTGGGCGAACAGCGCATTGGTGTAGCGCATCAGCAGCTGGGGCAGGGCGCCGCCGCGGTTGAAGGCGTCGCGCAGGTATTGGGTCTTGAGGCGGTAGCCGTAGCCGGCGCTTTGCACGACTGCGCTGCAGGTAGCGCGCTCGCCCATGAACAGCGATACGCCGACTGCGCCTTCATGACCGACCACGGCGATTTCGGTGGTGGCGCCGTCTTCCATCACGTACAGCAGCGACACGATTGCGGTCGTTGGAAAATACACGTATTCCAGTTTGCTGCCATACTCGAAAAACTCTTTACCGAAAGGCATCGGGACCAGTTCGAGGTGGTCGAACATGTCTTCCAGGTCGGTGCGGGGCAGGGCGGCCAGCAATTCGTTTTGCTGGGTGCCGCTATAGCTGACGATCGGTTTGGACGTGGACTTGAGTGCCTCACTCGTGGCAGGAGCCTGGTTCTTCGATTTTTGGGTGAGACCACCAAACTGAGTGTTGTTCATCTTATGTCCTCTTATGTCTATCATGCTTCGGGGGCGATTCAGGAGGCTTGTCTTTCTTACCTCATCGCGATGGGTGTACTTTAAGGCTACCGTCTGTTGCCGCACATAAGACGAGTATCCGCCCCCATGTAGGTTCCAAGCATGATGTCGTGTCAGCCCAGTCCTACTAGGGAAGACTGTGCGTTGGCGCACCTTCCGCCGCAAAGTTTCGTTAAAGAACGTCGAAATGCCGCATAATTCGCTGGCGCCTACCTCACGAGCGCATCACGACACGGGGCGAATTAAAAGATATGGGTCTGCGGGTATTGCTGGTGGAAGACGATGCGGTGCTGGCCGACGGCCTGCTGCGCGCCTTGCAGGCGCAGGACATGACGGTCACGCAGGTGGCTGACGGCCTGGCCGCCGACCGCGCGCTGCAGGAATCCGGGACCGAGGTCGCGGTGCTCGACATCGGTCTGCCCGGCATCGACGGCTTCGAGGTGGTGCGCCGCCTGCGCGCGCGCGGCGCGGCCACGCCGGTGCTGCTGCTGACGGCGCGCGACGCGGTCGAGGACCGGGTGCGCGGCCTCGAAACCGGCGCCGACGACTACCTCGTGAAACCCTTCGCCACCGCCGAACTCGTGGCCCGCATCCGCGCACTGGCGCGGCGCCACGCGCCGCCTTCCACCAGCATTGCCCTGGCCGGCCTGAGCCTGGACCGCGCCACCCGCCGCGCCCGCGTCGCCGGCAATCCCATCGACCTGTCGGTACGCGAATGGGGCGTGCTCGAATACCTGCTGCAGCATGCCGGGCGGGTCGTATCCAAGCAGCAGATCATCGACGCCATCCTGCCCTGGGGCGAGGACGTGACCCAGAACGCGGTCGAGGTCTATGTGTCGCGCCTGCGCCTCAAACTGGACGGCTCGGGCGTGGCGATCCGCACCATCCGCGGCTTCGGCTACCTGCTGGAGGCGGCCGAATGATCCTCGTGGCATGAGCAGCATCCGGCTGCGCCTGCTCAAGTGGCTGCTGGGCCCGATCCTGCTGGTCAACCTGGTGCTGGCCGCGCTGGTCGCCGGCCTGGCCTGGACCCCAGCCCAGGTCGCCTTCGACGGCGGCTTGCAGGACACCGCCAACGGGCTGGCCGCAAGGCTCGCGGCGGGCGCCGCGCCGCAACTGCCGCCCGCCGCGCCGAATGCCGACCGCAGCTGGTTCGTGGTGCGCGACGGGCACGGCCGCCACCTGGCCGGCGCCGCTGCTTTTCCCGCCCTGCGGCCTGGCGCCGCGCCATACGACGCCGAGGTCGACGGCGAGCCGGTGCGGGTGGTCGCATTGGCGGTGCGGACGTCCGACGGCGAACGTCATCTGGGCGTGGCGCGCACCCTGCGCCAGCGGCTCGAGGTGCGCTCGGCCATCGTGCGTTCGCTGGTGGTGCTGGTCTCGCTCGTGACCCTTACTCTGGCCGGCGTGGTCTGGCTGTCGGTCAGCAATGGCCTGCGCCCGCTGGCGCGCATCCGCGCCGAACTGGCCGCGCGCGGCCCAGGCGACCTGGCGCCGATTCCCCAGGCCAGCGTGCCCTACGAGATCGCGCCGGTGGTCGCCGGCTTCAATGAATTGCTGGACAAGGTCGAAGCCGGTGCGCGCGCCCAGCGCGACTTTTTGGCCGACATGGCGCACCAGCTGCGCACGCCGCTGGCCGGCATGCAGCTGCAGCTCGAGTGGCTGCGCGCGCGCCATGCGCGCGACCCCGATACCGTGCGTTCGCTGGGCATGATGGAACTGGCCAACGAGCGCATGATTCGCCAGGTCAACCAGCTGCTGGCGCTGGCGCGTGCCAGGGAAGGGCGGCCCGACGGCCAGCATGCGCCGCTCGACCTGGCGCAGCTGGTGCAGGAGACGATCCAGTTCTTCGTCGGCCAGGCTGGGGCCAAGGACATCGACCTCGGCTTCGAGCTGGCCCCGGCGCCCGTCGAAGGCGACGCCTTCCAGCTGCGCGACCTGGTCGATAACCTGGTCGACAATGCCTTGCGTTACACGCCGGCCGGAGGGCGGGCGACCGTCAGCTGCGCTCGCGACGGCGACGCCGTGCTGTTCAGGGTCGAGGATTCCGGCCCCGGCATTCCGCCCGCCCGCCGCGCTGCCGTGTTCGAACGCTACGTGCGCCTGGACGACAAGACCACCGGCAGCGGACTGGGGCTGGCCATCGTGCGCGATATCGCGCGCGCGCACGGCGCCACCGTCGTACTGGATGAGGCCGAGGGCGGCGGCACCCGCGTCACGGTGCGTTTTGCTGCGAGAGTGGCAACTTAAGAGGCTGCACACCGTCGTATTTGCGTCGCTGTCAGGACTTTGTCAGCATTCCCTCAGGGAAATGACAGGTTCCTGGGCTATCATTCTCCGTGGCAACATTATTGGCGGAGTCCGTCCGTCTTCCAGGAGAATCCCATGCAGCGCCAGTCCGGCTTCACCCACGTCGAAATCATGATCGCCATCGTCATCATCGGCATCCTGACCGCGGTCGCGCTGCCTTCCTACAGCAGTTACGTGATGCGGGCGCGCCTGGCCGAGGCGCACAGCACGCTGGCGTCGACCCAGCCGAAGCTCGAACAGTTCTGGGCCAATACCCGCAGCTATGAGGACTTCGACGGCGAGGAGCAGGATCCCAAGCTCATGCCGGACGACACCGACAACTTTGTCTACACGCTGGAAAACGCCAGCGCCACCGGCTACCAACTGGTCGCCACCGGCCGGGCCGCGGCCGCCGACTTCAAGTACACGCTGAACCAGGCCGGCGCCCGTGCCACCACCGGGGCGCCGGCAGATTGGACCAGGAGCGATAGCTGCTGGGTCGATCGCAAGGACGGCTCGTGCACCCAGTGACGCTGCGTCCCGCCCGGCGCCAGTCGGGCTTCACGGCGCTCGAAGCCGTGATCGCGGTGTCCATCCTGGGCATCCTGATGGCAGTCGGCGTCCCGCGCATGTCCGGCTGGCTGGCCGCGACCAAGGCCGCCGGCGCCGGCCAGTTCTATGTCGAGGGTTTCACGCTGGCGCGCACCCAGGCCCTGGCCCACAACAGCCACAGCCGGCTGGTCTTCATCGACAACCCTGGCGGACAACCGGACTGGCGGGTCGATATCTGCTTTCGCGCCACCGGCAATGCCTGCGACGACACCAGCAACGACTGGTCGACGGCGACCGCCGCGGCCGCCGATGCGCCGGGCGAGTCGGCGGCATTCCGCTCGATCCGCCGCAGCGCGGCCAGCTTGCCGCCATCGAGCCTGCTGGCCGTGACGCTGGGGCCCGACGACGATGCCGACGCGGTCTATTTCACGCCGCTGGGCTGGGTCGACGGCGCGATCACGCCGCGCGTGACCGCAATCGGCCTGGCGCCGGCCGAGGGCAAGGAAAACGAATTCAGGCCATCGGCCGTCATGCTGACGCTGGCCGGGGTCGCGACCACCTGCAATCCGTCGCTCGGCGACGACGACGACGGCGATTCGCGCAGGTGCCCCGAATGAGCGCGCGTCTGCAACGCTTCCACGGTATTGCGCGGCGCGCGCAGCGCGGCATCGCCATGATCGAGTCGTTGATCGCGATCCTCATCCTGGGCATCGCCCTGGTCGGCACGCTCGGCCTGCAGGCGCGCTCGATGGCGGCCCTGTCCGACGCCGGCCTGCGCGCCGAGGCGACCATCGCCGCCAACCAGCTGCTGGGCATCATGAATACCGATATCGCCAATGCCGGCGCCTATGCGGTGGCCAAGACCGCAACCCCGGGCGAGCGCCTTGCGCCCTGGTACGCCGGTGTGCGCGAGCGGATTCCCGGCGCCACCATCGAGATCGCCGTGACGCCGACCGCCGGCACGACGCGCACCGAAGTCGACATCGTCATCGGCTGGCAGCGCACCACCGACAGCCAGGTCAACCAACACCAGGTCATCTCCTACCTGTCGCCGGCGACATGAACCTCCAATTGACCCGCCGCGCGCGCGGCTTCTCGCTCGTCGAACTGATGGTCAGCGTGGTCATCGGCCTGCTGGCGATCCTGTTCGCAACCCGCATCATGACCGACGGCGAGCGCAACAAGGATGCGGCGATGGGCGGCTCGGACTCGATGCAGAACGGGATGCTGGCCATGTTCCAGATCAGCGCCGATGCCGAGCAGGCCGGTTTCGGCCTGAACGATCCCTTGATTACCGGCTGTAATACCGTGTTCAGCGACAGCCAGGGTTATGCGTTGGCGCCGGCCCAGCGCGATGGCGTGACCGTGCGTCCGCTGGCGGCGGCCGTGATCGAGCCGGGCGGCGAGGGCCCGGACAAGCTGACCCTGTATGCCGGCAGCGCGACCGGCGGCGCCACGACCCTGCGCGTGACCCAGAACTACGTCGGTGGCAACACCATCACCGTCGACCGCCGCCCCTGGGGCTATTTCGCCCGGGGCGACGTGATCGTGGTGGCGCCCGAGCAGATCGGCGAGGATTGCGCCATGGCCCAGATCTCGGTCGAGCCGTCGACCCAGCCGCCGAATCCCATGCAGCTGCAGTTCGGCTCGGTCGAGCAGCGCTTCAACCGGGGCCAGCTCGACGTCCTCTACGACGGCAATACCACCCGCGTATTCAATCTGGGGCCGGGCGCACGCCTGGCCTTCCATACCTGGTCGGTCGACAAGGGCTACCTGCGCCTGCGCGCTACCGACATGGCCGGCGCCGCCGGCGAAACCGGCCAGGCGGTGGCCGACAATATCGTCATGCTCAAGGCGCAGTATGGCTTCGATACGCGCGAGGCCACCGACTTCAAGCCGGGCCTGGGCACGACGGTCGGCGAGTGGTCGTCCGAGATGATCGATGCCGACGGCGATGGCGTGGAGGGCGGCGCGGGCGACTATGGCCGCATCGTGGCGCTGCGCATCGCCGTGGTGGCGCGGGCAAAGAATCCCGAGCGGCCGGTCGCCGACGCGGACGGCGAAGCCGTGTGCAGGGCCACCGTCGAAGTGGAGAACCAGGAACCGGTGTACCTGTTCAACCGCGCGCAGCCGGCGGGCGTCGAGGTCGCGCGAGTAAAAGTCGACCTGGCGGTCGAGGGCGACCCGGTCGACTGGCAGTGCTATCGCTACCGCGTGTTCGAGACCATCGTCCCGTTGCGCAATGCCGGGTGGAGGAACTGATGCCGATCCCGCACAGCTCACACAGGCAGCGCGGCATCGCGTTGCCGGTCATGCTGATCATGATGCTGGTGATGCTGGTGACCGGCATCTACCTGCTCAAGTCGACCAATTCGACCACGCTCACGGCCGCCAACCTGGCCTATGACGCTTCGCTCAGCCGCGCCGCCGACCTGGGCCTGCACGAGGGCTTCGAGTGGCTCAAGGAAAAGTCCGTCGCCGACAAGATCGCCCTCGACGGCAATCTGCCGGACGAGGGCTATTCCGCCATCCGGCAGCCCGGGCTGAACAGCCGCGACGACGGATTCTGGGATAGCGCCATGACGGTCGAGGGGCCCGGCGAGACCAGCGTCGAATACGTCATCCACCGCATGTGCCGCAACACAGGCCCTTATGATGGCGACAACGACTGCGTCCAGACCGCTGCCAATACGGCGATCCTCGGCACCCCGGTGGCAATCGGCGAAAGCCTTGCCTCGGACGCGCCGAACTACGCCGGCAGCCCGCAGCTGCATTACGTGATCACCGCCCGCATCCAGGGTGCGCGCGGCGGCACCGTGGTCAACCAGATGGTGGTCCTGATCGGCGTCTGACGACGCCGCAATACTCTGATGGAATGCGCATGAAACGCCTCATTGCCCTGTTTGCCCTGCTGTTCGCGCTCCCGGCCTGGGCCGGGCCGACCGCCATCGCCCAACTGCCGCTGATGAACATCAGCGGCAGCGGCACCGTCCAGCCGAACCTGATGCTGCTGTACGATAACTCGGGCTCGATGAACTTCAATTACACGCCCGACTACGTCAACCTGCGCTCCACCTGCCGGCTCGGCAACACGATGGCCGACAACACGACCGCCTGCGTGGCCGGCCATCCGCCTTACGCCAGCGCCGACTTCAACCGCCAGTACTACGATCCGAAAGTGCGCTACATGCCGCCAATGAAGTCCGACGGCACGTATTACGGCGAACTGAACGCGGGTGCGACCAACGACTGGAAGTCGGTGCCCAACGACGTGTTCGGGGTGAACCGCACCGACCTGCTGGGCAACCGCAACGACACCTCCACCACCAACCTGGTGACAGGCTTCCCCGACCTGAACTGGTGCGTCGGCCGCAACAACAGCTGCGACTACAACCGCACCGGCTACACCTATCCGACCAATTCGCGCGACTACGCCCAGTATTTCACCGCGAATCCGTACTACTACACGATCAACGTGGCCGAGTATTGCCTCGACGCCACCATGACCGATTGCCGCGCGGCGAGCGCCAGCGGCGGACCGCCCACCGACCGCTACACGGTGCCTGCGCGGGTGCGCTTCTGCAACGCGACCGACCTGAAATATTGCCAGGCCAAGTACGTCGGCGACTATATCTATCCTCGCTTCTCGGGCAACAGCCAGGCCTCCGCATGGTACGGCACCATCACCATCGGCAGCTCGGCCGGCACCCAGGCGCGCACGATCGAGAGCGTCAGCGCGGTCGGCGTCGCGGGCACCGACATCATCACCGCGCGCGCGGTCAGTGCCGAAAACGGCACCAATACCGCCGACAAGCAGGTCGATCTGGCGCGGGCGCTGGCCCGCTCGATCGTCGACAAGACCGGCCTGGCCAACCAGTTCACGGCCTGCCTTATGTCGCCCGGCACCAGCGGCGTTCCCTCGTGCGGTTCGCTCGGCATCTCGCTGGCCGGGAACAACGTGGTGGGCGTGCTGCCGATCGTGTGCCCCGAAGGCGTGGTCGGTAAATCGATCGGCGACTGCACCCTGGTCACCGACAACAGCCGCGCCGGCACCAACCTGATGGTGGCCAGCGGCACCGGCGCCACCGCGCTGCTGCGCGTCGGCGGCACCACCAATGGCAGCAGCAACCAGGTGATCAGCAACTTCTCGCTCAACGGGGTGTCGCTGTTCGCGCGTTCGCTGAGCCTGGAGCGCGGCAAGAGCGCGACCTGGGTCGCGGACCGCATCCGCAACTACATCAATGAGTCGGTGGCCGGCAAGGGCACCATCCGCGCCTATGTCGGCGGCGACGCCAATTCAACGCCGATCTGCCGCGCCGAGCCGGCGACGACCTTGTGCGTCGTCGATTCCTCCGGCAACGCCGACGGCAAGAGCGTCAGCTACGACGGCCCGACCAACAACACCGTGCTGTTCTGGTCCTACCTGAGCCTGGCCAGGGTGGCGGCGGCATCGGATTCGATGGCCATCACTACCACCGGCCTGGGCAGCTCGGTATTCGTGCGCACCGACATCGTGCCCACGCGTTCGATCTATCCGCGCTACCCGAACCGCAGCGACTGCACCGGCACCTTCTGCACCTACGCCCAGGAGATGACCAACTTTGCCAACTGGTACGGCTACTACAAGACCCGCAACCAGATGATGAAGACCGCGGTGGGCCAGGCCTTCGGCCCGATCAACGACAAGTACAACGTGGGCCTGGTGGCGCTGTCGGTGGCCGCCGAGGAAGGCACGATGAACCCGCCGAAAGCCTTCGCCGGCCGGGACCGCACCAAGTGGTATGCGGACCTGTACGGCATGAACACGTCCGGCGCCACGCCGGTGCGCCTGGCCCTGCATGCGATCGGCAAGATGTACGCCAACCAGGCGCCCTACGAGGAGGAGGGCGACGACCGGGTCGTGAAGTTCGCCTGCCAGCAGAACTTCACCTTCATCACCACCGACGGCTACTGGAACGGCGGCGCGCCAAGCGGCATCGCCAGCAACGACAACAGGGACGACCCGTCCCGCTTCTGCCTGCAGTCGAAGGGCTGCGTCGACCCGCGTCCCCAGACGGTGCCGTCGCTGGCCGACATCGCCCTGTACTGGTACAACGGCGGCTGGGACGGCACCGGCAAGAAGCCCGACATCGCCTCGCTGCGTCTCGACCTGGAAGGCGCGGTGGGTGCGGTGCCGGCCGCCGGCGGCGAGAACAACCGCCTGCACATGCGGACCTATGCCCTGGGACTGGGCGTGGACGGCATCATGACCTACGAGCCGAACTACGACGTGGCCCCGCTGCCGGGCGGCGACCTGTACAAGATCATCAGCCAGGAGAAGAAGGACTGCCCCTGGAACGGTGGCAATGCCTGGGTCTGGCCCAATCCGGAAACCGGCATCGACAGCGGTTCGGCCGCCTACCAGTCGCGGGTGGACGACCTGTGGCACGCCGCGATCAATGGTCACGGCAAGTATTTCTCGGCCTCCGATCCGCTGCAGGTGGTCGAGGGCCTGCGTTCGGCGCTGGCCAATATCGAGGTCAAGACCGGCGCCGCCGCGGCCGCCGCGACCTCGACCCCGAACATCTCGCAGAACGACAACGACATCTTCTCGGCCACCTTCACCACCGTGCGCTGGTTCGGCCGCCTGGCCAAGCGCAGCGTCGACGTCGCGACCGGCGAGGTAAGCACGACTGAATCGTGGAATACCTCCGACACGCTCGGCGCCAAGGTCGACGCCAGCAGCGACGAGCGCAGGATCTATATGCGCAAACCCAACGGCGCGCGCGCCAACTTCCTGTACGCCGAGATGGACCTTGAGAAGGCCTGGTTCGACAACAAGTGCAACGCGCTGAGCCAATGCGCCAGCATGTCGGCTGCCAACCGCCAGATCGTCAACAACGGCGCCAACATCGTCAACTGGCTGCGCGGCCAGCAGCAGCATGCCGACGACACCGTGCTGCGTTCGTATTCGCGCACCACGGCGAGCGAAAGCAGCGGCAACAGTTCTCTGCCGATCGTGCTGGGCGATATCGCCTCGTCCAAGCCGGCCTACCTGCGCGAGCCGCGCCGCAACTTCGACCGCGACGGCTACAGCGCCTACAAGATCGCCAACGCCCGGCGCGCGGCGACGGTGTTCGCCGCCGCCAACGACGGCATGCTGCACGCCTTCAACGCCAGCAGCGGCGAAGAAACCTGGGCCTATGCCCCGCGCATCACGATGCAGAAGCTCTACCAGCTGGCCAGCACCACGTATGGCACCAACCACATCTTCTCGGTCGACGGCTCGCCCGAGGTGGCCGACGTCAAGATCGGCGACACCTGGAAGACGGTGCTGGTGGCCGGCCTGAATGCGGGCGGTCGCGGCTACTATGCGCTCGACGTCACCAATCCCGACGATCCCCAGCCGCTGTGGGAACTGTGCGCCGACAGCGCCGTGTGCAGCGGCATCCACCATGAGCCGCAGATCGGCTACTCGTTCGGCAATCCGCAGTTCGGCACCATCAAGGACGAAGCGAACGGCGAGGAGAAATGGGTGGTGTTCCTGACCTCCGGCTACAACAACATCCCGGGCACGGACGGCGTGGCCGGCGGCGACGGCAAGGGCTACCTGTTCGTGGTCGACATCGCCACCGGCCGCATCCTGCGCAAGATCAGCACCGACGTCGGCAGCGTCGGCACGCCGTCGGGCCTGGCCAAGATCACCGCGATCACGGAAGATCCGAACAACGATCCGCTGGTGACCTACGTCTATGGCGGCGACAACACCGGCAAGATGTGGCGCTTCGACTTCACAGTGCCCGGCACGACCACACGCCTGCTGATGGGCGACGCCGGCGTCGACAAGCCGTTCACCACCCGTCCCGAAGTGACCGCCTGCCGGGTCGAGCGGCCGCTGCTGGACGAGGATGGCGACGAAGACGAGAGCGGCAAGACCGTGGCCGGGGCCCAGCGCGTGGTGGTGTTCGGCAGCGGACGCCTGCTGGACCTGATTGACGTCGAGAACACCAAGCGCCAGAGCGCCTACGCCCTCAAGGACAGCGGCGCGACGATCGGCGCCAGCGGCTGGCCCGGCACGTCCATGGTCAAGCGGCAGCTGGCCCGGATCGAGGACGAGGATGCTGAAGAAGACCAGGAGGACGAGGACGCGGTCAAGAAGGCAGTGCCATACAGCATTTCGGGCAATGACGTCGATCTTGCGCGCCAGGACGGCTGGTACGTGGACTTCGACCAGAACACGGGCGAGCGGGTCAACCTCGATCCGAAAGTGGTGGCGGGCACCGTCAACGTGGTGACCAACCTGCCGAGTTCCTCGACCGAGTGCTCGGTGGGCGGCACCAGCATCATGTACCAGCTCAACGTCTGCACCGGCCGCGCCGCTTCGCCCGACGGCGTCGCCGGCTATCCGCTGGCGGCGTCGGCGGCGGTCGGCTTCATCGTGGTGCGCCTGCCGTCGGGCGCCCTGAAGACGATCACCACCACCGCCGACGGCAGCATGGTGACCGGCCGCTTCCCGCCGTCCGAGACCACCGAGGCGCACCGCGCCGGCTGGCGCCGCGTGCGCGATTAAAGCACTGGGAGGCGCCGCCGCCGTGGCGGCGCCATTCAATTCACACGGGAGAGGGCGGAGACGGTAAAATCGAGGGTTTTCTTACCAGGGCCACCAGAAGGGCTCGACTATGGCCAACGACACCGACATCTCCGCCGCGAACGATACTCCCGACACCGGCGACGACACCTCCAGCACCACCTCCCGCCAGGGCGGCCTGACCGCGCGCGAAGTCGCGCGCCGCCGCACCTTCGGCATCATTTCCCACCCCGACGCGGGTAAGACCACGTTGACCGAAAAACTGCTGCTGTTCTCGGGCGCGATCCAGCTGGCCGGCACCGTCAAGGGCCGCAAGAGCGGCCGCCACGCGACCTCGGACTGGATGGACATCGAGAAGCAGCGCGGCATTTCGGTCGCGTCCTCGGTGATGCAGTTCGAGTTCCGCGACCACGTGATCAACCTGCTCGACACCCCGGGCCACCAGGACTTCTCGGAAGACACCTACCGCGTGCTGACCGCGGTCGACTCGGCCCTGATGGTGATCGACGCCGCCAAGGGCGTCGAGGCACAGACCATCAAGCTGCTCGACGTCTGCCGCATGCGCGACACCCCGATCGTCACCTTCATGAACAAGATGGACCGCGAGACCCGCGATCCGCTGGAACTGCTGGACGAAGTCGAGTCGGTGCTCAAGATCGAGTGCGCGCCGGTGACCTGGCCGATCGGCATGGGCAAGAACTTCCGCGGTGTGTACCACCTGCTGAAGGACGAGATCATGCTGTTCAAGGCCGGCGAAGAGAAGGCCGACGGCGCCTTCGAGATCGTCAAGGGCATCGACAATCCGAAGCTGGCCGCGATGTTCCCGCTCGAGATCGAACAACTCAAGATGGAAGTGGAGCTGGTGCACGGCGCCTCGCACGTATTCGACCTCGAACGCTTTTTATCGGGCGTGCAGACCCCGGTGTTCTTCGGTTCGGCGATCAACAACTTCGGTGTGCGCGAGATCCTGTCGGCGCTGGTCGACTGGGCTCCGGCGCCGCGCGAGCGCGACGCCACCGTGCGCGCGGTCGAGCCGACCGAACCCAAATTCTCTGGCTTCGTGTTCAAGATCCAGGCCAATATGGACCCGGCCCACCGTGACCGCATCGCCTTCCTGCGCGTGTGCTCGGGACGCTTCGAGAAGGGCATGAAGGTCAAGCACCTGCGCCTGGGACGCGAAGTGAAACTGTCGTCGGTCGTGACCTTCATGGCCTCGAGCCGCGAACAGGTCGAAGAAGCCTACGCCGGCGACATCATCGGCCTGCCGAACCACGGCAATATGCAGATCGGCGACAGCTTCTCGGAAGGCGAGATGCTGACCTTCACCGGCATTCCCTACTTTGCCCCGGACCTGTTCCGCACGGTGCGGATCCGCAATCCATTGAAAGTGAAGCAGCTGCACAAGGGCTTGCAGCAGCTGGGCGAAGAGGGTGCGGTGCAGGTGTTCAAGCCGGTGCTGGGCTCGGACCTGATCCTGGGCGCGGTCGGCGTGCTGCAGTTCGAAGTCGTGGCCAGCCGCCTGCTCAACGAGTATGGCGTGGACGCGGTGTTCGAAAGCAGCAGCATCAGCAGCGCGCGCTGGATCTCGAGCGAGGACAAGAAGTCGCTGGCCGACTTCGAGAACCAGCTCGGCCACCAGGTCGCCTACGATGCCGCCGGCAATATGGCCTTCCTGGCGACGTCCGGCGTGAACCTGCGCCTGACCCAGGAGCGCTGGCCCAAGCTGGTGTTCCACGCGACCCGCGAGCACGCGGCCAAGCTGGCCTGACGGCCGCCACGGCGCGGGAAGCATTCCGCGCCGTGTTATTCCTCCTGCACCGTCTCGATCGCGATCGAGGCCAGCGTCTGGGTGCTGACCGTGCCGTCGGCATCGGTCAGGCGCAGCTGCACCGGCATCCAGGCATGCTGCGGCGCCAGCCACAACTCCAGCAGCGGCGCGCCATGCTCGGCCATACGCGCCAGGCGCACCGTGTCGAGCGGTCCGGCGCCGGTCTCGATCCGCTCGGGGCCCAGCACCTGGTAGCGTTCGACGCCGGCGCCTCCGCTTCCTCCGACCCAGAATTCCAGTTCATCTTTCACCTGGCGCGCATCGCCCAGGCCGATGCCGGCCAGTTGCAGCAATAGCGAGGCCGGATCCTGGCTGCCCGGCACCAGCTGGTCGACGCCGCCTTGCGCGCGCGCGATCGTGCCGGCGGTGCGGTCGAAGGTGGTGGTCGCCTGACCGGTCCCCAGGGCGCGGCGGGCGCGGTCCGGCGCGATCCCCGCGTCATCGACCCGGCCGTCGCTGGCCAGCGTTCCCAGCACTCCGTCGAGTTCCACTGCATAGCGGTTGCCGTCGCTGCGCCACGCCATGCTGGCCTGGCCCGCGTCCTGTGCCGCGCCGCCGGGTGCGCTGCGCGTGAGCCTGTAGTCGATGCGGCCCGAAGGGGGCGGGGTGACGCGGTAGGTGTTGGGTACACGGGCCGGGGCCACGTCGCCCTCCGTTTCCGGCGGGGGCGGCTCGGCCATTGGGGCGGGCGCCGGCACCGACACCTGGTCGGCCGGCGCATCGACGGCCGGCACCGGCGCGGCGTCCGGCGCAGGCACCTCCGGCGCCGGCAGGTCGGGCGTCTGTGGCGCCGGCGCGGCAGGTGGCGCATCGACCAGGCGTAGTGCCAGCGCCGGATTGCCGACCATGACGGTCGGGGGCGCGAGGCGGGCATCGACCCAGGCGATCGCCAGCAGGTGCAGCAGCAGCGAGGCAAGGCCGGCGGGCAGCAGGCGCCGGTGGCGCGCCAGGAAGACGGAAAATCTCATGGGCGCTAGTGTAGCGCGCACCCGCCCGGGAAGGTGAGTCAGAAGCCGATGTTCAGATTGGCCCTGACCCTGCTGCTGGAGTTGGTCGCATTCTCGAAACGCTCGGCCGCATGGCCGTGATTCTCGAAGGAGCCGTCGAACATGACCCGTTCGCTTATCCTGTACTGCGCGCCGACGCCGGTATACAGGCCGGTATCGACGCCCTTGCGGACGCCACGGCGGTTCTGGCTGTGCGCCACACCCAGCTTGCCGTAGGCCGACAGGCGTTCGCCGAGCGGCTGCGTGACCTTGACGCCCGCGTGCAGGTTGAAGCCGCGCAGGCCGATCGCGCCGGTCGTGTCTTCGGGGTCGCGTTCGTTCACCGGGCGAAAACCCTGGTCGAGCAGGTTGACGTAGCCGGCCTCGAAGGCCAGCGCCGGCGTCACCGCAACCCCCATCAGCAACCTGGGATCGGTCTTGAACAGGCCGCCGAACAGGCGGTCGTTGGGATTGGCGTTGAGGTTCCCGCCATAGCCGCGCGGGTAGGCCTGGCCGTCGGGATCGCGCGGGGCCGAGAACACGCTGCGTGGGCGGGTGTCGGCCAGCTCGACTGGCGCGGAAGCCGGTTCGGCCAGTTGCGCCTGGGCCGGCGCGCCAATGGCGACGGCTGCCGCCAGGAGAAAGGCTGGCGGTTTCATATCGCGTCCTGTCAGAAGCCCATTTTGAGGTTGCCCTGCACGCCGTCGCGTACGCGGTCGAACTTCTTGGCCGCGTCGCCGTGGCGCACATAGTCGCCACTCACGGTGGTGCGCTTGTCGACCTTGTAGCTGGCGCCGGCGCCGGTGTACAGGCCGGTATCGGACCCGGCCACGCCGCGTTCCCTCTTTTTTTCAGTATAGGCGATGCCGGCCTTGCCGTAGGCCGAGAGGCGGTCGCCAGCCGAGAGCGAATATTTGGCGGCCAGGTGGTTGCTGGAACCTTTTTCTCCCAGCGGGATCGAGGCGTCGGCGGGCTTGCCCGGCTCGACCTTGTGCAAACCCTTGTCCGGCAGGTTGACGTAGCCGCCCTCGATGGAGACGTTTGGCGCCACCTCGACACCGCTAACCAGGCGTGGATCGCGCCGCATGTCCGTGAACACGTGGTCGTTCGGCTGGGCTGCCACGTTGCCGCCGTACACGCGCGGATAGGGCTGGTGGCTGCCGGCGAATGGATCGGGCGCGGCGGGTTGGCTGCGCTCGAGCTGGGCCGGCTGGGGCGGCGCCGGGTCGGGCAGCAGCTGGGCCTGGGCCTGGGCCTGGGTATGGAAGCCGGCAGCGGCCAGGCATCCAAGCGTCAATACGAAGGCGCGAGCTTTCATCGGTTTTTCCTCGATCGGGGTCTCGTGCAAGCATAGCGCGTTAACTGGCGCTGTGCTCATGCACGGCGCATGCCTTGGTAAGCAGTTGTTACCGGTATGCATATACTGACGACCGTGCCGGCCGGCGTGCTGTCGATCTCGAGCACGCCGCCGGCCAGGCGCGCCGCCTCGCGCATGCCGGGCAAACCCCAGTGGTCCTGGCGCCCGCCGCTGGCCAGGATCTCGGGCGCGATGCCCTGGCCGTCGTCGCTCACCGTCAGGCGCAGCTTGCCGGCGCGGTAGTCGAGCGCCAGCGTGACCTGGCTGGCGCGGGCATGGTGGAAGGCGTTGGACAGGGCTTCGCGACCGATCGTGAACAGCTCGTCCTCGATCTCGGGATCGAGGGGCAGCTCCCGGCCGGCATGCCGTTCCACGAAGGTGACGCCGCTTGCCGCCGCCAGCTCGCTGCCGGCATCGGCCAGCGCCCGCGCGAGACTGCCGTGGCGCATGCCCGGCACCCGCAGCTGGCGCACTTGCTGGCGGCCCTCCTCGATCACGTCTTCGGCGCGCGCCAGCACGCCTTCGACCTCGGCCCGCATCCCGCTGCCGGCCGGCAGCCTGCCCATCAGTACGTGCATGCGCAGCACCAGCGCCTGCACGCTCTGCAGGAAGGTGTCGTGCAGGGTGCGCGCGATGCGCTCGCGTTCGCGGGTACGCACCAGCATCTTCTCGCGCAGCCGCGCCGCCACGCGCGCCAGGCGCCAGCGGTGCAGCAGCCAGGCCGCGGCCAGCAGGGCAAGGGCGCAAGCCAGGCGGAACCACAGGGTCTGGGTCCAGGCGGCCTCGATGCGCAGCGCCGCCCGCGCCGGCTGCGGACTCCAGACGCCGTCCTCGTTGGCGGCGCTGACTTCGAACAGGTAGTCGCCCGGCGCCAGATTGGTGTACACCGCCTGGCGCGGCCCGCTCGCCTCACGCCAATCGACGTCCTGGCCGGTAAGCCGGTAACGGAAGCGCACGCGTTCCGGCATCGACAGCGCGGTGGCGGTGAAGTCGATTTCGAGCCGGGTCGTGCGCGCCGGCAGGACCAGGCCGGCCACGGGTACATGGCTGCCCTGGTCGGTGCGGATCGCGGTCACCATGACCGTCGGCGGGCGTGGATTGCGCGGGATCCTGGCGGGATCGATGTGGCCCACGATGCTGGACGTGGCGAGCCACAGGCGGCCGTCGCCGGCCTGGACCAGCGAGGGCAGGGGCTGCATCTGGGCCGGCATGCCGCGGTGACCGTCCAGGTGGTCGAAGCGCTCGGCCGCCACGCCGGCGCCGGGCGACTCCAGCGCCCGGGCGAGGTCGGCGGCGTTGACGCGGGCCAGGCCGCCGGTGTCGTGCAGCCACAGCTCGCCGTCGGCGCGTTCGACGATACCGGACACGCCGCGGAATCCCCGGCCGCCACGCTCGTCGAGCGGCGTGAAGCGCTCACCGTCGAACCAGGCCAGGCCGCGGTCGCCGCCGATCCAGACCCGGGTGCGGCCGGGCACGATGGCCAGCGCGTTGCCCACCGCCAGGCCCAGTTGCGGCCCATAGTGGCGCAGCGTGTCTCCATCGAGGATGGCGATGTGGTTGTCGGTGTAGCCGAACCAGGTCCGGCCCTGGCGGTCGGTCGCCAGGGTGACCGCGGTCGGACCGGCCAGCGCCGCGCGCCCGCCGCCCTTGCTCCAGGCGCCGTCGCGGAAGGTATGCACGCCGTGGCCGATCACCGACACCCATAGCGCGCCGTCGGCGCCGGTCGTCATCGCCTGCACGTTGCGTCCGGTCAGCCCGGGCGGCAGCGGCCAGCGCCGGACGGCGCCTTCGCGCACCCGCCACAGGCTAGCGTTATTGCCGAACCAGAGGGCGCCGTCGGGCGCACGGTGGCTGGCGCTGACGTCCATGATCGCCGTGCTGCGCCGGCTGCCGTCGGGCGCGAGCACGAAGCTGGCGAAATCGAAGGCGCCGCTGCGGTCGGAATTGCCGATCCAGACCGCGCCGCCGTCGCCGGGCGTGACGCTGAGCGCGGGAACGAAGCCCGGCGGCAGCGCGACGGTCGACAGGCGGGCCTGGCGTACCCGGTCGACGCCGTTCGCCGTGGTGAACCAGAGATTGCCTTCGCGGTCGTGCAGGGTGGTGTTGAAGATGCCGTCGGTGAAGCCGGCGGCCGTCGGGAACTGGCGCACCAGCTTGCCCTCGCCATCGAGCAGCTGCACCGCATCGCCGGTGGAGATCCACAGGCCGCCGCGCGCATCGCCATCGTAGCCGAGCAGCGGCGCGCCGCCATTGTGCAGCGCCAGCGGCTTGGTCGCCCCGCTGGCGGGGGCGAACAGCCGCAGGCCGCGCGCCCGGGTGTTGATCACGACCTTGCCGTCGGGACGCGGGTAGCCGCTTCCCAGCTGCGGCTGGTCGAGTACCTTGACGAAGCGGCGTTCGCCGGCGGCGGAGCCGGGCGCGCCGCGGTAGATCGCGTCGGCGCAGTAGACCAGCAGGCTGCCGTCGGCCAGTACGCTGAAGCCGTGCGGCCGGCCGTGCGGCAGGCCGGCGGCCGGTCCCACTTCGACCCAGCGCTCGCCCTCGAGCCGGTGCATGCCGGTGCCGCTCGATGCCCACATGACGCCGTCGGGCGTGCGCGCGAAACGGAACACGGTGGTGGGCGGCGAATCCTTGCCGACGTAGTGATGGACGGCGCCGCGTTCGAAGCGGCTGATGTCGCCGAACTGGTAGCTGACCCAGATGGCGTCGCCATCGGCGGCCACGGCCATCGTCAGCGGCGAGCGCAGCTTGTGGCCGAAGACCTCGTCGGTGCGCACGAAGCGCGCGCCGTCGAAGCTGTACAGGCCATCGGTGGCAGCGAACCACAGCATGCCGGAGGCATCCTGGGTCAGGGAATACACCGCGGACGGGGCGCCGTCCTGGCGCGTCCATGAGGTGTGCTGCAGGTCGCCGGTCCAGGGCGGCAGCGGGGCGGCGCCGGCCCGGCCGCACAGGGCGATGGTCAGGATGGTAAACAGGAGGCAATGCAGGAGGCGTGCACAGGGCAGGCGCATGGGAGGTTTCCGTGTGGCTCGTTATTATTTGTTGGACGGATTCTTGCCCAAAACTCCCCTTCGCGGCAAGTCGCCGCCTGCGGACATGGGCCTTGCGCCGCAACAAGTGCGGCGCTCGTCGGCAGCGTACATTGCTGTATGCACTGAGGAAATAATGCACTACGACGAGAGGACGCCATGACCACGCCGCCCGCCGACCGCGTTCCCGGGTTCTCCACGCTGTCCCGCCTGCTGTCCCGGCTGAAAGTCGGCCCCAAGCTCCTGCTCGCCCCCGGCGCCGTCCTGATCCTGCTGCTGTTGCTGTCGTGGGTGGCGTATTACGCGATGGTGCGCCAGAACGATTCGCTCGAGTCGATCGTCGGCCAGCGCGCGACCAGCATGCGCGCCGCCAGCAGCCTGGCCGCGCAGTCGCAGAAGGCGCACGCCGACATCTATCGCCTGCTGAGCTGGATGGGAGGCAGCTTCCCGGTGGCGCGCACCGAGCCGCTGCGCCAGGACATCCTGGCCCAGCACCGGCGCATCGCGGCCGGCCTGGAGTCCCTGGGCAAGATGACCCTGACCGAAGCCGAGGACCGCCACGTGGAGCAGGCCGCGGCGGCCCAGTTGCGCTACGCCGGGGCGGTGCGCGAGGTGATCGAGCTGGCGCCACTGGACGGCTCGATCAGCGCCAACGCCATGCAGAAGGCCGAGAGTGCGTTCGCGCTGGTGGCGCAGCGCCTGGCCGACCTGGGGGCGCTCGAAGAAGCGCTGTCGCGCGAAGCGTCCGCCAGCGCCAAGGCCGACTTTCGCATGATCTCGGTCCTGATGCCGGCTGTGGTGCTGCTGGCGATCGGGCTGTCGCTGGCGATCACCTTCGCCGTGCGCCGCATCCTGCTGGACGAGATCCGCGGCATCGGGCGGGCCGCCAGCGGCCTGGCCAGCGGCGACCTGACATTGCGAGCGCATCTCGACCACGATTACGGCGGCGACGAGATCGCCGACACATCGCGCCAGCTCGATGCCAGCATCCGCAACCTGAACGGCACCCTGCGCTCGATCCTGGAATCGGCGCGCCTGATCGGCATCGCCTCGCGCGACATCAAGCTCGGCAGCCTGAGCCTGGGCAGCCGCGCCGTGTTCCGCGCCAGCGCGCTGGCCCATACCGAAGGCGCGCTGCGCGAGCTGGCGGCCGACGTCCAGCTGGGCGCCGACCAGGCGCGCGCCGCCAACCGCCTGGCCGCCGGCGCCGGCGAGGCGGCGCACGAAGGCAGCGACGTGGTCGATCGGCTGGTGGCGACGCTCGAGGGCAGCCGCCGCGGCGCGCAACGGGTGGTCGAGATCGCCGACGGGCTGGATCTTGCGGCGAGCGAGACCGGCACGCTGGCCCTGAACGCGGCGCTGGATGCGGCACGGGCACAAATGGATGTCGGACCGGATGCTGGCGCGCAGTCGCCGGCGATGGCCGCGGTGGCCGGCGAGGTGCGGGCGCTGGCGCGCCGGGTAGCTGCCGCCAGCCGCGAGATCCGCACCGTGGCGGCGCAGTCGCTGGCCGAGATCGACGGCGGCGCGGCCTGGGCCCTGCGCGCCGGCAGCAGCATGGAGCGCATCGCCGGCACGGTGCGGGAGGTGGAAGACCTGGCCGGGCGCATCGGCGCGGCCGGCGAAGGCCAGGCCACGCAGCTGGCCGACGTGGGCCAGGCGATCGTGCAGATGGACCAGGTGACGTGCCAGAACTGCACGCTGGTGGAAGAAGCGGCGAGCGCGGCGCGCACCCTGCAGATGCAGGCGCTGGCGCTGTCACGCACGGTGGCGGGGTTCAGGCTGGAAGAAGAAGGGACGCGGGAGGCGGCCCCGCAAGCGGAAAACGCGGGCCGGAAAGACGACGGCGGCGTCGCCCCGTCGAAGCCCGGAGAGCCGGCGCGCGAACGCCGGGGGGCTGGCAGGGAACGCCGCCGTCAACAGGCGTCGCACTTGCGGCTCGCATCGAGCCGCAAGTGATTACCCGTTGCGATTACTCGTAATCGCTGATCGGCGCGCAGCCGCAGAACAGGTTGCGATCGCCGTACACATTGTCGGCGCGGCCGACCGGCGGCCAGTACTTCTTCTTGCGCAGGCCGGCGACCGGGAAGGCCGCCACTTCACGGGTGTAGCCGTGCTGCCAGTCGTCGGCGGTGACGACTTCGGCGGTGTGCGGCGCGCCCTTGAGCGGGTTGTCCATGCGGTCGTACTCGCCGCGCTCGACCTTGACGATCTCGGCGTGGATGGTGATCATCGCCTCGATGAAGCGGTCGATCTCGGCCTTCGATTCCGACTCGGTCGGCTCGATCATCAAGGTGCCCGGCACCGGGAAGCTCATGGTCGGGGCGTGGAAGCCGAAGTCCATCAGGCGCTTGGCGACGTCTTCGTTGCTGATGCCGGTCTGGTCCTGCAGCGGACGCAGGTCGATGATGCACTCGTGCGCGACCAGACCGTCGTGGCCGGCGTACAGCACCGGATAGTGCGGGGCCAGGCGGCGCGCGATGTAGTTGGCGTTGAGGATCGCCACTTCGGTGGCGCTGGTCAGGCCTTCGGCGCCCATCATCGCGATATACATCCACGAAATCGGCAGGATCGAGGCCGAGCCGAAGGCGGCGGCGCTGACGGCGCCGATGCCGTTCTCGTCACGAACATAGCCGGTCGACAGCTGGTTCGGCAGGAACTTCGCCAGGTGGGCGCCGACGCCGATCGGGCCGACGCCTGGGCCGCCGCCGCCGTGCGGGATGCAGAAGGTCTTGTGCAGGTTCAGGTGGCTGACGTCGCCGCCGAACGCGCCCGGCGCGGCCAGGCCGACCAGCGCGTTCATATTGGCGCCGTCGACGTAGACCTGGCCGCCGTGGGCGTGCACGATCTCGCACAGTTCCTTGATGCCTTCCTCGAACACGCCGTGGGTCGACGGATAGGTGACCATCACGCAGGCCAGGTCGCGGCTGTACTGCTCGGCCTTGGCCTTCAGGTCGGCCAGGTCGACGTTGCCGTTGTCGTCGCAGGCGGTGACGACAACCTTCATGCCGACCATGCTGGCCGAGGCCGGGTTGGTGCCGTGGGCCGACGATGGGATCAGGCACACATTGCGGTGGCCTTCGCCGCGCGCTTCATGGTATTTCTGGATCACCAAGAGGCCCGCGTACTCGCCCTGCGAGCCGGCGTTCGGCTGCAACGAGATGGCGGCGTAGCCGGTGGCGGCGCACAGCATGGCTTCCAGCTGGGCGATCATCTCGCGGTAGCCGATGGTCTGCTCGTTCGGCGCCAGCGGGTGCACGTTCGAGAACTCCGGCCAGGTGACCGGCACCATCTCGGCGGTGGCGTTGAGCTTCATGGTGCACGAGCCGAGCGGGATCATGGTGCGGTCCAGCGCCAGGTCCTTGTCGGCCAGCGCGCGCAGGTAGCGCAGCATCTCGTGCTCGGCGTGGTAGCGGTTGAAGGTCGGGTGGGTCAGGTAGGCGCTGGTGCGGGCCAGGGCGGCCGGGAAGGCGTCGGCGACGCCGGCGTCCAGCTGGTCCAGGTCAACGCTTTTGCCGTTGCCGAACACGGCGAACAGGCTGGCCAGGTCGTCGCGGGTGACGGTCTCGTCGAGCGAGACGCCGACGGTGGTGGCGTCGATCTGGCGCAGGTTCAGGCCGCGCGCATTGGCTTGCTGGTGGATCGCGGCCGCATCCTGCACGCGCACGGTGACGGTGTCGAAGAAGGTCTTGTTGGCCAGCTCGAAGCCCAGCTGCTGCAGGCCGGCGGCCAGGATGGTGGTCTGGCGGTGCACGCGGCGCGCGATGCGGGCCAGGCCTTGCGGGCCGTGGTAGACCGCGTACATGCCGGCCATCACGGCCAGCAGCACTTGCGCGGTGCAGATGTTGGAGGTCGCTTTTTCGCGGCGGATGTGCTGTTCGCGGGTCTGCAGCGCCAGGCGGTAGGCCGGGTTGCCTTGTGCATCGACGGTGACGCCGACCAGGCGGCCCGACATGCTGCGCTTGAATTCGTCGCGGGTGGCCAGGTAGCCGGCGTGCGGGCCGCCGAAACCGAGCGGCACGCCGAAGCGCTGACTGTTGCCGACCACGACGTCGGCGCCCCATTCGCCTGGCGGGCTCAAGACGGTCAGGGCCAGCAGGTCGGCGGCCACGATCACCATCGCACCGGCGGCGTGCAGGTGCTCGACGGCGGCGCGGTAGTCGCGCACTTCGCCATCGACGCCCGGATATTGCAGCAGCACGCCGAAGCAGGTCTCTTCGAGTTTTTCGATGTCGGCCGGGGCGATGGTGCGTACTTCGACGCCGATCGGTTCGGCGCGGGTCTCGATGATCTCGCGGGTCTGCGGCAGCACGTCGTCGGCCACGTAGAACACTTTCGAGGCCGACTTGCCGACGCGCTGGATCAGCGTCATCGCCTCGGCGGCGGCGGTACCTTCGTCGAGCATCGACGAATTGGCGATGCCCATGCCGGTCAGGTCGGTGATCGCCTGCTGGAAGTTCAGGATGGCTTCCAGGCGGCCCTGCGAGATCTCTGGCTGGTAAGGGGTGTAGGCGGTGTACCAGGCCGGGTTTTCGAAGATATTGCGCAGGATGACTTTCGGCGTATGGGTGCCGTAGTAGCCCTGGCCGATCAGCGATTTCAGGACCTTGTTCTTCGAGGCCAGGCCTTTGAGCAGCGCCAGCGCTTCTTCTTCGGTCCGCGGTTCGGCGAACTGGCCCAGGTCCAGCTTGTCCTTGCGGCGGATGTTGGCCGGGACCACGGCGTCGATCAGGGCGGCGCGGGTAGCGTAGCCGAGGGTCGACAGCATGGCTGCCTGTTCGGATTCGGACGGGCCGATGTGGCGCGGGATGAACGAATCGCGTGCTTCAAGTTGGGTGAGGCTGGAGCGGGTCATGGTAAGAAGAGGTCTGGCGCCAATGCTGGCTGGATCAAGGAGGGGTACTCAGGGTGGTGCGCCCGGGGACGGGCGCACCTTGGACCATCAGTGGTCGGTGGTCTTGCCGTAGGCGTCGGCGTCGAGCAGCTTGTCGTAGGCGGCGGCGTCGCTCGGGGCCAGCTTGAACAGCCAGGCGCCGTAGGCATCCTGGTTGATCGAGTCGGGGGCGTCGGCGACCGGCTGGTTGACGGCGGTGACGGTGCCCGAGACCGGTGCATAGATGTCGCTGGCGGCCTTGACCGATTCCACCACGGCGGCGTCGTCGCCCGCGGTGAATGCCTTGCCGACCTGCGGCAGTTCGACGAACACGATGTCGCCCAGCGCGTCCTGCGCGTATTCGGTGATGCCCACGGTCAGGCTGCCGTCTTCTTCGCGGCGCACCCATTCATGGGATTCGGTGTACTTCAGGTCGGTAGGGATGTTCATAAAAACTCCTGATGATGGTGGGGTTATTAGTATACGTGTTTGTTATTGCGCGGCGGCGATTCAAGCGGCCAGCACTTTGCCGTTGCGCACGAACGGGAGCTTGACCACGCTGGCGGCCAGGCGCTTGTCGCGAATGATCACGTGCACGGTGTCGCCGACGGCGACGTCCATCGGCACGCGCGCCAGGGCGATCGCCTGCTGCATGGACGGGCTGAAGGTGCCGCTGGTGATCTCGCCCTCGTTGCCCGATGCCGCCACGACTTTCTGGTGGGCGCGCAGGATGCCGCCTTTTTCGCGCAGGATCAGGCCGACGAACTGGGCGCCCTGGCCCTTGGCCTGCAGCGCGGCCTTGCCGATGAAGTCGCGCTCGGAGACCAGGTCGATGGTCCAGGCCAGGCCGGCGTCGAGCGGGTTGGTCGTTTCGTCCATGTCCTGGCCGTACAGGTTCATGCCGGCTTCCAGGCGCAGGGTATCGCGCGCGCCGAGGCCGGCCGGCTTGACGCCGGCGGCGAGCAGGGCATTCCACAGGGCTTCGGCCTGGGACGCGGGCACGCCGATCTCGAAGCCGTCTTCGCCGGTGTAGCCGGTGCGGGCGACCATGGCTTCGCCGAAAGCGGTATCGCCGACGATGGCGGCGTTGAAGGGCTTGAGGTTCTCGGTCGATGCCTGGGTGGTCGGCAGCACCTGCCACACCTTGGCGCGGGCGTTCGGACCCTGGACGGCGATGAGGGCGATCGGGTCGTTGCCGTCGCGGCGCTGGGTGATGCTCACGCCGCTATTGGTGGCGGCATTCTGCGCGTTCATCCAGGCCACGTCCTTGTCGGCGGTGCCGGCGTTGACAACGATGCGGAACCAGTCCTCGGACAGAAAATAGACGATCAGGTCGTCGATGACGCCGCCTTCGGGATTGAGCATGCACGAGTACAGGGCCTTGCCCGGCGCCTGCAGCTTGTCGACGTTATTGGCCAGCAGGCCGCGCAGGAAGGCGCGGGTGTTGGCGCCCTTGACGTCCACGACGCACATATGGGACACATCGAACATCCCGGCGTCGCTGCGCACCGCATTGTGCTCTTCGATTTGCGAACCGTAATTGACAGGCATATCCCAGCCGCCGAAATCGACCATCTTGGCGCCAAGGGCACGGTGAGCGGAATTGAGCGGGGTCGCTTTGAGCGTCATGGAATCCTCGGGCATGAATAGGGTGTCGGCACGATCGTCGTGCGCTATCGACCCCTCTGTCCTTGGTACCTGAGAGATAGCGGCTGGCGCCGCTTGCCCCTTCGGTGGGCCGCATCGCGGCCGCTCTCCAGAGTTGACCGGCCGCGCCATGCGCCGCCGTCCCTTGACCGGTCCTTTTGCCTGAGAGTTTATGGGTGAGTGCCCCTTCGGCGGCAGCGTCGCTGCGCTCTCCCGATCAAGACTGCGGAGGATATGCCACCCCGCCACCCCTGTCAACCACACAAGCCCCCACATATTGCCCCCACCCCCTTACCCAACAATGAGGGTCAGAGTCGAATTCTTTGACAACTTTCGAAGTTGCTCATTAATTCTACTCTGACCCTAATTATTTTCTGACTGCTGGGGAAACAAAAAGCGTACGTCTGGAAAACTGTTTGACTCTGAGAATCAAACGGCGATTTTGGTAGCGCTAAACCGCCAAAATTTAATTAGGGTCAGAGTCGAATTGTTTGACAACTTTGAGGAATTGCCCAATAAGTCTACTCTGACCCTAATTGCACAATAAGTCTACTCTGACCCTAATTGCACAATAAGTCTACTCTGACCCTAATTGCAGAGTTTTGCTGCGGAATTGTTGGAAAGAATTGCTGCGCACTATTGGGGCAGGGCATTCGGGGTGGTTGTCGTGATTTGCTACACTTGTTCCACTTACTTTGTAGGCGGGAAAAGACTATGAGCGAAGAAAAAACGTTGCAGGAGAAAGAGGGTTGGTTCACGCTGTCGGGCGACGTCAACAGCGATATGGTGCACCGGATGTTCGAGGCGGTGGCGGCGATGACCGAGGATGGGATCGATACCGCCCACGTGCTGCTGCAGTCGAATGGCGGCTACGTCAGCGACGGCTTGTGCCTGTATAACTTCATGGCCAGCTCGCCGATCAAGTTTGTGATGTATAACGCCGGAGCGGTGGCCTCGATCGCCGTGGTGCTCTACCTGGCCGGCTCGCGACGCTACGCCAGCGAGACCGCGCGCTTCATGATTCACAAGTCGCATGCGACCGCGTCCCCCGGTTCGCGGCCGGATGCGCTCAACATCATCGTCGAAGGCCTGCGCGCCGACGATGCCCGCACCGAGGCCATCCTGCGCAAGGAAATCGAACTCGCGCCCGAGCAGTGGAGCGTGCACCAGTACGGCGACCTGCATATGACGGCGCGCGATGCCAAGCAGGCCAAGATGATCCACGAGGTGCTGGACTTCGCGCCGCCCAAGGGCGCCATCCTGCGCAATATCTGAATCGGGATCGTCCGCCGGCGGCCGGCGGCGCCCCCGTCCGGATGTGTTTGGTCATTGCTGAGAGGTAAGAATATGGCAGAATAGGGGCTTGCCTCACTTCGCCGAACCGTCATGGCCACCCCATCCGCCCAGACCTCTGCCGCGCGCAAGGCCGCATCCGCCCAGCAGGCGGCGCTGGCCGAGCTGGTCGACATCGCGTGCAGCCATGCCGAGTCCGGTCTGGCGGACATGGCGCGGCGCATGGTGTCCGCGTTGCTCGACCTGACCGCAGCCGGGCTCGACCCTGCCACCGTCATGCGGCGCGTCAAGTCGGGCAACCTCCTCAAGGACAACGGTTACGCATTCACCCACCTGGCGACGAGCGAGATCGAAGCGGCGCTGCGCCGGGAAGTCGCGCGCCTGCTGCCGCATGCTGCGGATGCGCCAGCGGCTGCCCCAGCCACCGCGGCCGAACTGAGCCTGGTTCCGCTGGAGCAAATCGACCAGCAGATGGCGCTGGGCGCCGTCAGCCGGCCCTTCGACCTGCAGCATTCCGAGTGCCTGGCCACGCTGGGCGTGCGCCTCGGCCTGCTGCTCGGGCGCGACCTGGTGCGCGCCGCGCACAACCCCTTCCGCCCCGACGTCTTCCTGGCCGCCGTGGACGCGGCCTGGCGCCAGTTCGAACCCGATCCCGATGCCCACGGCCTGGTGGCGCCGCTGCTGCGACCGGGGCTGATGTTCGACCTGGGGCCGCTGTACGAGGCCCTGGTCGGGAAGCTCAAGTCGCGCAAGGGCGACAATGCCGACACCCGCTTCAGCAAGACCGACGACCGCGCATCGCGCCAGGCCGAGCGTGCCCGGCGCGACGCCGCGCTGGCCCAGCAGCTGCGCCAGTTGTTCGACCCGGCCCTGGCTGTCGACGAGATCCCGAACCTGCCGCAGGGCAGCGGCGGTTGGCGTCCGAGCACGGCATCTGGCTTCGCAGTGGCGCCGCCGACGTCGCCTGAGCCTGCGGCGGGCGCCACCGCGGGCCCCGCCGCCCATCCAACCACGGTCTACGCGTCGGGTGGCGCCGGCAGCGCCGCATTGCCGGCGTCGTCCGCGCAGCCTCTGATTGAGCTGCTTTCGCGCGTCGGCGTCGCCGCCCCGGACGCCGCCCCCGGCGTCCTGGTCCTGCCAGGCCTGCGCGCCAGCCTGCCGCAGGGCGCCCTGTCGCGCGCCGACGAAACCACGCTCGACCTGCTGTCGCGCGTATTCGGCAGCGTGCTGCAGGACGATGGCGTCGCCCCCGAGACGCGCGAACTGATCGGCCACCTGCAGCTGCCGGTATTGCGCACCGCGCTGCGCGACCGCAGCTTCTTCTTCCAGGAGGCCCATCCGGCGCGGCGCCTGCTCGACCTGCTGTCGCAAGCCGGCTGGGAACGCCCGCTGGACGCGGACGATCCGGTCTACCGCGCCATGCGCCGCAGCGTCGAGCGCGTGCGCAGCCAGGTCGATCCCGAGTTCGATGTGGCCGTGGCCGACCTCGAAGCTGGCCTGGCCGCGCGCGACCACATCGAAGAGGCGGCCATGGCGGCGCCCATCGCCCAGGCCATGCGCACTGAAAAGCGTGCCGCCGCCGAACGCTCGGCCCGGCGCGCGGTGGCGCTGCGCCTCACCGGAGAGCAGTTGATCCCGGCCGTTTCCGGTTTTCTCGAAGGCCGCTGGAGCGCTGCGCTGGCGCTGGCCTACACGATCGAGGACAGCCGTCCCGGCGCCGTCGACAATGCCACGCGCACGATGGAAGACCTGATCTGGAGCGTCAAGCCGAAGGCGACCCAGGAGCAGAGGAAGGCCCTGATCGCGCGCCTGCCGGCGCTGCTGGCAAGCCTGAACAACTGGCTCGACGCCACCCGCTGGCAGGATGCCGAACGCCTGCAGTTCTTCGCCGCGCTGGCCGAATGCCACGCCTCGATCGTGCGCGCGCCGATCGAGCTCCTGCCCGAGCGCCAGCTCGAACTGGCGCTCGAGGCGGCGCAGCAGGACGCGCTGCGCAGGGTCGCTCAGGAACAGGAAGAAGAGCGCGAGCACGCCCGACTCCAGGCCGAGCAAGCGCAGGCCGCGGCAAGCGATCCGGCCGCCGCCGCGCTGGCCGGCCTGGAGCGCGGCATGCGCCTCGAACTGAACGAGGCGCACATCGTGCGCCGGGTGCGCCTGGCCTGGGTCAGCCCGCTGCGCACGCTGTACATCTTCTCGGGCGCCGGGCGCCAGGAAGCTTTTTCGCTGCCGGCCGCGCGCCTGGCCGAGCTGCTGCGCGATGGCGCGATGCGCGTGGTGGCGGCCGAGGGCGTGGTCGGCCGCATCCTGAGCGCGGCGGTCAAGCCCATGCCGGCAATGGTATGATGCGCGCTTTACCTCTACCGTCATAGCCGATCCACGTGCGCCTCTCTTCCATCAAATTGTCGGGATTTAAGTCGTTCGTCGATCCCACCAATTTCCAGGTGCCGGGCCAGCTGGTCGGCGTGGTCGGTCCCAACGGCTGCGGCAAATCCAATATTATCGACGCGGTGCGCTGGGTGCTGGGCGAATCGAAAGCCTCCGAGCTGCGCGGCGAGTCGATGCAGGACGTGATCTTCAACGGCTCCACCCATCGCAAGAGTGCTGGCCGCGCCTCGGTCGAACTGGTGTTCGATAACAGCGCCGGCAAGGCCGCCGGCCAGTGGGGCCAGTACGCCGAGATCGCGGTCAAGCGCACGCTCACGCGCGACGGCACGTCCACCTATTACATCAACGGCCAGCCGGTGCGCCGGCGCGACATCCAGGACATCTTCCTCGGCACCGGACTCGGTCCGCGCGCCTACGCCATCATCGGCCAGGGCATGATCGCGCGCATCATCGAATCGCGCCCGGAAGAGCTGCGGGTCTTTCTCGAAGAAGCGGCCGGCGTCTCGAAGTACAAGGAACGGCGCCGCGAGACCGAGAACCGCCTGTCGGACACGCGCGAGAACCTGCTGCGGGTCGAGGACATCCTGCGCGAGCTGAATGCCAACCTCGAAAAGCTGGAAGCCCAGGCTGCGGTGGCCAACCGCTTCCACCAGCTGCAGGCCGACCAGGAAGAAAAGCAGAAGCTGCTCTGGCTGATGCGCAAGAACGAGGCCAAGGCCGAACAAGTCAAATTCTTCCGCGAGATGGAAGAAGCGCAGACCGCGCTGGAAGCGCAGACCGCCAAGTTGCGCAGCGTCGAAGTCGACCTCGAACACCTGCGCCAGGCCCACTTCGCGGCCGGCGACCGCCTGCACACGGCCCAGGGCGCCCTGTATCAGATCAATTCCGAGATCGGCAGCCTGGAGGCGCAGATCAAGTTCGTGGTCGAGTCGCGCACCCGCCTGCAGAACCAGATCGTCACGCTCACCGCCCAGCGCGACCAATGGCTGGCGCAGGAACAGGAACAGCGCGAGGGCCAAGAGGAAGCCGAGATGCAGCTGGAAGAACTGGCCGCGCGTGCCGAAGGCGCCCAGATCGCGGTCGAGGTCCACCACGAGCGCCTGCCCGAACTGGAAGCGGCCTGGCGCGCCGGCCAGGAAAGTGCGACCGCCTCGCGCGCGCGCATCATGCAGGTCCAGCAGCGCATCGAACTGGCCTCGGCCCACGGCCGCAACGCCGCCGGCATCCTGAACAACCTGGCGGCGCGCCGCGAACGCCTGCAGCAGGAGAGGAATGGCCTCAACCTGCCCGACAGCGCGACCCTCGACAACCTGCGCTTGCAGCTGGAAGAAAAGCAGCTTGCGTTGGAAGAGCAGACCATGCTGCTCGACGACGCGACCGGCCGCCAGGAGGCGGTCGAACTCGAACGCAAGGAGGCGCACGCGCAGGTGCAGTCGGAGACCACGGCCAACGCCCAGCTGGAAGCGCGCCTGAATGCGCTGCGCCAGATGCAGGAGCGTGTGCAGACGCAGGGCAAGGTCCAGCCCTGGCTCGAAAGGCACGAACTGGCCGGCTTGCCCCGCCTGTGGCAAAAGCTGGACGTGGAAGAGGGTTGGGAGACCGCGCTCGAAGCCGTGCTGCGCGAGCGCTCCGGCGCGCTGGAGGTATCGAATATCGACTGGGCCAAGGCCTTCGTGCTTGACGCGCCGCCGGCCCGCCTGGCGCTGTATGCGCCGCAGGCGGGCGGCCACGCGGCGGCGCCTGACGGCTTGAAGCCGTTCGCCAGCCTGCTGCGCGTGAACGACGCCGGCGTGCGCGGCGTCTTGGAGGACTGGCTGCACGGTGTCTACGTGGCCGTCGATGCGCCCCAGGCCTTCGCCGAGCGCGCGCGCCTGCCGCAGGGCGCCGCCTTCGTCACTCGCGATGGCCACATGGTGACCCGTTCCAGCGTGCGCTTCCACGCGCCGGACGCCGAGCAGGACGGCATGCTGGCGCGCCAGCACGAGATCGAGAACACGGCTAAGCAGCTCAAGGCCCAGGCCTTGCTGGCCGACGAGGCGCGCGCGCGCGGGGTCCGCGCCGACGCCGCCGTCACCGACCTGGCGCGCCGGCTGCAGGATGCGCGCGGGCGCGTGGCCACCTTGCAGCGCGAGGGGCATGCGCTGCAGATCGAAGTGCTCAAGCAGAGCGAGATCGAGGCCCGCTTCAATCAGCGCAGCGGCCAGATCGCTGACGACCTGTCCGAGATCGCAGCCCAGGAAGCCGAGCAACGCCAGGCCCAGGCCGAGAGCGAACAGGAATTCGAGCAGCTCGACCTGGAACTGGCCGAGCTGCAGGAAGCGCACGAAGACGGCCAGACCGCCTTCCTGGAACAGGAGCAGGCGCTGGGCCGCGCGCGTGACCACCTGCGCGAGCTGGAACGCAGCGCGCAGGAAGCACAGTTCGCCGAACGTGCCCAGCGCAGCCGGATCGAGGAATTGCGCCGCACGATGGCGACCGCCGCCGCCCAGGCCGAGCAGGTCGGCGCCAGCCTGGCCCAGGCCCGCCTGGAGCTCGAGGCACTGGAAAGCGGCACCGCGCACGAGGGCTTGCAAGAGTTGCTCGACCGCCGCACGACGCAGGAAGTGGCGCTGTCCGACGCCCGCCACGAGCTGGACCAGGTCGCCCAGCAGCTGCGCGCGGCGGAAGAAGCACGCATGGGGTCCGAGCGCAGCCTGCAGCCGCAGCGCGACCGCATCACCGAGATGCAGTTGAAGGAGCAGGCCGCGCGCCTGAACCAGGAGCAGTTCGCCGAGGCGCTGGCCGCCACCGGCGCCGACGAAGCGGCGCTGGCCGAAAAACTCGACCCCGAGCTCAAGCCCCAGTACCTGCAGGCCGAAGTCACGCGGCTGACGAATGCCATCAGCGGCCTGGGCGCGGTCAACCTGGCGGCGGTCGACGAGCTGGCCCAGGCCACCGAACGCAAGCGCTTCCTGGACTCGCAGAACGCCGACCTGAACGAGGCCATCAACACCCTCGAAGACGCGATCGGCCGCATCGACCGCGAGACCCGCGACCTGCTGCAGGACACCTTCGACCGCGTCAACGGCCATTTCTCGGAACTGTTCCCGATCCTGTTTGGCGGCGGCAATGCCAGGCTGGTGATGACGGGCGACGAGATCCTGGACGCGGGCGTGCAGGTCATGGCCCAGCCGCCGGGCAAGAAGAACGCCACCATCCACCTGCTGTCGGGCGGCGAGAAGGCGCTGACCGCGACCGCGCTGGTGTTCTCGATGTTCCGCCTGAATCCGGCGCCATTCTGCCTGCTGGACGAGGTCGACGCGCCGCTGGACGACGCCAATACCGAACGCTTCTGCCGCATGGTCAAGCGCATGTCCGAGCACACCCAGTTCCTGTTCATCTCGCACAACAAGATCGCGATGGAGATGGCCAGCCAGCTGATCGGGGTGACGATGCAGGAGCAGGGCGTCTCGCGCATCGTCGCGGTGGACATGGAGTCGGCCGCCGACCTGGCCGCCGCCTGAGCGGGTCCGTACTCCCCGGGCCGCCGCACGAATGCTTGCAATGACCGACCACTCCATACCACCGCGATCCGCCCCCATCCCATCGGCACTGAAGCAGGGCTTGCGGCTGATCCGCGCGTCGCCAGCGCCGATGTTCATCGTACGCGGCGGCGACGGCATGATTGCCGCCAATCCGGCCTTCGCGGCGCTGCTCGAAGGCGCTCCGACCGCATCTCCCGACAACTGGGCGCCGCTCGCATCGCTGCTTCCCGGCGCCACTGAGCTGGCTGCCCGCATCCTCGACGGCAGCCTGGCCCAGTTCAGCACCGAACTGGAACTGCCCACGCGCATCCAGTTGGCCCTGTCGCCGGTGTGCGAAGCCGATGGCGCCATCGTCGGTGTGCTGGGCGTGGCCGCGCTGCTGCCGCCGGCCGACCAGGCGGCGCGCGAACTGGGGCGGCTGATCGAACTCAGTCCGGTCGGCGTGGTGCGCTATACCCTCGACGGCGATATCCTCGACTGCAATGACGCGTTTCTCTCCATGCTCGGGCTGAACCAGGAGGACCGTCGCCGCGGCCTGTCCTGGCGCGCGCTGACGCCGCCCGAGTGGCGCGAGGCCGACGACGCCGGCATCGCGCGCCTGCGTGCGCACGACGTGATGCCGCTGATCGAGAAGGAATTCCTGCACCGCGACGGCCGCCGCATCCCGGTGCTGGTCGGCGCCGGCAACCTGCTGGCCGACCGCCGCCAGGGCTTCGGGGTGGTGATCGACATCTCGGCCACGCGCGCCGCCGAGCGCGCGCTGGCCGAGAGCGAGGCGCGCTTTCGCGCCATTACGAATGCGATGCCGCAGATGGTGTGGTCGACCCTTCCCGACGGCTTCCACGATTACTACAACGACCAGTGGTACGCCTTCACCGGCGTGCCGCCCGGATCGACCGACGGCGAGGGCTGGAATGGCATGTTCCATCCGGACGACCAGGAGGCCGCGTGGGCTAGGTGGCGTCATTCGCTGGACACCGGCGAACCCTACGAGATCGAATACCGGCTGCGTCACCACAGTGGCACCTACCGCTGGGTGCTGGGCCGCGCCTTGCCGGTGCGCGACGCGCAAGGGGGCATACAGCGCTGGATGGGCACCTGCACCGACATCCATGAGCACAAGCTGACCGAGGACGCGCTGCGCGAGGCCGACCAGCGCAAGGACGAGTTCCTCGCCATGCTGGGCCACGAGCTGCGCAACCCGCTAGCGCCGATCCGCAGCGCGGCGGCGCTGCTGCCCTTGGCCAAGGCCGATCCGGCCCGGGTCGAGCACATCGGCCGCGTGATCGCGCGCCAGTCGACCCACATGACCGGCCTGATCGACGACTTGCTGGACGTGTCGCGCGTGACGCGTGGCCTGATCTCGCTCAGCCAGGAGGACGTGGCGGTGCGCCTGCTGGTCGACGAGGCCATCGAACAGGCGCGCCCGCTGGTCGAGGCGCGATCGCATGCGCTGTCGGTCGTCGATGCCGCCGCCGGGGCCCAGGTCCACGGCGACCGCAAGCGGCTGGTCCAGGTGCTGGCCAACCTGCTGGCGAATGCCGCCAAGTACACGCCGCCCGGCGGGCGCATCGTCGTCACGCTGGCGCGTGCCGGTAATATGGTGGAGATCGCGGTGAGCGACAACGGCATCGGCATGGCGCCCGAGCTGGTCGACAGCGTGTTCGAACTGTTCCGCCAGGGGCAGCGCACGCCCGACCGCGCGCAGGGCGGCCTGGGCATCGGGCTGGCGCTGGTGAAGAAGCTGGTGCACCTGCATGGCGGCCGGGTCCGGGCGTCGAGCCCGGGGGAGGGCCTGGGCAGCGAGGTCGTGGTCTCCTTGCCGGCCTGAGGGCGGCAAGCCTTAAATCGGGCGCGCGCCGCCAATTCATGGCATCCGGGCGGGGGAGTTGGTATGATGGCACGAGTTTTCGTGGGGAGCGCCCGCACGGATGGCATTTCGATCGAATCAACCTTCGCGTACAACAACAGGACCCGGCGTCCGGCGCGAACTTCGCTATTGAGGCACACGCAGCATGACTGATTTCCAAATGAGCCTGATCGCAGCCGGCGGCGTCTTCGTCGTCGGCGTCATCACCTACAACAAGTGGCAGGAATACAAGGCCAGGAAGAGCGTCGAACGCGCCTTCGCCTCCGACCACGACGACGTCCTGATGCGCGACGGCGAGCAGGCCCCGGCCGTGGACCGCCACGAGCCGGTGCTTGAGGCCGACCTCAAGGCGGGCCTCGAAGACAATGCGCCGGTGGCCGCCAAGGAACCCGTGCTCGACGCCGACGCCTTCGTGCCCAGCGACGTCAAGCCCGAGCCGCAGCTGGACACGCCTGCGCCGACGCCAGCCGCCGCGCCGGCTCCGGTCCCGACGGCGCCATCAGCGCCATCAGCGCCAGTCACGCCGACCGCCAGCGCTCCCACGACTACCTACCGCGCTCCCGGCGCCAGCGCCGCCCAGGATGCGGTGGCCGCCTCGCTGCCCGGCACCCGTCCCGGCATGCCCCCGGCCGAACTGGCCGAATGCCTGGTCGATCCGCTGATCGACTGCCTGATTCCGCTGTCGCTGGAAACGCCTGTTCGCGGCGACAAGATCCTGCCGACCCTGCAAACGCTGCGCCGCGTCGGCAACAAGCCGATCCACTACATCGGCTTCGCCGTCAGCGGCGAATGGGAGCCGATCGTGCATGGCGGCGTGTACACCAAGCTGCAGGCGGGCGTGCAGATGGCGACCCGCACCACGGCGCTGAACGAACTCGAATACTCCGAGCTGGTCACGCGCCTGCGCGCGGTGGCCGACGAGATCGGGGCCGAGCCGGAAGTGCCGGACATGATCGAGGTAATGGCCGAGGCGCGCATCCTGCACCGCTTCGTGGCCGGCCACGACGCCCAGCTGGGCGTGAACCTGGCCGCGAATGGCGCGCCATGGGCGATGTCGACCCTGATCGGCGCCCTCGAAAACGCTGGCTTCGACGTGCGTCCTGACGGCCGCTTCGCGATGCCCGACAAGGAAAGCACGGGCGGCGGCGTGCTGTTCACGCTGTCGACCAACGTCACCCTGGGCGCCGATACCACCTCGCGCCTGACCCTGCTGCTGGACGTGCCGTGCGTCGCCCCCGCACGCGACGCTTTCGGCCGCATGGTCGATACGGCGCGCGGCCTGACGCAGCGCCTGGACGCGACCATCGTCGACGATTTCGACCAGCCGCTGGTAGACGAGGCGCTGGACGAGATCAAGAGCCAGGTGGGCGAGTTCTACCAGGAGATGGACGCGGCCGACATTCCGGCCGGCTCGACCCGCGCGCTGCGCCTGTTCAGCTAAGGAAGTCCGGTGACCGAGCAAGAGCAACAGAATGACGGCCAGCGCAGCATTGAACGCATGCGCTGGCTGGTCGCGGAACTGAACCGCGCCAGCTACAACTACCATGTGCTGGACGCGCCGACGATCCCCGACGCCGAGTACGACAAGCTGTACCACGAGCTGCTGGCGCTGGAGACCAGGCACCCGACAAGCGTCGACCCCGACTCGCCGACCCGGCGCGTGGGCGACGCCCCGATCCCGGAATTCGGCCAGGTCACCCATGCGGTGCCCATGCTGTCGCTGAACAACGGCTTCACGGGCGACGACATCGACAATTTCGACCGCAAGGCGCGCGAAGGACTCGAAGTGCGCCAGGTCGTCTACAACGCCGAACTCAAATTCGATGGCCTGGCCATCAGCCTGCGCTACGAGGACGGACGCCTGGTGCAGGCGGCGACCCGCGGCGACGGCTACACCGGCGAGGACGTCACCGCCAATATCCGCACCGTGCGCGTGATCCCGATGCGGCTGCACGGCAGCGAGGTGCCGGCCGTGCTCGAGGTGCGCGGCGAAGTGCTGATGTTCAAGCGCGACTTCGAGGCCCTGAACGAGCGCCAGCGCGCCGCCGGCCAGAAGGAATTCGCCAATCCGCGCAACGCCGCCGCAGGCAGCCTGCGTCAGCTCGACGCGCGCATCACCAATGAACGCCGGCTGCGCTTCTTCGCCTATGGCGTGGGCCAGGTGGACGGCGCCGACTTGCCCGACACCCATTCGGGCCTGCTCGACTGGTTCGAGAAGCTCGGGCTGCCGGTGGCGAAGGAACGCAAGGTGGTCGCGGGCCGTGACGGCCTGCTCGAGTTCTACCGCGACGTCGGCGAACGCCGCAAGTCGCTGCCCTACGAGATCGACGGTGTGGTCTATAAAGTCGACCGCATCGAGGACCAGCGTGCGCTGGGCTTCGTCTCGCGCGCGCCGCGCTTCGCGCTGGCCCATAAATTCCCGGCCGAGGAAGCGCTGACCACGGTCCAGGCGATCGAGGTGCAGGTCGGCCGCACCGGCGCCATCACGCCGGTGGCGCGCCTGGTGCCGGTCTCGGTCGGCGGCGTCACCGTCACCAACGCCACCCTGCACAACGAAGACGAGGTGCGGCGCAAGGACGTGCGCGTGGGCGACACCGTGATCGTGCGCCGCGCCGGCGACGTCATCCCCGAGGTGCTGGCGGTGGTGCTGGAGCGCCGCCCGAGCCCGGAACCGGCGGTCTATGAATTGCCGAAGCAATGCCCGGTATGCGGCTCGCACGTGGTGCGCGAAGCCGATGAGGCGATCGCGCGCTGCTCCGGCGGTCTGACCTGCGCGGCCCAGCGCAAGGAAGCGATCCGCCACTTCGCCGGCCGCCGCATGATGGACATCGAAGGCCTGGGCGACCGTTATATCGACAGCCTGGTCGAGGCCAACCTGGTCACGCGCGTGGCCGACCTGTATAGCCTGAGTCTCGATGACCTGCTCAAGATGAAGCGCCTGGCCGACGAGCGCGACGGCACCACGCCCGAGACGGTCAAGCAGGGCAAGGTCGCGACCAAGTGGGCCGACAACCTGCTGGCTGCGATTGCCGCCAGCAGGCAGCCGCCGCTCGAGCGCCTGCTGTTCGCGCTCGGCATCCGCCACGTGGGCGAATCGACCGCCAAGACGCTGGCCGACTGGCTCGGCAGCCTGGCCCTGGTGCGGCGCGCACCGGCCGCGCTGCTGCGCGTGTTGCCCGATATCGGCGGCACGGTGGCCGAGTCGATCGCCGAATTCTTCGCCGAAGAAAAGAACCAGATCGCCCTGAACGCCTTGCTCGACGCCGGTGTGGCGCCGAAGGGCGAGCATGCGCCGAAAGCGCAGCTGCGCGAAAAGCTCGACGAGATCAAGCTGCTGGCCGCGCTCGACATCCCGAAACTGACCGAGCCGCGCGCGCGCCAGGTGGTGAGCGCCGGCCAGACGCTGGAAGACATCGGCGTGCGCACCGACTTCGGCATCTTCGGCCTGCCGGCAGCGGTTGCGATGGCGCTCGAGGAATGGATGGCGGTGCGCGAGAACCGGGAGCGGGTGCAGTCGCTGGCGGCCCTGCGCCGCTCGCTGCTGGAATCCTTGCCCGAAGCCGCCGCAGCCGCCGCGCCCGAGGGACCGCTGGCCGGCAAGACCTTCGTGCTGACCGGCACCTTGCCGACCATGAGCCGCGACGCGGCCGGCGCCCTGATCGAGCAGGCTGGCGGCAAGATATCGGGCTCGGTATCGAAGAAGACTTCCTATGTGGTGGCCGGCGCAGAAGCGGGCAGCAAGCTGGCCAAGGCCGAAGAGCTGGGCGTCACGATCCTGGACGAGGCGGCGCTGCTGGCGCTGCTGGCGCAGCTGGGATAGTGACAGGCGCAGTCATAAAAATGCAATAACAACCATCCATACTGGACCGCATGAACCTGATTCGCAAAGCCGTATTCCCCGTCGCCGGCCTGGGCAGCCGCTTCCTGCCGGCGACCAAGGCGCAGCCGAAAGAGATGCTGCCGATCGTCGACAAGCCGCTGATCCAGTACGCGGTCGAAGAGGCGGTGGCCGCCGGCGTCACTGAACTGATCTTCATCACGGGCCGCAACAAGCGCGCCATCGAAGACCATTTCGACAAGGCCTACGAGCTCGAATCCGAGCTCGAGGCAGCCGGCAAGCAGGCCCTGCTCGAGACCGTGCGCGGCGTGATCCCGAAGAACGTCAACTGCATCTACATCCGCCAGTCCTCGCCGCTGGGCCTGGGCCATGCGGTGCTGTGCGCACGGCCGGTGGTGGGCAACGAGCCCTTCGCCGTGCTGTTGGCGGACGATTTCATGGACACCGCCGACGGCCAGAAGCCGGTGCTGGCCCAGATGGTCGACGTGTATGGCTATGAACGCAGCAGCATCCTGGCGGTGCAGGACGTGCCGCGCGAGCATACCCGCCAGTACGGCATCGTCAGCGCCTCGGCCTACCGCCAGGACCTGGAGCTGGTATCCGGCATCGTCGAAAAGCCCCAGCCGGCGGACGCCCCGTCGACCCTGGCCGTGGTCGGCCGCTACGTGCTGTCGCCGTCGATCTTCGGCTACCTGGAAAACATCGGCAAGGGCGCCGGCGGCGAGATCCAGCTCACCGACGGCATCGCGGCCCTGATGCGCGACGAGCGCGTGCTGGCCTACCGCTACGCCGGCCAGCGCTACGACTGCGGCTCCAAGCTGGGCTATCTGCAAGCCACCGCCGCCATCGGACTGAAGCACCCGGAAACGGCCGAGGGCTTCCGCGCGTCTCTGGCGGGCCTGCTCGAAGGACGGGGCCTGGCATGACGGTGCGCGAGATCCTGAAAATGGGCGATCCGCGCCTGCTGCGGGTCGCGCAACCGGTCACCGAATTCGATACGCCCGAGCTGCACGCCCTGATTGCCGACATGTTCGAGACGATGCATGCCGCCAACGGCGCCGGCCTGGCCGCGCCGCAGATCGGCGTCGACCTGCAGCTGGTGATCTTCGGCTTCGGCAGCAACCAGCGCTATCCCGACGCGCCGCCGGTGCCCGAGACGGTCTTGATCAACCCCGTGCTCACGCCGCTGTCCGACGAAATGGAAGAGGGCTTCGAAGGCTGCCTGTCGGTGCCGGGCTTGCGCGGCAGCGTGCCGCGGTACACGCGCCTGCATTACGAGGGTTTCGACCAGTTCGGCAAGCGCATCGTGGTTGATGCCGAAGGTTTCCACGCGCGCGTGGTGCAACACGAAGTGGACCACCTGCTGGGCATCCTGTACCCGATGCGGATCCGCGATTTTTCCCGCTTCGGCTTCACCGAAGTCATGTTCCCCCACCTTGATCCCGGAGCCGACGATTGAGCCGCGCTTTCTTCTCCCTGGCCGCTGTCTGCGCCTGCCTGGCCGCGCCGGCGGCATCCGCCGCTGACTTCTTCACCAAGATCGACCCTTCGCCGACGAGCGAGCTGTGGATCGACACCGGCTTCTACACCGCCCACTTCGACGGCGACAAGGACCTGAACGACAACAACAAGGGACTGGCCTTCGAATACCGCTTCAAGGGCACGATGACGGCCACCGCCGGCCGCTTCTACAACAGCGACCGCGCCTGGTCGAATTACGCGGGCGTGATCTGGCAGCCGTATGCGGTTGGCCCGGTGCGCGTGGGCCTGGCGATCGCCGCCTTCGACGGCTATCCGAAGACGCGCGACGGCGGCTGGTTCCCGGGCGCGATCCCGACCCTGACCTATGAATACAAGCGGGTCGGCGTGAACGTCGGGATCATCCCGAACTACAAGGACCGGCTGTATGGGGGCATTTCATTCCAGCTGAAGTTCAAGCTGTTCGACAAATAAAAAGGGGCCGCGCAATGCGGCCCCTTTGCCATCGAACGATCAGCCTTCTTTCGGATACGGACTCGGTCCGCCATCCGCGATGAACTGGTCGATCCGCTGCTGCAGCACCGGCAGCGGCACCGAACCCACGTGCAGCACGGTGTCGTGGAAGTGGCGGATGTCGAACTTCGACCCCAGCGCCTTCTCGGCGCGGGCGCGCGCTTCCTGGATCGCCATCTGGCCCAGGTAGTACGACAGCGCCTGGCCCGGCCACGAAATGTAGCGGTCGACTTCGGTCTCCACCTCGTGTTTCGACAGGGCGGTGTTCTGCAGCAGGTAGTTCTGGGCCTGCTCGCGGGTCCAGCCCTTGGCGTGCACGCCCGTGTCCACCACCAGGCGCGAGGCGCGCCAGGCCTGGTAGCTGAGCATGCCGAAGACCTCGTACGGGGTCTCGTAGATCTCCATCTCGGTGCCCAGGCGCTCGGTGTACAGCGCCCAGCCTTCGCCGTAGGCCGAGATATAGGCGCGGCGGAACGGCGGCACGCCTTTCTGTTCCTGCGCCAGCGGGATCTGGAAGGCGTGGCCCGGCGCCGACTCGTGCAGGGTCAGGGCCGGCAGGCTGTAGAGAGGCCGGGCCGGCAGGTTATACGTGTTCACCCAGTAGGTGCCCGGGCCGCCGCGGCCCGCCGTCCAGAACGGCGCCTGGTCGTCCGGCACCGGCACGATCGCAAAGCGCCGGCGCGGCAGGTGGCCGAAGAACTGGTCGGCCTTGGCGTCGAACTTCTTGGAGGTCCAGGCTGCGCTCTTGAGCAGCTCTTGCGGCGTCTTGGCATAGAACTGCGGATCGATGCGCAGGAAATGCAGGAAGGCCTGCAGGTCGCCCTTGAAGCCGACCTGCTTCATGACGTCGTGCATCTCGGCGCGGATCTTCGCCATCTCGGCCAGGCCGATCGCGTGGATCTGGTCGGCCGTCATGTCGGTCGTGGTGAATTCCACGATCTTCGACTGGTAGTACGCCTTCCCGCCCGGCATGTCCTGGGCCGCCAGCGTGGTGCGCGCCTTCGGCACGTATTCGTCGCGGAAATAGGCCAGCGCCTTGGCGTAGGCCGGCTGAATCTTGCCCTGGATGAGAGCCACCGCCTGCGCGCGCAGCGCTTCCTGTTCGGCGGCCGGCATCGAGGCGGGCATCTGCCTGAACGGGTTGTAGAACACGACGTCCTGCGGCGTCTTCGCCCCGGTCACCGAGGTCAGGGTGCCTTCGCGGCCGGCCAGCGTGACCTTCGGCGGGGTGAAGCCGCGCGCCAGGCCGGCGCGCATATTGTCCAGCTCCTGGTCGAAATAGCCGGGCAGGCCGTCGAGCATTGCCAGGTACCTGCGGTATTCGTCGGCGCTCTTGAGCGGACGGCGCGCGGCATAGGCAACGTCGGACCAGAACGCGGTGTCGGCGTTGACCGGCTGCTCGTATTCGCGGAAGCGCTGGGCGTCATGCAGGGAGGCGATCTGGGCGCGGTAGACGGCGAAGTTGATGCGCTCGGCGGGCGAGAGTGCGGCTGGCTGGATTGCATCGAGTTCCTTGAGGATGCCGGCCCAGTAGACGCGACGCGCTTCCTGGGCCGCGGCGTCGACCCGCGCATACCCCGGGTTCGCGTTGGGCGCGTCTTCGTCGCGCGCCAGGCGCTCGGCGATGCGCCACTTCCACTCCTTGGTGTAGATGTCCTTGAACCGCGCGTCGGCCGCGGCAGCGCTCGCGGTCGTATTCACCTCGGCCGCGGGTGCGCCCGCTGCGGCCATGGTCGGCGGCGCGAATGCCAGACCCATCACGACGGCGGCCGACGAAACGGCGGCGCCCAGCTTGCTTATTTTCATTGATCCCCTGCTTGATAAAGAGCATTATTGCTCGGCGATACACATCTTAGCGGGGAAACAGGCACATGCCTACCGCATGTTTTGTATCGTAAATACTTGCACTGGTACATGGTGCGCTGCAACTTTAATCGCGGTATGCCCGGGGAATGGCGTAAAGCCAAGATATAATGTTCGTCAACCTATCGTCGGGCGAGCGCACGACGATTCCGCGCGAGAGTGTGCATGGACCTTTCATGAAGACAACGGCAGCAATTGCTATTCAACCTAGACATGATGACGAGTAAGGGCGGCCCCGGACGTTCTGAAGAGCATACCCAGCTCATCCAATCCTGGCGCCACCTGGCGGACCAGTTGGGTCCGCTCATCGGCGACAGCGGCTTTTGCGCGCTGTACGGGCGGGCCTGCCGCCTGGTCGGGCCCGAATTCAAATGGCTGGCCGAGACGCCGCCATGCAAGACCCGCGACTCCCAAATCACCGCGCTGGACGAGCTGCTCGCCAGCGTGGCACCCGACCACGCACAAGCCGCGCACGCGGCACTGCTCAAGACGTTTACCGAGCTGCTGGCGTCGCTGATCGGCCAGGCGCTCGCGCGGCGCCTGCTCGATGCCGCGGCGCGTGACGGGGAAGAGAAGAATGCACAGGAGCACAAGTAATGAGCGATAAAGTATCCCTTGGAAAGCTGAGTACGGGCGTGCAAGGGCTCGATGTTCTCCTGGGGGGAGGGCTGAGCGAATTTTCCTTCAACCTGATCGCCGGGCCGCCGGGTTCGGGCAAGACCACGCTCGCCCACCAGATCATGTTTTCGCTGGCCAGCAACGAGCGCCGCGCCCTGTTCTTCACCGTGCTGGGCGAACCGCCCCTCAAGATGCTGCGCTACCAGCAGCAGTACAGCTTCTTCGACATGGACATGGTCGGCAACTGCGTCCGCTACGTCAACCTGGCCGAAGACCTGCGCACCGGCGACTTCAGCGGCGTGCTGGCGCGCCTGATGAAAGAGGTCGAGGATTTCTCGCCGAGCCTGGTGTTCGTCGATTCCTTCCGCTCGGTCGCGCAGACGGCGCGCGCCGGCAACGAAGGCGTGGCCGACCTGCAGCACTTCATCCAGGACCTCGGCACCCGCATGACGAGCTGGCAGGCCACCACCTTCCTGATCGGCGAATACCTGCATGGCGACGCCGAGGCCAGCCCGATCATGACGGTGGCCGACGGCATGATTTCGCTGACCCCGGTCCATGATGACAACTCGGTGGTGCGCAAGATGCGCGTCGTGAAGATGCGCGGCCAGGCCCACCTGGGCGGCTCGCACACCTTCCGCATCACCGACGACGGCATCCGTGTCTACCCGCGCATCCTGCCGCCGCTGGCGGCCGACCACCACCAGGGCGCGCCCGTCGACCGCGACACCGCGCGCATCCCCACCGGCACGCCTGACCTCGACGCGCTGCTGCATGGCGGCCTGCCGCAAGGCCACTCGATGCTGGTGTCCGGCCCCAGCGGCTGCGGCAAGACCATCCTCGGCACCCGCTTCCTGCAGCAGGGCGCGCGCCTGGGCGAGAAGGGCGTCGCGGTCTCGTTCGAGAAAGGCGCCTCGCGCCTGCGCAACGCCGAACTGGCGGCGCTGGTCGCCAACGGCGACGTGCAGATGGTCGAGAGCCGCAAGATCGACCTGACGGTCGACGAGCTGCTCGACGAGATGAACGAGGCGATCGACCGCACCGGCGCGCGCCGGGTGGTGGTCGATTCGCTGTCCGAGCTGGCGCTGTACCTGGCGCCGGAAGGCCGCAACCAGCTGCGCTCGACCGTGTTCCAGATGCTGTCCTCGCTGGCCAAGCGCGGCGTGAGCGTGCTGGTGACGATGGGGCTGGACGACGACTTCACCCAGCTCCGGTTCGGCCAGGCCGACGTCGCCTATCTCACCGATGCCATCGTGCTGATGCGTTTCGGCGAGAGCGGCGGCCAGCTGCGCCGCTTCATCTCGGTGGTCAAGGTGCGCGGCAGCGCCCACAGCACCGACCTGCGCGAATTCCGCATCGGCGACGACGGCATCCATATAGAGCCGATCGCCACCGAATACGAAGGCGTGCTGCACGGCCTGCCCATCTCGCGCGGGACACCCTGAATGAATCTCATGGCGGCGACACCAGGCATCGACGACGGCACCCTGGCGCTCCGCCTGGCGGCGCTGGAACTCGAGAACAGCCAGCTGCGCGGCGATCTCGCGGCAAGCCTCGCGTTGACGGCGAGCCTGCGCGAAGCCAACGAGCACCTGGTGCTGGCCGCGGTCGACGCCCAGACCTCGCGCGACGACGCCGAGGAGACCAATCGCCGCCAGAACGAATTCCTCGCCATGCTGGCGCATGAACTGCGCAACCCCCTGGTGCCGATCAATGTGTCGGCCAGCCTGCTCGAACGCTCGCCGGTGAACACGGCCACCCTGGAGCGCCTGACCGGCGTGATCCAGCGCCAGGTGGGCCATATGGCGCGCCTGCTGGACGACCTGCTCGATGCGGCGCGCCTGAGCAGTGGCAAGATCACGCTGGCGATCGAGCCGCTGCGGCTGGCCGAGCTCATCGAGCATGCAGCGGAAACCGTCATGCCGCGCGTGCGCGAGCGCGGCCAGGAGCTGACGATCGCTTCGGCATCCGATGCGCTGGTGGTCGAGGGCGACCGGGTGCGCCTGACCCAGGTGTTCACCAACCTGCTCAATAACGCCTCGAAATACACGCAGGACGGCGGCCGGATCGCGGTTGCGGCCCAGGTTCGGGCCGAGGGCGGTGTGACGATCACCATCGACGACAACGGTTCCGGCATGTCCATTGAGACCATCGAGCGCGCCTTCGACCTGTTCACCCAGGGGCCACGCACCCTGGCGCGCTCGGAAGGCGGGCTCGGGGTGGGATTGAACGTGGTGCGCAACCTGGTCACGATGCACGGCGGCAGCGTCGGCGCCGCCAGCCCGGGACTGGGACAGGGCAGCACCTTCACGGTGTCGCTGCCGCTGTCGAGCGCCGCGGCGCCCAGCGGCGTCGCCGGCAGCGCCGCGCCGGTTGCCGGCGTCACGCGCCGGATCCTGATCGTGGAAGACAATAACGACGCGTCCGACGTGCTGCGCATGCTGCTCGAAGTCGAAGGCCACCAGGTCGAGATCGCGGGCGACGGCAACACCGGGCTGGCGCTGGCGCTGGAAGGGCGCTTCGACGCGGTCGTGTGCGACATCGGCCTGCCGGGCCTGGACGGCCTGGAGTTGATGGCGCGCCTGCGCGCTGCCGGGGCGGACACGGGCGCGCGTCCGCTGACGATCGCCCTGTCGGGCTACGGCCAGCCGCAAGACCGCGAACGCGCGCTGGCGGCCGGCTTCGACCGTTACCTGGTCAAGCCGGTGGCGCCCGCCGTGCTGATCGAACTGCTGGCAGTGGCGGTGGTGGGGCGCTGAAAAGCCCAAGAAAAAGGCCCTGCCAATGCAGGGCCTTTGATAAATGGGGGCTTGAGCCGATTGGATTAAACAGTAAACTGTCGCTTCTTCCCGGGTCGCGCCCCGCCTAGACGGTTGGTCAACTTGCTGTCGACGAGTAATTCATGGTAGGTCATATGCTTGCTCATGTCAATCCACTCGAAAACGCCGCCGTCGTGCGGCTGCTGGAGTTTTTGTCCGATCAACGCCCCTGGTATCGATCGTTATGGGGAATCGGTGTCGTGCTCGCCATGGACGAGCTGTACGAGGGATGCGCGGCGATGCGACAAGGCCACCTGAGTGAGGCCTCGGTAAAACGGGTTGCGGTTTCACTGCAAAAGCGCGTCGGTGCTCATCCTGCCTTCAACGAGGCGGAGAAGGCATTGCTGCGGCAGCAAGTGCAGCAAATTCCCCGCGCGGAAGGCGCGTCGCATTTCGGGATACGGGAGTTGTCCGCCCAGGTCTCCAGCGATTACTTGTCAAGATGGGGGCGAGCTGTTGCGTCAGGTAAATTTACGGTTGAACATTTCGCGCGAAATGTCGCTGCGCATCTGCTCGATGCGGGTTTCGCTGCCAGATATCTCCACGATTTCGTCAAAGCCCGGCTCGATTCGCCGGCCCGAATATCGCTGCCAGAACTTTGCGAGGCGTTACAAGCAGAGATGCGGGCGAGTCCGCGACGGGAATTCAATGTTCTTCTCGCCTATACAACGAAACCGGATCTATTGAACGGAATTCCAGCGTCCTGGCTGCGAGGCGCGGCTGTCGTCGATTGGCTGCGCGCACGCGGTTTCGATACAGCAGGAGTGCGCTCTCCAGCGGCGTTGGTACTCAGGGTGCTTGCCCGGGATCCGATCGGCGCGGCCCAGGCTGCGCGTAGCGAATCTGATCGATACACGGCGCGAGCCCTGATCGCCACAGGCGAACGGCTCAATCCGGTCCCTTGGCTATGGGTCGAGGGCAGTCAGTCTCCAGCAGCCATGAAGGAAGACTCGCGTGGCGTTTCGGTCAGGGAACTCTATCGCGAGGATCGCGTTTTTTCAGCTAGCGCCAACCAGAGCGTGGACGCAGCACTTGAGTTGTTGGCGCATCTGGAAGCGAGCTCGCCGCCTGCAGCGGTGGCGGGAGGCTGGGGAGCCATCGAAGGATTGCTCGCCGATCCTAGTGATCGCGCGAGTGCTGCAGACAACTTGGCTACCTTGGTAACTTGTTCCTTTCCACGCGCCGAACTCACGCGCTTATCCTATCGACTCGCAAGCACCCATCCTGAGCAACGTACAGAACTCGAACGTGCTCCTACCAACCGCGAACGTTGCAGGATCCTGGCGCAGATGATTGTGGATCGTCGAATGCCCGAAATGCGGAGCGTGTCGGACCAGGCAGCGGTGGCGCGTATCAAGAAGTTGCTGTCGAATCCGGGCCCCGAGTTACAAACGATACGAGACGCCATAGGCGAGTCGTTCCATCGACTGTATCGCCAGCGCAATCTGATCCTGCACGGTGGGCGACTCGACAGCGTGGCGCTGACCGCAAATTTGCGGACAGTCGCAAAACTTGCGGGCGCAGGAATGGATCGGATCACCCACGGCCATTATGTCCAGAACCTCAAACCGCTGGAACTCGTCGCGAAGGCCAATCTTGCGCTGGCCATGGTCAGCCGCGAATTTCCGCTGGGGTGTGTGGATCTGCTCGAAGCTGCTGACTAGCAGTTTGACGCCATACAGGCCTGTTCGCTGTCGAAGCCCTAACCGATTTCGAACAAACGCCGCAGCCGAGCCACCGCTTCCTCGATCCGCTCGTACTTCGTCGCATACGAAAACCGCACATGGCGCTGCGGCGCCGCTACCCCGAAATCGTCGCCCGGCACGATCGCCACGTGGGCGTCGTGCAGCACCGCCATGCTGAACGCCGCGCTGTCGCCATGCAGCGGATGCGCCACGCGGTCGAGGTCGGCGTATACATAGAAGGCGCCGTCCGGCATCACCGGCACCCCGAAACCGAGTTCGCGCAGTGCCGGCACCAGGTAGTCGCGGCGGCGCTGGAATTCGCGCCGGCGCTCGTCGAAGATCGCCAGCGCCTCGGGCTCGAAGCAGGCCAGGGCCGCATGCTGGGCCACGGTCGGCGCGCAGATGAACAGGTTCTGGGCCAGCTTCTCGAAGGTCGGCACCAGGCTGTCGGGCACCACCAGCCAGCCCAGGCGCCAGCCGGTCATATTGAAATACTTGGAGAAGCTGTTCACCGTGATCGCGTCGGGGTCGAGCGCGAGCGCGCTCGCCAAGCGGTGGTCGTAGGACAGGCCCTGGTAGATCTCGTCGACGATGGCGAAGCCGCCGCGCTCCCGCACCGCCGCCAGCATCTCGCGCAGCTGGTCGGGTGTCATCGAGGTGCCGGTCGGATTCGACGGCGAGGCCACCAGCACGCCGCGTGTGCGTTCGCTCCAGCGTTCGGCCACGTGGTGGGCGCCGAGCTGGTAACGGTCTTCGTGCGAGGAAGGCACCAGCACGGGCCGGCCGCCGAAGCTGGCCACGAAATGGCGGTTGCATGGATAGGACGGGTCGGGCATCAGCACTTCATCGCCCTCGGACACCAGCGCGGCGCAGGCCAGCAGCAGGCCGGCCGAGGCGCCGGCGGTGATCACGATGCGGCGCGGATCGATGTCCAGGCCCTGGGTTGCGGCGTAGTGGCCGGAAATCGCCTGGCGCAGCTCGAGCAGGCCGAGCGACTCGGTGTACTGGGTGACGCCGCCGCGGATCGCTTCCATCGCGGCGCTGGCCACGATGTCGGGCGCGGTGAAATCGGGCTCGCCGACGCTCATGCTGATGACGTCGTGGCCGGCGCGTTTCAGTTCGCCGGCGGCCTTGACCATCTCCATGACGCGGAACGGTTCGATCGCGTGCACGCGCTGGGCGAGCTGGAGCTGGCGATTGGGGAGGATGAGAGACATGCTGGATGGCGGGGAGTCGGAATCCCCGCCATCTTACCGGAAGCTGCGCTTATGCGTGGGCGTGGTGCGCGGCGGTCAGGCGCCGCATCAAGGGCAGGGCGGCCAGCGCGATCAAGGTGCAGGCGATGGCCGCGAGCCCCAGCTTGTTGAACAGGCTCGTATAGATCGGCAGCGTCTGCAGCGGATCCGTCATCCCTTCAGGCACGCTGGCCATGGTGGCCACCAGGCCGCCCAGGTATTGCGAGATGCCGACCGCGACGAAATAGGCGCCCATCATGAAGCCGCCCATGCGCGCTGGAACGTAGCGCGCGATCATCGCCAGCCCCAGGCCGCTCACCAGCAGCTCGCCCAGCGAATACAGGCCGTAGCCGGCGATCATGATCCACGACGAGGTCAGGCCATTCACGGCGAAGGCGCCGGCGAAGCCGTAGGTGAAGAAGCCGGCGGCCACCACCGCGAAGCCGAGCGCGAACTTGGCGGCGATCGACAGGTCCAGGCGGCTGCCGCTGGAGCGCGTGTAGATCCAGGCCAGCACCGGGGACAGGAGCATGATCCAGATCGCGTTGAGCGCCTGGAACTGGGCCGGCGACCAGGTGAACAGGTGGTTGCCGAACAGGCTGAAGTCAAGATTGACGTTACGCAGGGCGAACAGCGACAGCGAGGTCGACATCTGCTGGTAGAAGATGAAGAAGAATACCGTCTGCAGGGTCAGCACCAGCGCCGCCACCAGGCCGGCGCGCTCGCTGGCCTGGCTGGTGCGGATCAGGTGGATGAAGATGCCCAGCACCACCAGGCCGGCGACGTAGACGAACAGGCGCGCCAGCCACTGGTATTCGAGGATGAAGGTCGAGGCGATCACGGTGAGCACGCCGCCGGCCAGCACCAGCGCCAGCTTGCCCCAGTCCAGCGGCAGCTCGTCCGGCGGCGAGCCGATATGGTTCACGGTGCGGCGCAGCACGCCAACCGTGAGCAGGCCCACCCACAGGCCGACGCTGCAGAAGGCGAACGCCATATGCCAGCCCAGGTCACCGCCGGAAGTGGCATTGAAATGGTCCTTGATCGCCGGCGTGGCCAGCATCGAGACGGTCGAACCGACGTTGACCGCCATGTAGTAGATCGTGAAGGCGCTGTCGATCTTAGCGTCGTCGCCCTCGTAGATCTTGCGCACCAGGTTGGCGGTGTTCGGCTTGAACAGGCCGTTGCCGACCACGATCACGCCCAGCGCCACGAAGGTCAGCCAGGTGCCGCTGACCGGGATGCCCATCAGGGCGTAGCCCAGCGACAGGATGATGGCGCCGATGATCATGCAGCGGCGGGTGCCGAGCACCTTGTCGCCGATCCAGCCGCCGATGGCGGGGGCGACGTAGATCAGGGCTGCCGCGGCGCCCCACACGAGGGTGGCGCGGGTATCGTCGAAGCCCAGGCGCTGCACCATGAAGTAGACGATCAGCGCCTGCATGCCGTAGTAGCCGAAGCGCTCCCACAACTCGATCAGAGCCACGGTGAGGAAGGAGCGGGTCTGGGTGACAGGTGGGCTGACTGCAAGCCTGAACCCGAGGTCCGGCTGGTGCTGCGGCTGCTGCATATGAATCCTTTGACAACGCGCCGGGCGGGGCCGGCGCAAAAGCGATGATTCTATGCCATTCGAATGGAATCCGCAGCCTTGACAACAGGTGGTGACATTGCGTTAACATGGTCCGGGTTACCAGAGACCGAGGTTCGCATGAGGCGATTCTGCATCACCACCGGCACCATCTTCTGCGCCGCCATGGCCTTGGCGGGGTCCGGCGCGGTGTGCGCCGCCGAAGCCCCGGCGCCTCTCAGGCCTGCCGCCGATCATCACCAGCACCTGTTCAGCCCCGCCGCGGCAGCCTGGATGTCGTCCTCGATCGTGCTGGCGCCGGTCGACGCAGACGAGCTGGTGGCGCAGCTGGACGCGGCCGGCGTCGGGCGCGCGGCGGTGCTGTCGGCGGCCTACGCCTATGGCCTGCCGGCGCGCGCTCTCGACCATGAATACGCCCGCGTGCGCGCCGAGAACGACTGGGTCGCGGCCCAGGCCGCGCGGCATCCCGAACGCCTGGTGGCCTTGTGCAGCTTCAATCCGCTCAAGGACTATGCGCTGCTCGAACTGGGACGCTGCGCCACCACCGCAGGCTTCGGGCGCGGCATCAAGCTCGATTTCGCCGCCTCCGACGTCCAGCTCGACCAGCCCGGCCACGTCGAGCGCCTGCGCCAGGTCTTCCGCGCCGCCAATGCGCGCGGGATGGCGATCGTGATGGACATGCGCGCCTCGCGTGCGCTCGGGCGACCGTATGGCGCCGCGCAGGCGCGCGTGCTGCTGGAGCAGGTGCTGCCGTATGCGCCCGACGTGCCGGTGCAGGTGTCGCACCTGGCCGGCAACGGCCCCGGTTTCGGCGATACGCCGGCGCGCGAGGCGCTGGCCGTGCTGGCCGAGGCGGCCGCGCGCCAGGATCCGCGCATGCGCCAGGTCTGGTTCGACGTGGCGGCGGTGGTGCAGGCCGACCTGCCGGCCGACGAAGCGCGGCGCCTGGTGCGGCGCTTGCGCCAGCTCGGCCTGGACCGGGTGCTGTACGGCTCGGACCCGCGCGGCGCCAGCGAGGCGCCGGATGCCTGGGAGGCGTTCCTGCGCCTGCCGCTGGAAAAAGCCGAGACGGCGCGCGTGGCGCGCAATGTGGTGCCGTATCTGCGTTGAGCCTTACAGTTTCGCGACATTCCACCGACAATAATCCGGAACATGACGTAGCCCGCTTGCCTAGAATTCCCTGTTAGTCAATACATCTTCCAGAACAGGGGACACGCATGCATCACCACATCAAATTCACCGCCATGGCCATGAGCTGCGCGCTGCTGCTGGCAGGCTGCGGCGGTTCGGACGACGACGACGACGCCAAGCCGCCGGTCGTGGTCCAGCCGCCGCCGGCGGCCACCACCGTGACGCTGCTGACCAGCACCGCGCGCGGCATGGAGAGCGTTGCCTACCATGGCGGCAGCGCCTATCTGTCGCTCTCGAACAGCAAGACCGAAGGCTCGGCCGTGCTCAAGGCGACGCTGCCGGTCACCAGCACGTCGAGCTGGACCCCGGTCAGCCAGGGCGCCTGCGCCATGGGCAAGCAGGGCGACTTCATCGTGCGCGCGCCGAAGCTCAAGATGGTCGGTGGCGATATGTGGCTGATGCAGCCGTGGGCCGACCTGCCGGAATCGAAGAACGAGAGTTCGACCTGCACCCTGATGGCGAGCAGTAACAGCTTCGTGCCGCGCGACCAGGACCTGCGTGTCTGCACCGGGGGCTTCTGCGAGACCCTGTCGATGCAGGACGTCAAGCTGCACGGCAATCGCCTGTACAGCAATCCGGGCGCCGGCGTGAACCTGTTCACCTCGAATAACGGCGGCAATACCTGGACCGTGATGCGCGGCCAGAAGGCCTCGATGGTGTGCACCCCGACCAAGTTCCACGTGATCGGCGACCAGGTGCTGGTCGGCGGCGAGTGCCCGCTCGACATGGCCTTCATCGAGGCCTACCAGCTCAACGCCGACGGCAGCGCCCTGGCCAGCGAAGCCAAGCTGGCGCTGAACCTGCCGGCGCTCGAGAACCGCAACGTCCAGTTCATCGAATCGGTCGCGGACACCAAGCGCGTGTTCATCGGCGTCGAGGGCGGCCTGCTGCGCAGCGAAGACAATGGCGTCAGCTTCAAGTTCGTGATCCAGCAGCCGCTCTCGGGCAGCAAGAACTACCCTTACATCACCTCCTTCCTGCCGCTCAAGGGCAAACCCGACACGATGATCATCGGCGGCTTCGACAAGGCCACCCAGATGGCTTACCTGGCCTGGTCGAAGGATGGCGGCGCGACCTGGACCGACATCTCGAACCTGACGCCGAACCACGGCAAGACACCGCCCGCCGGCGCCACTGTCATGATCAAGTCCATCACCGAAGATCCGCAGGGGCGCATCCTGGTGACGATGAACGAGCTCGGAGAAGGCCAGGGCAAGCTGCTGCTCCTGAACCTGGGCGGTTGAGCGGCCGGCCGCATCGTTCAATGCGCAATGCAGCCGCCCCGTGCGGATGCAGTACGCTTACACATTCACGACATTCTGTCGACAATAATCCCCCAAACCGGGCAGGTGCCTTCCCTAGAATTCTCCCATTCGGGCGGGAGCCATGCGGGCCCCCGTCGTCATGACAGATTTGGGGATCCGGATGCAACGACACACTTCACTCGCCGCCATCGGCGCGGCCTGCGCGCTGATGCTGGCCGCCTGCGGCGGCTCGAGCAACGACCGCCAGGCGCCGCCGCCGCCACCGCCGCCACCCGTGGCGGTGGAGCCGGCACCGGTGACCACCAAACTCGAGGCGCTGTCGAGCACGACGCGCGCGATGGACAGCGTGGCGTTCTTCGGCGGCAGCGCCTACCTGTCGCTGGCCAATAGCGCGACCGAGGGCTCGGCGGTGCTGAGCGCGAAGCTGCCGCTGACGGCCAGTTCCACCTGGAGCCCGGTGGGCCTGGGCGCCTGCGCCATGGGCCCGGTCGGCGACTTCATCATGCGCTCACCGAAGCTCAAGATGGTGGGCGGCGACATGTGGCTGATGCAGCCGTGGGCCGACACCCCCGAAGCCAGCAACGGCCATTCGACCTGCACCCTGGTGGCCAACACCGCCAGCTTCGTGCCGCGCGACGGCGACCTGCGCGCCTGCAATCCCTACTTCTGCGAGACCCTGTCGATGCAGGACCTCAAGCAGGCGGGCGATCGCCTGTACAGCAACGCCGGCGCAGGCAACAATCTCCTGACCTCGAAGGACAAGGGCAACACCTGGCAGGTGATCCGCGGCTCGAAGGATTCGCAGATGTGCTATCCGTCCAAGTTCCACGTGCTGGGCGACCGGGTGCTGGTGGGCGGCGAATGCCCGCTCGACTTCGCCTTCGTCGAGGCCTATCGCCTGACGGGCGACGGCGGCGCGCTGGCCAGCGAGGACAAGCTGCCGGTCACCCTGCCCGAGATGGAAAACCGCAACGTCCAGTTCATCGAATCGGTGCCGGATACGCAAACGGTGTTCGTCGGCGTCGAGGGCGGCCTGCTGCGCAGCGTCGATAACGGCAACAGCTTCAAGTTCGTGATCCACGAGCCGCTCTCGGACGGCAAGGGCTATCCCTACATCGGCGCCTTCCTGCCGCTCAAGGGCAAGCCGGATACCCTGGTCGTCGGGGGCTTCGACAAGATGCACGGCCGCCCCTACCTGGCCTGGTCGAAGGACGGCGGCACTACCTGGACCGACATCTCGACGCTGGTGCCGGGCTACGAACGCAAGACCGACGACGAGTACAGCACGCCCTCGGTCTCGGCGCTCATGCAGGATCCGGACGGCCGCATCATCGTGGTGACCAACGAGCGCGCCGACGGCCAGGGCCGCCTGATGCAGCTGACGCTGGGTACAAAGTAAGAGTCAGAAGCAAGCTTCAGATTGTCTTCAGCGCCCCACGCCTGCCCAGTGCAGCGTGGGGCGTTTCGTTTGCGTCAAGACTGTCTGTGCGGGCCGAATTCTGTCATGCTCTCGCCTGCACCTCACCACAACGAGAATGAAGACATGACCAAAGCCCCGATTGCCCGCCTGGCGCTCAGCCTTGCCGCCATCCCGCTCGCGGCCAGCCCGCTCGCCTACGCCCAGAACGCCGAGCGCCAGCTGGCCGGCGTGACGCGCAACCAGAATACCCTCGAGATCGCGACCAACGACGGCCGCTACCTGATCAAGCCATATTCGAGCACGATCGTCGAAACCACCTTCATCCCCAAGGGCGAGCGCTTCGATCCCGCCTCGCACGCGGTAATCCTGGCGCCGGTGCAGGTGCAGGCCACGCTCAAGGACGCAGATGGCCGCATCACCTACGCCGTCGATGGCGGCATCAGCGTGACGGTTGATAAGCAGCCGTTCCGCATCAGCTATGCGTATAAAGGCAAGCCGCTGGTGGCCGAGAAGCGCGGCTTCGGGCGCGCCGAAGGCCATGACACGATCGAGTTCGCGCTGGAAGACGGCGAGGCCCTGTACGGCGCCGGCGCGCGCGCGGTGGGCATGAACCGCCGCGGCCACCGCTTCCAGCTCTACAACAAGGCGAATTACGGCTATGCCGAGCGCTCCGAGCTGCTCAACTACACGATCCCGGTCGCGCTGTCGTCGAAAAAATACGCGATCCACTTCGACAACCCGCAGATCGGCTGGCTCGATTTCGACAGCCGCAAGGACGGCACCCTGCGCTACGAGGTGATCGGCGGGCGCAAGACTTACCAGGTCGTGGCTGGCGACAGCTGGGACCAGCTGATGGCCGGCTACACCGGCCTGACCGGCCGCCAGCCGCTGCCGCCGCGCTGGGCCTTCGGCAACTTCGCCAGCCGCTTCGGCTACAAGACCGAGGCCGAGACGCGCGCCGTGGTCGACCGGTTCGCGCAAGAGAAGATCCCGCTCGACGCCGTCATCCTCGACCTCTACTGGTTCGGAAAGACCGTGCAGGGCACCATGGGCAACCTGGCCTGGGACCGCGACACCTTCCCCAACGCCGAGAAAATGATGGCCGACTTCAAGGAGAAGGGCGTCAAGACGGTGGTGGTCACCGAACCGTTCGTGTTGACCACGTCGAACCGCTGGAATGAAGCGGTGGACAAGAAGGTGCTGGCCACCGACAAGGCGGGCAAGCCCTACACCTACGATTTCTATTTCGGGAACACCGGCCTGATCGACCTTTACAAGAAGGAAGGCCGCGACTGGTGGTGGAGCATCTACCGCGACCTCAAGAAGGGCGGCGTCACCGGCTGGTGGGGCGACCTGGGCGAGCCCGAGGTGCATCCATCCGATCTGCAGCACGCCACCGGCTCGGCCGACCAGGTGCACAATGTGTATGGCCACGACTGGGCGCGCCTGATCGCCGAGGGCTACAAGCAGGAGTTCCCGGCCGAGCGTCCGTTCATCCTGATGCGCGCAGGTTACTCCGGTTCGCAGCGCTTCGGCATGATCCCGTGGTCGGGCGACGTCGCCCGCAGCTGGGGCGGCCTGCAGTCGCAGATGGAGATCTCGCTGCAGATGGGCATGCAGGGCCTGGCCTATATGCACTCCGACCTGGGCGGTTTCGCCGGCGCGGTGCTGGACGACGAGCTGTACGTGCGCTGGCTGCAATATGGCGTGTTCCAGCCGATCTTCCGACCGCATGCGCAAGAGGCGGTGGCGTCCGAGCCGGTGTTCCGTTCCGAACGCACCAAGGTGCTGGCGCGCGAAGCCGTATGGCTGCGCTATGCGATGCTGCCGTATAACTACACGATCGCCTTCGACAACGAGCAGACCGGCATGCCGCTGATGCGTCCCCTGATGTTCGTCGAAACCGATCCTGCCCAGCCGGCCGAGCGTTCGACCACCTATCTGTGGGGCCCGGACTTCCTGGTCACGCCGATCGTGCAGCCGGGCGCCACCCGGGCCGAGGTCTACTTCCCGAACAGCGGCAGCGTATGGTTCGACTTCCATACCGGCCAGGCGCACAAGGGCGGCATCCTCGAGACCGTGAAGCCGGTCGAGGCCAATATCCCGGTCTACGTGCGCGCCGGCGCCTTCGTGCCGATGGCGAAGGTGGTGCAGACCACGCGCGACTACACCGGCCGCGAGATCGACCTGCACTACTATCACGATGCGTCGGTGAGTGCCTCGAACGGCAAGCTGTATGACGACGACGGCGAGACCGCGGGCGCCTATGAACAGGGCAAGTACGAGATCGTGCGCTTCGACAGCAAGTTCGGTGACAAGCGCCTCGAGATCGGCTTCAAAACCGAGACCGGCAAGACGATGCATGCGAAGGAACGGGCCTTCGCGCTCAAGGTCCACAATGTGCAGGCGAAGCCGCGCGGCGTGACGGTCGACGGACGCAAGGCCAGCTTCATCTTCAACGCCCAGCAGCACCTGCTCGAAGTGCAGGTCCCGGCGCGCAAGGGCCAGGCGGCGCAGGTGGCAATCTCGCTGTAAGCCGCGGGGGTGCAATGGCGAACATCGCATTGCCGTGAAGCCCGCTACATTGGATGCTCCACTCCAAGGAGCATCCAATGGCTTTCCCCAGCAACCCGATTCCCTACCGTCCCGACCTCGAGCACGCCGCGCTCGACGAGGAAGAAACCATCCACGCCCTGCAGGTCGTGTTCGCGAACATGGCGAAGAAGGTGGCCGACGCCGAGGGCCACGCGCATCGCGCCGTGCACGCCAAGGGCCATGCCCTGGTGCGCGGCAAGCTGACCATCCTCGACCGCCTGCCGCCGCAGCTGGCCCAAGGGCTGTTCGCGCAGGCCGGCACCCATGACGTGCTGCTGCGCTGGTCGTCGCCGCCGGCCGAGCAGCTTCCGGACGGCGTCTCGACCCCGCGCGCGGTCGCCATGAAGGTGCTGGACGTGCAGGGCGAACGCCTGGATGCCGCAAAGCAGGGCAACTCGCAGGACTTCCTGATGGTGAACGGTCCGGCCTTCAACGCGCCCGATCCGCAGGCCTTCCTCAAGAACGTCAAGCTGCTGGCCGCCACCACCAACCGCACCGAGACCGGCAAGAAGGTCATCTCGGCCGTGCTGCGCGGCGCCGAGGCGGCGCTGGAGGCGGTGGGGGGCGAGAGCGGTTCGCTCAAGGCCATGGGCGGCGAGCCGCAGAATCATCCGCTGGGCGAGACTTATTTCAGCCAGACGCCTTATCTGTACGGCCAGCACATGGCCAAGTTCTCGCTGGCGCCGGTGGCGCCGGCCCTGCAGGCGCTGGATGGTTCAGCGATCGAGGGCGGGGACGACGCCCAGCGCGAAGCGATCCGTGCGCACTTCGCGGCCGGGGGCGGGGAGTGGGAACTGCGGGTCCAGCTGAACGTCGACACCGACAAGATGCCGATCGAGGATGCCTCGGTCGCCTGGCCGCAGGACCTGAGCCCCTATGTGGCGGTGGCGCGCGTGACGCTCGCACCGCAAACCAGCTGGGACGCCGGCTCGCTGCGCCTGGAAGACGAAACCGCCTTCGACCAGTGGAACTGCCTGGCCGCGCACCGGCCCCTCGGCGCCGTCAACCGCGCGCGGCGCCAGGTGATGGCCGTCTCGCGCGACTTCCGTTCGGAGTTCAACCGCTGCCCGATCCACGAACCGGCGGCCTGAATCAGCGCGCCACGATCAGGCGCAGCCCCAGTCCGATGAACACCGCGCCCGCGATCCGGTCCAGCCACATGGCGGCCGTGGGCGTGCGGTTGAGCCACTGGCCGATCGTGCCCGAAAAATAGCCGAGCGCGCCGAAGATGACGGCCGCCTGCAGGGTGAACACGAGGCCCAGCAGGCCGATCTGCAAGTTGGCGTCGCCGCGCGCGGCCACCACGAACTGCGGCAGGAAAGACAGGAAGAACAGCACGACCTTGGGATTGATGGCCGCGGCCACCAGTCCTTTCACGAACAGCCGTCCGGCCGGTTCGTCGGATGCGCCGACCGTCGTCACGCGCGCGCCGCCGCGGCTCCTGATCGCGCCCCATCCCATCCAGATCAGGTACAGGCCGCCCACCACCTTGAGCGCGGTGAAGGCCGCCGGCGAGGCCGCGATCAGCGCGCTGACCCCGATCACGGCCAACACGGTATGGCTGATGCAGCCGAAAGCGCAGCCGAGCCCGAAGGCGATGCCGCGCACGCGGCCCTTGGCGATGCCAGTGCTGAGCACCATCAGGTTGTCGGGACCGGGGGAGAGGGTGATCAGGATGGCGGCGGCGAGAAAGCCGAAGAGCTGTTCGGGCGAGAGCATGGAAGTGTAGAAAATTGAAACGGGCGAACAGCTTAACGCATGTTCGCCCGCAGATGTCAGCTCGGCAGAGCCGGCCTCAGAGCCTTACGACTTCTTGCAGCTCAGTTCCTTGGCCTTGGCGCCCCACTTGATGGTGACCTTGCCCTGATGTTCCTTGAATTCTTCGCTGCGGTTGCCGTAGGCGATGCCGCTGGCGGTTCGTTCGCCGCGCAGCAGCACGTTTTCCTTATTGCGCGCCGCGACCATCGAGGCCGGCGTGGTATCGAGGAAGGTGGCGCTGATCTTGCTGCCGTCGCTGCAGGTGAAGGCGACCGGGCCGGTGGTCTTGACCAGCTTGTAGCTCGACTGCAGCTGCAGCATGCGGGTGCCGTAGGCGTTGTTGATGCAGCCGTTCATGTCCTTGGACTCGGCGCACGCCTTGACGCTGTCCCACCACTTGGTGTGCTGTTCCTGCAGTTCCTTGCTGGGGCCCGCGTCGAGTTTTTCGAGTGCGGCGCGGTACAGCGCAAAGACCAGGCCTTCGGATTCGGCCGAGCCGGGATGCTGGCAGACCTTGGCTTCGGCGCTGCCGATCCCCTTGGCGCAAAAGCCCGGCATCGAGACTGCCTGGGCGCCCAGCGGCAGGGCCAGGACGGCGGCGGCGATGAGTAGTCGTTTCATGGTGTGCTCCTTGTTATGCAATGGTGGTGGGGCGATGCGGCGTCATGCGCAAGCGCCGGCTTATAGATTCAAATTTTTATGGTGTGAGCTTCGCCAGGTCCAGTTCGATCCAGGTCGGCGCATGGTCGCTCGGCTTTTCGCGGCCGCGCACGAACTTGTCGACCCCGGCGTCCTTCAGCGCCGGCTGCAGCCTGGGGCTGAGCAGCAGGTGGTCGATGCGGATGCCGGCGTCGCGCCCGAAGGCGTTGCGGAAGTAATCCCAGAAGGTGTAGATGGTCTCGTCAGGGTGGATGGCGCGCAGCGAATCGAGCCAGCCCTGTTCGATCAGGCGCTCGAAGGCGGCGCGGGTCTCGGGACGGAACAGGGCGTCGTCGACCCAGCGCTCCGGCTTGTAGACGTCGCGCTCGGTGGGGATGACGTTGAAGTCGCCCGCCAGCACGGCCGGTATGCCCTGCGCCAGCAGCTCCTGGCCGCGCAGGCGCAGGCGTTCCATCCAGGCCAGCTTGTAGTCGAACTTGGGGCCGGGGGCCGGATTCCCGTTCGGCAGGTAGAGGCCCGCGATGAGGATGCCTTTATAGACGGCCTCGATGTAGCGGCTTTGTTCGTCGGTGTCGTCGCCCGGCAGGCCGCGCTGGACCTCTTGCGCCGGCTCGCGCGTGAGGATCGCCACGCCGTTCCAGCTTTTCTGGCCGTGCCAGAGCGCGTGGTAGCCGGCGTCCTCGATCGCCTGCAGCGGGAATTTGTCTTGCGGGGCCTTGAGCTCCTGCAGGCAGACGACGTCGGGCGCTCGCTCGCCGAGATACTGGACGAGGGCGTCCAGCCGGCTGTTGATGCTGTTGACATTGTAGGTTACGACGAGCATGGCTTCTCCGATCGGGTTGAGGTAATTATGACAACAATTTGCGGCGCGAGGCGCACGGGTCGCCTGCCTCGAGCGCTGCTATATGAGTTTTTCGACATTTTCTTATGGCAAATGAGTCGTTTTTCGATATAAGCGTTTGTTCTATACTCGAAGGAATCGCAATCGACATCGTAGCCGGAGCATCAATGATCACTCGCCGTCACCTCATCCTGAGCACCTTCGCCCTGGGCACCTCCTTGTCCGCCGGCCTCGCGCAAGCCGACCAGCTGGCCGACATCAAGCAGAAGGGCCAGATCGTGTTCGGCGTGCTCGGCACCGATGAACCGAACAGCTTCATCGACCCGAAATCGCGCCAGCTGGTGGGCTACGAGATCGACATCGCCAATGCGGTGGCCAAGAAGCTGGGCGTCAAGCCGGTGTTCAAGCAGATCTCCGTCGCCGCCCGCATTCCCGAGCTGCAGCAGGGCCACGTCGACATCCTGGCCGCTTCGCTCACCCACAACAAGGAGCGCGAATCGCAGGTGGACTTCGCGCTGACCCACTTCGTGACCGGTTCCAAGGTCATGGTGCGCGCCACCAGCGGCATCACCGGCTTGCCCCAGCTGGCCGGCAAGAAGGTGCTGACCGTGCGCGGCGGCACCCAGGAAACGAATATCCGCAAGGCGGTGCCGAACGTCGAGGTGGTGACCTTCGAGAATACCCAGCAAGCCTTCCAGGCGCTGCGCCAGGGCAAAGGCGTCGCCTACGTCAACGACGAATCGTCGCTGCTGTCCGATTACGGCAAGCTGGGCCCGGCCGCCAAGGGCTTCACGATCCTGGCGCCGTCGATCGGCAACGAGCCGCTCGCCCTCGGCCTGCGCAAGGGCGAGAAGGGCCTGAAGACGGTGGTCGACCAGACCCTGCGCGAGCTGGAAAGCAGCGGCGCCGCCGAGCAGCTGTTCAATAAATGGTACGGCCCCGGCACCCGCACCAACCTGGCCAAGCGCAGCTTCAAGATTCATACCGACCAGATCTGAGTCTGGTCTTGTTCTTCGATCCGACCATCCTGCAGACAGGCGAGTACCACGACTGGCTGGTGCAGGGATTCTTCCTGTCGATCCAGCTGACCGTCATCAGCTTCGCCTTCGCGCTGCCTTTCGGCGCGCTGGTGGCGGTGATGCGCACGTCGACCTTCGCGCCCATGCGCGCGGCCGGGGCGACGGTCGTCGAGGCGATCCGCAACGTGCCGCTGCTGGCGCACCTGCTGTTCTGGTACTTCGCCTTTCCCGAACTGCTGCCGGAAAGCGCGCGCGAAATCCTGTACGCGAACAACCCCGAAGTGATCTGCGCCGTCATCGCCCTGAGCCTGTACGCCGGCGTGCACATGGCCGAGGACATCCGCAGCGGCATCCGCGCCATCCCGGCGACCCAGCTCGAGGCAGCGCGTTCGCTGGGCCTGGGCCGGGTGGCCGCGGTGCGCCTGGTGTTGCTGCCGCAGGCGCTGCGCGCCTCGGTGCCGCCGCTGCTGTCGCAGACCGTCAACCTGTGGAAGGACACCAGCGTGGCCACCGTGATCGGCGCGGCCGAACTGATGTACCAGGCCGCGCGCGTGGAGACGGCCAGCTTTCGCAGCCTGGAGGCGTTCACTTTCGCCACGCTGGCCTACCTGACGGTCTCGCTCGTGATCTCGCTGCTGGCCCACCTGTTCCAGCGCCGTTTTCCGGTGCGGACGACTTGAGAGGCGGCGCATGCTCGAACTGATCGATACCTACTGGCTGTACTTCCTGGTCGGCCAATATCCCGAAGGACCGCTGGGCGGCCTGGTGCTGACCATCCTGCTGTCGGGCGCGGCGCTGGTGCTGGCAATGCCGCTCGGCCTGCTGCTGGGCATCGCCCGCGTCAGCCCGTATCGCGCCATCAGCCTGCCGGTGGCCGGCCTGGTGCAGGTGGTGCGCGCCGTGCCGCTGCTGCTGGTGCTGTTCTGGGTGTACTTCTTCCTGCCCGCCGTCACCGGCGTCAAGACCTCGCAGGCGACCACGATGCTGATCGTGCTGGTGGTGTTCGACAGCGTCTACCTGGCCGAGATCGTGGCCGCCGGCATGCGCGCACTGCCCAAGGGGCAGCTGGAAAGCGCCCGTTCGCTGGGCCTGGGCTATGGGGCCGCGTTGCGCCACGTGGTGCTGCCGCAGACGCTGCGCCATGGCCTGCCGTCGATCGTCAACCAGCTGGTCTCGACCATCAAGGCGACCTCGCTCGGCTACATCATCGGCCTGTCCGAAGTCTCGTTCATCGCCACCCAGATCAATACCCTGGTGTTCACCCAGGCGGTGGAGGTCTACCTGATCCTGGCGCTGACCTATTTCATCCTGTGTTTCGGCCTGTCCCGCCTGGCCTTCCTGCTCGAGCGGCGCCTGCAACGGCGCGCTGTGCAAGCGTCATGAAAGTGCATCAACGATGATCGTTCTCGATAAAGTCAATAAATTCTACGGCGAGTACCACGCGCTGGTGGACATCACCGAGCGCGTCGACAACAACGAGGTGCTGGTGGTGTGCGGGCCTTCCGGTTCCGGCAAGTCGACCCTGATCCGCACCCTCAACCGGCTCGAGGAAATCGACGCCGGCCGCATCGAGATCGACGGCCGTGACATTCACGCCAAAGGCTTCGATGTCAACGCGCTGCGCGCCGGCATCGGTTTCGTGTTCCAGAGTTTTAACCTGTTTCCGCACCTGACGGTGCTGGAAAATTGTGTGCTGGCGCCGGTCAAGCTGGGGCGGGCAAGCAAGGCCGAAGCGCGCGACTACGCCATGCAGCTGCTCGAGCGGGTCGGCCTGGCGCACAAGGCCGACGCCTATCCCAGCGCGCTGTCGGGCGGCCAGCAGCAGCGGGTGGCGATCGCGCGTGCGCTGGCCATGCGGCCGCCGATCATGCTGTTCGACGAGCCGACCAGCGCGCTCGATCCCGAGATGGTGGGCGAGGTGCTGCAAGTGATGCGTTCGCTGGCGGGCGAGGGCATGACCATGGTCTGCGTGACCCACGAGATGGGCTTTGCGCGCGACGTGGCCGACCGGATCTGGTTCATGGCGGAGGGGAAGATCCTGGAAAAGGCCACGCCGCAGGAGTTCTTCGCCCATCCGCAACACCCGCGCGCGCAGCAGTTCCTGGCGGACCGCCGGCGCGACTAGCTGTCGCTGCTAAGAGCCTATCCCAGTAGGTGGGAGTCGCTCCTGGCGCGCCTGGTGGGCGTGAGCTGCGTTGCTCGTCGTTGCATGGCTAGCCATGCGGCCTCCTCGCGCCTTGCTCACGCCCGCCATGCATCACCATGAGCTTCCCCCCACCTACTGGGATAGGCTCTAAGATGAAGGCCCTCGGCTTTCATCACAGGACGACAGCATGGCGCACCAGACCATCCTCGAATTTTCAACCAGCGGGCGCGGCACCCGCGACATCACGCGCGACGTCGCCGCCGTCGTCGCGGCATCAAGGCTGCAATGCGGCCTGGTCCAGGTCTTCGTGCAGCACACCAGCTGCTCGCTGCTGCTCACCGAGAATGCCGATGGCGACGTACGGCGCGACCTGGAAACCATCGTTTCCCGCCTGGCGCCGGACGGCGACCCGGCCTACCGCCACGACGCCGAAGGGCCGGACGATATGTCGGCCCACGGCCGCACCATGCTGACCGACACCGCGCTGACGATTCCGGTCGGGGCAGGGCGCATGCTGCTGGGCACCTGGCAGGGCATCTACCTGTGGGAACACCGCACCGCGCCACACCGGCGGCGGGTGGTTGTCACGGTGCTGGGCGGCTGAAGGCATATGCATATTATGAGGGTGGCATGGATTTCGTTCCCGGCGTAGATCGGGGCCGTGACTTCTGGTACTGTGAGGCGCTAGCGCTCATCCACCTCCAGCCCGGGAATCCCATGCACGTCGCCTCCAACAGCCGTCGCCGCACCCTCTTGACTCTGCTGGCGCTGTGCGCCGAACTGGCCATGCTCGCGCGCGAGCACCTGCATGGTGGCGTGCTGTCGCATCACCTGCTGGCCAATCCCGACCTGCCCGCGGTGTCGAACTGGTGGGGCCTGCTGCTGGTGCCGTTGCTGACCTGGTGGACCGTCGGCAGGGTCGAGCGCCGCGCCCAGCATGCCGCCAGCGGCGGACGCTCGCTCAAGCCGGCGCCCCTCATCGCTTTCGTGTGCGCGCTGGCTTACGGCGCCACGCTGGCGGCGCTGTTCGCGGCCGGTAGCCCCCTGGTCGACTACGTCTTCTTTGGCCTGCTGGCGCTGGCCCTCGTGGTGCGCCTGTGGCATGCCGAGTATCTGCTGGGCTTCGTGCTTGCCATGAGCTGGGTAGCCGGCCCGGTTCTGCCGGCCATGTTCGGGGCGGTCATCGCAGTGTTGTCCTGGCTGGTGCACACGGCGGGGCGGGCCTTGTGGCGCCGGCTGCGTCCGGGCATGGCCTGAGCGGACCGCCTGTCATGGGCCATCCTTTCCTGCTGTTCGCCACGATCTTCCTCATCCTCGCCATCGTGCTGTACGCAGCGCCCGGGCGCAAGCTGCTCAACTTCGTGCACTACCCGGCGGCGCAGGACCAGGTTGCGCGCCTGAACCGCTACGCGGCGCTGCGCCTGTTGCTGCCGGCCCTGGTCAACCTGGGCTGCGCCTGGGCAGTGGCCGGGCGACCGGGCCTGATGGTGCCGATGATCTTCCTGACGCCGTTGTCGGTGCTGGGCGTGGTGGTCTGGATCGCGGCCGGGGCCAGGCGCTTCGGCGCCTGAACGCCGTCCAGGCGCGATTGCAAGACCCAGGGCAAACTTTCCAGGACGTTCCGTGTGGCCGGGTGCGCCGCTTTGTTCCTATAATTGGCGGCCAGCCGGCGTGTTGTCGGCCAGATTTCGCCACCTCCGACCATCCATGACGTCCAGCACCGCCACCCTCGACGAAGAAGCGCGCCTCGCCGTCCTCGATTCCTACGGCATCCTCGACACGCCGCCCGAGCGCTCGTTCGACGACGTCGTGCGCCTGGTCAGCCAGCTGCTGTCGGCGCCGATCGCCGCGGTCAACCTGATCGCGCGCGGGCGCCAGTGGTTCAAGTCCGAGATCGGCCTGGGCACGCGCGAGATGCCGCTGGACGACTCGATCTGCCGCTTCGCGCTGCTTGAAGAGCAGCAGTTGATCGTGCCCGACACGCGCGAGGATCCGCGCTTCAGGTGCAATCCGCTGGTGACGAAGGATGCCGGCTTGCGCTTCTATGCCGGCGCCCTGCTCAAGACGCGCGACGGCGTGGCGCTCGGCACCTTGTGCGTGCTGGACGACAAGCCGCGGCCGCAGGGCTTGAGCGAGCAGGAACAGTTCGTGCTGGCCACCCTGGCGCATCAGATCATGAGCCAGATCGAGCTGCGCAAGGCGATGGCCGAGCAGGACGCCCTGATCGCCGCGTTGCGCGAGGCCGACCAGCGCAAGGACGAATTCCTCGCCATGCTCGCGCACGAGCTGCGCAATCCACTGGCGCCGATCGTCTCTGCCGCCACCATGTTGTCGAACTTCAACCTCGATCCGGCCATGGTGCAGCGGGCCAGCGAGATCGTGGCGCGCCAGGCCGGTCACATGACGTCGTTGATCGACGACCTGCTGGATGTCTCGCGCGTCACCCGTGGCAAGGTGGAACTCGAGCTGCGCGAGCTGGACTTCAAGGACGTCATCGCCGACGCCATCGAGCAGGTGCGCCCGCTGATCGAGAAGCACCGGCACCGCCTGACCCTGGACTTGCCGCCGGCGCGCGCCGTCGTCGTCGGCGACCGCAAGCGCCTGGTGCAGGTGATGACCAACCTGCTCAGCAACGCCGCCAAATACACCCTCGAAGGCGGACGCATCGAGGTGCGCCTGACCACCGATGGCGATGTGCTCGGCCTCGAGATCCGCGACGACGGCATCGGCATGTCGCCCGAGCTGATCGCCAGCGCCTTCGACCTGTTCGCGCAAGGCGCGCGGGGCCTGGATCGCAGCCAGGGTGGCCTGGGCATCGGGCTGGCGCTGGTGCGCAGCCTGCTCAAGCTGCACGGCGGCGCGGTCAGCGCCAGCAGCGACGGCCCCGGACTGGGCAGCACCTTCCACGTCAGCCTGCCGCTGTCGACGCGCGCACAGATCGAGCGGCGCGCGCGCGACCGCAATGCGCCCCAAGGCAAGCTGCCGGCGCTGCGCATCGGCGTGGTCGACGACAACGAGGACGCGGCGGTCACCTTGTCGCTACTGCTGGAAACCCTGGGCCACACGGTGCTGGTCGCCCATTCCGCGCGCGAGGCCTTGACGGCGCTGCCGGCCTTCGGGCCGGACGTCTGCCTGCTCGACATCGGCCTGCCCGAGATGAACGGCTACGAGCTGGCCGCCGCGCTGCGCAAGAAGCCCGGGGCGTCGCAGGCGATCCTGATCGCGGTGACGGGTTATGCGCAAGAGAAGGACCGGGCGCTGGCGCTGGCGGCGGGCTTCCACGACCTGTTCGCCAAGCCGGTCGACCTCGACGTGCTGGGCGCCGCGCTGGTGCAGATCGAGAGCCGGCGCGCGGCCTGAAGGCATTGTTGCGCCGCAGCGCTGGCGTGCGCCGGCGAGGTCGCGCGGCAGGCAGAATCTGTCCCATCATGAGCAGTCGAGAAAGGACAGAACAATGACGCAGCGCTATCAACCCCTTACACGTCTCGGCCTGGGCGGCACCGGCCTGGGCGATATGTACCATCACACGAGCGAAGAGGCGGCGCAAGCCACCGTCGATGCCGCCTGGGACGCCGGCATCCGCTATTTCGACACCGCGCCGCACTACGGCGCCGGCCTGTCCGAGCACCGTTTCGGCCAGGCCTTGCGGCGCCGTCCGCGCGATGAATACACGCTGTCGTCCAAGGTCGGCCGCATCCTGGCGCCGAGCGCTACGCCCGAAATCGCCGCCCCCTTCGTGGGTGGCTTGCCGTTCCGGCGCATCACCGACTACACGGCCGACGGCGCGCGCCGCTCGATCGAGGACAGCCTGCAGCGCATGGCGCTGTCGCACATCGACATCGTCTACGTCCACGACCTGTCGCCGGACCGTTTCAGCCAGGCCGAGTACGAACACTACTACGCCATCGCGGCCGGCCGCGGCGGTGCCTTCGAGGGTTTGGTGAAGCTGCGCGACGAAGGCGTGATCAAGGGCTGGGGCCTGGGCGTGAACACGGTCGACCCCTGCCTGCGCGCGCTGCGCGATTCCGACCCCGACATCTTCCTGCTGGCCGGCCGTTACACGCTGATGGAAACCACGCCTTTGGACGAGCTGTTCCCCTTGTGCGAGGAGCGCGGCGCGAAGGTGGTGCTGGGAGGTCCGTTCAATTCCGGCTTCCTGGCGGGCGGCCCTAATTACGATTATGGCCCGGCCGATGAAGACAAGGTCGCGCAGCGCGAGCGCCTGCGCCAGGTGGCGGCGCGCCACGGCGTCGACCTGCCGGCGGCGGCGCTGCAGTTCGGGCTGGCGCATCCGGTGGTGGCGGCGACGATTCCCGGCGCCAGCAGCGTGGCGCACCTGCAGCGCAATGCGGCGCTGATGGACATCGTCATCCCGCCGGCGTTCTGGGAAGATCTGAAGGCCGAGGGACTGCTGGCGCCGGAAGCGCCGCTACCGAACGGTTAGAACTGCTCGTCGGGGGACAGGTAACGCCATTGTCCCTCGGGCAGGTTGCCCAGCTTGACCTTGCCGATGCGCACGCGCTTGAGGCCCACGACCTTCAGCCCGACCATATCGCACATGCGCCGGATCTGGCGTTTCTTGCCTTCGCGCAGGGTAAAACTGAGCTGGTCCTCGTTCTGCCAGCGCACCTTGGCCGGCAGCAGCGCTTTCCCGTCCATCCACAGGCCGTGGTTCAGCTTTTTCAGGTCGCTGTCGGGCAGCTTGCCCGGCTTGGTGTACTGCACCCGCACCAGGTATTCCTTGTCGACCGAAGTGGTCTCGCCGATCAGGTGCTTGGCGATGCGTCCGTCCTGCGACAGCACCAGCAAGCCGACCGAATCGATGTCCAGCCGTCCGCATGGCACCAGACTGCGCAGCTGGGTCGGATGGAACTGTTCGGGCGCCGGATCGTCCGCCCAGCGGTTCTCGGGCTTGATCAGGGCGATCGCCGGCGTATAGCCATCCTCGGCCTGGCCGCTGACGTAGCCGACCGGCTTGTTGATCAGGATGGTAACGCGTTTCGATTGCTCGGCCGCGGCCTGGCGCTCGACCGTGATGCGCTGGGTCGGCAGCACCTTGCTGCCCAGTTCCGAGACGACCTTGCCGTCCACCCGCACCCAGCCGCGGGCGATCCATTCATCGGCTTCGCGGCGCGAGCACAGGCCGAGTTCGGACATACGTTTGGAGAGGCGGAGCGGTTCGGTCATGGGTAAAGCTTTACTGTAAAAAGGGATGAATCAAACTTTGAGGGCGTCGAGAAGATCGGTCTCGAGCTGCACCAGGGTGCGTGGATTGTTCAGGGCCGGGCCGTCGATCAGGAACACGTCCTCGACGCGCTCGCCCAGGGTCATGATCTTGGCCGTGTGCAGGTTCAGCCGGTAGCGCGCCAGCACGCTGGCGATCGCGTACAACAGGCCCATACGGTCGTTGGCGGCGACCGACAGCACGTGGAACTGGCCGCGTTCGTCGGGCCGCAGTTCGACCGTCGGCGTGATCGGGAAGGTGCGCGCCACGCGCGACAGGCGTCCCCGCACCAGCGCCGGCAGCGGCTCCTGCGACAGCAGCTGCGAGCATAGCTCGTGCTCGATCAGGCTGATGATGTCGCGGTAGCTGCCGGCGAAGTTCTCGTCCGCCACCAGGAAGCTGTCCAGCGCATAGCCGTGGCGCGTGGTGTGGATCTTGGCGTCCAGGATGCTGAAGTTCTTGCGGTCGAAGTAGCTGCAGATGCGCGCGAACAGGTCGGGCTGGTCCTTGACGTAGACCGCCACCTGCAGGCCTTCGCCTATCGGCGCCAGCCGCGCCCGCACCACGGGTTTGTCGGCGTCGACCTTGTCGACCAGCGCGCGCGTCTGCCAGGCGATGTCGGAGGCGTCGTGGCGCAGGAAGTACGCCACGTCGAGCTGCTTCCACAGCGCTTCGTGGGCATTGGCGTCCAGGCCGAACAGGCGCAGGGTGGCCAGCGCTTCCTTCTGGCGCGTGCGCAGCTCGCGGTCGGCCGAATGCGGCTCGCCGCCCAGCACGCGCAGGGTGACCTTGTACAGGTCTTCCAGCAGCTTGGCCTTCCAGGCATTCCACACCTTGGGGCTGGTGCCGCGGATGTCGGCCACGGTCAAGAGGTACAGCGCGGTGAGGTGCCGCTCGTCCTTCACCACGGCGGCGAAGGCCTGGATCACGTCGGGGTCGGACAGGTCCTGCTTCTGCGCCACGGTCGACATGGTCAGGTGCTGCTCGACCAGGAATACCACCAGTTCGGTGTCTTCCTCGCTGATGCCGTGCTCGCGGCAGAAGCCGCGCGCATCATCCATGCCGAGCTTGGAATGGTCGCCGCCGCGGCCCTTGGCGATGTCGTGGAACAGGGCCGCGACGTACAGTAGCCAGCGGTCGTGGAAGTCGGCGATCAGCTGGCTGCAGAACGGGTATTCGTGCGCGTGTTCCGGCATCGTGAAGCGGCGCAGGTTGCGGACCACCATCATGATGTGCTGGTCCACGGTGTACACGTGGAACAGGTCGTGCTGCATCTGGCCGACGATCTTGCGGAAGGCCGGCAGGTAGCGGCCCAGGATGCCGAATTCGTTCATGCGGCGCAGCGCATGCACCAGGCCGCGCGGCGCCTGCAGCACGCGCAGGAACAGCGCCTTGTTGGCCGGGTCGGCGCGGAAGGCCTCGTCGATGAAAGTGCGCGCATGCCACAGGGCGCGGGTGGCGCGCGCCGTCATGCCCTTCAGTTCGCGGCGCTCGGTCATTGCCACGAACAGCTCGAGGATGGCGGATGGGTGCTTCTCGAAGGTGTCGTCGGCCACGACGTCGATCAGGCTACCCACCTGGGTGAAGTGGGCGCTGATCGGGATGGCCACCGACGGCTGCGGGAACAGTTGTGCCTCGATGTTCTGCAGCAAAATCGTATTCAGCTGGGTCACGGTCTTGGCGGCCCAATAGTAGCGCTGCATCAGGAATTCGCTGGCGCGGCGCGCGTCCGGACCTTCGCCGCTGGCGGTCAGGCCCAGGGTGCCGGCGATCGCGGTCTGGACGTCGAATACCAGCCGGTCTTCGCGTCGCTTGGTGTGCAGGTGCAGGCGGATGCGGATGTCCTTGAAGGCGCTTTCCTTTTCCAGCAGCTGGCGCGCCTCCATGCGCGTGATCAGGCCGCGCGTGGCGAGCTGGCCGAAGGTGTCGGCCAGGCCCGCGGCCTTGGCCACCCACAGGATCACCTGCAGGTCGCGCAGCGCGCCGGGGCTTTCCTTCACGTTCGGCTCGAGCGCGAAGGCGGTGTATTCGTGCTTGGCGTGGCGCAGCCGCATCTCGGCGGTCTTGGCCTGGAAGAAGGCTTGCGGATCGAGGGCGTCGCGGTAGCGCCGCTGCAGCTCCTCGAACAGCGGCGCGCTGCCGGTGACGAGGCGCGCCTCCAGCAGGCTGGTTTGCACGGTGATGTCGGCGGCCGATTCGCTCAGGCACTCGTCCACGGTGCGGATGCTGTGGCCGATCTCCAGGCCCAGGTCCCATAGCAGCTGGACCAGGCCTTCCAGGCGCGCCTGGGTGATGGCGTCAGCCGGCTGTCCCAGCAGGATCAGCAGGTCGACGTCGGAATAGGGGAACAGTTCGCCGCGCCCGTAGCCGCCCACGCCCACCAGGGCGGTGTGCTCCGGCAGGCCGGCGGCCTGCCAGGCATCGAGCAGCACGCCGTCGACCACCTGGCGCAGGCTGCGCAGGAGTTTTTCGGGCTTGCCGTCTTCCTGGAAGGCCTGGAACACCAGCTGGCGTTCGGCCTTCAGGCGCTGGCGCAGCGTGGTGCGGGCGGTGTCGAGCAGGGCGGCCTGTCCCATGGGCTTTCCTTTAAGCCGCGGCCAGGGCCGGCACCGCGCCCGGGTTCAGCAGCGGCAGCACGATGGCGGGCGGCGGCGGGCTGCCGGCCGACATGGTCAGCACCTCGACCCCGGTCTCGGTGACCAGCACCGTGTGTTCCCACTGGGCCGACAGGCTGCGGTCTTTCGTCTTGATGGTCCAGCCGTCCGGCATTTCCTTGATGTCGCGGCGGCCGGCGTTGATCATCGGCTCGATGGTGAAGATCATGCCCGGCTTGAGTTCTTCCAGCGTGCCGGGACGGCCGTAGTGCAGCACCTGCGGCTCTTCGTGGAACACGCGGCCCACGCCGTGGCCGCAGAATTCGCGCACCACGCTGTAGCCGGCCTTCTCGGCATGCTGCTGGATCGCATGGCCGATGTCGCCCAGGTGCTTGCCCGGCTTGACGGCGGCGATGCCCAGCCACATGCACTCGAAGGTGATCTCGGACAGGCGGCGCGCCATGATCGACGGCTCGCCGACCAGGTACATGCGGCTGTTGTCGCCGTGGTAGCCGTCCTTGGTGATCGGGGTGATGTCGATGTTGAGCGCATCGCCCGATTTCAGCATGCGGTCGCCCGGGATGCCGTGGCAGATCACGTCGTTGAGCGAGGCGCAGATCGAGCCGGGGAAGGGCGGGTAGCCGGGCGGGGCATAGTTCAGGGTCGCCGGGGTCGTGCCCTGGACGTTGACCATGTATTCATACGCCAGGCGGTCAAGTTCGCCGGTGGTGACGCCGGGCTTCACGAACGGGGTGATATAGTCGAGCACTTCCGAGCCGAGGCGGCAGGCGACGCGCATGCCTTCGATTTCGTCAAGAGTTTTGGGAGTGGAGGCCATTGGGATTCTTATCCTGCGGTAGTCGATGCACTGAGTGTGCAATAAGGGTCCATTATAGAGGAAACATTCCTTCCTCAGGGTCGCTGCGGCCGCCAGCTCCACGTCACGCTTGAATAAAACGGCAAATCCCGCTAGAATCTCGGGTTGCTCGGATTCGCATTGGGCAATGTTGTAAAAACTGTACCTTTAATTTATTGAAATCGCGAATGTGGCCCTAAAAGGGTGCCTGACTGGTGACTGGCCACATTCAAGACCCAACCCTGGAGAATTACATGTCCGTTACTATGCGTGAAATGCTGGAAGCCGGTATCCACTTCGGCCACCAGACCCGTTTCTGGAACCCAAAGATGGCGCCGTTCATCTTCGGTCATCGCAACAAGATCCACATCATCAACCTGGAAAAAACCATGGCGATGTACCAGGATGCGATGAAAACCATCAAGCAGATCTCGGCCAACCGCGGCACCATCCTGATGGTCGGCACCAAGCGTCAAGCACGCGACATCATCGCTGCTGAAGCACAGCGCGCTGGCGTGCCTTACGTCGACCAGCGTTGGCTGGGCGGCATGCTGACCAACTTCAAGACCATCAAGACCTCGATCAAGCGCCTGAAAGACATGGAAGCGCAAGTCGAAGACGGTTCGGTCGAGAAGATGTCGAAGAAAGAGGCGCTGCTGTTCTCGCGCGAAATGGAAAAGCTGCAAAAGTCGATCGGCGGCATCAAGGACCTGGGCGGCGTGCCTGACGCGATCTTCGTCGTCGACGTCGGCTACCACAAGGGCACCATCACCGAAGCCGGCAAGCTGGGCATTCCGGTCATCGGCATCGTCGATACCAACCACTCGCCAGAAGGCGTGACCCACGTCATCCCAGGCAACGACGACTCGTCGAAAGCGATCACCCTGTACGCACGCGGCGTCGCCGATGCGATCCTGGAAGGCCGCGCCAACGCCACCAACGAAGTCGTTGAAATGGTCAAGGCTGGCGGCGACGACTTCGTCGAAGTTTCCGAGCAGGCATAAGTGACGGCAGGCTAAGTGCCTGCTGACACATCGAAGGGGGCGCCGCACACACGAGCCCCCCTTTTTTTAAGCTGAATACCTGTGGGGCGTTTTGTAACGACCTGCAACCCGGATAAAACATTTAGGAGAAATCAACATGGCAGCGATTACTGCAGCGATGGTAGGCGAACTGCGCGCGAAGACCGACGCGCCAATGATGGAATGCAAAAAAGCACTGACCGAAGCCGAAGGCGACATGGGTCGTGCTGAAGAGATCCTGCGCGTCAAGCTGGGCGGCAAGGCATCGAAAGCATCGGCACGCATCACCGCCGAAGGCGTCGTGGCAACCTATATCGCTGGCAACGTCGGCGCGCTGGTCGAAGTCAACAGCGAAACCGATTTCGTCGCCAAGAACGAAGAATTCCTGGCCATGGTCAACCTGGCCGCCAAGCTGGTCGCCGAGAACAACCCGGCTGACGTCGCTGCCCTGGCAGCGCTGCCGCACGACGGCAAGACCTTCGACGACGTGCGTACCGCCCTGATCGGCAAGATCGGCGAGAACATGACCGTGCGTCGCTTCCAGCGTTTCGAAACCACCGGCAAGCTGGCTTCCTACCTGCACGGCACCCGTATCGGCGTGATCGTCGACTTCGAAGGCGCGGACGAGCAAGTCGGCAAGGACCTGGCCATGCACATCGCTGCAATGAAGCCAGTCGCTCTGTCGTCGGAGCAAGTGCCTGCTGAAATGATCGAAAAAGAGCGTTCGGTCGCCGAACTGAAGGCCAAGGAAGACGCTGAAAAAGCTGTCGCCGAAGGCAAGCAGCCGCAATCGGACGAAATCGTCGCCAAGCGTATCGACGGTTCGGTGCAGAAATACCTGAAAGAAGTGTCGCTGCTGAACCAGGCATTCGTGAAGAACGACAAGCAGTCGATCGAGCAATACCTGAAAGCATCGAATACCAGCGTCAAGGCATTCACCATGTACGTGGTGGGCGAGGGCATCGAGAAGAAGGTCGACGACTTCGCAGCAGAAGTTGCAGCCCAGATGGCTGCAAACAAGCAGTAATCAAAAAGAACGGGCCGCAAGGTCCGTTTTTTTAAGGTGGGATCGTTTGTGTGTTGCGGCCATGAAGTATTTCCTGGTTGTACGGCAAACTGGGGTTCCCGCCTTCGCGGGAACGACGTTCATGGGGTGCGGGCCGAAGCAGGCTCCACAGTCCGCACCTCTAATATGTCGTTCCCGCGCAGGCGGGAATCCAAGTCTGCATGCAGTCCAGCGGCGCGACTCATCAACCGCGCCCGCCTTACAATGCCATCGCCTCCAAGGCAGATGAGATCGCAGCCCAAGGGCCGCGGTCGGACCCGAATTCGCACCATCGAAACATCACATTAGGAGCCGCTTCATCATGTCAAAACCAGCCTACCAACGAGTCCTCCTGAAACTGTCCGGCGAAGCGCTGATGGGCGACGACCCGTTCGGCATCAACCGCGCCACCATCGAGCGCATGGTGGCCGACGTGGCGGAAGTGGCGAAGCTGGGCGTGCAGGTGGCGGTCGTGATTGGCGGCGGCAACATCTTCCGCGGCGTCGCCCCGGGCGCCCAGGGCATGGACCGCGCCACCGCCGACTACATGGGCATGCTGGCCACCGTCATGAACGCGCTGGCCCTGGCCGATGCCATGCGCCACGTCGGCATCACCGCCCGCGTCATGTCGGCGATCGGCATCGAGCAGGTGGTCGAGCCTTATGTGCGCCCGAAGGCCCTGCAATACCTGGAAGAAGGTAAAGTGGTCGTGTTCGCCGCCGGCACCGGCAACCCGTTCTTCACCACCGACACCGCGGCCGCCCTGCGCGGCGCCGAGATCTCGGCCGAGATCGTCCTGAAGGCCACCAAGGTCGATGGCGTCTACAGCGCCGACCCCAAGAAAGACCCGCACGCGACGCGTTACGAAAGCATCACCTTCGACGAAGCGATCGCCAAGCACCTGCAAGTGATGGACGCTACCGCCTTCGCGCTGTGCCGCGACCAGAAACTGCCGATCAAGGTGTTCTCCATCGTCAAACCCGGCGCGCTCACCCGCGTGATCATGGGTGAAGACGAAGGTACACTGGTACACGTTTAAATATTTACTGAACAACAAGGAGAGCAGCATGTCCCTGGCTGACGTCAAAAAGAACGCGCAAGAGCGCATGATCAAGTCCATCGAGACCCTGAAAGCCGACCTGGCCAAGGTCCGCACCGGTCGCGCCCACACCGGCATCCTCGACCACGTGATGGTCGACTACTACGGCAGCCCGACCGCGCTGCCGATGGTCGCCAACCTGACCCTGGTCGATGCGCGCACCATCGGCGTCCAGCCGTTCGAAAAGAAAATGGCCGCGACCATCGAAAAAGCGATCCGCGACGCCGACCTGGGCCTGAATCCATCGTCGCAGGGCGATATGATCCGCGTGCCGACCCCGCCGCTGACCGAAGAGCGCCGCAAAGAAATGGTCAAGCTGACCAAGTCGGAAGGCGAAGATGCGAAGATTGCCGTGCGCAATATCCGTCGCGATGCCAACGAAGCGCTCAAGAAAATGGTCAAAGACAAGACCGCGTCGGAAGACGACGAGCGCCGCGCCTCGGACGAAATCCAGAAGCTGACCGACAAGGCCGTGGCCGACATCGACAAGCTGCTGGGTGAAAAAGAGAAAGAAATCCTGACGGTGTAAGGTCCGGCTCAACGGCTTTCTTGCGGACCGGCCCCGGCAACTTGCCGCGGCCGGTCCGCCTACCTTATGATTGTCCAATTCTGATTGGCCATATGCGCACCGCCGGACGGGAGTCCGGGCGCAGCACTGCTGGATACAAGATGTTCAAAAGTTCGACCACCGCCGTTCCCGAGACGCCCGCCGTGCCGCGCCACGTCGCCATCATCATGGATGGCAATGGCCGTTGGGCCACCAAACGCCTGCTGCCGCGCGTCGCCGGCCACGTCAAGGGCGTGGAAGCCGTACGCGGCATCGTCGAAGCCTGCGTGCTGCGCGGGGTCGAGTACCTGACCCTGTTCGCCTTCTCGTCCGAGAACTGGCGCCGCCCGGCCGACGAAGTCTCGCTGCTGATGCGCCTGTTCGTGACGGCGCTCGAACGCGAAGTCTCGAAGATGCACGCCAATAATATTCGCCTGAAAGTCGTGGGCGACCTGAGCCGCTTCGACGCCAAGCTGCAAGAGATGATCGCCAATGCCGAGCGCCGCACCGCCGGCAACTCCCGCCTGACCGTCACCGTGTGCGCCAACTATGGCGGCCGCTGGGATATCATGCAGGCAACGGGGAAGATGGTGCAGGCCAACCCCGGCGTGACCGAATTTACGGAGGAAATGCTGGCTCCGCACCTGGCGATGGCGTATGCGCCCGAACCCGACCTGTTCATCCGGACCGGCGGCGAGGAACGCATCTCCAATTTCCTGTTGTGGCAGCTGGCATATGCCGAACTGCATTTCACAAGCACCTTCTGGCCAGATTTCACGCCCGAAGCGCTGGATGAGGCGATCGCCTCGTTCCAGGGCCGCGAACGGCGCTTCGGCCAGACCAGCGCCCAAGTAGCGAAGAAGACCAACTGATGCTCAAGACCCGGATCGTCACCGCGCTCGTTTTGCTGGCAGTCCTGCTGCCGGTGTTGTACTCCAATAACCCCACAGCGTTCGCGGTGGTCGCTTCGGTGTTCTTCGGGGCGGCGATCTGGGAGTGTTTCCGCCTGTTTAATCCGGGCGCGAAGAGCGCGGTGGCGATCGCGGTGGCCTGGACCCTGGCCTTCGCCTATGCCTTCTTCATGCGCGAGCAGGGCGATCCGACCTTCTGGTTCGCCATCGGCGCGCTGCTGTGGGCATTGCGCTTCGCGCCCACGCTCAAGCTCGGCCTGCCGCCGCTGGCCAGCACCCCGAACACGCTGCTGAGCCTGCTGTACGCGATTTCGCTGGTGGCCTGCTTCGCCGCCATCGTCATGCTGTTCCAGTACTCGGCCCTGTTCCTGCTGTCGGTGCTCGTCATCGTCTGGTCGGCCGACATCTTCGCCTATGTGTGCGGCAAGACCTTCGGCAAGAATAAACTGGCGCCGTCGATCTCGCCCGGCAAGTCGTGGGAAGGCGCCATCGGCGGCGGCATCGTGACCGTGCTGCTGGCCTCGCTCACCGTCCTGTTCGGCGGCGAGGCTCTCGCCAATACCTTCGCGGTGCGCGTGCAGGCCAGCTTCGGCTGGGCTGGCATGCTCGGCGTTATCGCCCTCATCGTCGTCGCCAGCGTGGTCGGCGACCTGTTCGAATCCCAGCTCAAGCGCCGTGCCGGCATGAAGGACAGCAGCAATCTGCTGCCTGGCCACGGCGGCGTGCTGGACCGGATCGACGCACTCGTGCCGGTCCTGCCGCTGGCGGCTTTGATCGCCACCCGGCTCTAGAAGGAAGTCTCCATGCAAGGCATTACCATCCTTGGCGCCACCGGTTCGATCGGCGCCTCGACCCTCGACGTGGTGGCGCGCCATCCAGGCCGCTACCGCGTCTACGCCCTCAGCGCGCATTCGCGCGTGGAAGAACTGGCCGCAGCCTGCCGAAAGTATCGCCCGCAGCGCGCCGTGGTCGGCAGCCCTGAAGCCGCCGCGCAGCTCGCGGCACTGATCGCCGACCTGCCGACGGGTGTCGAATATGGCGAGCAGGCGCTGTGCGATATCGCCTCCAGCGCCGACACCGACATCGTGATGGCCGCCATCGTCGGCGCCGCCGGCCTGGCGCCGACGCTCGCCGCGGCGCGCGCCGGCAAGAAGATCCTGCTGGCCAATAAAGAGGCTCTGGTGATGTCGGGCCAGCTGTTTATGGACGCCGTGCGCGAACACAAGGCGACCCTGCTGCCGGTCGACAGCGAACACAATGCGATCTTCCAGTCGCTGCCGTCCTCGTATGCGCGCGTTCCAGCCGCCTCGGGCGTGGCAAAGATCCTGCTGACCGCATCCGGCGGCCCGTTCCTGAACCGCGCCGTCGAGACGCTCGACAGCGTGACCCCCGACGAAGCCTGCAAGCACCCGAACTGGGTCATGGGCCGCAAGATCTCGGTCGATTCGGCCACCATGATGAACAAGGGCCTCGAAGTGATCGAGGCCCACTGGCTGTTCGGCGCGCCGGCCGACCAGATCGAAGTCGTGATCCATCCGCAAAGCGTGATCCACTCGATGGTCTCGTATGTGGACGGCTCGGTGCTGGCCCAGTTGGGCAACCCCGATATGCGCACCCCGATCGCCAATGCGCTGGCCTATCCGGAGCGGATCGATTCGGGCGTGGCCCAGCTCGACCTGACGCAGATGGCCGGGCTGCAGTTCTTCGCGCCCGACTTCGAACGCTTCCCCTGCCTGGCACTCGCTTTCGATGCGCTGCGCGCGGGCGGCACCGCGCCGGCCCTGCTCAACGCGGCCAATGAGGTGGCGGTGCAGGCCTTCCTCGAGCGCCGCATCGGTTTCCGCGACATCGACCGCGTGATTCGCCACGCGCTCGACGTCGTGCCGCACGGCCCGGCCCCGTCGATCGAGGCGGTGCTGGCCCAGGACGCGCGCGCGCGCGCGGCCGCCGCCGACGCCGTATCGAACCTCGCTTCAGGCTTGCAGCGCTGATCCCACGGAGCGCACCATGACCATGCTTTACACCGTGCTGGCCTTCGTGCTGGCGCTCGGTCCCCTGATCGTGATCCACGAACTGGGCCACTACCTGGTCGCGCGCGCCTGCGGCGTCAAGGTGCTGCGCTTCTCGGTCGGCATGGGCCGCGTGGTCTGGTCGCGCCGCTTCGGCAAGGACCAGACCGAATGGGCGCTGTCGGCGCTGCCGCTGGGCGGCTACGTCAAGATGCTCGACGCGCGCGACCCCGAGACCGCGCCGACCAGCGACGCCGACCTGGATCGCGAATTCACGCGCCAGAACGTCTGGAAGCGGATCGCCATCGTGGCCGCCGGCCCGCTGGCCAACTTCCTGCTCGCGATCGGCCTGATGGCCGCGCTGTATATGCATGGCGTGGACGAGCCTTCGGCGCGCCTGCGCGAGGCCCCGGCGGCATCCGAGGCGGCCAAGGCCGGCGTGCGCGGCGGCGATACCGTGGTGGCGGTGAATGGCAGCGAGGTGCGTTCGTGGACCGAGTTGCGCTGGCAGGTCTTGCAGGCGGCGGTCGATAAATCCGACGCTCGCCTCGAACTGCGCGGCGCCAACGGCGGCGTCTATAGTGCGACCTTGCCGGCGGCGGTGATCGGCCGGCTCGACGTCGAGACCGACGTGATGGCCGAACTGGGCCTGGACCTGTGGCGCCCGCAGCCGCGCATCGAGAAGGTGATCGCGGATGGGGCAGGGCAGCGCGCCGGCCTGCGCGACGGCGACCTGGTGCTGCGCGCCGGCGGCCAGCCCGTCGTCGATGGCATCGCCTTCATCGAGGCCGTGCGCGCATCTGCAGGCAAGCCGATGGCGATCGAGGTCGAGCGCGCCGGACGCCCCGTGGCCCTGACCCTGACCCCGGAGCCGGATGCGAATGGCCGCGGCGTGATCAAGGCCATGGTGGCCCAGGCCCCGGAGATGATCACCGTGAGTTCGGGCCCGTTCGAGGCGATCGCGCGCGGCGCCGAGCGCACCTGGGACACCAGCGTGATGACCCTCAAGATGATCTGGAAGATGATTACCGGGGAAGCGTCGTGGAAGAATGTGACGGGTCCCATTACCATCGCCGATTATGCCGGACAGACTGCAAGAATAGGTCTCGTAAGCTATTTACAGTTCATCGCCTTTATTAGTATCAGCTTAGGAGTAATGAATTTGTTACCAATTCCAGTTCTGGATGGTGGCCATTTACTGTATTATTCGCTGGAAGTTTTGACCGGGCGTCCCCTTCCTGCGCGCGTCGGAGAGTTCGCGCAGCGCGCCGGGGTCGGCCTGCTGTTCATGCTGATGGCGCTCGCCGTCTTCAATGACCTGGTGCGGCTGCTTTAGCGGCCCGCATGCGCTCCCGGAATCGGGCGTGCAATTCCCGGCACAGAATAATATGCAATCGTTGTCCAAATGACTGACCCTTTGATCCAGCCAATGAAATCACAACCAGATCGTTTTGCCCTGCCGTTCATTCGTCGCAGCTTGATCGGCGCGGCCGTGCTGACCCTGTGCGCAAGCAATGCGCTGGCCGCCAACCCGTTCGTCGTCAAGGATATCCGGGTCGAAGGCATCCAGCGGACCGAAGCCGGCACCGTGTTCAGCTATCTGCCGGTGCGCGTGGGCGAGACCTTCGACGACGCCAAGGCATCGAGCGCGATCAAGGCACTGTACGCCACCGGCTTCTTCAAGGACATCCGCCTTGAGGAAGAAAATGGCGTGCTGGTGGTACTGGTCGAGGAACGCCCGGCGATTTCGTCGGTCGATTTCACCGGCACCAAGGAATTCGAAAAAGACATGCTGGTCAAGGCGCTGTCCGAGATCGGCGTGGCCCAGACTCGCATCTTCGACAAGGCCTCGGTCGACCGCGCCGAACAAGAGCTCAAGCGCCAGTACCTGTCGCATGGCCTGTACGGCGTCAAGATCACCACCACCGTGACCCCGATCGAGCGCAACCGCGTGACGGTCATGTTCAATATCGACGAGGGTGATGTCGCCAAGATCAAGGGCATCAACATCATCGGCAACAAGGCCTTTTCCGACAAGCAGCTGCGCCAGCTGCTCGAACTGCGCCCGTCGGGCTGGTTCACCTGGTACTCGAAGGCCGACCAGTATTCCAAGCAAAAGCTGACCGGCGACCTGGAGACCATCAAGTCCTGGTACCTGAACCACGGCTACCTGGAAGCCAACGTCGAATCGACCCAGGTCTCGATCACCCCGGACAAGCGAGACATCTACCTGACCCTCAACATCACCGAGGGCGAGCAGTACACCGTCTCGAGCGTCAAGCTCGAAGGCGAGATGTTCGGCCGCGAGGAAGAGCTCAAGGAGCTGATCGTGCTCCAGCCGGGCAAAACCTATGTCGGCGACCTGCAGGAAGCGACCAACAAGTTCATCGCCGACCGCCTCGGCACCTACGGCTACGCCTTCGCCAACGTGACGGCCAACCCGGAACTCGACCGCGAGAAGCGCGAAGTCGCGTTTACCTTCTTCGTCGATCCGGGCAAGCGCGCCTACGTGCGCCACATGAACATCTCGGGCAACACGGTCACCCGCGACGAAGTCATCCGCCGCGAATTCCGCCAGTTCGAAAGCTCGTGGTACGACGCCAACCGCGTCAAACTCTCGCGCGACCGCGTCGACCGCCTCGGCTACTTCAAGGACGTGAAGGTCGAGACGCCGGAGTCGCCAGGCACTTCGGACCAGGTCGACGTGAACATCGCGGTCGAAGAAAAACCGACCGGTAACTTCATGATCGGCGGCGCCTTCTCGCAGTCCGAGAAGTTCACCTTCACCGCGTCGATCTCGCAGGCCAACTTCGCCGGCAGCGGCAACACGGTCGGCATCGAGCTGAACACCAGCAAGTACAATCGCACGATCGCGTTCTCGCAGACCAACCCGTACTTCACGGATGACGGCATCTCGCGCGCCTTCTCGCTGTACCTGCGCACCTCGCGTCCGCCGGCGCTGAACATCGGTTCCTACACCGTCAAGCAGATGGGCGGCAACCTGACCTTCGGCGTGCCGTTCTCCGAATCCGACACCGTCTACTTCGGCGCCGGCCTGGAACGCACCGAGCTGGAAACCGACCAGACCTCGCCGACGGTCTACCAGACCTTCGTGCGCCAGAACGGCGGCCCGGCCAGCGGCATCGGCAAGGCCACCACCAATGCGATCCCGCTGACCGCGGCCTGGGGCCGCGACACCCGCGACAGCGCCGTGACCCCGACTCGCGGCCGCTTCCAGCGCGCCAACTTCGAGATCGATGCGATCGGCGACGCCAAGTACTACCGGATGGTCTACGAGCATCAGTGGTGGAAGCCGCTGACCCGCTGGATGACCCTGGCCCTGCGCGGCGAGTTCGACTACGGCAAGGGCATCGGCGGCAGCGCCTATCCGGTGTTCAAGAACTTCTACGCGGGCGGCATCGGTTCGGTGCGCGGCTACGAGAGTTCGTCGCTGGGCGTGGTCGATCCGCGTTACTACGATGCGATCGGCGGCTCCAAGCGCATCATCGGCAACGCCGAGCTGCAGTTCCCGTTCCCGGGCAGCGGCACCGACCGCAGCCTGCGCTGGTTCACCTTCGTCGACGGCGGCCAGGTGTTCCAGGAAGACGCGAAGATCCGTTTCGACGAGTTCCGCTACTCGGCCGGTATCGGCCTGTCCTGGATTTCCCCGGTCGGTCCGCTCAAGTTGAGTTATGCTAAGCCGCTGAATTCGCTGCCGGGCGACCGCCTGGAGCGCTTCCAGTTCCAGATGGGTACCGGCTTCTAAGCGGACCGCTGCGACCTGAAGAACGATTGCGAGAGACTTTATGTTGAAAAATCTGATTGACTCGCTGCCTGGTGGACGCAAGTCCACGGTTCGACCCGCGCTCGGCGCCTCGCTGGTGCTGGCTGCGGTCGTCGGAGTGTCCATTGCGCCGTTGGCCCAGGCGCAGGCGACCATCAGCCGCATCGGCTTTGTCTACACCGAGCGCCTGATGACCGACTCCAAGATGGCCAAGGCGGCAGACGCCAAGCTGACCGCTGAATTTTCGAAGCGCCAGAAGGCGGTCGAAGAGATGGTCGGCAAGTACAAGCAGACGTCCGAGAAGTTCGACGCCGAAGCGGCGGGCCTGAATGAGCTGGACCGCACGCGCCGCGCGCGCGAGCTGTACAACATGCAGAAGGACGTCGAGCGCATGCAGCGCGAGTTCCAGGAAGACCTGCAGCAGCGCAAGAACGAAGAACGCGCCGCGATCGCGCAAAAGGCCTACAAGCTGGTCGAGCAGGTCGCGGAACAGGAAAAACTCGACGCCGTGCTGGTCGAGGCGGCGTGGGTCAGCCCGCGCGTGGACATCACCGACAAGATCCTCAAGCTGCTCGACAAGTAAAGCAGTACCGATTTTGACTTACACTGGAAAGACCGAGATGGGCATTCGACTGGGCGATTTGGTCGAGCGCTTCGGCGGACAGCTGGTGGGCAACCCGGACCTCGAGGTCCAGGCGATCGCCCCCCTGGACAGCGCCGGCGCTTCGCACATCAGCTTCCTTAGCAACAGCAAGCTGCGCGCACTGGCCGCGCAGAGCCAGGCCGCGGCACTGATCCTGTCGCCGCTGGACGATCCGACGGTGGCCGCGACCTATGAAGGCGCGCGCATCGTCACTACCAACCCTTACGCCTACTTCGCCCGCGCGGCGCAGTATTTCGTGTCGTTTACCGAACAGGCGCCGGCGCCCGGCATCCATCCGAGCGCCGTGGTCGATCCCGGCGCCACGGTCGATCCGACCGCGCACGTCGGGCCGCATGCGACGATCGAGGAGGGCGCCATTGTCGGCGCCCACGTCGTGATCGGCGCCGGCTGCTTCATCGGACGCGAGGCCGCGATCGGCGAGCACACGCAGCTGTTCGCGAACGTGACCTTCCATGCGCGCTGCCGTATCGGCAAGCGCGGCATCCTGCATTCCGGCGCGGTGATCGGCACTGACGGCTTCGGCTTTGCCGTCGAAGCCGGCGCCTACATCAAGATCCCGCAGACCGGCCGCGTGCTGATCGGCGACGACGTCGACATCGGCGCCAACACCACGATCGATCGCGGCGCGCTGGACGATACCGTGATCGAAGACGGCGTGAAGCTCGACAACCAGATCCAGATCGGCCACAACTGCCGCATCGGCGCGCACACCGCGATGGCCGGCTGCGTGGGTGTGGCTGGCAGCGCGAAAATCGGCAGCCGCTGCACCTTCGGCGGCGCCGCCATGGTGCTGGGCCACCTCGAAATCGCCGACAACGTCCATATTTCCTCGGGCAGCATGGTGTCGCGCTCGGTTCTCGAACCGGGCCAGTACACCGGCTTCTACCCCTTGGCCAAGAACGCCGAATGGGAGCGCAGCGCCGCGATCGTGCGCAATCTCGATTCGATGCGCGCCAAGATCCGCACGCTCGAGAAAACCATCAGAAACCTGACAGAACAAAAATGACCACTCCAGAACTCAAGACCCTCGACATCACCCAGATCAAGGAATACCTGCCGCATCGCTATCCGCTGCTGCTGGTCGACCGCGTGCTGGACGTCGAACTGGGCAAGCGCATCGTCGCGATCAAGAACGTCACCGTCAACGAAGAATTCTTCAACGGCCACTTCCCGCACAAGCCGGTGATGCCTGGCGTGCTGATGATCGAAGCGATGGCGCAGACCGCGGCCATCCTGTCGTTCATGACCATGAACGTCAAGCCGGACGAAAACTCGGTGGTGTACTTCGTCGGCATCGACAACGCGCGCTTCAAGCGTCCGGTCGAGCCGGGCGACCAGCTGCGCATGGAAGTCGAGATCCTGCGCGTCTCGCGCGGCATCTGGAAGTACAAGGCGGTGGCGACCGTCGACGGCAAGGTGGCGGTCGAGGGTGAGCTGATGTGCACCATCCGCGGCGCCGCCGAAGCCACCATGAAAGGCCCTGAAAGCGCGGCCGAGTAAGGAGAGCCAGATGAGTAAAATCCATTCGACCGCGATCGTCGATCCGAAGGCCGAGCTGGACAGCTCGGTCGAGGTCGGCCCGTATTCGATCGTCGGGCCGCATGTGCGCATCGACGCCGGCACCGTGGTCGGCCCGCACGTGGTCATCGAAGGCCACACGACGATCGGCAAGGACAACAAGTTCTTCCAGTTCTGCTCGATCGGCGGCGCGCCGCAGGACAAGAAGTGGAACGGCGAGCCGACCCGCCTTGAAGTGGGCGACCGCAACACGGTGCGCGAATTCGTCACCTTCAACCTGGGCACGGTCCAGGACGAAGGCGTCACCCGCGTCGGCAGCGACAACTGGATCTCGGCCTACGTCCACGTGGCGCACGACTGCCAGGTGGGCAGCAACACGATCTTCTCGAACAACGCCCAGCTCGCGGGCCATGTGCAGGTGGGCGACTGGGCCATCCTGTCGGGCTACGCCGGCGTGCACCAGTTCTGCAAGATCGGCGCCCATGCTTTCATCGGCATGTACACCAGCCTGACCCAGGACGTGCCGCCCTATGTGCTCGTCTCCGGCAATCCGGCCGGCGCGCGCGGCGTGAACCTCGAGGGCCTCAAGCGCCGCGGGTTTAGCCGTGAACAGCTGGACGGCATTCGCAGCGCCTATAAGCTGCTGTACCGCTCGAACCTGACGCTGGAAGAAGCCAAGACGGCGCTCCTGGCCGAAGAAGAGCGCCTGCCGGCGGCCAGCGCAGACATTCGCCTGCTGCGCGAATTCCTCGGCACCGCCACCCGTGGCATCGTCCGCTAACGAGATGAACAACGACGTTTCGCTGGCGTTGGTGGCCGGCGAGGCGTCCGGCGACATGCTCGCCGCGCGCCTTCTGGCCGGCCTGCGGCCGCATTTGCCCCAGGCGCGCTTCCACGGCATCGGCGGGCCGCGCATGATCGAGCAGGGCTTCGTGAGCGAGGTCCCGATGGATACGCTCACGGTGCGTGGCCTGTTCGAAGTCATTCCCCGCTACCCTGAACTGAAACGCATCCAGAGCCGGCTGCGCGACCGTCTCATCGCAGAGCGGCCGGCGGCCTTCATCGGCGCCGACTATCCTGGCTTTAATCTCGGCCTCGAAGAGCAGCTGCGCAGCGCCAGCATTCCGACCGTGCACTTCATCGGGCCGCAGATCTGGGCCTGGCGCGGCGGGCGGATCAAGAAGATCCAGCGCGCGGTCTCGCACATGCTGGTGATCTTCCCGTTCGAGGAAGCGATCTATCGCGAGGCTAACGTACCGGTGACGTATATCGGGCATCCACTGGCCGAGACCATCCCGCTGGTGCCGGACGTCGCCGCGGCGCGGCGCGCGCTCGGCCTGGATCCGGCTGCGCGCGTGGTGACCGTGATGCCGGGCAGCCGCATGGGTGAACTGAAATACCTGGCCGAGCCGTTCATCCGCGCCGTCAAACTGCTGGCCGCGCGCGATCCGGGCCTGACCTTCGTGGTGCCGATGGTCGGCGAACGCCAGCGCGCCTACTTCGACGAGCTCGTGGTCAAGGCGGGCTTGCAGGACGTCGAACTGCAGGTGACCGCCGCCGGCTCGCACACGGCGATCGCCGCCGCCGACGCGGTGCTGGTCGCTTCCGGCACCGCGACCCTGGAGGTGGCGCTGTTCAAGAAGCCGATGGTGATCGCGTATAAAGTGATGGCGGCGTCGTACGCGATCATGCGTCACATGGGCTACCAGCCCTGGATCGGCCTGCCGAACATCCTGGCGCGCGAATTCCTGGTACCGGAATTGATCCAGCATGCGGCCACGCCGGAAGCGATGGCCGACGCGGTGTGGGCCCAGTTGCAGGATGCGGCCGGACGCGAACGGCTGGCCGGGCGCTTCCTGGAGATGCACCACAGCCTGCTGCGCGATAGTGCGCGCGAGAGCGCAGAGGCCGTGTTGCGCGTCATTGGACAGGGCCGCGTGAGCTGACATGAGGAAGAAGAAAGTCAATCTGTATCCTGGCCTGCCGCCCAGGCTGCGGCCGTTCACCGAGCTCGATATCGTCTGCGGTGTCGACGAGGCCGGGCGCGGTCCGCTGGCCGGGCCGGTGTTCGCCGCCGCCGTCATCCTCGATCCGCTGCGGCCGATTGAGGGCCTGCGCGATTCCAAGAAACTGAGCGAGGCGCGCCGCGACCAGCTCGCGCCGCTGATCCGCGAGCATGCGCTGGCCTGGGCCATCGCCGAATGCTCGTGCGAAGAGATCGACAGCATCAACATCCTGCAGGCGACCATGCTGGCGATGCGGCGCGCAGTGGAAGCGCTGCACACGCTGCCGACGCTGGCCCTGATCGACGGCAATCGCTGCCCGCAGATGGACGTGCGCGCGCATGCGATCGTGGAGGGCGACGACAAGGTCAACGCCATCTCGGCCGCCTCGATCCTGGCCAAGACGGCGCGCGACGCCGCGCTGGTGCGGCTGCACGACCTTTACCCGCAATACGGCTTCGACCAGCACAAGGGTTACGGCACGGCGCTGCACCTGGAGCGACTGCGCCTGCACGGCCCTTCACCGGCGCACCGCCGTTCGTTCGCGCCGGTGCGCAATATGCTGCAGGTCGACCTGTTTGCTGAACTGATTGAAGCATAAGCAGTATGAAAACCATCACTTCGCGCGACAACGCGTTCTACAAAGACCTGAAAAGTCTGGCCACCAGCTCGCAGGCGCGGCGCAAGGCCGGGCAAAGCCTGCTCGACGGCGTGCACCTGTGCCAGACCTGGCTCGACCTGCGCGGCGCGCCGCGCCACTGCGTGGTGTCGGAGGGCGCGCTCGGCAACCGTGAAGTGCAGGCCATCGTCTCTCGCTGTGAAGACCGGAATGCGCCGGTGACGGCGCTGCCCGACGCGCTGTTCAACGCCGTCAGCCAGGTCGAACATGGCGTGCATCTGCTGTTCATGATCGATTCGCCGCAGCCTTCGGCGGCGCCGGCCCTGGTGGGATCGAGCGTGCTGCTGGACGGCGTGCAGGATCCGGGCAACGTCGGCTCGATCCTGCGCAGCGCGGCGGCGGCCGGCATCAAGCAGGTCTATTGCAGCCCCGGCACCGCTTTCTGCTGGTCGCCCAAGGTGCTGCGCGCGGCGATGGGCGCGCACTTCGTGCTCGACATCTTCGAGGGGGTGGAGCTGGCGCCGCTGGTGCAGGGCGCCACGGTGCCGGTGCTGGCCACCAGCGGCTATGCGGCCGAGCGGCTGTACGCGATGGACCTGAGCCGGCCGGTGGCCTGGGTGCTGGGTCACGAAGGGCAGGGCGTGTCGGATCAATTATTGAAGCTCGCCACGCACCGGGTCGCTGTGCCGCATGCGGGCCAGGTCGAGTCGCTCAACGTCGCCGCCTGCGCGGCTGTGTGCTTCTTCGAAGGACTGCGCCAGCAGCAGATGTAGCTTAAATATGGACGGCTTCCCGCGCATCGCGTAGGCTGGCGGCTGGGAAACTGGAGCAACGATGGACATCGCGCATTTGCATTTTTTGGTGGCACAAGCCGACCCGGCCCAGCGCAGGGCGCTGGTGGACTTGCTGGGCCAGCTCGGCGCCAGCCGCGTCACCGAGGTGCCGGACGGGCATCACGCGCTGCAGACCCTGGAAGCCGGCCTGGCGCCGGCGGTGAACATCGCCATCATCGATCTCGCGTTGCCGGGCATGGATGGCCTTGAGCTGATCCGCAAGCTGGGAGAGATTCAAACGCCGGCGCGCCTGGTGGTAACAGGCGCGCAGCCCGCCGACCTGCTGTTTTCGGTCGAGACCCTGGCCGAGGCCTACGGCGTAGAGCTGCTGGGCGTGATCGCCAGGCCGGTAACCGCCCCCAAACTGAAACCGCTGCTCGACAATTACGCCCCGCTGGCGCGTCCACCGCGCAAGCCGGGCGGCCCGCGCTTCACCTTCCAGCAGATCGGCATCGGCCTGCAGAAGCGCCAGTTCGAGCCCTTCTTCCAGCCCAAGATCGAGCTCGCGACCGGCCAGGTGAAAGGCCTGGAAGCCTTCGCCCGCTGGCGCCACCCCGAGCACGGCGTGCTGGGCCCCGCATCCTTCATGGAAGCGCTGGAAGAAAGCGGCCGCATCGACTTCCTGGACTGGAGCATGATCGAGCTGTCGGTGGAGCGCTGCCGCTGGTTCCAGGAGCAGGGCATCCCGGTCCCGATCTCGCTGAACATCGCCCCCGAAACGCTGGCCCATCCGGCCTTCGTACGCCAGATCGTGGCCTCGCTGGAGCGCCACAAGGTCCTGCCCGACTACATCACCTTCGAGCTGCCGGAATCGTCGGTCCTGAACACGAACCCCGATTTCATCGAACGCCTGGTCCGCCTGCGCATGATGGGCTTCGGCCTGGCGATCGACGACTACGGCACAGGAAGATCCAACCTGCAACTACTGGCGCGCATCCCCTTCACCGAACTGAAAATAGACCGCAGCTTCGTCGACGGCGCCTCGAAACGCCGCCCCTTGGGCACAGTCCTGCGCAGCTGCCTGAACCTGGCCCACAGCCTCGACCGCATGTCCGTCGCCGTCGGCGTCGAAACCCGCCAGGACTGGGACTTCCTCCAAAGCCTTGGCTGCACCTACGCCCAGGGCTACCACATCGCCAACCCCATGGAAGCCACCGCCTTCCCCCCCTGGCTCGCCGACTGGCGCCAATTCTTCTAACCCCAATTAGGGTCAGAGTAAAATTATTGAGCAATTTCTCAAATTCGGCCCGCAAATAAATAGGGTCGGAGTCGAATTATTGGCCAATTACTCTACGGATAATTAGGGTCAGCGTCGAATTAACGGCTCAGCCGTGAATGTTGTCAAACAATTCGACTCTCGTATATTGAAGGTACCGCAGCGGAGCTGGTCTATGATGGCGACGAAGCGGTCGGGCGGAGTGATGCCGAACGACTCGAGTGCCGCTGAGCACGTGGGTCAGATAGGTGCCTCCG
>NZ_VPFD01000018.1 GCF_008014745.1 Massilia arenae
GGCGCCTGCCCCTGCAGGCGGCGCCCCGGGCACCTCGGGCGCCGCGCCCGCCACGGCCGCCGCGCCGCTCGGGGCGCGTGCGCTGCACGCGGCCAATGTGCCGGTCAAGAGCGAGAAGCTGGGCACGGCGCGTCCGAGCGAGGACGTCAAGCAGGGCCCGACCCGCGCCGAGCCGCCCGGCACGCCGCAGACGATGAACAAGAAAGGCATCCCCGAGAACGCCCCCAAACAGTGAAGGCACGACGATGAAAATGGGAAGCATGCCGGTCGCCATCATCATGCAGCGGCGCGCGGTGCAGCACCGCTGGGGCGATATGGACAGCTGGGCCGCGGTGGGCATCGTGCCGGACCGTGGCGAACTGCCGCGCCTGTCGGTGCTGAGCGAAAGCGCGGAACGCGACTACTACCTGGTCTCCGGCCTCGAGCTCGAACTGTACACCGACGAGAACGAAGGCTATTACGAGAACATCATGGCGCCCGAATCGAAGGTGTTCGTGCTGTGGCGGATGGAAGGCGACCGCGCGATGCCGGCGCGCGCCTCGGTGAGCTACATCGAGGGCACGCGTATGTTCGATTCGGGCGAAGCGGCCGATGGCGTGACCATGCCGGCCGAGATCTACAGCTGGGTCGCGGGCTATCTGCGTGAGCATTTCACGCCGCGCCCGCGCAAGGGAAGGCAGCACGGATGAGCGCTGACGTCATTGCAGAGGAAGGTTTCCTGCGCCGCTGGGCGCGAATGAAATCGTCGCCGGAGCCGGTGGAACAGGCGGTGGCGGTCGAGGCGCCGGTTCCCGCCGTCCAGCCGCCGCCGGTGGAAGAAGCGCGGCCGCTGCCGACCCTGGATGACGTGGCGCGCCTGACGCCGGAATCCGATTACTCGGCCTTCGTCGCCAAGGGCGTCGACAAGGCCGTGCAGCGCATGGCGCTCAAAAAACTGTTCGCCGATCCGAACTTCGCGGTGATGGATGGTTTGGACATCTATATCAGCGACTACAACAAGGCCGCGCCGCTCACCGACGCCATGCTGGCGGCGCTCAAGCACGCACCGGGCGTGCTGGACCGCCTGCTGGGCGAGGACGAAGACGACCACCCGCCAGCCGAGGGCGAGGGCGCGCCAACACAAGAGACCACATGAATATCCGATTCAACGACGGGGCGGCTTCCGACCCCGCCCAGGACGGCCGCGACGCGGCCGCCCGCCTGGCCGCGCTGCAGGCGGCCCGGGATTTTCCCGACTTCGAGGCGGCCGTCACCGTCGACTATCGCTCGCACGGCCGCACGCTGGTCGTGGGCAGCGCGGCTGATGCGCTGCCGTTGGCCGACCGGCTGGCCGGCACGCTGCCGGTCACCGTCCTCCTGCTGGACGAATCGGACGGGCAGCCGCGCCTGTATCCGGTGCACAGGGCGCAGACAGTGGCCGTGGCCGGCTGGCTGGGCGCCTTCGAGGCGCGCTGGCGCGCGGCGGGCGAGCCGGTGGGCGAGGGCAGGTTCGACCTGGTGCTCGACCTGTGCGCGGCGCGCCTGATCGCCAGCCACCAGCGCCCGCATGGTTATCACGCGCCCGGCCTGGACGAGGCGGCGCGCCTGGCTGCGGTCGAGGCCCTGCTCGACATGGTCGGCGACTTCGAGAAACCGAAATACTTCAGTTACAAGGAGCGCATCTGCGCCCACGGCCGCAACGGCATCCACGCCTGCACCGCCTGCGTCGACATCTGCTCGGCGCAGGCGATCGCCAGCGACGGCGACCGGGTGAAAATCAACCCCTACCTGTGCGCCGGCTGCGGCGCCTGCGGCACGGTGTGCCCGACCGGGGCCATGAGCTATGCCTATCCGCCGGTGCCGCTCACCGGCAAGCGCATCCAGGCTGCCCTGCGCGCCTTCCGCGAGGCGGGCGGCGCGCAGCCGGTGCTGCTGCTGCACGATGCGCAGGGCCAGGACGTGCTCAATCGCCTTGGCGACAGCGTCCCGGGGCGCATCCTGCCGTTCTCGCTGCACCACGTCGCCTCGACCGGCATCGACGTCTGGCTGGCGGCGCTGGCCTATGGCGCGGCCGGCGTCGCCGTGTTGACGACGGGTGACGAGGCGCCGCAATACGTGCAGGCGCTGGGTGAGCAGATGCATATAGCCCAGGCCGTGCTGGATGGCCTGGGCTATGCCGGACCGCACTTCCAGCTGCTCCAGTTGGGGAACTCTCCACTGGAGGCGGCCCAGGAACTGGCGCTGGCCCTGCGCCATGCGCCGCGCGGCGATACGCCGGCCACGCCGGCCGTGTTCCACCTCTCGGTCGAGAAGCGCAACACCCTCGACTACGCGCTCGACCACCTGCACCGCCATGCCCCGCAACAGCCGTCGAATATCGGCTTGCCCGTCAAGGCGCCGTTCGGCGCGCTGCTTGTGGACCGCCAGGCCTGCAGCCTGTGCATGTCCTGCGTCGGCGTCTGCCCGGCCAATGCGCTGCAGGACGGGCAGGGCGCGCCGCAGCTGCGCTTCATCGAAAAGAACTGCGTCCAGTGCGGGCTGTGCGCCAATACCTGCCCGGAGAACGCGATCGCGCTGCTGCCCCGCATCTCGTTCGCGCCCGAGCGCATGGCGGCGGTGGTGCTGAATGAATCGCAGCCCTTCCACTGTATCCGCTGCAGCAAGCCGTTCGGTACGCTGCAGATGGTCGAGAACATGCTGGGGCGCCTGGGCTCCCACCCGGCGTTCGCGGCCAACCTCGATCGCCTGCGCATGTGCGGCGACTGCCGCGTGATCGACATGATGGCGCCCACCGACGAGATGCAGGTGACGTCGCTGCGTCGTAACTAAGGCATCACCGCCCACCGAATCGGTGGCAGAATGGTCGCGAGGCGGGGGCGTCAGCATCCCGCCATCCACATGGCATTGCGACCAGGAGACACCATGACGCCAACCCAGCGCTTCGTGCAGGCGCGCGACTTTCTCCAGCGGCACCGGCTCGACTACGACACCGCCTACCGCGATTTTGAGCAGCCCGAACTCGATCGTTTCAACTGGGCGCTCGACTTCTTCGATCACCAGGCCCGGGACAATCACGCTCCCGCCCTGTGGGTGGTCGAGGAAGACGGCCGCGAACGCAAGATATCCTTTGCCGACATGGCGGCGCGCTCGAGCCAGGTGGCCGAATACCTGCGCAATCTCGGCGTGCGGCGCGGCGAGCGCGTGCTATTGATGCTGCCGAACCGGGTCGAGCTGTGGGAAATCATGCTGGCGGGGATCAAGCTGGGCGCCGTGCTGGTGCCGACCACGATGGCGCTGGCGGGCGACGACCTGGCCGACCGCCTGGAGCGCGGACAGGTCAAACACGTGATCGCCCAGGCCAGCGAAGCCCATAAATTCGAGACGATGGCCGGCAGCTACACCCGGATCGCCGTCGGTGGCGCGCCGGCCGGCTGGCACGACTACGCGGACAGCGAGAACGTGGCCAGCGTGTTCGTCCCCGAAGGCGAAACCCGCGCCACCGATCCCTTGCTGCTGTACTTCACCTCCGGCACCACCGCGAAACCGAAGCTGGTGCTGCACACCCACCAGAGCTATCCGGTCGGCCACCTGTCGACCATGTACTGGATCGGCCTGCAGCCGGGCGACGTCCACTGGAACATCAGCGCGCCCGGCTGGGCCAAGCACGCCTGGAGCTGCTTCTTCGCACCGTGGAACGCGGGCGCCACGGTATTCGTGTTCAATTTCGAACGCTTCAGCAGCCGCGCCGTGCTCGACACCCTCGTGCGCTGCGGCGTGACCTCGTTGTGCGCGCCGCCAACGGCCTGGCGCATGCTGATCAAGGAAGACCTGGCGGCCTGGAAGCCCGTGCTGCGCGAGCTGGTCGGCGCCGGCGAACCGCTCAATCCCGAAGTGATCGAGCAGGTCGAGCGCGCCTGGGGCATTCGTATCCGCGACGGTTTCGGCCAGACCGAGTCGAGCTGCCAGATCGGGAATTCGCCGGGCCAGCCGATCAAGCCGGGCTCGATGGGCCGTCCGCTGCCGGGCTACCGCATCGCGCTGCTCGACCTCGACGACCGGCCGGCGGTGGAGGGTGAAATCTCGGTGGAACTTGCGGCGAATCCGATCGGTCTCATGGTCGGCTACGAAGGCAACGAGGACAAGACCGTGGAAGCGATGCGGGCCGGCCACTACCACACGGGCGACACGGCGAGCGTGGACGGCGACGGTTATTATTTTTATGTCGGCCGTAACGACGATGTGTTCAAGTCGTCCGACTACCGTATCAGCCCGTTCGAGCTCGAGAGCGTGCTGATCGAACACGAGAGCGTACTGGAGGCGGCCATCGTGCCCAGCCCCGATCCGCTGCGCCTGGCTGTGCCGAAGGCCTTCGTGACCCTGCGCGCCGGGGTGGAGCCGAGCCGCGAGATGGCCGCCGCGCTGTTCGCCTTCACGCGCGAACGCCTGGCGCCCTACAAGCGGATCCGGCGCATCGCCTTCCGCGAGCTGCCCAAGACCATCTCGGGCAAGATCCGGCGCGTCGAGCTGCGCCGCGAAGAAGCGGGGCGCGACGCCGGGGCCGCGGATACCGTCGAATACCGGGCAGAGGATTTTCCGGGCTAGCAGCAGACCTGACAGGAGAACGATCATGCAACTGCACGCGCCGATCCAGCCCTGCCTGTGGTTCGACACCCAGGCCTAGGAAGCGGTCAAGCACTATGTTTCGATCTTTCCCGACTCGCGCATCACGCACGTGTCGCACTACAGCGCCGCCGGCCAGGATGTGCACCGCATGACGCCGGGCAGCGTGATGGCGGTGCAGTTCGAGGTCGACGGCCAACCCTGCATCGCCATGAACGGCGGGCCGCTGTTCCACTTTACCGAAGCCGTCTCGTTCATGGTGATGTGCGACAGCCAGGAGCAGATCGACTATTACTGGGAGCGCCTGGGCGAGGGCGGGGACGAGGCGGCGCGCCAGTGCGGCTGGCTGAAGGACAGGTTCGGGTTGTCGTGGCAGGTGACGCCGACCGAGATCATGTCCTTGACGTCCGGTCCGCAAGCCGACGCCGTCATGACGGCACTGCTGCCGATGAAGAAGATCGACGTCGCCGCCTTGCGCGCCGCGGCCGGGCTTTCTTGATGAAGCGTGCTGCCGCTGAGCAGCGAATGCGGCCATAATGGATGCATTCCATCAAACATCCATTCGGCATCAGATGACCAGCAAAAAAAGCGCCACCAAGGGCGGCAGCAAATCCGCCGATAAAGACCGCATGTACGAGGTGCGCCAGTCGCCCGTTCATGGCAACGGCGTCTTCGCGCGCCGCCCGATCGCTGCCGGCGAACGCATCATCCAGTACAAGGGGCAGCGCATCAGCTGGGACAAGGCCACACGGCGCGCCGAGAAAGCGGGTGGGCCGATCAACCATACTTTTTATTTCAGCCTGGCCGACGGCCGCGTGATCGACGGCGGCCGCGACGGCAACGACGCGCGCTGGATCAACCACGCCTGTACGCCCAACTGCGAAGCTTTCGAGGACGAAGGCAAGGTCTATATCCACGCGATGCAAGACATCGAAGCCGGCGAAGAGCTCAACTATAACTACGCGCTGATCTACGACGAGCGCCACACGCCCGCGCTCAAGAAGCTGTTCGCTTGCCGCTGCGGCGCGCCCGATTGCACCGGCACCATGCTGGCTCCAAAGCGCCGCGCAAAGAAGTAGGCGACAATACAGCCTGTCGCGCCTGTTGCGCAGATGCCTGGAGCCTTGATGAAACCCGTAGTCCGCAGCCTGCTGGAATCCGATCTTTACAAGTTTACGATGTGGCAGGCCCTCCTGCACAGCCATCCGGGCGCCATCGGCGACTACGAATTCCGCTGCCGTAACGAGCCGGCCTATCCACTGGCCGAACTCAAGGACGACGTCGAGCGCGAGCTCGACTACCTGTGCGGCATGATGTTCACCGAGGGCGAGGTGGCCTATCTGCGCGGCCTGCGCTTCATCAAGAGCGATTTCGCCGACTTCCTCACCCTGTTTCGCTTCCAGCGCAAGTTCATCCGGGTCGACACCGACGGCCCGCACCTGGTGATCCGCGCCAGCGGTCCGCTGGTGCACGTGATGGGCTTCGAGATCTTCGTGCTCTATATCGTCAACGAGCTGTACTTCCGCCGCTTCGACCAGGCAGAGACGTTGGCCGAGGCACGGCGCCGCCTGCAGCAGAAGATCGACGAGCTGCGCGCCTTCGGCAAGGAGGCGCCGCGCGCCAATCCCTTCGAGTTCTTCGATTTCGGCGTGCGCCGCCGCTATTCCGGCGAATGGCACGACGAAGTGGTGGCGACCATGGCGCGCGAGCTGCCCGAGTACTTCAAGGGTACCTCGAACGTGTACCTCGCCTATAAACTCAAGCTGACGCCGATCGGCACCATGGCCCACGAATACCTGCAGGCCCACCAGTCCTTCGGCACCCGCCTGCGCGACTTCCAGAAGGCCGCGCTCGAGAACTGGGTGCAGGAATACCGCGGCGACCTGGGCACGGCCCTGACCGACGTGGTGGGCATGGACGCCTTCCTGGCCGACTTCGACCTGTATTTCGCCAAGCTGTTCGACGGCCTGCGCCAGGATTCGGGCGACCCGGTCGTGTGGGGCGAGAAGGCGCTGGCGCACTACGCCAAGCTGCGCATCGACGCGCGCACCAAGCGCCTGGTGTTTTCCGACTCGCTCACGGTGCCCAGGGCGCTGGAACTGTACCGTCACTTCGCCGACCGCGTGATGACCGGCTTCGGTATCGGCACCAGGCTCACCAACGACACGCCCCATAAACCGCTGAACATCGTCATGAAGCTGGTGCGCTGCAACGGCCAGCCGGTGGCCAAGCTGTCCGATACCAAGGGCAAGTCGCAGAGCACGGACGAGACTTTCATCGCCTACCTGCGCCAGGTGTTCAACAAGTACGACGCAGGCGACTGAGCGGGGACTGAGCCCGGCGGGGCCGCGAGAATGTGTGAGACTGTGCGTCGTCCGACGCGCTATGCTGTGGGTTTACCGATTTTCCAAACCTTTGGAGACCGCCATGAAGCAGCTCGCACCGATCGCCCTCGCCATGATGTTCGCCATGCCCGTCGCCGCCGTGCATGCGCAGGAAACCGAGCACACCAAGGCCGGGGTGGCGGCCGCCGAAGACTGGCTCAAGCTCGCCGACACGGGCAACGGTGCCGAAAGCTGGCGCAGCGCCGGCACGGTCTTTCGCAGCGCAGTCACTGCCGAGCAGTGGAACGGCATGCTGGCGGGCGCCCGCGCACCGCTGGGCGAACTGAAGTCGCGCACCCTCGCCAGTGCGCGCTATACCCGCACACTGCCCGGCGCACCGGAAGCCGACTATGTGGTGATCCAATACGGGGCAGTGTACGCCAACCGGCCAGGCGTGACCGAAACCGTGGTCACGTCCCGGGAAGCCGAGGGCGGCTGGAAGGTCATCACCTATCTGATTCAATAAGCTTCCACAGCTCGGTCGGCAGCGCCGCCGGCGCCTCCGGTTTGAAGAAGGCCGAATCCTGGATGTGCGAGGTCGTCACGTAGATCGTGCCGTCTGGCCCCTGGGTGAAGGTGTCCGGCCAGCGCAGGCGTTCGTCCTGCACGACCACCCGCAACTCGGCCTGCGGTCCCCCGTCGAGATCACGCATCTTGATCGAGTCGTCCTGCACCGAGGTCAGGTACATGCGGTTGCTGCCGCGGTCGAACAGCAGGCCGTCGTTGACGCCGTTGTGGCCGTATTCCTCGACCGCGTCGCCGACGTCCTCGCCTTTCAAGCCGCGCTCGATCAGCACTTGCGTGGAAATTCGGTACAGGGTGTCGCCCTTGATCGCCTGCCAGTACAGCCAGGCGCCGTCGCCCGACAGTTCGATGCCGTCGGCCGAGAACTCGACCCCGCGCCCGTCCGGCCGGCGCAGCACCTCGCCATCGGCCTTTACGTTCAAGCCCTTCTTCATCTGGGTCGACGGATGACCGTCGAGCAGGCGCACCGTCTTGTCGTGCTCGAGGTCGACCACCAGGATGGCTCCGACCACGCCCGAGTCGGTGATGTAGGCGTATTTGCCATCGTCGGAAAAACGCATGTCGTTCAGGTAGGAACCCTGCGGCGCCGCGTTCTCGTCGAAGGCGACCGTGCGCACGACCTTGTCGCCCGCCAGGTCGACCTGCACCATCTTGGCGCCGCCGGATACCAGGTGGGCCTGGGCCGGCGCGGCCGGGTCGAGCACCCACAGGCTGCCGCGGCCATCGGCCACCACGCTCTGCACGCAGACCCAGTGGTCGTTTGGCGATACGTCGTCCTTGCGCGCATTGCGCCAGGCGTTCCATTCCTGGTCGGGGTAGGGGCGCAGCGTGCCGTCTTTCTGAAGTTCGGCCACCGAGACCGCGTTATCCTCGGTCCAGCGCGGGAAATTAACGAAAATGCGGTTATCCTCGGACACCGAGACGCCGGTGACCTGGTGTTCGAAACGGGCGACGAGTTCGATCGTGTGTGCGGTCATGCGATTCCTTTCGTGATGCGTTCAGGCTGCCGCGCGGGCGGCCGGGCGTGATGGTTTGCGGGTCGCGGCCTTCGCCGGCGCACGCTTCTTGCGTGACGCCGGCGGCCTCGGATTCTCCTGCTCGTGGCGCAGGCGCTGCTGCAGCATGGCCAGCACCGCCGCTTCCTCCGGCTGCAGGGCGTGCAGGTCTTCCTGCAGCGTCTCCTCGGTGCGCTCGCGCAGCACCTCGAGGGCGGCGCCGTCGAGATAGGCGTCCAGCACCGCCGGGTGTACATAGCACTTGCGGCAGATCGACGGCGTATTGCCGAGCTTCTCGGCCACCGACTCGATCGCGCGCACGATATTCTTCTTGGCCTGGGCCTCGGAATCGAACTTCTCGAACTCCTGCAAGGCCAGCGCGGCCAGCACGGTTCCCGACCAGGTGCGGAAATCCTTGGCCGTGTAGTCTTCCCCTGTGATGGAGCGCAGGTAGTCATTGACGTCGCTCGAATCGATAGCGTGTGTCTCGCCATCCTCGCCCACGTACTGGAACAGTTCCTGGCCCGGCAGGTCGCGCGAGCGCGCGACGATGCGCGCCAGGCGCCGGTCGTGCACCTTAACCTTGTGATAGACCCCGCTCTTGCCGCGGAAGCTGAATTCGACGTCGCTGCCGTCGACCTTGGCGTGGCGGTTGCGCAGCGTCGTCAGCCCGAAGGATTTATTGGTGCGCGCGTATTCCTCGTTACCGACCCGCATCATGGTCGCTTCGAGCAGGTAGACGATGGTGGCCAGCACCTTCTCGCGCGGCAGGCCGGATAGTTTCAGGGCGCGGTCGACTTCGGCGCGGATGGCCGGCAGGGCCTGGCCGAACTTGAGCATGCGCTCGTACTTGACCTCGTCGCGCGCCGTGCGCCACTTGGGGTGGTAGCGATATTGCTTGCGGCCGCGCGCGTCGCGTCCGGTGGCTTGCAGGTGGCCGTTGGCCTGGGGGCAGATCCAGACCTCGGTCCAGGCGGGCGGCACGACCAGGCTCTTAATGCGTGCCAGGGCCGTTTCGTCCGTTACCGGTTCGCCGCGGGCGTCTAGATAGCGAAAACCATCCTTGACGGCTTCGCGCCGGATGCCGGGCCGGTCGTCATGGACGTAACGCAGGCCGGCTGCGCGCGCGGCGGCGGGTGGATCGCTGGGGACGGCGTCGGCGTCCGGTTTTTCACTGGGCATGGCAGGTTCGCTGGAAGGTGGATCTTCCAGTCGATCCTACCCCTGCATTCCTACGCTCACTGTACGCGAAGTAACGTAGGCGCAGCCCGGTGCCGGCTGCGCGCTCAGCGGTAACGCGCCTCGACCAGGTCGATCTCGCGCAGCAGCTTGCGTGCGATCTCGTCCGACAGCTGGTTGTGGCGCGTCATGCGCAGCAGCACCGCGCGTTCCTGCTCGAGCGCGGCGAGGCGGTAATGGCGTTCGGCGTTTTCGGCGGCGCGCGCGCGCTCCGGGGCAATGTCGGCGCCAGTGCCTCCGTCAAGGCGATACTGGTACAGGCTGCGCACCTGGTCGGCCGCGCTGGCATGCATCTCGGCCGCGCCTTCGGCATCGCAGCCCGCGGTCGGCGGTGGCGGCGGCGCCGTCGCGATCGCTTCCAGCGCGGCCAGCGCGGCGGCGTGGCGCGCCTGGTCTTCCTCGCTTTCGTGGGCCGCCTCGGCCGGCAGTTCCAGGCCGCGCAGCACGCGCGGCAGGCCGATGCTGGCCAGCACCAGCGATACCACGATCACCGCGCTGGCCAGGAAAATCACCAGGTCGCGTCCCGGGAATGGTGTCCCATTCGGCATCGCCAGCGGCAGGGTCAGCACGCCGGCCAGGGTGATCGCGCCGCGCACGCCGGCCAGCGAGGTGGCCAGGATCAGGCGCGGATTGGGGCGGTACACGGCCTGCTGCTGGCGCCGCGCGGCCAGCAGGGTCAGGCGCAGCGAGATCCAGACCCAGATGAAGCGCAGCAGGATCAGGCCGACGCTGATGGCCAGCGCATTGCCCAGCAGCCACCAGACGTCGTGTGCCGCCGGCAGCTCGGGCGCGACCAGCGCCGCTTTCACGATATTCGGCAACTGCTCGCCCAGCAGCACGAACATCACGCCGTTCAGCGCGAACTGCACGGTATCCCAGACCACGGCGCGGCGCACCCGGGTGGTGGCCAGCGCTCGGCCGCTCAGCTCGACGTAGCTCATCGTGACGCCGGCCGCCACCGCGGCCAGGATGCCCGAGGCCTGCAGGTGCTCGGCCGCCAGGTAGGCGCCGAAGGGCAGCAGCAGGTTGATGAGGATTGGCGAGCCGCTTTCTTCGCCGATACGGGCCGCCAGGACGCGCTGGGCGGCGCTGACCGCCACCGTCAGGCCGACGCCGATTGCGATGCCTGCGAGCGCCACCCACAGGAAGGTGAGGGTGGCGTCGCCCAGCGAGAAGGTGCCGGTGAGCGCGGCCGCCACCGCGAAGCGGAAGCACACCAGGCCGCTGGCGTCGTTGAGCAGCGACTCGCCCTCGAGGATGTGCATCAGGCGCGGCGGAATCGGCACGCGCGCCGCGATCGACGACACCGCGACCGGGTCGGTCGGGGCCAGGATCGCGGCCAGCGCGAACGACACGGCCAGCGGCAACGAGGGGATCAGCCAGTGGATCAGGAAACCGGCCCCGATCACGGTGAACAGCACCAGGCCGAGCGCCAGCTCGAGGATGGTCGAGCGGTCGCGGAACAGGCCGACCTTGGGAATGCGCCAGCCGTCCAGGAACAGCAACGGCGGCAGGAACACGAGGAAGAAGATGTGCGGCTCGAGCCGCACTCCATGGCTGGTAGTGCCGGAGATGGCGGCGCCGAGCGCGATCTGGACCAGCGGCAGGGGGACGGCGAACGGCAGCATCCGCACCAGGTAGCCGCTCGCCACCACCGCCAGCAGCATTGCCAGTACGATTCCTACCTCATCCATCGACCTTCCCCCCGTTCAAGCATCGCATGACAAAATGAAATGATACGGGATCGCGTCGATTTACGTTGGACGCTCAGTCCAGTAATTCGGGAAGACCGCGCAGATGCGCTAACAGATCGTCCAGCGGCATTGGCCGGTGGAACAGATAACCCTGCATGCTGGCATTGCCATGGCGCGCGAGATACCCGGCCTGGGCCTCGGTCTCGACGCCCTCGGCGACCACGCGCAGGCCCAGGTGGCCGGCCATCGACAGGATCGACTGCACGATCGCGGTGCCGTCCTTGTCATGCGGGGTGTCGCGAATAAAACTCTTGTCGATCTTGAGTTCGTAAAGCGGCATGCGGGTCAGATAGGCCAGGCTCGAGTAGCCGGTGCCGAAATCGTCGACCGAGACCCGGATGCCGAGCGCGGCCAGTTCGTGCATGCGCTCGATGGTGCGGTCGCGCCGATCGACCAGCAACCCTTCGGTGATCTCGAACACCAGTTGGCCGGGCGGCACACCGGTCTCCTGCAGGATGCTTTCCACCCGCGCCACGAAGTCGGGCTGGCGGAACTGCATCGGGCTGACGTTGACCGACAGCGGGAGCGGATGGCCGGCGCGCGCCAGCACATGCCAGGCCAGGCAGGCCTCGCGCAGCACCCATTCGCCCAGCGGCACGATCAGGCCGCTCGACTCGGCGACCGGGATGAACTGGTCGGGTGGCACGCTGCTGCCGTCCTTGCGACGCCAGCGCATCAGGAGCTCGGCCCCGCTCGGGCGGCGCGCGCCGTCCACCTGCAGCTGCAGGTGCAGCGACAGCTCGCCGTGGTCCAGCGCCAGGCCCAGGTCGCGTTCGAGGGTGAGGCGGCGTTCTGCGTCGCGCAGCATGCCGGCCTCGAACAGGGCGACGCCGTTGCGGCCGCGCGCCTTGGCGTGGTACATGGCGGTATCGGCCTCACGCAGCAGGTCGTGCAGCGGTGGCTGCGCGTCCGCCGTCGCGGTCAGCGCGACGCCGATGCTGGTGGTGGCATAGTAGCGCTGTCCCTCGATGATCATCTTCTCGCACAGCGCGCCGCGGATCTCCTCGGCCAGCGCCAGCGCGCGCGCCGTAGCGGCGTCGCCGTTCGGGCCCAGGTCGTCCACCAGCACCACGAATTCGTCGCCGCCCAGGCGCGCCACGCAGGCATGCTCTCCTGCCACCATGGCCAGGCGTTCAGCGGCCTGGCGCAGCAGCTCGTCGCCGACGGCATGGCCGCGCGCGTCGTTGACGTTCTTAAAATTGTCGATATCGACGTACAGCACGGCGCCCAGGGTGCTGCCGTGGCGCGCGCGCTCGGCCAGCTCGGCCAGGCGGTCCATCAGCAGGCGCCGGTTCGGCAGGCCGGTGAGCACGTCGTAGAAGGCAAGGCGGTTGACGGCATCGGCGGCGGTGCGCGCTTCCTGCACCGAGCTTGCCAGCCCTTTAAGTAGGAAGCCGGCGGCGAAGGTGACGAGGGCGCCGACGCAGCTGAAGTTGATCGCCACCACCAGCGATGACAACAGCGGATCGGTCTCCAGCCCCGGTACGTACAGCTTCGCGTAGCCGTTTACGCCGAAGGCCACGATGCAGAGCGCGCCGAGGGCCAGCGTGAGCATGCCGGGCCGGTTGCCGAGCAGGATCACGGCCATGATGGGCGGCGCCATCAGGTAGTTCAGGCTTACCGGCCCTACCGCCAGCATCAGTCCGATGGCGACCATGAACAGCACGGCCAGGAAGTTCAGCACGCGGAAGGTGTGGGGCAGCCGGTCGAGGCGCCAGATGGCGAAGATCCAGGCCAGGGCCAGCGCATCCATCAACGCGATCTGCCACAGGCCCTGGCGCAGCGCCACGGCGATGCTCGGCAAGGCTGCGCCGATGCCCAGCACCAGCACGATTGGCAGCAAGGTAGAGAAAACACGCTCGCGCCATTGCGCGATATCGTCAGTGGGAACCATCAGGCAGCATCCAGGTCAGCATGCCCACAGAATTTCTCCGGAGTGCATAAATTTGCTCGTTGGCAAATTCTATGCACGCAGGATGTACCCTGTCACGCGATATTTACCGCCTTGTTGTTCCGGAACGACCGAAGGTGAAATGACAACAGGCCCGCGTCGACACGATGCGGACCTGTTCAGCGGGCGGCGGCCGTGGCCAGCAGCTCGCCCAGCTGCAGCGTATTGACCGGCTTGACCAGGTAATGGTCGAAGCCGGCCTGGCTGGCCGCTTCGCGGTCTTGCTGGCGCCCGTAGCCGGTGGCGGCCACCAGGGTCGCGTCGCTGGTCTGCGGCAGGCGGCGCAGGCGGCGCGCCAGTTCATTGCCGTCCATGTCGGGCAGGCCGATGTCGAGGATGCAGACCTGGGGCGCGAACACCTTGGCGATCTCGATCGCGTCGACGCCGCAATAGGCGATCTCGACCTCGTGGCCGGTGGCGCGCAGGAACAGGTTGAGCGTGTGCGCGGCGTCGAGGTTGTCGTCCACCACCAGGATGCGCAGCGCATTCGGTGGAGTCGCATCGAGAAGCGGGCTGCCTGCGGGCAGGTGGCCCGGCAAGTGAGCGGCCAGCGGCAGGCTTTCCTGGCGGTGGCGCGGCAGCCGCACGGTGAAGGTACTGCCGTGGCCCAGGCCGGGGCTGCGTGCGCCGACGCTGCCGCCGTGCAGCTCGACCAGGCTCTTGGCCAGCGCCAGGCCCAGGCCCAGGCCGCCCTGCGAACGGTCCGGGGTGCGCTCGGCCTGCGTGAACAGGTCGAACACGCGTTCGACCAGGCGCGCCTCCATGCCGATGCCGTCGTCGCTCACGCTCAGTTCCCAGTCGTCGCCCGCGTCGACCAGTTGCAACTGGATGTGGCCGCCCTCCGGCGTGTACTTGGTGGCGTTGCCCAGCAGGTTGGCCACCACCTGCACCAGGCGCTTGTGGTCGCCCTTGACGTGGGCCGGGCCGGTCGGCAGGTCGAGCACCACCTTGTGGCGCCGCGCGCCGATCAGGGGGCGGATCTGCTCGGCGGCGTCGTCGACCACGTTGCGCAAGTCCAGCACCTGGGTCGACAGCGACACCAGGCCGCGCGTCACGCGCGACACGTCCAGCAAATCATCCACCAGGCTGGTCATGTGCTCGACCTGGCGCGCGATGATGGCGCAGGTCTGGGTGATCTGGGCGTTATCCGAGTGCAGCAGCTTGAGCAGGTGGGCGCCGGTGCTGATCGGCGCCAGCGGATTTCGGAGTTCGTGCGCCAGCATCGCCAGGAATTCGTCCTTGCGCTGGTCGGCCGCGCGCAGTTCGCGCTCGGCCTGGCCGCGCGCGGCTTCCTTCTTCTGCAGGTTCTCGGCCATTTCGTCGAGCGCCGCCGCCAGCCGCCCGATTTCCTCGTTGCCGTATTCGATACCCGTGCGCGTATCGAGTTCGCCGGCGGCGATGCGGCGCGCGACCGTGGTCAGGCCGCGCACCCGTTGCACGATCAGTTTTTCGCCGGCCAGCCAGGCTGCCAGCAGCGCCAGCAGGGTGGTGGCGCCGAGGCCGAGCAGGGACATGAACTGGGCGTCGCGGGCGACCTGGGTGATCAGGTCGGTCGGCACGCCGATGGTGATGGTGTAGTCGGTGAGGGTCGGCGATCCGACGCGGGCGAAGGCGTGCAGGCGGTCAATCCCGTCCTCGCCGCGCACCACCAGCGCGCGGTCGTGCGGCCCGCGCATCGCGTCCAGCATCTCACCGGTGACGCGCTTGCCGAACCAGCGCTCGGGATCGGGGCGGCGCGAGATCAGGTTGCCCGAGGCGTCGGCCGTCTCCAGGATCGAACCGGGCGGCATGCTGATGTCGTTGACGAAGGTGTCCAGGCCGGCCAGGTCCATGGCCGCGAACACCACCGCCACCACGTCGCCCGAGCGGTCGATGACGGGATAGGTGAGATTGATCGTGTGCTTGCGGATCACGCGCCCGAACACGTAGTCGCTGGCGATGAAGCGGCGTTCGGCGATCGCGCGCTTGAAGTGGCTGCGGTCGCCCAGGTTCACCGGGTGCAGCATCGGCACCGCGCTGCAACTGACCTCGCCGTTCAGCTGGATCAGGCCGAAGTTGACGTAGCCCTCGTTGCGGTCGAGGACATTGGACAGCAGGGCATTGCAGCCGGCAGTGTCGCCCATCAGGGCAGGCACGCTGACCAGGTCGACCAGGATCTGGCGCGCGCGGTCGATCGATTGCGCCTCGTTGGCTGCCGCCAGGGCGGTGAGGCGCTTGAGGTTTTCTTCCGAGGCGCGGATCGCCGCCTCGCGCTCGCGCAGGCCGCCCAATACGGTGACGATGGCGATCGGTGTGATCGCCAGCAGCACCAGCAGCATCAGGCGGCTGCGCAGGCTATTCAGGCGAAAGCGCCCCAGCAAATTGCTCATCGAGTCTCCGCCAACTCCGCTAACCGCGTGCCGAATGCAGTGATGCGGCGCACGCCTTCCACCAGCGTGTCTTCGTCGTCGGAGATGTAGCCAATGCGGATGAAGCCGGGCTCGCCGAGCGCATCGCCCGGCATCAGCGCCACCCTTTCCTCATCCAGCAGGCGCTCGGCGAAGCCGACCGTGTCCATGGTGAGCCCGCGCACGTCACCCCACAGATAGGGCCCGGAAGCCGGCGCATGCATGGTGATCCAGGGCACGTCGGCGAAGCGGCCCACCACCAGGTCGCGCCGCGCGCGGTAGTCGCGCAGCAGCGCGTGCGGGGTGCCGGTGGCGAAGGCCGCCACCGCCGCCACCTGCGACAGGTGCGGCGCGGCGGCCGTGATCGGTCCCTGCAGGGTCTGCATCGCATTCACCAGCGCGGCGGGGGCAAGCGCGAAACCGACCCGCCAGCCCATCATGGCATAGCTTTGCGAGGCCGAGAACAGGGTGACCACGCCCACTTCGCGCCAGTCGCACAGCGCCGCCAGCGTGACGTGTTCGCCGTCATAGATCAGGTGTTCGTAGCTCTCGTCGACGATCACGTGCACGCCGCCGGCCGTCGCCCAGTCGCGCACCAGTTCCAGCTCGTGCCGGGTGTACACCTTGCCGGTCGGGTTGTGCGGATTGTTCAGCACCAGCACCTTGACGCGGCCGAGGGCCGCCAGGCAGGCTTCGGTGAGCGTCTCCGGCAGCTCGGCCAGCACCACCTCGAGTCCCAGCAGCTCGGCGGTCGCGAGATAGGCCGGCCAGTGCGGACGGAATACGGCGATGCGGTCGCCCGGATCGGTCATCGCGTACAAGGCCTGGTAATACGCCTGCTTGCAACCGTTGGTCACGATGATCTCAGCCACCTGCGCCTCGATCCGGTTCTCGGCCGCGAGCTTGGCGCGCAGCGCCTCGCGCACCTTCAGCGCGCCGCCCACCTCGGTATACGGCAAGGTGCGTTCGCGCTCGATAGCGCCCGAGACCGCGTCCAGCACGGTGGGCGGGGCCGGGAAGTGCGAAATCGCGATCGAGAAATCGATGACGCGTTCCCCCGCATTGCGCAGCGCTTCGGCGCGGCCGTGCATGGCGGTGGTGGCAAGGGGACGGGAGTGCGCGATTCGGTCTGAGATCTTCATCTTGTCGGTGTCGTTTATCCAAGTTGGGTGGCCGGCTGCGCATCATCCGGGCTCTCGGTACGTTCTTTCTTGATTGTACTAAAAACTGGCGATTTTCAGAGGGGGATTCTTAAATGAGCAACAAGAGATTGACACCTCAAGCATTGGGGCGGCTAAACTATCCCGTATACCAGCACCGGGAGGGAAAATGAACATCGTCTGCGTGGGCGGCGGCCCGGCCGGTCTCTATTTCGGCCTGCTCATGAAACTGCGCCATCCGACGCATGCGGTGACCGTCGTCGAGCGCAACCGGCCGGGGGACACCTTTGGCTGGGGCGTGGTGTTCTCGGACCAGACGCTGGGCCACCTGGCGCGGGCCGACGAGCCGAGCGCGCGCGCCATCCTGCAATCGTTCAATCACTGGGACGTGATCGACGTCCACATCAAGGGCGCCACCGTCACTTCGCACGGCCATGGCTTTTGCGGCATCGGGCGCAAGCGCCTGCTCGACATCCTGCAAGCGCGCTGCCGGGCGCTGGGCGTCGAGCTGGTGTTCGAGACCCGGGTCGAGGACGTGCCCGAGCTGGCGCGCCGCTACCGCGCCGACCTGGTGGTGGCCGCCGACGGCGTGAACAGCGCCATCCGCCAGCAGTACCGCGCGGCGTTCCAGCCCGAGGTCGAGGAGCGTGAGTGCCGCTTCGTGTGGCTGGGTACGAAGAAGCGCTTCGATGCCTTCACCTTCGCTTTCGAGGAAACCGAGCACGGCTGGTTCCAGGCGCACGCTTACCAGTATGATGGCGAGACCTCGACCTTCATCATCGAGACGCCCGACGCCACCTGGCGTGCGAGCGGCCTGGCCGACATGAGTCAGCCCGAAGCGCTGGCCTTCTGCGAGCGCGTGTTCGCGCGCCACCTGGACGGCCAGCCGCTGATGGCGAACGCCGCCCACCTGCGCGGATCGAGCATGTGGATCCGCTTCCCACGCCTGGCCTGCCGCCAGTGGGTGCATCCGCTCGAGGTCGATGGGCGCCAGTTGCCGCTGGTGCTGATGGGCGACGCCGCCCATACTGCCCACTTCTCGATCGGCTCCGGCACCAAGCTGGCGCTGGAAGATGCCATCGGGCTGGCCGATGCGCTCGATGACGAGAAGGATGTAGCATCGGCGCTGGCGCGCTACCACGAGGCGCGCCTGGTCGAGGTGCTGAAGCTGCAGAGCGCGGCGCGCAACTCGATGGAATGGTTCGAGAACGTGGCGCGCTACACGGGCATGGAGGCCGAGCAGTTCGCCTATTCGCTGCTCACGCGCAGCCAGCGGCTGTCTCACGAAAACCTGCGCCTGCGCGACGCCGCCTATGTCGACGGTTTCGAGCGCCGTTTCGCCATCGCGGCGGCCGAGCAGGCCGGCCTGCCGCCGCCCGCGGGGGCGGTGCCGCCCATGTTCACGCCCTACAAGGTGCGCGACGTGGTGCTGAAGAACCGGGTGGTGGTCTCGCCGATGGCGCAATACTCGGCCGTGGATGGCGTGGTCGGCGACTTTCACCTGGCCCACCTCGGCGCGCGGGCGCTGGGCGGCGCGGCGCTGGTGATGGCCGAGATGACCTGCGTCTCGGCCGACGCCCGCATCACGCCCGGCTGCCCGGGCCTGTACACGCAGGAGCAGATGCTGGCCTGGAAGCGCATCGTCGACTTCGTGCACACGGCCAGTGATGCCAGGATCGGCATCCAGCTCGGCCATGCGGGCGCCAAGGGTTCGACCCGGCCGATGTGGGACGGCATTGACCTGCCACTGGAAAGCGGCAACTGGCCGCTGCTGTCGGCGTCCAGCCAGCAGTACATCGAGGGCGTCTCGCAGATCGCGCTGGAAGCGACGCAGGGTGACCTGGAACGCATCAAGGACGACTTCGTGCGCGCCACCCGGGCAGCCTGTGACGCCGGCTTCGACTGGCTCGAGCTGCATTGCGCCCATGGCTACCTGCTGTCGAGTTTCATTTCTCCCCTGACCAACCGGCGCCAGGATGCCTACGGCGGCAGCCTTGAGAATCGCTGCCGTTATCCGCTCGCCGTGTTCGCGGCGGTGCGCGCGGCCTGGCCGGCCGGGCTGCCGATCAGCGTGCGCATCTCAAGCCACGACTGGGTCGAGGGCGGCATCACGCCGCAGGACGCGGTGAAGATCGCGCGCCTGTTCCGCGCGGCGGGCGCCGACATGATCGACTGCTCGTCGGGCCAGGTCAGCAAGCAGGAGCGGCCTGTGTTCGGCCGCATGTTCCAGGCCCCGTTCGCAGACCGCGTCCGCAACGAGGCCGGCATTCCGACCATCGCCGTCGGCAGCATTTATGAGGCCGACCACGTGAACGGCATCATCGCCGCCGGCCGCGCCGACCTGTGCGCGGTGGCGCGCCCGCACCTGGCCAACCCGGCCTGGACGCTGATGGAAGCGGCGCGCATCGGCTACACTGGCGCCGCCTGGCCGCGCCAGTACGTGGCAGGCAAACAGCAACTCGAGCGCAACCTGGAGCGCGAGCGCCAGCTGCAGGCGGCATCGAACGGCCTGTCGCCGCAGCAGGTGGCTGCGCGCCTGCTCGAAGGCTGACCAGTCAATCATCAGGAGTCAACCATGCACTATTTACCGGGGCAGTCGCACCGCCTGCCGGGCGGGCGTCACAGCCTTGCAGCTTATGCGGCGCAGCATTTCGGCTTTGCGCTTGACGCTGGCGTCGCGACCATCACCCTGGACCGGCCCGAGCGCAAGAATCCGCTGACCTTCGATTCCTATGCCGAGCTGCGCGACCTGTTCCGCGCGCTGGCGTATGCCGACGATGTGAAGGCGGTCGTGATCGCCGGCGCCGGCGAGAACTTCTGTTCCGGCGGCGACGTGCACGAGATCATCGGTCCGCTGACGAAGCTGGACATGCCCGGCCTGCTGGCCTTCACCCGCATGACGGGCGACCTGGTCAAGGCGATGCGCGCCTGCCCGCAGCCGGTCGTGGCGGCGGTCGACGGCGTGTGCGCCGGCGCCGGCGCGATCCTGGCGCTGGCCTCCGACATCCGCTACGGCACGGCGCGCAGCCGCACCGCCTTCCTGTTCACCCGGGTGGGCCTGGCCGGCTGCGATATGGGCGCCTGCGCGCTGCTACCGCGCGTGATCGGCCAGGGCCGCGCCGCCGAGCTGCTGTACACGGGCCGCTCGCTGGATGGTGCGGAGGCGGAGCGCTGGGGCTTCTTCAACCGCCTGTGCGCGCCGGAGGAACTGCTGGGCGAGGCGACCGCGTTCGCCGCCACGCTGGCCAATGGACCGACCTTCGCCCACGGCATGACCAAGAAGATGCTGCAGCAGGAATGGAATATGGGCGTGGACGAGGCGATCGAAGCCGAGGCCCAGGCCCAGGCGATCTGCATGGCGACCAATGATTTTCATCGCGCCTACCACGCCTTTGTGGCCAAGGAGCGCCCGCGCTTCGAGGGGGATTGATGGACTACCTGGACTGGCCCTTTTTTGAACAGCGGCATGGCGCACTGGCGCGCGAACTCGACGCCTGGGCGGCGGACAATCTGCATGATGCGCATGGCGGCGACGTCGATGCAGTGTGCCGCGCGCTGGTCGCCCGCCTGGGCCGCGACGGCTGGCTGCGCCACGCCGTCGGCAGCGGAAATGGGGCAATCGACACCCGCGCCATCTGCCTGATCCGGGAAACCCTGGCGCGCCACGCCGGCCTGGCCGACTTCGCCTTTGCGATGCAGGGCCTGGGCAGCGGAGCAATTTCGCTGTTCGGCACCCAGGACCAGAAGCGGCGCTGGCTGCCGCCGGTGGCCAGCGGGGAAGCGATTGCCGCCTTCGCCCTGTCGGAGCCAAGCGCCGGCTCCGACGTCGCCGCCATGCAGTGCGCCGCGCGGCGCGATGGCGACGACTGGGTGCTCGATGGCGAGAAGACCTGGATCTCGAACGGCGGCATCGCCGATTTCTACGTCGTCTTCGCCCGCAGCGGCGACGGCGGCGGCGAGGAGGGGCGGGGCTCGAAAGGCATCTCGGCCTTCATCGTCGACGCCACGACGCCCGGCCTGGAGATCGCCGAGCGCATCGACGTGATCGCTCCGCATCCCCTGGCGCGCCTGCGGTTCACCGATTGTCGGGTGCCGGCCGATTGCCTGGTCGGGGCCGAAGGCCAGGGCTTCAAGGTGGCGATGGCGACGCTGGACGTATTCCGCACCTCGGTCGCCGCCGCCGCGCTGGGCTTTGCGCGACGCGCGATGGAAGAAGCATTGGCGCGCGTCCAGGCGCGGCCCATGTTCGGCAAGACCTTGGCCGACTTCCAGCTCACCCAGGCCAGGCTGGCCCAGATGGCGCTGGAGATCGACGCCGCCGCGCTGCTGACCTACCGCGCGGCCTGGCTGCGTGACAGCGGCAGGCGGGTGACGAAGGAAGCGGCGATGGCCAAGCTGGCGGCCACCGAATCGGCGCAGCGCGTCATCGACGGCGCGGTGCAGCTGTTCGGCGGACAGGGCGTGCAGAGCGGGCAGGTGGTCGAAAGCCTGTACCGCGAAATCCGCGCGCTGCGCATCTACGAGGGAGCGAGCGAGGTGCAGCTCCTGATCATCGCGCGCGAGCTGCTCGCGCCGAAGGTTTAACCCAAGGTCTGGAGCAGGAATGGACATTCTTCAACCGCCGGGCTGGCCGCGACCCAGGGGCTATGCCAATGGCGTGGCCTGCCGCGGACGGCAGATTTACGTCAGCGGCATGATCGGCTGGGATGCCGAAGGGCGCTTCCACACCGACGACTTCGTCGGGCAGGCACGCCAGGCGCTGGAAAACATCGTCGCCGTGCTGCGCGAAGCGGGCGCCGGGCCGGAGCACATCGTGCGCATGACCTGGTATGTGGTCGACAAGCGCGAGTATCTCGATGCGGGGCCGGCACTCGGCGCCGCTTACCGCGAGGTGCTGGGGCGTCACTATCCGGCCATGAGCGCCGTCCAGGTGGCGGGACTGATGGAGGATCGCGCGCGCGTCGAGATCGAGGTAACCGCGGTCATACCGGATCGAGAGGCGGAATCGATGCTTTAACTAAAGCGCCTGGCCTTCTGGAGCGCCGACGAGAATGACGACAGTTTGCCGCGCGCGGTAATCGCGGGGCGCAAGACGCTTAGAACAGCTCGTCCAGCATCAGGTGGAAGTGCAGCTTGCGTCGATCGGGCGTGGCGACGCCATATTGCCGCAGGAAGCGATCCTGTAGCGCGCCGCCGAACTCGCCGAGACAGTTCCAGGCGATGGCGAGATCCTGGTAGCGGTCCGCGATGCCGACCCGACCGGCGTCGATGCAGCCGGCCACCTCGCCATCGACCATGAGAAGGTTGTCGAGCGAATAGTCGCCATGGGTCACTACCTGATCGGGCGCGAGCGGCAGCAGGACCTGCATCGCGTCCCACACTGCTGCGCGGTCCAGCCGGCGCGCTCGTCGTCGAAATCTTCTTCGTCGACAACGCCCGCCTCGATGCGCGAGCGCGCCAGGCCAAGGCGATAGGCATGGTCGCTGTTGAACGGGCAGGAGGACGTCGGGATCGCATGCAGACGCTTCAGGAATTCGGCCAGGGCATCCACCACCACGTCACGCTGGCCGGGGTCGGCTAGCAGCAGCTGGTATGCGGTCTGGCCTGGCACGGCCGTCATCAGTAGCCAGGCCTCGTCGACGGTGCAGGTGAAATGCGCGACAGCGGGCACTGGCAGGCGTCCGGCCAGCCAGCGCAGCCGCGCCATCTCATCGGCGATGGCGTCGGCAACGGCACTCTTGCCGTGCTTCAGGTAGAGATCGGGCGCACCTGGCTTGCCGTGCAGCCGGTAGACGGCGCCGCCCGATTCGCCGACCTTGTCGCGCTTCCACACATAGCCGGCCACCACGGCCGACATGCTCTCTGGAACGCGCACGGTTGGACAGGCTTCCTCACGGTTCATATCGGACATCCTTGATTTGCAAGTAGTCGTCTCGACCGAGCGCCACCGCCCCGGTCATTCTGGTAACTTGGTTCAATAGTGAACCAAGGAGCAACCCATGAACAATCCCATCGTGCACGTCATCCAGGATTTCGCCATCGCAGAGCAATTGCGGGCCGACTTGCTGGCCGCCGGCCTGTCCCAGGACAGCGTTGCCCTGTCGCCCATCGGAGACGAGGCGGGCCCGGGCCAATCCAACTTCACGGTCGGCGACTCGCCGTCGGCCAAGGGCGGTACCGATTACGACGACGTTTATCGTCCCGAAGGCGATATTCACGGCGCCTGCATCCTCAGGGTGCTTGCCCAGAATCCACGCGAGGAAGAGCTGGCGCGGGCCATCGTCGAACGCCACCGCGCGGCGAACCCGCACGCGCTGAGCGAACAGCGCGTGCCCTAGGATTTAACGCCTCAGCTCCAGCTCAAGTCGACCTTGCTGAGCGGGAGCTCGCGCACCCGCTTCCCGGTGGCGGCGAAGATCGCATTGCACACCGCCGGCGCCAGCGGCGGAAGGGGTGGCTCGCCCAGGCCCGTCACCGGTTGATCCGACTTCACGAAATGCATCTCGATCTTCGCCGGCGCGTCGCCGATGCGCAGCAGCTGGTAGTCGTGGAAGTTGCTCTGCACGATGCGGCCGTTCTCGAGGTTCAGCTCGGGGAACATCAAGGTCGACAGGCCGTCGATCACCGACCCCTCGACCTGGTTCTCGGCGCCCGACAGGTTGATGATGGTCGGGCCGACGTCCGACGCCACCACGACACGGTCGACCTTCACCGTGCCGTCCTTCGAGACGGTCACCTCGGCCACCTGCGCTACGTAGCCGCGATGGCTGAAGTGGAAGGCGATGCCTTGCCCCTGGCCGCGTGCGAATTTCTTCTTGCCCCAACCGGCCTTGTCGGCGGCCGTCTGCAGCACCGCGCGCATGCGCGCAACGTTGTAGGGCTGGCCGCGCTCGACGCTCGGCGGCATGACGTCCTTGTCGCCCAGCAGTTCGAGGCGGAATGCCAGCGGATCGCGTCCGCCCGCATGCGCCAGCTCGTCGATGAAGCTGTGGAAGGCCCAGGCGAACACGCAACTGCCCGGCGCGCGCCACGGCCCCATCGGCACGCTGCATTCGAGCGCGGTCTGCTCCAGCTGGCAGTTGGCCAGCCAGCGGCCTGGGAACTCGTCGGGCGACAGGCTGCCGCCGCTGCCGTTACGCAGGGTGCTCTTGCCGTCTTGCTCCACCCGGTTGGCGAAGGTGACGAAGTGGTTATGCCAGCCCACCACCTTGCCGGCCTTGTCGACGCCGCCGCGCAGGAAGTGGAAGCCGCCCGGACGGAAGTGGTCGTGCTGCAGGTCGTCCTCGCGGGTCCAGGTCAGCTTGACCGGGGCCTTGTCCTTCATGCGCTGGGCGATCGCGGTGGCTTCGACGATGAAGTCCGAGCTCAGGCGCCGGCCGAAGCCGCCGCCGCTGCGGATGATGTGCATCGTGATCTTCTCTTTGGGGATGCCGCAGGTGCTCGAGACGAGCGCCTGGCCCGCGTTCGGGTTCTGGGTCGGGGCCCACAGTTCGAGCGCGCCGTCGGGCTTGATCCAGGCGGTGCAGTTCTGCGGCTCCATGCTGGCGTGCGAGATGAATGGATAGCTGTAGGCCGCTTCCACCGTCTTCGCAGCGCCCTTGAGGGCCTTGGGGACGTCGCCATCCTTGCGCAGCACGGTGGCGCCGGGCTTCTGGGCGGCCGCCTTGGCCTGGGCCGTGAAGTCGGCCCAGCTGTGCTTTGCGGCGCCGCCTTCGTCCCACGTCACTTCGAGCGCGCGGCGGGCGCGGATCGCGGCCCAGGTCGAGGTGGCGACGATCGCCACGCCGGGACGCAGGCCGTTCAGGTTATCGGTCCCTTCGAGGATGAAGGCGTCCTTGACGCCGGGCAGGGCGCGCACCGCGTCCAGGTTGGCGCGCAGCGGCTTGCCGCCGAAGACAGGGCATTTGACGTATTGCGCGTGCAGCATGCCCGGCAGCTGGACGTCGATGCCGAACAGCGGCTTGCCGCTGACGATGGCGGGGTTGTCGACGCCGCCGATGCGCTTGCCCAGCAGCTTGAAGGTGGCCGGGTCCTTGACCGCCACGCTTGCCGCTTCAGGCAGCGGCAGCTTCGCCGCCGCCTCGACCAGGTCGCCGTAAGCCAGGCGCCTTTTACTGGCCGCGTGCAGGACATGGCCGCCGTCGGTCGTGCATTCGGCGGCCGGTACTTTCCAGGACTGGGCCGCGGCCTGTACCAGCACGGCGCGCGCGGTGGCGCCCAGGCGGCGGAAGTTCTCGTAGTTGTTCGGGGTCGAGTTCGAGCCGCCCGCACCCTGGCTGCCATAGGCTTCCAGGTTCAGGTCGCCCTGAACAACATGCACGCTTTCCCAGGCGACGTCGAGTTCCTCGGCGATCACCATCGGCAGCGAGGTCTTGATGCCCTGGCCGATCTCGGGCTGCTTGGAAATCAGCGTCACGCTGCCATCGCGCGCGATGCGGATGAAGGCGTTCGGCACGAAGTCGGGGTTGGCGGATCCGGTCTTGGTATCGGTCACGGCGGCCAGCACGCCTTGCGCCGACATGCCGATCAGGAAGGCGCCGCCGGCGGCGCCGGCGCGCAGGAAGCCGCGGCGGGAGGTGGATGCGAGCGTCATGCCTTGGTCCCTTCGGTCGATGCGATCTCGGCGGCGCGGTGGATGCCCTTGCGGATCCGCATATAGGTGGCGCAGCGGCACAGGTTGCCGGCCATGGCGTCGTCGATCTGGGCGTCGGTCGGCTTCGGATGCTGCTTGAGCAGGGCGCAGGCGCTCATGATCTGCCCCGATTGACAGTAGCCGCATTGCGGCACGTCGAGCTCTTGCCAGGCCACCTGCAGCGGATGGCGGGCATTGGCGTCCAGGCCCTCGATGGTGGTGATCTTGGCGTTGCCGATGGCGGACACCGGCAGCACGCAGGCGCGGGTCGCCACGCCGTCGAGGTGGATGGTGCAGGCGCCGCACTGGCCCAGGCCGCAGCCATACTTGGTCCCGACCAGGCCCAGGGTATCGCGCAGGGCCCACAGCAGCGGGGTGTCGGCTTCGACGTCCACCGCCTGCGCCTTGCCGTTGACATTCAGGGTGTAAGTACTCATGACGCTCCTTCAAGGCAGTCCGAACAAGCTGACAATGCTAGCTGAAATTTCAGTAATTCAACAGTCTTGCTGAACAGGTCTCGCTAAGCCTTGAACAGATTCTGTCTCGTTTCCCTGGCTTGCTTGGGAGGTACGGATTAGTATGTGATACTTTGTTGCATTGTCGTTGATAATCACCGCTATGTTTAAACGTGGTCTGCGCCTGGTGCCGGCAACCCTGAAGCTGCGCATGGCGTGCGTCGCCGCCGTCCTGGTATTCGTGGCCACCTTGCTGGTCACCCTGTCGACCCTTGCGGTGGCTGAGCGTGGCATGAAGTCGGTAATCGGCGACCAGCAGTATGCGATGCTGTCCAATGCCGCGTCATTCATGGATGACCGCATTGTGACGCGTATCACCCAGGTCGAAGCGCTGGCTTCCCGCATGCCGCCATCGACGGGCGCGAACGACCGTGCGCGACTTTATCTCGAGGCCCAGGCGCCCACCTGGGAGCATGAATACCTCAACTTGATCCTGCTCGATGCCGCGGGCCGGCAAACCGTGTCGATGCGTCCAGTCGGCGACAACAAGCGGCTCGATGCCTCGGGCCGCGACTATTTCGAACGCCCCATGGCAACGCTTCGCGGTTATATGTCGCAGCCTTTCTTCAGTCGCATCTCTGAACGCGAGGTTGTCATCGTGAGTGCACCGGTACGTGACAGGGCCGGCAAGCCAAGTGGAGTACTTACTGCCAGCATGGACCTGCAGTCTTCGGGATTCCTGCGCCAGATATCGGCGTTAAGGCCGGGTGGGTCGGGCTATCTGTTCCTCATGACCGACAACGGGACCATGATCGATCATCCCGATCGCCGACGGCTGTTGCAGACGGCCGAGCAGGCTCCTTATGTCAATGCAAAAACCGATCCCGCGCTCAATGGCTTCGAAGGCTGGCTGGAAGGCAGGGACCGGGATGGCAGGACGTATATCTACGCTTACAAGCGCCTGCGTACGACGGGCTGGATTCTCGGGGCACGTTACCCCACCGAGGAAGCTTTCGCTCCGCTGGCGCAGATGCGCCGCAACGCCATCTATGGCGCGAGCGGCCTGGCGCTGGCGTCCGGCGTGCTGGCCTGGGCGCTGGTGTTCCGGCTGCTGGCGCCGCTGCAGCGCCTGCGCGACCGCATCCGCGCGATCCGCCACGACGGCGCCGACATCGCGGTGCGGCACGACACCCGGCGCGACGAGATTGGGGAATTGGGCAATGCCTTCTACCAGCTGATGGCCGAGCGCGAGAACGCCGAAGGCCTGCGCGCCGCCAGCGAGAAGCGCCTGCGCCTGATCACCGACAACCTGCCGGTGCTGATCGCCTACCTCGACCGCGACCGGCGCTTCAGGTTCGGCAACGCGACCTTCGAGCGCTGGTTCGGTGTCACGCCCGAGCGGCTGGTGGGCATGTCGATCGCCCAGTTGATGGGCGAGGATGCCGCGCGCCAGGGCGCGGAGGGCCTGGACGGCGCGTTCGCCGGCCATGCGACCACCTGCCAGATGCGGCTGCTGATCGGGGGCGCGCCGCGGGTGCTGGAAGGCGTCTATATCCCCGACCTGCAGCCTGACGGCAGCGTGGCCGGGGTGTACGCGCTCAAGCACGACATGACGCACGTGAAGGAGGTCGAGGAGCAGCTGAGCCGGCTCGCGCGCATCGATACCCTGACCGGCCTGGCTAACCGGCGCAGCTTCAACGAAACCCTGCAGCAGGCGCTGGCGCGCGCCTCGCGCCACGGCCGGGCGCTGGCGCTGGCCTACCTCGACGTCGACCATTTCAAGCGCATCAACGACAGCCACGGCCACGGCGTGGGCGACGAGGTGCTGAAGGAATTCGGCGAACGTCTGCGCGCCTGCGTGCGCGCCAGCGACCTGCCGGCGCGGCTGTCGGGCGACGAGTTCGTGGTGATCCTCGAAGAGATCGGAAGTGGCGCAGAGGCAGAACGCATCGCCGCCAAGATCGTGGCCGCGATGCGCGCGCCGTTCACTACCGGCGCCGGCATGCTGGCGGTGTCGGCAAGCGTCGGTGTCGCCTTGTGGCGTCCTGGACAGGGTGAAGACGCGCTGCTGGCGGCGGCGGATGGGGCCTTGTACGTGGCCAAGGCGAATGGACGGGACAGGTATGCGGTGGGGGAGGCAGCGTAGCCGCCGGCGTTACAATCCGCCCGGATACGTCTCTGGCGGCTCGCCCGAATGCCAGCCGCTGGTCGCATCAAGCGGCTCCACCGCCGTGGTGCGGTCGATGTGGATCACGGCGTCGAACTGGCGCGGCAGCTGGGCCATGAAATAGTGGCTCTGGCGCTCGCTGCTCGGCAGGTACAGTACGCCGATGGCGCGCTCCAGCCGCTCTTCCATCAGCGCGTCGCGCGCCGCCGACGGCTCGCGCAGCGGCAGGAAGAAGCGCTCGATGCCGGTGCTGTGCAGCAGGTGCTCGTAGCTGTTCTGCAGGGCCGGCCGCACGTGCTTGTGCAGGCCTTCGCCATCCCATTCGGAGGCCGCCGTGACCCGGCCCTCGTAGGTGGTGAAGCCGACCAGGACGGTGTCGGCGCCGTGCGCCTTGCGCGCCAGCTCGCCCAGCGTCCATTCGCCCTGGCGTCCGATCTCGGTCGCGCGCGCGTCGCCGATGTGCGAGTTGTGTTCCCACACCACGATGCGCGCGGGCTTGCCGCCCTGCGACAGGTGGCGCGTCACCGCGTCCAGGGTCTCGGCCATGTGGCTGTCACGCAGGTTCCAGGACGAGACGCGGCCCTTGAACATGGTGCGGTAATACTCTTCCGCGTTCTTGACCAGGCGCGCGTTCTGCTGGGCGTAGAAGAACGCGTCGTCGCCGCCCTCACGCTGCACGTAGTCGAAACCGCGCTGCTGCAGGGTGCGCAGGGTGGCGATCACGCCTTCCTGGCAGGAAGGCGATATGCCGAAGCTGGCCTGGTAGCCGTATTGCTGGCTGTCTCGCTCGTAGTGGTCGAAGCAGGCGTAGACCTTGCGCGCCTCGCGCGCGGCGTTCGGGTCGACCCGTTCGAGGTAGCCCAGCACCTCGTGGATCGAGGTGTACATGCTGTACAGGTCCAGGCCGTAGAAGCCGGTCTTTGCGGCGCCGGCGGCCAGTCCTTCGTTGTGCGTGCGCAGCCATTCGACGAAGTCGAGCACGGCCGTGTTGCGCCACATCCAGGCCGGGAAGCGTTCGAAGCCCGCCAGGGCGGCGCGGCCGTCGGTGTCCCCACCTTCGCCCCGCACATAACGATTGACGCGCCAGGCATCGGGCCAGTCGGCTTCGACCGCCACCGCGGTAAAGCCCTTCTCTTCGATCAGGCGTCGGGTGATGCGTGCCCGCTCGGCATAGAACTCGTGGCTGCCATGGGTGGCCTCCCCGAGCAGCACGAAGCGGGCGTTGCCGACCATGTCGAGCAGGGCGTCGTAGTCGTCCGCGCCCCCGGTGAGGGGGCGGGCCGACGCGCGCACCGCGTCCAGGGTGGCATTGGTGAGGATGGTCACATCAGTGCAGGACGCTGTGGCTCGGCGGCGCTTGATGGCCGGCGTAGTGGGCGCCGCCGCGCTCGATGAACTCCTTCATGCGCGCCAGGTCGTCGTCCATCTGGCGCTGCGGATCGGCGCCCAGCATGCGCGCGATGCCGTGGCCCAGCGCGCCGGCTGGCGGCGAGTAGGTCATGTGCACCGTGACGCGGGTGCCGTTGCCGGACGGCTCGAAGGTGACCGTGCCTTCTTGCTCGATCTCCGAACCCGGCTCGCTGCGCCACGACAGGCGCTCGGGACGCGACTGCTCGGTCATGACGGCGTTCCAGGCGTATTCCATGCCGCCGGGGCCGCGCACCACCCAGTGCGAGCGGCGGTGGCCAAGGTCGCGCACCTCGGTCACGTGCGACATGAAGCGCGGGAAGTTCTCGACCTCGGACCAGGCGTCGAACACTTCTTTCGGCGAGGCGTCGATGTGGACTGAGTTCTCCACCTCGACCTGGCTGGCGGCGCCGCGGTGACGCAGCGAATCGACCAGGTGGCGGCCGCGGTCGCTGCGCAGCAGCACCGCCAGCGCGCCCAGGCCGAGCACGGCAGCCAGCGGCGAACGGCGCGCCAGGCCGACCACGCTCAGGGCGCCGGTGCCCAGCAGGGCGGAATTGGTGAGCGTCGGGCTGCGCGAACCGAACACCTGGCTCAGGTGGTCGGTCCAGGCGCGCACCTGGTTGCCGGCGGCGTGGGCGCGCGAGCGGGCGTCGGCTTTCAGGCCGTGGGCGGTTTGCTCCAGGCGTTCGCGCGCGTGGTCGGCACGTTCGCGGGCGCGTTCGGCGGCATGTTCGGCGCGGTCGCGCGCTTGGTCGGCGGCGTACTCGGCATGTTCACGCGCTTCATGGGCTGCATGGCCGGCGCGGTCGCGCGCCTCGTAGGCGGCGTGCTTCACGCGATCGCGCGTCTCGAACGCAGCGTGGCTGGCCCGGTCCTTCGCGTCGTAAGAGGCCTCGGCCAGGCGCTCGCGCGCATGTTCGAGCCGGTCGCGCGTGCGGTTCGAGACCTCGGCCAGGCGGTCGCCCGCCGCATGGGCGGCGCCGGCCAGGCGTTCGCCGGCAATGGCGGCGGCGCCGGTGGCGCGCAGGCGCGCCGAGTCGAGGCGGTCGCCGGCGTCGTGCCAGGCGTGTTCGAGGCGGTTGCCGGTGCGCTCGCGGGCGTCGCGCAGGGCGCCGCGGGCGCGGGAGCGCCGCTTGGCGCCGCGATCCGGGTCGAATGCGTACATCAGCAAGGCGCCTGCGACTGCTGCGCCGATCCACTTGCCCACGTTGTTTGCTTGTTCGTTGTTCGTATCGTTCATCTCGGCTCCTTGAGGTAGGGTTGACTGGCGGCGTGGCCTTAGTGCGCCCACGCCTGCGCCAGCAGGGATTGCACTTCTTCATCGGCGGTCTGCTCGAAGCGCCGGTACCACTGCCCCACGGCGCGAAAGCGCAGCGGGGCGAGTGGGCAGGCCACTTCGTCGGCAACGCCACGCAAGACCTGCAGCGCATCCTGGGCCGCCACCGGCACCGCCAGCACCAGCCTGGACGGTCGCTGGCGGCGCGCGACTTCGACCGCCGCCAGCATCGTCGATCCGGTGGCGACGCCATCGTCGACCAGCATCACGCAGCGTCCCGCAAGCCGGGCCGGCGGACGCTCGCCGCGATAATGCCGCTCGCGCCGCGCCAGTTCGGCCTGCTCCACCGCGATGACCGCATCGACTTCGCCCTGGGTCACGCCCATCAGGCCCGGCACGCCGGGCTGCAGCACGCACACCCCGCCGCTGCCGATGGCGCCCATGGCGAACTCAGGCTGGTTCGGCAAGCCGAGCTTGCGCACCAGCATCAAGTCGAGTTCGGCATGCAGCGCCTGGGCGATGGGGAAGGCGACCGGCACGCCCCCGCGCGGCAGCGCGAGTACCAGCACATCGTTGCGTCCGGCGTAATGACGCAGCGCCCCGGCCAAATGCCTGCCGGCGTCGACGCGGTCGATGAATGGTTCTAGCTCTTGCATGATGAAGAAGTTGTTAACTTCCAGCATACACATGGACGAGCGTGGCCGTCGTTCGTTTGCCGTGCGGAATGACGAGGTGAAGAATGGCGGCCCCGGACGGGGCCGCGCGTGGGTGTCTGGCAGCTTAGCCGAGCTGGCGGCTGTGGAAACGCAGGTGGTCTTCGACGAAGGTCGAGATGAAGTAATAGCCGTGGTCGTAGCCGGCATGGCGGCGCAGGGTCAGCGGCTGATTGGCCTTGGCGCAGGCGTCCTCGAAGGCCTCGGGCAACAACTGCTCGACCAGGAATTTGTCGCCCAGGCCCTGGTCGATCAGGATGCCACCGGGGAACGGCGCGCTCGTATGCGACGCCATCAGGGCGCTGGCGTCGTATTGCTGCCAGGCGCTTTCGTCGGCGCCGAGGTAGCCGCCGAAGGCCTTCTTGCCCCATGGGCAGTGGCTTGGCGCGGCGATCGGGGCGAAGGCTGAGACCGAGCGGAACAGGTCGGGGTGCTTGAGCGCCATGGTCAGCGCGCCATGGCCGCCCATCGAGTGGCCGAAGATGCCTACCTTGCCTGGATCGGCCTGGAAAGTGGCCAGCACCAGCGCGTGCAGTTCCAGCAGATAGCTGTGCATGCGGTAGTGGCGCGCCCACGGTTCCTGGGTGGCGTCGAGGTAGAAGCCGGCGCCGGCGCCGAAGTCCCAGCTGTCGCTTTCTCCCGGCACGTTGGCGCCGCGCGGGCTGGTGTCGGGCGCGACCAGGATGATGCCCAGTTCGCTGGCCAGGCGCTGGGCGCCGGCCTTGGTCATGAAGGTTTCTTCGGTGCAGGTCAGGCCGGCCAGGTAGAACAGCACCGGCAATTTCTTCTCGCCTGCCGCCGGCGGCAAGTAGACCGAGAATTTCATCGGCAGGCCTATGGCGGCCGAGTCGTGCTGGTAGAAGCGCTGCACGCCGCCGAAGCAGGCGTGTTCATTGAGGAGTTGGGGCATCTTGGTGTCGGGTGCAGTTGAAAAGATGACGCCAGTATGCCGGTTCCGGGCGGCGCTTGCCAACTAGACCACGCCCAGCGCCCCCAGCAGCGCGCCGAGCGCCAGCATCCACAGCAGGTGCAGGCGGGTGCGCCAGATGACGATGGCGGTGGCCGCCGTCAGCAGCCATAGGGGCCAGTTGTCCATGTGTTCGCCGCCCTTGCCGCCGCCGGTGGCCAGCAGCCAGGCGGTCGACAGCAGCATGGCGATCACCAGCGGCGCCATGCCCTGCTTGAAGGCGCGCACGGCGCGCAGCTCGCGGTTGCGCTGGGCCCACTGCGCCACCTGGTAAGTAAACACGGTGGACGGCAGCATGATGCCGATCATCGAGATCGCCACGCCGTAGAGCGCGGCCGTCATGCTGCCGGAATTGAGTCCCACGTTCCAGCCCAGCAGGGCCACGAACAGCACGTTGGGCCCGGGCGAGGATTGGGCCAGGGCCACCGAGTCGGCGAACTGGGTCTGGCTGAGCCAGCCCTGGCGCTCGACCAGGTACCGCTGCATCTCGGAGGTGGTCGAGATCGCGCCGCCGAGCGACATCATGGACAGCATCAGGAAATGGACGAACAGGTTCAGCCAGTCATGCCAGCCGAATACCAGGCTGGGCGCGTTCATGGCTTGAGCCGGCGCCAGGCCAGTACGCAGCCCAGGCCGCCGAGCAGGCCGATCACGGCCGCCAGCGGCACGCGGATCCAGGCCAGCAGCGCGAAACCGGTGGCGGCGATCGCGATGCAGACGGCGAGCGGGATCACGTTTTTGGACAGCGCGACCGACATGCGCAGGCCGGTGGCGGCGATCAGGCCAGCGGCGACGGCAGCCATGCCGCGCAGTGCGCCCTGCAGCTGGGGCTGGGTGGCGAACTGCGCATAGACCAGGGCCAGGCACAGCACCAGGATCAGCGGCACGGTGAGGATGCCGGCCAGGGCGCTCATGGCGCCGGCCAGGCCGAAGTGGCGGGTGCCGATCATCATGGCCAGGTTGCAGACGTTGGGGCCCGGCATGATCTGGGCCACCGACCATTCCTCGATGAATTCCTCGTTGCTCATCCAGCGCTTGCGCTCGACGACTTGCTGCTGGATCACGGCCAGCACCCCGCCGAAGCCCTGCAGGGCGATCAGCGTGAATGACACGAACAGGTCGGTCAACGACGTCGGGCGGGGACGGTCGGGTTCGGCCGGCGGCGCAGGCTGTGCGGAACGCGGCGCGGAAGGCGGCAAGGGCAGGGGTGAGGCGCTCATCCGGCGATTATCGCCGCTCGACCGGCGCCATGTCACGTGCTACCCGCTCTGGATAGCGGCGCCGACATCTGGCATAGACAAGCTTTTCGCGTATTGATAAAGGTTTGACATTGACTTCATTCTGCCATCGTCAATACTCGTGGTGCGTCAGCGACATAACCCACCGGAGACCAGCGCCATGAGCCCCTACCGTGCCCAGGATATCAATCAAAGCCTCTCCGGATCGTCCGAGCTCAGGCGGAATATCCGTCAGCGAGACATCGTGGCACGCGGCATCGCGACTTTGGGCGAGTGCGGCACCATGCCGGCGCTCGAGTACCTCAAGGCGCATGGCGTGCGCCCGCAGGTGATCGAGCGCGTGCTGCTCGAACCGGAACGCCGCCGGGCGCTCGCCTGAGCAGTCGCAGCCGCTTGCGATTGCCCACAAAGTTCCCGCAAGATTTATTTGTGGTGCATACTGTGGCGGTCAGGGCTAAATCTTGTAAACCCTTGATTTTCAGCCGAAACGAGATTGCCTTCCCAATAGGCAAATTGTTGAAAGCCGCACGGGAGGCCGCGTCCAGCGTGTCAAGCCCCCGCTTTTCCACATACTTATTCACAGACTTTGTGGATATCCAAAAAACGTCTTGAATTTCCGTGACTTGGCAGCGATTGCTCAGGTCATGGCTGATGTCATTCTTGACAACTCCTTGACAGCGTCGCGGAGTGCCTGCATTTTCTTCTTGCAGCGCATGACTGGATAAATGTACAGTATGGCATTTCCAGATTTCGCCCCATGTCCGCTGTCGCCGATCCGATTGCTAACCTGTCCGCCACCGACGACCCGTTCGCCAGCCTGAACCCAGAACAGAGGGCGGCGGTCGAGCACGACGTCGGCGCGGAAGCACCGCGCCCGCTGCTGGTAGTGGCCGGCGCCGGTTCCGGCAAGACCAATACGCTGGCGCACCGGGTGGCGCGCCTGATCCAGTCGGGCGCCGATCCGCAGCGCATCCTGCTGCTGACGTTTTCGCGCCGCGCCGCCACCGAAATGACCCAGCGCGCCGGCGGCGTGCTGCACCGGCTGTTCGGGCTCAAGGGCAGCCAGGCGCAGGTCACATTGCCCTGGGCCGGGACCTTCCACAGCATCGGCGCGCGCCTGCTGCGCGAGTTCTCCGGCCGCATCGGGCTGGACGATCAATTCACGATCCACGACCGCGGCGACTCCGAAGACCTGATGGGCATGGTGCGCCACGAGATCGGCCTGAGCCAGACGGAAAAACGCTTTCCATTGAAGGGCACCTGCCTGTCGATCTATTCGCGCGTGGTCAACGGCCGCGAGCCGCTCGATCAGGTGCTGCAGGCATTCTTCCCCTGGTGCAGCGAGTGGGAAGCCCAGCTCAAGACGCTGTTCGGCGCCTATGTCGACGCCAAGCAGGAGCAGAACGTGCTCGACTACGACGACCTGCTGCTGTTCTGGGCCGAGATGGCGGCCGACCCGGTGCTGGGGGCGGAACTCGGCGCGCTGTTCGACCACGTGCTGGTCGACGAATACCAGGACACCAACCGCCTGCAGGCGGCCATCGTCACCGGCATGAAGCCCGACGGCCGCGGCGTGATGGTGGTGGGAGACGATGCGCAGTCGATCTATGGCTTTCGCGGCGCCACGGTGCGCAACATCCTCGACTTCGCCGGCCAGTTCTCGCAGCCGGCGCAGCTGATCACCCTGGAGCGCAACTACCGCTCCACGCAGCCGATCCTGGACGCGTCGAACGCGGTGATCGGCGCCGCGCTCGAGCGCCACGCCAAGACCCTGTGGACCGACAAGGTGTCGAGCATCAAGCCGCAGCTGGTGTTGATACCCGACGAAGCCGAGCAGGCGCGCTGGGTCTGCAACCGCATCCTCGAACAGCGCGAAACCGGCATGCCGCTCAAGAGCCAGGCGGTGCTGTTCCGCGCCGCCAGCCACAGCGCCGCGCTCGAGCTCGAACTCATGCGCCGCAACATCCCCTTCGTCAAGTTCGGCGGCCTGAAATTCCTGGAAGCGGCCCACATCAAGGACGTGCTGGCCGTGCTGCGCTTCGCCCAGAACCCGAGTGGACGCCTGGCCGGTTTCCGCGCGCTGCAGCTGATACCCGGCATCGGCCAGGCGACCGCCACCCGCCTGGTCGAGGCCGCGGGCACGAGCAACGATGCGGCGACGGCGCTGGAGGTCTTTCCCGTGCCGGCGCGCTGCAAGGGCGACTGGCAAGCATTCTGCGACTTGTACCGGCGCCTGCGTACGCCCGGCCTGCGCTGGCCGCTGGACCTCGAGCTGGCGCGCGCGTGGTACCAGCCGCACCTGGAGCGCCTGCACGACGATGCCCAGGTACGCGCGGCCGACCTCGATCAGCTGGTGGCGCTGTCCGGCGGCTATGGCAACCGCGAGAGCTTCCTGGCCGAGATCACGCTCGACCCGCCCGAAGCCACCAGCGACCGCGCCGGCGCGCCGCTGCTCGACGAAGACTACGTGATCCTGTCCACCATCCATTCGAGCAAGGGTCAAGAGTGGAATTCGGTGCACGTGCTGAACGTCGTCGACGGCTGCATCCCGTCGGACATGGCGACCGGCAACCAGGAAGACATCGAGGAAGAACGGCGGCTGCTGTATGTGGCCATGACACGGGCGCGTGAAAACCTGCACCTGGTGGTGCCGAACCGGTTCTTCATCAAGCAGCAGTCGAGCATGGGCGACCGCCATGTATATGCGGCACGGTCGCGCTTCATCACCCCGGTCATGCTCAAGCATTTCGAGGAATGCGCCTGGCTCAGCGCCGACAAACGCGAGCTGCGCACGCCGATGCCCGACAGTATTCGCATAATGGTGCGCGACCGGGCCCGGAACGCGTGGAAATGACGACAGATGCGGGTAAATTGTCGACTTATCCCCCGTGCACCGCTTTTGTAGGAATTTGCCGTATGTGACATGGACGCGCGGAAGTCGTGCACGTGCAAGTAACTGATTTTATTGAAGGTTTTTTTTGCCTTCAGAACGGGCATTTTGTTGAAACCCGCATCGATACTGCGCTTGCGGCTTGTCAAGTGGCGCTTTTCCACACACTTATCCACAATTCTTGTGGATAGTCCAAAAGGCTGAATAAAATCAGCCACTTAGTGTTCAATATTACTTGATCACAATTTCCATTTCCTGAGCGATTCCCTGCAGCGCGGCGAGTGCTCCCATCGGGATTCCAACGCCACGCACGATCCGGTGTTCGCGTGGATTGATGCGGATGGCGTGCACGCCCTGCGACTCGGTAACGCGGCGTACCGACGGCAGGTCAGTGCCGGCCCCGAGCTCGATCACGGCCAGCTTGGCGACCCCGGCGCGCCACTGCGCCAGCCGACCGAGCTGGGCCTCACTGGGAAGGTCGACCCAGGCGACGTCGTTGAACATCAGGATGTTGGGACGGGCCAGGGCGCCGCATTGTGGGCAGGTCGGCAGCGGCGACAACAGCGCGCAGCGGGCCAGGTCGACCTCGGGCTCGACGTCGTCCGCCGGCCAGGTTAGGTCGCAGCAGGGGCGAGTGCATTGCAGGTGGTGGATGGTGCCGTGAATTTCGGCGACTCTGTCGGCCGCAAATCCCGCGCGCTGGAATTGGCCGTCGACATTGCTCGTGAAGACGAAGCTGCCGTGCCGCATGCGTTCGCCCAGCGCGCGCAGGATCGCGAAGCCCGCATGCGGACGCGTGCGCCGGTACAGGTCGAGGCGGTGGCCATAAAAGCCCCAGGCAAGCTGCGGATCTCGTTCGAAACTGGCCGGATTGGCCATCTCGCGAAACGGCAGGCCGCGTTCGGCCAGTGGCGGATAGGCTTTCCAGAAGCCGGTATTGCCGCGAAAATCAGGCAGGCCTGAATCGACGCCGATGCCGGCGCCGGCAGCGATTAAAAGGCCGTCGGCCTCCCGCAGCAGTTCGCAGGCGCGCGCGATCTCATCCATGGGCACTCGCCTTCAGCCGCTCGAGCTCGGCCAGGAAGCGCTCGCAGGCCACGGCAGGCGGCCATGGCTCCCACGGCCGGCAATCGTAATGAGCGGCGAGCGGATCCTCGGCCAGCACCTCGGCGCGGATCTTGAGGGTGCGCCGCACTTCCTCGCGTGACCAGCCGGCCACGTGCACGGCCTCGCTTGCCGCGGCCAGGCGGTCGGCGCGCTTGTGCGCCGCGTGGCCGCGCGTGTCCCAGGCCGGCAGGCCGTAGCGCAGGAAGACCATGTGCTCCAGGCGCTTGGTCAGCGCGCGGAAGGCGTCGCCCAGGAAAGGCTTGATGACCGAGATCGCATCGAAGCCGAGCAGGCCTTCCTCTGCGTCGTGCAGCAGCTCGCGCAATTCTTCCAGCGGCGTGATGGAAGGCGCCGCGGCGCGGCGCAGCAGCATGACCGCGATCGAGTGCTGGGCGACGGACAGCGGATGCTTATATCCCCCCAAAAGACTATAACAAATTGCAAGGCCTCCTATGACGAAGCTGGGTGCCAAGATTGTTATGTTTAATATTTTGTATAACATTTCGCATTAGCATCGCGTACAGGTCTTTGTGTTGTGAAGATGCAACATCTACATGATTGTTTTGACCTACATGTGCATAGGTTGAAATTTTCCGCGACACGTCAGCTTGATCTTCCTGGACATCGTCAACCTTGAGCTAGCATTGAACAAAGCCCGTTGCGCATTACTAACTACTTGCCGAAACGTGGGCCTAAAGGTTGCAAGCATCGCCAGTGTATCGCGTGTCGGTGATGCTTAATCTATCGTTATCGCTTTTGGCTCGACATTAGAATTAGCTAAATTCGCGATAGCGTTCTACGGCTGCTGGTAAAGAGATGAATTCTTACCGTTCACTTGTTCAAAAGCTGCCGTGCCCGTATGAAAAACTTTGTCGAAAAGGACGCTCGTAATTACTGATTCCTTGTGTGGTTGTAGTCGGCCCCAGGGGCGAATTTGTTGATTATTTGCTATCCGGCGATCGACATCACGCATTATTATTGTTGAGATCATGTTGTACACATGGGGGTGAGAATAAGTTCCTTCCTGCACTAATGCTGCAACGGTTCGCATTGTGCACCATAGAATATTCCATACCTGAGGCAATGAAAGCCGATCTAGACAGTACCTAATTGCTCCGGCTACCTTCTCCGTGTATAGCATTTGCCTTTTAAATCTGTAGCGGTCACAAAGTTCACCGAAGTAGCGTTCACACTCCGCCTCTGCAATCAGGTACCAAAGGGCCGAAGCAGATGCAGGATCGAATTTTCCTATGATCAGTTCGAGAGCGTTCATTAAAGACGCCGGGGTCATTTTGCGTTCGTCAAGGACTAGTATCCATGTTACGTCATTGGGTAGAAATGTGAGATAGCTGTTGTCTCCAATATTAGGAAACGGACGATTACAGCTTGACGGAGATGGGATGATTATTTTTTCGCTGTGCAGGTGGAGATATATCTCCGTCGTAAGACTTGGTGTTGGTGCTAGCGTTCCGATTTGGGCACTGATAGGAGCTATCGTATTGTTGTTCCATTGCTCGCCAGCGGCCGAGAGGAGGCTGTATAGCAGAAATGCGTTAGTATAATCTAGCTGATTGTAATCAATGACAGTACGAACCTTTTGAGAAGATGCTTCTGATACCTGATCGAGGGGCAATTCGGGCGGTTTGCTTTGTTTTACTGCTTGTCTATCAATGCAGTTGTCGCAGCGATACTGCCTATTTCTTTTCGCTACTCGCGTCACTGATTCAAAATGCGTGCGACTGGTGACCTGTATAGGGTTTGTGCATTCCTCGCAACGTAAATAAAGAATATAAGCAGAGCTGTTTTCTTTTGTGAGGGAATGCAGAGCTGCCCGGCTCTTTCGGGTCTGTATTGTTAGCTGGGCAAGGCTAGAACACCATTTTCCGTGCTCGTTCAAAGACCAGTAAGCTAGGCATAATTCGTTGATGTAGTCATCATTGGTAAAAAAACAAAGAAGTGGCGATCGGGCGATGGTCATGATGATGTAATTTTTCGGACAGGCAAAAATTTCTTCGATGAAACTTTTATGAGTCAAGTTGTAAATTCTGAGTATACTCCGAAGACTAAGTGATGCCGGAAGGACATGCTTTCTCCCTTTGTTGGGAGATCTCAGTTGGATCCTGGGCTAGCATTTGGAAAAGTATTGCGAGTAGTTCGTACAGAAGCGGGCCTAACGCAAGAACAGTTAGCCCTTGCAGCTGGAGTTGATCGCTCTTTTGTTAGCATGGTTGAGCGAGGTGTGAACCAGCCAACCATTCGGATGATTTTTAGGTTCGCAGCTGCACTCGGGGTAGCGCCAAGCCGTTTGGTTGAGCTAACTGAGGCCAAAGTCCTTTTGTCTTAGTCGAAACCAACTCGTTGAGCTCAATGCTGCAGAAGCCAGCCATTGCGCAGCGGTATCGCGGGCGCCGATTTCAGAACAGCTCAATCCGCTGAGCTTGTTCGTTATCAGGTAGGTAAGTTTTCCTGTGATTTAGGATGCGATGAACCTCGACCTTTCCCAAAGGCCCATCCGTGCCAAAGATCACCTTGCTCCAACGATCAAACCTGTCCGAAGACCAGTGGCATTCCATGCTCATCTCGCTTCTCCGGGGAGCTGCCGCGCTACAGGTCGCGGCCGCGCACCTGCGCGCTCAGGTCTACCCCGGCTTCAGCACTGTCCAGGACCCTTCGCTCGCCTTCCAGGCGCTTGCCTTCGCCAGCGGGTTCGCGTATCTGGCGGTGATCGTGTTCTTCGTTCTCAGCGGCTGGCTGGTCGGGGGCAGTCTGCTCAACCGCCTCGACACCGATAACGCCATCTCGAATTACGCCATCGATCGGGTGACTCGATTATGGATCGTGCTGATACCGACCTTTGGCGTCATGTTGCTGTTCGGCCTGGCCACAGGCGCACTCGATCCATCGAAGCTGTCATTCGCGCCGGACAATGCGTACTCGGTTACTGCGTTGATCGGAAACCTGCTTGGACTGCAAAATATTCTGGTGCCTGAGTTTGGAGGTAATTTTCCGTTGTGGAGCCTAGCGAACGAGACTTGGTATTACGTGCTGTTTCCTCTACTCGTCATGCTATTTCGTACCCGGTCCACGTGGCGCCGGGTCCTGATCCTGTTGACGGTTGCCGCTATCGTACAACTGCTGAACAGCGCAATCCTGCTGTACTTTTCGATCTGGCTGCTGGGTGCAGCATTCTCACGCGTGCGGATCGAATGTGGCCCGTTCCTGCGCTGGACCTTATTTCTTGGACTCATCGGCGCGGCTGCCGCTATCCGCCTGAAAGGGAAGAGCGACATCAGTGTGGACAGCTTTGTCCAGTACCTGTTATTCAGCATGGTCTTCGTGCTGTTTCTGTCGAGCATGCAAGTCACGTGGGCACGTACGCGAGCTAACGAGTGGGTCAACCGCGTCGGGCGATTCTTTTCGGAGTTCTCGTTTACGCTGTATGTCCTGCACATTCCACTGATGGGGCGATGCTGCACCTTGCAGCGCCCGTCCTTGGCAACGCCAAGCTCGATCCTCACCGGCCGCTGCATTTGTTGGTGTATCTGCTCCTGTATGTTGGGCTCGTCGTCGGCGCCTTCCTGTTTCACCTGCCGTTTGAAGCCAGGACCTATCAGGTCCGGGAATGGCTGAAGACGACGTTACGATTCCGGAGCGGCGCCGTCCGGGTTTGATTTCCGGCGCCGCCGCATAGCCAGGGCAGGGAACTGCAGGACAAGTGGCGTCGTTGACAACAACGGACGCCACTTGTAGCATCCCACTTAATCATGAAGAACCTCTCTCGTCCATCGCGGCTATTCGCTGCGACGATCACCCTTTTCAGCATCCTGTTCATGCAGCTTGCTGTGGCGGCGTACGCCTGCCCGGCGCTGAGCGTGCAGCATGAAAGCGAAGTCGCGCGCATGTCGGCCTACGTGCCGCCAGACGAGATGCCGGCCTGCCACGAGATGGACCTGGTGCAGCCCAGCCTTTGCCACGCCTACCACCAAGCGGACAACCAATCGCTCGACAAGCCAGGGGTGCCACCACTGCAACCGTTCCTGGCCGTCGGTTTCGGCTTGCCGCTGCTGCCGCTGGACGTCGCTTACCGACCAGACTCCACCCCCGCTAATCCTCCTTTCCTGACGCGAACAACGTCACCGCCCCTGGCGATCCGCCACTGCTGTTTCCGTATCTGATCCTCCTGCTTGCCAAGTCTGTCGTCGCTGTGCCTCGCGCACTGGCGATGTTGTGCGTTGCATCCTTGGAGGTTCCATGTTTATCCCATACATCGCGCCCGTGCTGGCGCGTCATCGCGCCTGTCGACACGGCGCACGGCTCGTACTCGCCTCATTGATCTCCGCATTGTGCGGCGGTGCCGGCGCGGCCAACAGTCCGCTGACACTGCAGGAGGCGCAGTTCCGCGCTGTAGAACGCTCCCGCCTTCTTGCCGCCAAGGACTACGCCGTCCTTGCATCGCGAGAACAGGCGGCCGCTGCCGAGCGATTGCCCGACCCGGTCCTGAAGGTCGGCGTCGACAATGTACCGGTCGAAGGACCGGACCGGTTCAGCACGACGCGCGATTTCATGACCCAGCGCCGCATCGGCCTCATGCAAGACCTGACGCGCGCCGACAAGCGGCGCTTGCGCGCAGAGCGCTTTGAGCGCGAAGCCGACAAGACATCGGCGGAAAAGACTGCGGCCGCCGCCGCGATCGAACGCGACACGGCGGTGGCCTGGCTGGAACGCTATTACGCTGAGGCGATGGCAGGGCTGGTCGCCGAACAGGAACAGCAGGCGGGCCAGGAGGTCGCGGCGGCCGAGGCTGCATACCGTGGCGGACGCGGCGCACAAGCCGACATTTTCACCGCCCGCGGCGAAGCGGTGGCCCTGGCTGATCGCGCCCGCGAGCTGGGACGGCGCGTCGCCAACGCCAAACTGGCGCTCGCGCGCTGGATCGGCGAGGCCGCGCAGCTCCCCCTTGAAGGCAAGCCGGTGCTTGACGCCGTTCCGCTCGATCCGGGGACGCTGGAGACCCAGCTCGGCCATCATCCGGAAATCGCCGTCCTGCGCAAGCAGGAAGACATTGCGGCAACCGAGGCGGCGCTGGCACGGGCCGACAAAAAGCCAGACTGGAGCGTCGAAGTCGCATTCCAGCAGCGCGGACACGCGTACTCGAACATGCTGTCTGTCGGTTTGTCCGTTCCCTTGCAGTGGAATCAAAGTAACCGGCAGGACAGGGAGGTATCGGCACGGCTGGCACAGCTCGAGCAGGCGAAGGCCGAAAGCGAGGATGCGCTGCGCGCGCACGTAGCCGAGGTGGGGGCCATGCTCAATGAGTGGCAGAGTAACCGGGAGCGCCAGACGCGCCTAGAGCAGGACCTGCTTCCGCTGGCACGCTCACGGACCACGTCAGCTGTCGCGCAATACCGCGGAGGCAAGATGTCGCTCGCCGACGTGCTCGCGGCGCGGCGCAGTGAACTCGATGCGCGCTTGCAGGTGCTGCAGCTGGAGGCGGACACTGGCCGTCTCTGGGCACAGCTCCGGTTCCTGGTCCCTGCGGGCAGACAACACAATGCTAACCCGGGTACCGACAGGAGGCAGCAATGAACAGGAAAACCATGGCGATTGCCCTGCTGGCGGTGCTCGTCGTCGGGGCAGGGGGGTATGGCGTCTATCGCCTCGGGATGAACAAGGGAATGGAAGCCACGGCCGGAGCAGCCCCGGCGGCGCACGCAGGTGCGGGCGGCGCGCTCGATCCGGCGACCGGAAGGAAGGTGCTGTACTGGCATGACCCGATGGTGCCGGGGCAGAAATTCGATAAGCCAGGCAAGTCTCCTTTCATGGACATGCAGCTCGTTCCCGTGTACGCCGATGCGCCTGCGGACGAGGGCAAGGTCTCGATCAGTCCGGTGGTGGAACAGAATCTCGGGATGCGCACCGCCGATGTCACGCGGGGCAAGCTGACCATGAGCGTCGAAGCCGTCGGCACTGTCGCATACAACGAGCGCGACGTCGCGCTGGTGCAGGCGCGCAGCGCCGGCTTCGTCGAGCGGCTGTTCGTGCGGGCGCCGCTCGACCCTGTAAAAAAGGGCCAGCCGCTGGCGGCGGTGTATGTGCCGGACTGGGTCGCGGCGCAAGAGGAATTCCTGGCGGTGAAGCGCATGCCCGGGAACGGCCTTGATGGCCTGTTGGATGGCGCCCGGCAGCGCATGCGCCTTGCAGGCATGACCGACGCCCAGATCCGAGCTGTCGACGCCGGCGGGAAGGTGCAGCCGCGCGTGACGATCAACGCCCCGGTCGGCGGCGTCGTGTCCGAGCTGTCGGTACGCGAGGGAACGACGGTCGCCGTCGGCGCACCGATGTTTCGGATCAATGGACTGGGCACCGTCTGGGTCAACGCGGAAGTGCCGGAAGCGGCCGCGGCGCAGGTGCGCCCCGGCACCCTCGTAGAGGCGCGCACCCCATCCTCGCCTGGCACCGTGCTGAATGGCCGGGTCAGCGCGATCCTGCCGGAAGTCGATCCGGCAACCCGAACCCTGCGCGCGCGAGTCGAACTAGAGAATCCGGGGCAGCGGCTCGTGCCGGGCATGTTCGCGACCGTGCGCTTCACGCCGGCCGCGGGCACGGACACGCTGCTCGTACCGACCGAAGCAGTCATCCGGACGGGACAGCGCAGTGTCGTGATGGTGGCGCTCGGGGAGGGCAAGTTTGCGCCGGTGGAGGTCGAACCCGGCACCGAGGGCGATGGCAAGACCGAGATCCGCCGTGGGCTCGCGGCAGGACAAAAAGTGGTGGTCTCAGGCCAGTTCCTGATCGATTCGGAAGCAAGTCTGCGCGGAACCGCGACTCGCCTGGCCGAGCCCCCGAAAGCTGATCAAGTCTCGCAGGCCCCGCAAGGCGTGCAACCCCGACCGGCCGATACGGTTGCGGGTACGGGCGCAGATACGGGGGCCGGACGCCATCGCGGCGAAGGCAAGGTCGAGAGCATCGACAAGGACGAAATCGTACTCTCGCACGGGCCGATTCCAAGCCTGCAATGGCCACCGATGACGATGGGCTTCAAGCTGCGTGCCGGCGGATTGCCGGGCGAGTTCGCTGTCGGAGACCCGGTGACGTTCGAGTTCCGGCAAAGCGGCGAAGGCGAGTACGAGATCATCAACATCACCCGGACGCCCGGGGAGAAGAAAGGCTGGAAATGATCACCCGACTGATCCGCTGGTCGATCGCCAACCGCTTCCTGGTGCTTCTGGCTACGGCAGGCATGACCGCATGGGGCATCTGGTCCCTCCAGCGGACCCCGCTCGACGCGCTTCCCGACCTGTCCGACGTGCAGGTCATCATCCGCACCACCTGGCCCGGCCAGGCGCCGCAGATCGTCGAGAACCAGGTCACCTATCCACTGACGACCACCATGCTGTCGGTTCCCGGGGCGAAGACCGTGCGCGGTTATTCGTTCTTCGGCGACTCCTTCGTCTACATCCTGTTCGAGGACGGGACCGATCCGTACTGGGCACGTTCGCGCGTGCTGGAATACCTGAACCAGGTCCAGTCGCGGCTCCCGACGCAAGCGAAGCCCGCACTCGGACCGGACGCGAGCGGCGTCGGATGGGTCTATGAATATGCGCTGGTCGACCGCAGCGGCAAGATGGACCTCTCGCAGCTGCGTGCGCTCCAGGACTGGTTCCTCAAGTACGAATTGAAGACCGTACCCAACGTGTCAGAGGTCGCAAGCCTGGGCGGCATGGTGCGGCAGTATCAGATCGTGCTCGATCCTGCGAAGCTGCGGGCCTACAACATCGCGCATAACGTGGTGATCGAGGCGGTGCAGAAGGCCAATCAGGAAGCCGGTGGTTCGGTGCTCGAGCTGGGCGAAGCTGAATACATGGTACGTTCGAGCGGTTATCTCCAATCGCTCGACGACTTCCGCAAGATTCCCCTGATGACCTCCGAGGCCGGTATTCCTGTGCGGCTCGGTGACGTAGCGCGAATCCAGCTGGGTCCGGAAATGCGACGCGGCATCTCCGAGCTCAACGGCGAAGGCGAGGTTGCAGGCGGCATCATCGTCATGCGCTCAGGGAAAAATGCACTGGAAACCATTGATGCGGTGAAAGCCAAACTGGCGACCCTCAAGCCAGGTCTGCCGCCTGGAGTGGAGATCGTTCCCACTTATGACCGATCGCACCTGATCAGGGGGGCGGTAGACAATCTGCGCGACAAGCTGGTCGAGGAATTTGTCGTCGTTGCGATTGTGTGCGCAATCTTCCTCTTTCATCTGCGCTCGGCGCTGGTCGCGATCGTCACACTGCCGATCGGTATTCTGGTCGCCTTTATTGTCATGCACTACCAAGGGGTGAACGCGAACATCATGTCGCTGGGCGGGATCGCGATTGCGGTCGGGGCGATGGTGGACGCCGCCGTGGTCATGATCGAGAACGCGCACAAGCATATCGAAGCATGGGATCACGCCCATCCGGGAGCGAAGCTGGAAGGGGAGGCTCGCTGGCGGGTCATTGGAGACGCCGCAGCGGAAGTCGGCCCAGCGCTGTTCTTCTCGCTGCTGATCATCGTGCTATCGTTTATTCCGGTGTTCACATTGGAGGCGCAGGAAGGACGCCTGTTCTCGCCGCTCGCGTTCACGAAGACCTACTCCATGGCAGCGGCTGCAGGTCTGGCCGTGACCTTGATTCCGGTATTGATGGGTTACCTGATCCGCGGGCGTATTCCCGAGGAGCACAAGAATCCGCTGAATCGCTTCCTGATCGCCGTCTACCGGCCCCTGCTCGATGGCGTACTGCGCTTTCCCAAGGCGACGCTGGTCGCTGCCGCCGTGATTGCGGCCATCACTATCTGGCCGATGACCCGGCTCGGCGCAGAATTCATGCCGCCTCTCGACGAAGGCGACCTTCTGTACATGCCCTCGGCGCTACCGGGGCTATCGGCGGGCAAGGTGTCGCAACTGCTCCAGCAGACCGACCGCCTGATCAAAACGGTACCGGAAGTGCAAAGCGTCTTCGGGAAAGCGGGACGGGCCGAGACGGCAACCGATCCTGCGCCACTGGAGATGTTCGAGACCACGATCCAGTTCAAGCCCAGGGATCAATGGCGGCCGGGCATGACCACGGATAAGCTGGTCGAGGAACTCGACCGCGTGGTCAAGGTGCCCGGGCTTTCCAACATCTGGGTACCACCCATCCGGAATCGCATCGACATGCTGGCCACCGGCATCAAGAGTCCGGTCGGCGTCAAGGTGGCCGGTACCAGCCTGCAGGAGATCGATCGCGTTGCTGGAGAAATCGAACGGATCGTCAAGACGGTGCCCGGCGTGTCTTCGGCACTCGCTGAACGTCTCAATGGGGGACGTTATGTCGACGTCGACATCAACCGCGACCAGGCAGCCCGGTACGGCTTGAATATCGCCGACGTGCAGAGCATCGTGTCGGCAGCGATTGGGGGCGACAACATCGGCGAGACTGTCGAAGGCCTGCAGCGCTTCCCGATCAACGTTCGCTATCCGCGCGAAATCCGTGGTTCAATCGAAAACCTGCGGCAATTGCCCGTCCTGACGCCACGCGGGGCACAGATTCGCCTGGGTGATGTGGCGGCAGTTCGCATCAATGACGGCCCACCCATGCTCCGGAGTGAAAACGCGCGCCTGTCCGGGTGGGTGTACGTCGACATCCGGGGACGCGACATGAACTCGGTGGTACGCGACATGCAGCAGGCTGTCGCAAAGGAGGTCAAGCTGCAACCGGGTTACTCGATTTCCTGGTCAGGTCAGTTTGAATACCTGGAACGCGCCAGTGCGAAGCTCAAGATCGTCGTGCCGGCAACGCTCCTGGTGATTTTCATCCTCCTCTACCTGACATTCAAGCGCTTCGACGAGGCAATCCTGATCATGGCCACCTTGCCGTTCGCACTGGCCGGCGGTATCTGGCTTCTCTGGATGCTCGGACACCACCTGTCGGTCGCCAGCGCGGTCGGCTTCATTGCACTTGCCGGCGTAGCGGCCGAGTTCGGGGTGATCATGCTGCTCTACCTGAAGCATGCCTGGGAAGCCCGCCTGGCTGCCGGGAAGTCATCCGAAGCCGATCTGTTGGATGCCATTCAGGAGGGAGCGGTTCAACGCGTGAGGCCAAAAGCCATGACCGTCGCGGTAATCATCGCGGGCCTGGTCCCCATCATGATCGCCCACGGCACCGGTTCCGAAATCATGCAGCGTATTGCGGCGCCAATGGTTGGCGGGATGCTGTCCGCGCCCTTGCTGTCGATGTTTGTGGTTCCGGTCGTTTATATGTTGATGCGCCGTCGGGAGCTGCGACAAGAGGATATCCCGAAACCTTCACGCAACGAGGTCAGTTATGAAAGCACATGAACGATGTCGTCCGGTCACGGACGAAAAACTCTGCTTTAGCCACCTTGAGGAGAATCTCATGAAACGTTTCGCCCCGCTGTCCCTTATCGCTGCATTGACCATTCCCGGCGCTGCCTTCGGCCAGGCAAGTGATATGAAGGGTATGGACATGAAACAAGGCTGCATGGACATGAAGGATATGAAGGGCATGGATATGTCGGCATGCAAGCGCATGACGAAGGAGAAGACGTCCGATAGCAAAGTCCAGGGCACGCCAAAAAAAGGGGCAGTGCATAAAACGTCAGGCGTAGTGAAGGCGCTGGATCAGGCCAACGGCAAAGTGACGCTTGCACATGACCAGGTCAAGACGCTCAACTGGCCGCCAATGACGATGAGCTTCGGCGTCAAGGACAAGTCATTGCTCCAAAAGCTGGCAGTCGGCAAGAAGGTTGACGTGGAGTTCACCCAGCAAGGGTCGAACTACATCATCTCATCTGTCAAATAACGCGCGTACGACCGTTCATGCTCGTACCAAGTCATCGAGCGCAGTGACAAGCTGGGGCAGCCGCGGTCGCGGCTCTGGCATGTCATCGCGTCCGGACATGACAATCTGCCGCGCTGCGCGCAGCACCGTACAGAGCCGGGTGTCTGCATCAAGTTCGTTTCAACTTTCTAGTGTGTGCGCTTGTCGCTGCAAGCATGCTACATTGTCCATATGTGCAGCAGGCTACGATCATTTTTCTTGTGCCTACTAATCGTTTCCTTACCAGTGCAGGGCATTGCGGGAGTAGCGAGGTTCGCGTGCGGCATGTCTCACCATGCTTCAGTCGTCTCCAGTACCGAGCCGGATGCGCCATTGGCGGTTGCCGCCGCAGACGCCGGCAGTCAGGCGGTCACTCACGAACATGTCGCCGCGGCGGCGCAGGGCGCTTCTTCACCTGATGGAGACTGCGCGTCTACAAGCACGGATGCGCATGAGCGGTCCAGTTGTGGTACCTGCGCGGGCTGCAGCATTGGCGCATGCGCGCCGCCCCCCGTGGCCCTTGTGACCGCAGTGGAAGAACCGGCCAACGGACTTCAGCAACTCTCCCCATCCTCTTTTACCGGGCATATCCCCGCCCGCATCGAACGCCCACCTCGTCTTCTCACGCCAACCGGGCGTGACGACTCTTCGCGGCTAGTGCCGGCGAACGTTTCCTGAACCTGCTGCTCAGCCCTTGCTGCGCGCCTGTGCGTCCTTGACCCATAGGGCGGCGCGCGGCCCTGCGGCTTTGTTCCACCAGCAGCGCGCGGTGCCTGCCGAGTCGGCTGCGAACCTGGCCTGCGCACGCGCCGGGAGCGTAGGCATTGGTCTGGCACCCGCTGCGCCAGAACTTTCAATTCGTATCGGAGGACCATATGAAGTATGTAGATGTATCTGAAGCGGGCGTCAGCAGTTGGCGCCGCCGCTTCCTGCAGGGCCTCGGTGCTGTGGCTGGGCTTGCAGGTTTGAGTCCGGGCGCACTGTTCGCTGCCCAGGAGGACCGCCGGGTCCTGCGCGGCAGCAATTTCGACCTGGAGATCGGGCCCGCAGCTGTTAACTTCACCGGCGCCGACCGCATTGCCACGGTGGTCAATGGCCAGCTTCCTGCGCCGACGCTCTACTGGACCGAAGGCGACACCGTGACGATCCGGGTCACCAACCGGCTCCCAACGGTCAGTTCGATCCACTGGCACGGCATCCTCCTCCCAGCCGAGATGGATGGTGTGCCGGGACTGAGTTTCGCCGGCATCGAGCCCGGCCAGACGTTCACGTACCGGTTTGACGTCAAGCAGAGCGGCACCTATTGGTACCACAGTCACTCCGCGTTCCAGGAGCAGACCGGCCTGTACGGTCCGATCGTCGTGATCCCGAAGGGAGGGGAGCGCGTAGCTGCAGACCGCGACTACGTGGTGATGCTTTCGGACTGGACCGACGAGAAGCCCGAGCGTGTGCTGGCGAACCTGAAGAAGATGAGCGACTTCTTCAACAACAAGCAGCCGACCTTCGGCGAATTCGTGCGTGACGTGCAAACGATGGGGTTTTCCGCAGCGGTCGACAAGCGCAAGATGTGGAACCAGATGCGCATGATGCCCAACGACTTCAGCGATGTGACGGCAAGCAGGAACATCAGCGGAGCGCTTCGGTACCTGATCAACGGCGCCACGGCGGAGATGAACTGGACCGGCCTGTTCCGCCCGGGCGAGAAGGTCCGCCTGCGTTTGATCAACGGCGCGGCGACGACCATCTTCGACCTACGTATCCCGGGCCTGAAGATGACGGTCATCTCTGCCGATGGCCAGGATGTGGAGCCCGTCACCGTAGACGAGATACGCATCTCGGTCGCGGAAACCTACGATGTCATTGTCGAACCGAGCGAAGAAAAGGCGTACACGGTGTTCGCTCAGTCGATAGGACGTTCGGGGTTCGTGCGCGCGACGCTCGCGCCACGAGCGGGCATGCAGGCTCCTGTTCCTGCCGTGGACGAAGCGCAGTGGCTGACCATGACGGACATGATGGGTGCGATGACCATGTCTGGCATGCACGGCGGTGGGCATGGCGGGCATGGAACGGATGCACAGGCGACGGGCGGCGGCTCGTCATCCCCCGCGCGAGCGGCCGCCGCGTCATCCCATCAGGGTCATACGCAACAAGCCGCTGCCCCAGCTGACGCTCATGCCGCGCACGCGCAGATGTCCTCGCCCGCCAAGCCTGTCCAGCCTCCCAAGGTCACCCATGCCCGCACGGAATATGGACCAGGCGTCGACATGCACGTCGATATGCCGCGCACCAACCTCGATGACCCGGGCGTCAACCTGCGCGGAAATGGCCGCCGTGTCCTGACCTATGCAGACTTGCGGACGGTAGGCGGGACGGTCGATCCACGGGAGCCGACACGCGAGATCGAGCTTCACCTTACCGGCAACATGGAGCGGTTCATGTGGTCGTTCGACGGCCAGAAATTCTCCGAGGCTCTGCCGATCCATTTCCGGTATGGCGAACGGCTGCGCATCGTCCTCGTCAACGACACGATGATGAATCACCCGATTCATCTGCATGGCATGTGGAGCGACCTGGAGTCCGAAAACGGCGAGTTCCAGGTCCGGAAGCACACGATCAACGTGCAGCCGGCCCAACGGATCGCTTACCGCGTCACGGCCGACGCACGTGGCCACTGGGCCTTCCACTGTCACCTGATGTACCACATGGAAGCCGGAATGTTCAGGGAGGTGGTCGTATCATGAGGACTCCTACGATGAAGTCAATGCCCGCCGTCCTTGTCCTGGCTGGTCTACTGTCAGCGAATGCAATGGCGCAGACTACGCCGCCATCGGGACAACACCACCAGCCGTCCCAGCCTGTCACGGGACAGGACATGTCGACGATGGACCATTCGAAGATGGGGCACGCACCACCGGCGCAATCGAGTGCAACGCCATCGCAGCAGGCGCCCACCGCCCCGGCGTCACCAAAAGCCGTAGAAGCTGGTCACGCCGGTCACGGGAGCCCGGCCCCGGCGCCGCAGGCGATAACCTCAGTCCAGAAAGTGGAACCCCAAACACACGATGCCGGGCATGCAGGCCACGGTACGCAGCCACAAAGTGCGCCGGCCGCCAAGCCCAGTGCCGCCCCCGTCCACATGCCTGGCATGGATCACTCGGCGATGGGGCATGGTGCCAGTGCTGGCCAGACTGGGCAACCGGCTCCAGCGGCGAATGCTGCGCCCATGGGTGGGCACGGCATGATGATGGGACCGATGCAGGGAGGTAAGCCTCCTCCAGATGCGCGCGATCCGAACGCCTACAACGAAGGGGCGCGGCACGCCAATTTCGGCAACCACGAGATGCACGACAACGCCCCGTTCGGGAAAGTGCTGGTCGACAAGGCTGAGGTGGCGAAAGGCGATGGCGAACGCGGCCAAAACCTGGAAGTCGAGGCGTGGTACGGCAACGACTACAACAAGGCTTGGGTGAAGCTCGAAGGCGAGCGCCGCGGCGGGGCGCTCGAAGCGGCCCGTACCGAACTGCTCTGGGACCGCGCATTCGCGCCGTTCTGGAGCACCCAGCTGGGCATACGGCACGACGCCGGCGAAGGCGGCGGAAGGGACTGGCTCGCCTTCGGGGTGCAGGGCCTCGCGCCGTACTGGTTCGAGACCGAGGCGACAGCGTATTGGCGGTCCGGAGGCGAGCTTGCGGCGCGCTTTGCGGTGAAGTACGAGATCTTGTTCACTTCCAGGGTGATTCTCGAACCAGAGTTGGGTGCAAACCTGTACAGCCGGGCCGATCCCGAGCGGGGCACTGGAAAAGGCCTTTCCGATCTCGGCTTCGGACTGCGACTTCGGTACGAAATAACGCGCAAATTTGCGCCTTACATCGGTGTTACCTGGGGCCGGCAGTTCGGGGAAACCGCCGACTACACGCGTTTGCGCGGCGGCCAACGTAGCCAGACGCAGGCAGTAGCTGGACTGCGGCTGTGGTTTTGAGTCTATATAGGGTGAGGCGTTAGCAGCCCAGGGAAAGGGATGTCCTGTGGGCGACACTGAAACCAACTTTTTTTAGGAGAGCATCATGCATCAACACTACGAGAGCTGTATTGAAGCGTGCAACGATTGTGCTAACGCATGCGACATGTGTGCGGCAGCGTGTCTGCAGGAGGATGACGTAAAGATGATGGCGCGCTGTATCGCCCTGGACATCGATTGCGCGCAGCTGTGCCGGTTGGCTGCGGCAATGATGGCAAGGGGCAGCGAAGCTGCAAAGCTTGTTTGCGAGGCGTGCGTGTCGCTTTGTGACATGTGTGCGGAAGAGTGCGGCAAGCATCAAATGCAGCATTGCCAGGAATGCGCTGCCGCATGCCGCAAGTGTGCCGCCGAGTGCCGTCAGATGGCATCCGCTTGAGTTGAAGCGAGGCGACTGCCGCTGTCCTCGGCAGTCGTTAAGCGCTTCTTCACACTAATGCATGACGCGAATATGCGTCGGCCTTTTTGCGCGCAAAAGAATCTTGTATGGCCGGGTGTTGTAAAAACACATTTTTATTGCCAACGTGTAGACTTCTGGCTACATTGGAAAGGCGGCAATATGTATAGACATGTTGGCTGTCGGTTCTCCCGCTCCGGCTTGGTCCCGCAGCCTCGGAAATGTGTCAGCTTCAGTTCAATAGCTCCTACAAAAATAAACCCGGAGGGTAAATGGCTTACAAGTACGTCCCAAGAACGACTGCCGCGCTTGCAATGATTGTTCTGCAGCAGAGCGCATATGCACAACAGCCAGCCACAGGCGATACCGCTGAACCGGCAGGAATGCAGCGCGTCCAGGTCACCGGGAGCCGTATCAACCTACGGCAGGAACAAGTCTCCGGGGTGGGTCCCGTCACCGTGATCGATGCGGAAACCATCCAGCGCTCCGGTGCGATCTCGATCGAAACACTTTTGCAGCGGCTTCCGTCCTCTGCCGGCACGGCGGGCAGCCAGACCAGTGCGTACTGGACCAGCAACGGCTACGGCACCACCCAGGTCAACCTGCGCGGCCTGGGAATCGACCGGACATTGGTACTCCTGAACGGGCGCCGGGTCGTGTCCGGCGGGACGGGGGCGAACAGCTCGGTCGACCTGAACATGATTCCGGTGGCGATGATCGAACGGATCGAGGTCCTGAAAGACGGCGCCTCGGCCATCTACGGCGCCGATGCGGTGGCCGGCGTCGTCAACATCATCACCAAAAAGGCCTTCGACGGCGTCGAAGCCTCGGTGCGCTACGGGAAGACCGAGCGCGGCGACGGCGCCGAGAAGTCGGCGGACGTCGTCTGGGGAACCAGGAGCGAGCGCGGTTCGCTGATGGCATCCCTGAACTATTCCGAGAGCGAAGCGGTCAACCTTGCCTCGCGCGCGCCTTGCTCACTTTTCGAGGACGAGGGAGAGCTGGTGTGTTCGGGCAGTTCGTCCACCATCGGCGGGCGTGCGCGGCTGGCGGATGGCCGCCGGGTGAACTTCAACCAGGACCCCAGCGGCAATCCGCGCGGTTTCGAGGCCTACAGCGCGGCCAGGCACGCCTATAACAGCAACCCGTTCCTCAATGCGGTGAACCCGATCAAGCGCGTCGGCGCCAGCGCCTTCGGCAACGTGCGCTTGAACGACAAGGTCGACCTGTTCACTGAGCTCATGTTCACCAACCGCCAGTCCAGGCAGCTTGCAACGCCCGGCGCGATTGGTGTTTATCGGCCGATTGAAATCGCTGCAAACCATCCCACCAATCCGACCGGGCAGAACCTGACGCTGGAGCGCCGCCGCGTGGCCGAAGTTGGCCCGCGCTACTTCTTCCAGGAGACGAACACCTTCCGGGTGCTTGCCGGCCTGAAAGGTGAGATCGGAGAGAAATGGGACTGGTCCGCGTCCATTAACTGGGGACGAAACACCGGCGTTGACGGGATGACGAACATCATCAACCTCGATCGCGTCGACGCGACCCTCAACGCCGCAACCTGCGGCAGGGGGCCGGCCGCAGCCCCATGCGGCAACTATCTTGGCTACGGCAACCTCAGCCCGGCGGTGCTCGAATACATCCACTTTACGACCCGCGACCATGGTGGGAACGACCAGAAGAGCTTCAATGCAAGCATCAGTGGCGAGGTGTTCTCGTTGCCAGCGGGGCCGGTCGGTTTTGCATCCGGCTTCGAGTACCGGCAGGAGCGCGGATGGCGTGACCCGGACGCCCTGATCGTGTCGGGCGCCGCCAATACGCCTGCCCAGGATGCGATCGCCGGCGAGTACAGCGCGCGCGAGGTCTTCGCAGAGCTGGCCGTCCCCTTGCTGGCCAAGCTGCCCCTGGTCGATTCCCTGACCCTGAACGCCGCGGCGCGGTACTCCGACTACAGCCTGTTCGGGTCGCAGGCCACCTACAAGCTCGGTCTCGACTGGCAGGTCATCCCGACGTTGAAAATGCGCGCTAACCGCTCGACCGCATTCCGCGTGCCGAATGTCCCTGAACTCTTCGGCGGTGTCTCCGAGGGTAACCTGACGACGACCGATCCATGCAACAACTGGAATACGTTAGATGCGAACTCCGCGGTCTACAAGAACTGCCAGGCGTCCGGCCTGCCTGCCGGATTCAGGCAATTCGGACCGTCGATCCTGACGACAGGCGGTGGCAACCAGAACCTGAAACCGGAAGAGGCGGACACGTTCACCGTCGGCGCCGTCTGGACGCCGTCCAAGGCATTGACCCTGACGCTCGACTATTTCAATATCAAGATCAACAACGCGATCGAAACCGTCCCCGGCTCGACCAAACTCTCGGTCTGCTACAACTCCCCGGGGCTGGCACACATCTTCTGCGGGCCGCAGAGCTTTACGCGCGATCCGCGTACGGGTGAAATCAACTTCCTGTCGTCCCAGCCCGAGAATGCGGCACAGCAGCGCGTCGCCGGGATTGACCTTGGCGCCATGTATGACTTCAACCTGTTCGGGTGGTCGTCGTCAGTTACGGCGGACGTTTCCCGTCTTAGCGAGTTCGACGTGACGCCGTTCCCTGGCGGCGAGGTCATCGAGTATGCCGGCAAGATAACTGGCGGCCGCGGCAGCTACGCTAAATGGCGGTCGACAGCGTCCTTGACCACGTCGAACGGCCCGTGGTCGGGGTCTTACACGGTCCAGTACATCGGCAAGGCTGACGACATCAACGCTGCCCCAAGCGATATCGGCTCCCGCGCGCCGAGCATCGCCTACCACAACGCCAGCCTGAAATATGCATTCAATAAGGCGATTGCCCTGTCGGTCGGCATCGACAACCTGTTCGACAAGCGCCCTCCGTATATCCAGAGCTGGACAGACGGAAACACCGACACGATGACCTACGACCTGCTTGGCCGCCGCTGGCACGTTCGCCTCGGCTACAAGTTCTAGGCACTGGGTGACACCACGCAGGCCGCTGCGCGTGCATAATGCGCGGCGGCCGCGCGGTGGACAGTCTGCCCTGCCGGGTAACACAACTCAAACACGAACACTATGCAATTAGCCTTCTGGGTGCGACGCGCCCATAAATGGATCGGACTTGTCATTGGGGTGCAGGCACTGCTCTGGATGATCAGTGGCCTGTACATGGTCGTCGTCCCGCTCGAGGTCGTCCACGGCGACCATCTGGCGCACGTCCCCACTGAACGGCTCAACCCGTCGGCAACCCGCATCACGCAGGCACGCCTGCACGAGCTCTACCCTGGCATTACCTCCCTCCGCATGAAGAGCCTGCTCGGGAAGGAAGCCTATGAAATCAAGCAGGGCCAGCAGACCACCCTGGTGGACGCCGCCGACGGCAAAAAGCTCAGCCCGCTCGGCCGGGAGGACATCGTCGCGCTCGCCGATGCGGCCTATGTCGGCGAAGGCAGCATCCGCGGCGTGGAGTGGGTCACCAAGGCACCCCAGGAAGTCGGTGCACGACCTGTGCCCCTGTGGGCGGTCCATTACGACGAGCCGGGCAAGACGACGCTGTATTTTTCGCCTTTTACCGGTGACCTCGTCGCGCGGCGCCATGAACTCTGGAGGTGGTTCGATTTCCTGTGGATGTTCCACATCATGGACTATGAAGAACGAGAGAACGTGAACAACACGCTCCTGCGCGTCGCCTCGATCTCCGGGCTGGCGTTCGCGCTGAGTGGAGCCTGGCTGCTCTTCTACAGTTTCACGCGGAGGAAGGCGGTATGAGTCACTGGATGCGACGCCTCCACAAGTGGGTGGGACTGATCCTGGCGATTCAGTTCGTCCTGTGGATGTCCAGCGGGGTCATGATGAGCCTGCTCGAGGCGGACAAAGTCGCCGGACGCGAATTTCGCGTCAAGCCGCCGGCGCCGCCGGCATGGCCGCGCGATGTCATGAGCACGGACGCGGTGCTGGCTGCCACCAAAGAAAACATCATGACCATCGGTTCAGGCTGGGTGCTCGACCAGCCGGTCTACCGCCTGCAAAACGACAAGCGCAGCTGGCTGGTGAGCGCGAGCGACGGAGCCGCCATCGTAGTCGACGCACAGCTCGCCGCAAAGATCGCGCGGGCGTCTTACTCCGGCCCCGGCAAAGCCGGCGCGCCTCGGCTTCTTTCGTATACGCTGGAAGCCCGCAGCCATAAGGAACCGGTCTGGCGCATCGACTTCGATGATGCCGACGAGACGTCGGTCTATGTGTCGAGCAGGTCGGGCGCCGTGCTCGAACATCGGAACAGTACCTGGCGCCTCTTCGACCTGTTCTGGATGCTCCACATCATGGATTACAGCGAGCGGACAAACTTCAACAATCCCTTGCTGGTCGCGAGCGCGATCGGCGGCTTGTGGATGGCCTTGACGGGCGTATGGCTGCTGTTCGTGAGCGTCCGCCTGGCAGAGTTCATCCCCAGCCGCTGGCGTCGAAGCCGGACCGTGAACCTGGTCGCCACTAGCGGGAGGCCGCAGCGTTCGATCGATGCTGTACAGGGCGACACGGTGTTCCAGGCGCTTGCCCGTTCCGGCCTGCAGTTGCCGTCCAATTGCGGCGGCGGACAAAGCTGTGGCCTGTGCGAAGTCCGGTGCGTCGGAAATGTACCCGCACCGACAGGCGCCGACCGCGCGCTGCTGTCGCCCGCTAAACTCGAGGCGGGTTACCGTCTGGCCTGCAACCTGCCAGTGAAGCGCAGCCTCGACATCGACGTTGGGGATGCCACGGCCCTGGCCGACGAGCGGGCAGGGGTCGTCACCAGCGTCAAACCCCTGTCGCCCTTCCTGCGTGAGATAACGGTGCGCCCGAACGCGCCGGTCGCGTGTCGTCCGGGGGCATACGTCCAGGTCCATGTTCCCGTGTATGAGCGCGATGCCACCCATCTCGAGATTCCCGAGGACCATCATGAGGACTGGCGGACAGTGGGCACTCTGGCAGCGCTCGCGAACGATGCGCCGGTTCGCCGTTCGTATTCGGTGGCAGTGCCGCTCGAGCGCTGCGACGGGCAACTGACTTTCCTGGTCCGCTTCGTACCTGGTCCGAAGCCGGGCAGGGGATCGGGTTACATGTACACGCTGAAGGTCGGCGATGAAGTCCATTTCAGCGGCCCGTTTGGTGACTTCGCCCTCAAGGAAGGCGCGCGCGAGAAGGTGTTCATTGGTGGTGGTGCCGGCATGGCGCCGTTGCGCGCAATGATCCATGAGCTGCTGGCAAAGGGCGCAACGGAGCCACTGCACTTCTGGTACGGCGCACGCAGCCGCCGCGATGCTCCTTATGTGGAAGAGATGCGGGAGTTCGCTTTGAAGTATCCGAACTTCGATTGGAATCTGGTGTTGTCGGGAGAAAGCGACGAGCCTGGCATCCAGAATGGACTAGTGCACGAGGCGGTGCTGACGGGTCTTTTGCGCACGCACCCGAATGTAGATTCGCTGGAATTTTATGTCTGCGGTCCGCCGGCGATGCTTTCTGCGACTCGTGAAATGCTTCGAGGACTAGGCGTCGAAGACGCACGAGTGGCCTACGACGACTTCAAAATTTGAGTGTTCGTGTTGACTGTGCCTACCTTAAAACCGTCGCATCATCCCCAATAGGGACACAACGGCTTAAGAGCAATAGGATGGACGCCCCCACCGGTAACGGCATCCATGCGCCAAAGTGGATGTGGCGAGCAACCACTTGGACCGAGGGGGCGTCACCATGAAATAGTGGAGCGGTGCGGCGGAATCGGACTTGCGCGAGAATTACTTGAGTGAGGCGCCCAGCCATCGATCCAGATCGTCGAGCAGTGGTGTCGCGCTGATCTGACAAACCTGCCATCTGGCCGGACCTGCATGAACGCCTGCGCCCTATTGCACATCTTCCCTGATTTGCCGCTCCATGTCGGGTGTCAGCTCGGTGGAGCGGGCGGGCAGCACGGTGTTGCCACGCTTTCCCTTGCTCTCGATATCCTGGATGAGCAATTTCATTTCAGCGATCTCCCTGACTTGGGAAGCAATGATGCTGTCCGCCAGCTTGCGCACGCGCGGGTCGCTGATGCTTGCCTTGCGAGCGTTGTTGATGGCAATCGAATGGTGGGGAATCATCGACTTCATGAACTTCACATCATCGATGAAAACCTGGCCCCGATTCGCAGCAAGCAATGCAATGCCTGCGATAGCCGCCGCCACCACGACCGTGATTTTGGTACGTGTGCCTTTGTACATCGACCACATAAAACCCAGCATCACGACGGTCATGACACAGCCCATCACCAGAGACGCGACCAGCCGGTTGACGGCGAAAAAGACATGATCGAACACGTACACCAGCTGATACATCAGGAAGAACATGATGACCACTGAGGTGACGATCATTGCCGCAAATTTTCCCCAACCCATTCCCATGTGCATATCGTGCCCTTGCTTGTCCATAAAGCCTCCTGATGTCAATGTGATTCCTGATTTGCTGTAATCCTGGCGGCCGGGCCCGGCCCGGCCAGCTCGATGCCGCGTCGTTTAATGCGCATGCACGCCTTCGCTCTGTTCATTCGGCCCATGTCCGGCACCTTGCATCGCCGAACCGTCGTCGCGCCGAGCGCTCGACGCGCTTCCATGCGAATGCCCACCGCTTTGCTCGACAAGCTTACGATACGCAGCCTGGTCCATCGACGGAAGCCTCTGCAAGAAGGCCACCAGGCTCCAGATATCGCGGTCCTGCATGCTTTTTCCCCATGCCGGCATGCCGGACGCCTTGATACCATGCTTGATGATCCAGAACGCAGCGGCCGGCTCGACGGGATGGCGCACCAAGTTAGGCGGCGACGGATATAGGCCCCGACTGAGTTCCGTAGGCCCTTTTCCCGGTGCTTGGTGACACTGCGCACACATCGCCTCATAATTACCCGCCCCCTTGGTGACCAGCTCCTGCTCTCCAAGTGGCGGCACCTTGATGTCATCGGCACGGACGCTTATTGAACGATCGCGGGCAAACTCGATCATGGAAAGCACTGACCTTGAGTGGCGCACGTCTGCTGCAAAACTATAGGCACCCGACCATAGGACGGCGGCAGCAACAACGACCAGGACTGCGATTGGGACAAGGGAAGTCGTCAAAATTTCCTTACCAGAAGCTTTCATTCTTCTCTCCTAGGCAATTTTCTTGGGAGGTCGAACCAATAGCAGGCGCGCCCATACGTCCAGACCGTCGCATCTGGTCATATCGAAGTTGTGGAATGCCTTGAGGTCGCGGATGCGTGTCCGCTTCCCCGCACAGTATCGGCTGCCGTCCGAAGCGCGGCGCCTGTTCAGAAAACAGGCATCGGGGCCGCGCACTGCACATTGTTGCGGTAATGGCAACCTTAACAGAACTTCTGCACCCAGGCCGCACTGTTCGCGAATGACATTTTGCGTCTTGCGCATTGTGCATAATCGTCCTCTAAGCGCCGTCTCGAGCATCGAGAGCAAAATTGCGATGAGGCTTTCTACGCCGCTGGGAAGCGGAGGGCAGCCGGCGGGCATGGCGACGCAGTTCCAGGGCAGGAAGTCGCCGACCCGATTGACAGGATGATCGGCGATATGCGTCAGCACATGACGCACCCAGGCTTCGGGGTCGATCCCGTTCAGCTTGGACGTACCAATCAGCCCATATATGGCAGCGGCGCGTTCGCCGCCGCTGTCGGCGTCGGCAAACAGGAAGTTGCGCCGGCCAGCGCGACACGCGTAGCGCCCGCTCGGCGGCCGAGTTGGCGATCTCGATGTGGCCACCGTCGACATACCGGGTGAGCGCCGGCCAGAGCTTGAGGGCATAGAGGATTGTCGCTGCCGTATCGGATTTATGCGACAGCGTTGAGAGTGTGACGTGCAGGAAGCGTTCCAGGTGGTCGAGCAGCGGTTTCGCGTGCAACTGGCGTGCGGCACGTCGTTCGTCCGGCGGCTTGTCTCGGGTATTCTCCTCGACGGCATCAGCTCGCCGATCCGGCGCAGCGCCTCGGTGATGAGCGATCTCAGCCGTGCCACGTGCGAGTCATAAATTTGCGGCGTGCGTGTGCCCAGCACGCAGCTTCGCGGACGCGGCCAGTGTCGTACACGGCATTGAAGCCGGTATAGGCATCGGCCTGGAGCACGCCGTGGAATCGGCCAGGTGACCTTGCGGATGCTCTTCCTTGCGGCCGGGCGAGTAAGCGAACCACACCGCTGGCGGGTCAGCATCGCCGCTGGTGCGGTCGTCGCGCACATAGGGTTACAGGCGCGCCGTGCGGGTCTTGCCGTTGCCTGGAGCGAGCACCGGCAGCGGCGTGTCAGCATGCAGTTTCGTTGCGGCGAAGACGTGGCGGCGCAGTGTATCGACCAGGGGACGCAGCAGCGTGCCAGCGGCGCCGACCCGGCTGGCCAATAGGCTGCGTTCGAGCTCGACCCCTTCGCGAGGCGTAGATCACGCTTTGGCGGTACAGCGGCAGATGGTCGGCAAACTACGCCACCAGCACGTGGGTCAGCAAGCCAGGGCCGGCCAGGCCGCACTCGATGGCCCGGCAGGCCACCGGCGCCTGTACGATCGCATCGCAGCAGGCGCAGGCCAGTGTGGGACGTACATGGCGAATTACGCGGAAGCCGGCTGGCACGTATTCAAGCTGCGTCGACACGTCTTCGCCCAGGTGTTTCAAGTTGCCGCCGCAGCTTGGCCAGCACCAGCTTCAGATGCTCGATCTCGGCGGTGCGCGTCGACAGCTCGGCGCCCAGATGCGCCGCACGAGCTACGCTTTGTGCCGCCCGGACTTCGCTTGCCCGCAGCATGGCTTGCAAGGCAGCGATATCGTCGGGCAGGAAGACGGCGTTGAGCATGTGTCGAAGTTTACGCGGACCACTGCAGGTCTACACATTCATTTCCACGTTACTCCAAGCGACACGACGCCTGGCGGACAGCTTGGCATGGTATCCCTTCCATAAGCTGCCAGCGTCGAGACGCCAAGCCAGGCGTAGAATCCACGGTCGCTCGGGCGCCGACTACTTCGCCTTACGTGACGACCAGTGGACGTGAACAATCGTCCAGTGATCCCCATTCTTCTCGAGGACTGCCGTCTCCGTGCCAAACACGTGAACCGGCTTTCCGCGGGCAGTTCCCGTTGTTTCGGTTTCTTCCCACACGATCGCCGTCTTGCCATCGATGCGTTCGGTCTGCTTCAACACCTTGCGGGTCGCGCTCTTCGCGAACTCCATGTCGCCACCGAGGTGGTGGCCGGCATATTCTTCACGCGAGCGTTCCACATAACCAGATTCATAGATCGTGATCTCGGGTGCGAGCAGACTGGTTGCCTTTGCCTTGTCGCCACTGGAGAGAGCCGCATGGAATGCCGCCAGGGTTTCTTTCGGCGTTGCAGCCAGGCTGCTAGCCGAGGATGCGAATAGCGTTGCTACGAGGAGGGCTCCTGCCGTGAATTGCAATCTCATTGTTAGTCCTTTTAGGTTGAAATATGTCACGATGCCATTGGCGGTGAGGTCGAACTCAAGATGGCGGCTGCCACGATGACTGCGAGCAGAATGACCGCCTCGATCTGAAGGACAAGCGCGAACTTGTGAGTGGTAGCTCGGTCAGTTGCTCCGGTTCTGCGGAGCTGTGCCAACAGGCCAGGCATGACGATGAAGCGATTCATACCTCCAAGCGCTGCGGCGGCAAAGACCAGGCCAACCTTGATGAGCAACACGGTTCCATATGGATTACCGAAAACCTGATCTGGACTTCCAAGTCCACGCCATGCGCTCAGAATGCCGGTGACGAAGATGCCGATTAACGCGATGGTTGCCGAGGTCGAAAGCGCCTCGACGTAGCGCGCAGACTCAGTACGGTTTGCCTGTCCAGCGTCGGGCTCGGCGCGCAGCACGATCAAGCCGGCGACGATCACTTCGCCCACCCAGAGACTGATCAAGACGAGGTGAACCCAGTCGACTGCGACTGCCCAGGTGAAATCCCCCCCGGCGCCGGCATGGCTGACGATGCTGCGGCTGTACAGGAACAGTGCCAGCGCACCGAGCCGCAATATGGAAGCCAGTCGGAGTCCGCGTCTCCCGGAAGCCACTGCAGTACCGATTCCGGCCACGATCAGTGCTGCAGCACCAAGTATCCAGGCATAGCCGTAGTGTGTTGCCGTGATGACGGACTGTACCGCAGGGAGGGCCTCTGCAATCGGCACCTCAGCCATGGATGCTGCCTCGAGCCACAGCGTTGCAACATATGCCGAGATGGCCACCGCTAAACCGACAAGCATCGCCTTGCGCAAGCGGGGCAACATGCCGGTTGCCCAGGGCGAGCTCGCCCTGGACAGCCAGAGGGACGCGGCCCCCGCACCCACGAGCGTGGCGACCGACAGGTTCAGGACGACGGTCGCCGCCCGCTGGATCAATGCCAGGTCTGATTCCATGTCACTTTACCCGGAAAGCGAACTCACCTTTGACCTTGTGTCCATCGCGCGTGACCGTACTCCATTGGACGCGATATGCGCCCGAATGCAGGGCGGGGACGGTGGCGACCAGTACTTTTGGGTTGGCAGCATCGAGCACCTTCTTTGAAGGCTCGACGACCGCGCCTTTTTCGTCGACCAGCTTGACTTTGCTGAACGGCAGCTCCACCTGCTCATTGAATTGCAGGCGCACCTGCGTTGGAGCCGGGCTAACCACGGCATTAGCCTGCGGCATCGATGCCTCAAGTTTCGCATGAGCGAGGGCGGCGGAAGTGAAGGCACATCCGAAGGCAGCCACCGCTGCAACCACAAGGTTCTTTGCTTTCATTTAATTCTCCAGTTGGGGCCCCTAGTCCGTTGACTGCGGGGCCGGTCATAGGTCTGCTTATTGGGCCATGGCCAGCTGGACGATCGTTACAGCGCCATTGACGCGATCGGCTGCGAACTTGACCTTGTTGCCAACTTTCACCTGGTCGAGCATGGCTGGATCCTTGACGCGGAAGACCATGGTCATCGCGGCCATGTTGAGGTTTTTCAGCTCGCCGTGACGCAGCGTGATCTTGCCGGCTTCCTTGTCGATCTTTTTGACTTCGCCATCGGTCAGTTCGGCGGGCGCCGCAGCCTGGCTGCCGGAGTGACCGGCATGCGCGTCGTGGGAACCGTGGCTACCGTGCCCGCTTTCCTGGGCAGTTGCGATGGAAGCGGCGGCGCTCATGGCGATGGCGATGGTCAGTTTCGAAAATGCGTTCATGGTGTTCCCTTTCGTTCGTTTAAAGTCGGTTAGTTGTAGTGCTTGAAAACCTTGGTGCTGCCGTTGGCCTGTACCAGCAAGACGTCGTACGGATCCTTGCGCGGCCCTTCCATTCCAGGCGAGCCGAGCGGCATCGCCGGCACGGCCAGGCCCTTCGCCTTTGGTTTTTGTGCGAGCAAACGCTTGATGTCGCTGGCAGGCACATGGCCCTCGATGGCGTAGCCCTGAACCATGCCGGTATGGCAGGAGCCGAGCTTGTCCGGAATACCGCCGCGTGCGCGGTAATCGGATGGGTTCTCGACGTTGACGACACGCGCGGTAAAACCATTCGCCTTCAGGTGTTCTACCCAGGCGCTGCAGCACCCGCACGATTCGCTCTTGAACACCTCGATGACAGGGGCTGCAGCTATCGCAAATACGGGCGTGAATAACGCAACTGCGAGTGCAACCTGGTTGAATAATCGTTTCATGAAACAGTCCTTTCGTACCTGGTCGGTACCCGAGTGGTACCTGAGTTGATGACGTATTCTGGTTAGTGATGACCCTGGTGGCCAGTCGGCTTACGAACGGTTACCTCGATGTCCGCAGGCTTCACGGCGGGCATGGCCTGGCCGCCGGCAGTCTGGCTGCGCACGGCAGCCGGCGGCTCTCCCTTCCACTCGTAGGCAACCGTGCCTGCCGGGTGCTTGTACCAGCCCGGATCCTTGTAGTCGCCCGGCTTCTGGTCCTTGCGCACTTTCAGAACCGTGAACATTCCGCCCATTTCGACCCCGCCGAAAGGCCCCTGGCCGGTCATCATCGGCAGGGTGTTTTCCGGGATCGGCATCTCCATGTCGCCCATGGAGCCGCCTTTGTCGCCCATCACCATGTAGTCCGGGATCAGCTTGGTGATCTTCTCGGCGACACCGCGGTGGTCTACGCCGATCAGCGTCGGGACGTCGTGTCCCATGGCGTTCATCGTGTGGTGCGACTTGTGGCAATGGAACGCCCAGTCGCCCGGTTCGTCGGCGACAAACTCGATGGCGCGCATCTGGCCTACCGCGACGTCGGTCGTGACCTCGGGCCAGCGCGACTCGGGCCGGGTCCAGCCGCCGTCGGTACCGGTCACTTCGAACTCGTGTCCATGCAAGTGGATCGGGTGGTTCGTCATCGTCAGGTTGCCGGTGCGGATGCGCACGCGGTCGCCCTGGCGGACGTTCATTGTGTCGATGCCCGGGAAGACGCGGCTGTTGAAGGTCCAGATATTAAAGTCGAGCATCTCGTTGACCCGCGGTGTATAGCTGCCAGGCTCGATGTCGTAGGCGTTCAGCAGGAACACGAAGTCCCGGTCCACTGCGTGGTGCTTCGGATTTTTTGGGTGGGTCACCCAGAAGCCCATCATCCCCATCGCCATCTGCACCATCTCGTCCGCATGCGGGTGGTACATGAAGGTGCCCGGGCGCCGTGCCACGAACTCGTAGACGAAGGTCTTGCCCGGCTGGATGCCGGGCTGGTTCAGGCCCGTGACCCCGTCCATGCCGTTCGGCAGGCGCTGGCCATGCCAGTGGATGCTCGTGTGCTCCGGCAGGCGGTTGGTGACAAAAATGCGGACGCGGTCGCCCTCGACCACTTCGATGGTCGGCCCCGGGCTCTGGCCGTTGTAGCCCCACAGGTTGGCTTTCATGCCAGGGGCGATCTCACGCACCACCGGCTCGGCAATCAAGTGGAACTCCTTGACGCCATTGTTCATGCGCCAGGGGAGCGACCAGCCGTTCAGGGTGACAACCGGGTTGTACGGGCGGCCGTTAGGAGGCAGCAGCGGTGGCTGCGTCGCAGCGGTGGTCATGATCGGCGCCTCCGGCAGCGTGGCGGCGCCTGCACGGCTTACCAGCCCGGCACCGACCAGCGCCGCGGCACCGGTAAAGAAATCTCTACGAGAACTCATATTGCTAATTCCTTGTTTAATGTTCGGGGGCTGCTTCGGCAGACGAGGTCGAGGCGAGCGAGACGGATGACCCTCCGCTTCCGCTGATGGCAGCCTGCAGATCGGTTTCGGCGATCCAGTAATCGCGCTGCGCTTCGATGGCAGCGTTCACGCCGGTAATCTGGGCGCGTGCATCGGCCAGCAGCTCGAAGACACTCATCAGCATGCCGTTGTAGCGAAGCAGGGTCTCTTCGGAGATCTTTTTCTGGAGTGGGACGACTTCGTCGCGATAGTGCCTGGCGACGTCGTACGTGGTCCGGTAGGCCGAATAGGCTTCGCGCACCTGCGAGCGGGCGACGGTGGCGGTATCGGCCGTACGGTGCACCGACTGCATGTAGAGCGCCTCGGCCTTGGCGGTGCGTGCGCCGCCCCAGTCGAAGATGGGCAGGGCCAGCTCGATCTCGTAGCCGTTCTCGCGCGGGGAGCCGGACTTGCTCGCGTTGGCGTAGCCGGCGTCGAGGACGTTGACGAATCCGGTCGCTTTCGTCAGACCCAGGGCGCGCGCCGTTGCCTCCGTGTCCAGCTTGGCCAGGCGCACGTCGAGACGCTGCTGCATTGCGGTCGCCTCGATATTGGCGGCATCGCGCGGAGCTGCCGGCAGTTTAGGGAGCTTGTCCGGGAGCTGGAAAGCCGTGTTGGCTCCCCAAACGCCCATCAGCCGCGTGAGCTGCTCGCGCGCCGCCGTTGCGTTGTGGCGGGCTCGGGCGAGCTGCGCTGTTGACTCGGCAGAGAAGACCTGCTCGCGTGCCTGATCCAAGCCGCTGAGGTTGCCGACCTTGGCCATGCGCTGCGCCAGCTCGGCACTTGCCTGGGCTGCGTCGCGAACCTGTTCCGCGTAGCGGGCCGCCTGCACAGCCGCCACGGCGTTGAAGTAAGCCTTGCGTGTGTCGGCAGCCAGGCGAACCGCTTCAGTAGCCGCGACGAGCTTGGCGCTTTGGAAGCGGCGCGATTCGATATCCCGGCGCAGTGGAATGGTGACCAGACCGACCAGGTCGATCATGACGCTGCGCTCGATCTCGGTCTCTCCGCCGCCCGACATGCGCCCAAAACTGAAGCTTGGGTTGCTCATGCGGCCCGCCTGCACGAGGTCGGCTTCGGCTACACCCAGGTTGGCGAGCGAGGCGCGCAGGCCCCGATTGTTAAGAAGGGCGATACGTACGGCACTGTCGGCCGACAGCGGTTGCTTCAGCATTTCAGCAAGCTCAGCCTGCGCAGGCTCGCTCTCGCCAGTTACTTTCGAGAGGCGGATGTCCTGGCCTGTGCGCTCGGCCGTCAAAGTCGAGACTGCGTCGAGGCCGCCGTCCTTCGAGAAGGTAGCGCAACCGCTCAGAACAAGGACCGCAACGCCTGCAGCAATGGCACGCAGTGAAGGAATTGGTGGCTGTATTGTCATTGGTGCCTTGGCTTAGTGATGTTTGCTGTGGTCGGCAGCAGGCTGAACGGCTGGCTTCGCAGCGGGTGCCGGCGCCGCATGTCCGGCGTGTGCGTCGCTGCTCGCTGGCGCAGGGTTGGTCCCGTGCGCGGCGCCATGCCCGCCATGCCCGGGGCCTCCAGCCACAGTGTCGTTTGCGGTTCGCCAGACCTTGTCGGGCGTAACATCGCTCTCTTGCGGCCGAGGCAGGGAAGCGCTCGTGAAGGCGGATTCGTACAGTGCAGGCGGAACGGCAACGCGCGGATCTGCCGGGTCAGGCGCGTGCGGGGATTGCTGGGCCAGTGCGGAAACAGGCACAGCCAGCAGGGCGCCAATAGTGGCGACCCAAAGCTTGAGTTTCATTGTCAGTCCTCAAAATCGGAAACGGGCGTGCTCAGGTGCTTGCTTCAGCACGCGCTGATGCTCAAGAGGCGCAACACCGGCGGCTGCAAACAGCCGGGTCAGCTCTTGTTTCGATTAAGCGGATTGATGCCGGGGAGGGCGCTGGGGGCCGTCCTGGATGAAGCCCGCGAGGAAAGCCGCAGGCGAAGCGACGGCTGCATCCGAGCCGTCGAATGAAGGAACAGCAAGATCGTTCGATGGAGGTGCGGCCGCGCCGAGGCAGAAGGACGAGCAAGCGCTGCAGGAGCCGTGCGATTGCTTCTCAACATCTGGGACAGAAGGTTCTGTATCGGAAGATAGCTCAGCCGTATGGCTTGATTGCTCCCCGCCGTGGTGAGCATGCTCGTCAGCCATCGCTTCATGATGCGAGACCGACATACCGACCGGTGTCTGCGACTGGTGATGAACCGGCGCGCAAGACATGCCAAGGCTGCCCGCGACCGCATGGAGCGGCAGCACGGCAATCAACAGCCAGAGCAGGAATGTCTTGAAGGTGCGGTTCATGGTCGAGCGGAGTATATCACGCCACTTTTCGATAAGTAATGCGGCTTAAGCATGATTAAAGGCGCGGCGGAATCGCCTCGACCAGCAGAGATGACGATGCACGGAGGGGAGGTTGAGAATCCGCTTGACCTTCCCGCCATGGGAAGGTCTAAAATTAATCGTGTCTGCGGCCTGGTAGCGACAGCGGCATTTCCTGCTGTCCTGCCGGGCGTCGTTCGCCGATGCCGTCGTAGACGAGCCAGAGCGCTAGCGTCCAGGGTTACGGACGCCCGGAACATGACTTTATTATTGTGGGGGCTGCCATGAAACACGCGCTGCACACGCATCCTGGGCACCAGCACGGTGGCCATTGTCACCATTCACATTCTAACCATTTGCACATCGGCGCTGGCACGGCTGTCGATCCAGAAGGTCCATCAGATGGGCAAACCCTGGCTTCCGCTGAGAAACCATACACCGACCCGGTATGCGGCATGAAAGTCGCGGACAGGTCGGATCGACGAATCGAGCACGAAGGCAGCGTGTATCACTTCTGCAGCATGAAGTGCATGGACAAGTTCCGAGCCGATCCGGCGGCCTACCTGCAGCGAGACGAGATACCGCCGGCTGAAGCGCCTGCGGGAACGATCTTTACCTGCCCGATGCACCCCGAGATCCAGCAGCCCACGCCTGGGAACTGCCCGAAGTGCGGCATGGCGCTGGAGCCCATGATGCCCTCGCTCGAGGACGAGGATAACCCCGAGCTGGCCGACTTTCGGCGCCGGTTTCGCTGGACCTTGCCGTTGACGATCGCCGTCACCCTGCTTGCCATGGCGGGGCACCGCATTTCCGGCGGTGGGCTGGCATATCAAAGCTGGATTGAGCTCGTCCTCAGTACACCGGTCGTGCTATGGGCCGGCTGGCCATTCTTCCTGCGCGGTGCCCAGTCGATCAGGAACCGCAGCCCCAACATGTGGACTCTGATCAGTCTCGGAGTTGGCGCCGCCTACGGGTACAGCGTCGTCGCGACCCTCGCGCCCGGATTGTTCCCTGCGACGTTCGCCGAGCACGGCCGTATTGGCGTCTACTACGAGGCGGCCGCGGTGATCGTATCGTTGACCCTGCTAGGCCAGATCCTGGAGCTGCGCGCCCGCTCACAGACCTCGGCAGCCATCAAATCCCTGCTTGGCCTCGCGCCCAAAACAGCCCGCCGCATTCGAGCGGACGGAACCGAGGAGGATATCGAACTTTCACATGTTCATATTGGCGACCTGCTGCGCGTGCGGCCGGGGGAGAAGGTACCAGTCGATGGCACGGTCCTCGAAGGTGAGAGCGCGGTCGACGAAGCGATGCTCACCGGAGAACCGCTACCGGTAACCAAGCGGCCCGGGGACAAGGTCATCGGTGCGACGATCAATGCCAGCGGCAGCCTGGTCATTCGCTCCGAACGCGTAGGCTCGCAAACCATGCTCTCCCAGATCGTCCAGATGGTGGCGCAGGCGCAGCGCTCGCGGGCGCCCATGCAGCGGCTGGCTGACGTCGTGGCCGGCTATTTCGTGGTCGTGGTCGTCGTTATCGCACTGCTTACCTTGTTCGGTTGGGGCCTATTCGGGCCCGAACCCAGCTGGGTCTACGGGTTCGTCAACGCCGTCGCCGTCCTGATCATCGCCTGTCCCTGTGCCCTCGGCCTGGCGACGCCGATGTCGATCATGGCGGCTACAGGCCGTGCTGCAACCCAAGGGGTCTTGTTCCGGGATGCCGCAGCGATCGAAGCGATGCGCAAGGTGGATACCATCATCGTCGACAAGACAGGCACGCTCACGGAAGGCCGGCCGGCCTTCGACCGCGTCATTGCTGCGTCCGGGTTCCAGGAGGAAGACGTTCTTCGGATCGCCGCCAGCATCGACCAGGGCAGTGAGCACCCGTTGGCGCACGCGATCGTCGCCGAGGCCCGCCGGCGCAACCTGGCGCTGGATAAACCTGAAACGTTCGAGTCCTCCAGCGGGATCGGCGTTCGAGGAAAGCTCAATGGGCAGCAGGTCGCCCTGGGCAATACCGCGCTCATGGACATCGAGAAGGTCGATTGGCGACCGTTGCAGCCTGCTGCGGAAGACCTTCGGCAAGTGGGCGCAAGCGTCATGTACCTGGCGTTGCAAGGCAAGCTCGTCGGACTCATCGCGGTGTCTGACCCGGTCAAGCAGACTACCCCGGAAGCTTTGGCAACGCTTCGGGACGCGGGGATGACGGTTGTGATGGCAACGGGTGACGGTGTCACCACCGCGCAAGCGGTCGCTGCGAAGTTGGGTATCGCTCAGGTTTATGGCGAGGTCAAGCCCCAGGACAAACTGGCCCTGGTAGAGCGGCTGCAACAGCAGGGGAGAGTGGTAGCGATGGCTGGCGATGGCATCAACGACGCGCCTGCTCTGGCGAAAGCCAACGTCGGCATCGCGATGGGGACGGGTACGGATGTCGCCATCAACTCTGCCCATGTCACCCTGATCAAAGGCGACCTGCGCGCGATTGCCAGGTCCCGCCTGCTGTCGCTCGAGACCGTGCGCAACATGCGGCAGAACCTCGGCTTTGCATTTGTCTACAACGCACTCGGGATCCCGCTCGCCGCGGGCGTTCTGTATCCATTCACCGGGCAGCTGCTGTCGCCAATGATCGCCGCCCTGGCGATGAGCCTCAGTTCAGTATCGGTGATCGGGAACGCATTGCGGCTGCGCGGGACGGCTGGCGGGACGAAGGAAACAGGATAGGTCTGGCAGGGCAGGTCTCTGGCCTGTCCCGGAGGTATGCGAAAATGCGTGGCTCCGCAAACAGAGGCCCATTGCATTTGCATGCTGCTCTTGCTGTGCTCGTGACGAACTGCGCCGCGGGGCTTATCTTATTCTTCGCGCATAAACCATGAATGTTGTCGTCACAAGTGAAACGCTCGACCTTGTCGCCTTTGTCGGCGCCATTTTTGCCCTCGTCGCGCTCGGCTGTGTCGTGTACTGGGAAGTGCAGCGGCGGCAGCAACGGAGGCGTCAGATTGCACGCGCGGAATCCGCAGGCCGAAGAAGCAAGAAACGGGCGCGAGCCAAGAGGTAAACCAGGGCTCCGGATGCGACACCAATTCCAGGGCCCGTGGCCCGGAGCGCCACATTTACTATTTCAGCTTGAGAATTCGACGTGCACCCGTCAATACGATCACGCCGATGACAGTACCGACAATCAGGTCTGGATAGGGAGAGCCGGTCCAGGTGACGAGGGCTCCCGCAGCAATCACCCCGATGTTTGCAATAACATCGTTTGCAGAGAAGATGTAGCTTGCCTTCATGTGCGCCCCACGATCACGTTTCTTGGCGATCAGCACCAGGCAAGTCACGTTCGCGGCCAGTGCTACGGCGCCCACACCCATCATCAGTCCGGATTCCGGTTCGCTGCCGAAGAAGGCGCGGCGTACTACCTCGCTCAACGCACCCAGCGCGAGGACCATCTGCAGCCACCCTGCCAGGTGTGCCGCGCGCGTCTTCAGCGCTGCCGCCCGGCCGACGGCATAGAGAGCCAAGCCATACACGGCAGCGTCGGCAAACATGTCAAGGGAATCAGCTATCAGCCCAGTCGATTCGGCGATCAATCCCCACACCAGCTCTACCACGAACATGATGGCATTGATCACAAGAAGCAGCCGTAGCGTCTTCGCTTCCGACGCATCTCCGGCCTTGTCTGCCGCAAGATCCTCTTGGGATGAGTCCGGTTGGGATCCGAGCAGGTGCGCGCCCAGTTTCAGCGGCCCGAGCTTGGCCAAGATGGGAGCGACCTCTCCCGTATGCGCAACACGGAGCTGCCGTTGCGAGAGATCGAAGTTAAGGGATTGGATGCCACCGACGTCCGCCAGTGCCATGCGGATCATGTTCTCCTCCGAGGGGCAATCCATCTTCGGAATCCCGAGCGTACTCAGCATACGTCGGCTGCCGGCCTTTGGCTCGACAGGGCGCGAGCCGCGCAGCTCGACACCCAGGCGCAAGGGTTGCAGCACCTCGACAAGTTCATCTGCCTTGCCTTCGTGCAGCACAGTGACAGTACGGGTATTGAGGTCAAAAGTGATGTTGTCGATGTCGTCGAGTTTGCCCAAAGCCATCCGGATCAGATTTTCTTCCGACGGACAGTCCATTTTGGAAACAAACAATTCGGTTTCGAGGCGGGTCGTCGGATTGGTTTGATCTTGTGTCATTTCGCTGAGCCTTTTCGTCGCTGGATTCACCAAGGATAAACCTTCAAGCAGCTTCAACGTCAAGCGTGCTCCCGGGGCTGACTCTGCTTCAGCCAAGGAATCTACGAAACCTCATGTGGCGGCGTCAGGGCGTCAATGATCCGGCAATCGGCAGCTCGCCCGCCGCGGCATGAAGCCAGCAGGCGAGAAAGATGTTCCTTCAACAGGTTGAGGTCCCTGATCTTTTGCTCAACCTCCGCCAGATGTCGCTCGGTCAGCGTAGTCACGGCACAGCAGTCACCATCGCCCTGGTCGGAAAAGGCCAGCAGGCTTCGTACCTGATCGATCGTGAAACCGATCTCCCGTGCGCGGCGAACAAACGTCAGCCGGGCCACATCTTCGCTTCCGTAGAGCCGATAGTTGCTGCCCGAGCGGGATGGCGACTCGAGCAAGCCGATTTTTTCGTAATAGCGGATGGTAGCTGCAGGGGTCTGCGTTGCTTCGGACAGCTGACCTATCGTGAAAGTATGTGACATGTGCTTGACCTTGAAGTGGCTTTAAGGTTTATAAAGGTCATTTATTAATCCGTCAAGCCAATTCAATCATGCGCACCAAGATGAAGTGTTCTGTCATTGCTGCACTGCTGGTCATATTTGCCGCAGGACCGGCCTTGGCTGAAGGCACAGCGCTCACACTCGCTGAAGCCATCGCCAGGGCCCGGAACCAGGCGCCACAATTGCAGGGTGCCGATGCAGCATTGCGCGCGGCAGATGCCAATGTAGGGCTGTCCTCCCTTAGACCGAATCCGACACTGTCCGTCGAGGCCGAAAATGTACTGGGCTCGGGACGCTACGCCGGTTTTGGCGGGGGCGAGAAGACATTTTCGCTATCAATGCCACTGGAGTTGGGCGGCAAGCGGGGCGCGAGGGTGCGCGTGGCAGAAGCCGAGCGTGGCGCGGCACGAATCGGCAGGCAGGTCGCTCAAGCAGACCTGACCTTTCAGATTACCGAAGCCTTCGTTACCCTTGCCGCCAGCGAGAGGTACGTGGAGATCGCGAAAGCCAGCCATGCGCTGGCTGAGCGCGCCCACCATGCTGCCCGTGAGCGCGTACGCGTCGGCAAGGCGTCGCCTATTGAAGAGCAACGGGCCGATGTGCTGCGTATTAACGCAGAAGTTCGGCTGGACAAAGCAATACGCGCCACCCGGCTTGCCAGCGCAACGATTGCACGACTGACAGGCAGCACGACGCCGGTTGCGATTACATCGACCTGGTTCGAACGAACCGACGCAGCGGTGGTTGGGCAGCCGGCAGTCTCGAGCCTGGCGCTCGCCGCTGCCGAGGCCGAGCTGACGGCTGCGAACGCCCGCGTCGACGCGGCCAGGCGCGACCGGATCCCCGACGTGACGCTGACCGCCGGCATGCGTCGCTATGGCGAATCGTCCGAGAAGGCGGCTGTTCTTGCGCTGTCGGTCCCGCTGCCATTATTCAATCCGGGCACCGCCGCGATCGCACGCTCCCGGGCGGAATACGACCGCGCTTCCGCCGCGCGCCGCGCCGTTGCACTGGAATTCGAGCAATCCACCGCGCAAGCGGAAGCCGATGTAGCTGACGCACTGGCCGCTGCACGCGCCGCCACTGGCCCCGCGTTCGCAGCTGCGGAAGAAGCGGCGCGTATCGCGAGGATTGGCTATGCCGAGGGGAAATTCCCGCAACTCGAATTGATCGAAGCCGAACGCTCATTGGCCGCCACGCGCGAAAGCTCAGTCGACGCTCTCGCCGCACTACACACAGCCCGGGCACGTCTCGCCCGGCTACAAGGTTCCAACTCTCCAATTTATAAGGATTGACCATGCAAGCGGTATTTCGATCCGGCCTTTGCGCCGCGATGATCCTGTTGGGCGCATGTTCCCCCAAACAAGAGCCAGCTAATTCCAAAGAAGCCGCAGAGCAAAGCGAGAAAGCGTCGAGCGAAAAGGGCGAGAAGGAAGAGAAGGAAGAGAAGGAAGAAAAAGGTCGACCTGAACCCAAGGCCGGGGAAGGAGGCGAAGCTGCCGAGAAGGAAGGCGAGTCCGAGGCCAGGGAAGACTTCGTTACGCTGTCAGATCAGCAGATCCGGGCTGCAGGAATCGAGGTCATGCCGGTTCGCCAGTCCTTCGCTGGCGCGGTCGAGGCGCCGGCAGTGATCGCCGCGGACCCCAGGCATGCGGCCGTTGTTTCCAGTTCCGTCGGCGGCCGGGTAGTCGAGATCCGACGCAACCTTGGCGACCCGGTCGCGCGCGGGGATGTACTCGCCGTGATCGAGAGCCGGGACGTCGCCCAGCTCAGGGCCGATGTCGAAATCGCCAAGCGGCAGCACGAGCTGGCCCAGGCTACCTCCGCCCGCGAAGAACGTCTGTACGGCGAAAAAGTCACCTCACGTCAGGAATTCGAGATCGCGCGTAATGCTTCCCTGGAAGCGCGAACCCGTCTGCGCCTGGCCGAGCAGCAGCTCGCTGCCGCAGGAGGAACAGGTGGGGGGCGGCTCAATCGCCTGATGCTGCGCTCGCCGATCAAAGGTAACGTCACGGCACGGCAAATCGCCCTGGGCGACATCGTAGCGCCGGACGCGCACCTTTTCGAAGTGGCCGATCTCAACGAACTCGCCGTCGAGCTTTCGTTGTCGCCGAACGATGCTGCCCGCGTCACCGTGGGCACCGCGATGGATGTGTCGACTGATGGCCGTACCGGCGCGGGTCGCATTACGCACGTATCGCGCGTGCTCGATCCTGCAACGCGCCAGGTGCGCGCGATCGCACGGCTGTCGAATGGCCAGGGAAACTGGCGCATCGGCGAAACCGTCACGGCATCGATTGCACTCGAGGGTGGTGCCGGCGGCGGCCAGCTGGCGATTCCGAGGACCGCGGTGCAAACCGTCGAGGACAAGCCGAGCGTGTTCGTCCGGGAAAAAGAAGGGTTCGCGATCAAGCACGTTGTCCTCGGCGGTAACGCGGCCGGCTACGTCAAGGTGGCGTCCGGCCTCGGAGGTGACGAACAGATTGCGGTCAGCAATACTTATCTGCTGAAGGCGGAGCATGGCAAGGGAGAGGCAGGGGACGATGACTGATTTCCTCGTTCAACGGCTCCTGAAGGATATCCAACCATGATTGCTCGCATCGTCAACTTTTCCGTTGCGCGGCGGTGGCACGTCCTCATTGCCACGATCCTGCTGTCGATCCTCGGCGCGTTTGCACTGACGCGCCTGCCGATCGACGCCGTACCGGACATTACCAACACGCAGGTGCAGATCAATGTCGTCGCACCGGCGCTCGCGCCGGCCGACGTCGAGCGGCAGGTCACCTATCCGATCGAAACGGCGTTCGCCGGCATACCCGGGCTGGAATCCACGCGCTCGCTGACCAGGCATGGATTTGCACAGGTAACGACGGTCTTCAAAGATGGCACGGATATCTATTTTGCGCGCCAGCAGATAGCGGAGCGGCTGCGCGCCGTCGAGCGCAGCTTGCCTCCCGGTGCGACCGCCAGCCTGGGCCCAATTGCGACCGGCCTCGGTGATGTCTACATGTGGACGGTGGAATACGCCGCCAAGCCGACTCCGAAAGCGAACTCGGCGACCGGATTGCAGGCCGATGGCAGCTATATCACCCCGGAAGGGGAAGTGCTGCGCAGCGCTGCCGAGAAGGCCACCTACCTGCGCACGGTGCAGGACTGGATCGTCGCACCGCAGCTCAAGAATACAGAAGGGCTGGCGGGCGTCGACGTCATCGGGGGCTACGTCAAGCAGTATGTGGTCACGCCGGATCCGCAACGACTTGCGGCCCTGGGAATCAGCCTGACGATGCTGGGCGAGGGGCTCGAGCGCAACAACACGAGCGCTGGCGCCGGCGTGGTCATCCAGAACGGAGAGGCTCTTACAGTCAAGGCCGACGCCCGCATCACGTCGGCCGAAGAACTGGCGAAAACCGTCATTACTACCCGCAGCGGCACGCCAGTGCTGGTTTCGCATGTCGCTACGGTCGGCCTGGGGCAGGAAGTGCGTTTCGGCTCGGCGTCCGAAGGCGGCCAGGAGGTCGTTGTCGGTACTGCCGTGATGCGCATCGGCGAGAACAGCCGGACGGTCGCCGCGGCCGTGGATGTCCGACTGAAGGAAATTGCACGATCCCTGCCGCCGGACTTGCTGATCCGGCCAGTGCTTGACCGCACCCGGCTGGTCGATGCCACCATCAAGACCGTGGCAACCAACCTCACCGAGGGCGCTCTTCTGGTGATCGCGGTGCTGTTCGCGCTTCTCGGAAACCTGCGGGCGGCGCTGATCGCCGCAGCCGTGATTCCGGTCACCATGCTGATGACCTCGGCAGGCATGCTCGAGGCAGGACTCTCGGCGAACCTGATGAGCCTGGGCGCGCTGGACTTCGGCCTGATTGTCGACGGCGCCGTGATCATCGTGGAGAACGCGCTGCGCCGCATCGCGGAACGCCAGCATCAGACCGGCAGGATACTCACCAAGGCGGAGCGTCTCGATACCGTCGCCGCCGCCGCGCGCGAGATGATCCGGCCAAGCGTCTATGGCCAGGCGATCATCATTCTCGTCTACGTCCCCCTGTTGACCTTCCAGGGGGTGGAAGGGCGGATGTTCGCACCGATGGCGGTAACGGTGATTCTGGCCCTGGTCTTCGCTTTCATCCTCTCGCTCACCTTTGTACCGGCTGCGATCGCGCTCTGGCTTTCGCGCCATGTCGATGAGAAGGAAAACAAGCTGGTCAAGGCCGCCTCGTCGTCCTACGCACCCTGGCTGGACCGTGCGCTCGCCAAGCCCAAGCTGGTCGGCGTGCTCGCGGCTGCCGGTTTCGCAGGCGCGCTCGGTCTGTTCACGACGCTTGGACAGGAATTTCTTCCGACACTAGACGAGCAGGACGTGCTGCTGCAGGTGGCCCGCATTCCGGGAACGTCCCTGGACCAGAGCCAAGCCATGCAGTTTGCCGTCGAGAACGCGGTCGGGAAGCTGCCCGAGGTAAAGCTGGTCTTTTCCAGAACGGGTACGGCTGAACTGGCCGCTGACCCGATGCCACCGAACATCACCGACACCTTTGTCATCGTTAAAGACCGTTCGGAATGGCCGGAACCCGGGATGAGCAAGGCCGAGCTCGTGGAGAAGATCGAGAAAGCGGTCGCAGGCATCCCTGGGCAGAATTACGAGCTGACCCAGCCCATCCAGATGCGCTTCAACGAGCTGCTGGCCGGCGTACGGGGTGACATCGCGGTCAAAGTCTATGGCGACGATTTCGACGCCATGATCCGCACCGCCGAGCAGGTCGCCGAAAAACTGCGTGCTGTCGAGGGCGCGGAAGACGTCCGTGTAGAGCAGGTGCAGGGCCTTCCGCTACTCGATGTCCGGCTGGATCGCGACGCCATGGCCCGGGTCGGGCTGACCGCCCAGGACGTGCACGACACCCTGGCGGCAGCGGTTGCGGGACGTGAGGCCGGGTCGATCTACGAGGGGGACAGGCGTTTCGACGTGGTGGTGAAACTCGGCGAGCAGACCAGGAACGATGTCGAGGCCTTGCGCCTGTTGCCTGTGCTGACGCCAGGCGGCAGCTTCGTTCCACTGGGATCGGTGGCCATGCTGGAGACGGCGAAGGGGCCGAACCAGATCAGCCGCGAGAACGGCAAGCGGCGCGTGGTCGTTCAAGCCAACGTGCGCGGACGTGACATCGCCGGCGTGGTCGGCGAGGCGCGGGCCAGTATCAATGCGGACGTACGGGTGCCCGCCGGCGTATGGCTCGCCTGGGGCGGGCAGTTCGAAAACCTCGAGCGTGCGCGGATGCGCCTGGCGGTTGTGGTACCGGCCTGCTTCGCGCTCATCGTCCTGTTGCTGTACTCGGCCGTCGGTTCCTGGCGCGCTGCCGCGGTCGTGTTCACGGGCGTGCCTCTCGCCCTGATCGGGGGAATCGCCGCACTCTGGCTGCGTGGTCTACCGTTTTCGATTTCGGCAGCCGTTGGATTCATCGCACTGTCGGGCGTCGCCGTCCTCAATGGACTGGTGATGGCTGGTTCGATCGACGACCTGGCGAAACAGCTTCCGTGGGCGCAGGCGGTGCGCGAAGGCGCGCTGCGACGCCTGCGCCCTGTCTTGATGACGGCACTGGTCGCGTCGCTGGGCTTCGTCCCCATGGCACTGGCAACCGGCGCAGGCGCCGAGGTACAGCGCCCGTTGGCCACTGTTGTCATCGGTGGCCTGATCTCCGCGACGATCCTGACGCTGTTCGTGCTGCCGACCCTGTACCAGCGATTCGCCCGGCCGCCCGAGGCCGTGGCGGAGGGAATCTAAGCAGGCCATCAGGGTAGGTACATTTGCGCGCACATTGGAAAGGCATATATGGAAAAGCAATATGACGTGGCGATCGTTGGTGCGGGGTCGGGAGGATATATCGCCGCCATCCGCGCCGGACAACTCGGCTTGCCCGTTGCCTGCATCGCGCACTTGGCCACGGCGACGCACAAGGATTTGTCAAGGTAGTGGCCGACGCCCAGTCGGACCTTGTGCTGGGCGTGCATATCGTCAGTTCGCTCGCGTCGGAAATGATCGGTGAAGCGGCAATGGCGCTCGAGTTTTCCGCGCCTTCAGAAGACATTGCCCGGATCTGCCATGCGCACCCGACTTTGTATGAAGCAACCAGAGAAGCAGAGCTCGCTGTGGACAAACGCGCGCTCAACCTCTGATCGTGAACTTTGAAGGAATTACATAGTGACCAAACCTTTGAAACCCCTCGCTGCCGTAGTGTTCGCCGGGTTGATCGCCACTGTTGACCTGGCCACCAAGGCTGCGATCGTGGAGCGGCTGGCCTACGGTCAGCAGATCGAGTTGTTACCGTCCTTGAACATCGTCCATGTGATCAACCAGGGTGCAGCCTTCGGGCTTCTCGCCACGGCCGGCGGATGGCAACGCTACCTGTTCATCGTGGTGGCCGTACTCGCGTCGATCCTGATCGTTCGGATGATCAGGAAACCGGAAACGGGCTCCGCCGAAAGGATCGGTCTGGCGATGATCCTTGGCGGAGCGGTCGGCAATCTGGTTGACCGAACCGCGCGGATGGGCGTGGTTGACTGGATCGACGTGTATGTCGGGGTGCATCACTGGCCAGCCTTCAACATCGCCGATATCGGCATCACGCTCGGCGCTGCGATCATCGTGTTGCACGCACTGTTTGGTGTCCGCGCGGCAGCTCCGGCCGCCGACAAGACCCGATAGTCTTCCGGCTGCTGCGGCCCGACCAGTGTGGTGCGCCGGCGCCGCGGCGACAGGTCTGAACAGGGCCATGATCCGGCGTCGACAGAACAAAGATAATCAGATCTACAACAAATCGAGACCCATGTTTTCGCTCGGCGCGCGTTGTAAAATTTACCATCCTCCAGTGTTCTCTTCTCTGACCAAACAGCCAACAACTCCATGAAGCGCATATTTCTGATTATATTGCTTGCGCTTTTGCCGTTACAGTCTGGCTGGGCGGCAGGATGGTGCGTGATTTCCGAAGACGCGTCGATCGCCGCAGCGGTATCCGACATAACCGATGCTGAAAATCCAATTAAATCCCCGTTCGACTCTGGTTGCAGCGCGGCTTGTGTTTCGGCATGCGACTTGCAGCCGTTTGACAGCGGTTTTTCGGTGCTCAAGTGGTCGGAGCTGTCGCGCTCTTTTCCCGCTAGTCTCAATCAACTGAATTACCAGTCTCCGATACTCGACGGCTTGATACGGCCAAAATAGATCTGATCATTCCAGCCGGCAAATAGAGCCTGCGCCTGGTGGTTAACTCCATCATTCGACAAATCAAGCCATCGTTTCGCCAAGCCGAAGCACAGTTGTGCGGGTCATGGACGAAACCCGTACCGTAGCAATTTGCTCTCCTCGGCGATTCAGGCGACCCGATGATGGCACGAAGCGACGTCGGGGCGGACTTGATTCGAGCAGCGAAACCAGGCATTCAAGATATTCGCCAGCTAAACCCATTGCGTGCATACATGCCTTGCTCACGACCATAGCGGCCCAGAACTGGTCATGTCGAGAGCGAGTGCGTTCAACAAGCCATACTTTTAAAAGGAACTTTCAATGAAGACTCATATTAATTCCGTATTCGCCGTACTCCTCGCATGCGTATTCGTGCCGTTTGGAGCCCAAGCCAACGCTGGACAGGTGCCTGCTGAGATCGCCACGGAAGCGAAGACAGGAAGGGAAGCACCGTTCGGATACTCCTCCAATACGGCGCCCGAACGCGTTATCACAGTAATGCCTGGCAAGCCCAGATCGATCCATGTCAAGCGACTCGAGACTGTCCTTATCGTGGACGGTCCAAGAAGCGTTACCTGGACGTTCGATACCCTCGGTGTACCGGTGATTCCGCTGGCGGACATCCTCCCCAACGCAACAAAGGTAAAGATTTATGTTGAGGAAAATCCGATGTACGCCAATTAAGCGCTGCTCTCGGTGATCTTACAGATCACCATTTCTCGTTCGATGCCGTACGCGGCATCGAACCTGGAGAATATCCTTCTTTTTTCTGAGCAGGACACATGCCGCTACTTTGGTCGGGCTTCCTTCGCTTCCGAGAGGATTTCATATCCTCCTTTTGCAGCAATAAACGAAACCACTGTTCCAAGCAGCAGGTCGGGAATGTTAGATTTTGTCCACATCACCAACGCGCCCGATACCACGATCGCCCCATTTACGATTGAATCGTTATTCGTGAAAATAGCGGACGCTTTGAAGTTGACGTCCTGGCCGCGATGCTGCTTCAAGAGCCGGATGCAATAAATGCTAAGAAACGCATTTGCAGCGGCCATCCCCATCATGGCAGGTCCCAACGGAGCTTCACCGCCGAGGAAGCGACGGACAACCTCTATCAGCAACAGACAGGCAAATCCAATGAGGAGCCATCCGGACAATTGGGCTGCACGCGTCTTGATCGCGTCGGACCTGCCGACAGCGTACAGACTCACACCGTAGACGGCGGCATCCCCCAAGTTATCGAGGCCAGCGCCGATCACCGCGGTTGATGATGCCCAGGTGCCCCCACAACGCCGGCCAGGCACTGCCCCAGATTGATCAGTAAGACCTTCCATAGGATGCTGCGATCACGCTCGTTAGCAGCGTCCAGGCTTGGTTCGTCAGGGCTATCGTTCTTACTGTCCTTCATTTGCCCTCCGTAAGATATCAGAGGGAAGCACGCGTGGTCAGGCATCGTCAGGGCCAGGCGCTGCCGGCTGGATTAGAACAAGGACAGAATGGCCCATTCTACAGCGAACGCTCACCATTCTTGCCGCATGGGGTTATGGCTTTTTGCGGGAATGCTTCAGCACCTGCACGACTTTCGGCAATGCCCCATTTTCACATGTGGGCGGGGATATCTCGACCTTATCGTCAAGCTGGACCTCGATTGAGTCTGGTACTAATACGCTTACATATCTGTATGACCGGAGGTGAGGGGTTGTAATCAGCGCGTATCGATGGCTGGCAATCTCCGTGTCGCTGAGATTTGCCAAGCAGGCTGGGCGATTCGCGGTTAGCCTCTCTGCCGTATAAAGTTCGGTAACCCAGCCGGTTTTGCTGTTCGGCCCTAACCTTGGGTCGGCACAGCCGCCCAAGAGAACGAGCGCAGCAAATGGAACACTAAAGATTGTCTTGCTGATCATGATTGCTCCTTGTCAAGCTGACTATCTGCGGGCTTTTACCAAGTTGAATCCAAAACCAAGGCCAGCTGCGAGAAGCAGGGCCAGCTGCGCTGCATAAGTCTGTATCGTCGGGTAGAGGCCGAGAACCGGCATGCGCGGTCCCGTGACGGGTGTGGCCGTCAGCCATCCGGCTTCCTGCAGCCCTGCGATCCCTTTTCCGACCAGGACAACCGCCAGGGCAGCCACCAGCACGGAGCTGAACGAGAAGAATTTACCGATCGGCATGCGTGCACTGGTACGCAGGAAAATCACAGCAATCACCGACAGCAGGACCAGGCCCGTAACGAATCCTGTCAATAGTGCAGGGCCGTTGCCGTCGGCCGCGAGCGCCGAGTAGAACAGGACTGTTTCAAAGACTTCCCGGTACACCGCGATGAAGGCGAGGGCAAACAATGCCCATGCGGAGCGTTTTTCCATCGCTGCAGTCAGATGCTGCCTGAGATAGGCCTGCCACTGTCCGGCCTGGCCTTTCTGGTGCATCCATAGCCCAACCGACAGCAATACCGCCGCGGCGAAGAGCGAAGACAGGCCTTCGGTCACTTCGCGGCTTGCGCCACTGATGCTGACCACATAGGTGGCGACCAGCCATGTCAAGGCGCCGGCGGCCAGCGCCGAAACCCAGCCGGCGTGCACGTAGCGCAACGCCTGAGGACGCTCCGCTTTGCGCAGGAACGCGACCATCGCGATCACGATCAACAGCGCTTCGACACCTTCACGCAGGAGAATGGTCAGCGCGCCCACGAACACCGTCGTCGCGTCGGTCTTGTTCGCGCCGGTAAGGTCCTCGACACGTACGAAATACGCGTCCAGTTGCTGGGCGTATTCGGTCGCACGCGATACGTTGCCTTGTGCGACCGCGCCTCGATATAGCTGCATGGTTCGTTCCACGTCGACCAAAAGCTGGCGGTCGGTCGCGTCGAGCGTTGCCTCGAGTGGCTCGAAGCCGTCCAGGTAGGCCGATAAAGCGAGCTCGGTGGCCTTCGCCCGCTGATTGTTCTCTAAGGCATTCAGGCTGTCTTGCAGCAGCTTGCGCGCAAGGGCGATGCCCGTGCGTTCCTGCTGCGCCCGTACCGTTTCGGGATGGGTGCGGGCGTACGCCAGAATCGTTCGCGCGGTTGCCGGCGACGTTGCTTTTGCCAGCTCTTCTTCGGTTGCCGTCACCAGCGTGTTCATGTCGGAAATCGTGGCGGACGCGGCTTTGTTCTGTGCGAATGCAGACTCTCCAGCTGCGATATCCGTGTCCTTGAACGCCAGGGTGCCGACATGAAACGCCAGAGACCAACGGTCATGCTCGGACAAGCTTGCAAAGGCCGGCATCGAGGTGCCTTCAACACCCTGGCTGATCACCTGGTACAGGGCCATGAGTGACCGGGAACGGGCTCTTTCCTCATCCGTAAACGCGATCGGCTTGGGTTCGAGCTTGGCTGCGAGAGCCCCATCGCCGGCGCCGGTCGCGCCGTGGCATGAAGCGCATTGCGCCTGATACAGCGCCGCACCGCGGGCCAGATCGGGCATGGCGCGCGGCGCAACAGGGAAAGGGTAGGCCTGCAGCAGCAACCGGTTTGCCTCCCGCGCAAGCTGGGAAACCTGTTGCGGCGAGTCTTTCCGTTCGACCGCCTGCTTCAGTCTCGAGGCGGCAGCTGCCAGCTCTGCGTGCAAGGGATGCGGAGGCAATGCCTGCACCTGGTTCTGTGCCCGCGTCGAGAACTCCCGCATTTCGCGATATTCAAGTTCGCTGATAATCGCGCCGTTCTGGACGGCGCCAGCGTAGTCTACGGCGACATAGTCGAGCAACTGCCAGAGCTGGCGGACTTCTGCTTCTCGCGATGTGGGATTTGCGTGGGTCGCGCCGATCACGCAACCAAAGAACACGACGAGGGCTATCAGCCGACGCCAAATGGAGTACTTCATATCAGGGCACTTGTCTTCATGTACGAGAGCCTGACATTTAACACCTTCTAGCTACTTGAAGGTCAAGCGCATTATCCCTGCTGTCGCTGCCTGGGGCGGAAAGATCGGACTAACCAATGGTGCCAGGTCTTCCTGGCTCGTCGCAGGCTTCAGAAGTGCCGAGCGCATGCAGGATCTCGCATGGGCCCGTGCTGTCGGTGGCGACGCAGCGGCTCCGGAGGTCCCTGAGCTGCGTCTCCAATATCGACAGGTTTGCTATTCGGTCGACGATGTGCCCGATGTGTTTGTCGAGGAGCGCGTTGACGTCCTGGCAGTTTTGTCCGGGGGCGTCGCGAAAATCGAGCAGCGTACGGATCTCATCGAGTGTCATGTCCAGGGCGCGGCAGTGCCGGATGAATAGCAAGCGCTCGGCATGAAGCTCGTTATAGGCCCGATAATTGTTCGACGACCGGTCGGGCGGGGCAAGCAGGCCAATCCGCTCATAGTAGCGGACGGTTTCAACCAGGCAGCCTGAGCGTTCTGCCAATTCTCCAATTTTCAAGAAAAATCCCGGTATGTTGGTTTAGTGCTTGACCCTGTACCCGCTACAGGGTGTTCAATGCAAACTATACACAGTTCTCAAGGAGTCGTCATGTCGGAATGCCAGGCCAAGTCATGCTGCGCGAAGTCTGCGCCAATCGAGACCACGGGTACCTCGCCTTTAGCCCAGGACCGTTCGCTGCTCATTCGCATCGATCAGATGGACTGCCCGACGGAAGAAGGACTGCTGCGGCAAGCGCTTGGGCGTATTGAAGGCGTCGGAAGGCTGGAGTTCAATCTTGTCCAACGCAGGTTGCGGGTGGAGCACAGCCTCGGCGACCCACAGCCGATCCTCGCGGCGGTGCGTGCGGTCGGCATGGACCCGGTGGTGGAACAAGCCGGTGACCAAAGCGGGGCAGCGGCCGGTACCGTCTTCCGGATCGAAAACATGGATTGCCCCACCGAGGAGGCGCTCATCCGTAGCAAGCTGTCCGGCCTGCCGCAAGTTGAACAGCTCGACTTCAATCTCGTCCAGCGCCGTTTGAGCGTCAGACACAGCGGGCCAGCAACGGCGGTCCAGGATGCACTGACGTCCATCGGCATGCAGGCGGTGCTCGTTGCGGCTGGACAAGGACGAGCCGAGGCGGTGCCATCCACTTCCCGAAAGCGGCAGTATGCGACGCTTGCACTTGGGTTGGCCGCGGCGGTAGGTGCCGAGGTCATTGCATGGACGACGGGCGATGAGAACTGGTGGCCAGTCATGCTGCTATCGCTGATCGCGATTGCGACGACGGGCCTGGGGGTGTACAAGAAAGGCTGGATCGCGCTCAAGAACCGCAATCTCAATATCAATGCCCTGATGTCGATCGCGGTGACGGGTGCCGTGCTGATCGGCCAGTGGCCGGAAGCGGCGATGGTGATGGTGCTGTTCGCGATTGCCGAGATGATAGAGGCGCGTTCGCTCGACCGGGCAAGAAACGCCATCCAGGGCCTGATGGCATTGACGCCCGAGCGGGTCAGCGTGCGCCTGGACGACGGTAGCTGGGACGAACAGGACGCCACCACAGTCGCGATCGGCGCCTTGGCCCGTGTCGCGCCCGGCGAGCGGATTGCCCTGGACGGGGAAGTGACCTCTGGCCAGTCTTCCGTCAACCAGGCGCCGATTACGGGCGAGAGCATGCCGATACCAAAAACGGTCGGCGACAAGGTGTTCGCCGGCACGATCAACGAAACCGGGTCTTTCGAATACCGCGTCACCGCGGGTCACAGCAACTCGACCCTGTCGCGCATCATCCGCGCGGTCGAGGACGCGCAGGGCAGCCGTGCCCCGACCCAGCGTTTCGTCGACCGGTTCTCCAGCATCTACACCCCTATCGTATTCGCCATCGCGCTTGCAGTTGCTCTCGTGCCGCCGCTCGTGCTGGGCGCCGAATGGATGCCCTGGATCTACAAGGCACTCGTGCTGCTCGTGATTGCCTGCCCCTGCGCCCTGGTGATCTCGACTCCGGTGACTGTGGTGAGCGGCCTGGCTGCCGCAGCACGCGCCGGCATCCTTATCAAGGGCGGCGTCTACCTGGAGCAGGGCGGCAAACTGCGCTCGCTCGCGCTCGACAAGACCGGTACGATCACCCAGGGCAAACCCGAGGTGACGGACGTGTTACCCCTGCAAGGCAATGCACAGACTCATCTGCAGCTTGCGGCCGCGCTCGCGGACCGGTCCGACCATCCGGTATCGACCGCAGTTAGCCGCCACTGGAAAAACTCCGGCCAGGGACTCCCCCTGGCTTCCGTGACCGAGTTCGAGGCGCTAACCGGCCGAGGCACAAAAGGGCGGATTGACGGGAAGTGGTACTACCTTGGCAATCACCGCCTGGTCGAAGAGCTCGGCATCTGCAGCGCCGCGACGGAAAGCGTCCTGTCGAAGCTGGAGGGTGAAGGCAAGACGGCGGTTGTCCTGTGCGATGAAACGTCGCCACTGCTGGTGATCGGGGTGGCCGATACCATCCGTGAAACCAGTCGCGAAGCGCTGGCCCAGCTTCATCAGTTGGGAATCCGGACGGTCATGCTCACCGGCGACAATGCGGTGACGGCCGCGGCGATCGCAAGGCAGGTCGGCATCGACGACGCCCGGGGGAACATGCTGCCCGAGGACAAGCTCGCTGCCATCAATGACGAGATCGCGCGATTCGGCACTGTCGGCATGGTAGGGGACGGTATTAACGATGCGCCGGCGCTGGCCAAGGCCGATATCGGGTTTGCAATGGGCGCCGCGGGCACGGACACCGCCATCGAAACGGCCGACGTCGCGCTGATGGACGACGACCTGCGCAAGATTCCTCAATTCATCCGCCTGAGCAGGCAGGCCGCCGCCATCCTGAAGCAGAATATTGTCGCAGCCCTGACGATCAAGGCAGTGTTCCTGGTCCTGGCGATCGCCGGTTCGGCCACCCTGTGGATGGCCGTGTTTGCGGACATGGGCGCAAGCTTGCTCGTTGTATTCAACGGGCTTCGGCTGCTTAAGGTACGGGAAGCACGCAGCCAGGTCAGCGGTCAGGCAGGCGCCGGCTCCCCAAGGCGGACGTTGCGAGCCGGCTGAGCTACACCAATGCGATAACGATATGGATGACAATGATGGGGGAGGGCAACAACATGCGCTCCTCACCCATCAACATAGTCCCACGTTACACCTCGGTCAGGGCTGCGAATCAGGTGGCCGTTCATTGCCCCGTACAGCTTTCCGGAAGGCGTGCTCACCAGCGCGGTAATCAATGCTACGGGAGACGCCATCCGGATCCAGTCATCGCCCCCGTCAGGACTGATAAACAATCCTTCGCGCCCGGCAGTGTAGACGCGCTCCCGCCAGTCGACATCGGTGGCCACGACGCGCAGATCGGTCGCAAGCCGGCCTGCGTTATGCCATCCGCAGAAACAGTCCATGGTGCGACGCACACCCTGACGCGTAGCGGCAAATAGCCAGCCGGTTCCGATTCCACTCGGCATGCTCGAATGTACGAGTTGTACGACCGTTTCGCGGGGGCCGCGATCCACGAGATGCCAGCTTGCGCCGGCATTTTGACTGCGGAAAATACCTTTGCCGGCAATGTATGCAAAGACGGTACGCGCCAGACCGGAATGTGCGTCAAGCGTGACAACGGTAGTAGCAGGCAGGCCCCTATTGCGCGACGCCCAGGTTCGCCCACCATCCTGGCTACGCCAAACGCCTGAGCCTGCAACGGAGACATAGATCGTTTTGGCGCTACCTGCGGAGATCGACACTGCCGCAATGTCACCTTTTGCGGTGACCGGAAATGCCACCGGAATCCAGGTTCGCCCCTCGTCCCGGCTGCGAGCAAGCGATGTTGCCGTCGCTTTCCAAAGCGTGTGACTGGCGTCGTCGAACTCAAGTGACACGATCGTTGCTAGCCTCGTGCGTAGCCCGGTCGGTTCAGCCGCGTTCGACAACCGTGCTAGCTGAACAGAGATGAACACTAGGCCCAACAGCGACAAAAAACGTGCGTTTTTCTGTCCGGTAGTCATGATGACTTGTTCTCGGCCGAGTCACTGCGGTTGTATGGCCCAAGCTTTGCTAGATACCTCAGCAAAAGTCTCCGGCCAGCCAGTGTGGCGGGTTAGCCCAGGGATAAGGGGCACGCCGCGCCGCCGCTCTCGTAGGGAACAGGATAGCAGTTCCGCGAGCTACACGTGCCTTGCAGGGATGGTTCTATAAAGATCGAACCAACTCAGCCTGTGAGCCCATCCTGTTGGGCATAATTCGATGGTTGCAGGGCCCGCTCCACCAGCTCGATCAGGATATGAATGACCTTGATATGGAGTTCCTGCACCCGATCAGCGTAGCGTCCGGCGCTCGTGCAGATGCAGACATCCGCACATTGCTCGAGTTGCGATCCCGACCGTCCAGTCAGCCCGACTACCCTCATACCCTTGGCGCGGGCTGCTTGCGCAGCAAGGACAACGGAAGGACTACTCCCGCTCGTGCTGATTGCGAACAGGACGTCGCCAGGGCCACCGTTGCCCTCGACGAAGCGGGCGAAGACCTGGTCGTAGCCATAGTCGTTGGCGACGCAGGTGATGTAGCTCGGGTCGCTGATGGCCACTGCCGCCATCGCGGGTCGATTCTCGCGGAACCGTCCTGACAACTCTTCGGCCAGGTGCATCGCGTCGCACATCGAGCCGCCGTTTCCACACGAGATGACACGCCGCCCACCACGTAGCGAGTCGATGAGGAGGGCGGCCCCTGCCTCGATATTTGCGAGCTGGGTGGCGTCGTTGATCAGGTGATCGAGCGCTTCGCGCGCCTCGACGAGGTTTGCCCTGATATGGTCGATCATCGCTTTTCTCCTTCATGCTCATGGTGGCCGGCGTGCTCCGTATGCTCGGCATGGTCGTGACCTGCTGCCGGACCGAAGCTGTGCTCATCGATTGCCTGCTCGCACGGCGTCGTCTCGATCTGGATGGTGCTGTGATGGATGTCGTACTTGTTCGCGACAAGCTGGCGGACGGCGAGCAACAGGACCTGTGGATCGGCGACGTCGGCACGCTGGACCACATGTACCGTCAGGCTGGCTTTGCCGCTTGTAATCGACCACACATGCAGGTCGTGCACGCTCGCCACGCCCGGTACGCCGGCGATCGCTTGCTTGACTTCGTCGATGCCGAGCCCCTCGGGAACGCCCTCGAGCAGCACGTTCATGCTCGCCTTGAGCAGCGTCCAGGTGCGCGGCAATACCCAGAGGCCGATGGCAACGGCGATGGCCGAGTCGACCCAGGCCCAGCCGGTGTACCGGATCACGAGGGCGCCGATGATGACGCCGATCGAACCGAGCATGTCGCTCCATACTTCAAGGTAGGCGCCCTTGATGTTCAGGCTGCTATCTTTGCCGCTGGAGAGCAGCCGCATGCTGATGAGGTTGACGACGAGGCCGAACGCAGCCACTAGCAGCATCGTCCCCGATTCGATTTCCGGCGGGTTGTTCAGGCGCTGGTACGCTTCGTACAGGATGTACATCGCCACCAGGAGCAGCAGGATGGCATTGAGGGCGGCGGCGAGGATTTCGAAGCGGTAGTACCCGAAGGTGCGCTCGCTGTCTGCCGGACGCTTGCCGATGCGGATCGCGGCAAGCGAGATCGCCAGCGCTGCACTGTCGGTGAACATGTGCGCAGCATCCGAGATCAGTGCAAGGCTGTTGGTGAGGATGCCCCCGATAATTTCAGCGGTCAGAAATGCCGTGGTGAGGATGAGCGCAATCCAGAGAGGTCGTTCGTTCTGGCCTGGCTGTGCTGCATGAGAATGTCCTGAACCCATCGTTTTCCCCTTGTGTGTGATTATGATTGTGCTGCCTGCCGGGCGCGCATTACTTTCGCTTTGCCTTCGGTCTTGAACCCTTGCGCGGTTTCGTCCTTGCGGAATTGTTTCGATCCTTGTACTTGAGCCAACCGAAGAACAGCATAATCACGCCGAACAAAACCAGGCCTCCGATTCCGATCACTTCGAACAGGTAATCATGTGCTGCCTCAGCCGGCTGTTGTTGTAGTTTCATTTATTGCCTCCTTCGATATCAATCGACGCACCGTCCGTTTGACAGCAGTTCAATCCAGCGTCCGCCCCAGATAAATCAGCGTACGCACGCAAAGCATCAATACGATGGCGAGACCGGCGAGCGCGTCCAGCCTTCCCGCATCAGCGCCCAATCCACTAATGGCGATGCCGAGCGCAGCCGCAGTCGGTGCTGCAGACAGCAGCGCATCGGCCCTGTCGCTTCCGCCGCGGACATGAGCAGACGAGCGCGTTAGCGCAGCAGTGGTGGCCGCAGCGAGTGCACCAGGTGCCGCAAAGCCGGCCATCGTCATGGCATCGAGAGACTCGACGTGAAACAGGCCGTGCGCACCCTGCGCCGTCACGACTATGGCGAGCACCACGCAACACGCCCAAAGGATGAGCTGCACAGCTGAGAACATCGCATCACGGGCTCTGGACCGGGTCAGCTCGTCCGTCATCTCTTTCGAGGTCAGCCGAAATCCGATACTGGCCACATGATGTGAGGCTGCTCCCATCAGGACGACGCTTTCAAGAACGATTCCCCCAGTCGCGCAGCTCACGAGAGCAATCCCGTGGGCAGCCAGGTCCAGCTTGACAAGTCGACGGGTGCTGCGAGCGCACCCCTTCCGGTTGTCTCGACGCATTTTGTCCTCCCTGGCTGGGCCGCAAGAAATCCTCGCGGCCCAGTACGCTCAATGGACGAGGACTTTCGCCTTCTGCACCGGAACCTCATCGCTATCCGAGCGATGCGCAAGCCGGTAGAGCAGGGGAAGGACGAGCAGCGTCAGTGCCGTCGATGACAGGATGCCCCCGATGACAACGGTTGCCAGCGGCCGCTGTACCTCGGCGCCGGTACCGGTCGCGATGGCCATCGGTACAAAGCCCAGCGAAGCCACCAGGGCGGTCATGAGGACTGGCCGCAGCCGTGTCAGCGCGCCGTGCGTGATCGCCCGGTCCAGTCCCATGCCTTCCTCGCGCAAGGTGCGGATATAGGAAATCATCACCAGCCCGTTCAGGACCGCCACGCCGGACAGCGCGATGAAACCGACCGCTGCGGATATCGACATCGGGATGCCGCGCAGGGCCAGGGCGATGACGCCGCCAGTCAGGGCGAACGGGATACCCGTAAACACGAGCAAGCCATCCTTGACGTTGTTGAACATCATGAACAGCAGCGTGAACACGATGAACAGCGCAAGCGGCACGACCACCTGCAGGCGCGCCGTCGCCGACTCCAACTGCTGGAAGGTGCCACCCCAGCTCGTCCAGTAGCCCGCCGGTACCTGGACCTCTTTGGCGATCGCAGCCGCGGCTTCGGGCACGAAGGTGCCGATATCACGTCCGCGCACGTTGGCGCTCACGACAATGCGCCGCTTTCCGTTTTCCCGGCTGATCTGGTTCGGCCCAGGCGTGAATTCGAGGGTCGCCACTTCGCCCAACGGAATGTAGGACGCCGGGCTGCCCTCCTTGGCAGGCAGCGAAATGGGAAGCTGCCTGAGGGCGTCCAGATCGGCCCTCAGCGTTTCTGGCAGGCGGACGACGATATCGAAGCGGCGGTCGCCCTCGAACATGGTGCCGGCCTCGCGCCCCCCGGTTGCGATCGCCAGTGCCTCCTGTACGGCGCCGATGTTCAGGCCGTAGCGCGCCGTCTTCTCGCGGTCGATGTTCACAGTCAGCATCGGCAGGCCGCCCGTTTGCTCGACCTTCACTTCGGCCGCGCCGGGAATGCGCTGGAGTACCTCGGCAATTTCCTGGCCTGTCGAAGCAAGCACATCCATGTCGTCGCCGAAGACCTTGACGGCCACGTCGCTGCGCACGCCGGAGATCAGCTCGTTGAAGCGCAACTGGATCGGTTGGGAAAATTCGTAGGCATTGCCCGCGTACTTTTCCGTTTCCTCTTCGATCGCTTCAATCAGCTCCGCACGGCTCTTCTTCGGTGCAGGCCAGTCCGATTCGGGCTTGAGCATGATGTAGCCATCCGAGATATTCGGCGGCATCGGGTCCGACGCGATCTCCGCCGTGCCGGTGCGCGCGAACACCCGGTCGATCTCGGGGAACTTCGCCTTCAGGCCGGCTTCCACCTTCTGCTGCATTTCCACGGACTGGCTCAGGCTGGTCCCGGGAATGCGCAGCGCCTGCAAGGCCAGGTCGCCTTCGTTCAGGCTCGGAATGAATTCACTGCCAAGGCGCGTGACCAGCAGTCCCGACAGGAGAACAAGGACGATTGCGCTCGTGATGACCAGTGCGGCGTTGCGCATCACCTTCTCGAGCATCGGTGCGTAGGCGCGCTTGGCCATGGTCATGATCCTGTTTTCCTTTTCCGTGACACGCTTGCCGATGAACAGGGCGACTGCGGCCGGGATAAAGGTGATCGACAGTACCATCGCCCCGACCAGTGCCGCAACAACGGCGAACGCCATGGGATGGAACATTTTTCCTTCCACACCGGACAGCGCGAAGATCGGCAGGTAGACGACCATGATGATGAGCTGGCCGAAGATCAGCGGCCGCCTGGCTTCCTTGGCCGCTGCGAACACCTCATGGAAGCGCTCGGCGAGGGTCAGGTCGCGCTTATAGTGCTCCTGAGCATGCGCAAGGCGCCGTACGCAGTTTTCGACGATGACGACGGCGCCGTCGATGATGATGCCGAAGTCGAGAGCACCCAGGCTCATCAGGTTCGCGCTGATCTTGTAGGTCACCATGCCCGTGAACGTGAACAGCATCGCCAGTGGAATGACCATCGCAGTGATGATCGCCGCGCGAATATTGCCGAGGAACAGGAAGAGGATGACGATCACCAGGACGGCGCCCTCGAGCAGGTTCTTCTTGACGGTGTTGATGGCCTTGTCGACCAGCACGGTGCGGTCGTACACCGTCACTGCCTTGACACCTTTCGGCAGCGAGCGATTGACATCGACCATCTTGGCGGCCACCGCCTGGGACACCGCACGGCTGTTTTCGCCGATGAGCATGAACACCGTTCCCAGCACGACCTCGCGGCCGTTCTCGGTCGCCGCGCCGGTGCGCAGCTCGCGGCCGATATCGACGGTTGCGACATCACGTATGCGGATCGGGACGCCGTCGACGTTGCTGAGGATGGTATTGCGGATATCGTCGAGGGTGCGTACCTGGCCCGGCGCCCTGATCAGGAACTGCTCGCCGCGGCGTTCGATATAGCCGGCGCCGACATTATTGTTGTTCTGATCGATCGCACCGACGACGTCGGACAGCGACAACCCATAGGAACTGAGTTTCGCAGGGTCAGGCGCGACCAGGTATTCCTTGGCGTAGCCACCGATCGAGTTGATTTCGGTGACGCCGGCCACCTGGCGCAACTGCGGCTTGATGATCCAGTCCTGGATTTCGCGCAGGTCGGTCGGCGTGTAGGGCGTGCCATCGGGCTTTTTCGCACCCGGTTCGCTCTCCACCGTCCACAGGTAGATTTCGCCGAGGCCCGTGGAGATCGGTCCCATCATCGGCACAACCCCGCCAGGCAGGTTTTCCCTGGCCTCCTGTATCCTCTGGTTGACCAGCTGGCGGGCAAAATAGATGTCCGTCCCGTCCTTGAAGATGACGGTGACCTGCGACAGGCCGTAGCGCGACAGCGAGCGGGTTTCCTCCAGGCCGGGAAGGCCGGCCATCACCGTCTCGATCGGGAAGGTTACGCGTTGTTCGACTTCGAGCGGCGAATAGCCGGCTGCGGACGTGTTGATCTGGACCTGAACGTTGGTAATGTCAGGAACTGCGTCGATCGGCAGTTTTTGGTAGTTGTAGATGCCGACAGCAGCCATCGCGACGACGGCGACCATGACGATCCATCGGTGCTCGATGGCAAAGCGGATTATTCGTTCAAACATGTCTGGTTCCTCGCTCAGTGTTCGTGCTCGGCACTGCCTTTGCCTTGCTCGGCCTTCACAACGAAGCTCCCCGTTGCAACGTATTCTGCACCGGCAGTCAAGCCCTGGACGATCTCCACGACCTTGCCGTCGCTCGCGCCCAGGGTGACTGGCTGCGCCCGGAAGCCTTCCGCCGCTTTGACGAACACGACCGGCTTGTCTTCGATCGTCTGCACGCCATCGGCCTGCACTGTGACGGCGGCCTCCTTCTTGCCGCGTACCACCGAGACGTTCACGAACAATCCGGGGCGCCAGGCGAGTCCAGGGTTATCGACCACGACGCGGGCGGTCGCAGTCCGGGTCTGTTCGCCCAGCAGGTTGCCCACGTAGCTCACCTTACCGTTGACTGCTTCGCCGCCGGCCGGAGACCGGATGGTCACGCTCTGGCCGACACGGATCGTCTGCAGGTCCTTCGGGCTGACGGCAATCTGTACCCACACTTTCGACAGGTCGGACAGGACGAAGGCATTGGCGTCTTCCTTGACGGCCTCGCCCTGGACAAGGTGCTTTTCTACCACCACGGCGTTGAACGGCGCGCGTAATACATAGCGATTCAGGGCGCCCGAGCTTGACCCCGCGCCCAGCGCGGTCAGCTTCGACCGCGCCGACTGTGCTTCGATCTGGGCCTCGCGGTATTGCTGCTCGGCCTGCAGGAAATCCTGTTGGGCCGAGATCTTGTCTTCCCACAGCTTCTTCTCGCGTTCGTAGGTCACACGCGCAAGACCAACACGCTTGTCCGCCGCGAGGGCAGCGCTCCGCAGTTCAGCGAGCTCCGGGCTGGCAATCTCCGCCAGTGCCTGGCCCTTCCTGACGTCCTGGCCGAGCGCGGCGGAAACCGATTCGACGACACCCGCAACACGGGGAACCACGTGCGCTGTGCGGTCCTCGTTGAAGTGCACCTCGCCAGGGAGGGTCACGGCCGTGTCGACGCTGGCCGCGCTTGCCTTGGCGGTAACGATGCCGGCGCTCTGGATTTGCTGGGACGTCATCTTGACCAGGCCGGGCGCGGCGTCGACATGGCTTTCTTCCTTGCCTTCGGCATGCGCGTCTTCCTTGCCTTCGGAATGTCCCCCTTTGGCAGCAGATTTTGCCGTCGTTTCCTCAGCGTGTTCGGTTTCGCCCTCACCGGAAGGCGCGTCTTTCTTCCAGAACAGAATGGCAATCGCAAGAACAATGCCTACGGCAACAACGGCCAGGATGGAGAAGGCGGACTTTTTGTCGATGTTGAGCGTCATGGGGAGATCCTGTTGTCTGAGGGGGCGCCGTCGGTGTCGACATAGCGGCCAAGGTCTGCGACGGCACGGTAGCGGTCGTACAGCGCCTGGATGTACTGGGTGCGGGTCTGCAGGAGCGTGCGCTGGGCGTCGAGGACGTCGAGGAAACTGAACTTGCCTGCTTCAAATCCTGTGACGGCTGCATCGAACACGCGCTGTGCCCTTGGCAAAATGTCCTGGCGCATGGTGCGTACCTGTTCGCCGGAGAGCTGTGCCCGCTGGTAGGCAGCGGTCAGCGACTGGTGCAGGCGCAGCTGCTCCGCTGCGAGTTCAGTACGTGCCTTTTCAGCCCGGGAGAGCGACGCCTGGAGGCTGCCCTGGTTCCGGTTAAACAAGGGAATTGGCACCGAAACGCCGAGCACGGTTTGCGAGCGGCCGATTTCGTCATCTTTCTGCCTGCCGGCAATGAGCGTTAAATCGGGCATGCGCTGGGAACGGTCGAGGCCGACCTGCGCTTCCTCGCGCGCTACCTGCAGGCGGGAGCGCCGCAGCTGGGGCGAGGCGTCCAGCCGCCGTTGCAGCGCGTCCAGCGCCGGGGCAGGCGCCAGATCCAGCTCGGGGATCGCGAGGGGCTGCGAAACCGCAGTGGTCTCCCCCCAGTAGGCGGCCAGCGTGTGCAAGGCGATCGACAGTTCGCTCTGGGCCTGGGAAAGCTCGAGCCGGGCCGATGCCTGGGCAACGCCAGCGCGGTCCTGCTCGACAGGCGACACTCGCCCGGCTGCTACACGCCTTTCCGCCGCATAGGCAGCCTTGCCGGCCACGTCGAGCGACGCCTGAGCCACTTGCAGTCGCTCCTGCGCAGCAAGTGCGTCGAAATAGGCGGCGGTGACATCGGCGCGCAAGTCTGTGCGAGCAACGCCAAGATTTCCCAAGGCGAGGCTACGCTCGCTCTCTGCGAGCCTGATGCGGGCGGAGCGCTTGCCTCCGAGTTCGAGCACCTGGCTAAGCTGGACTGTTTGGGTGCGGGTGCCGCGCTGGGTTCCCTCGCGGACAAACGAGACCTCTGGATTGCGAAACACGCCGGCCTGGCGGCGCGTGCCCTCGGCAATCGCCACAGCGAGCGCGGCTGCGCGCAGTGTTGGATTGGCCGCCAAGGCCTTGGCAACGGCCTGATCGAGCGTCAGGGGCGGGCTCGTGGCCGGGGATGCCTGCTGGGTTGCCCCAGGTAAAACTGGCTGCGCTGTCATCTGCGCAGCACTCGGCAGCGCCTGTGCAAATAGCACAGCCGCCCCAAGGACGAAAAATTTGGGATGCATGAATAACTCCGGTTATTGAAAACGAAGGCTATTCAGCAGCGATACGTATCGGATGGCCTTCCGGCCTACCGCACAACGATGAGTGGATGTATACGATCTGCCGCCGAATCAGACGGCGGCGATCCATTGAGGCCGCTCGGGCCGATCGGAGTACAAGGAAGAATAGTGCAGCGAAGTAGCCGGCCGTACGAGGCAAGCAGGCTCGAGGATCGCTATGGCGACAGGAAGAGCATCGAAGGACAACGAGACGTGGGCGCAGGACGAGCAGTGTGAATGCACGCTTGCTTTCTTCGCCGAGCCTGAGGGCTGGTCCTTCCCGTCGAATGCGACTTTGTGACCATCGGCTTCGGACGAGTGGTGTCCGAAATGCTGAGCGGCGCGGCCCGACTCATGCTCGCAATACGCAGCGACCACGCTCCAGCTGAGCTGAAGAGCGAGAATCGTTAGGACGAGGTAGATGAAGCGTCGGGCGGCCATGGAGAAAAGTATAGCATGGGGCATCGTTTTGCTTTGGCACCTTACGCGGAGGGCTAGTGAGCGAGCGCAGCAAAACGGTGCCCAGCTATAATGCTGCAGTGTTGCTTCTGGATGAGAACTGCGTTGATACTGAAAACTACACTGCTTTTTGTCGCCACCGCCATCGCCGAAATCGTCGGCTGCTTCCTGCCTTACTTATGGCTGCGCAAGGGGGGCTCGATCTGGCTCCTGGTGCCGGCTGCGGCCAGTCTCGCGATTTTTGTCTGGTTACTTACTCTGCATCCAGCAGCTAGCGGCCGGGTGTACGCAGCCTACGGCGGCGTCTACGTCGCGACCGCCCTGGTCTGGCTCAGATTCGTCGATGGGGTGAAGTTATCGACGCTGGACTGGGCGGGCGCGGCAATTGCCTTGTTCGGCATGGCGATCATTGTCTCTGGGTGGAGCAAGGGAAGCTGAAACAGCTGTATCGAAGGAAACCAGGACGGGGAGGCGCCTGATTTCCTTCACGATTCAGATTTTTTGTATTTGCCGGTTGATCGCTTTCTGGGCGCGCTCGTTACGTTCGCTATACCTGTCTGTCAAATAGTCCGTGCGACCCCGGGTCAAGAGGGTAAATTTGAATAACTCCTCCATGACGTCGACCACGCGGTCGTAGTACGCCGAGGGTCTCATGCGCCCCTCGTCGTCGAACTCCTTGTAGGCCATTGGCACCGAGGACTGGTTCGGGATCGTGAACATGCGCATCCAGCGGCCGAGCAGGCGCAGGGTATTGACCACGTTGAAGGATTGCGAGCCGCCGCAGACCTGCATGACTGCCAGCGTCCGTCCCTGGCTCGGGCGGATCGCCCCCATCTCGAGCGGGATCCAGTCGATCTGGTTCTTCATCACTGCAGTGATGGCACCATGGCGCTCCGGGCTGCACCAGACCTGACCCTCGGACCACAGGCACAGCTCGCGCAATTCGACGACCTTCGGGTGCGTCTCGGGCACGCTGCCGACCATCGGCAACTCCATCGGATCGAAGATCTTCACCTCGGCACCGAACTGCTCGAGGATACGCGCGGCCTCGTATGTAAGAAAGCGGCTGAAGGAGCGTTCGCGCAGGGAGCCGTAGAGCATCAGGATGCGCGGCGGGTGGTTCATATCGCCAACCGGTGCGAGCTTCTCGATAGTTGGCATGTCGAGCAGCTCCGGCTGGATGTTGGGGAGGTTTGGACTCTTGCTCATTTGATTCGCTTTCCCTCTGCATCGATGACAACCTCGCCGTCTTCTTTTGTGAAGGCACCTTGTTGCGGCAGCGGCAGAATATCCAGTACGACCTCGGAAGGACGGCACAGGCGGACGCCAGCTGGGGTTACCACGAACGGGCGGTTGATCAGTATCGGGTGCGCCAGCATCGCATCGATCAGCTGGTCGTCGGTGGTGGCGGGGTTGTCGAGGCCAAGCTCGACGAAAGGCGTGCCTTTCTCGCGCACAGCCTCGCGCACGGACACGCCTGCCCGTTGGACCAGGTCGACGAGCGTTGCACGGTCGGGTGGGTCCTTCAGGTACTCGATGACGGTCGGCTCGATCCCGGCATTGCGAATCAGCGCAAGGGTATTGCGCGACGTGCCGCAATTCGGGTTGTGGTAGATGGTGACGTCCATGGTTTTGTAAGCTTTCTTAGCTCAGGCGCAGGGCAAGCGCGCACAGGGTAACGAAGAGGATCGGCAGCGTCAGCACGATACCGACCCGGAAATAGTAGCCCCACGCGATATGGATGTTCTTCGCGTCCAGCACGTGCAGCCAAAGCAGGGTGGCGAGGCTGCCGATCGGCGTGATCTTCGGTCCGAGGTCGGCGCCGATGACGTTCGCGTAAACCATCGCTTCGCGCACCACACCGGTGGTGGCGGTGGCGTCGATCGCGAGGGCGCCCACCAGCACGGTCGGCATGTTGTTCATGATCGAGGACAGGATCGCCGTGATGAACCCGGTGCCGAGCGCCGCGCCCCATACACCATACTGTGCGCACTGATTCAACAGGTCGGTAAGGTAGTTCGTCAGCCCTGCATTGCGCAGTCCATACACGACCAGGTACATGCCAAGCGAGAATACGACAACCTGCCACGGTGCGCCGCGCAACACCTCGCGCGTCGAGATGCGGTGGCCGCGTGCGGCCACCGCCAGCAGCAAGGCTGCGCCGACTGCCGCCACGGCGCTGATCGGGACGCCGATGTCGTCAAGCCAGAAAAAACCGACCAGCAGCATCGCCAGCACCCACCAGCCGGTCACGAAAGTAGCGCGGTCATGGATGGCCTCTTCGGGGCGCTTCAATTGCGCCAGGTCGTAGTTCGCTGGAATGTCCTTGCGGAAGAACCAGGTGAGCGCGGCGAGCGTTGCTGCTACCGACACCAGGTTGACCGGCACCATCACCGCCGCGTAGCGGGCGAAGCTGATGTCGAAGTAGTCGGCCGAGACGATGTTGACCAGGTTCGATACGACCAGCGGCAGGCTGGCGGTATCGGCAATAAAACCGGCCGCCATCACGAAGGCCAGCGTGGCTTTAGGCGAAAAGCGCAGCGCGGCAAGCATCGCGATCACGATCGGCGTCAGGATCAGGGCTGCGCCGTCATTCGCGAACAGCGCTGCCACCGCGGCGCCGAGCAGGACCAGCAGGACGAACAGGCGCCGCCCGTTGCCTTTGCCCCAGCGCGCCACGTGCAGGGCCGCCCATTCGAAGAAGCCCGCCTTGTCGAGCAGCAGGCTGATGATGATCACGGCAACGAAAGCAGCGGTCGCATTCCAGACGATGTCCCAGACCACCGGGATGTCGGCGACGTGGATGACGCCAGCGAGCAGGGCAACAACGGCGCCTGCGCCAGCGCTCCAGCCGATGCCCAGCCCCCGGGGCTGCCAGATGACGAAAATAAGTGTAGCGAGGAAGATCAGGAATGCGATGAGCACAAAGGGTCCTAGTCAGCAGGTCAATAAATTTGAGGCGTCGATAACAGCGTCCCGCGTGGTGCGGGACGTCGAGCTCAGGGCAGCAGGGTGCCGATGCGGTCGAGCTCGGCCTTGAACCGGGCCTTATCAGCTTTCAGCTCTGCCAAAGGCAGCGCCAAAAAGGCTTGCGTGCGGGCCAGGATGATTTCATAGGTTCGCTCGAATGCTGCTTCGATCTCCTCGTCGGTTCCGATGACGTGGCTCGGGTCTTCCAGGCCCCAGTGCGTGCGCAGCACCGGACCGAGGTAGGCAGGACAGGTCTCGCCGGCGGCACTGCTGCAGACGGTGACGACGATGTCGGGCGTGACGGGAAGCTCGTCCCACGACTTGCTGTAGTAGCCTTCAGTCGAAATCCCTTTACGGTCCAGGAGGGCGACAGCGCGCGGATGCAGCCACCCGGTGGGTTGGCTACCGGCGCTGATCGCCTTCAAGCCTTCCGGGGCCAGGTGGTTGAAAGTGCCCTCGCTGAGGACGGAGCGGCAGGAGTTGCCAGTGCAGAGAAACAGTACGTTCATGTGGTTTGTGGTCGGGTCAAAGTGTCAAATAGGGGCGATACGTGGCCGGCATCATTCCGCCTTGCATACATTGCCTGCGGCCGCGTCGCAGGGCACGCCCCCGCAGCAGTTCTCGGTCAGGAAGCCAATCAGCCCGTTCATTGTTTCGACGTTCGCCGAATAAATCACGAAGCGTCCGTCCTGCCGGGAAGAGAGGAGCCCGGCATGCGACAGCTCTTTCAGGTGGAACGACAGCGACGAGGACGGAATGTCCAGGTGCTCGGCGATTTTGCTCGCTGCGAGACCTGCCGGCCCAGCCTGTACAAGCAGCCGAAATACCGCTAGACGGCTTTCCTGTGCCAGGGCCGCGAGTGCTGCGAGTACTGCTTTGGTATCCATGGCTTTCCAATCATGTGCAAGATATCAGGATCATACACGCTTGATACGATGGTTCCAAGAATATCGAAATATGTTGACAGCTTATGGCAAGGGTTTTATTCTTTGTTCGTTGATCGACGAATTACGAAGGATGGACATGACGACCTGCTGTGCTCCGAAGGACGGGACCGCCGCGCCCACGATTGACGCTGATGAGCTGGCGATGCTGTGCAAGGCGCTTGCGCATCCGGCACGGGTCCAGCTGCTGAACTACCTTTCGGCTTACGGCGCCTGCTACTTCGGCAGCCTGGCTGATGTCCTGCCGCTGGCCGCGTCGACGATTTCGCAGCATGTCAGCGTGCTCAAGCAGGCAGGACTCATCATTGGTTCGGCCGACGAACAGCGCGTCTGCTATTGCGTGAATACGGACCGGTTGGCCCAGCTGAAACAGATGATCGGCAGTCTCTAAAGATTTTTTGCCTCATTGTTCGTAGTTCGACGAACTACTAATGGAATCCTTAACCACAGCAGCAAACTTGATGAACTGGGAGACACCATGGACAACATCCTCAACAACAGCCTTCCTGTAGCGGTGCTTGGCGCAGGACCTGTCGGCCTGGCCGCGGCTGCCCACCTGGTCGCGCGCGGCTTCACCCCGCTGATCCTGGAGGCGGGTGCGCAGGTGGCGAGCAACCTGGCGAGCTATCGCCAGGTTCGCCTGTTTTCGCCATGGCAGTACAACGTCGACAAGGCAGCCCACCAATTGCTCGTGGCAGCCGGCTGGCAGGTACCGGATCCGGAAGCTTTGCCGACGGCTGGAGAAATCCTCGACGGGTACCTGCTGCCTCTTGCAGCCCTTCCTGCGATCGCCGCGAACCTCCGGCTTTCCCATCGTGTGGCCGCAATCACCCGGGCCGGGTTCGACAAGGTAAAGACGCGCGGTCGCGAGAGCGCCCCGTTTGTTATCCGCGCGGCGACGCCTGAAGGCGAGCGCGAGTACTTGGCCAGTGCCGTGATCGATGCTACCGGTACATGGTCGCAACCTAATCCGCTCGGTGCCAACGGGCTGCCGGCGCAAGGCGAAGTCGCACTGCGCGACCGGATCGCTTACGGCATGCCGGACGTGCTTGGAGCCGAGCGGCAACGCTACGCCGGCCGGCGTGTACTGGTTGTCGGGGCCGGTCACTCGGCTGCGGGATCCCTGCTGGCATTGGCGACGCTCGCCGAGGAGGTGCCGGGCACACACCTGGTCTGGGCAATTCGCGGACGTCAAAGCGCGAAGCTGTTCGGTGGCGGCGATGCCAACGGCCTGCCGGCACGCGGACAGCTGGGCATGCGGCTGAAGGCGCTGCAGCAATCCGGCCGGCTGGAGTTACACCAGGATTTCCGGATTCAGTCGCTACTGGAGACTGCCGGCGGTATTACGGTGCGCGGCGAAGCCGGGGCTATCGACATCGGTGGCATCGACGAGATCGTCGCCGCTACCGGCGCCCGCCCGAATCTCGACATCACACGCGAACTACGAGTGCGCCACGACCCTTGGCTCGAGAGCACCGACCTGCTGGCACCGTTGATCGACCCGAACGAGCATAGCTGCGGCACGGTGCGACCGCACGGCCACCGCGAGCTGGCTCATCCTGAGCAGGGTTACTATGCGGTTGGGGCCAAGAGCTACGGCCGCGCGCCCAACTTCTTGATGGCAACCGGTTATGAGCAGGTGCGTTCAGTCGTAGCAGCTTTGGCGGGCGATTTGCTTGCTGCCGACGACGTGCAGCTGGAACTGCCGGAAACCGGCGTCTGCAGCACGAGCCAGGTATATGACAGCGAGCCGGCGGCATCGATTTGCTGCGGCGGGCCCGCGCGAGAGCCGTCGGCTGGCTGCTGCCTTGCGGACGCCCAGGCCAAGGCCGCAGAAAAACCTGGATGCGGCTGCGCCGCCCAGCCGGCATCGAGTTCAGCGGTCAGGACGGAGTGCTGCGCGTAAGCCGTTTCGATTCCGGCGGCGCCCGGTGCCGCCTTCTCATCAATGAGGACGTATGAATTCTCAGTGGCGCACCATTGGCATCCTTGCCTGTACACAGATCATCTCGTGGGGATCGCTGTACTACGCTTTCAGCATTCTTGCGCCGAGTATCCAGCGTGAGCTTGGGTGGAGCCCAACGCTCGTCTTCGGCGCCTATTCGTGGAGCCTGCTGATCGCCGGCCTGGTAGCGACGCCGATCGGCATCCTGCTCGATCGCCATGGTGGCCAGCTGGTGATGGGCACAGGGTCAGTCGTTTGCGGCATCGGTTTTTTCCTCTTGAGCGAGGCCCGCAGCCCGGTCGTCTACGTGACGTCCTGGACCATCCTCGGCCTTGCGATGGGCCTGACGCTGTACGAAGCGGCATTTGCAACGATTAACCGCAGATTTGCCGCGACTGGACGTCAGGCGATCTCGACCTTGACCTTGTTTGCCGGCTTCGCCAGTACGATCTTTTGGCCACTGACACAGGAGCTGAATACCTTAGTGGGATGGAGAAACAGCTACCTTTGGTTCGGGGCCACCCAATTGCTGGTCTGCCTTCCACTGCACCTGATGTTGGGCCGGGAGCAATCCAAGTCAGCAGCCATGACGCAGACGAGCAGGCGCAGTCACACGCTGGCCGAGGCCGTGCGCCATCCAGCATTCTGGAAGCTGGCATTGGCGTTCTCGGCAAACATTTTTGTCTTCTCCGCATTGTCGGTGCACCTGATCCCTCTACTACAGGAGATGGGGCACAGTGCTCGCATCGCGATCCTCATGTCGATGCTGATCGGCCCCCTGCAGGTCGTCGGCCGGATCCTGGAGCGTACGGTTGCACGCAACACCGCACCTCAGCTGGTCGGCAAGTTCTGTTTCAGCGCGTTGCCGGCAGCGCTTGCCGTCATTCTCCTGTTTGGCGTCCAGGCATGGGCGATCGCGTGCTTCTGCATCCTCTACGGCCTCAGCAACGGCGTCATCACGATCGTCCGCGGTACCTTGCCGCAAGCGATGTTCGGCAGCGAAAACTACGGTGCCATATCTGGTGCCATGGCGGGCCCCGCGCTGCTGGCCAAGGCCAGCGGACCGATTATTGCAGCGTGGGTGATTAACCAGGGCGGGACGCCGACACTACTGATCGCAACCCTGTTTGGTGTCGCCGTCGTATCGGTTGCTCTGTACTTTTCGGCGGTTGGTAGAGAGGCGTTACGGGTAACGGCAACTGACGTTCCCCCAGCTTGATCTGAGGCGACTCTCTATCGGCAATACCGACTCATGACGGGCCATTGACACAGCGGCGTTGCAGCACAGCGGTAAGTAGAGAATCACTTGGCCCTTCTCATCTCACGTTTCGAAGCAAAATGTCTGTCGCTGGTGTGGGTGACGTTCGAGTCGGCAGCCTGCACACGCTGCGCATTTTTCACGACTGAACCTCGTCGGCGCCCTGTTTGCTTACGATTTTCTGGCAAGCTCCTGCAAATTTAGACCCAACTTCTCTAATAAAGACAACATGGTGGCCACGTCGGCCTCCGCTATGACCAGACGTTGTCCGGGCTTATAGCTCGAATCTCCGGACTTCTCCACGTACTTTTGATCAACGATTCCCTCGCAATGAGCCAGCAGGTGGCGCTTTTGATAGAGCACCTTCAGTGCTGTTAGCTCTTCAGGTGTCAACCACGTTTCGTAACCGAAGCCTACCGCTGCACGCCAGAGTGCACTTCCATCATCAATGCGCTGGAAGGTATTGAAAGCCGGCTTTCCATAAGGCTCGTACAGCCCCTCGCAGTAGCGCTGAAACGCGGTTACCCCGTCTGAAAGACACGTTTCGCGTATTGAGCGGCAGATAAGTTCCGCGTCGTCCTTTCCAATACTTAACGTAAGTGCTTGCCTGACAATGTCTTCAGTGTTGAACTTCGCCCGGATCTTGCGAAGCGAGTCCTGATAGGTCCGGGTTACTGAGTTCACACCGCAGGAGGGGCAAAAATACGCACTCCCGATGACAGCAAAGCGGCATGTGCAGTGATCGCATTCGATTTCAAGCTGCATGGCCTCTGCAGCTTTCGCAGGAATAGTATGGGTTCGGTAAGATCCCCCCTCGAGCTTCAAGGACATGGAGATGAAGCTTGCCTCCGGTCGCCTTTGGTTGAAGCGCTCTACGTCTGCACTTAGCGCCTGATTCAGTTGTCCCGAGAATACTTGGAGAGCCTCAGACTTGGCATGCTCAACTTGCTCGATTGTGTACCATTGATCTGCGCCTGCCTCGTGACCGCACATTGGGCACCAAACGGCTTCATCGGTGACGATATTCTGCCAATCCTCGGCATTGACCTTGAAGACGAACTCGCACGTTTCTGCAGGGCATTGTTTATCGATATAGCCTTTCTCGTCAGTCTCAATTTCAACAGAGACAGACATGCTCGCGAGGTGCTCTAGATCTTTCAGGGTATTTTCAAACATTATTTTCCCTTGCCGCGAAGTGTTGTGATTGTCTAGCGCTTGGTTAATTGCCGGGGCCAGAGCTCTCCATCGTGATGCCCAACTCCGCTTGCAGCAGGTCACGCACGAGTAGCTCGAAATCGATCGGCGATAGGGTGCGAAAGTCGTACATGCCGTCAGGCTTGGAAGGCCGCGACCAAGGCGTCCATATGTGGCTTGTCTTTTTCTGTAATGGCGTCTATCAGATCTTTGACCGCATGCTCCAGGTCGAAGATCAGCTCGTTGTTTCCAGCGAGCCGATCCATTGTGTTGCCGTGGCTGAAGTAGTGGAAGATCTTAAGGATCCGCTTCGCACGCTCGACCCCGAACAGAATCTCGGCCCGCTCGTCGACTTGCTCCGATTCCTTTGGACCAGGAAGCCTGGAGTATGTGTAGAGCTCGATAAAGCGCCTCATGGCGTTTGGCAGCAGCATCAGCACTTCGTGGACAGTCTTATCTGGAGCCTTGTGGAAACGATGAATGACCTCGAACAGGAAGTGATATTCAGACTGATAGCGTGCGAGCGAGGCAGGCATGTCCTCTAGCGCCGAGGAGGTCTCGGCGATTCTTCTGATCAGGTATAGCCGCGCTCCCTGTTTGCTCGCCACGGGCTTGATTTCTCTGAGCAGGTTGAAGAACTCAAAGTTGTGCGTGGAGATGAACAGTTGCTTGCAGGTCGTCTGCCAAGGAGCATTCTTGTCCTGCTGCTCGAAGAACAGTGCCCGGATGGCAGCGGTTACTTGAAAGATGTGATTGGCGTCGAGGCTCGAGATGGGATCGTCGATATAGACGAGGGTCTCCTTGAATTCCGCGGGCTTTATCTCCTGCAGCTTTGTCAGGAAGTATGAGAATGCAACTGCCGTGCGTTCCCCGTCACTCATATTCTTGGCAATGGCCCCCGTCTTCCGGATCAGTTGAAAGCGGTCCTGGCCTGCCGCATCCTTGACGACTTGGATCTGGACGGCCTCACTGCCCAGCATGGACGCCAAGCGTTCGTTGATTTTTTCCCGACCTTGTTGCGCTTGACTGATCTGAGCCTGAAGACTGCTGATCTCCGGCCGCAGCCTTGCTGCATAGGTCTTGAGACGATCGGCCCGCTTGGCGAGCCGCGCTTTCTGTTGCTCCAGGCCTGTGGCAGCTTGGTCGTCCACAAATTGTTGGACGTAGTGGTATCGTGCCTGCCTCAAGGCAGCCGCTCGCTCCTTAGTGAAGTTCGAGGCCAACTCGTTGTTTTGCTTGATGACGAGGTTCACTATGGCAATCGCATCTTTGATCCCTTTTTCCAGGCCAGCAGCCAAAGGTGTAGGCGTCATGGCCTTGCGCGAATCGTCTGCCTTGCGTTGCACTTCGGCAGCGAGTTCCCCTATCGCTTGGTTGAACGCGTCGATGGCCGAGGGCAGCGCTTCGACGGCAGCGGTGTAACTCTCACGAAATTGAGCGTTGAGTTCGGCAGCCTTGGGCCAACTCAGGCTGAAGACCGCCGCCTTCACACGTGCAAGAAGACCATCGATCCGCTCCTTGTGGTCCGCCAGATCTTTCGAAAAGTGCGCGCGAAAGGCTTCGAGGCGATCTTGGGACAAGTCGTTCCCGCAAAATTCGCATGTTCCGGCGCCAGAATGCAGGGTCAGGCCGCCCTGGACCCAGCGTTCAACGGCAGGGTTCTCCTCAAGGTGCTTGATGGTATTGGAGAAACTTGGCGTGGCGGCGAGAACCGTGACGGCTTCCTTGTGGAGATCTTCGATCAACGGAGAAGCGCGCAGTTCCTCAACAGTGCTGGGCTTCTTCGAGTCGGGCGTCAACGCGAGCTCGATAGCATCGGTGAGTTCCTTTTCCGCCAAGAGTTGGGTCTCAAGGATACCGACGGCGACAAGGTCCTGCCCGAGATGTGCGGCCGTGTAGGGATCAACCTTCAGACGTTGGCGAATGAACTTGGCAGTGTCGGTCTTGGCCTGCGCTATCCGCGTCTTCACCTCTTCAAACTTGCCGTCCAGCTTGCGCTGGACCTCGTCGGAGCGCTGGATTCGCTTGCTGATCTGATCAATCTTCCGTTGCGCTTCCTCGGATTCCTTTCCGAGCAGCAGGATGGGGTTGAAGCTCCCGCCATCGAAATGCAAATTAGCGCGGACGAAATCCGAATTGAAAACACGAACCGACAGGTTGCACCGACTGAAGTTCTTCTCAGTGATCGAGTCATCGGCAGTTCCAAGCGTGAACTCACAGCCGGATAAATCAGGATTAGCCGATTTGGCCTCAAGCTGAGCGAACAGGCGGGAGAGGGTGGTTTTCCCAGAGTAGTTCCAGCCGTAGATGAGATTCTTGATCCCGAAGTCTTGTGTCCCTGCCGGCTTGTTGTAGCTCTGATAGACGCCGAGCCCCTTGATCTTCTCAATGCTCTTCAGCATGTCGCTTCCTGATATTTGACGCAAGATTACCGTAAGCGTCTAGTGACCCCCACGTTGCGGAAGTGAAAGTCCGCTTCATGACGCTGCTGACCTTCATCGTTACCGGCGAGCGTTTGCATACCAACTTAGGCCGATAACAGACGTCGCTCAACAGCCAGTGTAAGAGGGAAATTGTCTTGAGGGCAAGTGACGTTTTTATTCAGTTAGTGAAGATTTTGTTCAGCCAGTGATGGCTTTTTTCATTTTTCACACCGGCGCCGCTGCGCCTGTCCTTGCGGCCCGCGGCCGGCGGCCTCGACATTGGCTTCATCAAACGCCGAGGCCGCAGCGTGACGCGCTGCTGTTCCTGCCACTGACCCCTTTCTTTCTTTGATCCAACGCCATGCGCCTGTGGATCGGCCTGTATTTGCTCCAGTTACCGCTCGATGTCTTCAGCTCGAACTGGTCAACTGACCTGGGGGGCGTGCTCGAGGGGGAACGGGTGCTGGTCGCTTCGCTCCACGCGCGCCGCCAGGATCGGCATGGGCCTCGGCGACGTGCTGACGCTCATGCGCGAGGAGCGCGTCGTCGAGCGCTCCTCCGAGCGCGAGGCAGAAGCCCTGAACGCGGTGGCGATGGGGCTGATGCAGTACACGCCGTAGGTGGCGCAGGCTGCGGAATCGACCTTGTCGATCGACGTCGGCGCCAACCCGCGCCCGTTCGGTGGCGTCCGGACCTTGTGTCGGCGCGTGCGCGCCAGCCTGCGCGCGCTCGGCTCTTCACGCTACCTCAGCTGCGCACCTACCGCGCGCGGTACTTGGATCCCGGCGCGCAAACGCGTCGGCCGCGTACCCACCCATCGCGTCTCTCGGATGGCGTCCACTGCCTCACACCAAAACTTTTCAGATCGACGATACTACGGCAATGTAGGATGGAGGCAGAACCTGGACTCCAGAAGGCATCAGGCACAGTCCTCCGCTGGAGGCTGAGCGAAGATGTCATGATTGACACACCGTATTATTCACTGATGCAACTTGAACTCCTAGATAAGCCGGATGGGCGTACGTCAATTTTGCTGCCGTCGGGCTACGTCCTTGATTTGCTGGCTCCAGACGCCACTGGTTTGCCGATTACTGACATCGCATTGTGTCTTGCCTCGCAACCCCGGTGGGGTGGTGCTGCAAGACCGTGGTATTCGGTTGCCGAACATTCAGTTATGGTGTCGCGTCTCGTACCAGAGCCTCTGGCATATGCAGCTCTCATGCATGACTGTGAAGAGTTTCTCGGGGATTGGCCATCGCCTGTAAAGGTAATGTTAGGTCGTGAGTACGTTAAATCACACATCAAACCTGTAAAGGACGCACTGCGCCGCCGATTTGGTTTTGATGACGAAAGTCCTATAATAAAACACGCTGACCTCATAAGTATGGCCACCGAGCTGCGAGATTTGCTTCCGCCAGCGTGGGTTGATTGGGGGCACCTTCCGGCAGCTCATGCCGCCAGAATTGTACCAGTGGGCCCGGACCGCGCCTATAGCTTGTTCCTTGAGCGTTTTGATGAGCTGAAGCATTTAGCACAAACCCATCACCCTTGAAAAATAACCAAGCACGGTTGAAAAATAACTAAGCTGCACGGCTGGGAGTTCAACGACTCCCACTTCTGCATCGAAAGGTGAGTTAGCATTGCATATTCCTCCGAACTCACATTCTCAGCAAGGCTTTCGCAGTCACTCGAAAGTGCGCCAAAGAAAGCTCTGGCGCAAAAAGTCTACTTATAGCGTTCCTTGCTTATTCCCGATCAAGCCTCTCCACAATTTTCGAGATGGCCGTCATGAAGCCGGGACTAAATATAGTTAGAGGGCCTTTTGTTACTGCCCCGCTGTCCGCGTCCCCTACCCAACCGTTCCTTCGCATCGTCTCGGCGCTAATCGCATTCCTCAACGCGAAGATTTCTTGTTCTAAAAGAAAGTCGATTGGCCCATGTGTCTCGACTGTAAAGACTGCCTCGTCTCGCTTTCCTGAAAGATTGATCACGACTTTTTCTTTAGCGGCGACTTTCAACACCTGATTCTCGTTACGAAGCTTTTTGTTCTCTGATATGTACTTTTGGACAAGAATGCGCGCTACTGAATCGCTGATTAGCGACAATACGTCATTTTCAAGATTGGTAGGCCGCTGCGCGGGCGGGGCATGCCCCCCTGCATTTGCAAACTTTTGCCAGGTATCGATAAGTGTACGGTAAACCGCGCCAGTCGCATTGCGGATGGGCTGTGCTTTAGGGCCGCCGCGCCCACCAGATAATGTACCAATCATACTGTAACTGTAGTCGTAGCTCTTGCGCTCGAACTGTTCCTTGCAAACTTGATTGATAATGTCTAGCGAGTCTCTTGTGCGCTGTGACTTTGCTCCGGCCTGTAACCGCTGCAAAACCTGCTCTGGATCGAGAATAGTATCATTTCCCATTATTTCTCCACGCGCATCATCGCAATTCGGGGCGGCTGAAGAGGCGGTGGAGTCTCCTTAAGAGTGGTAGCATCTATCTTGCTTCGTTTAATATTAGTCAAATTCAGCCGATTTCCAGCTGACGCCAAGTTAATGATCTCGTTGCTCGCCCCGAATAAGCCAAGAGCAGAGAGTCGCTCTGCGCCTTCGATAAACGGGACAGCTTTTCCGATGCTTCCCGCATATGCCTGGAGCAGACTGGTCATATGGAGGATAACTGACGGCAACTCCTTTTCACTTAGCTTGAAAAACAGGGGTTCCTTATCGTTCATTATCAACATCCGATCGAACGCGTTGCCTGCTTTGAGCACGGCTTTTTGAGCGTCTTCGTCGACGTAGATGGTAGAGCCAACGGCCGTGGTCAAAATCTGCTCTAGTTCCGAGCATTCGCTAACGTTGATTTTTACCTCATCCATGCCTCCGACTGCGAGAAGGACGACATCGCTATTCGGATCAGCGGCGGCATCGATAATATGTTTGCACCGTACAATTAGTTTCATCGTTGCCAGCGAATCCTCAGCGATTTTTTCGTTTCCGTCATATATGACACTTAATGAGTGACGAAGCTGTTCCAATCTAGCATGGTGTTCGAACACCTTGTTGAGTCTCTGGCATTCGAGCATAGCTGACTCGAGGGCCGTAATCTCAGAGGAAGTCTCTAAATAGCGATGGCCGGAATCTCCAAGATTAAAATGGAGAAGGTTCCAATGATGCACGAGAGCCTGAAGGAATGCTGGGCCAGTCATAAACCACCTGCAACGTACACAGTTTTTTTGTTGAGGGTAACCGGGAGTGGCACCGTATGACACGACCCCTGTATCCTCATCAATGATCTTGCCGCCACTGGCGCACCCCATTCCACCTTTCGCACATAAGCCAAGATTTGTCCTTATTAACGACGTGCCCCCTTGGCTGAACGCATCTTTTATAGCTTGGGTTACTGAAACATCAACGGTCGCAGAGTTTACCTCAAGTTGTTTGAGACTTGCGTCCTTCACCCACCTAATCCAGCTCTTTTGTTCTGCAGTCTCATCCTTAATCCGCTCGGATGCACATTCCATGACGTCGCTAACATAGGAGATGCCAGACTTTTTATAGTACAAGGTCATCAAAATACGCGCATGTCCAGCAATGCACTCAGATAGAATCTGCATCTCAACGCCGCCCTCGGTCGCTAGATGTGTAATGAGTGATACGCGAAGGGAGTGTAAGGAATATAAACCACAGTTCCTCCCTCCGTCTTCCTCGTAAACAAATTGTAATCGTGCGCCGTCGACAGTTGTATGTCCGTTTCTAGCACAAATTACTTCTAACTCTTCTAAGACCTTGATCCATAAAACAACTAACTTGCCGTTTGCGATCGGCCAAGTTCTTTCATTTTGCGCAGCGCACGGATCGCGGAATAAAAAGCACATGCTTCCCATCTGCTGCTTTTGCAATTCCGTTTTGGTTCCAAGCACTTTTTCTGGTAGCGCCGTGCATGGGACCAGGGCGCTAATTGGGTTGTATTTTCTTTGCCAATCTCGCAGTCGCTCGCACCAGTACAAAACTTTACCGTGTTGCCACGGTACTACGTAGCCACGATCCCATTGCTCCTGACCTCTGTCTTGAGTTTTGTTTGTGTTTATAAACAGGCCCGCGAACACTTTGCCTGAAACGCTGTCGGGCATGCGACGAAACACACCCGCATGCCGCTCGATGTTCCCGATATTACAAGCCAGTGTAGAGTTGCTCTTGCGAAACTGTCCTGCCCGATAGATTAACTCATCCCTCCCGTTCCTCCCGCATGTGCTTCCCTCATACCACCACGAGTCTGCCTCACCGCTGTCCAGCATCCTTACCTGATAAGTACGAAGAGGGAGTTCAAGTTTAAGCAACATAGCAATGGTGCGCCCGGGATACCAAATTTCGTAAACCTGCTTAGATTTGGTGATTTGTTTGCGTGATCCTTTAGCGAATATTGTACGGATTCGCCAAACACAATCAGGATCATCCTTGTCGATTTTTTCGGGATCGACCTGAAACCAGTCGGCAGCCGGAAAGGATCTTTGTGCCCATTTCAAATCACCGAAGTTTTTTGCTCCACTTGGGCATATTAGTTCGCGCACGTATCGTATGTACCGGCTAGGCAGGACCTCCTTATTCGAATGCGCACCTTGGCCTTTCGCAGCTGGGATGTCGGCGCCTTGATCAGCAAGGAAATTTCGAAAGTCTCCCGATACTACCCGTCGACCAAAATCGTCTTCGGCGGAGTAGTAAGTCTCCAAAACGTAGTCGATGAATTCAATTGCTTTGGAGAAATGGGCGCGCGCGTGCCTGGAGCCGACCGTACTCAGGGCTGTTTCGCGGTATGACGGAACTGGATTATTACGTTGCCATTCAGCTGAAAGCAAAGTCGATGGATCTGAGGGGAGATGCTCAGCCGATACGTAGTCAATGAAAATTTCCCTGATCGCAGTCTGTGCAGCGCCTAAATTTGCCGTGGTAGAAGCCAGCCAGTTGACGGCGTACACCCTCCACTGTTCAAAGTTGGGATTGACGCGAATGAGATAAGTTAGCTCAGGATCCTGCAACGCGCCAACCCGAACCCTGCGGTTAACAGGATTCTTGGAGCGACTCGTGGCAGTCCCAGATTTGATACTAACAAAGTTATTCTTGTATTGCGCCTTCCGTATCCGGTGCCCATGGTTATCGATTTCGACAAAGTCGTTGCCACGGTCAAGTACGTACTCGATGAACGCGTTAATTGCGACACATTCTTTTTTGCTCGCAGCCGTTCCACGCTCTTTTGTGGAAAATTTAAAAAAGTCGGGTGGGGAATATCCGTTGGTTAGGAAGGCCTGTGGGGTAAGTTTTACGTTCCCAGCCAGCAGATAGCGGGCGAAGAAAGTGTGTAAGGCGAGATGTAGACTTTTTCGATGTTCTGGTTGGAAGTTTAGATGGCCGATTACTAGTTCGCGCCACTGCCCGAGTTCCGGGTGGAGCGCTAGCCATAAAAAACCGGTTTTGTCATTGGTTGGGGCGAAACTCCACAGTTCCATGGCGAAACGGTACTTCCGCCAACACTCGATTTCTTCGATGAGGGCTTTCGCTTCTCCCAAATCGGTGATCTTGAGGACGCCTACAACCTCTGGAACGGTTGGGATCCTTTTTAAGTTTTCAAAAAGTCGATCGCATGCGGCAACTACTTGGGCCGGCACCTGCTGGGTCCAGCTCTGGCGCCACAGCTGCATCGAACTAGTTACCCGGTTATTTTTTGCGCTTAATGACTTGCCAGGGCCAAGAAATTCTTTCATTCCCTCCGCTTGAATCATCTCGTAACTTGGCAATAGATTAGTGCGCTGGAAACAATTTTCGATATAGTCGACCGTTTCCTTTCGGTCTTGCTCTCTTAGTATCTGAGGAGGTGTTCTCGTATAGCCGTTCGCGAACTCGGCCCAAGCCTCGATCAAGGCGCGATTTGTGGGACGATAGATTGACCTATCTTGAAAAGTTGGCCCTCCTAGAGGTCCGGAGATCGCACCAAGACCGCGCATTGAAAAATCTCGGCTACCGGTCTCAAACTGTTTCGTACAGACGGTATGCAAAATCTTGAGGCGTTCTATTGCTTTTAATATAACGGGATCTTTTGAATTTCGGTTCGCTAGCATCCTATTGACGAGGTCCTCTAGCGTTTTGTCTGGATGTATGGAGGGTACTGCTTTACTACTGTCGAGTGATCTCTTTGTAACACTGTCCTTTTTTACGGATGTGTTCTTGTCCCGCGTCGTTCCACCCGCAAATAGCGCCCACGCTTTTATTAACTCACGATGGCGCGGCTTATATATTGATTGATCTGTAAGGATAGGTCCGCCACACGAGTTGCAGTGGTGCGAGACGTTCCGTTTTGAGAAGTCTTTTGACCCAGCTTCGAACAGTTCTCGACAGACCGAATGGAGGATTTCGAGCCAGTTTATAGCCCGTACGGCAAATTGACTTGATCGGTTGTTATTTCTCTTAATTTTCCCCAGCAAACCTTCGAAAATCACATCGGGGTGAGTAATCTCAGCAAGGGGAGTAGAATCGCTGCGTTGTTTAGTCAAACCGTTTTCCTCTATTTCTACGTTGTGGCGCACTCCATATATGGGTGCGGCTACGATCTTCCGAGCCTGTCCAGATGTCAATCAGATTTGTCTGACGGTTCAGTGCCTGGTCGTCGTTAGCGCCCGCGCTTTCTTCGTGCAGAATTCTTCGCGTTGCGGCGTCCAGCGATTCAGTAACCTGTTCCACCGTTGGTACTCTGTACACGTCTTGTGATAGCAAAGAGCTATGCCCAAACATTTCTTGCGCATCGTATTTATCGATGCCGGCCTTGTTTGCACGTATACCAACGCTGTGCCTGCCTCCGTGTGGAGTAGTGCCATGGAGTTTGCCATGGGGCAGTCCGATCCGTGTTACTGCTCGCTTCCAGGTCGCGCAAAATGCGCCAATAGTATATGGCTCCCCTTTGTGCTTTCCTTTGTGTGACACGAACGCAAACGGGTGCCGCGCGCTATCGATGCCGAGTCGCGCGCGCTGCTCCATGTAATTATGGTAAGCGTATAGGAATGCTTCAGCCATATCAGTGGGCAGCCAGTGAACATGCAGAAACTGTGCTTTCTCGTCTGTAAACGCGCGGCCTTTGAACCCGGCGTGGTAATTGCCGTGAGCTGTCGTGCGAGGCGCATATCGCGGATGAAATATCTGAAGGTACGCTTGGCGGTTAGCAGCCCTACGGCCGTTTACCTTAGGATTTTCCGGTGCCTGTCCTTCCACAGGATGATAAATTCGAACTAGAGCTTCTCCTGGCCGCGTGGGATTTTCCATTACGTCTCCAGTCCATAGTTGGAATGGTTCTGATAGCCTCCTGGCGCCGTATACGAGCAATAAAGCGATGCAGATGCCGCGCCAGTCAAATTTTTCAAGGATATCCTCTTCATCTGTCTTGCCATGTCGAACGAAGCCATCGCGGAATAAAGCGGTTTCAAAATCTGGTGGAAACGCCTTAGCAGCGCTAGCCTTGCCCAGCGGCTGTCGCCGTAATTTCATACTTCTTGCTTGTCCCAGACTTGCGGATTTCTTAGTGGTCAGCCTAAGATGGCCTAAGAATGAAAACTGATTTTGACGATACCATGCAATCCAGTTAAACCGCTGCGCGGAAGTAGTTGCATCAGTCCAGGGATTTAATGAAAGTGGAATATAGTTCTTTATTACCATCCAATCCGAGAATTCTTCGAGCATACGTAGCTTTGGGTTTACCGTTTTGGCGCTAGACGGAAACCAGCATAGCAAGCTCGGATCGTTCTCTGTCTCATCGAATGTTCCGTTATAGAGCGAGTTGACAAATCCCCCGAAAAGATCAGTCGGCTTTAGAATTTTCCCATTTGCATCGATATAATCGATGAGCTGCCCGACAATTTCACAAAGCTTCACCATCCATGACTGACTGCGTTCGTGATGACGCGATAGGAAATAGAAAAGCAAGGGCTCTAGTACATTTACCTTTTCTGCAGTAAGCATGACGATCACCGGTAGACGGACGAAGCCCCCAGTAACGTCCAGCTTCACTTTGACCCAGATACGCGCATGCTTCAAACTTGCCCCCAACTAAGGATTGATAAAACTGACGTCGGCCGATGACGGTGATCCATTGCTCAGCCGGTTGTGCACGGCCGTACTTGGACCTCGCGCTGGAGACGGTGTTGCCAATATGCAATGCTTAGCTACAGTGGGCGCCTACGTGACGTGGTAGCGAGATAAGTTCGTAGCACGCTACGAGGTCGCCGCCGCGATGCCGGGTGTCAACGATTGTTATTGTTACTTTTATTTCAGTCGAGAACAATGCCGGGCGGGAAAAAACTGTCTGAGCGGGCAGGGGTATGAGCCAGTGTCAATGACGAAGAGCTGGAATTGTTATAGATGAGTTTGGGCCCATAACAGCGGCCAGGCCGAGTGGCCGCCCCAGCGATAGGTGCGGGCCAGGCCGAGCGCCAGGTCGGCGTCGTCCCAGTCGAAGGGTGTCGGGTCGAGCAGGTCGAGGCGGCGACCGGAGGGCATGCGGACCCAGGCGCGGGTTCGGTCTGGCGTGGAGGGGATGGACATGTGGCGATTTTACACACCGGCCCGTCCATTCTCCGCATAATTGATGCAGGCGAACGCAGGCCCTGCGCGCCCGCGTAAAGTGGATCGGATGCGCTGGAGGCCATGATGGAGGGGCGATGGGAGCGGACACGACGATCGATTGCGACTTGCTGGTGGTCGGCGGCGGCATCAATGGCGCCGGCATCGCGCGCGATGCGGCCGGGCGCGGGCTGACGGTGGTGCTGTGCGAAAAGGACGACCTGGGCGCGCATACCTCGTCCGCCTCCAGCAAGCTGATCCATGGCGGGTTGCGCTACCTCGAATACCGCGAATTCGGCCTGGTGCGCAAGGCGCTGGCCGAGCGCGAGACCCTGCTCAGGAGCGCTCCGCACATCATGCGTCCTTTGCGCTTCGTGATGCCGCACGTTCCCGGGCAGCGGCCGGCCTGGCTGATCCGCGCCGGCCTGTTCCTCTACGACCGCCTGGCGCCGCGCGCCTTCCTGCCCGCGTCGAGCGCGATCGAGCTGGCCGGCCACCGCGCCGGCGCGCCGCTCAAGCCCGAGTATACGCGCGCTTTCGCTTATTCCGACGGCTGGGTCGACGATGCGCGGCTGGTGGTGCTCAACGCCCTCGATGCGCACGAGCGCGGCGCGCGGGTGCTGACCCATGCGACCTGCGACGAGGTGGTGCGGCGCGCCGCACACTGGGAAGCGAACATCGTCCACGATGGCGTGCCCCTGACCGTGCGGGCGCGCGGCCTGGTCAACGCCGCCGGCCCGTGGGCGGCCCGCTTCGCCGGGCGCGCCAACCGGGAGGCGCCGCATCGCGCGCTGCGCCTGATCAAGGGCAGTCACATCGTCGTGCCGCGCCTGTTCGAGCACAGTTGCGCCTACCTGTTCCAGCATGCGGACGGGCGGGTCGTGTTCGCGATCCCCTACGAAGAAGCGTTCACCCTGGTCGGCACCACCGACGTCGACTTCGCGGGCGATCCCGGCGCGGCCGCGATCGACGAGGGCGAGACGCGCTACCTGTGCGCGCTGGCCAACCGCTACTTCAAGCGTCAGCTGGCGCCGGCCGACGTGGTGTGGAGTTATTCGGGCGTGCGTCCGCTGCTGGAAGACGATGCCGGCAATCCGGCGGCGATCACGCGCGACTACTTTCTGGAACACGACGCCGGCGGCCCGCCGCTGCTCTCGGTCTTCGGCGGCAAGATCACCACCTACCGCAAGTTGGCCGAGGAAGCGGTCGACTGGATCGCGCCGCTGCTCGGCAAGACGCCGACGGGAGCGTGGACGGCGCAGGCCGTGCTGCCGGGCGGTGACCTGTTCGGGCCGCAACCCGACAGCCGCGGCGTGCTGGAGTTCGACCGCTGGGTGGCGGCGCTGCAGCGGCGCCATGCCTGGCTGCCCAAGCCGCTGGCGCTGCGCTATGCGCGCGCCTATGGCACGCGGGTGGACATCCTGCTGGGGGCCAGCCGGTCGCTGGCCGACCTGGGCAACGAGGTGGCGCCGGGGCTGTACGAGGCCGAGCTGCGCTACCTGATGCGGCACGAGTGGGCCCGCGGCGCGGCCGACGTGCTGTGGCGCCGCACCAAGCTGGGCCTGCACCTGCGGCCGGGTGTGGCGGGCAGGATCGATGCGTGGATGGCCGCGGAACGGTCGGCCACCGCCATCGTGTAAGGCTCAGCGTACCCGCTTGTACCAGGCCCCATCCTCGAACAGGGGCTGGTAGTCTGCCGCTCCCGCATCGCCCGGCGCCAGCTCGCGGTCGATCCCGAGCACCCCGAACAAGGCCAGGCTGTCCCTGAACAGGCGCAGCACGCGCTGGCGCAGCACCGGGCCGAAGTCGGGCAGGGCGCGGCAGCAGACGATTGCGTGGAACTCGTTGAACGAGCCGTCCGTCACCAGGCAGTACTGCAGCCAGGTGATGCGCTCGCGCAGCCGCGGCAAGAGGCGCGCGCGGCCATCGCTGACCTCGAAGTAATCGGCCAGCCGGCCCGTGCCTCCGCTGGCCTCGTAGCCGCGCTGGGCCTCTACCAGCATCGTTGCCGGCAAGGTCGCTTCACGCGCCTCGAACAGGAGTTCGTCGCTGGACAGGGTCGCGAACACCTCGGTGCGTCCGTACAGCTTTTCCTCGGCCAGCAGCACGGCCAGGGTCCAGGCTTCGCCCACGCCGGCCACCTCGGGCAGCCAGACCTTGGGCAGCGCGGTCGGACGCAGGCTGTCGGCCAGCGCACTGCGCTGGCGCCGCGCCCAGTCGGGACGGTCGAACAGCGCCGCCGGCTGCACCGCCAGCGCGCGTACCACGCCCAGCGCCGCGCCGGGCGCATGCAGCACCTGCTCCTGCAGCCGCGTCAGGTTCGGCAGGGCGTGCAGGCGCGCCAGGTCCTGCAGCCGGCGGCGCAGGATGGCGCGCTCGTGGCTGCGGTAGTCGAAGCCGAAACGTTGGTACAGCGCTTCGAGCAGCAGCTCGATCTCGAGCTCCGCCAGGCCGGTATCGACCGGCACACCAGTCAATGCGTTCACTGGTGCCTCAGTGCAGCCAAACCCGCATCATCGACAGCAGCTGCGCCACGTCGACCGGCTTGGTGATGTAGTCCGAGGCGCCGGCCGCGATGCACTTGTCGCGGTCGCCCTTCATCGCTTTCGCGGTCAGGGTGATGATCGGCAGCGAGCGGAATTTCGGGATGCGACGGATCGCCCGCATCGTGTCGTAGCCGTCCATCTCGGGCATCATGATGTCCATCAGGACGATCTCGATGCCGGGATCCTTCTCCAGCACCTCGATGCCGTCGCGGCCGTTCTCGGCGAACAGCACCTGCATCTGCTGGCGCTCCAGCAGCGTCGACAGGGCGAAGATATTCCGCAGGTCATCGTCGACGATCAGCACCTTGCGGCCGGCCAGGCCCGAGTCGAGGGCGTGAATTTCCTCAAGCATGCGCCGTTGGGTCTCGGGCAGGCTGGCCTGCGAACGGTGCAGGAACAGCGCCGTCTCGTCCAGCAGGCGCTCGGGCGAGCGCGCATCCTTGATCACGATGGTCTTGGCGAAGCGCTTGAGCTTCGTGACTTCCTTGCGGTTCAGCTCCTGGGCGGTATAGATCACGATCGGCAGGTCGCGCAGGCGTTCGTTGCGGCCGATCTGGTCGAGCAGGTCGAAGCCCGAGATGTCGGGCAGGGTCAGGTCCAGCACCATGCAATCGAAGTGCGAGGATTGCAGCGCCTCGAGCGCGGCCGCGCCGTTGTCGACGGTGACCATATGGATGTCGTTATTGCCGATCAGGGACACGATCGAATCGCGCTGGGCCGGGTCGTCCTCGACCACCAGCAGGCTGCGCTTGCCGCCCATCAGGAATTTCTGGATGCGCTTGAATTCTTCCTTCAGCTGATCGCGCTCGACTGGCTTGTTGATGTACGAGATCGCGCCCTGGCGCAGCGCGCGCTCGCGTTCGCGCAGCGAAGACATCACGTGCACCGGGATATGGCGCGTGCTCGGGTCGCGCTTCAGGCGGTCGAGCACCGTGAAGCCGTCGATGTCGGGCAGGTCGATGTCGAGCAGGATGGCCGACGGCAGGTAGTCGCGCGCCAGCGACAAGGTGGAATCCCCGCGGTGGGTCACAATCGCCTTGAAATTCTTCTCGCGGGCGAATTCGAGCACCACCTTGGCGAAGCGCTCGTCATCCTCGACGATCAGCACCGACGGGTCGCCCGGCGTCACCAGTCCGCGGTCGTCCAGCACGCTGGCGTATTCGACCACGGCGCCGCTCGGGTCGAGCAGGTCGGTCGTCAGGTCGAGCGTCGCCGTTTCGCTGTTCTCCTGCAGCACCGGCACCAGCGGGGCAGGGACCATCTGCGGCGGCAGCAGGCGCGCCGGCTGTGGCTGGCGCGCCTGTTCATAGTTGATGAAGCCGGCGCGGTTGTATGGCAGGTACAGCGTAAACACCGAGCCGACGTTGACCGTCGATTCGACGCGAATCTCACCGCCCAGCAGGCGCGCCAGTTCGCGCGAGATCGACAGGCCGAGACCCGTGCCGCCATACTTGCGGGCGGTCGAGCCGTCGGCCTGCTGGAAGGCCTCGAAGATCAGCTGCAGCTTGTCGGCCGGGATACCCACGCCGGTGTCGTAGACCGAGAACGCCAGCACCGCGTCCGCGTGCTCCAGGTTCGGGTGGTCGGCGGTCCAGCCGCTGGTCACCAGGCTGATGCCCAGCGAGACCTGGCCGTGGCTGGTGAACTTGAAGGCATTCGATAGCAGGTTTTTCAAGACCTGCTGCAGGCGCGTGGTGTCGGTCATCACGGCGGTCGGCAGGTTCTCGGCCAGGTCGACCTGGAAGCCCAGGTGCTTGGCCTCGGCCATGTGCCTGAAGGTGCGGTCGACGTAGTTGCGCAGGTTAGAGAAGCGGTATTCCGACACGTCCAGGGTGACGGTGCCCGACTCGATCTTGGACAGGTCGAGAATGTCGTTAATCAGGGTCAGCAAGTCCGAACCCGAGCCGTAGATGGTCTTCGCGAACTCCACCTGTTTACCGGACAGGTTGCCTTCCGGGTTATCGGACAGTTGCTGGGCCAGGATCAGCAGCGAATTCAATGGCGTGCGCAGCTCGTGCGACATATTGGCCAGGAATTCGGACTTGTACTTCGAGGACAGCGCCAGCTGGGTCGCTTTTTCTTCCAGCGCCAGCTTGGCCTGCTCGACCTCGCGGTTCTTGCGCTCCACCTCGATATTCTGCTCGGACAGCAGGCGCGCCTTCTCGCCCAGTTCCTGGTTGGTTTGCTGCAGTTCCTGCGCCAGCGACTGCGACTGGGTCAGCAGCGACTCGGTGCGGCTATTGGCCTCGATCGTGTTCAGGACCACGCCGATCGATTCCATCAGCTGGTCGAGGAAGGACAGGTGGGTTTCGGTGAAGCGGTCGAGCGAGGCGATCTCGATGACGGCCTTGACCTGCTGCTCGAACAGGATCGGCAGCACCACGATATTGTTCGGCGGCGCCGAACCCAGGCCAGAGGACACCACGATGTAGTCGCGCGGCACGTCGGTCAGCCAGATGCGGGTCTTCTCCAGCGCGCACTGGCCCACCAGGCCTTCGCCCGGCAGGAAGGAGGTCGGCAGTTTGCGGCTCGAGCGGTAGCCGTAGCTCGCGATCATGCGCAGGCGGGCGTCGCTCTCTTGCGAGTCCATCATATAGAACACGCCATGGTGGGCCGAGACCAGCGGCGCCAGTTCCGACAGAATCAGCTTGGTCACCGCCTGCAGGTCGCGCTGGCCCTGCAGCAATCGCGTGAAGCGCGCCAGATTGGTTTTCAACCAGTCTTGCTGCGCATTCTTCTGCGTGGTTTCCTTCAGGTTGCGGATCATCTCGTTGATGTTGTCCTTCAGGTAGGACACCTCGCCGCGCGCTTCCACCTGAATGGAGCGCGACAGGTCGCCCCGCGTCACCGCGGTCGCCACTTCGCCGATCGCGCGCATCTGGTTAGTGAGGTTGGCCGCCAGCTGGTTGACGTTTTCCGTCAAGTCCTTCCAGGTGCCGGCCACGCCCGACACGTTGGCCTGGCCACCGAGTTTGCCTTCGGTGCCGACCTCGCGCGCCACCCGGGTCACCTCGGACGCGAACGAGGACAGCTGGTCCACCATGACGTTGATGGTGTCCTTCAGCTCGAGAATCTCGCCCTTCACGTCCACCGTGATCTTCTTGGACAGGTCGCCGCGGGCCACGGCGGTGGTCACCGCCGCGATATTGCGCACCTGGCCGGTCAGGTTCGATGCCATGAAGTTGACGTTGTCGGTCAAGTCCTTCCAGGTGCCGCCCACGCCCGGCACATAGGCCTGGCCGCCGAGCTTACCCTCGGTGCCGACCTCGCGCGCCACGCGCGTCACTTCCGACGCGAACGAGGACAGCTGGTCGACCATCACGTTAATCGTGTTCTTCAGTTCCTGGATCTCGCCCTTGACGTCCACCGTGATCTTCTTGGACAGGTCGCCGTTCGCCACCGCGGTGGTCACTTCCGCGATATTACGCACCTGGGCAGTCAGGTTGCCCGCCATCGAGTTCACGCCGTCGGTCAAGTCCTTCCAGGTGCCGGCCACGCCCGGCACGTTCGCCTGGCCGCCCAGCTTACCTTCGGTGCCGACCTCGCGCGCCACGCGCGTGACTTCGGAGGCGAAGGAGTTCAGCTGGTCGACCATCACGTTGATGGTGTTCTTCAGCTCGAGAATCTCGCCTTTCACGTCCACCGTGATCTTCTTGGACAGGTCGCCGTTCGCCACCGCAGTGGTCACGTCGGCGATGTTGCGCACCTGGCCGGTCAGGTTGCCCGCCATCGAGTTGANTCCTGGATCTCGCCCTTGACGTCCACCGTGATCTTCTTGGACAGGTCGCCGTTCGCCACCGCAGTGGTCACGTCGGCGATGTTGCGCACCTGGCCGGTCAGGTTGCCCGCCATCGAGTTGACCGAGTCGGTCAAGTCCTTCCAGGTGCCGGCCACGCCTTTCACCACCGCCTGGCCGCCGAGCTTGCCTTCGGTGCCGACCTCGCGCGCCACCCGGGTTACCTCGGAGGCGAACGAGGACAACTGGTCGACCATCACGTTGATGGTGTTCTTCAGCTCGAGAATTTCGCCCTTCACGTCCACCGTGATCTTCTTGGACAAGTCGCCATTCGCCACCGCGGTCGTCACCGCCGCGATATTACGCACCTGGCCCGTCAGGTTCGACGCCATGAAGTTGACGTTGTCGGTCAAGTCCTTCCAGGTGCCGGCCACGCCAGGCACATAGGCCTGGCCGCCGAGTTTACCTTCGGTGCCGACCTCGCGCGCCACCCGCGTCACTTCGGAGGCAAAGGAGCGCAGCTGGTCCACCATGACGTTGATGGTGTCCTTCAGTTGCAGGATCTCGCCGCGCACGTCCACCGTGATCTTCTTGGACAAGTCGCCGTTGGCCACCGCCGTGGTCACCTCGGCGATGTTACGCACCTGCGAGGTCAGGTTGCCCGCCATCGAGTTGACCGAGTCGGTCAAGTCCTTCCAGGTGCCGGCCACGCCCTTGACCTGCGCCTGGCCACCCAGCTTGCCTTCGGTGCCGACCTCGCGCGCCACGCGCGTGACTTCGGACGAGAAGGACGACAGCTGCTCGACCATGGTGTTGGCCGTCATCGCCGCGCGCAGGTACTGGCCCTTAAGCGGGTGGCCGTCGACTTCGAGGGCCATGGTCTGGGACAGGTCGCCTTTCGCCACCGCGCCGATCACGCGCGCCATTTCGGTGGTGGGGCGCACCAGGTCGTCGATCAGGGTGTTGACCGAGCTGATCATGGTGCTCCAGCCGCCCACCACGCCCGGCAGGTCGGCGCGCTGGGTCAGGTGGCCTTCGCGGCCGACCACCCGCGAGACTTCCGTGACGGTCTCGACCATCTTCTGCTTGGTCTCGATGATGTCGTTCAGGGTATCGGCGATCTTGCCGGACACGCCGGTCCAGTCGTCAGGCATGCGTACCGAGAAATCGCCTTTTTTCAAGGCCATCAATGTGGTGAGCAGCAGCTTGACGTCCAACTGCTCGCCCATATCGGTCATGGTATTCATCGCCTGGATCCTCGTCCTGAAAGGAAGTCTGTGGTTAGCCGTTGGGGCCGGCAAAAAGTGTCGTTTTTACACACATGCAAGATACAATTCTATAGATCTAAGTCAAGCTATAAAACGGTATCTCGTCTAGCAAATACTTGCAATTCTGAAATTTGTTACAGGTAATTCGGCGGAGGGTAGCTGATTCCCCTATGGGAGGGCGCACGATTGCAACTTTGTTGTGGTTTATGCACGACAACATGCAAGCTAGATAAAAGTAAATATCTTGATTGTTAATTTCTGTGAATTTGTGAACGGGGTGAACCATCTAGCATAGGGGTGTTACATCAAACTTTGCCCCCATGATTGATACCGCCTTATTACTTGATCTGATGCAGGCCAAGGATGCTTCCCACTGGAGCGCGTCCTTGTTCACCATTGCGCGGGGGCTGGGCTTCGACCAGGTACTGTTTGGCGTCGTCAATTCGCGCCATACCCGTTTCGAGTCGGCCTTCTTGCGCAGTAATTATTCCGAGAACTGGCGCGAGCGCTACGACCGCAACGGCTTCGCCTACGTCGATCCGACCGTCGCCCATTGCCTGTCGAGCACGACGCCCATCGTGTGGCAGCCCGGCACCTTCGCCTCCAGCTCCCAGCAGGCCGAGTTATACGAAGAAGCGAGCGCCCATGGCATCCGCAGCGGTGCGACCCTGCCGATCCACGGGCCGCAGGGCGAATTCGGGGTGATCAGTTTCGCGTCCGACGCGCGGCCCGATGCCGCCGCACAGCGCGCGATGAACGAGGCGCTGCCGATGCTGTCGCTGGTGCGCGACTATGCGTTCGCGTCGTCCGGGCGTTTCCGCGAGGAGGCGGCGCGGCCGGACGAGGCGCCGCGGCTGACGCGGCGCGAGCTGGAAGTGTTGCAGTGGGTGATGGCGGGCAAGTCGTCATGGGAAGTCGCGCGCATCACGGGCTGCTCCGAAGCCACCGTTAATTTTCACCTGGCGAATGTGCGTCAAAAATTTGACGTCAACACTCGCCAGCAGGCGGTGGTCAAGGCCATCGCCCTGGGGCTCATCACCCCTGAAGATCACCATCGCTGAGCTTACCGTTCATGTACATGCGCAGAAGAATCGACACGGGCGCCGGGATCGCGAGGCCGGTTTCAAAGCGGCTGCCGCTGGACTGGGTGACGCCGAAGCGGCCCCAGAATTTTTCCTGGCTTTCGCGCTTGGTGATGCGCAGCCGACGCAGTTCGTGCGGCGCCAGGCGTACCGCGCCGGCGGCGTGGACCAGCTGGTTGGCCTGCAGTTCGGCTGCCAGTGCGTCGCACATCAGATCGTTTGCCATGGTGGTTCCTTTCGGGGTGATGAATCAAATAATTCAGAAACTGCGTCGTTTCCAAAAGTATTGCACCGCCGATATTGCTCGCCACCTATCAATGCTGATAGTACCCAGCTTACCCGATTTGCATGACGCTTTAATGCGTAGTGCATATTACTTGAACCGATTTTCTCAACGAGGAGGGGGTTGGCAATGAGCATGCAAATCACGATCGCGCCACGGCGCGCATTCGCATCCAAAGAGCTGTGGGAAATGCATACCTTGCGCGCGAAGGTGTTCCGCGGGCGGCTGGGCTGGGAAGTGCCTGTGCTGTCCGGCATGGAGATCGACGGCTACGACGCGCTCGAGCCGCGCTACATGCTGATGCGCGACGGCGAGACGCTGCGCGGCTGCTGGCGCCTGCTGCCGACCGAAGGGCCGTATATGCTCAAGGATTCCTTCCCCCAGCTGCTCGACGGCCAGGAGCCGCCCAGCGACCCGCACATCTGGGAGCTGTCGCGCTTCGCGATCGAGACCGAGGGCGCCGGCAGCTACGGCTTCTCGGAGATGACGATGGAATCGATCGAGGCCATCATCCGTCACGCCCACGAGCGCGGCCTGTCGCGCTACGTCACCGTCACCACCACCGCGATCGAGCGCATGCTGCGCCGGGCCGGCGTGGTCACCAACCGCATCGGGGCGCCGCAGGCGGTCGGGATCGAGACCGCGGTCGCGCTCTACGTGGAGATCGAGCCGACCTGGGAAGCGCTGTTCGCCAGGCGGCTCGCGTCCTGAGCCGGGTGCGCGCGCAGTTGCCGCAGCAGGAAGGTATAGGTCAGCGCCACCATGCGCGCGGTCTGTGCGTTGTCGGCGGCGCCGGCATGGCCGCCCTCGGTGTTTTCCCAGTACAGCACGTCGTGTCCCTGGTCCAGCATGCGCGCCGCCATCTTGCGCGCATGCGCCGGATGGACGCGGTCGTCGCGGGTCGAGGTGGTGAACAGCACGCGCGGGTAGCGCTCGCCGGGCCGCACATTGTGGTACGGCGAGTAGCGCGCCAGGTAAGCCCAGTCGTCGGCATCGTCCGGATCGCCGTATTCGCCCATCCACGAAGCGCCGGCCAGCAGCAGGTGGTAGCGCCGCATGTCCAGCAGCGGCACCTGGCATACCACGGCGCCGAACAGGTCGGGACGCTGGGTCAGCGCCGCGCCGACCAGCAGGCCGCCATTGCTGCCGCCCATGATGCCCAGCTGTTGCGCCGTGGTGAGGCCGCGCGCCACCAGGTCCTGGCCGACGGAGATGAAGTCGTCGAATGCGCGCTGGCGGTGCTGGCGCAGGGCCGCCTGGTGCCAGCGCGGGCCGAACTCGCCGCCGCCGCGGATATTAGCCAGCACATAGGTGCCGCCTTGTTCGAGCCAGGCGGCGCCGGTCATGCCGCTGTAGAAGGGCTTGAGCGAGACCTCGAAGCCGCCGTAGCCGTACAGCAGGGTTGGATTGGGTGTGCCGGCGGCGCGGTTGCGGCGGGTGACGACGAAGTAGGGCACGAGGGTGCCGTCGCCCGAGGTCGCCGTGTGCTGGCTCACCTCATACGGTTCGGCCTCGAAGAAGGCCGGCATCGCCTTGAGCGGTTCGCGGTCGTCGCTGCCGGCCTGCATCAGATACAACGTGGTCGGATGCAGGAAATCGGTCACGGTCAGGAAGTAGTCATCCGAGTGGTCCGAGTCCAGGGCCGACACGCCCAGCGAACCGATGCCGGGCACGGCGACCTCGCGCCGCACCCACTGTCCATCGTCATGGCGCAGTTCGACGATGCGGTTCTTGACGTTGTCGAGCACCGTCAGCAGCAGGCAGCTTCTGGTGGCCGCCACGCCGTCCAGCGAGGTCGATGGGGTCGGCGTGAACAGCACCTCGAAGGCGCGGCCGCCTGCCACGAAGGCGTCGAAGCCGGTCGCCAGCAGGGCGCCCTGGGGATAGGTCACGCCGTCGATCGTCCAGTCCGAGCGCAGCTCGATCACGAGCTGGTCGCGCAGGGCGAAGGCGCTGGCGTCGACCGGCTTGTCGATCCTCTGCAGATGGTCGCCGCGGCGCCAGAACAGCTCACTGGTATAGAAATCGATCTGGCGCAGCACGAAGGCGCGCTCCCAGCCGGGGCTGTTGTCCTGGTAGCCGGACGCCGCCATGTCGCTCGCGGCCGCCTCGTACACGGTGGTGGCCGCCGCCAGCGGCGTGCCGCGCTTCCACTCCTTGACGATGCGCGGGTAGCCCGACTCGCTCAGGCTGCCGGGGCCGAAGTCGGTGCCGACGAACAGGGTGTCGCGGTCGATCCAGGACACGTCGCTCTTGGCCTCGGGCAGCGTGAAGCCGTCGGCCACGAAGCCGGGCAGCGCCAGGTCGAATTCGCGCACCACCTTGGCGTCGCCGCCGCCGCGCGACAGCGAGATCAGACAACGATCGGCCTGCGGTTCGAGCCAGGATACGCCGGCCCAGACCCAGTTTTCATTTTCCGTGCGCGCCAGCGCATCGAGGTCGAGCACCGTCTCCCAGCCGGGCGACGGCTTGCGGTATTCGGCCAGCGTGGTGCGGCGCCAGATGCCGCGCACGTGGGTCGCGTCGCGCCAGAAGTTGTAGCACCAGCCGCCATGCACGCCCACATAGGGAATCTTGTCGCTCGAATCGAGAATGCCCTTCAGGCGTTCGCGCAGCGGCGCGAAGCGCGGATCGGCTTCCAGCTCGGCTTCGGCGGCCGCGTTGCGGGCCTCGACCCAGGCGCGCGATTCGTCGGTGTCGATCTGTTCCAGCCACAGCCAGGGATCGTCGTGGTGTTGCATGCTGTCCTCATCGGTATCACGCCAGCGTGGCGCGCCGATATACTAGCAATTTTGCGTAGCGGCCACCGTCCGCCAGGGGAAGCATGAAGCGCTTGACCATGCCAGGAATCGACGCCATCAAAGCGGCTTGCGCGCGCCTGGGCCGGCCGTTCGTGCTGTGGGGCGGCGGCCTCGCGCTGTCGCTGGCGGTCGGCCTGCTGCTGCACGCGGTCGCCAGCGCCGCCATCGAGGACGCGGCCCGGGGGCGCTTCGAACATGCGGCGCAGGCGGCGCGCGAGAGGATCGACGCCGCGCTCGCCTCGTATGGCCAGGCGGCGCGCGCGCTGGCGGCGCTGCATGCAGCCGGCGGCGGCGACGCCGTGCCCGACCGCGCCGCTTTCCACCGCTACGTGGCCGCGCTCGACCTGCCATCCAACTTCCCGGCGATCGAGGGCGTGAGCTACGCCGCCCATGTGCGCGAAAGCGAGCGCGAGGCCTTCATTGCCACGATGCGCGCCGACCGCAGCGTCGATGCGCGCGGCTATCCCGATTTCACGATTTTCCCGGCCGGGGGCCGTCCCTGGTACGAGGTGATCGCCTACCAGTTCCCGATCGACCTGCCGAGCCGCCGGCTCGGCTTCGACATGGCGGCCAGGCCGGCCGTCGCCCGCGCGCTGGAGGGGGCGCGCGACAGCGGCGGCATGAGCGCCTCGGGCCAGCCGGTCTTCCTGCGCGAACCCAAACCCCATTACGCGCTCGGGATGCGCATGCCGGTCTATCGCGGCGGCGTAACGCCGCTGGGCGTCGAGGCGCGCCGCGCCGCCTATCTCGGCTCCTTCGGGATCGCGTTCTCGGTGCCGGACCTGGTCGAGAACGCGCTGGCCGCCCCTGGCGCCCAGCCGCTCGCGGTCAGCATCTATGGCGTCGGCACGGCTGGCGGAGCGGGCGACCTCCTGCTGCACGGCGCCGACGTGCGGCGCACGCCGCCGACGCAAGGGGAGCACTTCGCCCGGGCGCTGGACGTGGACTTCGCGGGCAGCCGCTGGCTGGCGCATTTCTCGGCCCCCAGGCGCGCGATGCTGACCGGGCTCGATCCCTGGCTGCCGATGGCGGCGCTGGCCTTCGGCTTCGGCGCGACCCTGCTGGTCTATGGCCTGTTCCTGGCCCAGTACCGCTCGCGGCGCGCCGCCGACGAGCAGCGCCTGCTGCTCGACACGGTGCTGGACAACCTGGACGCCGAGGTCTACCTGAAGGACGGGCTGCGCCGCATCCGCTACCTCAATGCCAAGGGCGCCGCGAGCCTGGGGCGGCCGGCGGCGGAGCTGATCGGCCGGCGCGACGTCGAGGCCATGGGCCGCGCCCTGGCCGATGCCGCCTGGGAGCTCGACCGCGCGGTGCTGCACGACGGCCGCCGCAGCAGCGCCCAGGTGGCGCAGTCGGCGCCGGGCGGCGCGCCGCGCCAGTTGTGGACGGTGCGCCTGCCGATGCAGGTCGACGAGGAAGCGGCCGTGCTGTGCGTGGCGACCGACGTCACCGAGCTGCACCGCCTGAAGGCGCGCGCCGACGCCGCCAGCAAGGCCAAGAGCGACTTCCTGTCGAATATGAGCCACGAGATCCGCACCCCGATGAACAGCATCATCGGCATGACCCACCTGGCGCTGCAAGCCGCGCCCGACGCGCGCCAGCGCGACTACCTCGAAAAGATCTACCACTCGGGTCAGCACCTGCTTGGCATCATCAACGACATCCTCGATTTCTCCAAGATCGAGGCCGGCATGCTGGAACTGTCGCGGGTGTGCTTCATGCTCGACGCCCTGATGCGCAATGTCGAGGCGCAGCTGGGCACCGCAGCCGTGGCCAAGGGCCTGGGCTTCGACATCGAGATCGATCCGGTGCTGATGCGGCCCCTGTGCGGCGACTCGCTGCGGCTGGAGCAGGTGCTGCTCAATTTCGCCGGCAACGCCGTCAAGTTTTCCGAGCGCGGCCGGATCACGTTGCGCGCGCGCCTGGCGCGCGCCTTCGGACCCGAAGTGCTGGTGCGCTTCGAAGTCGAAGACCGCGGCATCGGCATCGACGCGGCCGCGCTGCCCCACCTGTTTTCGCCGTTCCAGCAGGCCGACCAGTCGGCCACGCGGCGCCACGGCGGCACCGGCCTGGGCCTGGCGATCAGCCGCCAGTTGGCCGAGCTGATGGGCGGCGAGGTCGGGGTGGTCAGTACGCTGGGCGAGGGCAGCACTTTCTGGTTCACGGCGCGCCTGGCCCTGGACGATGCCGGCGGCGGGCGTTCGGGGAATATGCTCGGCGCCGGCCTGGGCGCCGCGCCGGCCCCGGCCCAGGCGCGCCTGGACGACTGCGCGGTGCTGCTGGTCGAGGACAATGCCTTCAACCAGCAGGTGGCGCGTGAGCTGCTGGAGCAGTCCGGCGCCGCGGTTGAGGTCGCGAACAACGGCCAGGAAGCGCTGGCGGCGATGGTGGATAAACACTTCGACTGCGTGCTGATGGACGTGCAGATGCCGGTGATGGACGGGCTGGAAGCGACCCGCCGCATCCGCCGCGATCCGGCCTTGCGCGACACCCTGGTGGTGGCGATGACGGCCAATGCCGGCGTCGACGACCGCGCGCGCTGCCTGGCCGCGGGCATGAACGAATTCCTGGCCAAGCCGGTGGTGCCGGAACTGCTGGCCGCCACCATCGCGCGCTGCCTTGGTCGGACCACGGCGCCGGTGGCCGACGTTGCCATGGCGGGGGCAATGCAGCGGACACCGGGATCGTCCGCCGGCGCGGGGCAGGCAGAAGTGCTCGACCTGGCCAGCCTGGCCAGCACGGCCGGCGGCGACACCGAACGGATGCGTAAATATGTCTTCCTGTTCCTCGATACCGCGCGCGAGAACCTCGCCGGGATCGACACCGCCCTGGCCGGCGGCGACCTGACCCATACCGCGAGCCTGGCGCACCAGCTCAAGTCGGCCGCGCGCGCGATCGGCGCCGCCAGCTTCGGCGCCATCTGCGAAGACCTCGAGGCGCAGCCGAAGCGGGCGCCGCGCCTGGGCGCGGCCGGCACCGCCCAGGCCCGGGCGCTGGCGGCGCGCCTGCGCGCACTATTGATCAGGATCGAGCGCGAAGTGTCGACCCAGTTCGGCAGCCGGGACGGCGAAGTGCGCTGAGCGCGGAAAGCACCGCTGTCAAGCCTACCGCCGGTGCGCCAAACACGGTATGCTGTTGGCCCGACCGTTCGAGCCACACGCATGTCTTCCACGATCACTCCCGGCTTAATCATCCTCCACGGCAACCAGATGGAGCTGCTTCGCAGCGCCGTGTTCGACTGGCTGCGCAACCATCCGCTGGGGCCTCTGGAAGACGAGATCTTCCTCGTGCAATCGAACGGCGTGGCCGAATGGCTCAAGATCGCGCTGGCCGAGGAGCTCGGCGTGTGCGCCGCGACCCGGGTGGCGCTGCCGGCGCGCTTCATGTGGGAAGCCTATCGTGGCATGCTGGGCCGCGCACGGGTGCCGACCCGGGCCCCGTTCGACAAGGACCCATTGACCTGGCGCCTGATGCGCCTGTTGCCGACCTTGCTGCAAGAGGATGGCTACGAGCCGCTGGCGCGCTTCCTGGCCGACGGCGACGCCGAGCGCCGCCTGCAGCTGGCCGAACGGGTGGCCGACTTGTACGACCAGTACCAGGTTTATCGCGCCGACTGGCTGGCCGATTGGGCCGCGGGCCGCGACCAGCTGCGTCGCGCCGCCGGCGAGCCGCTGCCGCTGGCCCCGGACCAGCGCTGGCAGGCCTGCCTGTGGCGCGCCGTACACGCCAGCCTGGAAGAGTCGCAGCGCGATAGCGGGCGCGCCACCATCCACCAGCAATTTTTGGCCGCAATCGAGGCCGGCGAGACGCCCGCCAGCCGCCTGCCGCGCCGGGTGGTGCTGTTCGGGATGTCGACCCTGCCTTATCAGACCCTGCAGGCGATCGCGGCGCTTGCGCGCCATACGCAAGTGCTGTTCGCGGTGCCGAACCCGTGCCGCTTCTACTGGGGCGACATCATCGAGGGCCGCGACCTGCTCAGGGCGGCGCGCCGCCGCCAGCCCCAGCGCAACGGCGTCGACCTCGGCGCTTATCCGATCGAGGAACTGCACGCCCACAGCCATCCGCTGCTGGCGAGCTGGGGCCGGCAGGGCCGCGATTTCGTGCGCATGCTGGACGAATTCGACAACCAGGACCGTACTGAAGGGGAAACGGCGCCGCTGAAGGTCGACCTGTTCGCCGACGACGATGGCGCGACCCTGCTGGCCCAGGCCCAGGCCGCGGTGCGCGACCTGTTGCCGCTGTCCGAGCATCCGAAGGTATCGCCGATGCCCGACGACCGCTCGATCGAGTTCCACGTGACGCACAGCGTGCAGCGCGAGGTCGAGGTGCTGCACGACCAGCTGCTGTCGTGGTTCGCGCAAGACCCGAGCCTGCGGCCGCGCGACGTCGTGGTGATGGTGCCCGACATCGATGCCTTCTCGCCGGCGATCCACGCCGTGTTCGGCCAGTACCGGCACAAGGAACCGCGCCACATTCCGTTCGAGATCGGCGACGTGCGCGACCGCAGCGTCGATCCGCTGCTGGTCTCGCTCGAATGGCTGCTGCGCCTGCCGCAGCAGCGCTGCCGCCAGAGCGAGGTGCGCGACCTGCTGGACGTGCCGGCCGTGGCGCGCCGCTTCGGCCTGGCCGACGATGACCTGCCGGTCCTGGGCCGCTGGATCGAGGGCGCCGGCGTGCGCTGGGGCCTGGACCACGAACACCGCGCCGGCCTGGGGCTGGGCATGGCAGGGGAGCAGAATGCCTGGATCTTCGGCGTGCGGCGCATGCTGCTCGGCTATGCCAGCGGCGCCGGCGCCAGCTTTGCCGACATCGAACCGTACGCGGAGGTGGGCGGGCTGGACGCCGCGCTGGCCGGCTCGCTGGCCCAGTTGGTCGACTGCCTGCTGACCTGGCGCGCCCGGCTCGACACGCCGCGCACGCCGGCCGCGTGGGGCGAGGCCGCGCGCGAGATGCTGTCGTGCTTCTATGCCGGCATTGGCGAGGACGACCGCCTGACCCTGGCGAACCTGGACGAGGGCCTGCAGTGCTGGCTCGAGACGTGCGATGCCGCGGGCTTCGACGAACCGGTGCCCCTGGCGGTGCTGCGCGAAGCCTGGCTCAACGAACTGGACCAGCCGACCCTGAATCACCAGTTCGTGTCGGGCGGCGTGACCTTCTGCACCCTGATGCCGATGCGCGCGGTGCCGTTCCGCGTGGTGTGCCTGCTCGGCATGAATGACGGCGATTTCCCGCGCCGGGCGCGCCAGTCGGACTTCGACCTGCTCGCGCTGCCCGGCATGGCGCGCCCCGGCGACCGCTCGCGCCGCGACGACGACCGCTACCTGATGCTCGAGGCGCTGCTGGCGGCGCGCGACAAGTTCTATGTGAGCTGGGTCGGCCGCAACGTGCGCGACAACAGCGAGCAGCCGCCATCGGTGCTGGTGTCGCAACTGCGCGACTACCTGAAAGCCGGCTGGGCCATGAAGAACCTGGGCCAGCTCACGACCGAGCACGCGCTGCAGCCGTTCAGCCGCCGTTATTTCGAGGAGGGCGGCTTGCTCACCTACGCCGGCGAATGGCGCGCCGCCCACGGCGGCGACGGCGCGGGCGTGGCGGATCCCTTGCCCCCCTACCAGCTGGATACGAACACGGTGCTCAAGCTGGCCGACCTGGATGGATTCCTGCGCCAGCCGGCAACGTATTTCTTCAAGCGCCGCATGGGCGTCGTGTTCGACCGCGACAGCCAGGTGGGCGATGACGACGAGCCGTTCGCGCTCGACGCGCTGGAGCGCTGGCAGGTGAACGACCGGCTGCTGGACGACAGCTGCGAACCGGAAGCACTCGATGAGGTGCGCGCCACGCTCGAAGTGCGCGCCGCGCGCCTGGCGCGCGCCGGCATGCTGCCGATCGGCCTGGTGGGCCGCATGCTGCAGGACGAACTGGTCGGGGGCCTGGCGCCGGTGCGTTCCGAATGGCTGCGCGTTGGCGCGCGGTTCCCCGATGCGGCGCCCAAGCTGGCGGTGTCGCTCGACCTCGACGGCCTGCGGCTTGATGACTGGATCGACCGCCTGCACAGCGGCGACGGGCAGACCGCCTGGCTGCTGCAGACGGCGTCGCAGGTGCTCGGCAAGGATGGCAAGCCACGCGCCGACAAGCTGGCGCCATTCTGGCTGCGCCAGCTGGCCAGCGCCGCCGTCGGCAGTCCGGTGGCCGGCATCCTGGTGGCGCGCGACGCCAAGTTCGAGATGGCGCCGCTGGATCCGGACGACTCGCTGCAGGCCTTGCGCGACCTGGCGCGCCTGTGGCGCGCCAATCTCGACCACCCGCTGCCGGTGGCCTGCCGCACGGCGCTGGCCGAGCTGGCCGGCGGCAAGCCACGCCAGGTGTACGAGGGCAGCGACGATGTCCGGGGCGAGGTCAGGGACGTGTGCCTGGCCCGGCTGTGGCCCGACTTCGACGCCCTGCGCGCCGCCGGCGGCTGGCCGGACGTCGCCCATGAATTGTACGGACCGCTGGCGCGCTGGTTCGCCGAAGCGGTAACGGTTACCCCCTTGCAGGAGTCGGCCCAATGAGCCAGGATCTCGTACCCTTGGTGTTTCCCCTGCACGGTTCGCGCCTGATCGAGGCCTCGGCCGGCACCGGCAAGACCTGGACCATCGCCGCGCTCTATGTGCGCCTGGTGCTCGGACATGGCGGCCCCGACGCCTTCTCGCGGCCCTTGCTGCCGGCCGAGATCCTGGTGATGACCTTCACCCGCGCCGCTACCCGCGAATTGTCGAACCGGGTGCGCGAGCGGCTGGTGCAGGCCGCCGGCTACTTCCGCGGCCAGGAGGCGCAGGACGACCCCTACCTGGCGCAGCTTGCCGCGGACTATCCCGACCAGGGCGCGCGCGACGTCGCGGCGCACCGCCTGATGCTGGCTGCCGAAACCATGGACGAGGCGGCGATCTTCACCATCGACGCCTGGTGCCAGCGCATGCTGCGCGAGCACGCCTTCGACAGCGGCAGCCTGTTCGACGAAGAGCTGGTCAGCAGCGAGGACATGCTGTTCGAGGACGCCGCCAACGACTACTGGCGCCAGCACGTCTATCCGCTCGGCGCCGAACAGCTGTCGCTGGTGCTGGACAGCTGGAAGGATGTCGGCACGCTCAAGAAGAAGGTGCGCAAGCTGGTTGCGCTGGCTTCGCTGCTCGATGCGGATTCCGGCGCGCTCGGTCCGATGGTGGCGCGCCTGGCGCGTGCGGACGCCGACGCGCTGGCGGGCCTGAAGGAAGGCTGGAGCGAGCGCGCCGCCCTGATGGAGGCGTGGATCGCCGACCAGAGGGCCAATGCCGGCCGCAAGTTCAATGGCAGCATGTATGCAAGCAACCATGTCGCCGGCTGGTTCGCCAAGCTGCGCGGCTGGGTCAACGATCCGCAGGCGCGCAAGCCGGACTTGCTCAAGGGCTGGGAGCGGCTGACGCCGGACGGCATCCGCGCCGCCGGGAAGGATGGCTACCTCCCGGATGTGCCGGCCTGTTTCGACGCGACCGAGGAGTTGCAGCGTGCGCTGGAGGCCCTCGCGCCGGTGTCGCATGCGATGCTGGCCCACGCAGCCTTTCATATCGGCCGGCGCATGCAGGAACTCAAGCGCCGCAACCGCCAGTTCGGCTTTGCCGACATGCTCGAGCGGCTGAAGGCAGCGCTGGAAGGCGAGAACGGCGAAGCGCTGCGGCGCCGCATCGTCGACCAGTACCCGGTGGCGATGGTCGACGAGTTCCAGGACACGTCGCCCGACCAGTATCGCATCTTCGACCTGCTGTACCGGGTCGAGGACAACGATCCGCAGCGCGGCCTGTTCCTGATCGGCGACCCCAAGCAATCGATCTACGGCTTCCGCGGCGCCGACATCAACAGCTACCTCGCTGCGCGCCTGGCCACCACCGGCCGCCATTACAAGCTGGGCACCAACTTCCGCTCCAGCGCCGCGCTGGTGGCGGCGGTCAACCGCGTGTTCGCCTTCGCCGAGGAGAACAAGGTGCATCCCGGCCATGCGGCCGGCGCCTTCCGCTTCCGCAAGGGCGAGCTCAATCCGCTGCCGTTCGAGCCGGTGAAGGCCAACGACCACCGGCGCAGGCTGGTCGGGGTCTGCGAGCCTTACCAGGCGCTGGCGATGTGCCTGAACGGCCAGGAAGACATGAAGGCCGAGGCCTACCGCACGTTCTTCGCGCATCACTGCGCAGAGCACATCGTGGGCCTGCTGAACGACGAACAGGTCGGGTTCGAGGACGAAAAGGATGGCAAGGCCGTCTTCGAACGCCTGCAGCCGGCCGACATCGCGATCCTGGTGCGCAGCGGCACCGAGGCGGCGACGGTGCGCAAGGCCCTGACGCGGCGCGGGGTCAAGAGCGTCTACCTGTCGGACAAGGATTCCGTGCTGCACAGCGACGAGGCGCATGATGTGCTGCGCTGGCTGCGGGCGGTGGCCGCGCCGCTCGACGGCGCCCTCGCGCGGGCCGCCTTCGCCACGCGCTCGGCGGGACTCGAACTGGCGCTGCTCGCGCGCCTGTCGGTCGACGAGCTCGAATGGGAAGCGCGCATCGAGCAGCTCAAGGGCCTGCATGGCATCTGGCAGCGCCAGGGTGTGCTGGCCATGCTGCGCCGTTTCATCCACCAGCTCGGGCTGCCGGCCCGCCTGCTGAACGAGGCAGGCGGCGAACGGTCGCTGACCAACCTGCTGCACCTGGCCGAGCTGTTGCAGGAAGCCAGCGGCCAGCTCGAGGGAGAGCAGGCCCTGGTGCGCTGGCTGGCGGAACAGATCGAGGCCGAAGACGGCGCCGGCGACGAGCGCGTCGTACGTCTGGAGAGCGATGACCAGCTGGTGAAGGTGGTCACGGTGCACAAATCCAAAGGTCTGGAGTACCCGCTCGTGTATCTGCCGTTTGGCGTCACCATGTTCCAGACCACGCGCAAGGATCCTTTCTTCAACTACATCGACGCCGATGGCGAGCGTCGTATCGATTTCGCGCGCAGCGATGCTTCGCTGGAAGCGGTCGACCGCGCCCGCCTGGAAGAAGAACTGCGCCTGCTGTACGTCGCGCTGACCCGTGCCCGTCATTTCCTGTGGCTGGGCGCGGCCGGCGTCATGCACGGCAACGAGAAGAGCAACCGCCTTCACGAGACGGCGCTCGGCTACCTGCTGCGCGGCGGCGAACGGATGGCTGCGGACGAGCTGTCCGCGCACGTCGCCACCTTGCGCGGCGATGTCGATGGCATCGTGGTGCATGAGCTGGCGCCGGGCGACGGCGTCACGCTGCTGTCACGCCAGGATGCCATGCCCGACCTGGTGCGGATCCCGGCCTACAGCGCCGACTTCGAGCGCGACTGGTCGGTCGGCTCGTTCACCTCGATGACCCGCCACGCGGTGGCGCCGCCGACGCCGATGCGCGCCCAGGAGCAGACCTTGCTGGAGGAAGCGCCGCAGGTGGTCACGCCGCCGCGCATCGAGGACGCGCCGTGGCACCGTTTCCCGCGCGGTTCGGTGCCCGGCAACTTCATGCACGAGCAGCTCGAATGGCTGGCGCGCGAAGGTTTCGATTGCCTGGACGATGCGGATTGCCAGGCGCGCCTGGTCAGGCACATCGAGCGCCAGGGCTGGGGCAACCGCCTGGACGACGCGCTGGCCTGGCTGCGCGCGATCGTCGACACCCCGCTGCCGCCCCTGAATGCCGCCCTGCGCGACTTGAAAGGGGTGTTGCCCGAGATGGAGTTCTGGTTCCCCAGTCAGCACCTCGACCTGGCCGCGCTCGACGCGCTGTGCCGCACCCGCCTGCTGGGTGGGGTCGAGCGGCCGGTGTTGCCCGATCGGGTATTGCACGGCATGCTGAAGGGCTTTGCCGACCTGGTGTTCGAGCACGAGGGCCGCTACTGGGTACTCGACTACAAGTCCAACGCGCTGGGACCGGGCGATGCCGCCTATACGCGTCCCGCGATGGAGGCCGGGATGGCCGAGCACCGCTACGAGATCCAGGGCAGCATCTACCTGCTGGCGCTGCACCGCCTGTTGCGGTCGCGCCTGGGCGATGCCTACGAACCCGAGTACCAGCTGGGCGGGGCGGTGTTCATGTTCCTGCGCGGGATCGCCAACCCCGACACGCGCGGTTGCTGCGTGCTGGCGCCCGACCTGGATTTGCTGGACGAACTCGAACGATTGCTGGACAAGGAACAGTATGCCGAAGGTTGAACCGAATATCGACGCCCTGTGGGCCGAGATCGGCCGCTTGAGCGAAGCGGGCGAGCTGCGCCGCCTGTCGAGCGCCTTCGCGCGCTTCGTCGCCGGCCTGGGGAGTGCGTCGCCGCCGCTGGTGCTGGCGGCGGCCGTGCTGTCCGAGCTCGAAGGCCGCGGCCACAGCTGCCTGCAGCTTGCCGACCTGGCCGCCGGCCCGGCCGGGCTGTTGGGCTGGGACCAGGAACAGTGGGCCCAGCTGGCGGCGAGCGCCGCGCCGCTGCCCAAGGGTGCAGCCGGCTGGCGCAAGCTGCTGGCAGGCTGCGAACAGGTGTGGGACCGCACCGAGCTGGATTACGACCAGCCGCTGGTGCTCGATGGCGAGCGGCTCTACCTGCGCCGCTACTGGCGCGACGAGACCCAGGTGGCGCGCGGCGTGCGCGAGCGGGCCGGCACGGCGCACGCGGTCGACGAGGCGCTGGTGCGCGACTGGCTCGACCGCCTTTTTGTCTCCCAGCCTGACGTCGAGGGTCCGGACTGGCAAAAGCTGGCCTGCGCCGTGGCGCTCCGCGGCTCGGTCGCGATCATCACCGGCGGCCCCGGCACTGGCAAGACCTATACCGTCGCGCGCCTGCTCGCGCTGCTGTTCGCGACCGCGCCGGATGCCGACCGCCAGCGCGTGGCCCTGGCAGCGCCGACCGGCAAGGCCGCAGCGCGCCTGAAACAGTCGATCGACAAGGCCTTGAACGAGCTGGCCGACCGCGTCGGCGCCGACCTGCCGCTGCGCAAGCTCACGGAGCGCATGGGCGCGGCCCGTACGCTCCACAGCCTGCTCGGGGCGCGGCCCGATACCCGCGCCTTCCGCCACAATCGCGGCAATCCGCTCGAAGTCGACGTGCTGATCGTCGATGAAGCCTCGATGGTGCACCTCGAGATGATGGCCAGCCTGCTCGATGCGTTGCCGCCCGGCGCGACGCTGATCCTGCTCGGCGACAAGGACCAGTTGGCGTCGGTGGAGGCGGGCGCCGTGCTGGGCGACCTGTGCCACGACGCCCACCTCGGCAACTACGATGCGGCGACGGTCGACTATATCCGGCGCGCCAGCGGCGAAGTCGTGCCCGATGCCTACCACGGCGGCGGCGGCCCGCTGGCCCAGCAGACCGTGATGCTGCGCCGCAGCCGCCGTTTCGGCGGTCCGATCGGGCAGCTGGCGCTGGCGGTGAACGCGGGCGACGAGGCGCGCGTCGAGCAGGTCCTGCGCGCCGATGGCGACGAGGTACGCTGGATCGACCATGCGCAGCAGGCCCACGTCCTGCAACTGGCGCAGGCCGGCTATGCGCCTTATCTGGAGCTGCTGCGCGCCGGGCCGCAAGGGGAGCACGAGGACTGGGTGCGCCAGGTACTGCAGCGCTTCGAGGCTTTCCGCATCCTGTGCGCGGTGCGGGAGGGGGAGTGGGGCGTGTCTGGCCTGAACGAGGCGATCGAGAGGCGGCTGGCCGCCCAGGGCCTGCTGCGCCACGGCGTCGAATGGTATGCGGGACGCCCGGTCATGGTGACCCGCAACGATTACGCGACCGGCGTATTCAACGGCGACATCGGCGTGACGCTGCCCGACCCGGCGCGTCCCGGCGCGCCACGCGTGTACTTCCTGGAAGGCGATGCGGTGCGCAGCGTGCTGGCGTCGCGCCTGCGCAATGTGGAGACGGCGTTCGCGATGACCGTGCACAAATCGCAGGGCTCGGAGTTCCGCCACACGGTGCTGGCGCTGCCGCGCGAGAGCAATGCGGTGCTCACGCGCGAGCTGGTCTACACCGGCATCACGCGCGCCAGCAAGGTGTTCACGCTGGTGACGCCGAACGGCGCGGTGCTGCGCGAGGCGATCGCGAGCCGGACCTACCGCACCAGCGGCTTGCGCGCGCTGGTGGCCTGAAGGACATCAGAAAAAAAGGGGCCTCGCGGCCCCTTCGTCATGGTGTCTTCTTAGTCGCGGCGCTTGCGCGTCGCCTTGACCTTGGCCGAGGCGCGCTTCTTGGTCGCCTTGGCCTTCGAACCCTTCGACTTGGCGCGGGCCTTGGCCTTCGAGCTGCCGGCGCTGGCCTTGATGCGCGGGCCACCCGCGGCGCGGGCCACCCTGGCCACGGGCTCGTCGCCCGTGATGAAGCGGCGGATGTTGAGCGCATCCATGACGCGCGCCGACGAGGCGTTGGCGTTGAGCAGCACCAGCGTCGCCTTCTTGCCGGCGGCGGTGATGTTCATGATCAGGCAGCGGCCGGCTTCGTTGGTGAAGCCGGTCTTGGACAGGCCGACGTCCCAGCCCTTGGCGCCGACCAGGCGGTTGGTATTGCGGTATTCGACGCCGCGGCCGTTGATGTCGATGATCTCGCGGGTCTCGGTGGTCATGCGCACGATTTCCGGATAGCCGGTCGAAGCCGACGCCATCTTGACCAGGTCGGCCGCGGTCGAGCGGTTGTGTGGAGACAGACCGGTCGGTTCTTCGATCTCGGTATGGGCCATGCCCAGCGCGCGGATCTTGCGGCGCACGGCGGCCTTGAAGCCTTCCTTGCCGCCCGGGAACGTGCGGGCGAGGGCGGCGGCGGCGCGGTTATCCGAGGACATCAGGGCCAGGTGCAGCACGTCGCGGCGCGCGATGCTGGCGCCCACCGGCACCCGCGAGCTGCTGAACTTGACGCGGTCGACGTCTTCACGGTCGATCTCGATCATCTCGTCCATGTCGAGCTTGGCGTCGAGCACGACCATCGCCGTCATCAGCTTGGTCAGCGAGGCAATCGGTACGATTGCATCGGCATTTTTCTCGAGCAGGATCTTGCCGGTGTCGTCTTCCACCACGAGCACCGATTGCGAACCGAACGGCACGGCGAATGCCGCAGCCGAAAAGGTCATCAGGACCGTTGCGAACAGTTTCTTGATCATTATTTGTATGAAATCTGGGTTGAAGTTGAACGTCGGGGCGCCGGGCGGCGCAGGATCAACATCTATCTCTAGGGCAACTAGAGTAAGGACAATATCATCCATCCCAGCTGCATGTCTATGGCGCACGAGCAAATTCCCCTATGGGAAGCCATTTTTTGTCGGAAATGTGACGCTGCCGATTCGTAGGATTAACAACTCATGTCACATAGAAATGTCGAGTGACTAATTTCTGTGCAGTTCAAACAAAACAGCCCTGCGCAGGGCAGGGCTCTTCGGTATCAGGGGGAATTTACTTGGCCTGGTAGATCTTGTCGAACTCGCCGCCATCGTTGAAGTGGCGCTTCTGGGCCGCGGTCCAGCCGCCGAACACATCGTCCACGGTGAACAGGCTGATCGGCTTGTAGTTGGCGGCATACTTCTTCATGACCGCTTCCGAGCGCACGCGCATGAAGTGCTTGGCGCCGATTTCCTGGCCCGCCGGTGTGTACAGGAAGTTCAGGTAGGCGGTGGCCGGCTGGCGTACCTTGAGGCGATCAACCACCTTGTCGACCACGGCCACTGGCGATTCTGCAAGGATCGAACTGGCCGGATAGATCACTTCGAAATCGTTGCCGAATTCCTGGCGCACCATGCTGACTTCGTTCTCGAAGGTCACCAGCACGTCGCCGATCTGGCGCTGGGTGAAGGTGGTGGTCGCAGCGCGGCCGCCGCCGTCCAGGATCGGCACGTTCTTGAAGATCTTGGCGACCAGGTCGCGCGCCTGCGCTTCGCTGCCGCCTTTCTTGATCACCGAGCCCCAGGCTGCCAGATAGGTGTAGCGGCCATTGCCCGAGGTCTTGGGATTCGGGATGATGCTGGCTACGCCCGGACGCGCCAGGTCGGCCCAGTCGCGCACCTGTTTCGGATTGCCCTTGCGCACCAGGAACACCATGGTCGAGTAGTACGGGGTTGCGTTGTTCGGGAACTTCTTGGCCCAGTCTTTTGCCACCAGGCCGCGGTCGACCAGCAGGTCGATGTCGTTGGCCTGGTTCATGGTCACCACCGACGCCTCGAGGCCGTCGGCCACGGCACGCGCCTGCTTGCTCGAGCCGCCATGCGATTGCTTGATGGTGAGGGTCTGGCCGGTTTGCTGCTTATACGAAGCGATGAAGGCCGGATTGACTTCCTTGTACAGCTCGCGCGCCACGTCGTAGGACACGTTCAGCAGTTCGGCATCGGCCGCGCTGGCGTGCAGGGGCAGTGCGCTGCCGAGCGCCAGGGTCAGGGCCAGGATCGAGCGGCGCAGCGTGTTCGGAGTGGTGTCGCGCATTATGTGTTCTCGCTTTAGGAAGTATTAGTGACAGAGTGCATGTTCCCTAATTCACCCGATGAACGGAACGATAGTTTCGTCATATCTTTATATGAGGAACGCGTTTTACCGTGTCGCCAGCAGGGTCTCTTACTTTCGGTGTATAGTCGAGGCCGTGCGATGCCGCGTCATCGTTCGTTCACTTCCGTTTCCAAGTAGATGATTGATGTCCACGCGTATTGAAATCCGCAAGGCTGTCCCTGACGATGCAACGGCTGCCTGCAATCTGCTGCGCCGTTCGATCGAGGAGGGCTGCCGCGCCGACCACCAGGACCAGCCCGGCGTGCTTGATGCCTGGCTCGGCAACAAGACGCCCGCCAACGTCGTCACCTGGTTTGCCTCGCCCACCAATTATGCGGTGGTCGCCGAGAGCGAAGGCGAGCTGGTCGGCCTGACCCTGTTGACGCAGGCCGGCAAGGTGGCGCTGTGCTACGTGCTGCCGGACGCCTTGCGCTGCGGCGTCGGCCGCGCCTTGCTCGATGCCGTGGAGCAGCAGGCGAGAGAATGGAACATCAGCAAGCTGCACCTGCACAGCCCATCGGGCGCCAGCATGTTCTTCGAGCGCCACGGCTACATCAATGTCGGCAAGGAAAAAGCCTGCTATGGCCTCGAATGCGACTTGCTGTGGAAGCGCCTGGACGGCGCCTGCGATCCGGCGACGCGCAAGCGCTTCTGCAACTGCGGCGAGTAATTACAGGCGCCTGGCGCCAACGTGCAACAAAGCGATAACATTTGCACGCTTCGTGAACACTTCTGCATGCTTGACGGATACGCTATAGTACGCACTATCGCAATTGTCGAGTAACGGATCCGCACCCATGGCTTCACGCAGAGATTTTCTTCACCATAGTGCCCGCTTGGCCGCGCTGGGCGCACTCGGCGCGCCGCTGGCGGCCGCCGCCACCGACCTCCAACCGCCTCCCGACCTGTTCGATTCGCAAGCGCTGGACCTCGATTTCTGGGTCAAGCCGCGCACCCTGTCCGTGACCCGTCCGGCCAGCGGCGAACGCGCCAGCGTGCTGTACTGGAAGGATGGCGAAGTGATCGACTCCGCCTACGAACAGCTGTGCCACCTGCTGCGCGACGTGAACGGCAAGGCCACCGCCAAGATCGATCCCAAGCTGCTCGAGATGTTATGGAGCACCCAGGCCTTCATCGCCCGCTACGGCTTGCTGCAGCCGCTCGAAATCCTGTCCGGCTACCGCTCGGCGGCATCCAACGCGCGCCTGCGCGAAGCGGGCATCCCGGCCGCGCGCCAGTCGCTGCACATGGTGGGCAAGGCGGCCGACATCCGCATCGCCGGCCTCAACGAAGAAGTGCTCGGCGGCCTGATCAAGAGCTTCCGCGGCGGTGGGGTGGGCTACTACTACCGTTCCGGCCCGCGCGGCGGCTGGATTCACGCGGATACGGGCCTGGAGCGTACCTGGAAGGGGTGATTACCTATCCCGCTGATGCGTGCGAACGTGTCGGATAACTTGGGATAGTATTGTTGTCAAGTGCCGGGGCAGGACGCCCTGGCTGTCCCACGTCTTTCCAAGGAGGCTGTGATGGCAACAATCAATGCACCAACCATGGACCGCCGGTCCATGCCCGACCGCCGCGTCAACATCCATGCGCGCGAGCGCCCGGCCATGTCCGCCATCGACTATATCGCGATGGCGCTCCTGATCATCGGCGGCCTCAACTGGGCCATGGTCGGCCTGTTCGACGTCGACATGGTTGCCACGCTGTTCGGTCCCGGCACCGCGCTGACCCGCATCGTGTATGTGGTGGTGGGCCTGGCCGCGCTGTACTCGATCTATACCATGGCCAAGATGGCCAGCAGCAAGCGGCACTAGGCGACCCGGCCCGTGCGCATTTGCTTGATTTCCGACACACACGGGCTGCTGCGGCCGCAGGCGCTCGATTTCCTGCGCGGCAGCGATCACATCCTCCACGCCGGCGACATCGTCGGCGCGGATCTCCTCGACCAGCTCGCCGGACTGGCGCCGTTAACCGCGGTACGCGGCAATAACGATTACGGCGACTGGGCGCAAACCTTGCCCGAGAGCGTCACACTGACCCTCGGCGGCATCGTCATCCATATGCTGCACGACCTCAAGGAACTCGCCATCGATCCGGTCGCGCAAGGCGTGCGCGTGGTCGTGACCGGCCATACGCATAAGCCCGCCTGCGAAGAACGTAGCGGCGTGCTCTACGTCAATCCGGGCGCCGCGGGACGGCGCCGTTTCACCTTGCCGGTGTCGGTCGGCGAACTGCTGGTCGACGATGGTCGGGTGGACGTGCGGCTGGTCACGCTCGACGTACCGTAAGCCGGCGCCGCCTCACTTCTTTTGCGTTGCCAGGTAGGCCCGCAGGCCGTGGGTGACGACCATCGGCAACACGCTTGCATGGTCTTCGTCGGCGAACACTTTCAGGCGGGTACGCAGGTGCTTGTAGCCACGGCCCTTGAGCGCCGCATCGAATTCGCGCAGGTCGGCCACCATGTCGGCATCTTCTTCCGCACGCGAGCGCTTCTTGCCGGGCGCCAGGGTCTCCAGGCTACCGATGCCGAAGAATGCGCTGGCTGGCAAGTCCTTGTTGCGCGCGGCATAGGCTTGTTCGCGCTCGAACATGATGCCGGCGTCGAACCACAGCGAGGGACTGCCGAGGATATAGTGTTCGAAGCTGCGCGGCGCATCGAGCATCATCTGCAGGCCGAGCAGGCTGCCGTAGGAGTGGCCGACAAAGATCTTGCGGTTCATGTCTGCGCGGTAGTGCCGGGCGATGAAAGGGAATACTTCTCCGGTCAGGTAGCGGCCATAGGCCGACGCTTCGCCGAAGGCTGGCGCTTGTCCCGGCTTGTCCGAGCGGTAGGCATGCTTGCGTGGGGTGGTCGGCGTATAGTCGCGGCGGCGGCTGAAGACGGCGCCGTCGCCTTTCGCATACGACAGGCCGACGACGATGGCTTCTTCCATGCCCGCGTGCCGATTCAGGCGCGACGCGATATTGCGCACGACCGGGAAAGCGTAATCGGCATCGACGACGAACACGACAGGGTAGGCGCGCTTGCTCGTGGCATAGGAGTCCGGCAGGGCGACGAAGACCTGATAGTCGCGCCCCAGGGTGCTGGCGCGGACGTCGTGTACTTCGGTATTGGCCAGGATGTAGGGCGGTGGGGCGGCGGGAGCGGCGGCCGCGAGCGTCGAGAGAGAAAACACACAGGCGGCAAGGATTGCTTTCACACGAAGACCTTTGTTGTTGTCGTGCAAGCATTGTCACACAGCTCCTTGTGTCAGGAAAGCGCTCCCCGGACTGGGCGCGGGCGCGGGAAATCCCTTAAGATAGGGGCCGTTTCTTCAACCACGCAGCACATGACCCTCCCACCCGACCAACCCCGCTTCAAACCCCGCCCCTGGACGCCCCTCGAGACGCCGCAGGACGTCGAACTCTGGATCGACGAGCACAACGCTGCGATGCAGGAGCTGATCCGGCCGCAAGAGACCGGCGTCGGCATCTGTTTCACGCTGGCCGAGGGCGGCACGGTGCACATGCAGACGACGGAAGACGCGATCGTGCTCGACGTCGACCACGACGCCGCGTGGATCGCGCCCCTGGTCATGGCCGCCACCGGCGCCGAGCAACCGCGCGGCCACTACTGGCTGCTGCCGGACGACAGGCTGGTGCAGTTGATCCTCGGCCTGTCGATGCTCGTGGAGAGCACGACGCTGGTGAGCGGCCACAATTTTGGATCTGCCGGCCGGCGGGTCTGGTAATCAATAGGGCAGTCCGGTCACGTCTAGCCGCACCTGCCACACGGCGCCGGCGCCGGTGATGTACAGGGTCTTGCCGTCGGCGCCGCCAAAGGCCACATTGGTGACGTTGGCGTCGGTCCGGATCGTCGCCAATTCCCGGCCCTGCGGCGTGAACACGCGCACGCGCTTCGGTGCATGTTCCGTCACGTACAGGTTGCCGTGGCAGTCGAGCGTCATGCCGTCGCCATTCTCGATGCCGCGGATGACATCACGGCCCGCCTGCGGCACGCCGTCCTTGATCGGATAGGCGCGCACGGCGCCGTCGCTCGCGTTCACGTACAGGGTGTCGCCATTCAGCGAGAGCGCGATCCCGTTCGGATTCTTGCGCGTGCCGTCCACCAGTGTCACCGTTCCGTTGGGCGCGATGCGGTAGATGCCGGTCACCGGTTGGCCGCCGGGCGCCGCGGCCTTCTGGTAGTCCGGGTCGGTGAAGTAGATGGCGCCGTCGGCCGCGATCGCGATATCGTTCGGCGAATTGAAGACCTGTCCCTGATAACGCGTGGCGACGTCGGCACGCTGGCCGGTCGCGATGTCATAGCGCGACATGGCCTTATACTTGTGGGTGGCGGCGACCAACGCTCCGCTGGCATCGACCGCCAGGCCGTTGCTGCCGGCATCCTCGATTGCCGTGCTCACCGTGCCGTCGGGCGAGAACTTGCGCACGCGCGAAGGAAACCCTGCGCTGAAGCTGAAGTCCGAGAAGTACAGCGCATCCCTGATCCATACCGGTCCCTCGTACAGGCCTGGTTCGCTGCGCGACGGCTTGATCGCGGCGATCCTCTCGGCCTTGAGTTCGCCCGACGGCGGCTTGCCGCTGCAGCTGGCAGACATGGCGGTTGCCGGTAGGGCGAGCGCCACGCTGGCCGCGAGCAAGGCGCGCACGAGGGGAGGGGAGTGGAATGGACGGGATCGGGTCATCAATGTGGTCTCCTTCATGAATGAATGCCAGGGGTGGCGCGCGATGTGTTAACGCTACCATTTCAATCGAATCAATTGTATCCTTACTCAGCGATGGTAACCCGCGCCGCCCGATCGGCACGGTATTCGAACGAAAACATTCTGCAAGGAGACATGAATGATCGACTTGAATCGGCGCGGCCTGGTCATGGCCGCGGGTGGTGTGCTGGCGGCCGGCGCGGTGGGCATGCCGGCCTGGGCCAATCCCGAACGCAAGCTGGGCTATGCGGTCGTCGGCCTGGGCGGCTATGGACTGGGCCGCATCATTCCCCAGTTCAAGGAATGCCAGCACAGCCGCCTGGTGGCGCTGGTCAGCGGCGATCCGGCCAAGGCGAAGAAAGTGGCGGCGGAGTACGGCTTGCCCGAACGCGGCATCTACGATTACAAGAATTTCGACAGCATCCGCGACAACCCCGACATCGACATCGTCTACATCTGCCTGCCCGTCTTCATGCATGCCGAGTACACGATCCGCGCCGCGCAGGCCGGCAAGCACGTGATGTGCGAAAAGCCGATGGCGATCAGCGTGGCGGAATGCGAGCAGATGATCGCCGCCTGCCGCAAGGCCGGCAAGAAGCTGATGCTGGGTTATCGCTCGCGCTTCGAGCCGCACAATGTCGAGGCGATCCGCCTGGCGCGCAGCGGGGCCATCGGCAAGCTGCGCTACTTCCGCTCCGAACACGGTTTCACGGCGCGCGACCCGAATACCTGGCGCATGAAGAAGGCGCAATCGGGCGGCGGTTCGCTGATGGACATCGGCATCTATGCGTTGCAGGCGGCGCGCTACACGACGGGCGAGGAGCCGGTTGCCGTATTCGCCAAGGAAACCACCGACCGCAGCGATCCGCGCTTTAGCGAGGTCGAAGACATGATCGACTTCCAGCTCGAATTCCCGTCTGGCGTCATCGGTTCGTGCATGTCGATGTACAGCGCCAACCGCAACCAGTTCGTGCTGATGGGTGACAAGGGGCGGATCGAACTGGAACCCGCCACCGCCTACAGCGGCCAGCGCATGTGGGTCGGCGGCGAGCGCAGCGACAAGACCCTGGTCACGCCGCCGCCGGGGCCGTATGCGAACCAGTGGGTGGGCCAGCTCGACCATATGGCGCAATGCGTGAAGGATAACCGCGAGACCATCGTGCCGGGCGAGGAAGGCTTGCGCGACATCCGCATCATCGAGGCTGTTTATCGCTCGGCGCGAGAACAGAAACGAATCAATCTGCGTGGCTAGTCACCGACGCTGTTTTTCGGTTATAAAGTGCCATTGACCGTGGTGCAGGGTAAAACTCAATGCTTGAGGCAGTAAGGAAAGGACGGCGGCGCATGGTTGCGGGAGTGGCGGTGGCATTGGTCGCCATCCTGCTGCCCGCCGCGCACGGTGCAGACCTGATGAACGAGGCCAGGGCCCGCGGCGTCCTGCGCATCGCCGTCGAGGGTACTTATCCGCCCTTTAATTTCAAGGATCCGAAAACCGGCCACCTGACCGGCTACGACGTCGAGGTCGCGCGCCTGGTCGCCGCCGGGCTGAAACTCAAGCCACAGTTTGTCTTCACCGAGTGGAGCGCCATCCTGCCGGCCGTGACGTCTGGCAAGGTCGATGCCGCCATCAGCCAGGTGATCATCACGCCGGAGCGCGAGCAGGCCTTCGACTTTTCGGTGCCTTACACTTATTCGAGCTTCCAGCTCATCGTGCGCAAGAACGAGCGCGCTACCTATCGCAGCCTGGCCGACCTCAAGGGCCGCAAGCTGGGCGTACGCCAGGGCAGCGTGTTCGAGCAGCAGGCGAAAGAGGTGAAGGGAATCGAGGTCAGGAGCTACCCGGCCGTGCCCGAGAACCTGCAAGACCTCGCCTTCGGCCGCATCGACGCCTCGCTCGACGACAGCCTGATGGTGAATTACCTGCTGAAGCATTCGGAACTGCCGATCAAGGCCGGGCCACGGGTCGGCAAGGATGCGCGCATCGGCATCGCCATCCGCAAGGGCAATCCGCAATTCAAGGCGGCGGCCGACAGGATACTCACCCAGGCGCGCGCCGACGGCACGCTGCGCCGCTTGTCGCTCAAGTGGTTCGGCATCGACGCCAGCAGCGCCACGCGCTAGTTAAGGACGGCGCACAAAAAAACAGGCGCGGCCTGCGTTGCGGGCCGCGCCATGCGTGGTCGATGCCACGTCAACGGTTCTTGTCCTGCTTGCCGTCCCAGTCGTTCGTCTGGTCCATCTGCCGGGACGCGTTGCCCGGCGACCCACGGTCACGACTGTCGAGGTCGGCGTTCAGGTCGTCCAGAGCCGGGGTTCCGCCCGAGGCATGCTGGCCGCCTTGTTGCTGGTTCTGCCGTTGTCCGCCGGCGCTTTGCTGATTGCCGCGGCGCTGTTGCGGATCTTGCTTCTGATCTTGCTGCTTACCTTGTTGCTGGATACTGCTGTCCTGCTGCTGGCCGGCGTCTTGCTGCTTCCCGGCACTCTGTTGATTGCCGGTACTTTGCCCGGCGCGGCTTGCTGCCGATCCCTTCTCGTCCAGCTCAGGGTAGTTCGGCGCTTTATTGCTATGACCTTTGTGTTCACCCATGTTCGTTTCCTAGCACTGGTGTCTGGAAGATCCATGCTACGCCGATGGCGGACCTCGCCAATCAGCGGATTGGTGGAGACTTCGTAGGATTTATCAGACAAAGTCAGCAGTAAAACGGGAAGTCAGCAGGACGCCGGAACGAGGCTCCTTACATATTCGGGTAGTTGGGGCCGCCGCCGCCTTCCGGTGTGACCCAGACGATGTTCTGGGTCGGATCCTTGATGTCGCAGGTCTTGCAGTGCACGCAGTTCTGGGCATTGATCTGCAGGCGGTCGCCGCCATCCTCGCGCTTGACGAACTCGTACACCCCGGCCGGACAGTAACGCTGTTCCGGGCCGGCATACTTGGCCAGGTTGACGTCGACCGGCACGCTCGGGTTCTTGAGCGTCAGGTGGACCGGCTCGTCCTCGCGGTGGTTGGTGTTCGAGATGAACACCGACGACAGCTTGTCGAAGGTCAGCTTGCCGTCCGGCTTCGGATAGGCGATCGGCTTGAAGTGCGACGCCGGCTTCAGGCATTCGTGGTCGGCGTGCTGGTGGTGCAAGGTCCAGGGCGCCTTGCCACGGAACACGATCTGGTCGATGCCCGTCATGATCGTGCCCAGCACCAGGCCCTTGCTCATCCACGGCTTGAAGTTGCGCGCGATATGCAGCTCTTCATGCAGCCACGATTTCTCGAAGGCGGCCGGGAAGGCGACCAGCTCGTCGGCCGAGCGGCCTTCGCCCAGCGCTGCAAAGGCCGCTTCGGCGGCCAGCATGCCGGTCTTGAGCGCGGCGTGGCTGCCCTTGATGCGGCTGGTGTTCAGGAAGCCGGCGTCGCAGCCGATCAGGCAGCCACCCGGGAAGACGGTCTTCGGCAAGGATTGCAGACCGCCAGCGGTAATGGCGCGCGCGCCATACGAGATGCGCTTGCCGCCTTCGAAGAAGCCGCGGATGTCCGGGTGGGTCTTGTAGCGCTGGAATTCCTCGTACGGCGACAGATAGGGATTCTGGTAACCCAGCCCCACCACATAGCCGACCGCGACCAGGTTGTTTTCCAGGTGGTACAGGAAGGAGCCGCCATAGGTGTCGTTCGGCAGCGGCCAACCGGCCGTGTGGATCACCAGGCCCGGCTGGTGCTTGGCAGGGTCGATTTCCCACAGCTCCTTGATGCCGATGCCGTAGGTTTGCGGATCCTTGCCCTTGTTCAGGTCATACTTCGCCATCAGCTGGCGGCCCAGGTGGCCGCGCGAACCTTCGGCGAAGAAGGTGTACTTGGCGTGCAGTTCCATGCCGAGCTGGAAGTCCGCCCCTGGCTCGCCTTCGCGGTTGACGCCCATATTGCCGGTAGCCACGCCCTTGACCGAGCCATCCTCGTTGTACAGGATCTCGGCGGCCGGGAAGCCCGGGAAGATTTCCACGCCCAGGCTTTCGGCCTGCTGGCCCAGCCAGCGCACGACGTTGGCCAGCGAGACGATGTAGTTGCCGTGGTTTTTCAGCGCCGGTGGAATGGCGAACACAGGCGTCGAGATCGACTTGGTCTCGGTCAGGAACATGACGCGGTCTTCGGTCACCTGCGTGTTCAGCGGCGCGCCTTTTTCTTTCCAATCAGGAATCAGTTCGTTCAGCGCACGCGGATCCATCACCGCGCCCGACAGGATGTGGGCGCCCAGCTCGCCGCCTTTTTCCAATACGCAGACCGATACTTCCTGGCCTTTTTCCGCAGCCAGCTGCTTGAGCCGGATCGCCGCGGACAGGCCGGCAGGGCCGCCGCCGACGATCACGACGTCGTATTCCATGGCTTCGCGCGGTCCGTATTGTTCGAGGAGGTTGGTTGTCTCTGTCATGGTTGTTAGTGTGCTCTTAATGAGGCAATCTTGAAAATAGCACGAGTGTGCGGGTTTTTGCTGTTCAATGCAACTTGCGCGCCATTGTAAAGGCAATATTAGATGAGGCAATCTAATACTGGACATTTGTGGGATCATTATGCTTTCGCAATCAGAACCTGGCGGGTGAGGTTCTTGGCCAGCACGACAGCATTGGGGAGCGGGACGTGGGAATCGAAGTCAATTTCGAAGGAAAGATTGCAATGGTCACCGGTGCGTCGAGCGGACTCGGCGCGCGCTTTGCGAAGGCGCTGGCCGGGGCCGGGGCCCAGGTCGTGCTGGCGTCGCGCCGGGTCGAGCGCCTGAAGGAATTGCGCGCCGAGATCGAGGCCGACGGCGGGGCAGCGCACGTGGTGCGCCTCGACGTGACCGACCTGGGCAGCATCAAGGCGGCGATCGCGCACGCCGAGACTGAGGCCGGGCCGATCGACATCCTGGTCAACAACTCGGGCGTCTCGACAACCCAGCGTTTGCTGGATGTCGGCGAAGACGACTATGGCTATATCATGGACACCAATCTGCGCGGCGCCTTCTTCATGGCCCAGCAGACGGCCAAGCGCATGATCGCGCGCGCCAAGGGCGATCCGCGCAAGCAGCACCGCATCGTCAACATCGCCTCGGTCGCGGGCCTGCGCGTGTTGCCCCAGATCGGCGTGTACTGCATGAGCAAGGCCGGCGTGGTGCAGATGACCAAGGCGATGGCGGTGGAGTGGGGCAAATACGGGATCAACGTCAATGCGATCTGCCCCGGCTACATCGCCACCGATTCGAACGAGGATTATTTCGACACCGAGCCGGGCCGCAAGCTGATCGAGATGTTGCCACGCAAGCGGCCGGGCAAGCCGGAAGACCTCGACGGGCTCCTGCTGCTGCTGGCGGCGGAAGAAGCCCATTTCATCAATGGCGCGATCATCACGGCCGATGACGGGATGACGGCGCAGTAATTTTTTTGGAAGCAGAGACCGGGAATGAGTAGCAAGAAGTGGGTTCACACCATGCGCATGCCGATTCGTTGGGGCGATATGGACGCCATGGGGCATGTCAATAACACGAATTATTTCCGCTATATCGAGTCGGCCCGCATCGCCTGGCTGGAACAGGTGGGCGGCCTGCCGGATTCGCGCGCGGAAGGGCCGGTGATCGTGAATGCCTCGATGAATTTCCTCAAGCAATTGACCTATCCGGGAGAGATCGAGGTGCGCACCTTCGTGGCGCCGCCGGGCCGCTCGAGCGTCGAGGTGTCGCACGAGATCCGCCTGGTCGGGGCGGACGGCGAACCGGGCGACCTGCACGCCGACGGCGTCGCCAAGGTGGTGTGGGTCGATTTCAGGCTCGGCAAGTCGGCGCCGTTGCCGGAATCCCTGCGCGCCGGGCTGCCGACCGCTTCGTGAACGCACGCCGGGGCTGCGCCGGCCTCGGCGCTGTCCCGCTTCATTGACTCCCGCCGCGCACGCGCGCAATTGTGGCAACGCCACGATACAAGGTCCGCTGTCTCAGTAATTAAGTGTATTCGCCCATTTGCCATCCAGCGATCGATGGCATGCCATGGCTGTGCTCGCCAGTCACGGTCGGTATGGCGTCGTTCAAATATTTGTTTGATATCTTATGATCGCCGATTGGCGAATGCGGCTGTGAATAACTGTCTATATGCTGTGTTGACGATAGCGTGTCGCGTAGAAACTCTGTTTCCATGAATGCATCGAATAATTCCGGTTCCGTATTTTTTATACCTGGTTCAATTTCTGAGTGGTAAAAATCTTTGTTTATTTGAGTTGATGAAATAGCCAGCAGAAAATATTTTCCTGAAGTGATGGAACTCATTGGCCATTGGAATCCTCCAATGACCTCATTTCATCATTGTGTAAGGAAAGATTCTGTGAACAATTCCACTCGACTCCAACCGAAAGCCAAACTCATGGTGCTCGCCCCTGTGTTTGCCGCACTTGCCGCCTGTGGTGGCAGCGATCCAGCCTCGATTGACCCGGCCAGCATTTCCCTGGCAGAAGTAGAAACTTCAGTTCGTCCCGCCGATTATGCTCCTGACACCGCTGCCACTACCGCAGCGGATGCGCCCGTTACCGATGCCTCGCCGGATGGCCAGTCCGTCGCCGACGCCCCTACGACCGCCGCCGACGCCCCTGCTGCGGCCACCGAAACCCCCACTGGCAACAAGTCGCTGGCAAGCGTGACTGCCGTGGGTGGCCGAGATCCCCTCAAACAACCGTTTGCCAGCAACAGCATCTGGAATATGCCGATCGGTAGCGGTGCACGGTTCGTGCGCGCCAACCTGAATTCGCGTCCTGGCAACAATATTTGGGCACAAATGCCCGGCATCGACGATGAAAAAATCATCCTCAAGCCAACCGCGCCGCTGGTGAATATCAACTACAGCAGTGCCGCCTGGACCGGCAGGAATCGTTGCAGCGCAACGGGCGGCCTGATGTACCAGGTGCCGATGCCCAGCAATTACGTCATTCCCAACACCAACAAGAACAGCTCGGCCGTGTTCCTGATGAGGGATGGCCGCACACTGGTGCAAACCCAGCCAGTGGCGCGCTGCACCGCCGGCGGACCGGCGACATCATTCGCCAAGTTCTCCAACGTCGACCTGTACGATTCGGGCATTACCGGGGCGCACGGCGGCTCGGGCCTGTCGGCCATCGGCGGCAGCATCCGCCTCGGGGAGTTGCGTCCTGGCACCACAACCGGTCCGCGCCATGCGCTGAAGGTCAATGTGTACGCCAAGGAAGCGTTGTTCAGGTGCACGACGCGCAGCGCTTGCTCGCGTTGGCCGGCAACGACCTCGGACAGCTATGCAGTCGGCTGGTACGGCAGCGCCACCGGTAACGGCAACACCGCCATGAAGATGGGCGCCTTGCTGGCGATTCCCGGCAGTACCTCGATCACCTCGCTGCGCCTGGAAACCACGCCGGCCAAGCAACTGGCGTGGACGCTGCAGAACTATGGCGCCTACATTGTCGACGACACCTATGCTCCTGGTTTCGATATCAGCGCCGAAGACGGTCCGGACGGCTCGAAACGCGCTGAGTTCAGGCGCGATTGGGGTTTCGACATGAACCAGAAGGTCCAGGGCAATACCGCCTGGATGCGTGACATCCAGCGCCTCATGCGCGCATTGAACGTGGTCGACAACAATAGCCCGACCAGCATCGGTGGCGGCGGCACCCCGCGCCAGCCACTGGCGCCTGCGATCGCACCGTAAGTTCCTCGCTAGAGTACGAGCCGCCGCATGAAAATGCGGCGGTTTTTTTATCTGTCGTCGAATATGCTAATTGTTCAGTATCGTGCGATCATGTTCCTCGCCGTAGCTGGCCTTTGTTCCGTGCAAAAGCTATGCTGGGCGAATTGATTGTTGGGT
>NZ_VPFD01000019.1 GCF_008014745.1 Massilia arenae
GGCACTCGAGTCGTTCGGCATCACTCCGCCCGACCGCTTCGTCGCCATCATAGACCAGCTCCGCTGCGGTACCTTCAATATACGAGAGTCAAATTAATTTGCAATTTCCCTAAAACCTTACGAATTAATTAGGGTCAGAGTCGAATTCTTTGACAACTTTTCCCGCGCCGGCAGTCGTTCCAACGGCGCGTTGCCATACCAGTTCGTCGCAGTGCGACTTTGGACAAGCGATCGTTAGGCTGATTTTGATTTCGTCCAAAGCGATCACCTTCTGCCCGGCGACCTACATCTTCATGGCATCTAAAATCAATGGCGCCTTTCGTTCGCGCAAAAAGTTGTCAAAGAATTTGACTCTGACCCTAATTGATTTGTAAGGTTTTGGGGAAATTGCCGATTAATTCGACACTGACCCTACTGGGGAGGTTCGTCGATGAGTTGCAGTTCGTGCAAAGCCTTGGCAAGGGCGGGCGGCCAGCCAGCGGTTGCAATGCGCTGCGCGATCCCGTACAACAATTGAAGCCAGCCGTAAACGACAAAGCGCGCCTTGCTCACGCAGGCGCGCTTTTTACGGATGGGTGCTACTTATTTGGTGGCCAACACCCACTTGACCAGCGAACGCGCCTCGGCCTCGCTCACCTGCGGATTGGCCGGCATCGGGATCGGGCCCCAGGTGCCCGAGCCGCCTTTCAGCACCTTCTGCACCAGCTTGTCCTCGGCGCCCTTCTGGCCCGCGTACTTCTGCGCGACGTCCTTGTAGGCAGGACCGACCAGCTTGGTGGCGACGGTGTGGCAAGCCATGCAATTCTTGGCCTTGGCCAAGTCGGCCTGGGCGAATGCACCCGACGACGCGAAAGCCGACAGCACCACACACAACATCAGGGACCGCTTCATTTGTTTCTCCGAGTTTATGACTGATTGGATTCTACCCCCTTTCCCTGCGGGGCAATGAGGGCGATACACTCTGTAACCCGATCGCCACGTTTACCAATATCCTGTAACAAGAAAATAGCAACTTTTGCCCGTCGGCATTCTTTTTTTTGTAAGATGTGGGGCCTGAAGGAGCTTTTTACATCATGCCACTCATCCTCTTGATCGTCGCCCTGGCCGCCCTGCGTTTCTTCGAGGTCTGGCGTTTTGCCGAGCTGTCCTGGTGGGTCATCGCCGGGCTCTTCGTGCTCGCCTTCATCTGGTTCGAGTACATCGAAAAGATCCTCGGGCTCGACAAGAAGAAGGAACACGAGCTCCAGGACAAGCGCCGCAACGAACGCGTCAAGAAGACCCTCGACAAGCGCCGCTGAACCGGCCCTGTGATACATTGGACATATCACAGTCTTGTCCATCATCACCCATGCATCCCGAACTGCGCCAGCTGCGCCATTTCGTCACCGTGGCCGAAGAGCTGCATTTCGGCCGCGCCGCGCGCCGCCTGCACATGACCCAGCCGCCGCTGTCGCAGAGCATCGCCAATCTCGAAGAACTGTTCAAGGCCCCGCTATTCGTGCGCAACCGGCGCATGGTCGGCCTGACCGCGGCCGGCGCCGCCCTGCTGCCGGAAGCGCGCCGCATCCTCGAGGAGGCCGCCGCGCTGCCCGAGCTGGTGCGGCGCGCTGCCAGCGGCGAAGCGGGCCGCCTGGCCCTGTCCTTCGTCTCGACCGCCGGCCTCGGCATGCTGCCCGACGTGCTGCGCCGCTATCGCGCCGCCTATCCGGCCGTGCGCCTGGTGCTGCAGGAGGCGACCTCCGACGTCCAGTTCGACGAACTGCTCTCGGGCCGCATCGACGCCGGCTTCGTGATTCCGCCGCAGCCGGGCGCCGCCGACGTCATGGCCGACGGCGCCCTGGATTACCTCAAGATCGTCGACGAGCCGCTGGTGCTGTGCGCGCCGAGCGGCCTGGGGGCGCTGTCGAAACCAGGCCCGGTGCGCCTGCGCGACCTGCCGCCGCTGCCGCTGGTGATCTTCCCGCGCGCGGTGGCGCCCAGCCTGCACGATGCGATCCTGGCCTGCTTCCGCACGGCCGGGGTGCTGCCCACCATCGGCCAGGAAGCGATCCAGATGCAGACCATCGTCAGCCTGGTTTCCGGCGGCATGGGCTTGGCACTTGTGCCACAATCCGTGTCGAACCTGATGCGTCCCGGCGTAGAATACCGTGCCCTGCACGACCCGGCGCCGCTGGCCGAAACCGGCCTGGCCTGGCGGCGCGACAACGATTCGCCCGTGCTGAGGGGCTTCCTGGAATGTTTGAAGAATTGAAGAGAGACTGACTATGCTGATTCATCCGCAGCCGGACCCGATCGCGATTGCGCTCGGCCCGGTGCAAATCCACTGGTACGGCCTGATGTACGTGGTGGCCTTCGCCCTGTTCATCATCCTGGGCCGGGTGCGCATCCGCATGCCGCACGTGGCCGCGCAGGGCTGGACCCGCGACGACCTGGACGACATGCTGTTCTACGGGATGCTGGGCGTGATCGTGGGCGGCCGCCTGGGCGAAGTGCTGTTCTACCAGCCGCTGTACTTCCTCGAACATCCGCTCGAGATCTTCATGATCTGGAAGGGCGGCATGTCCTTCCACGGCGGCTTCCTGGGCGTGCTGATCGCGATGGCGCTGTGGGCCCGCAAACGCAAGCGCAACCTGCTCGACGTGTACGACTTCATCGCGCCGCTGGTGCCGCTCGGCTATGCCGCCGGCCGCATGGGCAACTTCATCAACGCCGAACTGCCGGGCCGCCTGGCCGACCCGAACCTGCCGTGGGCCATGCTGTGGCCCGGCGTGGTCGGCCCGCGCCATCCGTCGCCGCTGTACCAGGCGCTGGTCGACGGCGTGCTGGTGTTCGTGATCCTGTGGATGTTCGCGCGCAAGGCGCGTCCGCGCCTGGCGGTCGGCGCCATGTTCACCCTGCTGTATGGCTGCGCGCGCTTCTTCACCGAGTGGTTCCGCGTGCCGGACTGGGAAACCACCGTGTTCGGCCTGCCGATCACCTCGGGCCAGGTGCTGTCGCTGCCGATGATCGTCGCCGCCCTCGTCATGCTGGCCTGGGCCTATCGCCAGGCGCCGGGCCGTCCTGTAACCGCCTGATCCGCCTCTGAGTGGGCGAGCGCACAGAGCGCTCGTCCTTCACGCCCGACAATGAGGCTCCACGGATCGGAGCCCTCATGGATCAAACAAGGCGCAGGCGGCATACCGGATGGTGGCTGCTGCTTGCCGCCATCGTCGTATTGACAGGCATCGCCTTCGCCATCATGTGGCGGCCCGCACTGGCGCCGCAAGCCACGCCACCTTCCTTCGACCAGACCCGCATCGAGCGCGGCGCCAATCTCGCGCATCTCGGCATGTGCGCCTCGTGCCACACGGCCGACCTGTCCCGCCCCTTCGCCGGCGGCAAGCCAATGGAAACGCCGTTCGGCACCGTCCACAGCACCAATATCACGCCGGACCGCGATACCGGCATCGGCACCTGGACACTTGAAGCTTTTACTCGTGCCATGCGCGAGGGCGTCTCGCGCGACGGCCACCTGCTCTATCCCGCCTTCCCCTACAACCACTACGTGCGCATGACGCAGGCCGATATCGACGACCTGTACGCCTACTTCATGACGCGCTCCCCGATCGCCGCGCCGCCGCCCGCCAACGAGATGACCTTCCCCTTCGGTTTCCGGCCGCTGGTCGGCTTCTGGAACGTGCTGTACCTGGACGACGCGCCATGGCAACCCGACCCGCAACAATCCGCCGAATGGAACCGCGGCGCCTACCTGGCCGATGCCGTCGCCCACTGCGCCGCCTGCCACACGCCGCGCACGAAGCTGGGCGGTCCGGATATCAAGCGCCAGCTCGATGGCGGCGAAGCCGAAGACTGGTATGCGCCGGCCCTGAACCGTCACTCACCGTCGCCGCTGCCATGGACACGCGAACAGCTGCAGGCCTACCTGCGCACCGGCATGGCCGAGGATCACGCGGTCGCCGGCGGCCCGATGCAGGACGTGGTGATGCACCTGGCCCAGGCCGATGCAGGCGACGTTGCCGCGCTGGCCGCGTGGACCCACAGCCACCTGTCGCAGGCGCCGCTGCGCACGACGCCGGCGCAGCAGGGCGGAGCGCTCCCCGAACCCGCCGCCGACGATCCCGACCTGCCGCGCATGCGCCTCGGCTACGAACTATATGCCAATTCCTGCGCGCGCTGCCATGACGTCGGCCGTGCCCCGAGCTCGGGCACCGCCCTGCCGCTGCAGAAAGCGATCGCCCTGTACGATCCCGACCCGCGCAGCCTGATCCACATCGTCGACAGCGGCATCCTGCCACCGGATGGCGAGCCGGGACGCTGGATGCCCGGCTTCAAGGCGATCCTGAGCGACGAGCAGGCCGGCGCGCTGGCCGCCTACCTGCGCAAGTACGGCGCCGGCCAGCCGGCCTGGCCGGAACTGGACGAGCAAATCCGCAAAGCGAGAGCACCATGACGACCTACCGCCTGCAGGTGAACGGCAAGCGCCACGCCGTCGATACCGATCCCGACACCCCGCTGCTGTACGTGCTGCGCAACGACCTGGCCCTGAACGGCGCCAAGTTCGGCTGCGGCCTGGGCCAGTGCGGCTCCTGCACCGTGATCCTGGACGACAAACCGGTGATGTCCTGCCTGGTGCCGGTGTCGAGTGTCGGCACCCGCGCGGTGCGCACTGTCGAAGGCCTGGGCGACAGCGACAAGCCCGGCGTGCTGCAACAGGCCTTCATCGACGAGCAGGCGGCGCAATGCGGCTACTGCATCGCGGGCATGATCATGCAGGCCAGCGCGCTGCTCGAGCGCGAACCGAATCCGAGCGACGCCCGGATCCGCGCCCACATGTCACCCAACCTGTGCCGCTGCGGCACCCATATGCGCATCCTGCGCGCGGTGCGGCGTGCCGCCGACGTGCTGGCAAAGGGAGAAAAGCGATGAGCGCAGACCAGGGACGCCGCCGCTTCCTGGCCGCGGGCGGCGCATTGACGCTGTCGTTCGCCATGCCCGCGTGGTCCGCGCAAGACGCATTACCGAAAAGCCTCGAAAAAGCGCCCTGGCTCGACGCCTGGATCCGCATCGACGCCGATGAACGCATCACGGTCTTCACCGGAAAGGCCGAGCTGGGGCAAGGCATCAAGACCGCGCTGCTGCAGGTCGTGGCCGACGAACTACGCATCGCGCCAGGGCGCCTGACGCTCGTCACGGCCGACACCGCGCGCACGCCGGACGAAGGCATGACGGCCGGCAGCAACTCGATGAAGGACAGCGGCGCCGCGCTGCGCCATGCGGCGGGCCAGGTGCGGATGCGCCTGGGCGAACTGGCGGCGGCGCGCCTTGGAACGCCCGCGGCCGGCCTGGCGTTGAAGGATGGCGCCTTCATCGCCCCTGACGGCCGCCGCGCCAGCTTCGGCCAGTTGGTTACCGGCCAGGAGCTGCACCTGCGCGCCACGCCGCAGCCGGCGCCGCCCGCTCCTGGCCCGAAGACGGCGATCGGCCAGTCGCTACCACGCGTCGACATCCCGGCCAAGGTCACGGGCGGACGTGCCTACGTGCAGGACCTGCGCCTGCCGAACATGGTGCATGCGCGCGTAGTGCGTCCGCCATCGCAGGCGGCGACATTGACGGCGGTGGATACGGTCGCCGTCATGCGCCTGCCCGGTGTCTTGAAAATCGTGCGCGACGGGCGCTTCCTGGCCGTGATCGGGGACGCCGAATACCGCGCCGTGAAGGCCGCCGCGCTGCTCGCGCGCGCAGCGCGCTGGGAGACGCCGGCCGCGCTGCCGGCCAATGCCGACGTCAAGGCGCTGGTGATGGCGCAGCCGGCCGAACCGGCGACCATCCTCGAACGCGGCGCACGCGTGCAGGAAGGCACGCACTACAAGGCCACCTATACCCGCCCCTTCCAGCTGCACGCTTCCATCGGCCCGTCCTGCGCGGTGGCGCAGCTGGTGGAGAACCGCTACACGGTCTGGACCCACTCACAGGGCGTGTTCCCGCTGCGCAGTGCGCTGGCCGAGCTGCTGGGAACCCAGGAGGACGCAATCCGCTGTATCCACGTCGAGGGCTCGGGCTGCTATGGCCACAACGGCGCCGACGACGTGGCGGCCGACGCCGCCCTGCTGGCGCGCGCCTTCCCGGGCCGGCCGGTGCGGGTGCAATGGATGCGCGAGGACGAACACGGTTGGGAGCCATTCGGCGCGGCGATGGTGGCGCAGGTGGCGGCCACGCTGGGCGCTGACGGCCGCATCGCCGACTGGCAGTACGACGTCTTCACGCCTCCGCACAACACGCGTCCCGGCAAGGCCGGCAACCTGCTGCCGGCAACGCATCTGGCCAAGCCGTTTACGCCGCCAAGGCCGACACCCAGCCCGCAGCCGGAAGGCAGCGGCGACCGCAACGCGATCCCCTATTACCGGCTGCCGAACGCGCGCGTGACCCATCACTTCCAGCCGAAAGCGGTATTGCGTACCTCGGCCATGCGCGGCCTGGGCGCCTATTGCAATGTGTTCGCGATCGAGAGCTTCATGAACGAACTGGCGCGCGCGGCGAAGGTCGATCCGGTCGATTTCCGGCTAGGCCACCTGGACGATCCGCGCGCCATCGACGTGGTGAAGCTGGCGGCGGCGAAGTTCGGCTGGAAGGATTATAAAAAGCTTGTGCGCCGCGGCCGCGGTTTTGCATTTGCACGCTACAAGAACCTGGCATCCTATTGCGCGCTGGCGGTCGAGGTGGAAGTGGCGCGCGAAACAGGTCTGGTGCGCGTGACGCGCGTATCGAGCGCCGTCGATTGCGGCGAGATCGTCAACCCGGATGGTGTGCGCAACCAGATCGAGGGCGGCATCATTCAGTCGGCCAGCTGGACCTTGTTGGAACAGGTGCGCTTCGACGCCACGCGCGTGCTCACCGTAGACTGGGCCTCGTATCCGATCCTGCGCTTCGGCCAGGCGCCCGACAAGGTCGACGTGCACCTGATCGACCGCCCCGGCCAGCCCTTCCTGGGCACTGGCGAAGCGGCGCAGGGCCCGGCCGCGGCGGCGATCGCCAACGCGGTGTTCGACGCCTGCGGACTGCGCATGCGCGACCTGCCGCTCGACCGCGCGCGGGTCAGGAAAGCTTAATTAAAGGCTTTCCAGAACATATACACCGCCAGCGCATACAGGATCACGGCGAAGATGCGCTGCAGCTGGCGCACCGGCATCTTGTGCGCGGTGCGGGCGCCGAGCGGCGCCATGGTCACGCTGGCCAGCACGATGATGGCCAGCGCCGGCAGGTAGACGAAGCCCAGCGACCATGCCGGCAGGCCCGGCTCGCCCCAGCCATAAAACATATTCGACAGCGTGCCCGAGAGCGCGATCGGAAAGCCCAGCGCCGCGCTGGTGGCGACCGCGTTATGGATGCGCACATTACAGCGCGTCATGAACGGCACCGAGACGAAGCCGCCGCCGGCGCCCACCAGTCCCGACAGGATCCCGATCAGGCCACCGGTGGCGAACATGCCGGCCCGGCCCGGCAATTCGCGCGCCGCCGTCGGCTTTTTCCCGATCAGCATCTGGGTGGCCGAGAAGGCGACGAAGCAGCCGAAGAAGAAGGCCAGCACCGAGGTATTCATCTGCTTGCCGATCCAGGGTCCGATCCAGGAGCCGATCAGGATGCCCGGCGCCAGCAGGCGCACCACGGGCCACAGCACGGCGCCGTGCTTGTGGTGGGCGCGCACCGAGGACATCGAGGTAAACAGGATGACGCCGAGCGCGGTGGCGATCGCCATGTGGACCACCAGTTCGTCGGCGAAGCCGCGCGCGGTGAAGATCATGGTAATGAAGGGGACCAGCACCATGCCGCCGCCGATGCCCAGCAGGCCGGCCGCGAAGCCGCCGAAAGTGCCCATCGCCAGCAGGGCAAGGATCAGCCAGGGATCCATTCAGGCCTCCCTGGCGCGCACGAGTTCGACGACCGCATCCCATTCGGATCTGGTGACCGGCGAGATCGACAGCCGGCTGCCCTTCTGCAGCAGCACCATGCTTTCCAGCGCGGGAACGGTGCGCATCTCGGCCAGCGGCAGATAGCGTCCCACCTCGCGCGCGCGCACGTCGACCGAGATCCAGCGCGGCGTTTCCTGGGTGGCTTTGGGGTCGTAATAATGGCTGGAAGGGTCGAACTGGGTGGCGTCGGGATAGGGACCGCTCGCGATCTCGGCCAGCCCGGCCACGCCGGGAACGGCGCAGCTGGAGTGATAGAACAGGACGCCGTCGCCGACGGCCATCGCGTCGCGCATGAAATTGCGCGCCTGGTAGTTGCGCACGCCGAACCAGGCCACGGTCTGGGCGGGTGCGGACAGGACGTCGTCGAAACTGACTTCGTCCGGTTCGGATTTCATCAACCAATAGCGCATCGCGCCGTTCTCCCTGCAAGGCGCCGTCACGATTGACGCGCGCACAAAAAAAAGCGGCTGCGTACAAAGTGCGCAACCGCTTGTGTATCCTAGCCCCCGCCAGTGCCGTTTTTGCCGGCATCCTGAACCAAAACGGTTCAAGGCGGTCACGGTCAGATCAATTTCGGGTTCGTCAAACGAGTGACGCTCACTCCCATCGAACTTGTTCCACGACCTATGCGTAAGAATGGTTCAAGGAATATATGGCAAATCTCGAACACCGCAGGGTAGAGCGCAGTTTACTCTTTTGAAGCGGCATGTCAAACGGATTCGGCCTTTCAGAAAAGATTTTCCTGTGGCGTCAGCGCCTTGTCGAGCACCGTGTGCATCGCTTCCAGCTTTTGCTTGACCTCGAGGATCGACATGTCCGACAACGGTCCCTGTGGCGATTTCACCGACAGGAATTCCGCGGCGACGCTCAGCGCGGCCATGACGGCAATACGGTCGGTGCCCCTCACCTTGCCCGAATCGCGCAGCTGGCACATCTTGCCGTCGAGGTAAGCGACCGCCTCGCGCAGGGTGCGCTCTTCGCCGTCGCGGCAGGCCAGGCGGTAGGGCTGGCCCATGATGGTGACGTCGAGATGGATCATCGTTGCTCCTGACGGGCGGCGTGCGCGAGATGGAGCGGCGGCGGTTCATCCGGCCCGGGCTCGGGTTGACCACCCTCGCCTTCCGGTTCCGGTTCGCCCGGCGGCTTGGGCAACTCGTCGAGCACGGCCTCGACCCGGCGCTGGGCCTCGACCAAGCGCTCCTTGAACGCCAGGTTCTCGGCGCTGAGCAGGGTATTGGCCTGGCGCAGCAAATAGTTCTCGGCGCGCAACGACTGGGTCAATTGGGCGAGCCGGTCGATTTTGTCTGAGAGGTCTTGGAATTCGGAAATCATTCGACACTATAGGATCGAGATGGATTTTCCGTCAACCGAATCGCGCTGCGGTGCGGCAAGGCAGGCGTGGATGGCCATGCCGCGGCAGCCTGGCGTGCGGCAGGAAAGCGCCAGGCAGTGTACGCTGCCCGCCTCTTGCCTGTTCCGCACTTGTCGGCAAGAGATGCAAAAAACACATTGCACCGGACCTAGACTGGTTTGCGCTGTCTCAAGCACATAAAACTATATCTACCGCCGGGCGCTTGAAAAGGCAAGTTATCGTCCCTATAATTAGCACTCGTTAGCTGAGAGTGCTAACAACTCTTTGCAGATTGCCGCGGCACTTGAATACAAGGCCGGGGCGATGTCAAAAAACGCTAGTTAAACCACTGAATATTAAGGAGTTTTGCATGAACCTTCGTCCTCTGCACGATCGCGTTATCGTCAAGCGCCTCGACCAGGAAACCAAGACTGCGTCTGGCCTGATCATCCCTGATGCCGCGGCAGAGAAGCCAGACCAAGGCGAAGTTCTCGCCATCGGTAACGGCAAAGTGCAAGACAACGGCCAGGTCCGTCCGCTGGAAGTCAAGGTCGGCGACCGCGTGCTGTTCGGTAAGTACTCCGGCCAGGCCGTCAAGGTCGATGGCGAAGAACTGCTCGTGATGCGCGAAGAAGACATCATGGCCGTCGTCCAGCAGTAATTCCCTGACCCCATTCACGAAACATTCGGAGAAATAACAAATGGCAGCTAAAGAAGTAGTGTTCGGCGACGCAGCGCGCGCCAAGATGGTCGAAGGCGTCAATATCCTGGCCAACGCAGTCAAGGTCACCCTGGGCCCGAAAGGCCGCAACGTCGTGCTCGAGCGCTCGTTCGGCGCCCCGACCGTCACCAAGGATGGTGTCTCGGTCGCGAAAGAAATCGAACTGAAAGACAAGCTCCAGAACATGGGCGCGCAGATGGTCAAGGAAGTCGCTTCCAAGACCAGCGACAACGCCGGTGACGGCACCACCACCGCGACCGTGCTGGCACAAGCCATCGTGCGCGAAGGCATGAAGTTCGTTGCCGCCGGCATGAACCCGATGGACCTGAAGCGCGGCATCGACAAGGCCGTCGCAGCAACCGTCGAAGAACTCAAGAAGATCGCCAAGCCAACCACCACCACCAAAGAGATCGCACAAGTCGGCGCCATCTCGGCCAACTCGGAAACCTCGATCGGCGAGCGCATCGCTGAAGCGATGGAAAAAGTGGGCAAGGAAGGCGTCATCACCGTGGAAGACGGCAAGTCGCTGAACGACGAGCTGGACATCGTGGAAGGCATGCAGTTCGACCGCGGCTACCTGTCGCCGTACTTCATCAACAACCCGGACAAGCAAGTGGCCGTGCACGAGCAGCCATTCGTCCTGCTGTGCGACAAGAAGATCTCGAACATCCGTGACCTGCTGCCGGTACTGGAACAAGTCGCCAAGGCCGGCCGTCCGCTGGTCATCGTCGCCGAAGACATCGAAGGCGAAGCGCTGGCAACCCTGGTCGTCAACAACATCCGTGGCATCCTGAAGACCGTCGCCGTCAAGGCGCCTGGCTTCGGCGACCGCCGCAAGGCCATGCTGGAAGACATCGCTATCCTGACCGGTGGCCAGGTCATCGCCGAAGAAGTCGGCTTGACCCTGGAAAAGGTCACCCTGGCCGAACTGGGCCAGGCTTCGCGCATCGAAGTCGGCAAGGAAAACACCATCATCATCGACGGCGCCGGCCAGGCTGAATCGATCGAAGGCCGCGTCAAGCAGATCCGCGCCCAGATCGAAGAAGCGACCTCGGACTACGACCGCGAAAAACTGCAAGAGCGCGTGGCCAAGCTGGCCGGCGGCGTTGCCGTGATCCGCGTCGGTGCAGCCACCGAAGTCGAGATGAAAGAGAAGAAAGCACGCGTCGAAGATGCACTGCACGCTACCCGCGCTGCCGTGGAAGAAGGCATCGTCGCCGGCGGTGGCGTTGCCCTGCTGCGCGCTCGCGCCAACATCACCGTCAAGGGCGACAATCCAGACCAGGACGCAGGCATCAAGATCGTCCTGCGCGCCATGGAAGAGCCACTGCGCATGATCGTCCAGAACGCCGGCGAAGAGCCATCGGTCGTGGTCGCAGCAGTGTTGGCCGGCTCGGGCAACTACGGCTACAACGCCGCCAACGGCACCTACGGCGACATGGTCGAAATGGGCGTGCTGGATCCAGCCAAGGTCACCCGCTCGGCACTGCAGAATGCAGCGTCGATCGCCGGCCTGATGCTGACCACCGACTGCATGGTCTCGGAACTGGCTGAAGACAAGCCAGCCGGCGGCATGGGCGGCATGGGTGGTATGGGCGGCATGGGCGGCATGGACGGCATGATGTAAATCAGCCGGTCGCCTGGCGCGCCGCGGCAACGCCGGCGCGCCAGTCTTCCACGATAAAAAGCCCGCGAGGTTCACACCTCGCGGGCTTTTTTGTTGTTTGATGCAGCGGGAACCTCAGCTCCTGGCGCGCGGCCCCTTGCGACGCAGCCACAGCATCGCCGCGAAGGCCGCGCCGCCCAGCCACAGGGTGCCCGGCTCCGGCACGTCGACCGGGTCGTTCGGCTCGACCTCGATGTCGTCCGGCGGACCACCCGGGGTGCCGGGGATGCCAGGGATGCCGGGATTTTCCGGGGTGCCCGGAACGCCTGGGGTACCCGGTGTATCGGGGCCGTCCGGCGTGCCCGGCACGCCCGGCGTGAGTGGCGGCAGCTCGGGATTGGGTCCCGGGCCAGGATCGGGATCGGAGCCCGGGCCGGTGCCGGGGTCCGGCGTCGGCGTGGATGGCGTCGGCGTAGATGGCGTCGGCGTGCCGGGCTGTCCACCGCCAGGAGCGTCATTGCCGCCGGGGGTGTTTCCGCCGCCTGGATTGTCGCCGCTGCCGGCACTGCCATTGCCGTCAACGCCCGGCGTCGGCGTGCTGCCGACAGGCGTGCCGGTCGACGGCGTCGTCGCGCCATCGCCGCTGCCGCCGCCCAGCGTGCCGCCGTTCGAAATGGCCGAGCCATACCGGGCGGGCGGGCCGCCCATGAGGTCGGCCAGGCGCGACTGCGCAGCCGGCGCGGCGCCCGCCAGCAGGCCGGCGCCGTTCGGGAACACCTCGGTAGGATAGCGCTGTCCTGTGGAGGGAACGTCGTCGAGTCCCTCCAGGCCGGCTGCCACGGCCATCATCCCGCCGCCATCCTCGGTGACGAAGGAATCGAGTTCCGACTCGGTCGGACCATGGGCTTCGACCGGATACATCGGCACGTCGGAAATCCGGTTGGCGCAGCGCGCCCGCATCTCGTTCTTGCCATCGGTGAGCAGGGTTTCCCCCGGCGCCAGCATCAGCTTCTTTTTGGTCCAGTAAACCTGGTCGCCCTTGCGGTAAGACACGTACACGGCGCGCGGCGCGGTCACGGTGACCGCGCGCGCGTTCGCCACGTCGAAGCCGGCATAGTGCGCGGCGACCACGGCATCGGTGCGGATGACGCGCGCCAGTTCGTCCTTGTCCGCCACGCCGCCGGGGATGATCGAGAACGGATAGATGCGGCGCGCGGCGCCCTGTTCGGTGGCCGGCGCCGGGATCGACGCGGCCGGCGCCAGTCCGAAGCCGGGGCTTGCGCCGACGTGGGTGATCTCGTCCGGCTTGCGGTCCAGCCGCGTCCAGTCGACGTCCAGCGGCGGCGCCAGCACGCCGGCAACACCCACGGCGAGCCCCAGCATCGCGAGCGCGCCCAGGCGCTTTTCGCGTTGCGACACCTTGGCGAGGCGGCGAGTATAAGCAGAGCGGCGGCGGTCCATGAGGGGGGGGACGTCAGGTAGGAGTGGTCCTACAGAATAGCATTATTTCTATAAATAAATTCCGATTCCATAGTGAAAAAAGTGATTTCGTGGCGAAAAACACGAATTACTTTCTTTATGGAAATATATTGACCGGCGATCGCAAAACATCGTTGCAATGATCTTGCATTCACTGCAATTCATGCTGGTAGCGAACGGCGTCCCGTGTTGCTGGTCGAACACGCATGGTTTACCATGACCGCCTGCCTTCACGAGACCTGCCATGTCCACACGCGCCGCATCTTCTTCTCCCTTGCGCCTGACCATTGCCGCGTTGATGCTGTGCTGCGCCGTTGCCGGCTGCAAGCGCGCCGAGCGCGAAGCGCCGCCGGCGCCCGCGCCCGCCGCGCCCACGGCCCAGGCGCCGGCGCATACGAAACAGGATGCGATGGATTCGCTGCTGGCACTACCGGAACTGCAGGCCTGGTCGCGCCAGATCGAACAGCGCAGCCAGGGCAAGGCGCACGGCGCCGTGATCGAGGACGATCCGGTCCCGCGCGAAGTCAACGGCAAGAAGTATTACCAGCTGAGTTTTGTCGAGAACCGCGCCGACGATGCGCGTCGCCGCGAGAGCTTCCTGGTGGCCCAGGACGGCAGCGAGATCCTGGTCGACGACACTGGCTCGGACACCCTGCTCAGCCTCCAGGAATGGCGCCGCACCATCGAGCGCGTGGACATCAAGAGCGCCAACTGACGGCGCCCCGCCGACGATGCCGGCGAGTCTTCAGCTATCCAGGTGCGAGATGAGCAGCCGGCGCGGATCCTTGCCCGCCTCCGGCCCATGCTGGCCATCGACCGAAATCCCCACCGCCATGATGTCGATCAGCAGCAGCTGCAGGATGCGCGAGATCATCGACAGGAAGCTGGTGCTGTCCTCGCTGTGATCGACCGCCAGGCACACGCTGGCCTTGCGCGCCAGCGGCGACTGGCTGTTGCTGATGGCGATCACGTCGGCGCCGGCGGCGCGTGCGATGTCCACCGCCTGCAATAGCTCCGGCAAGCCGCCCGAATTCGATACCGCGATCACCACGTCGCCCGGTCCCAGCAAGCCTGCGGCCAGCGTGAACAGGTGGGCGTCGCCATACAGCGCGGTCGGGATCCTGAAACGGAAGAATTTGTGCTGGCCGTCCAGCGCCACCGCGCGCGAGTTACCGAGCGCGTAGAACTCGACGCGCCGCGCGCGGCTCACCAGTTCAATTGCGCGGTCGAGCGAGCGCACGTCGAGCTGGTCCCTGAAGCGCAGGATCGCCGACACCGTGTTGTCGATCACCTTGGCCGACAGGTCGTGGGTGCTGTCGCTCATGCGCACCTGGCTGTGGCGCACGGGGATCGCGCCGGTCAGGCTGCTCGCGAACTTGAGCTTGAATTCGGCCAGGCCCTGGAAGCCCAGCGAGCGGCAGAAGCGGATCACGGTCGGCTGGCTCACGTCGGCCAGCCGCGCGATCTCGGCGATCGGTTCGTTCAACACCGTGCGCGGATGCTCGAGCACGAGCGTCGCCACGCGCGCCTCGGCCGGCGACAGCTCTTCGCGCAGTTGCCCGATGCGTTCCATCAGCGTGTTGGCGCCGCTGCGGCCGCGCAGGTGCTCGGCCAGGATGGTCGCCACGCCGTGGAAGGCGGGATTCGGCGTGGTGATCACATAGGTCGGGATATCGGCCAGGTAGTCCGAAAAACGTCCCTTGGCCTCGAACCGCATGCGGAACGGCGAGCGCGCGAACCACTCGCCGAGGCGCGGCACGATGCCGCCGCCGATGAAGATGCCGCCGAAGGCGCCCAGGGTCACCGCCAGGTTGGCGGCGGCGCCGCCCAGCATGCCGCAGAAGCAGTCGAGCGTTTCCAGGCACAGCGGATCGTCGGCCTCCAGCGCGCCGGATACGATGGCGGCCGCGCTGCGCGCCGTGGCGTCGACGCCGTTACGGTCGGCCAGCGCGCGGTAGATGACTTCCATGCCGGGGCCCGAGATCAGGCGCTCGTTCGACACGTGCGGCCATTCGCGCCAGGCGTATTGCAGGATGGCGAACTCGCGCTCGTCGGCCGGCGCGAAGTTGACGTGGCCGCCCTCGCTGCCCAGGGTGACGAAACCGTCCGCGGTCGGGATCCCGCCCGACACGCCCAGGCCCGTGCCCGGCCCCAGCACGCCGATGACGGCGCCCTCTACCTTCGTGCCCGGCCCCACCTGCATCAGGTCTTCCTTGGCGAAGCCCGGCAGCGCGGTCGCCAGCGCGGTGAAATCGTTGACGATCAGGAGGGTCGACAGGCCCAGCTCGCGCCGCACCGCGTCGGTGGAGAACTCCCAGGCGCGGTTGGTCATGCGCACGTAGTCGCCGTTGATCGGGTTGGCGACCGCGAAAGCGCCGTGGTTCAGCCGCAAGTCCTCGTGGTCTGCCAGGTAATGGCGCAGCAGCGGGACGATGCCCTCGAAGTCGTCGCAGCGCAGCACCTGGACCGAGCGGAACACGCCCGGCGCGGTCTGCAGCGCGAAGCGCGCGTGGGTCGCGCCGATGTCGGCCAGCAGGCGCGGTCCGTCGGCGAACGCCGTGCGCGCGAACTTTTCAGGCCCCTGCTGGGTATTCATCAACCCTCCGCGCGGACCAGGCCGAACCAGGCGCCGTACGGCGGCAGGGTCACGCGGCCGCGCTGGGCTGCGCCGGCCAGGCCGTCGACGGCCATGTGATCGGCGCCTTCGGTCGCCGGCCAGTCGAACGTCACTTCTTCGTTCGACAGGTTGAAGGCCGCCAGCACGCTGCGCTCGCCCTCCAGGTCGCGGCGCAGGGCCAGTACCGGTTCCGGCGCGTCGATAAAGGCGATCTCGCCGCGCGTCAGTTGCGGCATGGTGCGGCGCAGGGCGATGAAGCGGCGCTGGAAGTTCAGCATCGAATCGGGGTCGGCGTCCTGCAGGTCGACCGCGGCGGCGGCGTGCGACGGCTCGACCGGCAGCCACGGCGTGCCCGCGGTGAAGCCGGCGTGCGGCGCGCCGGCCTGCCACGGCATCGGGGTGCGGCAGCCGTCGCGGCCCTTGAACTCGGGCCAGAAGGTGATGCCGTACGGGTCTTGCAGCAGTTCGAACGGGACGTCGGCTTCGTGCAGCGCCAGCTCGTCGCCCTGGTACAGGCAGGGCGTGCCCTTGAGCGAAAGCTGCATCGCCAGCACCAGCTTGGCGAAACCGGCGCTGGCTTGCGGACCACCCCAGCGCGTCATCACGCGGATCGCGTCGTGGTTGCCGACCGACCAGGAGGCCCAGCCTTCCTCGACGCGGCGTTCGAAGTCTTCCACTTGCGCGCGGATGTGCGCGGCCGTGAACACCGGCGTCAGGAAGTTGAAGCTGTAGGCCATGTGCAGCTTGTTCCCGCCTGCCATGTACTCGTTCATCTGGGCCAGCGCGTCGTCCGAGCTGATCTCGCCGATCGACACCGCGCCGAATTCGTCCAGCTGGGCGCGCAGCTTTTCCATGAAGGCGATGTTCTCGGGCTGGGTCTTGTCGTAGATATGGGCCTGCATGCCGTACGGGTTCACGTCGGTCACGGTCGAGGTGTCGCGCACCAGCGCCGGCGGATTGCTGCGCAGCTGGCGATCGTGGAAGTGGAACACGCAGGCATCCATGCGCACGCCGTCCACGCCGCGCTCGAGCCAGAAGCGCTGGGCCGCCAGGTGGGCCTTCTGCACGTCAGTGTTATGGAAGTTCAGCTGCGGCTGGCTCACCAGGAAGTTGTGCATATAGTACTGCTTGCGGCGGGTATCCCACTGCCAGGCCGAGCCGCCGAACACCGACAGCCAGTTATTCGGCGGGTTGCCGTCCGGGAGCGGATCGGCCCAGACATACCAGTCCGATTTCGGATTGTCGCGGTTGGAACGGCTTTCGACGAACCAGGGGTGGGTGTCGGCGGTGTGCGACATCACCTGGTCGATCATGATCTTCAGGCCCAGGCCGTGGGCCTTGGCCACCAGGCGGTCGAAGTCGGCCAGGTTGCCGAACATCGGGTCGACATCGCAGTAATCGGCGATGTCGTAGCCGAAGTCGCGCATCGGCGACTTGAAGAACGGCGACAACCAGACAATGTCCACGCCCAGGCTCGCGATGTAGTCGAGCTTCTCGGTGATGCCGGCCAGGTCGCCGATGCCATCGCCGTTGGTATCGAGGAAGCTGCGCGGGTAAACCTGGTAGATGATGGCGTCGCGCCACCAGTTCGGATTCGTCGTGGTCGAGATCTGGGTCATGGCTGGTCTCTGGTTTGGAATTCTAGGCAATATACAGGACGCAACAAAACTTGACAATTCCGGAAGTTTTCCGAAAATTCACGATTTATCCTTATGATTCAATGGCTTGAAACATCGAAAACGTTTCCAGCGGCATCGTCGTCGTAACTAAACTACGTCGGTATGTTTCTCGTTTGTTTCACAACAATATTTTTATTGCAAAGTGATACGCCCTCGTCATAGCATCGCGTCTGTTTGACATTTCAAGGAAGCGGTCGATGACTGATCTAGCAAAACCAGGTTCCGGGCGAATGCCGCGGCAGATTCCCTACATTATTGCCAACGAAGGCTGCGAGCGTTTCAGCTTCTACGGGATGCGCAACATCCTGACGCCCTTCCTGATCACGACGCTCCTGATGTTCCTGCCGGAAGACATGCGCACCGGCGAAGCCAAGCACGTGTTCCACACATTCGTCATCGGCGTGTACTTCTTCCCGCTGCTGGGCGGCTGGCTGGCCGACCGCTACTTCGGTAAATACAACACGGTGTTCTGGCTCAGCCTCGTCTACTGCGCGGGCCATGCCTGCCTGGCCATCTTCGAGGACAACGTCAACGGCTTCTACTTCGGCCTGTTCCTGATCGCGCTTGGCTCGGGCGGCATCAAGCCGCTGGTGGCCTCCTTCGTGGGCGACCAGTTCGACCAGACCAACAAGGACAAGGCGAAGGTCGTGTTCGACGCCTTCTACTGGATCATCAACTTCGGCTCGTTCTTCGCTTCGCTGCTGATGCCGCTGCTGCTGCGCGACTACGGTCCGGCCTGGGCCTTCGGCGTGCCCGGCATCCTGATGTTCATCGCCACCATGGTGTTCTGGAGCGGCAAGAAGAAATACGTGCACGTGCCGCCCTCGCCGCCGAATCCGCACTCCTTCATGCAGGTGGCCAAGACCGCACTGCTGACGAAGGCGCCCGGCCAGGGCCGTCCGGGCCTGAACGTGGCCCTGATCGGCGCCGCCGCTGCCGTGGTCTCGCTGGCGATGTCGGTGCAATGGGGCTTCGTGATCGGCGCCTGTACCGCGCTGGTGCTGCTGATGGCCTTCGGCGGCATCGGCGCCTCGATGCAGCTGGACCGCGCACGCGGCCTGCATCCGCAAGAAGCCGTGGACGGCGTGCGCGCCGTGCTGCGCATCCTGATCGTGTTCGCGCTGGTGACGCCGTTCTGGTCGCTGTTCGACCAGAAGGCCTCGACCTGGATCGTGCAGGCCAATGCCATGACCACGCAGGTCAGCTTCCTGGGCTGGACCTTCGACGTCATCCCGGCCCAGATGCAGGCCCTGAACCCGCTGCTGGTGATGATCCTGATCCCGGTGAACAACCTGCTGCTGTTCCCGATGCTGCGCAAGTTCGGCATCGAACCGTCGCCGCTGCGCCGCATGACCGCCGGCATCGTACTGTCGGCCGCCGCCTGGATCGTGGTCGGCAACCTGCAGGTCGCGCTCGACGCTGGCGACGCTGTCTCGATCGCCTGGCAGATCGCACCGTATGCGCTGCTGACCCTGGGCGAGGTGCTGGTCTCGGCGACCGGCCTTGAATTCGCCTACAGCCAGGCCCCGGCCTCGATGAAGGGCGTGATCATGGCCCTGTGGTACCTGGCCGTCACGGTCGGCAACCTGTGGGTGCTGATCGTGAACGCGAGCGTCAAGAACGAGTTGGTGGTGGGCTATATCGAAGGTACCGGCATGGGCGTGATGGCCGCGCAGATGTATTTCTTCGCCGGCTTCGCACTGCTGTCGGCACTGGCGTTCGGCTGGTATGCGACGCGCTACAAGATGGTCGATCATTATCGCGGCAACGCGGCCTGATCGCATTGCTGCACTGAACGCGTGGGCGGCTATGCCGTCCACGCGCTCAACATCCCTATCAACTGCCAATCATGGCGGTATTCTTCCGGCCGCTTGAACGCGTGGACGGCGGAGCCGTCCACCCTACATGAGCAAACTGCATCTCGCCCTCGTGGCGGCTTCACTCTCGACGTCCGCCTACGCCGCGGTTCCCCTCGCCACTTGCGACAGCGCCGGCTTCCAGGAAGTCCTGCAAGCCAATGGCGAACAAGTCGACGCGCGCGCCGTCTGGCTCGACAAGCGCCTGGTGCGCTGGCCCGGCGCCGCCGCTGACGGTGCCTATCGCCTGTACCACTCCTCCGCCGCATCGGTCAATGCCAAGCCAGGCACCAAGGTGACCGGCGCCACCGGCTCGATCAAGCTCGACATCTCGACCACCGCCGTCCCGCAAGCCGCGGCCGAGCGCTTCAAATGGGTCGCCACCGGCCCGACCCTGCGCGTGGCGGACGCCGATCTCGCGCGCCTGCCCTTTCTTCACCGCGAACAGCTGGTGCTGGTGCAGGAAGACGCGAAGGGCATAGTGGTCGCCGCCACCCGCATCCAGTCGGCCGGCGCGCTTGACGAGCTATACGCCGCCGCCGAAGCAATCCCCGATCTCGGCGCCACGCCAACTGCCAAGAAGACCGGTTTCAAGCTGTGGGCGCCGACCGCGCGCCAGGTGGCGGTGTGCACCTATGACGGCCCTACGACCAGGGCGAACGCCGTGCACGCGATGACGCTCGACGAGAAGACCGGCGCCTGGTCGGCCAGCCTGCCGCGCGACCTGTCGGGCACCTATTACAAATACGCGGTCGACGTCGCCGTGCCCGGCGCCGGCCTGGTGCGCAACCTGGTCACCGATCCGTATTCGGTCAGCCTGAACGCGGATTCGAAGCGCAGCTACATCGCCGACCTCGATGCGCCGAACCTCAAGCCGCGCGGCTGGGACGACACCCGTCCGCCAGCCACGGTGCAGGCCCAGACCGACATGGTCATCTACGAGCTGCACGTGCGCGACTTCTCGCTGATCGACGCGACCGTGCCCGCGCCCAAGCGCGGCAAGTACACCGCCTTCTCCGAGATGAACTCGAACGGCATGAAACACCTGCGCGCGCTGGCGAAAGCCGGCCTGACCGACGTGCACCTGTTGCCGGTGTACGACATCGGCAGCATCCCGGAAGTGGCTTGCGCACAGCCGCAACCATCCGGCGCGCCGGACAGCGAAAGCCAGCAGGCCCTGATCGGCAAGACCGCGCATACCGACTGCTTCAACTGGGGCTACGATCCGCAGCACTTCAATGCGGTCGAGGGCAGCTATGCCAGCGACCCGCAGGATGGCGCGCGCCGCATCGTCGAGTTCCGCGAGATGGTGATGAACCTGCACAAGGCGGGCCTGCGCGTCGGCACCGACGTGGTCTACAACCACACCTTCATCGCCGGGCAGGAAGAAAAATCGATCCTCGACCGCGTGGTGCCGGGCTACTACCACCGCCTGGATGAGAAAGGCGGCATCGAAACCTCGACCTGCTGCTTCAACACGGCGACCGAGAACACGATGATGGCCAAGCTGATGATCGACTCGTCGGTGCTGTGGACCCGCCACTACAAGATCGACTCCTACCGCTTCGACCTGATGGGCCACCAGCCGCGCGCGGCGATGGAGCGCCTGCAGAAGGACGTGAACGAGGCCGCCGGCCGCCACGTGCAGCTGATCGGCGAAGGCTGGAACTTCGGCGAGGTGCAGGACGGCGCGCGCTTCGTGCAGGCCTCGCAGCTATCGCTGAACGGCACCGGCATCGGCACCTTCAGCGACCGCGCGCGCGACGCAGTGCGCGGCGGCTCGCCGGGCGACTCGGGCGAGATCGTCATCCGCCAGCAAGGCTATATCAATGGCCTGGTGTACGACCCGAACGCGCTGGGCCACGAGCACGCGCCCGATGCCCTGCTGCGCGCGGCCGACCTGATCCGCGTCGGCCTGGCCGGCTCGGTGCGCAGCTTTTCCGTGCAGACCTTCGACGGCAAGGTGCGCCAGCTGCAGGACATCGTCTATGGCGGCAACCAGCCGGCCGGCTATGCGAGCCAGCCCGCCGAGGCGGTGAACTACGTCGAGAACCACGACAACCAGACCCTGTACGACATCAACGCGCTCAAGCTGCCGGTGGCGACCAGCGCTGCCGAACGCGCGCGGGTGCAGGTGCTGGGCATGGCGATCAATGCCTTCAGCCAGGGCGTGGCCTATTACCACGCCGGCATCGACGTGCTGCGCTCGAAATCGCTGGACCGCAACAGCTTCAATTCGGGCGACTGGTTCAACCGTCTCGACTGGACCTATCAGGACAACTTCTTCGGCACCGGCCTGCCGCCGGCCGCCGACAACGCCAAGGACTGGCCGCTGTTCAAGCCGCTGCTGGCCAATGCCGCGCTCAAGCCGGCGCCCGCCGACATCGCATTCGCGCGCGACGCCTTCCGCGACCTGCTGCAGATCCGCTCCAGCTCCACGCTGCTGCGCCTGCGCAGCACGGAAGACATCAACGCCCGCCTGCGTTTCTTCAATACCGGCCCGGAACAGGTACCGACCGTGCTGGCGGCCTGGATCGACGGCCAGGGCTATCCCGGCGCGAACTTCGCCGGCCTGGGCTACCTGGTGAACGTGGACAAGAAGGCGCACACCATCGACGCCACGCTCCTGCGCGGCAAGAAACTGCGCCTGCATCCGGTGCATACCGCGGCCGGCGCGGCGGACCAGCGCGCGCAGGAGGCGCGCTTCGACAGCGCGCGCGGCACGTTTACCGTGCCGGCGCGCACGGCCGTAGTGTTCGTGACTGAGTAAGCCTGATATGCCGCCATCTTTCCAGATTCATGGGAAGTGGCGGCGGCCGGAGCAATGACGTTCCGTATCATCCGGCTCATCTTGCGTGTGAGGCAGGTCATATTTGACGCACGCGATGACGTTGTCCGAACGGCATACGTTACAATGTGTCCTCTCCAGACATTCCGGTCTTACGGCTATCATGAAGAAAATCAGGACGTTGACGCTGGAAGATGTACGTCGCGTGAACCGTGATTTCATTACCGGACAGGCGCATAATGTGGCCGGCCTGTCTCCAGCGTCCCAAAAAATCCTTCGCGATTCAAAGTTCACACGCGACGAAATCAATCGCGCGTTCGCCATCGCCCGCCTCAGCACGACCTGACCGGTGATCGAGCATGTCCGCCGCGCCGTTGCGGAACGAATCGTATAGCTGGATATATCGCCAGCTCGTCACCAATCCGAATGACGCAGTCGGTGCGTTTGCCTACATCTCAACACCGGGGTCAGGTCTGACATTCGGACACGGCCTCGACAATCACTAGGCACCAATTGGCTGTCATGCGCTTTTCGAGAACTGTAACAAGCTTCGCAAAGGTTGAGCTCGTGTCCGAATGTCAGACCTGACTCCGGTTTTTCTCGGTCAGGCCACGGCGTCGAGCGCCAGTGCATCAGCCAGCCTTGCGATGGCAAAGGTATTGCGCCCCATCCCCTTTGCCTCGTACAGCGCGCCGTCGGCCAGCTCGCTGATCGCCTGCGCCGTGACGCCCGGCGCGTCGGCCAGGCCGACGCCGATGGTGGCGCCCACGGGAATCGCATGGCTGCCGACCACGAACGGCGCTTCCATCGCCTGCATGATCTTCTTGGCCACCAACTCGACGTCGCGCGGCGAACCGACTTCGTCGAGCAGCACGGTGAATTCGTCGCCGGCCAGGCGCGCCACCAGGTCGGAGCTGCGCACCACCTTGCGCACGCGGCGCGCGAACTCCACCAGCACCATATCGCCCACCGCGTGGCCGTGGCAGTCGTTGATCTGCTTGAAGTGGTCGATGTCCAGGTATAGCAGGGCGAAGGCGCGCTCGCGCTGCGGCGCGCGCTGCACCGCCGCCTGCAGCGCCAGCTCGAACTGGCGCCGGTTCGGGATGCCGGTCAGCGCGTCGGTGTGGGCCAGCGCGTGCAGGTTACGCTCGTGCATGCGGGCCGCAGTGGCGTCGGTGGTCAGGATGTAGACGCCGACCACCTGGCCGTCGCGTAGGTGCGGCAGGAAGGTCGAGTGCACGATGCGGATGTGCTTCTTGCGCACGATGTCGTGCTCGCACTGCGAGGCCTTGCCTTCCCAGGCATCCTTCAGGGCTTCCTGCTGCTGCGACCAGTAGTCCTCGCCGAAGGCCTCGACCATGGTCTGGCCCACCACCTGCTCGGGCGCCTTGCCCAGCCAGGACTGGTGCACCGCATTGGCGAACACGTAACGGTGGTCGTGGTCGAGATGCGCGATCAGCACCGGCAGGTTGTCGGTGATCGTGCGCAGGCGTTCTTCGCTCTCGACCAGCCGGTCCTTCGAAGCCTTCAGTTCGGTGATGTCCTTCATCGCCACCACCGCGCCGAGGGTCTTGCCCTGGGCATTGCGCAGCGGCCGGCCGCTGGCCATCAGCGTATAGGGAACGCGTTTGTTCGGCGCGATCACCATCGCGCCGTCGCGCACCACCTCGCCCTTGAGCGCGCGCACCAGCGGCACCTCGTCCATCGCCATCGGCGTGCGGCCGTCGGCGTGGTACAGCGAGTAGTACTGCGACCATTCGCTTGGCGCCACCGCCTTCAGGTCGAGGCCATGGAAATCGCGCGCGGTGCGGTTGAACAGCGTCAGGTTGCCGATGGCGTCGCAGGCGACCACGCCAACGTCGATCGATTCCAGCACCGCGTCCAGCAGCTCCTGCTTTTCTTCGAGCTGCTGGCGGATGCGCATGGACTCGGCCACGCGCTCTTCCAGCTCGGCGGTGCGAGCCGCGATGCGGGCTTCGAGTTCGGTGTTGAGCGACTTGAGCGCCTGCTCGGCGAGCATGCGCGCCATCACCGCCTTCATGTGATTCAATTCGGTTTCGACCAGCCCTGCCAGGTCCTTCAGCACCTGGCGCTCCTCGATGCTGAAGCTGCGCGGCGCGCTGTCGATGACGCACAACGTGCCCACCGCCTGGCCGTCGCTATAGACCGGCTGGCCGGCGTAGAAGCGGATATGCGGCTCGCCCGTCACCAGCGGATTGTCGGCGAAGCGCGGATCGCATGCCGCATCCTCCACCACCAGCATCTCGCTCGCCTGCACCGCGTGGCTGCAGAACGAGATCGAGCGCGGCGTCTCCTGCGCTTCGAGTCCGGCGCGCGACTTGAACCACTGGCGCTCGGCATCGACCAGCGACACCAGCGCGATCGGCACGCCGAAGGTCATCGCGGCGAGCCGGGTGTACCGGTCGAAGCGCGTTTCCGCAGGCGTGTCGAGGATTTGAAGCGCGGCCAGCGCGGCAAGGCGGGCCTGTTCGTTGTGTGCGTAGGTGATGATGATGGTGCTCTTCCAAATACCGGTTCTGGGGCGGCGGGTCGAGGCCGGGACAATGAGGGAACGCCGGGGATGAGGGCGTCCACGGCCGAATCTTACATGGGGTTCCTAGTGGAAACTACTGTTTCCGCCGACAGCGTTGCGTGGCGTAGACGCTTTTACGCGCAGGGCTAAGCGGTCGTCAATACGATGTGCCGTCCGGGGCCTGTGCAACACGAATCAATGTTTCCGTACGGCATCAACCGCAGTGCGTCCGGTCGCCGGATCGTCGGTGAATACCGCGTCCACGCCGGCTTCAAGGTAGGCGCGGATCTCGCCCGCCGCATCGCCGCGCTGGCTGGGCGAGTCCGCCGGGGCGGCGCGCAAGCCGGTCGGCAGGAACGGGTTCTCGGGCCGCATGGTCCATACATGGACAGCCAGTCCGGCGCCGCGCGCATCCTCGACGAAGCGCGTCGCCGCTCCCAGTTCTCCGGCGGCGTCACGCGGGATGACGATGGTCTTGTACGGTGCGACCACGTCGGCATAGCGCGCGATCGCGCGCAGTCCTTCCGGCGTGATCATGTCGGCATAGGTCAGGCCGTTGCCAGCTTCGATCGCATCGTGGGGCGCGCCACTCGGACTGACCAGCTGCACCAGGCGGTAGCCGGCCATCGCGCGCAACTCCTTCAGGTTGCCGGTTTCGAAAGACTGGATGAACACGGCCGCATCGCGGCCGCGGTAGCCGTTCGCCGCCAGCACATCCACCACGCGCCGTTCGAGCGGCAGGCCGATCGACTTGAAATAGCTCGGGTGCTTCAGCTCCGGGACCAGGCCGATGGTCTTGTTGCGCGCGCGGCTCTCGCTGTCGACCAGGTCAATGATTTCCTGCAGTGTCGGGATGGTGTACTGGCCGTCGTATTTCACATTGGCCGGCCGGTTGGCGGGGATGCGCTCGCGGGCGCGCAGCAGCTTGAGTTCGGCCAGGGTGAAGTCTTCGGTGAACCAGCCGCTGACCACGACGCCGTCGATGGTCTTGCTGGCCTTGCGCGCGGCGAACTGCGCCAGTTCGGCGACGTTGGTGGTGCCCGAGATCTCGTTCTCGTGGCGCGCCACCAGTACGCCGTCGCGGGTCGCGACCAGGTCGGGCTCGATGCTGTCGGCGCCGTCCTCGATCGCCTTGCGGTAGGCGGCCAGCGTGTGCTCGGGCCGCAGGGCCGAGGCGCCGCGATGGGCGATGACGCTGGGAGTAGTGGGCCAGGCCGGGCCCGGATTTTTCAGGTCATGACTGGCGCAACCAGCCGCCAGCAGCGCGACGAATGCCGCGCCGGTGAGGCGCAATGAAAGTGAACGGGCAAGATGCGACACAGGCCACCTCCGATGATCGGGCTTGGCGTTCATTGTCGGGGGTGACCGTGACACCGGTGTGACATCCGGCGTCAGGGCACCGGACCTTTGACCACCGCCTCGACGCGATAGCCGTCCGGATCGACCAGGAAGGCCGCGTAGTAATGCGGGCCGTAGTCGGGCCGCAGCCCCGGAGCGCCGTTATCCGCGCCGCCCGCGCGCATCCCGGCCGCGTGGAAGGCATCCACGGCCGCCCGCGTCGGCGCGGCGAACGCGAGGTGAAAACCGGGCCCAGGCGCCGCGGCGTCATCGCGCTGCTTCAGGCACAGGATGTCCTCGTCGTCCTCCAGGCCGTAGCCGATCGCCTCGTCGTCCTCGAACACGCGCCGGAAACCCAGCGCGCCAAGGATGCCGTCGTAGAAACGCATGCTGGCATGCAGATTCCGCACGCCGAGCGACAGGTGATGAATCATATGGGTCCTTCTAGATGTCCAGGTGCGAGATCAGCAGCCGGCGCTGCTCGATATCGTTCTGGCTACCCTGGCTGCCCTCCCCTTGCGCGCCAAGCGAGATCCCGACCGACATGATGTCGATCAGCAGCAGCTGCAGGATGCGCGAGATCATCGACAGGAAGGTGGTGCTGTCCTCGCTATGGTCGACCGCCAGGCACACGCTGGCTTTCTTCGCCAGTGGCGACTTGCTGCTGGTGATGGCGATGACGTCGGCGCCCTGCGCGCGCGCCGTGTCGACCGCCTCCAGCAGGTCGGGCAGCTGGCCGCCGGTGGAGATCGCGATCACCACGTCGCCCGGTCCCAGCAGGCCGGCGGCCAGGTTGAGCAGGTGCGAGTCGCCGTACAGCGCGGCCGGGATGCGGAAGCGGAAGAACTTGTGCTGGCCGTCCAGCGCTACCGCGCGCGAATTGCCCATCGCGTAGAACTCGACCCGGCGCGCGCGCCGCAGCAGCTCGATCGCGCGGTCGATCGCATGCACGTCGAGCGCATCGCGAAACTTCAGGATCGCCGACACCGTGTTGTCGATCACCTTGGCCGACAAATCATGGGTGCTGTCGGTGACCCGCACCTGGCTGTGCCGCACCGGGATGGTGCCGGTCAGGCTGCCGGCGAATTTGAGCTTGAAGTCGGCCAGGCCCTGGAAGCCCAGCGAACGGCAGAAGCGGATCACGGTCGGCTGGCTCACGTCCGCCAGGCGCGCGATCTCGGCGATCGGTTCGGACAGCACCTTGCGCGGATGGTCGACCACCAGGCTGGCCACGCGCTGCTCGGCCGGCGACAGTTCGTGGCGCAGCTGCTGCACGCGGTCCATCAGCGTATTGGCGCCGCTACGTCCGCGCAGGTGTTCGGACAGGATCGCCGACACGCCGTACAAGGCCGGGTTCGGGGTCATGATGACGAAGGTCGGGATCTGGGCGATGTAGTCGGTGAAACGGCCCTTGGCCTCGAAGCGGGCGCGGAACGGAGAACCGGCGAACCACTCGCCCATGCGCGGCACGATGCCGCCGCCGATGAAGATGCCGCCGAAGGCACCCAGCGTCACCGCCAGGTTGGCGGCGGCGCTGCCCAGCATGCCGGCAAAGGTTTCCAGCACCTCCAGGCACAGGGCGTCGCCGGCGTCGAGCGCACCGCTCATGATCTCGGCGGTGCTGCGCGCAGGCGCATCGGTGCCAAGCGCGACGCCGTTCCTGTGCGCCAGCGCGCGGTAGATCAGTTCGATGCCGGGGCCCGAGATCAGGCGCTCGTTCGAGACGTGCTTCCATTCGCGCCAGGCGTATTGCAGGATCGCGAATTCGCGCTCGTCGCTCGGCGCGAAGTTGACGTGGCCGCCCTCGCTGCCCAGGGTCACGAAACCGTCGATGGTCGGGATCACGCCCGATACGCCCAGGCCCGTGCCGGGACCGAGCACGCCCGACACCGCATGCGTCTGCGCTTGCCCGCCGCCGACCTGCAGCAGGTCCTTCGGCTGGAAGCCGGGCAGCGCCATCGCCAGCGCAGTGAAGTCGTTGACGATCAGGAGCGTCGACAGGCCCAGCGCGCGGCGCACCTCGTCGGTCGAGAACTGCCAGTCGCGATTGGTCATGCGGATCAAATCGCCGCTGATCGGATTGGCCAGCGCAAAGGCCGCGTGGCTGATGCGCTGGTTCGGATGATCGGCCAGGTAGGCATGCAGCAGCGGGACGATGCCGTCGTAGTCGTCGCAGCGCAGCACGCTGACCTGGGAGAGGACCCCGGGCGCGGTCTCGAGACCGAAGCGCGCATGGGTGGCGCCGATGTCGGCCAGCAGGCGCGGACCGTCGGCAAAGGCGGCGCGCGCGGGTTTCAGTTTGGTGTCTGGATCAACGGTCATCGTGTAAGGATACCATTGAACTAAATGCAAGAGAATGGGGGTTCGTGGGTGCTGCGAAGGGTGCGGGTGCGCTTGCAAACTTGGGTACCCGCCTGCGCGGGTACGACGTTCTGACGGTGTGGGCCACCGCAGTTACCGCAGTCCGCTACGCACGCACGTCGTGCCCGCGAAGGCGGGCACCCAAGTTAACGCAACGCAGCCGCAAGCGCGCAGTACACCACAATCAGCGCACCAATCCCTCCACCAGCGCCTTGTGAAACTTCACCGGTTCCTGCATCTGCGGCGCATGCCCCATGTCCGGGAAAGTGACCAGCTTCGAGCCCGGAATCGCCTCCTTCGTCTTCTGCGCCAGCAGCGTGTAGTTGCCGAGCTTCGGCCGGATCTCGGCCGGCGCCGCGTCCTTGCCGATCGCCGTCGTGTCCTTCAGGCCCATCAACAGGAAAGTCGGCACTTTGATGAGCGGGAACTCGTAGACCACCGGCTGCGTATAGATCATGTCGTAGATCAGCGCCGAATTCCAGGCCACGATTTCCTTGCCCTTGCCGCGGTACATACCGACCAGCATCTGCACCGGCACCTCGTACTCCGGCTTCCACTGGCCGTTGTAATAGGTGGTGCGCGAGTATTCGCGCAGGCGCTCGGCCGAGGTCTTCAGCTCGCGCTCATACCATTTGTCCACGCCCAGCGACGGCACGCCGAGGTTCTTCCAGTCTTCCAGGCCGATCGGGTTGATCATCACCAGCTGGTCGGTGGCTTCCGGATACATCAACGCATAGCGCGTGGCCAGCATGCCGCCGGTCGAGTGGCCGATGACGATCGCCTTCTTCACGCCGATCGATTCGAGCAGCTTGCGGGTGTTGTCGGCCAGTTGCTGGAAGCTGTACTGGTAGTGCTGCGGCTTGGTCGACTTACAGAAGCCGATCTGGTCGGGCACCACGACACGGTAGCCGGCCTGGGTCAGGGCCTTGGTGGTGCCGTCCCAGGTCGCGCCGCAGAAGTTCTTGCCGTGCATGAGCACCGCGGTGCGGCCGTTCGGCTTGGCCGGCTTGACGTCCATATAGGTCATCTGCAGGTCGACGCCCTGCGACTTGAAGCGGTATTGCTGCGTCGGTTCGGGATACTTGAACTCTTCGAGTTCGGGACCGTAGCTCGGCTCCGTGGTGGACTGCGCGAAGGCCTGGACCGGCAGCAGCGCGAAGGCGAGACCCATTCCCGCGACGGCACGGGCAATACGTGTAAAGACTGGCATGGCAATCTGTGCAAAGTTGACGGAACTTCCAGTCTATCCCAGTTTACGGGCGCTTCGATACCGTGATTTTCACGCCACCGTCAGGCCAATAATGCGCGCATCTCCGGCACCGACAAGGGCGCCGCCTGCGCCTCCTGGAAGCGCTGCAGCACCCGCTCGATCGCCGGCGCCGGCTGCGCGCGGCTGAAGTACCAGCCCTGCACGCAGTGCACGCCGCGCTCGGCCAGCCACGACAGGTCGGCCTCGTCCTCCAGTCCTTCGCACAGCAGCTCGGCGTCGAACACGGCGGCGATGCCCTGAATTAGCGCGAACACGCCGGCGGTGCGGGCGTCGCTCGCCACACCGTGCACGAAGCGGCGGTCGGCCTTGAGGCGATCGAAGGGGAAGCTGTTGAGCGCATCGAGGTTCGAGTAGCCGGTGCCGAAGTCGTCGACCGCCACCCGCACCCCGAGCGCGCGCAGCGCCGACACGCGCTGGTGCAGCAGTTGCGGCGAATCGAGCAGCAGGCTTTCGGTGACTTCGAATTCGAGCAGTTCTCCCGGCACGCCGGTGGCCTCGAGGATGTCGGCCAGGCGCGAAAAGATCTGGGTATGCATCAGCGAAGCGCGAGAAAAATTGAGCGCCACCGGCGGCACTTCGCGGCCACGCGCGCGCCATGCCATCAGGTCGTGGCAGACCAGGTTGAGCACGTGCATGTCGAGCTCGAAGATGCGGCCGGAGCTCTCGGCCTGCGGCACGAACATCGCCGGCCCTACCAGCCCATAGACCGGATGGCGCCAGCGCACCAGCGCCTCCAGTCCGATCAGGCGCCCCCGGGCGACGTCGACCTGCGGCTGGTAATGCACTTCCAGGTGGCCGAAGCGCAGCGCGCCGCGGATCGCCTCGCGCAGCTCGTAGCGCAGGCGCGCGCGCGCCATCAACGCCGCGTCGTACTCATGCACGGCGCTCACGTCCTGGTGCTGGCGGACCGAGGATGCCGCGATATCCGCGGTATCGAGCAGGCCGCCGGCGCTTTCCTCGCACGGCAATGCCTGGCGCCGCAAGCCGATGCGCGCGTGCAGCGTGTGCATATTGCCCGGCTCGACCTCGAACGGCTGGTCGATGGCGGCGCACAGCCGCTTGATCCAGGACGGCTCATCCTGCGGCGGCGACAGCAGCGCGAACACGAACTGGTCGGCGCCCAGGTGACCGAACAGCGCGCCGTCGACCCAGCCTTCGAGGCGCTTGCCCATCAGACGCAGGATGCGGTCGCCCGTCTCGCGCCGGAACAGGTCGTTCACCTGGCGGAATCCGATCAGGTCGACCAGGCCGACCGTGACCGTCTGCCCATCGTGGTCGGCCAGCATGCGCTGCAGGTGCTGCAGGAACACCGCACGGTTGAACATGCCGGTGACCGGATCGCAGTAGCGCAGCTCGAGCATGTCGACCACGATGCGGCCCATCAGCCGCAGTTGCGCGGCCTGGGCGACGTCGAGCTTGCGCGGCTCGGTGCCCATCACCCACAGATTGCCGAGCAGATGCTCGCTCTCGCCCCGCAGCGGCACCGCGGCATAATGGCGGTAATACGGCGCCTCGGTCACCAGTGGATTGCCGGCGAAACGCGGATCGAGGCTGGCGTCTTCCACCTCGAACCAGTCCTTGCCGTCCGCCACCGCGCTGTCGCAGAAGGAACCGGAACGCGGGAAGAAGCTGGAGTTGAGGCCGATGTGCGACGGCAGCCAGACCTGCGACTTGAACAACAGGCTGATGCCGCCGATGTCGGCGCCGGTGGCCTGCACCGCCAGCCGCGTGATGTAGTCGAGCTTGGGATCGGGCGAATCGGTCATGCCGACCTCGCCGACTTCCGGCAGGTGCAGGCCTCCATACGTATCGCCCCCGGGCGCCAGCCGGCGCGCCGTCCCCCGCACCAGGCGGTAGCTCATTCTCGCTCTTGCCATGCTGCCCATGCTCGCTCCCCTTCCGCGCCCGGTCACAGCGGCGCGCCACGGCCGCGCGCTCGGTCGGCGCGCGGTTCCGTAAAACCTGACTGTGTTGCCAGCTTAGCAGTCTTCGGACGAAGGCAGCGGACGCGCGGATGGGAATTCCGCGCGGCAGTTTTTATGCAACAAGCATGGTGAAGATCTTAATCCTGAGCAATCAACGCCACCGGAGCGGCGGTATCGAAACGCACCTTGCCGCCCTTGACCACGGCGGTCTTGCCGGTGTACCAGTCGCGCACGGTGGCGCCGTCATGGAACACACCGCCCACCTGGATCGTGGCCGGCTGGCCGCCCGGCAGGTCGAGCGCCACCACCACGCGGTCGCTTACCCCGTTCCGTTCCCAGGTGCGCTTGAAGGTGTAAGGACTATGGCTGATCATCTGGTGCACGCCGGCGCCGACCGCCGGGTGGGCGGCGCGGAAGCGTCCCAGGCGCGCCCAGTGCGCGCGGATGTCGGCCACGCGGTGCATGCCGCGTTCGGCGTTCGACTTCAACTCGTCCCAGTTCATGAAGGAGCGCAGGGTGGCGTCGCCCTCGGCGCCTTCGACGCGCAGGATGCGCGCGGTCTCGTCGCCGTAGTAGATCTGGGCGGCGCCCGGCGCCAGCAGCAGCTTGTTGGCCGATTCGAACGGGCGCTCGCGAAGCGGATCGAAGGGGCTGCTGTCGTCGTGCGAGCTGATGTAGTTCAGGACCGAATAGCCCTTCATCTCGCCTTGCAGGATCTTCGAGTAATCCGAGAAGATCTTTTCGTAAGGCTGCTTGGCGTCGCTGCGCAGGCTGAAGCTGATCATGCTGTCGAAGCCCTGGTCCAGGTAGTCGACATAATCGCCGCCGCCCAGGTCGAACTTACGCGCGTGCTTGATCTCGTAGTTGTAGACCTCGGACACCATCCAGAACTTGTCGTCGCCCAGGCGCTGCTTCGGATTGGCGCGCTTCCAGTCTTCGAAGGCGATGCTGGCTTCCTGCTTGAGTTCCTTCCACAGGCCAGGCTCGGTGTGCTTGACGGTGTCGGCGCGGAAGCCGTCGATGCCGTACTTGCGCACCCAGTCCGCATGCCATTTCATCAGGTAGTAACGTGGCGCGCGCGGATAGCCGGTACGCTTGAAGAAGTCGTCCAGTTCCTTGACTTCGCGCTCGTAGCGCCCTTCCTTCTTCCATTTCGCCACCAGGTGCGGCGGCAGCTCGACGTTGGCATTGCTGCCGGTGAGGAAGTCGGGCAGGTTCGCCACCAGCGTGCAATCCATCGTGGTGCGCGCGTCCTTGTAGGTGCACTGCGGGCCGGTGCGCACCCACGATGCCGGCCACACCGGATCCTGCTTCGTCACCGGGCCGGTGTGGTTCATCACCACGTCGAACACGATGCGGATGCCGTTCGCATGCGCCGTGTCGACCAGTTCCTTGAGTTCGGCCTCGGTGCCGAAGGCCGCATCCAGCGCGGTGAAGTCCTTCGCCCAGTAGCCGTGGAAACCATAGCTCTTGCCGGTGCCCTCGTCGGTCGAGCCGTGAATCTGCTCGACGACCGGCGTGAACCAGATCGCGTTCACGCCCAGGTCCTTGAAATACCCTTCCTTGATCTTCGCCGTGATGCCGGCGATGTCGCCGCCCATGAAACCGCGCATCGTCGCGGCATCGTCCTTGCGGCCATATGCCTTGTCGTTGGCCGGATTGCCGTTGTTGAAGCGGTCCGTCAGCAGGAAGTAGACGGTCGCGTTCTCCCAGACGAAGGGTTTTCCGGCAGGCGCCTTGATCTGTGCGGAGGCAGATGACATGGCGCCAAAGGCGAGCAACATGGAGGCGGCAAGGACGGGTAATTTCATGCGGTTTCCTGTAGGTGGGTGGGTGTCAGGTGATGACGGTGGGTTCGTTGCGGCCGGTGCGCCGGCGCAGGCCGGACACGCTCTCGGCCACGCCGATCAGGCCTTGCAAGGCTTGCTGGGTGTCGAGGTCGTGGCGCGCCGGATCGGCCTCGAAGCGTTCGAGATAAAGACGGACGGTGGCGCCTTCGGTGCCGGTGCCGGACAGGCGGAACACGATGCGCGAGCCGTCGCTCATGATGATGCGGATGCCCTGCTGGCTTGCGACCGAGCCGTCGACCGGGTCGGCGTATTCGAAGTCGTCGGCCTGCGCCACGTGATGGCCATCGAGCGTCTGGCCTGCCAGCTCGGGCAGGCGCGCGCGCAGCGCGTCCATCATGGCGGCTGCCGCCGAGGCGTCGACCGCCTCGTAGTCGTGGCGCGAATAATAGTTGCGGCCGAAGCGGGCCCAGTGCGCGCGCAGGATCTCCCCGACCGGCTGCTTGCGAACGGCCAGCAGGTTGAGCCAGAACAGCACGGCCCACAGGCCATCCTTCTCGCGGATGTGGAGGGAGCCGGTGCCATAGCTCTCCTCGCCACACAGGGTGGCGAGGTTGGCGTCCATCAGGTTGCCGAAGTATTTCCAGCCGGTGGGCGTCTCGAAGCAGGAGATGCCGAGCGCCTCGGCCACGCGGTCGGCCGCTTGCGAGGTGGGCATCGAGCGCGCGATGCCGGTGATGCCATCCGCGTAGCCCGGCGCCACGGTGGCGTTGGCGGCGATGATGGCCAGACTGTCCGACGGCGTCACGGCGATGCCGCGGCCCACGATCATATTGCGGTCGCCGTCGCCGTCCGAGGCGGCGCCGAAATCGGGCGCATCCGGCGCCGCCATCGCCGCGATCAGCTCGGCCGCATTGACCGGGTTCGGATCGGGATGGCCGCCACCGAAGTCTTCCAGCGGCTGGCCGTTGACCACGGTGCCGGCGGGCGCGCCGAGGATGTCTTCCAGCACCGCCGTGGCGTAGGGCCCCGAGACCGCGTGCATGGCGTCGAAGCGCATCCGGAAGCCGTTCGCGAACAGCGCGCGGATCGCGTCGAAGTCGAACAGGCGCGCCATCAGCTCGGCGTAGTCGGCCACCGGGTCGATCACCTCGATCGTCGTGTTCTCGATACGGGTGCTGCCCAGCCGGTCGAGGTCCACGGCCGGCGCATCGCTGATGCGGTATTCGGTCAGCGAGGTTGTGTGCTCGTAGATCGCGTCGGTGATTTTTTCCGGCGCCGGGCCGCCGTTCTCGATGTTGTACTTGATGCCGAAGTCGCCCTCGGGACCGCCCGGATTATGGCTGGCCGACAGCACGATGCCGCCGTAACAGGCATGCTTGCGGATCACGCAACTGACGGCCGGCGTCGACAGGATGCCGCCGCGGCCCACCAGCACCTTCTCGACGCCATGCGCGGCGGCCATGCGCAGGATGGTCTGGATCGCCTCGCGATTGAAATAGCGGCCGTCGCCGCCCACCACCAGGTGCCGGCACTTGCCCTCGCCCAGGGTCAGGAAGATGGATTCGACAAAGTTCTCGAGGTAGCCGGGCTGCTGGAACTCGGACACCTTCTTGCGCAGGCCCGAGGTGCCGGGACGCTGCCCGGCGAACGGGGTGGTCGCGACGGTCTGGATGGTCATGCTGTGCTCCTGTCTGGGTAAGTTTGCGCTCACATAGTCACCCCAGGCCGGGTCTGGCCGGGGCAAATATGTTAGTAAAACGTTACGATACGACAGCCGCAAAAATGACGGCGCGCGTGGACGGGAAACCCGCCTGGATCAGGCCTTCGAGACTGGGGCCGCCTTGTCGGTGACGAACAGGGTCAGCACCGCCGCGATCAGCATGCAGCCGCCGCCCAGCACCAGGGTCAGCACCGCGTGGCCGCCGAACAGGTACTTGGTGGCGCTGCCCAGCAGCAGGCCGCTGACGATCTGCGGGATCACGACGAAGAAGTTGAACAGGCCCATGAAGTAACCCATGCGCTTGGCCGGCAAGGAACCCGCCAGGATCGCGTACGGCATGGTCAGGATCGAGGCCCAGGCGATGCCGATGCCGATCATCGGCAGCATGAGCATCTGCTTGTCGGTGATCAGGAACACGCTGGCCAGCGACAGGCCGCCGATGACCAGGCAGGTCGCGTGCACGATCTTGCGCGAGGTCATGCGGGCGAACACCGGCAGGATGAAGGCCGACAGCGCCGACACGCCGCTGTACACCGCGAACATGATGCCGACCCAGTTGCCGGCGTCCTGGTAGGCGCTCGATTGGGGGTCGACCGTGCCGTAGACGTTATCGGCGATCGCGGTGCCGGTATAGATCCACATCGCGAACAGCGCGATCCAGGTGAAGAACTGCACGAATGCCAACTGCACCATGGTGCGCGGCATCTTGCCGAAGCCGCCCAGGATCTCGACGAACATCGTGCCCACGCCGCGCGAGGCCTTGCGCTCCTTGTGGAAGGCTTCCAGGTCGGGCGGCGGCAGTTCGTCGGCGAACAGCACGGTCCAGCTCACGGCCAGGAAGAACACCAGGCCGCCGGCGTAGAACGAGTAGCGCACGGTGTCCGGGATCGTGCCGCCGACGGCGGCGTTGGACACGCCCATGCTTTCGAAGAAGGTCGGCAGGAGCGAGGCGATGACAGCGCCGCAGCCGATGAAGAAGGTCTGCATCGCATAGCCGGCGGTCTGCTGGGCCGGGTCGAGCTTGTCGCCCACGAAGGCGCGGAACGGTTCCATCGACACGTTGATGGCCGCGTCCAGCATCCACAGCACGGCCACCGCCATCCACAGCGCGGTGGAGTTAGGCATCAGGAACAGCGCGATCGCGGCCAGCACGGCGCCGATGAAGAAGAAGGGACGGCGGCGGCCCCATTTCGGGTGCCAGGTATTGTCGCTCAGGTAGCCGATGATGGGCTGGACCAGGAGGCCCGTGACCGGCGCGGCCAGCCAGTACAGGGACAGGTTGTCAGGATCGGCGCCGAGGGTGGCGAAGATGCGGCTGGTATTGGCGTTCTGCAGCGCGAAGCCGAACTGGATGCCGAAGAAACCGAAGCTCATATGCCACAGCTGCCAGAACGACAGGCGTGGCTTCCCCACGGTCGATTGCATATCCATTGTGTGTCCCCAATCTGGCCCGGCGAAGCGGGCTTCTCTCGTGTGTGATTGCACGGCCGCTCGCGTGTGAGCGTGCCGTCAGTGCCTTGTACAGGATGCGGTGCGAGGCCGGAAGGGACGAAAACAGACGACTACAGTCCGGCTAGCGTATCTGTAGCAAAATAACATGGTGATTTCTGGGTGTCAATCGTGGTGTTCTCTAGTGAGAACGTCGTGCTGGGGAGTGTAAAGACTTTGTTTTGTAGTCAAACAACAGCGCTGACGAGCCATGATTTCATCCACCACCCCACAAACCGTCGTTCCCGCGAAGGCGGGAACCCAAGCTTGCATGCGTTGACGCCTTGTTTGAAGGTATCGGCCACATCAATGACTTAGGTTCCCGCCTGCGCGGGAACGACGGGTTGAAGCAGGTGGCTGGACAATCAGCCTTGGCTCGGTCCCTTGCGGTGCGGCTTCTTGGCGGCTGGCTTTTCGCCCATGCGACGCTCAACGCCCTTGGCCGCGTACGGCTTCTTGGCCGCCGGCGTCGCCGGCGTTTCGCCGTCGCGCGTGATGGCCAGCTGGCGGCCCGCGACCCAGATCGTCTTCAGGTGCTCGACCAGGTCCTTCGGCATATCGTCCGGCAGGTCGAGGGTCGAATAATCGTCATAGATCTCAATACGGCCGATATGCTTGGACGGGATATTGGCTTCGTTGGCGATCGCACCGACGATATTGCCTGGCTTGGCGCCATGGGCGAAGCCGACTTCGATGCGGAAGGTGGCCATGCCCGGCTCGGGATCGCGCATGACGCGCTCTTTCTTGAAGCCTGGCTCGCGTGCCGGACGCGCCGGACGCTCTTCCCAGTCGCCGCGCGGTGCGCGCGGTGCGCGCTCCTGCACGCCGCCGCCGCGCTCTTGACCAAATTCGCGCTGCGACGGCACGAACTCGGGACGCGCCTCACGGTCAGGCTTGGTCAGCAGCAGCGGCTCGTCGCCGCGCGCCAGCTTGGCCAGCGCGGCCGCGATATCGATCGCCGGCACATTGTCGTCGCGCTCGATGTCTTCGATCAGCGAACGGAACACGTCCAGGCCGCCTTCGGCCAGGGCCGCGCGGATCTGGTCCTTGAAGCGGGTAACGCGCACTTCATTGACCGCCTTGATGGTTGGCAGTTCGAGCGGCGCGACCGGCTGGCGCGTGGCGCGCTCGATGGCTTTCAGCAGGCTGCGCTCGCGCGGGGTGATGAACAGGATCGCGTCGCCGCTGCGCCCTGCCCGGCCGGTGCGGCCGATGCGGTGGGTGTAGCTCTCGGGATCGGACGGCACGTCGTAGTTGATCACGTGGCTGATGCGCTCGACGTCGAGGCCGCGCGCGGCGACGTCGGTCGCCACCAGGATGTCGATCTTGCCGTTCTTGAGCTGCTCGATGGTGCGCTCGCGCTGTTGCTGGGCCATGTCGCCATTGATGGCGGTGGCGGCGAAGCCGCGTGCCTGCAATTTGGTCGCCAGTTCCTCGGTGCCCAGCTTGGTGCGCGCAAAGATGATCATGCCGTCGAACGGCTCGGCTTCGAGGATGCGGGTTAGCGCGTCGAGCTTGTGCATGCCGGCCACCAGCCAGTAGCGCTGCTTGATATTGTCGGCGGTGCCGGTCTTGGCGGCCACGGTGACTTCTTGCGGATCGCGCAGGTAGGTCTTGGCGATGCGCTTGATCGCCGGCGGCATGGTCGCCGAGAACAGCGTGGTCTGGCGGCCTTCCGGCGTTTGCTGCAGGATCTGCTCGACATCGTCGATGAAGCCCATGCGCAGCATTTCATCGGCCTCATCGAGCACCAGGGTGGTCAGCTGCGACAGGTCGAGCGAGCCCTTCTGGATGTGATCGATGACGCGGCCCGGGGTGCCGACCACCACGTGCACGCCGCGGCGCAGGCTCGACAGCTGCGGGCCATAGCTCTGGCCACCGTAGATCGGCAGCACGTGGAAGCCCTTGATGTGGGCAGCATAGCTCTGGAAGGCTTCGGCGACCTGGATCGCCAGTTCACGCGTCGGCGCCAGCACCAGCGCTTGCGGCGCGGTCTTCTTGACGTCGATATTCGACAGGATCGGCAGCGCGAAGGCCGCGGTCTTGCCGGTTCCGGTCTGGGCCTGCCCCAACACGTCGCGCCCTTCCAGCAGCAAAGGAATGGTGGCGGCCTGGATCGGCGACGGCGTTTCGTAGCCGACGTCTTTCAATGCTTTCAGGACAGGCGCCGAAAGATTGAGGTCGGAAAACGATGGAATTGGGGTGTCAGACATAAAGGAGTTGCTCTTAAATAAGTAGAAACGAAAGCGGTAGTTTACACCGTCGCCCCGCGCAAGGCGCTAAATAGGACGATGCATGGACTAAACAGGCGTGGATTATGAGGCCAAAACCACAGAATCCGAAAAAAACAAAAAGCCCTTGCAGGCTAAACCTGCAAGGGCTGGCAGACGCCGCGCTGGGCGGCGTGCCGATAAACCAGTGTGTTGCTTACAGCTTGTAGTTCAGGCCGAGCAGCATCTGACGGCCGTACTTGCTGTAGCCGCGCGGACGATCTTCGGTGCCGGCGTAGCTGCGGAAGGCGGTGTCGGTCAGGTTATTCACCTGGAACAGCACCGACAGGCCTTCGATCTGCTTGAAGTCGTAACCCAGTTGCAGGTCGACCACTTTATCAGCTTTCACGTAAGTCAGCTCGGTTGCACCGCCGATGCCGCCGATTTCACCCACGAAGTCGCTGCGATAACGCTGGCTGACGCGGGCCGAGAAACCGTCTTTCTCGTAGTAGGCGGTGACGTTGAACACGCGCTTGGACAGGCCCGGCAGCGGGATCGCGAGGCTGCCGAAGCGCTGGTCGACGATCGAGATTTCGCTGCTGGTGAACGAGGCGTTGGCAGTGATGCCGAAGCCGTCCAGCATCGGGTGGATCATGTCCAGCGGGGTCGAGGCTGCGAACTCCAGACCCTTCAGGGTGCCGCCTTCGCCGTTCATCGGCTGGGTCATGGTGCCGATATTGGTCAGGGCGCCCTGCAGGTTGAATTCCGAGAAGTCACGCGGCACGGTCACGCTGTAGATGTACGAGGACAGGTCCTTGTAGAAACCGGCGGCCGAGATATAGCCCTTGTTGCCGAAGTATTTTTCGTACGACAGGTCGACCTGCTTGGCGCGCCATGGATCGAGCTGGGCGTTGCCGCCGTTACCCCATGGGGTGCCAGTGGTCTGCGCGGTCAGGCCCACTTCCAGGGCGGCGTTCAGCTGGTTCAGCTTGGCGCGCGCCAGGGTCTTGCCGGCGCCGAAGCGGATGAATTGCTGGTCAGGCAGGGCCCAGGCCAGGTTCACGCTCGGCAGGTAGTCGGTGTACTTCTTGCCGTCGGTCAGTGGCACCAGGTCGGCGAACGGCCAGGCACGCAGCGTGTTCGCGGTCGAGCTCTGGTCGGTTTCGATGACTTGCATGCCGATATTGCCGCGCAGTGGCATCGACATCAGTTCGGTGTCGATGTTCAGCTTGGCGTAGCCGGTCTTGACCTTTTCTTCGATCGACCAGTTCTTGGTCGCGCCCCACGGCACCAGCACCGTCGGGGTGAACGGGCCGAAGTTGTTGGCCAGCACGGCGTCGATGTCCCAGCTCAGCGAGTTCTGCAGCGCGTAGAGACCTTGCGAGCCATTCAGCACGCCCGGCGCGAAGGTGCCGTCGCCGATCTTCGAGAAGCCGGTTTCCAGGTGCTCTTTTTCCTTCTCGCGCTTGGAGTGGTTGTAGCCGACTTCCAGGCTGCTGAACGGACCGTCCGAGAACTTGCGCTCCAGGCTGACGCGGAACGACGTCATCTTGTCGACCATGTTCGGGGCATTCACGTAGCCTTCGCCGAACTGGCCGCCGATGGCGATCTGCGACGGATCGTCGTAGACGCCCGACAGCGACAGTTGCGGAATGGTGCCGCCGTTGTAGCTGTAGTCCAGGGTCTGGCGCACGGAGCGGCCGGCGTTGATCTCGACCAGCTGTTCCTTGTGGTCAGCCTTGGAACGGCTGATGTCGACGATACCGACCCAGTCGCCCGAGCTGTAGCGGTTGTTCCAGCCGAAGGCGGTCAGCTTGTCGTCGCGCGTCATGCGGTTGTTGCGCACCACCGGATTGACGTTGTTGGCGGTGCCGGCGATCGCGGTGCCGTTGACCACGGTCGCGTTCGAGAAGCGCACTTCGCCGTCGTCCTTCAGCGGCATTTCGATACCGCGGCGGATTTCTTCCTGGTCGAAGCGCGAGTGATAGACGTCGAAGGTCGAGCTGAAGTTGCGGTTAGGACGCCATTCCAGCACACCCATCAGGCCGTCGCGCACCTGGTCGCCGGTGGTGGCCATCGACTTCATGCCCTTCGGCACTTTGACGGTCGAGCCTGGCACGACATTGGTGTCGTCCACCCAGTCCCAGGTCTCGAATTGTTGATGCACGTTCGGCTTGTCCTGGCGCGCATAGCCGATCGCCACGCCGAGGGTGCGGTTGGCGAACTGGTCGATGTAGGACGCGCTGATGCGGCTGCCGGTGTCCGGCGAACCGGCGCTGATCGAGCCTTTCGAATTCTTTTCGCCGCGCACATTGACGGTGATGACGCGCTCGCGCAGCGACAGCGGCTTGATGGTCTGCAGATCGACCGTGCCCGACAGGCCCTGGCCGACGACTGCAGCGTCGCCGGTCTTGTACACGGTGACGGCGCTGATCAGTTCCGATGGGTACTGGCCATATTCAACGCTACGGTCCGAGCTGGTGGTGACCTGCTCGCGGCCGTTGAGCAGCGCGGTCGACAGGTCGCCCGAGGTGCCGCGGATGCTGATCTGCTGGGCCTGGCCATTGACGCGCTGGGCCGACAGGCCCGGCAGGCGGGCCAGCGATTCGGCGATCGACACGTCCGGCAGCTTGCCGATGTCTTCCGAGGAGATGGCTTCGACGATGCCGGTCGATTCGCGCTTGACGGCGATCGCATCTTCGATCGCGCGGCGGATGCCAGTCACGGTCACGGTGGTGACAGGCGCGTCCGGGTTCAGGGTGGCGGCTTCGCCGGTGCTGGCGGTTTGCGCGTGCGCGCTGCCGGCCAGGACCGTGACAAAGATGGCGCAGCCGGCGGCAACCGGGCTCAGCTGGAATGCGGCACGCTTGGTGGCGATATTTTTCATGTGTCCCCTCAGATAGAACGATGTAGTCCCGAAATCACCTGCTTAGCAGACCGGGATCGGCTTTTTGCGACAAAATCAACGTTGGGCGGAATTTTGTATTAAAACTAGATGCACTGTCAACGGGAGTTATTTTGAGCAAGGATTGCGGGATCGATTTCGCTAATACCTTGTAATTTAACGGGTTTTTCGTTGTTTAAGAGCGACAAGGCAATGTAGTGGCTCTGTAGTCGGGCTACAAATGCCCTTAAAACCGGCAGTTTTTTATTGCCTCGCACCATCTTGGTGCGCTTCCTGTAGTAAATCATTCAAATCGGCGACGCTTCTGCTTGCAGACTGAAAATTTGCTACACAGATAAGTTCCACGGCCTGATGTAGCCTTACAACAGGCGAAAAAAAAGCCGCCCGAAGGCGGCCGTGCGGCTGAGTTGACGAAGGGGTCAGGATTTTTTGGCCGCGCAATGCTTCGCGATGTACTCTTCATGCGACGGCATCACGTCCACGCATTTGCGGATCACGTCGCGCACACTGCCCATGTAGTCGGCGATATCCGCCTCGGACTGCGTATCGGCCAGCGGGTGGTAGCCGTCGATCGGCATGTTCTGCCCTTCGAACACCTGCAACCAGCCGACTTCCGAAAACAGCTCATTATCGACGCGCACGATCTTGCCGCGCGAACGGTACAGGTCCATCTTCTGGCGCAGGGTTTCCGGAATCGCCATATGCGCGCACTCGGTCCAGTAGGCCGAATCGGTGCGCTGGTTCAGGTGGTAGTGCAGGATGATGAAGTCGCGCACGCGCTCGTATTCGAAGCGCGACTGGCGGTTGAACTCGATGCGGTCGGTCTCGCTGAAGCGGCGATCCGGGAAGAATTCGACCAGGCGCGCGATGGCCGACTGGATCAGGTGGATGCTGGTCGACTCGATCGGCTCCAGGAAGCCGCCCGCCAGGCCGATCGCAACCACGTTGCGGTTCCAGGCCTGCTTGCGCATGCCGGTGCGGAACTTGATCATGCGCGGCTCGGCCAGCGCGCGGCCGTCGAGGTTCGACAACAGGGTCGCGGTCGCCTCGTCGTCGCTGATGAAGCGGCTGCAATACACATGACCGTTGCCGGTGCGGTGCTGCAGCGGGATGCGCCACTGCCAACCCGATTTATGCGCCGTGGCGCGTGTAAACGGCGTCATCGTCGGCACCGATTCGCACGGCACGGCCAGCGCGCGGTCGGCCGGCAGCCAATGGTTCCAGTCCTCGTAGCCGGTCTCCAGGGTCTGCTCGATCAACAGGCCGCGGAAGCCCGAGCAGTCGACGAACAGTTCGCCCTCGATGCGCTGGCCGCCTTCCAGCTCGACCGCTTCGATGAAACCGTCCGGCTCGCGCTGGATGGCGCGCGCAATCTTGCCCTCGATGCGGGTCACGCCGCGCGCCTGGCACAGTTTTCTCAGGTATTTCGCGTACAGGCTGGCGTCGAAGTGATAGGCGTAGGCGATGTCGCCCAGCGGCGAATTCGGTACGTCGGTGCGCGCCGGCATGAACTTGCCGGCCTTGGCCGCCATGCGCGTGATCGAGTATTCCTCGAGCGGCGCGGCCTTGCCCAGCGCGCGCATCTTGTGCCAGTACTGCTCGAACGGCACGGTGGCCAGGTCTTGCCCCATGCGCCCGAAGCCGTGCATATAGCGCTCGCCCAGCTTGCCCCAGTTGACGAACTCCACGCCCAGCTTGAAGGTGCCCATCGTCTCGCGCATGAACTCTGCCTCGTCGATCCCGACCACGCGGTTGAAGCGCTGGATCATCGGGATGGTCGCCTCGCCCACGCCGACGATGCCGATCTCGTCCGACTCGACCAGCCGGATGTTGTAGCGGCCATTGAGCATGCTGCTCAACGCCGCCGCCGTCATCCAGCCGGCGGTGCCGCCGCCGACGATGACGATGTCCTTGATTGCCTGGTGTTCCATATTTTTATTCCTGCTGTCTCGTCCAAGAAAAACAACCCCCGGGGCCGGGCGGCCGCGAGGGTTGCATTGTAGTCCTGCCTGCCTGCGCTTAGAACTTGTAGTTGGCGCCGAACTGATAGGTGCGGCCGTACTCCACGCGACGGGTGATCGAATCGCTGTTGTCGGTGTACTCCTGGTACGGCGCGTTGTTCCAGTTGTTCGCCTGGGCGAACACCGACATGCCTTTGGCGAAGCCCTTCTGGATCTCGTACGAGATCTGGAAGTCGACGATGGTCTCGCCCTTCACGAAGGTGTACTGCAGCGTGTCCGAGAAGTCAGGCGACTGGCCCAGGAAGTCCGAACGCTTGCGCGCCGCGGCGGCGATCTGGAAGCCGTTCTTCTCGTAGTACAGGCGCAGGTTGCTGACCTTGCGCGACAGGCCCGGAAGCGGGATGGTGGTCGCCGCCGTCTGCACATTGCCGAAGCCCAAAGCCGGCAGGTCGATCTTCGACGTGGTGTTCGAGTGGTTGGCCAGGATGCCGAAGCCGTCCAGCCATGGATGCACCATCTCGAGCGGCACGTTGATCGCCAGCTCGTAACCGCGGATGGTGCCGCCGTCGCCGTTTTCAGGACGGTTCAGTACACCGATGGTCGAACCGGCGAACGAGCCGGAGGTCGGCAGCGGCGTGGTCTCGGTGACCCACGGCGCGAAGTCGTATTCCGACGGCGTACGCAGGATGAAGGTGTCGAGCTTCTTGTAGAAGCCGGCCGCGCTGATATAGCCCTTTTTGCCGAAGTATTTTTCGTACGACAGGTCGAACGACTTGGCCTTGAACGGCTCGAGCATCGGGTTGCCGCCGCCGCCGCTGAGGAAGGGGTTGGTCACGCCGGTGTTGACGCCGAAGCCGATGCCGCCGCGCAGGTCGTCCAGGGTCGGACGCGACAGCACTTGCGCCACGCCCATGCGCAGCACCTGGTCGTTCTTAAGGTCGAACGACAGGTTCAGGCTCGGCAGCACATCCCAGTAGTCGTGCTCGCCGGTAGTGCGCACCACCGGGCAGGTGTCGGCGGTCTCGCCGGTGCAGTTGCCGCTGTTGTAGCCGCCGCCCATCTGCTTGGTGTGCACGAACTGGGTGCCGACGTTACCGCGGTATTCCAGGCCGAACAGCTCGCCGTTCAGGTCACCCATGACGTAGGCGGTCTGCACGGTTTCCTTGACGTCCCACATCTTGGTGAGGATGTCGGCATTGACCTTCGGCGCCAGCTCGTACACCGAGCCCAGCGAGCCGAGCGGATTCCAGGTGGAGATCGGGATGCCGCTGGTGCCGGCCGTATTCGGCGTGGCGCCCGGCATCGCGACGGCGCCAAAGCGGTCGCCGCCGATGATCATCAGGCGGCCTTCGTCGCCGGTACGGGCTTTTTCGCGGTCGGTGAAGTTGTAGCCGAACTGGATCGCCGACATCGGGCCCCATTCGACGTTGCGCTTGGCGTTCAGGCGGATCGACTTGAGCGTGTCTTCGATATACGGCTGGGCCAGGTAACCAGCCTGGGCCAGCGGATTGTCGGCCGTGCCCGACCAGCCGTTGACGTCGGTCAGACGGGCGACGTTGGGGTCGGCGTAGTTCAGGCCGGTGCGCCAGGCGATGTCGGTGAAGTTGCCGCCGTTAAAGCCGGTCCACGAGATCGTGTCCAGGTTGGCCGCATTGCCCGGCAGGCCGGCGCTGGTTTCATAGCGCGAGCTCAGCTTGGTGGCCTTGGACCAGGTGATGTCGGCGCTGGTATTCCACTCGCCCAGTTTCAGCTCATTCTTCCAGCCGACGGTCTTCAGGTCGTCGTCCGCCGATTCGATGTGGTTGCGGACCACGGCCTTGTAGTTGGTCAGGGTGCCGCTGGTGGCGATGCCGTTCTGCACGGTCACGTTTTCCAGCACGCCGGCCGGGTCGTACAGGCCCGAGGTGTTGGCGCCGACGGCGCCTTCGATGCCGCTGCGCTTGTAGCCGGTTTCACCGGCCGAATAGAACAGGTCGACCGTCGAACGGAAGTTGCGGTTCGGGCGCCATTGCAGCGAGGCGAAGGCGCCGTCGCGGTTGTGGTAGCCGGTTTCGGTGTCGGCGGTGAAGCCCATCGGCAGGATCACGTCGCGGCCCTGGTAAGGCAGGACCGAGGTCTGGCCTCCCCAGGCGTCGAACTTGCGCTGCTCGCCGCCAGTTTCGTCGTACGAGGTCAGGCCGACCGCCACGCCGATCGTGCGGTTGGCGAACTGGTCGATGTACGACAGCGAGAAGCGGTCGCCGTCGCCTTCTTCGGCGGTGCGCACGCCCAGGCGGCTCTTCTTGTAGTTGACGGCGATGACGCGCTTGCCGAAGTCGAGCGGCTGCACGGTCTTGAGGTCGATGGTCGCGGCCAGGCCCTGGCCGATCACGCTCGCGTCCGGGGTCTTGTAGATCACCACGCCGCCCATCAGCTCGGACGGGAACAGGTCGAATTCAGGATTGCGGGCGTTACCGGTCGAGGCCATTTCGCGGCCGTTGAGCAGGGTGCCGTTGAAGCTCGGCGACAGGCCGCGCACCGAAATTTCGGACGCGCGTCCCGAACCGCGGCTGCGTTGGGCGGTCACGCCCGGCAGGCGCGCGATCGATTCGGCAACCGAGGAGTCCGGCAGCTTGCCGATGTCTTCGGCCGAAATCGCTTCGACGATGGAATTGGAATTGCGCTTGACCGAGATCGCCGCCTCGATGCCCTGGCGGATGCCGGTCACGGTGACGGTGGAGACGCCTGGCGCCGGCGCCGGGGTGGCGATGACTTCGCTGGTAGCGGCCGCGGTCGGGGTATTCGGTGCGACGGCGGTCTGCTCTTCGCTGCCGGACGCCTGGGCGAAGGCCTGGCCAGCCAGCGCCGACAGCAGGACGGCGCAGCCCGCGGCGAACGGGTTCAACGGGAATGCGGTACGCGCCGACTTGCCGGCGCGCCTGGTGGCGGTAGCTTTCATGTGTCTCCTCGGTGAAAGGCGGTTTCCCGCGGCGCGGCGTTGCCGCTGCCGGGGTCATTGCCTCGACAATTTTTATCAGCCTCGATAGAACGTCTGTACTAAAACTAGATGTTGCAATCGAAAAACTGTGTGTATCGACAATAATGGCAGGTTTCGCGAAAAACAGTGTTTAGCGCGTTGTAACTGGGCTACAGAAATGGGCGTGTTCGGCGATGCGGAAGGGGATTTCGTACTGTTTCTAAAGGAAATCTTAAGATTCATCGACCGCGTTTCCGTGTAGTTCCACTAGAGACGGGTCGGGGTGTATTGATTGTTAGCGGTCATTTTCTATAGTACTCTTTCGCCAACACAACAACATTTCGCGCCAACTCCGTAGTCATCCTGCATGGTTTTGTAGTCTTACTACCTGAACAGCTGATAGCGGTAACGGCGCTCAATAATCATGAGACAACTCCTCGCCAGCATCGTGCTCGGCGGCGCTTCGCTTGCCGTCCACGCCCAGACTCCCGACATCGCCCGCATGGAGCCGCCCTTCTGGTGGGCCGGCATGCAGCACGCCCAGGTGCAGTTGATGGTGTATGGCGACAAGATCGCCGACCTGGACCCGTCGCTGGCGTATCCGGGCGTGCGCATCGCCTCGGTCACCCGCACCCCGAACCGCAACTACCTGTTCATCGACCTGGTGCTCGACCCGAAGGTCAAGCCAGGCAGCTTCGACATCGCCTTCAAGGGCGCCAACCGCACGGCCAGCTACACCTATCGCCTGCTGGAGCGCGAAGCCGGCTCGGGCGAGCGCCAGGGTTTCAGCAGCAAGGACGCGATCTACCAGATCATGCCGGACCGCTTCGCCAACGGCGACCCGTCCAACGACAGCGTCGAGGGCATGCCCGACAAGCTTGACCGCAAGGGTGGCCTGGGCCGCCACGGCGGCGACATCAAGGGCATCATCGACCGCCTCGACTACGTCGCCGGCCTGGGCTTCACCCAGCTGTGGCCGACGCCGCTGATCGAAAACAATATGCCGGGCTACTCCTACCACGGCTATGCGGCGACCGACCTGTACAAGATCGACCCGCGCTACGGCAGCAACGAGGACTTCAAGCGCCTGTCGCAGGAAGCGAAAAAACACGGCATCGGCATCATCCAGGACGTGGTGCTGTCGCACATCGGCAGCCACCACTGGTGGATGAAGGACTTGCCGACGCCGGACTGGATCAACTACAGCGACAAGTTCGTGCCGACCCACCACTACCACACGGCGGTGCAGGATCCATACGGCTCGAAGGAAGACGCCGACAACTTCACGCGCGGCTGGTTCGTCAAGAGCATGCCCGACATGAACCAGTCCAATCAGCTGGTGTCGAACTACCTCATCCAGAACAATATCTGGTGGATCGAGTACGCTGGTCTTTCCGGGCTGCGCATCGACACTTTCGGCTATTCGGACAAGGCCTTCCTGGGCGAGTACACGAAGCGCCTGATGACGGAGTACCCGAACCTGAACCTGGTCGGCGAAGAGTGGAGCACCAAGGTGCCGGTGGTGGCCTACTGGCAGCGCGGCAAGCAGAACTTCGACGGCTACCAGGCCTACACCCCGAGCCTGATGGACTTCCCGGTGGCCGAGGCGATGCGCAAGGCGCTGGCCGATAAAAAAGGCGGCAACGTCTTCACCGACGTCTACGAGACGCTGTCGCTCGACTACCTGTATCCGGAGCCGGGCAACCTGGTGCTGTTCGCGGACAACCACGACATGTCACGCATCTACAGCGAAGTGGGCGAAGACTTCGACAAGTACCGCATGGCCATGATCTTCATGATGACGGCGCCGCGTATTCCGCAGTTCTACACGGGCGACGAAATCCTGATGACCAGCGCCGTCGGCGAGCGCAACGATGCCACCTACCGCACCCCGTTCCCGGGCGGCTGGGCGGGCGACAAGATCGATGCGTTCAAGGGTATCGGTCTCACGTCCAAGCAGCGCAATGCGCAGGATTTCGTGCGCAAGCTGGCCAACTGGCGCAAGGGCCAGCCGGTCATCCACAGCGGCAAGATGATGCATTACGGCCCGCAGGACAACACCTGGGTCTACTTCCGCTACAACGATGACAAGAAGGTGCTGGTCGCCTTCAACAACAACGCCAAGGAGATGTCGCTGGACGTCGTGCGCTTTCGCGAAATGCTCTCCGGCGTGGCCAGCGGCACCGACGCGCTGACCGGCAAGACCTATGACTTGCGCGAGAAGCTGGTGCTTCCCGCACGTGCCGCAGTCCTCCTCGAACTGGACGCGCCACGATGAAGCGCCATGCCATCGCCCTCGCCGCCCTGCTCTCTTGCGGGTCTGTTCTCGCCCAGAACGTCGACGGCCTGTACGTGCGCGGCGCCTTCAATGGCTGGGGCACCGCCAGTCCGCTGGCGGCCAGGGGCGATGGCATCTACCAGGCCGACGTCGAGGTCATGCCCGGCAACCACGCCTTCAAGCTGGGGACGGGCGACTGGAGCGCCGAGTGGGTGATCGATCCCGATAAAAGCACCAGCGTCAGGCCGGATACCGACTACCGCCTGGAGCGGCAGTCCGGTCCCGAGACCTTCCTGTTCGTGCGCCAGCCGGGCACCTACCGCTTCACGATCGACGCGCGCGATCGCGCAAAACCCGTGCTGAAGGTGGCGCGCATCGCCGACACCCAGCGTGGCGCCGGCCCCGATCCGCATGCCGGCCACGCGGCCCAGGCAAGCCAGCAATGGCCGACCTGGGACGGCAAGATGGAAACCGTGCGCTACTCGACGCCGGATGCGGATGCGCCGCTGCGCCGCTACGTCCAGTCGAGCACCATGCTGCTGCGCGACCCCGGTCCGCAGCACGTCAAATATGCCGAAGAAGAGGGCCTGCCGCGCGTACGCAGCGGCAACCTGGCCTTCGACGCCCTGTTCGCGATGGCCGGCCGCGAGATGCGCCAGAATTCGGTCAGCCAGATCAATGACGGCAACTACAACGGCGGCAATGCGATCGACTGCGCGTGCTTCGCCACCGGCGAGAAATGGGCTTATGTCTGGACCCGCGACCTGTCGTATGCGGCCGACCTGGGCCTGGCCCTGCTCGACCCGCAGCGGGTGCGCAATTCACTGGATTTCAAGCTCTCGGGCTGGCGTCCGGACATCACCGCCGCGCCGCAGATCCCGGGCACGCCGGACGGCCTGCAGATCGTGCAGGACACCGGCAGCGGCGGCAGCTGGCCGGTCAGCACCGACAGGCTGACCTGGGCCCTGGCGGCCGAGGAAACGCTGCGCACCCTGCCCGTTTCCGAACGCGCCGCGTTCGCCGCGCGCGCCCTGAAGGCGCTGGCGAACACGATCGAGATCGATCGCGTGGCGGCCTTCGATCCGGTGTCCGGCCTGTACACGGGCGAGGAATCCTTCCTCGACTGGCGCGACCAGACCTACGCCGCCTGGATCCCGGGCGACCTGGCCTCGATGGCCAGTTCCAAGGCGCTGTCGACCAACGTCGTGTATTACCAGGCGCTGAATCTGGCCGCGAAACTGGCGCGCGAGCACAAGGATGACGACAAGGCGCAGCGCTACACGCGCTGGGCGCAAGAACTGAAGCGGGCGATCAACGAGCGCCTGTGGTTGAAAGACGCTGGCATGTACAGCAGCCTCACTGCCGGCCACCTGGACGACGCGCCGCTGCACAAGTTCGACTGGCTGGGCCAGGCGCTGGCCATCGTCAGCGGCGTGGCCGACGAGCGCCAGGCGCGCTCGATCCTGGCACGCTATCCGCATGGTCCGCTGGGTGCCCCAATGATCTGGCCGCAGCAGATTGGCGCGCCGGTGTATCACAATCGCTCGAGCTGGCCGTTCGTGACCGCCTATGGCCTGCGCGCGGCGGCACAGGGCAAGAACGCGGCGGTGGCCGACGTGGCCTACGCTGGGCTGATGCGCGGCGCGGCGGTGAACCTGTCGAATATGGAAAACCTCGAGTGGCTGTCCGGCCAGCCGCTGCTGCTCGACGAGGACAACCCGGGGCTGAGCGGTCCGGTGATCAACTCGCGCCGCCAGCTGTGGTCGGTCGGCGGCTATCTCGGCATGGTGATCGGGAATGTGTTCGGCGTGGAGACGCTGGACGACGGCATCGCATTGAAGCCTTTCGTGACAGCGAAACTGCGCCGCGAGACCTTCGGTGGCACGAACGAGATCGCACTGCACGACCTGCGCCTGCACGGCAAGCGCATCGACGTGCGCCTGCAACTGCCTGCCGCGAGCGAGAAGGATGGCTATTACGCTGTCGAGCGCATCGTCCTGAATGGCAAGCAGGTCAGCGGCGCGATCCACCTGGACGCACTGGCTGACAGCAACCGCATCGAGATCGTTCTCGGCAATCTGGTGGCCGGCCAGCAGGACATCCGCCGCGTCAACGCCAATCCCTATGAAGAAGCAAGCGCCGTCTTCGGCCCGCGCGAGCCGACCATCGACAGCCTGGCGCGCGCAGCCTCGGGCCCTGTCACCTTGCAGATCGGCGCCAACGGCAACGCCGCCAACGTGAGCTACCGCGTCTACCGCGACGGCAAGCTGGTGGCCGACAAGCTGCCGGCCGGGGCCTGGGTCGATCGCAAGGCAGGCGCCACCTCATGCTATGCGATCGAAGCCTTGTACACCGACAGCGGCAACGTCAGCCACCACAGCCAGCCGCGCTGCGTCGATGCGGGTATCGAGATTCCCGTAACCGATGCGCGTGTACACGCGAACCTGAAGGTGACAGCACCCGATGCGCGCTTCACGCAGGCTCACCTCAAGGACTGGGGCAAGCCGGACGACCGCTTCGCCGTCGACGGCATCCGCATCGAGCGAGCTGGCGATTACCGCATCCAGGTGCGTTACCACAACGGTGCCAACCAGGTGAACCTGGGCATCAGCGGCGGCGTGAAATGGCTGGCGCTAAAGGATGGCAGTGGCAAGGTCGTGGCCCAGGGCGTGATCCAGCTGCCGCATGCGCCGCTGCTGCAGAAGGATACGCCGAGCGTGTACTCGACGCCGCTGGCGGCGCGCATCAAGGCGGGCAGCTACCGTCTCGAGATGACGGACTTCTACAATATGAGTTATCTCGACAGTAACCGCAGCTTCACCGGCGCCGGCGGCGCGGAGACGTCGAACCGGTTCGATATTTATGGGGTGCGCTTGTTGCGGGTGAAGTAAAGCCCGGCCAGATAGTCAGCTACCACGTCGTTCCCGCGAAGGCGGGAACGACGTGCTGGCGTCAGCAAAGAAGGTAATCGTTAGCTTGACGCTCAGGCTTCAGGCAGTCTCGAACGTGCCGCCCGCACTCTCCACGGGCCTCGGCTCACCGCGTCCGCTGGAAGACACCAGCAGCTTGAGCCGCCCTTCAAGCACCCTGAATTCGAACGGCGTAGCCATCTTGCTCACCTCGCCGTCGGCCGCCACCTTCAGGCGCTTGCGGCCATAGAACGACGGCGTGCGCACCGTCATGCTCTTGAACGCGAAGGCGATGACGTCGTCGCCCGCGCCGAGCTTGCCAAAAGCGCCGCGGATCAAGAGGCCCAGCAGCCCGAGCTTGCCCATCGGCTTGGGCGCCAGCGCCACCAGCTGACCTTCTTCCACCGCCTCGGTCAGGCCTTCCATCCCGACCTGCTCCATCTGCAGGCGATTATTACCCACGAACAAAGTTGTGGTGCGTAGGTGTTTTTGCTTGCCGTCGAGTTCGAGCGTAATGCGCAGGTGGCGGTGTGGACGCAGCGCCATCTTGATCGCCGACAGGAAGGCGACGAGGCGGCTGCGGCCATATTCGCGCTTGTCGTGTTCGCGCGCCTCGAGCAGCGCCGGATACAAGCCCACACTGGCATTGACCAGAAAGATCTTGTTGTTGAGCATGCCGATCTGCACCGGCCTCACCTCGGCGCGCAGCATCGCGTACACCGCCTCGGCCAGGTCTTCCGGAATGCCGTGGGTGCGGCCAAAGTAATTGAAGGTTCCCTGCGGCAGCACGCCGAACAGGCAGCCGGCCAGCACCGCCTGGTGCGCCACCGTGTTGATGGTGCCGTCGCCGCCGGCCGCGACCAGTACGCCGCCGTCAGCAAGGGCCTTGGCGGCCATTTCGCGCGCGATGTTTTCCAGTCTCTCTGGATCTTCGACCACTTCCAGGTGGCAGACCCGGCCCGACTGGTCGATGACCTCGCGGATCGTCGAGATGCGCTCCTCGGTCTCGGAATGCCCGGAACCGGCATTCAAGACAATGTAGAAATGGGCGTCTGGCGGCAACTCATTGGATGGCATCGGTGTCGTTTCGGTCAGCAGGCGTTGGAGATGCGCCATCGTACCATCGTCAATACCCGCACAAGGTGCGCTACTCAACCATCCAGATCGGCCAGGTAGACGTCCACCTCGGGCTGGCCGGGAGCCAGGCTGGCGCGGCGTTCCAGGCGCAGTCCCAGGCGCTGCAGGAGCGCGATCGAGGCCGCATTGCCGGGAGAGACGATCGCCGCCAGGCGCCGGATGCCCAGCCGCACTGCGAGACCCACCACCGCCTGCCCCGCCTCGAAGGCATAGCCGCATCCGCGGTACGCGGGCAGGAAGGCATAGCCGATGTCCACGTGCTCCAGGGTGTCGCGCTTGACCAGCCCGGACAGGCCGATCGGCGCGCCATCCGCCAGCCGCTCGACCAGGTACAGCGAATGGCCGTATTTCTCCTGCATCGCGATCGGCCCCTCGACCAGGCCGCGGCGCGCGGCGTCGACGGTGCGCAGCTTGCGGTCGCCGATGTGCTCGATGAAGGCGGGGTCGTTGGCCAGCGCCAGGTAGAACGGGGCGTCGTCCTCGGTGACGAGGCGCAGGCGCAGGCGGTCGGTGGTGAGGATCTCGGTCATGGCCGGGATCATATCGCGCTTAGCTAAGTTCTACTACTCGTCCGCGGTCGGCCAGTGGTCGGGGTCCTGCAGCAGCTGGTACATCACATAGGCGTCGACATAGCCCAGCCGCTTATGGCGGAAAGCCTTGGGCAGGGTGCCGACGATGGAAAAGCCCAGTTTCTTCCACAGCCCGATGGCGGCGGCATTGGTGCTGACCACGTGGTTGAACTGCATCGCCAGGAAGCCCAGGCTGCGCGCCTCGTTCAGGCTGTGTTCACCCATCTGGCGGCCGATGCCCGCGCCTTGCGCCGACGGGCTGACCATATACGAGGCGTTGGCCACGTGGTGGCCGCGTCCGACCTGGTTCGGCACCAGCCGGTACATGCCCAGCACCCGCCCCGCCGCGCTCACGGCGACGAAGCTGCTCACACCCTGGCCCAGCCAGTAATGATGGCCGGCCTCGCGCGAGGTGGCGGTGGTGAAGACGTAGCTTTCACCGGCCACCACGTGGGCGCAAAAAATGGTCCAGATCGCCTCGAAGTCGGCTTCGACGGCGGGACGGATTTCAATATCTCTCACAACGGTCAGTATGCAAATGCCAGAACCCGGCGGTCAGTTATTTTGCCTGAAAACTCACAAATAATCACGGAGCCCCCGGATTTTCGGGCTTGTTGCCCTGGAGCATCCGGAAGTCGACGCCATCGGGCCTTCCGTCGAGATACAGGCGGCTGGCGGCGGCCGGCGCCTCGGCCACCACCCGGCCGCGCCGCAGCACGAGCCGGCGCGCCGCGCGCAGGCGGATCGCCTCGACCGGAGAACCGGCGTCCAGGATCACCAGGTCGGCATGGCAGCCCGGCGCCAGTCCATAGCCCTCGAGGCCGAGGATGCGCGCCGGCGTCGCGGTGATCGCGTCGAAGCAGGCCTCTATCGCCTCCAGCCCCGTCATCTGCGCCACGTGCAGGCCCATATGCGCCACTTCGAGCATGTCGCCCGAGCCCATGCCGTACCAGGGATCGAGCACGCAGTCGTGGCCGAAGGCGACGTCGACGCCGGCCGCCATCAGCTCTGGCACGCGGGTCATGCCGCGCCGCTTGGGATAGGTGTCGTGGCGGCCCTGCAGGGTGATGTTGATCAGCGGGTTCGCGATCGCCGCCACGCCGCTTTCCGCGATCAGCGGCAATAGCTTGCTCACATAATAATTGTCCATCGAGTGCATCGAGGTCAGGTGCGAGCCGGCCACCCTGCCCTGCAGGCCGAGGCGCAGGGTCTCATGCGCCAGCGTCTCGATATGGCGCGACAGCGGATCGTCGCTCTCGTCGCAGTGCATGTCCACGCGCAAGCCGCGTTCGGCCGCGAATTCGCACAGCAGGCGCACCGACTCGGCGCCCTGCGCCATGGTGCGCTCGAAATGGGGGATGCCGCCGACCACGTCCACACCCATGTCGATCGCGCGCTTCAGGTTGTCGAAGGCGGTCGGGCTGCGCAGCAGGCCATCCTGCGGAAAAGCGACCAGTTGCAGGTCGAGATACGGCGCCACCCGGCGCTTGACTTCCAGCAGGGCTTCCACCGCCAGCAAGCGGTCGTCGCAGACGTCGACATGGCTGCGGATCGCCAGCAGGCCGCGCGCCACCGCCCAGTCGCAATAGCGCAGCGCGCGCTCGACCAGGGCGTCCTGGGTCAGCGTGGGCTTGAGCTCGCCCCACAGCGCAATACCTTCGAGCAAAGTGCCGCTGCAATTCACGCGCGGCAAGCCATAACTCAGCACCGCATCCATATGGAAATGGGCGTCGACGAAGGGCGTACTGACCAGGTCGCCGGCGGCATCGATTTCGCGCGCGCCCCTGGCCGCCAAGCGCGGCTCGAGGGCGGCGATGCGGCCGTCGGCGATGCCGATGTCGATGTCTCGCCGGCCGTCGGGCAGCGTCGCATTGCGAATCACGAGGTCCATATCAACTCCATCCTTGATTGGTCATTGTAGCAATTCAGGAACACGCTTCTTGAGCTAAATCAAACAATGCTGCGATGCAATATTACCCTTAGTAAATAAGCCACCTTTGTGCGTTGCAACACCCGCAAATCGTGGTTACACTGGTCGATATTGCAGCGCGCCATACTGACCGATAGGAAATCCAATGACTTCACTTCCCGAGCAATTGTCCGCAGCATCTACCAGGCAACTGAGCGCCCAGCTGGATGCGCAGTTCCGCTTCTTCAATACTTTCGCCACGCAGGCGCTGGACAACGCCAGCCGTCTCATGTCGCTCAACCTGTCGGCCTCGCGCGATTCGGTCGAGCGCTCCTCGCACACCCTGCGCCAGCTGATCGGGGCAACCCAGCCGCGCGACCTGCTGGTACTGCGCACCCACGCCGAAGAACAGGTACGCAGCCTGTTCAACTACGGCCGCGAACTGGCCAACATCACCGCCAATGCCCAGCCATACGGCTTACGCACGATCGCGCCCCAAGCAGCATCCCCTGCCGCCGTCGCGCCGGTCGTTCAGACAGCGCTGATTGCCGAGGCCGTGCAGGAAGCGCCGAAGGAGGCTGTCCAGGCTGCCGAAAAGGTCACCGAGAAAGCAGCTGAGCAGATCGAGCAGGCTGCCGAGCAGATACCCGAACCGGCAGCCGCGCCGGAGCCATTCGTAGTCGAGCAAGCCGAGCCGATTGCGACGGCGGCAGAGGTGCAGGCGACTGTCCTCGAAGAGCCTGTTCCCGTGTCCGAGCAGAAGCCGATCGCCAAGGCCGTCGGCAAAGGCGCCTCGAAAGCGGCCGCGGTGCCGCAACCGCTTGCGGCCCCGGTCGAAGACAAGGATTCGGCCACCGTCACCCGCATCGGCACGTCGTCGAAGCGCCGCAAATAGGATGGCGAAATAGCGCAGCGAAATGCGCCGGATAGGCAAAACGACTACACTAGCGGGCTCTGGCCCGCTTTTTTTTCGGGCGCATTTCCAAGGATTTCGAATGAGTTTGTCCAGGCTGATCGGCGGCTTCGTGCGCCGACATTGGCAATCCTATGCCTCGTCGGCCGCGATGCTGGTCGGCGTCGCGATCTGCACCGTCCTTATCCCGCGCAAGGTCGGCGCCATGGTCGACGCCCTCGCCGCCAACCGCCTCGGCCAGCACGACCTGCTGCTCGGGATCGCCGAACTGGTCGCGCTGGGCGTGGCGATCTACGTGCTGCGGGTCTGCTGGCGCATCCGGCTGTATTCGGCCGCCTACAACCTGGGCGTCGAGCTGCGTACCCGCCTGTACGCGCGCCTGGCGGCGCAAGGCCCGGCCTTCTACCAGCGCCAGCGCACCGGCGACCTGATGGCGCTGGCCACCAACGACATCGACGCCATCGAGATGGCGGCCGGCGAAGCCTTGCTGGCAGCCTTCGACGGCACGCTGACCCTGGTGATGGTGCTGGGGATCATGATGCTGGGCGTCGACTGGCGCCTGACCCTGGTCGCGCTGCTGCCGTTCCCGCTGATGGGGCTCGCGTTCTGGTACATCTCGACCCATATCCACACCGCCGAAGGCGATGCGCTCAAGCGCTTCTCGGCCCTCAACGACCACGTGCAAGAGTCGCTGTCCGGCGTGCGCACCCTGCGCGCCCTGGGCCTCGAAGGGCGCAGCGCGAACCAGTTCGGCGAGCTGGCCGGCAATGCCGCGCAAGCCAGCCTGACGGCGCAGAAATGGGAAGCCGCCTACGAGCCGGCGGTCGGCCTCACGCTCACCGCCGCCACCGGCCTCACGCTCGGCCTGGGCGGCTACCTGGTGTGGCAGAACGAGCTCACCGTGGGCGCCCTGACCAGCTTCACGATGTACCTGGGCCAGCTGATCTGGCCGATGTTTGCGGCCGGCTGGGTGTTGACCCTGATCGAACGCGGCCGCGCCGGCCTGGCGCGCCTGCAACCGCTGCTCGACGCCCCGCTCTCGGTCGAGGACACCGGCACGGTCGAACAGGTCGGCCAGGGCCCGCTGGTGCTGGACAAGGTCACCTTCGCCTATGGCGGCCAGGGCAATCTGCAGCCGCCGGCGCTCGATGGCGTGTCGCTGCGGCTCGAGCCGGGCCAGACCCTGGGCCTGGTCGGCCCGACCGGTTCCGGCAAGTCGACCCTGCTGCGGGTGCTGCTGCGCCAGGCCACGCCGCAGTCCGGCCGCGCCGAATGGGCCGGCCAGGCGTTGGACGCCTATCGCCTGTCGGCCTTGCGCAGCGCGACCAGCTGGGTGCCGCAAGAATCCTTTTTGTTCTCGGCCACGATCGCCGAGAACATCGCGCTGGCCCGTCCCGGCGCCTCGCGCGCCGAGGTGATCGCGGCGGCGCAGATGGCCGACATCCACGACGACATCCTGCGCTTCCCACACGGCTACGACACCCCGGTCGGCGAAAAAGGCATTACGCTGTCGGGCGGCCAGCGCCAGCGGGTCGCGATCGCGCGCTCGCTGCTGGCCGAGAGCCGCCTGCTGCTGCTGGACGACGCCCTGTCGGCGGTCGATACCGGCACCGAGACCCGCATCCTGGAGCACCTGGCCGAGCTGCGCCAGGCGCAGCCAGGACGCGCCGCCATCATCGCCAGCCACCGTCTGTCGGCGGTGGTCGCGGCCGACCACATCGTCGTGCTCAAGGCCGGCCGCGTGGTCGAAGCGGGCACCCACGATCAACTGCTCGCGCTGGATGGCTGGTATGCCAGCCAGTGGCGCTACCAACAACTGGAGGCCAGCCTCGATGCCATCTGACGCAAGCCCAGACAAGTCCGTGGAACGCGGCGAACTGCGCAACCAGGCGAAGCTCGCCACGCGCCTGCTGCGCCGCGCCGCCGCGCCCGAAAAACGCCACCTGGCCGTCGCCACGCTGTGGCTGATCCTGGCCGCGGCCTTCGAAGTCCTGGGCCCGCTGCTGGGCAAGGCCCTGATCGACGACCACCTGCTGCCGCGCAACCTCGACTGGACGCAAATGACCTTGCTGCTGGGCGGCCTGGTCGTCACCGGCTGGATCTCGAGCTGGGTGCGCTACCTGCAGCTGATCCGCCTGTCGGGCCTGGCGATGCGCTCGGTGCAGCGCTTGCGCGAATGGGTCTATGGCCACGTGCTGCGGCTGCCGATGGCCTTCTTCGACCGCGCCATCACCGGCCAGCTGGTCAGCCGCGTGACCAACGACACCGAGGCGGTCAAGACCCTGTACATCCAGGTGCTGTACGTCATGCTCGACAATTCGATCGTCCTGATCGGCACCATGATCGCGATGGCCTGGCTCGACTGGCGCCTGATGCTGATCGTGCTGACGCTGGTGCCGGCGGTGGTGGGCATCGTCTGGCTCTACCAGCGCCTGTCGGCGCCGGCGGTGACGCGGGCGCGCGCGCTGCGCAGCGACATCAATGCCCAGATGGCCGAGTCGATCGGCGGCATGAGCGTGCTACAAGCCAGCAATGCCGAAGTGCGTTTCGGCGAGCGCTTCCTGGGCACCAACCGCAACCACTACACGGCGCGCGTGGCCGAGCTGCGCGCCAACGCCTTCCTGCTGCGGCCCGCGCTCGACCTGCTCAACGTCGCCCTGCTGGCGCTGGTGATCTTCGCCTTCGGCCAGCGCGAAGTCGGCGCGGTCGAGGTGGGCGTGCTGTACGCTTTTGTGAGCTATATCGCGCGCGTGGTGGAACCCCTCATCCAGATCACGATGCAGTTCAGCGGCCTGCAACAGGCGGTGGTGGCGGCGGCGCGCGTGAACACGCTGCTCGACGAAGCGGGCGCGCCGGAACACGATCCCAAGCGCGCCCACGACGACAGCGTCTTCTCGTCGACTGCGCCGGCGGTGCGGGTGCGTAATGTGGAATTCGCCTACGTGGCGGGCCAGCCGGTGCTGCACGACCTGTCGCTCGACGTGCCGCAAGGCGCCTTCTTCGGCATCGTGGGTCATACCGGCAGCGGCAAGTCGACCCTGCTGTCGCTGCTGCTGCGCTACTACGTAGCCGACAAGGGAAGCATCGAGATCGGCGGCCTGCCGCTGGCCGGCATCGGCAATGAGCGCTTCCGCAACGAAGTCGGCCTGGTGCCGCAAGACCCGTTCATCCTGGCCGCCACTGCGCGTGAAAACATCGACATGGGCCGCGGCCTTTCCTTCGCCCGCCTGCAGGCGGCGGCGCGCGCGGCCCACGCCCACGACTTCATCGAAGCGCTGGAAGACGGCTACGAGACCCAGTTGGGCGAAGGCGGCTCGCGCCTGTCGTCCGGCCAGAAGCAGCTGATCGCGATCGCGCGTGCGCTGGCGGGCGAGCCGCGGATCCTGCTGCTGGACGAGGCGACTTCGCGCATCGACAGCGCCACCGAGCAAATCGTGCAGGAAGCGCTGGAAGAGTTGCGCGGCAAGGTGACCATCATCGCCATCGCGCACCGCCTGTCGACCATCCGCGAAGCCGACCGCATCATCGTGCTCAACCACGGCAAGATCACGGAAGCCGGGCCGCACGAGGAGCTGATGCGGATCGAGGGCGGCTTGTATCAGCGGCTGTATCTGTTGCAGCAGATCGCAGTCTAGATTCGACTCCAGTTGAAACAACCGGCCGGCGCACCGCTGCCGCTCACCAGCAGCGCGCCGTGCCGGTACAGATCCCAGCGGCGTGATTCCGGCACCGCCATCACCACCACGCCCATGGCGCGGTCGCTCCATACGAGCCGACCGTCGACCGCGTCGAGCGCCGCGAACACTTCGCGCGGGCCGGCGCCGGGGTGGAATACGACGGTGGTCAGGTCTTGCCCCGGCGGCGGCATCAGCGCCCAGGCGCCGGCGCCGGCCGTGCCGGCCGCCAGCAGGGCCAGCGCCGCGGTCGCCTTGGTCACATTTTGCATCCCACCGCCGCCGCCGCCCTGGCGGCGCAGCCAGCGCCAGCCCAGCACCAACGGCACAATGCCGAACACGGCCAACCACAGCACATCCCAGGCCAGCGGGTTCGGGCTGTCGATGCGGATGCGGTGGATGCCGAGCAGCCAGTGCGACAGCAGCGCGTCGACCGTGTGCCAGACCCCAAAACCCACCAGCATTGCGCCCGCCAGCGGCCGGCCCCAATCGACTCCGCGGCGCCGCTGCGCGCGCCACAGCCCGACCAGGCCGGCCAGGGCGATCACGTACATCAGCAGGTGGAAGTAACCATCCCATAGCACCTGCAGGCGCAGGTCGTCGATGCCGGGCACCAGGCTCAGGAGATGGTGCCACTGCAGGATCTGATGCAGCAGGATACCGTCGAAAAAACCGCCCAGCGCGAAGCCCAGCGTCGCGCCCCACCTGGCCCAGGGTGACTTCCACATCGCGTTCTCCTCGTCGCCAATCGTGGCCCCCAGTATAGGAGCCGGCGCGGATCGGGATCGCACCGTTGTCGCCACAATGTGGTACGTGATTTTTGCTATCGGTTACTTCCAATAGGCGATATTTTGTTGTCGCACTAAACACGCGGTTCCAGCAATTTTTCCTGGATTGACAGGCTTCCCGGGGCAATCGCCTTGCGCCACGGGGACGCCCCCGATTTGGCTGTGTCATTTTTGTGACAATTAAAGAGAAAGTGAAATTTCTACTTTGCAACAGCCATATAATGGCCCAAACAACTTCCGCCGGACCACCCCGGCGCGACGAGAAACGGCATGTTCGCTGTCCTGCATTGCGCATTCGCGCGCTCCCGCTTCCACGCGCTGGCCCTGGCATTGTGCGTGGCGGCGCCCGTGGCGTTCGCCAGCGGCGTCCTGCCGCTGGAGCAGCGCATTGCAGAGATCCGCGAACTCAATCGCTTTGTGCCCGAGCGCGCACTGCCGAAGCTGGAGGCGCTCGAAGCGGAAGCCCGTAACGCGCCACTGGCGCAACGCATCGAGTTCCTGAACCAGCTTGCCATGGCGCGCCACGGCCTCGGCCACCATGGGCAGTCCTTCACGCTCGCCAACGAGCTGATCGCACTGGGCCGTGAGTATGATCATGCCGGCGCGCTGGCCAAGGGCTTCCTGATGCAAGGGTATTCGGCCTTTGCCCAACATCGTCCGAGTGAAGCGCACCGCCTGGTCTGGGAAGCGGAAAAGCTGGCCAACACCACCGACGACATCGACCTGCGCGTACGCGCCGCGATTTCGTCGGGCGAATCGCATGCAGAGGAAGGCAATCTGCCGAGCGCCCTCGAGCGCCTGCAGTCGGCGGCCGCACTGGCGCGCAAACAGGGCGAGCCGGTGCACGTGGTCATGGCGCTCAATTCGCTGGTGCGCCTGTATGCCCAGATGCGCGAGCCCGAAAAGGGTTTCGTCCTGCTGGACGAGGCGCTGGCTGCCGCCGAAAAAGCCAGGTCGCCCGGCCGCATGGCCACCATCAGGAACGCCGAGTATGGGCTGGCGATCGATACCGGCCAGCGCGAACGTGCGCTGCGCGCGCTGCAGGAAGGACTGGCGCTGGAACGCTCGATCGGCGCCACCAAGCGGGTCGCGGTGTCGCTGATCAACCTGTCGGATTTCTATCTCAAGACCGGCGCCTACAAGCAAGCGGCGGGCTACGCCGAGCAGGCGGTGGCGGCGGCGCGTCCGCTGAACGACCGCAAACTCGATGCGACCGCGCACCTGAACCTGGGCCAGGCCTATCTGGGCACCGGCCGCCTGGCCGACGGCAAGCGCCAGATCGAACTGGGCATGGCAGGCTACGAGGAAATCGGCGACAAGCCGGAACTGCAGAACGCCCTGGTCGAGTACGGCCTCGCGCTCGAGCGCGTCGGCGACCTGCCCGGCGCGCTGCAGGCCTACCACCGCGAGCGCAAGATCTCGAACGAGCTGTTCGAACGGCGCCGCCAGCAGGCGATGCTCGACCTGCAGGAAAAGTACGAAGGCGACAAGAAGCAGCGCCAGATCGAGCTGCTGCGCAGCGAGAACCTGATCAAATCGACCGAGATCGACAACCGCCGCCTGCAGCAGCGCGTGTGGTGGCTGCTGGTCGCGGTGTTCGCGCTGACGGCAACCGTGGTGGGCCTGTTGTACCGCAAGGTGCGCCACGCGAACGCCCAGCTGCACGAAAAGAACCGTGAACTCAAGCAGCAGAGCGTGCGCGATCCGCTGACGGGGTTGTATAACCGTCGTCACTTTCTGGAATACATGCGCGCGCTGCCGGCGGCGGAACAGCAGGACAACGGCGGCGCCTTGTTCCTGCTCGACGTCGACCACTTCAAGAACATCAACGACACCTATGGCCACGCGGCCGGCGACGCGGTGCTGACCACGATCGCGGCGCGCCTGTGCGAGATCCTGCGCGAGACCGACATGATCGTGCGCTGGGGCGGCGAGGAATTCCTGGCCTACCTGCCGACGGCGCCGGCCGGCAAGGCCGGCCTGGACGAGGTGGCCGGGCGCATCCTGGCCGGCGTCGGCGCGACCGTCGTCGACCATGGCGGCACGGCCCTCTCCGTCAACGTCTCGATCGGCTATGCACCCTTCCCGCTGTCGGTCGGCAAGCAGAACCTGGCGTGGGAGCGGGTGGTAAACCTGGTGGACATGGCGCTGTACCTGGCCAAGTCGCATGGGCGCAACCGGGCGTATGGGGTACGCGGCTTCGCCGACGACAGGCTGGCCAGCATCGATGCGATCGAGCAGAACCTGGAGCATGCGTGGCGCGCGGGGCAGGTCGAGTTGTCGGTCGTGATGGGAGAGCGGGAGCCGTTGAAGGCGGCGAACGGTTGAACCGGCGCCGTTGTGGCAGTCGATGGTCGCTCGGCCGGACTGGCACACGCTCTCGTTGCGCGGCTGGGGGCTGAGCAGCCAATCGATGTCGATATCGAAAAATGGCATCGCAGGCGCAGCCAGTCGGCGAAGTATCGTCAACTGGCCATCCTCATGGTCATCTGGATTAACCGTCCAGAATCGTCCATCCTTGTAGCCGCACCGTCCTTCTTCCTGCCAGTAGATTGGCCGGCCGCGAAGGCGTCAACCTGCGCGGCCGGCGAGCGAGGGAAAGCTCAGAAGCCGTACTGCAGGCCCACCGACACGACGTCAGCCTTGGCGCCAACGTCCTTTTTCTTGCCATAACGCTCGTATTCGCCAACCAGCGCCACGTTCGGCGCCAGCGCATACTGCAAGCCCAGCGCAGCGTAGGCGCCGGTGTCGCGATTGGTCCGGTTGGCGCTCATGAAGCTGGTCTTGGTTTCGTTATACGAAGCGCCCAGCTTTGCGTAGGCCGACAGGTCGGTGCTCACCGGCATCGTGTATTTTCCGGCGATATAAGTGCGCGAGCTCTTTACCTGGGCATCCGGGAATTGAGGCGCTGCGGTAGCCCTGAAGTCTTCCTTGCCAAAGCGGGAATGGCCAACTTCCACCGCCCAGTTCTGGTCGATGTTGTAGCCGCCGAAGATCTTGCCACCGGCCTGCCAGTCATCCGTCGTCTGGTTCTTGGCGCCGGATACGGCGGCGCCGATATAGGGGCGCCCCGTGCCGCCCTCGGAAACGACGGTTTGGGCTTGTGCGGAACCGATGGCGGCCACGGCGGCTGCGAGCGTAATGAACAGTTTTTTCATGATGTCCTCTATCTGGTCTGGTTCGCAATTCCTCATTGAATTGCGTATTGGAAAGGTAGCACCAATGGCAAGCCAAGCTGAACCGTTGATACGTAAGCGGTTGTAACCGCGGGATCCCCGGCCGTCGGCCTGCCAGCCGCCGAGGGCGACTAGCAGGCACGATGCACGCCATTCGCCGCAAGATCAGGCCCAATGCGATATATGTACGGCGTTACCTCTGGATACAACTTGGTCGCGACCTTGCGATCAATGCCCGTGCTGGCCTCCCGCCACCGCCGGCACGACGAATTCCACCGCCTTGCTGGCGACGACCATGTGCGTGGGATCGGCCAGTTCGACCAGCACCTTGTGCGGGCCTGGGGGCAGGCCCACCAGGATGATCGGCTCGTTGCTGGCGTCGGCCCAATGCCATGGCGTGCCGTCCACCGTCACGTGCAGGTGGCCGATGCGCGGCGACACGTCGAGCGCGCCCTTGTTATATACCGGCACGATGCGGATGTTCTCGGTGCGGTAGCCGATGAAGACCTGGCCTTTCGCCAGCGGTCCCGGCAGCGGCTGGTCGACGATCAATCTGGGAGCCGCCTCGTTCTCGATCGCCACCACGGCGATCGGACTAGCGCCGCCGACATCGCCCTGGGCGAAGACCGGCAGGGACAGGGTGGCCGCGAGGCCGAGAATCAGGGTAGACAATAGTCGCATGATGTTCTCTCTCAGACGAGGTTGATCTGGACGTCGATATTGCCGCGCGTCGCCTTCGAATACGGGCAGGTCTGGTGCGCGCTGTCGACCAGCGCACGCGCCGTGTCCTGCTCCAGGCCGGGCAGGTGCACGTTCAGGCGCGCCTGCAGGAAGTAGGCGCCACGGCCATTGCACAGGTCCACCTCGGCATCGACCGCCAGCCCGGCCGGCAGCTTCACGCCCAGCTTGCCCGCCGCGAGCCCGATCGCGCCGATGAAGCAGGCCGACCAGCCGGCCGCGAACAGCTGCTCCGGATTGGTGCCCGCGCCTGTCGAACCGGGAGAGGACAGCTGGATGTCCAGGCGGCCATCCGTGCTGCGGGCCGCGCCATCGCGTCCGCCCGAGGTGGTGTGGGTCTTGCCGGTGTAAAGCACGTTTGCATTGGTGTTCATGGTCGATCTCCTCAAATCCATTTGGCGACGTCGAGGATGGCCTGGGCGAAGTCCCGGGGCGCTTCCTGCGGCAGGTTGTGGCCGACACCCTTGGCGAGGTGGCGGTGTTCGTACTTCTTCAAGAATTTTTTGGCGTAGTTCTTCGGGTCCGGATGCGGCGCTCCGTTGGCTTCGCCCTCCATCGTGATGGTGGGCACCGCGACGTCCGGGAATGCCGCCAGGCGCCGCTCGAGGTCTTCGTACTGCGGCTCGCTCGGCGCCAGGCCCAGGCGCCAGCGGTAGTTGCTGATCGAGATGGCGACGTGGTCCGGGTTGTCGAGCGACCTGGCCGAGCGGGCGAAGGTCGCGTCGTCGAACTTCCACTCGGGCGACGCCAGCTCCCAGATCAGGCGCGCGAAGGCGTGCGTGTTTTCGCGATAACCGAGCTCGCCGCGCGGGGTGGCGAAGTAGTACTGGTACCACCATTGCAGCTCGGCCTTCGGCGCTAGCGGCTTGATATTGCCTTCCTGGCTGCCGATCAGGTAGCCGCTGACCGAGACCAGCGCATTGAAACGCTGCGGCCACAGTGCGGCCAGGGTGGTCGCGATGCGGGCGCCCCAGTCGAAACCGGCGACGATGGCGCGCTCGATCTTCAGTGCGTCAAGGAAGGCCACGGCGTCGGCCGTGAAGCTGGCCTGCTGGCCGTTGCGCGGCGTGTCCGGCGACAGGAAGCGCGTGCTGCCATAGCCGCGCAGGTGCGGCACGATCACGCGGTAGCCGGCCGCGGTCAGGATCGGCACCACGTCGATGAAGGCGTGGATGTCGTAGGGCCAGCCGTGGAACAGCACGATCGGCGTGCCGGTGCGCGGGCCGGCATCGACATACCCGACGTCGAGCACGCCGGCGCGGATCTGGCGGATGTCGGTGAAGGTGTTGCTGGCCGGGGAAATCCCGCTTCCGGCGCTTGGCCTGGCGCCGGCAGGCGCCGCCTGCGCGGCGCCCATCAGGCTGGCCTGGACGGCGACGAGGCCCAGCGCAGCGGTATTCAGGAAGCCCCTGCGTTTCAGGTTGGTGGTGTCGTTCATGGCGTTCTCCCGGATTACAGCGACATGCCGCCGTCGATGGTCAGGCTGGCGCCCGTCATATAGCCCGAATCCGGGCCGGTCAGGTAAGCCACCAGGCCGCCGATCTCGGCCGGCTGGCCGACGCGCTTCACCGGGATCAGGGGCGTGATCATCTCGAGCATGTCGGCCGTCATGTCGGTCGCGATCGGGCCGGGCTGGATGTTGTTGATGGTGATGCCGCGCGGCGCCAGGTCGACCGCCAGGCCCTTGACCATTACCGCCACCGCGCCCTTGGTCATGGCGTACACGCTGGAACCCGGATGGCTGCTGCGTTCGGCCACATTGCTGCCGATGGTGACGATGCGGCCGCCCTCTCCCATATGCGGCAGGGCCGCCTGGATCGCCAGGTAGACACCGCGCACGTTCACGTCGAGCATGCGGTCGAGGTTGTCGATGCTGAACTCGGCCACGTCGGCGACGTGCAGGATGCCGGCGGCGACGACGACGATGTCGATGCGACCGAAGCGCGCCACGGCCTGGCGCACGGCCGACTGCAGGTCGGCGGCGTTGCCGCTGTCGGCCTGGGTCGCCAGGGCATCGCGGCCCTGGGCCTCGATGGCGGCGACCACCTCGTTGGCCTTGGCGGCGGCCGCGGCATAGGTCAGGGCGACGTTGGTGCCTTCCTGCGCCAGGCGCAGGGCAATGCCGGCGCCGATGCCGCGCGAGCCGCCGAAGACGAGTGCGATTTTGTGTTGTGCGGTGCTGGTGTTCATGGTGGTTCTCCTTCGTGGGTTGAAAAAGTGATGGCTTACGCCGCTTCGGCCAGCAGGGCCTGGATTTTGGCTTCGGTCTCCTGGTAGGCGCCTTCGCCGAAGTGCGTGTAGACGATGCGTCCGCGCTTGTCGATCAGGTAGACCGCCGGCCAATACTGGTTCGAATAGGCCTCCCAAGTGGCGTAGCGGTTGTCCTGGGCGACCGCGTACGGGATGCCGAAGCGCTTGATCGCGGACTGCACGTTCGAGGTCGAGCGCTCGAACGGATACTCGGGGGTATGCACGCCGACCACGACCAGGCCTTGGGTTCGGTACTTCTCGTGCCAGCGCTTCACATGGGGCAGCGTGCGGATGCAGTTGATGCAGGTGTAGGTCCAGAAGTCGACCAGCACGACCTTGCCGCGCAGGCCCTGCATGCTGAGGGGCTGCGAATTGAGCCACTTGTCGATGCCCGTGAATTCAGGTGCGGTCTGGACCTTGGCGATCGGCGCGCCATGGGACGAGGCGGCGTTGAAGAAGGTGGCGCCGGCGAGCAGCAGGGTGAACAGGCGTTTCATGATGATTCCTTTCAGAGCGAGATGAAGTTGGCGAGGTGGGCGTACAGCAGGACGTCGTACTGGAAATAGATGGCGGCGGCGGTGGCCAGGATCAGCGCGCCGAACAGCTGTTGCAGGCGGTCGGCGTGGCGCGCCACGGCGCGGATCCGGGTGCGGACGAATTGGCCGCCGTAGGCGATGACGAGCATCGGGATGCCGGCGCCGATGGCGTACAGCAGCAGCAGGCCGGCCGAGCGGCCGATATCCTGGGCCTGGGCCACCAGCACCAGGATCGAGGCCAGCACCGGCCCGGCGCAGGGCGTCCAGACCGCGCCCAGCGACATGCCGAGCAACAGGCCACCGAGATTGCCGGCGCGGGCCTCGCCTCCGGCGGGCATCGCACGGCTCACCAGGGCGCTCAGGTGGTTCATTAACCACGCATACGGCGCCTTCCACAGCATCGCCACGCCCAGCACGGCCAGGATGGCCAGGCCCGCGTAGCGCAGCGTTTCGTGGGCCAGCACGACGTGCTGCGAGGCGCTGGCCAGCAGCATGCCGAGCGCGGCGAAGGCAATGACGAAGCCGGCCACGATGAACAGCGGACGTGTATTACGTTGTCCCTCCGCCCGGTCTTGCAGGGTGCCGCCCAGGACGATGGGCAGGATGGGGAGCACGCAGGGCGAGGCGATGGTCAGCACGCCGCCGAGCAGGGCAAGTGGTGCGTCGATGAGAGTTGGCATGGTACGGTCCTCCTGTTGGGATGACCGTATTGGACCGCCGTGGCGTATCCGGGATGTGTCCGGAACGGGGGTTCTTGCAATGTACTGTACCCGGCCCGGGCCCAGATACACTGGCATACAAAAGTGGGCGGCGGTTGAGATATAAAGGCAGCACTGCTACTCTTGAAACAGACTCCCTGCCAGGTGCCGACCATGGAACATACCGACCATATCCTGATCGTCGACGACGACCTCGAGATCCGCGAACTGCTCGCCAGCTACCTGGAAAAACAGGGCATGCGTGCTTCCACCGCCGCCAACGGCCGCCAGATGCGCGCGCTGATGGAACAGCACCAGTTCGACCTGGTGATCCTGGACCTGATGCTGCCGGGCGAAGACGGCCTGACCCTGTGCCGCGACCTGCGCGCCGGCAAATGGCGTGCCTTGCCGATCCTGATGCTGACCGCGCGCGACGAAGAGACCGACCGCGTGGTGGGCCTCGAGATGGGCGCCGACGACTACCTGACAAAACCGTTCGCCGTGCGCGAGCTGTTCGCCCGCATCCGCTCGGTGCTGCGCCGCGCGCGCATGCTGCCGCCGAACTTCGAGGTCAAGGAGCCGGGCCAGTTCCTGGCGTTCGGCGACTGGCGGCTCGACACCGTCGGCCGCCACCTGCTCGATGCCGAGGGCACGATGGTGGCCCTGAGCGGCGCCGAATACCGCCTGTTGCGGGTGTTCCTGGATCATCCGCAGCGTGTGCTGTCGCGCGACCAGCTGCTGAACCTGACCCAGGGCCGCGACGCCGACCTGTTCGACCGCTCGATCGACCTGCTGGTCAGCCGCCTGCGCCAGCGCCTGCGGGACGATGCGCGCGAGCCGCGCTACCTCAAGACCCTGCGCAGCGAAGGCTATGTGTTTTCGTGCGCGGTCGAGGTGGCGGACGGTCCGGCATGAACACTAACTTTCTGCGCTGGCCGCGCACCCTGTTCGTGCGCCTGGTACTGATCCTGTCGCTCGGCCTGGCGCTGGCGCATGCGCTGTCCTATGTCCTGATCATGAGCGAGCGGCGCGAAGCCACGGTGGGCCTGATGCTCGGCTACCTGGAGCAGGACGTCGCCAGTTCGGTCGCCCTGCTCGACCGCCTCCCGGCGGCCGAACGCGCCGCCTGGCTGCCGCGCCTGGAGCGCCGCACCTACAGCTTTTCGCTTGGCCCCGGCGACCTGGGCCACCTGCCCGACACCGCGCATGCGCGCCGCATCGCCGAGGCCTTCATGGATGCCATCGGCAAGCAGTACCAGGTCACCGCGCGGGCGGTGCCGGGCCATCCGAACCGGGTGCAGGCGACCGTGATCCTGGCCGACGGCACGCCGCTGACGATCGACATGCGGCCCGCCGGCCTGCCGGTATCGAACTGGCTGCCCGCCGTGCTGCTCGGACAGTTGATCCTGCTGGCGGCCTTCACCTGGGCCGGCGTGCGGCTGGCGACCCGTTCCCTGGCCCGGCTGGCCGATGCCGCCGACAGTCTCGGACCCGATCTAAAATCCGAGCCGCTGCCCGAATCCGGCCCCCACGAAGTTTCGCGCGCGGCGCGCGCCTTCAATGCGATGCAGGCGCGCATCGCCGGCTACATGAGCGAGCGCACCCAGATATTGGCCGCGATCTCGCACGACCTGCAGACGCCGATCACCCGCATGCGCATGCGCGCCGATATGCTGGAAGACGCGGTCCAGCGCGACAAGATGAACCGCGACCTGCGCGAGATGGAGGCGCTGGTCAAGGACGGCGTGGCCTATGCGCGCACCCTGCACGGTACGCTGGAAGCGCCGTGCCGCATCGATGCCGATGCGATGCTGTGCAGCCTGGTCGGCGACTACCAGGATGCGGGGCGCGCCGTGACCCTGAGCGGCAAGTCCGGCACTTCCATGGCGACCCGTCCCCATGCACTCAAGCGCATCCTTGGCAACTTGGTCGACAATGGCCTCAAGTATGGGGGCGAGGTCGAAGTCAGTGTCGGGCGAAGTACCGGGCAGGCTGCAGCCGGCGAGCTCGCGATCCTGGTGCGCGATTTCGGCCCCGGCATTCCCGCGGAAGAGCTGGAGAAGGTGTTCGAACCGTTCTACCGCCTGGAAGCGTCGCGCAACCGCGATACCGGCGGCACCGGGCTCGGCCTGGCGATCGCGCGCCAACTGGCGGCGACGCTGGACGGCACGCTGGTACTGGCGAACCATCCCGAAGGCGGGCTGGAAGCCAGGCTGGTAATCCGCGACCTGGCCTAGGCGAGCGGCACGGCCAGCCGCACCTTGGTGCCTCTGCCTGCGCCGCTGTCGACCGTCAGCTGCCCGCCGATCTGGGCCGCGCGCTCGCGCATCCCCACCAGACCCCAGTGCCCATCGCGCCTGCCGGCCTGCAGCACCGCCTGCGCGATGCCGCGGCCGTCATCGGCCACCTCCAGCGCCAGCCGGCGCCTGCCATATGTCAGGCGCACGTCGATGCGCGTGGCGCCGGCGTGGCGGAAGGCATTGCGCATCGCCTCGCGCGCGATCTCGGCGACTTCCTCGGCCAGCGCGGGCGCCAGCCGCACGGCGCTGCCGTCGACCTCGAAGCCGGCCACGATGCCGGGATGGTCTTCCTGCAGCCGGCGCAGCGCGTCGTCGATGACGCAGTCCAGGGTGATGTTGTCGCTCATGCGCAGTTCCTGCAAGCGGTCGCGGCCCTCGGCGATGGCCTGGTCGGCTTCGTCCAGCACGTGTTCGAGCCTGGTGCGGGCCCGGTCGCCATCGGGCATGGCGCGCACCACCGTATCCAGGCGCAGGGCCAGCGCCTCGACCGTCTGCAGGAAGGAATCGTGCAGGGTGCGGGCGATGCGTTCGCGCTCGGCGGTGCGCATCCGCAGGCGCTCGGCCATCCGCCGCGTCAGATGGCGCACGCGGTAGCGGTACAGAGAATAGCCCAGCGCCAGCGCCGCCAGCGCGCACGCGATCTGGAACGGACGGCTTTCGAACAGGGTCGGCGCGATCTCCAGCTCGAGGGCCGCGGTATTGGCGCTGGCCACGCCATCCTCGTTGTGCGCGCGCACCTGGAAGCGGTAGGCACCCGGCGCCACATTGGTGTACCGGGCAGCGCGCCGGTTGCCGGCATCCTGCCAGTCACGGTCGACGCCGTCCAGGCGGTACTGGAACCGCAGCCCTTCCGGACGGCGCAGCCCGAGCGCGGTGAACTCGATGCCGAACTCGTTCGATCCCGCCGGCAGGGACAGCGTCCCGGCAGCGGCAACGGCCACGCCGCCGGCCTCCGCGCCAAGGATCGCGACCCGCGGCGCGTGCCCGTTGCGCGACGATGGCGTGTTGTCGATGCTGACCACGCCGCCATCTGTCACCAGCCAGATACGCCCTCCTCCATCGGCCACCGCGGTGGGCATGCGGATCTCGGTCATCGCCTTGCCGGTGTAGCCGTCCTGCACGCCGAACAGCCGGTAGCGCAGCGGCAGGCCGGGGTCGGCCATGCTGCGCCGCCAATCCTGCGCGCGCACGTGCACTGCGCCACCCGCACCATTGAGCCAGCGGTCTCCCTCGGGCGTGACGTACATGCCGGTGACGTTGCGCAGCGCGTCCGGATCCGGGGCGAGCAAGAGCTGGATTCGGCCGTCCTTGAGCACGCCCATGCCGCGCGCGCCGCTGATCGTGATGTCGCCTTCGGCGAAGATGCGTGACGCCATGCCGACCGCGGACGCATCGTACACCTGCCTGACGCCGTCATCGTAGAACACCAGCTCACCGTCGGCCAGGCCCAGCCACTGCTGGCCCGGTTTGGCGCCAGCCGTCGAGACGCCGATCTTGGGTGGCAGCGGAAAGGCGCTGCGCGGCAGCCACTTGCCATCGACCAGCCCCATCAGGCCGGTCGGGGCGGAGAATATCCACAACACCTTGCCGTCATGACCCAGGCCGGCAAGGCGCAACGCGGCCGGCTTGCCATCCGGTCCCGGTGGGAACGGTATCCGTTCGACCGCGCCGCGATAGCGCACCTCGATGCCATGCGTACCGGCCAGCATCAGCGCGCCCCGGTGGTCGTTGGCAACCATGAGCGCATGCTGCCCGCGCTCGACCTGCGGCGCGCGGCCGGGCGCGATGCGCCACAAGGCGCCATTGCTGCGGTCAGCGGCCCAGACCACGCCATCGGTGTCACGCGCCAGGGTGAAGTAGTAGCCTGCCCCCGACAGGAGCGAGCGATGTACCCGGCGCTCGCGGAAGCGATCCAGGCCATGCTGGGTCGCGATCCAGACATTGCCTTCAAGGTCTTCAAGGATGTATTCAGGATCGTCGCCCGACAAAGGCGGGGAAGCGACGACATCGCCCTCGCCCTGTGCAGCGTCGAAGGCGGTATCCGGCAGCATGCCGGCGCCATAGCGCAGGCGCAGTTCACGGCCGGCGCCGAGCGACCACAGCGTGCCATCCCGGTCGAACAGCGCCGCTGGTCGTGCTTCGGTGCGATTGAACCCTTCCGGTGGCGGCAGCACGCGGCCATCCGGCGCACCGGGCAGCAACGACATCCTGCCCCCGTTGGCCAGCCACAGGCGGCCGTCGGGCGACATCGCGAAGAACCCGCCATGCATGGCAACGCGCACGAAGCGACCACGCTGGCGGTCCGGGCGCCAGGCGCCTTCCCGGTCCGACACCCACATCTGGCCATACTGGTCGACCAGCATATTGTGTACTCCGCCCACCTCCGGCACGCCGTCGAACGGGACCGGCTGCCAGCGCTGGCCGTCGAAGCGGTGCACGCCACTCTCCGCGCCGGCCCAGATGCTGCCGTCGACATCGATCGTCGTGGACAGGATCAGGCCGAGCGGCTGCTCGGCGTCGGGCAAGTCTTCCAGGCGGCCGTCCGGATGCAGTATCGACATGCCCGTGCTGGCATAGGTGATCGTCAGCCTGCCGTCGCGCTCCGCGCCCAGCGCGAGGATGCGGTCGCGGGTCAGCATGCCGCGCCGCGGCAGTTCCACGCGCGTAAAACGCACGCCGTCGAAGCGGTACAAGCCATCATAGGTACCGAGCCATAGCCAGCCATCGGACGTCTGCGCCATCGACATGATCCGTGACGGCGCGCCATCGAGCACGGTCCAGCTGGTGTGATGGGTATTGGCCAGGCCGACCTCACGGTCCAGCGCCCAGGCCGGCAGGCCGGATGACAACAGGCACAGGACCCAGAAGCTGTTCAACAGGAGTGACGGCAAGGAGAGGCGGGACATGGCTGCTGGATGACTCCTACTTGTGGTAGCAGAATTTAATACCAGAAATATACCCTATGCGTGGATATGCAGGGCAAGTATTGAACGACAACTTCGCGACATCGCCTCGCTACGATGCCGGCTCGTTCACCACCTGGAGTTCACCATGTTCCGCCTTCGTACCGTCCTTTCCTGCGCCTGCCTGGCCCTCACTGCGGCCAGCGCATCGGCAGCGCCGCCAGCCAATGCCGGCCCTGCACTGGCGCCCCTCGCGCAGGCCCATACCTTCGCCCAGGTACGCCAGGGAGAACAGGTCCACACCCTGCTGGCATTGACGCTGGGCGCCGGCAATCTCACCGCCATCGACCTGAGCGCGGCCAGCGGCCTGTATAGCCCGGACGCCTTCGACGTCATCAAGCGCTTCGACGCCGCCGCCCTCGACGGCCTGGCGCGGCAGGCGCGAGGAACCGTCAGCCATCCACTCGAGCGCCTGCTCGGCGTGGGACCGCGCGGCCTGGCCCATATCGCCGCCGGCACCAACTACCCGGCGCACGGCGAAGAGGTCGGCATGCACGAGGCCTTCCTGTTTCCCAAGCTGTCCGCGGCCGGCGGCCCGCGCGCCACCGTCGTCGCCGCCCCCGGCGCCCTGCTGGACTACGAGGTGGAAGTCTGCGCGCGCTTCGACCGCGAACTGCGCTCGGCCGCCGATTTCGACGCCGCCCGCAAGGGCTTCTTCCTGTGCGGCGACTTCTCGGACCGCGCCACGCTGGTGCGCAATATCGATCTGCGCAATCCAGCCTCGGGCGACGGCTTCGCGGACGCAAAGAGCGGGCCGGACCGCTTCCCCGCCGGCGCCCTGCTGGTGGTGCCGCGCGACTGGAAGGCTTTCCTGCAGGGCGTCACCATCGCGACCCACCTCGACGGCCGGCAGCGCCAGCAAGCGAATGCCGGCGACATGATCAAGGACTTGCGCGCGATCGTGGACGAGACATTGGGCGAGGCCGACACGCGCACCTGGTCGTATGCGGGCGGCCGCATCCCGATGGTCGCACGAAAGGCGATCGGCACCGAGAGCGCGGTGCTGACCGGCACCGGCGACGGCGTGGTGTTCCAGGAGCCCGAGCCGGCCGTGATCAAGGCGGTGATGGGCGCAAAGGACCGCGCCGCGCAACTGGTGCAGGTCGAGCGCTACCTGGCCGGCGAGGCCGCCAAACGCATCTATCTGCAACCCGGCAACCGGGTGCATCATTCCAGCAACTACCTCGGCTGGATCGACGCGACGGTCGTCGCGGCCGGCGCGCCGACCAGGTAAGCCACCGTGCCAACGACATTTCATCGACACGCCTGCCGCATAGTGCAGGCATTCACTCAGCGACCACCAACAGGACCATCCATGAAGCCCATCTTCCTCTGCGCCACCCTTCTCGCCGTCTCCAGCCTTGCCAGTGCCCAGCAACCGCCGCGCTGGGGCCTGGGCATCGGCGCCGCCGTCTCCGATTCGGTGTACGCCGGCGAAGGCACGCGCGTCACGCCCTTCCCGCTCGTGACCTACCAGGGCGAGCGCTTCTACTGGCGCGGCATCGGCGGCGGCGCCCACCTCGTCAAGCGCGGCGGCTTCGCGCTCGACGCGACCTTGTCGGCCCGCTTCGACGGCATCGACAGGGACGATTTCGGCGGGCCTGAACTGGCCGAGCGCGGCATCGACCGCGCCTTGCTGGAAGACCGCGACGATGCCTTCGACCTGGGCCTGGCCGCCAGCTGGCGCGGCGCCATGGGCCAGCTCGACCTGGGCGTCAAGGGCGACATCACCAGCACCAGCAAGGGTGTCGAGGCCAGCCTGACCTATGGTTATCCGGTACAGTGGGGCGCCACGCGGATCACGCCGAACATCGGCGTCTCGCACCTGTCGAAGAAGCTGGCCAATTACTACTACGGCACCTTGCCCGAGGAAGTCGCGCGCGGCGTGGCCGGATACCAGCCGGGAAGCGCGGCGGTGGCCCGCATCGGCGTCGACGTGATGCGCCCGTTCGCCGGCAACTGGGTCTTTATCGGCAATGTCGGCTACCGCAAGCTGCCGACGAAGCTCTCGGACAGCCCGCTGGTGGAGAAAGACAAGGACGGCTCGGTGTCGGCCTTCATCGGCTTCAGCCGCGGCTTCTAAGATTTTGGTGCGATACTGCTCCGGCCTTTTCAACCGACCTCGTTGCGCCCCATGATCAAGCAGCCCCTCAGCATACTCATCATCGAAGACAACGCCGGCCTGGCCGCGAACATCTACGACTACCTGGAAGCGTGCGGGCACCATCCCGACGCGGCGCCGGACGGCGAATCGGGCCTGGGGCTGCTGGCCATCAACCGCTACGACGCCATCGTCCTCGACTGGATGATGCCGCGCATGGACGGCATGACGATGCTGGGGCGGCTGCGCCAGGACATGAAGTCGCGCATCCCGGTGATCGTCCTGACGGCCAAGGACCAGCTCGAGCACAAGCTGCACGGCTTCCTGACCGGCGCCGACGACTACGTGGTCAAGCCGGTGGCGCTGGCCGAGCTGGAAATCCGCCTGCGCGTGCTGGTGCAGCGCACGCGCGGCGCCGTGGCCGAATCGCAGGTGCTGGAGGTGGCCGACCTGCGCTTCGACCTCGGCACGCTCGAAGTGAGCCGCGCCGGCAAGGTGCTGGCGATGACGCCGGTACGGCGCCAGCTGCTCGAACTCCTCATGCGCCGCTCGCCCGCGCTGGTGCGGCGCGAGGAACTCGAGACCCTGATCTGGAAGGACGACGTTCCCGACAACGACGTCCTGCGCTCGCACATGCACATGCTGCGCAAGGCGATTGACGGCGATGCGCCGCGCAAGCTGCTCAAGACCATCGCGGGCAGCGGCTACCGGCTGGGGCTATCGGATGAATAAGCGCGGCCTTGGCATGTCCAGCCTGCAGCGCAAGATCAGCGCAGTCTTCGTCCTGTTCTTCCTGGTGATGGCGCTGGGCCTGACCATCCAGGGCAACCTGAGCCAGCACCTGATCGTGCATCCCCTGTGGGAAGAACTGCTGGAATCGAGCACCGCCCAGATGCTTGCGGACGGCAGGCCAGCGCCCAAACCGCCGCCGACGGGCCTGATCCGCGGCTGGCGCCTGGGCGCCGGCCCGATTCCGACCGACATGCCGCCCTACTTCGCCGGGCTGCAGCCCGGTTACTACGACGAAGAGCGGATGGACAGCTATGAGTCGGATCTCAGCCATGCGGTGCTGGTGACGCCGGTGGGCGACGGCGAACGCATCGTGATGGCGGTCGACATCACCGACCTGGAGAACTACCAGAACAATATGGCCCTGGTCAGCGTGCTGATCGCGGTGCTGAGCGGCGCGATGATCGCCGGTTCGATCGCCTGGGTCTACCGCAGCCTGCGGCGGCCGATGGGGGTGCTGGCAGAGCGGATGGAAGAGCTCGATCCCGAGCAGCCGTCGCAGCGCCTGGCGACCGACTTCGCCCTGAGCGAACTGCACGACATCGCCGTCATCGTGAACGGCCACCTGGAACGGGTCGAGCGCTTCATCGAGCGCGAACGCAGCCTGCTCGACCAGGCCAGCCATGAGTTCCGCACGCCGATCGCCGTCATTGCCGGCGCCGTCGACGTGCTCAGGCTGCACGACCTGCCGCCGGCCGCCGAGGCCCCCCTGGCGCGCATCGAATCGACCGCCGAGAACCTCACCGAGATCATGGCGGCGCTGCTGTTCCTGTCGCGCGAGGACGGCAAGGCGCCGCTGGAGACCACACGGCTCGATGCGCTGGTACTGACGCTGATCGACGACCACCGGCATCTACTGGAGGGCAAGGACGCGCGCTTCGTCGTCGACGTGTTGGAGCCCCTGACGGTGAACTGCCCGGAAGCGATCGTGCGCATTGTGGTGGGCAATCTGTTGCGCAACGCGGCCGAGAACAGCTACCAGGGCGCCATCCACGTCCGCCTGGCCGGTGGGCGCCTCTTCATCCAGGACAGCGGCGCAGGTTTCGATACGGTCGCCGCCGCGCGGCGCTACACGCTGGCGCTGCGCAATTCGGCCAAGCAGGGTGGCGGCCAGGGACTCGGGCTATTCCTGACGCGCAGGGTGTGCGAACGCTTCGGCTGGACGTTGGCGATCTCGTCCAACCCCGCGCACGGCACGCTTGCGGAGATGACCTTCATTTAGAGGACAACGCTTAGTCGTCTTCCTTGATCTCGTCGGCTTTTTCCTGGATCTTCTCGCCGGCGCGTTCCACCGACTTGCCGACTTCCTCGGTAGCGCGATCCAGGCCACGGCTGGCTTCCTCGGTCGCGTCCTTGACCTTGTCGCGCGCCTCGTCGACCGCGTCATCGACCCGGGCCAGTTCGTCCTTCATCGAATCGGTCACCTTGGCGCTGGCCTCGTCCATTGCCTTGCCGATGCGTTCCGCCGGGCCGGCGCCGTCCTCGTCGCGGCTGCAGCCGGCCAACGCCATGAGCATCACCGGCACCAGCAGCGCCTTGGTCATGGTTGCTTTCATTCTCTACTCCTTGCGGTTTTCTCAACGCCGCCCATGATACACGCGGCCATCGGGCGTGGATGTCCTTACAGGGTCAGCCACCGCGTTTCGGATCGGCCAGCGGATGGCTGCGCCGGCGCCGCTCCTCGCGCGTGCAGGCGGCGGCTGCGGCATTGAGCGCATCCTGCACCTTGCGCAGCTGCTCTTTGCTGGCGCGCGTCTTGCGCAGCGCGATCAATTCATCCTGCGCCTGCTTCGGCTTGCACTCCTTCGCAAGCAGGACCGCCGCGTCCATACGGCGCTCGATGCGCGCCTGGGTCGGCTTGGTGAACATCCAGGCCAGCCATAGCAGGCCGAGCGCGATCAGCCACCAGCGCAGGCGGATCGGTTTGCGCGCCGGCGCGGTCGGCCGGGGCGCGGCACTCGGGCGAATCGGTGGCGGCGGTGGCGGTGGCGGCGGCCTGGGTGGCGGTGACGGTGGCAGAATTGGCGCCGCAGGAGGCGGGGCTGGCGCCGGCGGCGGCGGCGGAACCGCGACCGGCTCCGGCCGTTTCACCAAGGCTGGCGACGGCGGCACGATCGGCGCGGCGACGGGTCGCTGCGCCATGCCGCACCACGGACAGAAATCGACCCGGCGCGGAAAGGCGCGTCCGCAGCCGACGTTCACGCAGCGGTGGAGGGACTGGGCTTGCTCCATATTCAGTCCTACTCCGGATCCGGCACGCCGTCGTCGGGATCGGGTATGACCTCATCCCCCGTCCGGCCAAGCACGGTTGCCAATTCCGGCAGCTCACCCACCGTACTCCACTTGCCGATCTTCGGATGCCAGCGCATGTCCCAGGCGCGGGTGGCATGATCGATCTCGCCACGCGCGGCCTGCTCTGCGATCTCGTCGACCGTGAACGGTCCACGCTGGGCGCCGCCGACGAACAGCTTGAAGCGCGGCGTGGTGGTCGGCAGCGGTGGCGGCGCGACGGGACGCTGCGCCAGCGCCTGCGCCGCCGCTTCCTCATCCGCCAGCGGCGCGGACAGGATCACGCGCTTGTCGACCGCGCGCTCGACTTCCCAACTATAGGCGTCCTGGCTCGAGCCGGGAACGGCCTCGGTCCAGCGTTCGACCTGGCCCAGCAGGGCTTCGATGCGTGCCGGCCCCAGGGCCGGGTCGGCCGCCCGGGCGCGCCGGATCCAGCCGTCGTACAGGCGGCGCGCGGTGATGTTCGGCAGCGAGGGTGAAGGCAGCTGGGCGCCGGTCTCGTCGACTTCGAGCCGCGGCTCATACACGCGCAGCTGGTAGTAGCGCATCAGCGCCGCCAGCAGCATCAGCCGCTGCGGGCCGAGACGCGCCAGGCGGGCCTGGACGGCCGCAATGATCCCCTCGCGATAATAGGGAGGCAGGCCGTTGGAGCGGATCGCGAACTCGTTGCCGACCTGGAGCCATTCGCCGGAACCCGCTTCGACCTCGAACAGGTACTGGCCGCGCGGCTGGAAATCCGCCTCGCGGTCGCCCAGCTCCGGTTTGCGCCGGATGACGCCCAGCGCGATCGCCTGCAAATACCACTCGTAATCGTCGGCCAGCCGTCCCAGCTCGTCCATCGACGGCGAGATCGGATGGCGAAAACGCGTGGCGTCGAAATGCAGGTGGGTCGGAATCTTCGGGTTCTCGATCTGGTACGAGGCGCGCCAGGTCGGCAGGCCGCGCAGCACCGTCATCGGATAGCCGGACAGCTCGATATAGCACACCGCTCTGCCGCTCACCCCGGTGTTGACGATCGAGACCAGCTCGCCATGGAAGTACCCGGTCGGCACGGCGGCGCGGATCTCGGCCTCCATGCGCCGCCAAGCGATCGGATCGCCTACGCCGATGAAGCACTTGAACTGGTCGGCGTTCGGCGTGAACTCGGCCGAGAAACGCGCATTCACCCACGGCATCGCGCTGCGGATCCACTCGGCGAAAATGCGCTGGCGCTCCTGCGGCGACAGGCTCGACAAGCGTTCGAGCAGCGGATCGGCGGGCTCCTGCTGGTCCAGATCCTGGCTGGACAGCTGCAACTGCGCGCGGCGGAACAGCTTGAGCAGCAGCTCGGCGCGCAGGCGCTCGTCGCCCAGTTGCGGGAACAGGCGCGCCGAACCGCCGAATTCGAGCAGCACTTCCTCACTCCAGATGCTGGTGTCGCCAGTGAGCCTCACCGGCGCCGGCGTCGTATCGACGCCGAGCTTGATCGTGGTCGCATGTTCCTGGCGCGCGTCGGCGCGCAGCTGCATGATGCGCTGGTCCACCGCGCCGAGCATCGCCTGCACGGCGCGCCGGCCTTCCTGGAACTCGCCGGCGATGCCGCTCCACTGCGCATGGCCCTGTTCATCGGTCGATTGCGGATCGCCCAGCCAGCTGGACAGGGAGCGCATCACCTCGATCGCCTGGCCGGCCGCCACCGCGAGCAGGTGGAAGCGCAGGTAATCGGCCAGGTCGCGCTTGAGGTGGCCCATCACTTCGCGCGCCTGCGGTTCCTTGCCGAACAGGCGGCCGGCGGCCTGGCCCAGGTTGTTCAGCGATTCCTCGACCTGGCGCGTGCGCAGCGCATCGCGGATGTCGCGGTAGCGCCGGCCATTGCGCTCGGCATGGCTCAGGTCGCGCTGCGACAGCCGCGCCTTGACCTGCTCCAGCAGCGACAGCACGAATTCCAGTCCGCCCTGGCGGCGGTCATCGAGCAGGGCGTACAGGCGCTCGCGCACCCTGCCCTTCAGGCGGTTCGACAGCTCGCCGGTATGGCGCTTGATACGGTCCTCGCTCGTCTCGGCGGTGGCGCCGGCCTCGCGGATCGCGTCGCGTTCGAGCTGCGGCAGCAGTTCGGACACTTTTTCGCGCCACAGCTTGATGTCGTAGGACGCCATGATGCGGTCCATCTCGAGCTGGACCCGGCTTTCCACGCGCTCGAGCAGCGAGCGGCCGTCGCGGTCCTGCAGCAGCGCGGTCGTCAGCGCGTACTCGGTGAACGGTGTGACGTCCACCGAACCCTTGCGCAGGTCGGGGAATTCGTCGAACGGCCGCTCGGCCATCTCCATCTGCTCGCGCATGAAGGCGTCGCGCTCGGCGTCACCGGCGCGGCGCGCCGCATTGTTCCCCGCATTGTTCCCACTTAGGCCATCGGTGCCGGCAAGACCGAAGAACGCCTTCACCATCAGCGCCGCAAGTTCATAAGCGCGGATGTCTTCATGCAGGCTTTGCTGGGTGTCGAGCACCGACTGGCCGAAGCTCGAATACACCTTCGAGTACGACAGCCGCATGTCGCCGAAACGCGCCTCGGGCACGCGCGGATTGTACGGCCCCAGCTTGTGCTGCTGCTGGTTGACCGCCACCGAACGCTTGCGGTTGGCGAAATCGGCCGAGGCGAAGTCTTCGAACAAAGTGTCGGCCACCATCTGGTAGACGTCCTTGACGTCCAGCGTCGCCTTGTTGGCCAGGTTGGCGGTGTCGACGAAATACACGTCGTCATAAGGCGCGCCGCGGCCGGCGATGCTGTCCGGCTCCGCCCACGCCACGCTGGCGTTCATGTCGCGCATCGCCGTCTCGAGTTCCATCAGGGTGGCGTAGGCATTGGCCTCGGTGCGCTCCTTGTTGGCCTTCGCGAAACCGGAAGGCATCAGCAGCACCAGGTCGACCTGGCTGTCGGACACTTCCTGGCGCGCGATCGCCTTCGACAGCCAGCCCAGGTCGAGCACGCTGCCGGCGCCGGTGCCGCCGGCGGCTGAGGCGATGACCACGATACGGAACTTGGAGGTGTCGACCTGCAGCCCGAGGCGCTGGTAATTCTCCTTGCGCTCGATGCCGGCATTGCTGCTCAGGTAGTTCAGCGCGCCCTTGATGCGGCCGCGCAGCTTCGGATACTTGTCGAACAGGTAGAGCCGCGCCAGCGCGCGGATCTGGCCCGCCCCTTTCGACGGATCGATGCCGAGCGAGCGCAGTTTCTTGGGCCGCAGCGGCATCCAGCTCTCGATCAGCGGAAAGCGCGCCAGGCTGTCGTCGGACTCGTGGTATTGCGGCAGGTCGAGCGGCTCGACCAGGCGTTCCTCGTCGGAGAGGCGCACCAGTTCGTACCAAGGATCGGTGCGCTGCGACTTGCCCTCGTCGATGACGGCATTGTTATCGAGGTCGAAGTGCAGGAAGCGCGCGACCGGGAAGTCGGCGATCGATTCGACCCGGGTCGGATGGCGCCGGTTCCAGACCGCCGACAGGATGCGACGCCGGATGCGCATCATGACTTCCATGCCGGTGCCGCCGGCGCCGATGAACAGCGTCGGCCGCAGGTCGACCTTCAGCTCGGCCGGACGGGCGTTGACGCCGGAAGGATGTGGGAATTCTGCCATGGTGTGGGGACTCCCTTTTTAGCGACGGCCGATGAACAACGAGGCGACCAGCGCCACCAAGCCCACCGCCACCAGCGGACCGGTGACGGCGAAGGTCAGGAAGCGGCTGGCATTGATGATGGCCAGCACCGCCGCCGCGGACAGGAAGCCGAGGCCGACGAACAGCAGCCAGCCCGCATTGCCTGCCGAGGATGGCGCCACACGCTTCCTCACCAGGTGATGCACATAGGCGCCGCGCGCGAAGAAGTAGACGCTGATCAGGATCAGGAACACGATGCCGCCGATCGCCAGGTCGCGGTCCGAGGTGTCGGCCACCGGCAAGGTGTGCGGGTCGACCGGCATCACTTCGACCGGGCGGGTGGCGGTGTCGGGCAAGGTCTGCGGCAGCGAGTCCTGCGGCGAGGCCGATTCCTCCGGCAGCTTGAAGCCGGGATCGGCGGGAGATGGGGCATCGGTTGGTGGCTGGGTTGCCTGCATGGCGTTTTCCTTTCTTGTCTTCAGCGGCCGAGCCGCACTTGCGCGCCTTCGCGCACATCGAGCAGCCGATGGCCGAACAGCGTTGTTTTCAGTTGCGCGACCTGTTCGCCATGGCGGTCATGGATCGCCTGCGTGGTGCCGGCGCGGCCGCGCATGGTGCGCATCTCTTCGTCCACCGTCACTTGCACCTTGCGCGGCCGCGCCAAGGCCCAGGCGGCCACCGCGAGCAGCGCCAATAGCGCGAGCAAGGCCCCGACCAGCGCCAGCAGCGGCCCCATACCGTAATGGACGCGCACCTCCACCGGCAGCACCGCCGTCGACGCCTGCACCCGCGCCGGCGGAATGAAGATGTCCGGCAGCGGATCGCCCGGGAACAGCGCCGCCATGCGCTGGCGGAAGGCCTGCGACAGCGCCAGCTCCTGGTCGGCCAGGTGCAGCTCGATCCGGCCCGGCAGCACGTAGGCGGAACCCGCGGACTTTAGCGCGGCCAGCGACCATTTATCGGGAATCTGCGCCACCGGCAGCGCCATGCTGGAGCCCAGCGGCGCCGGCTGGCCGGGCGCCAGCGCGCGCACGCGCTGGGTATCGAGCGCGATCGGGCGGCTCTCGCCGGCAAGTAGCGAGCGCGCGCTCAGGGTGGCGGAGCTGATCGTGTACGGGTACATCGTGTTTTCCAGGTACCATTCGATGCGCGCCTGGGGCGTGCGCGCATCGGGGGCGACGTCGGCGCGCAGCACGCCGCGCGCATCCGAGGTGAACGAGACGCCGGGCGCATTGACGACGCGGCGCGGCGCCAGCCGCACGGTGTCGCGGTCGAGCGGCTTGAGGCGGGCCGGCGGCTCGGTGATCACCTGGGCGATGCGTCCGGATGCCAGCAGGGCATCGAGCGCGGCCGCGCCTTGCGGCCCGACGGCGAAGGCGTACACCATCAAGCCGTTCGCGCTGTAATGCTTGCCCGCTACCGGCATGCGCAGCGGGAAAGCCAACGCCTTCGTGATCGCGTCGCCGCCGTGGATCAGCGCATAGAACTCGCGGTTGCGGATGGCCGTGGCCTGGTCGTTATTGGGGCTGTTGCGATTGTTCGTCACCAGCCAGACGATGCCCGGCTGGCCCTTGAGCACCTGTCCCGTCGCGGCGCGCACCGCTTCGCCAAGATCAGTGTCGGCCAGCGCCGCGCCTCCCGGCTTGCGCGCCGTATCGAGGCTGGCGATGGCGTGCGCCACGCGTGCGCGAACCGGTTCCTCGCCCGCCTTGAACGACAGCAGCGCGCGTGGCGACGGCGCCCCCTCCCGGGCCTGATTGAAGCTTGCCAGCACCAGCGCGTCTCCCGGCTGGACCACGCTGCCCGCCAGCGCCGCCACCAGCGGCTTGAAAGGCGACTTGGGATCGCTGTAGAACGGTTCCATCCAGCCCGAGTTCTGCACCAAAAACACATGTGGGACTGCTTGCGCACACAGCGACACGCCGGCCAGCAGGGCCGCCGCCAGTGGACGTGCGATCGTCTTCATCATCGTCGTGATCACAACGGCTCGTCCAGGCGCCAGCCGCGCATCTGGTTCCAGTCCGGATGGTGCAGCCACAGGCAGCCGCCCGCCACCACCGGCACGCACTCGAGCGGACGGGAAAGGCGCGCGATCTCGTCCAGGATCACGTTGCGGCGCCCGATCCATTCGACGGTGGTGCGCGGAATGATGCGCGCATTTTCTCCCGCCCCCAACGCTTCTTCGGCGCGGAAGTTCGCCTTGTGGAAGCGCAGCACCAGGCCGCTCGGCTGGCTGCGGTTATTGTTAAAGCTGCGCAGCAGCGGCAGTACCAGCGTGTCGTCGTGGTGCGGATCTTCGACGTGCTCGTTCGACCACGGCTCGTCCAGCACTGGATGCCCGCGCCGGAACAGGAAGTTGGCGAAGCCCAGGCGCGCGCCGTCGATCGCCATGCGCGCCGGCAGGTGGTCGGAGCCAGCGCCAAGTTCGAGATAGGAGTACCCCTGGCCATCGTGCCCGATCTGCCACAGGCGGCCGTCGCGGCTCTGGGTCGGCCCGCCGAACTCCAGGCGCGGTTGCCAGCGCAACGGCCATGGCGAGAATTGCGGCGCCTCGCCCGGGCGCCAGGTGAGCTGTCCCTGGGCGTGCAGCCAGAACAGGCGGCCGTCGTAGCCGAGCGGATGACTCCAGCCGGCGGCCGGCGCATCGGGGCAGGCATATTCCTGCACTTCATCGAGGTCGAGGCGCATGCTCCACAGGCGCACGGCATCGATGCCGCCCGCGAGGCAGGCCAGGTGGCGCCGCATGAGGCCGGGCGCGGCCACGATGGGCGCGGCCAGCACGCTCTCGGTGCGGTAGGTTTCGCTGACCGGGTCGATCCAGAGCCGCTGCAGGCCGTCCAGGCCGGGGACCACACCGGCCTCGCCGCGGCGCGGGTCCTGCGCCGGGATCCAGGCGTGGCTGGACGCGGTAAACACCAGGCTGGCGGCGCCTGCTTCGGGCGTCAGTACATGCCAGCTTCCGCCCAGCGGATCCCAGTACTGCAGCACGCCGCGGGTGTGGGCCAGCGCCAGCAGGCGCTCGCCGGGAAAGCCGAAGCCGGCGGCGGCGAACACCGAACAGGCATTGGGCGGCGCCGGCATGGTCAGGTCGCAGCGACCCGGCGTCGGCGCCGCCGGCCGTTCTTCGAGGCTGTCGCCGAGCGGCGTCGAGGTGACCGGCAGACCGTGCGGCACGTGGCGCGGCAGCATGTCGTCCCCACCCGGTCCCCACCACCCGCGCGCTCGCGCGGCGGCGCCACCCAGGCGCAATAGCGGACGTCCGCAACGCGGGCAATAGGCGAAACCTTCGGGATAGATCGGAGAACAGCGGCAATCGAGGGGCAGCGAAGCGCCGAGCACGTGGGCGACGTCGGGCAAGCGCTGGCGCGCGCGCCCGTGCCAGTCAACCGGGCCCAGGCCCTCGCTGGCGAGCAGGGCGAATTCGCCGCTTGTCTCGTCTTCCTGCCAGATGCTGGCAGGCGTTTCCCATCTGTATGCCATTGCTGCCTTTCGCTCTGCCAAATAATTTTTCGAAACACTACCCGCAGGCCGCGTCATTGCTGTTGCTCAAATGATAGCTCCGTGAACCGGCGCGCGGCGCGCCGTTCACGAGGTAGCGTCGCGCGATCCCGGACGCATCAATAATCGAACTCATCGCGTGCCCCGGCGGGGAACTTTCGGCAGACATACGTATAATGGCCGCCTGCCTTTCCACCTCTTCAGCCCTTCCGATTCCGCCATGACCGCTGCCGATCCACACGCCGACCTCCCTTCGCACGCCATCGATGCCGCCACCAGGCATCTAGCCGACGTGCTGACGATCGCGCTCGAACACGGTCCCGCGCAGCGCGCGCTGGTGGTGTACGACACCCGCACCGGCCTTTCGCGCGCGCTGCTCGAAGGCTACCGGCGCAACCTGCCGGAGGCGACCTTCGTCGACTTCGACGGCGTGACGCCGGAAGCGGTGCTGGCGGCCTTCGGCACGATGGTGGCGGGCGAGCTGGTGGTGCTGCTGCAATCGTCGAACTTCCGCCTCGACGGCTTTCGCATGCGGGTCGAGCTGTTCAAGCGCGACCTGAAAGTGATCGAGCACGTACACCTGTCGCGCATGCCGGGCATCCAGGGCGAGCACTACATCGACGCCCTGGCCTACGACCCGGCCTACTTCCGCGGCACCGGGCGCGCGCTCAAGGAGCGCATCGACCGCGCGCCGCACGGCCGCGTGGTCGGCGGCGGCGAGACGCTCACCTTCGCCTCGCCGTTCGAGCCGGCCAAATTGAATATCGGCGACTACGGCGACATGAAGAACGTCGGCGGCCAGTTCCCGATCGGCGAAGTGTTCACCGAAGCGCTGGACCTCGAAGCGGTGCACGGCCGGGTGCAGATCCACGTGTTCGGCGACACCAGCTACCGCTCCAACCGCCCGGACGTGCCGGTGACCCTGGTGATCGAGGCCGGCCGCGTGGTCGCCACCGAGAACGCGACACCGGCCTTCCAGCAGGTGCTGGACAATATCCGGCTTGAGGAAGGCGAAGTCTGGGTGCGCGAGCTTGGCTTCGGCCTGAACCGCGCCTTCACGCGCGAGCTGCGGGTGGACGACATCGGCACCTATGAGCGCATGTGCGGCATCCACCTGTCGCTCGGCGCCAAGCATGGCGTGTATCCGAAGCCGGGCTTCAAACGCAAGGATGCGCGCTACCACATCGACGTGTTCGCGGTGACCGACGCGGTCTGGCTGGGCGATGAAAGGGTGTACGCGGACGGTCGCTGGCTGGCCTGATGTCGGCCTGGCGCGGCAGTATCGCGTGGTATGATGGTCAATTGTAAAACGGGAGCCCATCATGCCGGACTCGCTATCGAGTCATGTGAGGGAAATCCAGGCCATCGCCGCCGTTCCGCGGATGCTGGAAACCGTTGCCGCGCTTACCGGCCTGCGCTTCGTCTGCATCGCCCACGTCACCTCCGACAGCTGGACCGCCTGCGCGGTCCATGACGGCCTCGGATTCGGCCTTGTCCCTGGCGCGGCGCTGGACGTCACCACCACGCTGTGCGAGGAAGTGCGCGATTCCCGGCAGGCGGTCGTCATCGACTGCGTGCGCGACAGCGAGTGCTACCGCGATCACCACACCCCGCGCATCTACGGGTTCCAGAGCTATTTTTCGATTCCCATCTTTCGCCCCGACGGCTTTTATTTCGGCACCTTGTGCGGTCTCGATCCGGAACCGGCCCGGCTGAGCGAGGGACCCATCATCCCCGCCCTGACCCTGTTTGCCGAACTGGTGTCGCGCCAGCTCGAAACGGAACGCTCACTGAGCGCGGCCCGCACCGCGCTGTTGTCCGAACGCGACACCGCGGAGCTGCGCGAACAGTTCATCGCGGTGCTGGGCCACGACCTGCGCACGCCGCTCTCGGCGATCCTTACCGGCGCCGAATTGCTGGCGCGGCGCCACGATGACCCGATGACCCGCCAGTTGGTGGAGCGAATGCGCAGCAGCGCGCTGCGCATGTCCGGGCTGGTGGATAACGTGGTCGATTTCACGCGCGGGCGCATGGGTTCGGGACTGGTGCTTGACCTGGCCCGCCACGCCGACATCGACCGGGTGCTGGAACAGGTGATCGAAGAACTGCGCAGCGTGTATCCCGGTCGCGCCATCGCCAGCAGCATCGAGCGCGGCCTGGCCTTGCGCTGCGATCCCCAGCGCCTGGCGCAACTGCTGTCGAACCTGCTCAAGAACGCGCTGGTGCACGGCGCCGAAGGGTGTCCGATCGAAGTTCGCGTTGACATCGACGACAGCCGTTTTGTGCTGGAAGTGCGCAACGAGGGGCCGGACCTGAGTCCCGATGTTATCGCGCAACTGTTCAAACCCTACTGGCGCGCACGCTCACGCAGCAGGGACGATGGCCTGGGACTGGGCCTGTACATCGTCGACCAGATCGCGCAAGGCCATGGCGGGACGATCGGCGTGCGCTCCGGCGCGAACGGCACCACCTTCACGTTCAGCATGCCGGTCGCATAGATTCCAGCGCGGCTGTGAAGGCGTGCGATGCAGATCGCCCGAGCGGCACCCGATTCGACTGTTTCAGGATTTTTACAAATCCCCTGAGCAGTTGATTGATATCAGGATTAGAATTCTTTTCTTACATCAACAACAAATCCAGGGGAATCATGTTCCGTTTGCCTATCGGCGTGGCAGCGCTATGCCTCGCCACGTCAGCGTTCGCGGCCGCACCCTTCGACGACAAGTTCCGCCAGCTCGACGAACTGCTGCCGACGCCGGGATCGGTGCGCACCGCGTCCGGCGCGCCGGGCCACGCCTACTGGCAGCAGCGCGCCGACTATACGATCCGCGCCACGCTCGACGAGAGCAAGCGCGCGCTCTCCGGCGCCGGCACGGTGACCTACCATAACAATTCGCCGGACACCCTGAAGTACCTGTGGCTGCAGCTGGACCAGAACATCTACAAGCCGGGTTCGGACGCGCGCCAGAGCGCCGCCCTCCCCTCGCGCAATGCCTGGACCGGCGCGACCGCGCAGACCGGATTGAAATTCGACGGCCTGCGCACCCTGCTCGAGCAGCAAACCTTCCCCGGCGGTTTCGACATCCTGGCGGTGAAGGACGCGAACGGCCGCGCGCTGCCGCACACCATCAACAAGACCATGATGCGGATCGACCTGCCGCAGCCGCTCAAGCCAGGCGCGCGCGTGACCTTCAGCATCGACTGGCGCTACAACATCAACGAGCAGAAGGTGCTGGGCGGGCGCGCCGGCTACGAGAAGTTCGACGACAATAACGACCTGTTCGAGATCGCCCAGTGGTTCCCGCGCATGGCCGCCTATTACGACGTCTATGGCTGGCAACACAAGCAGTTCCTGGGCGCGGGCGAATTCACCCTGGAATTCGGCGACTACGACGTGCGCATCACGGTGCCAAGCGACCACGTGGTCGCGTCGACCGGCGAGCTGCAGAACCCGGGCGACGTGCTCACTGCCGCCCAGCGCGAACGCCTCAAGCAGGCGCGCACGGCGAAAAAGCCGGTCATCATCGTCACCCAGGCCGAAGCCGAAGCGGCCGAGAAGGCGCGCAGCACGGCAACGAAAACCTGGCACTTCAAGGCCAAGAACGTGCGCGATTTCGCCTTCGCCTCGAGCCGCAAGTTCATCTGGGACGCGCAGGGCGTCAAGAGCGGCGACGTCGACGTGCTGGCGATGTCCTACTACCCGAAAGAGGGTAATCCGCTGTGGGAGAAATACTCGACCCAGGCGATCATCCACACCATCGAGCAGTACAACAAGTACTCCTTCGACTACCCGTACCCGACCGCGATCTCGGTCAACGGCCCGGTGGGCGGCATGGAATACCCGATGATCTCGTTCAACGGCCCGCGCCCAAGCAAGGACAAGAAGACCGGCGAGATCACCTATTCGCAGCGCACCAAATATGGCCTGATCGGCGTGATCATCCACGAAGTGGGCCATAACTACTTCCCGATGATCGTCAACTCGGACGAGCGCCAGTGGACCTGGATGGACGAGGGCCTGAACACCTTCGTGCAATACCTGGCGCAGCAGGCCTGGGAAGAGAACTGGCCGGACAGCCGCGGCGAGCCGCGCCGCATCACCGACTACATGAAGAGCCGTAACCAGGTGCCGATCATGACCAACTCGGAGTCGCTGCTACAGTTCGGGAACAACGCCTATGCCAAGCCGGCCGCCGCACTGAACGTGCTGCGCGAGACGGTGCTGGGCCGCGAACTGTTCGACTTCGCCTTCAAGGAATACGCCCAGCGCTGGAAATTCAAGCGTCCCACCCCGGCCGACTTCTTCCGCACCATGGAAGACGCGTCCGGCACGGACCTCGACTGGTTCTGGCGCGGCTGGTTCTACACCACCGACGCGGTCGACGTGAGCGTGGACGGCATCACCGAATACACGGTGTCGAGCCAGGATCCGGAAGTCGAGAAGGCGATGCAGCGCGCGCGCCGCGCGGAGGAACCGGTGTCGGTCACGAAGCAGCGCAACGAGGGGATGGCGCGCCGCGTCGATGCGCATCCCGAGCTGAAGGACTTCTATAACGAGAACGACGACTTCACCGTCACCAACAAGGACCGCAACCGCTACCAGGAAAAGATGGCCGGCCTGGAGGACTGGGAAAAGGCGCTGCTCAAGGAAGGCAAGCACCTGTACCTGGTGGACTTCACTAATGTGGGCGGGCTGGTGACGCCGCTGGTGGTCGAGATTGAGCTCAAGAGCGGCAAGAAGTACATCGAGCGGATTCCGGCCGAGGTGTGGCGTTATTCGCCGGCGAAGATCACCAAGCTGTTCGTCACCGACGAGCCGATGGTGGGGCTGACCCAGGATCCCTATTGGGAGACGGCCGACGTCGACGTCAGTAATAACAGCTGGCCGAGGAAGGCGACGCCGTCGCGACTGGAGTTGTTCAAGACCGAACGTGATCCGAACAATCTGATGCGCGATTTTAATACCAAGTTGAAGGCCAAGGAAAGCGGCGACGCTGCTCCGGCGGAATGATCGGCTGCCTGTCTTTTAGTTGAACGCGTGGGCGGCATAGCCGCCCACCCTACGGTGTTTTACCTTCTGTTGTCACCCATATGATTCTCAAGCACCTGCAGGCGGCCTTCGCCGCCTTTGTACTTTCCGCTTCCGCAAACGCCGCCGGCCCCGTCTTCGACGACAAGTTCCGCCAGCTGGAGGAACTGCTGCCGACGCCGGGCGAGACCCGCAACGCGGCGGGCGCGCCCGGCCACAAGTACTGGCAGCAGCGCGCCGACTACCGGCTGCGCGTGACGCTCGACGAGAACAAGCGCTCGCTGTCGGGCGCCGGCACCGTGACCTACCATAACAATTCGCCGGACACGCTGACCTACCTGTGGGTGCAGCTGGACCAGAACATGTTCCGCAACGATTCGGACAACCGCAATATCGCCACCCTGCCGTCGCGAGATGCGTGGCAGCCGCGTGGGAATGATGGCGTCAAGTTCGACGCCCTGCGCTTCACGCTCGAGTCGCGCAAGTTCGACGGCGGCATCCACATCGCCAGCGTCACCGGCAGCGACGGCAAGCCCCTGCGCCACACGATCAACAAGACCATGATGCGGATCGACCTGCCGCAGCCGCTCAGGCCGGGCGCGCGCACGTCGTTCAATGTGGCCTGGAGCTTCAACATCCCCGAGATGAACGTGCTGGGCCGCCGCATGGGCTTCGAGCGCTTCGACGACGGCAACGACATCTACGAGATCGCCCAGTGGTTCCCGCGCATGGCCGCCTACTACGACGCGGCCGGCTGGCAGAACGCGCAATACCTGGGCGACGGCGAGTTCACCCTCGAATTCGGCGACTACGACGTTCAGATCACGGCGCCCGCCGACCACGTGGTGGCGTCCACCGGCGAACTGCAGAATCCCGGCGATGTATTGAGCCCGGCACAGCGCGATCGCCTCAAGCAGGCGCGCACGGCCGGCAAGCCGGTCATGATCATCACCCAGGCCGAGGCGCAGGCCAACGAGAAAGGCCGCGCCACCGGTACCCGCACCTGGCGCTTCAAGGCGCAGAACGTGCGCGACTTCGCCTTCGCCACCAGCCGCAAGTTCATCTGGGATGCGCAGGGCATCAAGAGTGGCAAGCAGGACGTGATGGCGATGTCCTACTATCCGGCCGAGGCCAATCCGCTGTGGGAAAAGTATTCCACCCCGGCCGTGATCCACACCATCGAGCAGTACAACAAGTATTCCTTCGACTACCCGTATCCGGTGGCGATCTCGGTCAACGGCCCGGTGGGCGGCATGGAATATCCGATGCTGTCGTTCAATGGGCGCAGGCCGGTGAAGGACGCCAAGACCGGCGAAATGACGTATTCGAAGGCCGCCAAGTATGGGCTGATCAGCGTGATCATCCACGAGGTGGGACACAACTACTTCCCGATGATCGTCAACTCGGACGAGCGCCAGTGGACCTGGATGGACGAGGGCATGAACAGCTTCGTGCAGTTCCTGGCCGAAGAGGCCTGGGAAGAAGGCTATCCGTCGCGCCGCGGCGAGGCGCGCGACATCGTCTCGTACATGCGCAGCACGAACCAGGCGCCGATCATGACGAATGCCGAGTCAACGCTCCAGCGCGGCAACAACGCCTACGCCAAGCCGGCCACCGCCTTCAACATCCTGCGCGAGACCATCCTCGGCCGCGAGCTGTTCGACTTCGCCTTCAAGGAATACGCCGAACGCTGGAAATTCAAGCGCCCCACCCCGGCCGATTTCTTCCGCACCATGGAAGACGCGTCCGGCACGGACCTCGACTGGTTCTGGCGCGGCTGGTTCTACACCACCGACGCTGTCGACATCAGCGTCGACGGCATCACCGAGTACACCGTCAGCAGCCAGGACCCGGAGGTCGAGAAGGCCCTGCGCCGCGAGCGCGCCAATGGCGAACCGGTGTCGGTCATGGACCAGCGCAACAAGGGCATGGCGCGCCGCATCGACGCCCATCCCGAGCTGAAGGACTTCTACAACGAGAACGACGAGTTCACGGTCACCAACAAGGACCGCAACAAGTACCAGGAAACCATGGCCGGCCTGGAGGATTGGGAAAAGGCGCTACTCAAGGAAGGCAAGCACCTGACCCTGGTCGACTTCTCCAACAAGGGTGGGTTGGTGATGCCGTTGATCGTCGAGATCGAACTCAAGAGCGGCAAGAAGATCGTCGAGCGCATTCCGGCCGAGGTGTGGCGTTACTCGCCGAAGCAGATCACCAAGCTGTTCGTCACCGACGAGCCGATCATGGGGCTGACCCAGGATCCGTTCTGGGAAACCGCCGACATCGACACCAGCAACAATAGCTGGCCGCGCAAGACCGCGCCGTCGCGCCTGGAGCTGTTCAAGACCGAGCGTGACCCGGGCAACCTGATGCGCGACATGAAGACGCCATTGAAGGGCGCGCAATGACACTGCGCGGCTTCAAGACGCTGTGCCTTGCCCTGCTGCTGTGCGTGAGCACAGCAGTGAGTAATAACGCGAGCGCGCACCGCTTCCACTTCGGCATGACCGACATCTCGTACAACGAGCGCACCGGCAGCACCGAGATCGTCCACACCTACACGGCGCACGACATCGACGCCCTGCTGCTGAACCTCTACCAGCGCCAGTTCGACCTCTCCGACCCGGAAGACCAGGACGTGCTGCGCCAGTACGTCGAGCGCCAGTTCTGGCTCGCCGCCCCGGACGGCAAGCGCCTGCCGCCCAAATGGATCGGCATGACGGTCGATGCCAACAGCGTCGTCATCTACCAGGAAATCGAGAACACGCCGCTCGCCCGCGCGGCCACGATCCGCCAGGGCGTGCTGATCGACTTCCTGCCCGAGCAGGTCAATACCGTCAACCTGGGCGCGGGCGGCACGGTCCGTTCCCTCACCTTCACCCGCCAGGTGCTCGAGCAGCCGGCGCAGTAACAAATACCTTCTTTAAGAAATTCCATGCATCTCCGTCCTATCGCCTGCGCGCTGGCCGCGCTGTCCGCCACGTCCGCCGTCCACGCCGACGACTTCCAGCTCCAGCGCGTGCTGGTCGAGGGCGCGCGCGCCTCCCAGCTCGGCATCGCCGATTCGGCCGGCGCCGGCAGCGCGGGCGCGAAAGACCTGGCGGGCCGCATCGCCTACCGCCCGGGCGAACTGCTCGAAGTCACGCCCGGCCTGATCGCCAGCCAGCACAGCGGCGAAGGCAAGGCCAACCAGTTCTACCTGCGCGGCTTCAACCTCGACCACGGCACCGATCTCGCCACCTGGGTCGATGGCATGCCGGTCAACCAGCGCAGCCACGCCCACGGCCAGGGCTGGACCGACCTGAACTTCCTGATCCCCGAACTGGTCGGCCGCCTCGACTACCGCAAAGGCCCCTATTCGGCGCGCGAAGGCGACTTCTCGTCGGCCGGCGTGGCCTCGCTCACCTATGCCAACCGGCTGGTGAAAAACATCGCCTCGGCCACCGTCGGCCAGGACGGCTACCGGCGCGCGCTGGTCGCCGGCTCGTCCGAGGTGACGGGCGGCAGCCTGCTGTACGCGCTGGAAGCGATGCACAACGACGGCCCGTGGACGCGACCGGACGACTACCGCAAGCTCAACGCCGTGCTGCGGTTCAGCCAGGGCTACGCCAACAATGGCTGGAGCGTGACCGCAATGGGCTATCGCGGCGACTGGGATTCCACCGACCAGATCCCGCTGCGCGGGGTGCGGGATGGCCGCCTGGGGCGCTACGACCTGGTCGACGACAGCGATGGCGGCGCGGCGCGGCGCTTCAGCCTGTCGGGCATCTGGCGCCGGACCGATGCCGACTCGGCCAGCAAGGTGAGCGCCTATGCGATCCGCAACCAGCTCGCGCTGTTCTCGAACTTCACTTATTTTCTGAACGACCCGGTGAATGGCGACCAGTTTGCCCAGCCCGACCGCCGCGTGACCACCGGCCTGGACGCCACCCACACCTGGCATATGCACCGCACCGAAACGCTGTCGTCCGACCTGACGGTGGGCTTTCAAGTCCAGAACGACAATATCTTCAACGGCCTGTACGACACGCGCCAGCGCCAGCGCATCGCGACCACGCGCGAAGACCATATCGTCGAGACCAGCGGCGCCGTCTTCATCGAAAGCGCGACCCGCTGGAGCGATGCGCTGCGCACGGTGGCGGGTATCCGGGCCAGCAACTACCGCTTCCGCGTGGACGGCGACCGGCCGGAGAATGCCGGTAAGGCGCATGACACGCTGGTCACGCCGACACTGAACATCGTCTATGGCCCATGGGCGGCGACCGAGCTGTATGCCAACTACGGCCACGGCTTCCACAGCAACGATGCGCGCGGCACGGTGGCGACCGTCGATCCGAAGAACCTGGACGCGGTCGATCCGACGCCCGGCCTGGTGCGTTCGCGTGGTGTTGAATTCGGCGTGCGCACCGAGGCGATCCCGAAGATGCAGACGTCGCTGGCCGTGTACCGCCTCGACTTCGATTCCGAGCTGACCTATATCGGCGACGCCGGCAATACCGAGGCGGGCGATCCAAGCCGACGCTACGGCATCGAGTTCTCGAACTATTACCGCCCACTTAAATGGCTGTCGATCGACCTGGACGCGGCTTGGGCGCGCGCCCGCTCGCGTGGCGCAAACCTCGACGGCATCCGGGACGCCGGCCGTCGCATCCCCGGCGCCATCGAAGGCGTCGCCCAGCTGGGCGTGACCGTGGACCCGCGCGGCCCGTGGTCGGGTTCCCTGCGCCTGCGCTGGTTCGGCCCGCGTCCGCTGGTCGAAGACGACAGCGTGCGTTCGAGTTCCAGCCTGACGCTCAATGGCCGCATCGGCTACCGGCTGGCGAACGACCTGCGCCTGGAGCTGGAAGCCTTCAATCTCACCAACCGGCGCGCCTCGGCCATCGACTACTTCTACGAGTCGCAGCTGCAGGGCGAAGCCGCCCCGGTGGCCGATGTGCACTTCCACCCGATCGAGCCACGCTCGCTGCGCCTGACCCTGGTCAAGCAGTGGTAGCATTGACTTTTGGTGGCTCCCGGCCTGTAATGAGATCTTTCCATCTCCTGCCCGGGTGACCACCATGCCGTTGCGTTCCCTGCTCGCCATCGTCTGGATCAGCACCGGCATCTTCAGCATCTATATCGCCACCTTCTACGGCGGCGCGATCCTGGCCGGCACCCTCGAGAAGGACTGGAACGAGGTGCTGCCGCGTCTCTACGAACCCGGCGCGATCGCCGCCGCGACGATGATCGGCATGCACTTCATCGCCGGATCCAGCGTGCTGCTGCTCGGCCCCCTGCAATTCATCCCCGCCCTGCGCATGCGGCATCCGCGCCTGCACCGCTGGACCGGCCGCGTCTACCTGGTCTCGGCCCTACTGGCCGGGATCGGCGGCCTGGCCTACCTGGCCCTGAAGGGCGCGGTGGGCGGCATCGTGATGGAGATCGGCTTCGGCCTGTACGGCGTGCTGACGGTGCTGGCGGCGCTGCAGGCCTGGCGTCATGCGGCGGCGCGCCGCCTCGACCTGCACCGCGCCTGGGCGATCCGCCTGTTCGCCCTCGGCATCGGCTCCTGGCTGTACCGCATGTACTACGGCATCTGGCTCAAGGGGCTGGGCGGCGCCGGCCATACCGGCACCTTCGACGGGCCGTTCGACATGACGATGAGTTTCTTCTTCTACGTGCCGAACCTGCTGGTCGCCGAATACTTCATCCGGCGCCAGGCTACGCCCAGATTCTCGATGCCGCGCCGCGTGCTCGGCCAGGCCGGGATCGTGGCGCTGGTGCTGGTGCTGCTGGCGGCGACCTGGCTGTTCGCCCATGCCTACTGGCTGCCGCATATCGGGCGCCGGCTGGCGCCGCTGTTCGCCTGATCCAGCGCATCTTTCCTTCGGCGGGGGCCCTCACCGGTAAAGACGAAAAGTGCTACGCTAACGGGATGACTACACCGCAACTCCCCTATCTCGAGCCGTCGCAGCTGACGGACGCCCTGCGCAGCACCGGTTATGCCGTGCTGCGTCCCGCCGACGTGGCCGCCCTGGCCGGCTGCGGCATCGGCGAGCTGGACTCGCTCGTGCCGAGCTGGGACCGGCTCGAGCTGGACGAATACCTCAAGGACGGCGGCCGCTATCGGCGCCGCCGCCACTCCTGCTTCATCGACGACGCCGGCCAGCTGACGCAGACGCCGCACCGCGCGCACTGGCAGCCGGTCGAGTACAACGCGCTGCACGGCGGCATGCACCGCCTGTTCGCGCCGATGGAAGCGGCCACCGTGGCCAACCCGGCCTGGGACCGGCTGCTAAGTGCGCTGGGCCAAGTCTGTTCACAGGTCGCGGGCCAGCAGCGCTGGTTCGTCGAAGCGCACCAGTTCCGCATCGACACCGCCGACGGCATCGGCCGCCCGACGCCCGAAGGCGCGCACCGCGACGGCGTCAACTTCGTGGCCGTCATCCTCATCAATCGCAAGGACATCAAGGGCGGCGAAACGCGCGTGTTCGACGCCGACGGCCCGGCCGGCCAGCGCTTCACCATGCTCGAGCCCTGGACCCTGCTGCTGCTGGACGACGCCGCCGTGATCCACGAATCGACGCCGATCCAGCCGCTGCGCGACCATGGCTACCGCGATACGCTGGTGCTGACCTGGCGCGCCAATGCCTTCCAGGGCGAAGACGCCTGAACTCTTCCACAAGCAAAAAAAAACGCCCGCGAACCTGAAGGTTGGCGGGCGGGAATCCAATTTTCGGAGAAAACTGGAGGAGACAGTTCCAATATAGTCTTTTTTATTGTGCAGTGCAATACGGTAGAAGTACTGTAGTTGTTTCAATAGAGGAAGCCCTCTAAATCAGGCCGGCTGCCTGGGCGTTTGCGGCAGTGCGCCATTTCCCATTCTTCGACATTCCCTCTGTTTCGGCCCTCTTTTAGCCCGACAAATCCCTCTATCGTGCCAGCCACGCCGGCCATGCTGAGGCGCGTGCGCACCGGTTGGCCGTACCGCTTTTGCTACACTTCTTTGCTATAGCCAAAAGACATAGAGACCATGATCAAACTTCGCGCTCCGCGTACGCTCGTCATTGCCCTGGGCGCCGCCGCCCTGTGCGCCACCGTCGCACTGGCCACCGCCAACCGCGCCACCGCCAAGGATGAAAAAGCGCCGCCGCGCCCCGCCCTGAGCGTCAGCACCGCCCGCCCCGCCTCCACCAGCCTGCCAATCGACCTCACCGCCAACGGCAGCATCGCCGCCTGGCAGGACGCCGTGATCGGCAGCGAATCGAACGGCCTGCGCCTGGCCGAGGTGCGGGTGAATGTCGGCGACGTGGTCAAGAAGGGGCAGGTGCTGGCGGTCTTTGCCGACGAAACGGTGCGCGCCGAGATCGAGGGCGCGCGCGCCGCGCTGCTCGAAGCCCAGGCCAACCAGCAGGAAGCGAAGGCCAACGCCGACCGCGCCCGCGCGCTGGAGAGCTCGGGCGCGCTGAGCGCGCAGCAGGTTACCCAGTACGTCACCGGCGAAATGACCGCCGCGGCGCGCGTCAAATCGGCCCAGGCCACCCTCACCCAGCAGCAGCTGCGCCTGAAATACACGCAGGTGGTCGCCCCCGACAGCGGCGTGATCTCGGCGCGCACGGCCACCGTCGGCGCCGTGGTCGGCGTCGGCACCGAACTATTCCGCATGATCCGCCAGGGCCGCCTCGAATGGCGCGCCGAAGTCGTGGCGCAAGACCTGGGCCGCATCAAGCCCGGCGCCAGGGCGACCGTGCGCGCCGCCAGCGGAGCGGAGATCGCCGGCAAGGTGCGCACCGTGGCGCCGTCGGTCGATCCGCAGACCCGCATCGCCCTGGTCTACGTCGACCTGCCGCCGGCGCTGTCCAACGACACCCCGCTCAAGGCCGGCATGTTCGCCAGCGGCCGCTTCGAGCTGGGCACGTCGAACGCGCTCACCGTGCCGCAGCAGGCGGTCGCCGTGCGCGACGGCTTCAGCTATGTGTTCCGGCTGAATCCGGACAGCCGCGTGAGCCAGGTGAAGGTGACCCTCGGACGCCGCCTGGGCGAGCGGGTCGAGGTGGTAAGCGGCGTGAATGCCGACATGGCGATCGTGGTCCAGGGCGCGGGCTTCCTCAACGACGGCGATCTGGTGCGCAATATCGTCGCCACTCCGGCGCCGGCGGCCGCTCGCACGAGCGCCGCGCGCTGAGGACGACACGATGAATTTCTCCGCCCTCTCGATTCGCAACCCGATCCCGGCGATCATGCTGTTCGCCCTGCTCACCGTGGCGGGGCTGCTGGCCTTCAATGCCAGCAAGGTGCAGGACTTCCCGGACATCGAGCTGCCGATCGTGACCGTCACCGCGACCCTCGACGGCGCCGCCCCGGCCCAGCTCGAGACCGAGGTCGCGCGCAAGATGGAAGACTCGATCGCCACCCTGCAAGGCATCAAGAACATCTATACCCGCGTGCTGGACGGCGTGGCCACCATCACGGTGGAGTTCATCCTCGAGCGCGATCCGGCCGATGCCGTCAACGACGTGCGCGACGCGGTCTCGCGCGTGCGCGCCGACATGCCGGCCGAGATGCGCGACCCGACTGTGACCAAGACCGCCACCGCCGGCCGCGTGGTCTCGACCTTCACCGTGGCGGCAAGCGAGGGCTCCGGCCTGGACGACCAGGACCTGAGCTGGTTCGTCGACAACGACGTCTCCAAGCGCCTGCTGAGCGTGCCCGGCCTGGGCGCCGTCAAGCGCGTGGGCGGCGTGACGCGCGAAGTGCGGGTCGAACTGGACGATCAACGGATGGCCGCGCTGCGCGTCTCGGCGCTGGACGTCTCGCGCCAGCTGCGCAATGTGCAGCGCGAGGCGCCGGGTGGACGCGGCGACGTGGCCGGCGTCGAGCAATCGGTGCGCACCCTGGCCACCGTGCAGACCGCGCAACAGCTGGCGGCGATGGACATCCCGCTACCGGACGGCCGCCACGTACGCCTGGATCAGGTGGCGACAGTGCGCGACACGGTCGAGGAGCAGCGTGCGCTGGCCGAGCAGGATGGCCGCAAGGTGGTCGCCTTCGAGGTGTTCCGCACCCGAGGCGCCGGCGAGATCGATGTCGCCACCGGGGCGCGCGCCGCCATGGAACAGCTGGGCAAGGAAAATCCCAAGCTCGTGATCAGGGAAGTGATCGACAACTCCTACTCGGTCGAAGAAAACTTCGACGCCTCGATGCACATGCTGTACGAAGGCGCGCTGCTGGCGGTGCTGGTGGTGTGGTGGTTCCTGCGCGACTGGCGCGCGACCCTGATCGCGGCGGCCGCCCTGCCGCTGTCGGTGATCCCGGCCTTCCTGGGCCAGTACCTGTTCGGCTACACGCTGAACATGGTCACGCTGCTGTCGCTGGCCCTGGTGGTCGGCGTGCTGGTCGACGATGCGATCGTCGAGATCGAGAACATCTCGCGCCACCTCCACATGGGCAAGACGCCGATGCAGGCCGCGCTGGAAGCGGCCGACGAGATCGGGATGGCGGTGATCGCGACCACCTTCGCCCTGGTCGCCGTGTTCCTGCCGACCGCCTTCATGGGCGGCATCCCCGGCAAATTCTTCAAGCAATTCGGCTGGACCGCGGTGCTGGCCATCCTGGCGTCGCTGCTGGTGGCGCGCCTGTTGACGCCGATGATGTGCGCCTACCTGATGAAGGCGCCCAAGCATATCCACGTCGACGCCCAGGGTAACCCTCAGGCGCCGCCGGACGGCCCGCTGATGCGCCGCTATCTCGCCGTCATGCAGTGGTGCCTGCGCCGGCGCGGCCTGACCATGCTCGGCGCGGCCCTGTTCTTCGTCGGCTCGCTGGCCCTGGTGCCGCTGCTGCCGACCGGCTTCATGCCGCCGGCCGACCGCTCGCAGAGCCAGGTCAGCGTCGAGCTGCCGCCGGGCGCCACCCTGGCCCAGACCCATGCGGTGGCCGAGCAGGTGCGCCAGCAGGTGATGAAGGTGGACGGCGTCAAGAGCGTGTTCAGCTCGATCGGCGGCGGCTCCAGCGGCGACGCCTTCTCCCCCGGCGCGGCGGCCGAGGCGCGGCGCGCCGTGCTGACCATCGCCACCGTCCACCGCAGCGACCGCGATGTGAAGCTGGGCGTGATCGAGAACCGCATCCGGCAAGCGCTGGTGGACATCCCCGGCGCCCGCTTCACGGTCGGCATACCGGACGCCGGCACCAAGATGCAGCTGGTGTTGCGCAGCGACGACGCGCAAGCGCTCACCGCCGCCGCGCGTCAGGCCGAGCGCGAGCTGCGCACGTTGGGAGGGATCGGCAACGTCAGTTCCAGCGCCTCGCTGGTGCGGCCCGAGATCATCGTTCGTCCGGACTTCGCGCGCGCGGCCGACCTCGGCGTGACGGCGGCATCGATCGGCGAAACCGTGCGCGTGGCCACCGCCGGCGACTACGAGCAATCGCTGGCCAAGATGAACCTGGACGAGCGCCAGGTGCCGATCCGGGTCAAGCTGCCGGATGCGGTGCGTGCCGACCTGGATGCGATCGGGCGCCTGATGGTGCCGGGCGCGAACGGCCCGGTGCTGCTGTCGACGGTGGCCGACATCACGATGGAAAGCGGCCCGGCCCAGATCGACCGCCTGAACCGCAGCCGCAACGTGACGCTCGACGTCGAGCTGTCCGGCCGCGCGCTCGGCGAAGTCAATGCCGAGGCGCGCGCGCTCCCGGTATTCCAGTCGCTGCCATCGTCGGTAACCATCGCGGAGCTGGGCGACGCCCAAGAGATGCAGGCGCTGTTCAACAGCTTCGGGGTCGCGATGCTGATCGGCGTGCTGTGCATCTATGGCGTGCTGGTGCTGCTGTTCTCGGACTTCATGCAGCCGGTGACGATCCTGGCGGCGCTGCCGCTGTCGATCGGCGGCGCGTTTGTCGCCCTGCTCTTGACCAGCAATGCGCTGTCGATGCCGACCATGATCGGCCTGATCATGCTGATGGGGATCGTGACCAAGAACTCGATCCTGCTGGTCGACTACGCGATCCTGGCGCGCGAAGCCGGCATGAACAGGTTCGACGCCCTGGTCGACGCCTGCCACAAGCGCAGCCGCCCGATCGTGATGACCACCATCGCCATGGGCGCCGGCATGCTTCCGTTGGCGCTGGGCTTCTCGGGCGACCCCAGTTTCCGCTCGCCGATGGCGGTGGCCGTGATCGGCGGTCTGATCACCTCGACCTTATTGAGCCTGCTCGTGGTGCCGGCCGTCTACACCTACATCGACGACCTGGAGCACTGGCTCAAGCGCCACGGGCGCAGGCTGCGGCGCCAGCCGGCGTCGGCGCCGGTTCCGAAGGCCGAGGAGCACAGTCCGGGATAGCCGTACAGCAGCGGCAGGACGAGCGCACGGCAGCGCGGCGACCAGGAACAGGACGATTGCGCAGGCGATCCAGATCGACCACAGGGTATGGGTCATGAAATGGGCGCCGCGCTGCTGCTGCAGATAGCCGACCGCCGCGCCGAACGCGAGCGCGAGGGCAGTCACCGCGCACGCCATGCGCGGCCGCGCCGGCAACCAGTACACCGCCAGCGACAACAGCCACAAGGCGCTCGACGCATGCCCGGCCGGCAGGCACTGTCCGGCGACGGCGCTGGCTGGCAAGGCCTCGAACAGGCGCACATAGGGTTGATCGCCACCATAGCGCAGCAAGTCCCACGGACAATGCGAGGTGCTGAACCGCTTCAGCATGCTGATCGTCAGTGGCACCAGCAGCGCCGACAACGCGACGATGCGCAGCCGCAGGCGCGCAAGAGCGCCCATGCCGGCGCGCGGCGAGATCAGGTCGGCCACGGCGCGGCCGATGAAGCCCAGCGCGAGCAGCATCAGCAGCCATTTGAGGATCACGTGGCTGAAGGTCTCGGCCAGCCAGGCATGGCGCCAGGGGAAGACGCCGCCGGCGGCGTCGAACACCGCATCGGCCAGCGCCAGGTCGACGTCGGTGCAGCGGCCGATCCAGAAGATGACCAGCGCGGCGACGGCCAGCGCCACCGCCAGGCGCCGGATCGCCCGCGCCGGCAGCAGCGCGGTAGACGTGGCGCCTCCCATCTCACGCGCCCCGCACGCAGGCATGGAAGATGTCGAGCCGCGGATTGAGCACCGCCGTATTCACGTCGAGCATGCCGAGCACGGAGTGGAACACATTGTCGTGCGACAGCGGCTCGTTGCGGCGCTGGCCCAGGCAGCGGCGGTCGATGCGAAAGCGCACGCTGAAGCCGTCCGACATCCACAGCATCATCGGCACCTCGGTCTGCTCGCGCGGCGCGAACATATATGGCGTGCCGTGCAGGTAGACGTTGTTTTCGCCCAGCGATTCGCCGTGATCCGAGAAGTACAGCATCGCGGTATCGACGTCCTCGCCCTGGGCCAGCGCGCGCAGGCGGTCGATGGTCGTGCTCAGGAAGTAGTCGGTGTACAGGATGGTGTTGTCGTAGGCGGCGCGGATCGATTCGCGCGTACAGGTCTCGAACTGGTTGCTGGTGCATACCGGACCGAAGCGGCCGAAAGCCTGTGGATAGCGGCTGGCATAAGCAGGACCATGACTGCCCTTCTGGTGCAGCACCACCACCATGTCCTTGCCACCGCGGCGCAGCAGTTCCGGCAAGCCGTCGAGCAGGACTTCGTCGTGGCATTCATCGCCCTCGCAAGGGCTGCCCGGCTTCGGCCGCGAGACATCTTCGTAGCGCACGCGGTCGCACACGCCCTTGCAGCCCGAATTATTATCGCGCCATACGACGTCGAAGCCGGCATGCGCAAGCACGTCGAGCAAGCCTTCCTGGCGCTCGGCCTTCGACTGGCTGTAGTCCTCGCGGCCGAAGGCCGAGAACACGCAGGGCACCGACACCGCGGTCGCGGTGCCGCAGGAATGCACGCGCGAAAAGTTGATCAAGCCGCTTTGCCGCGCCAGCAGCGGATTGGTGTCACGGGGATAGCCGTTGAGCGAGAAATTCGCCGCGCGCGCCGTTTCGCCGACCACGATCACGGTCAGCGTGCGGCGCTGCGCGCCCTTCCACGTGGCGCCCTTGACGGCGTCGCGCCCGAGCGGCGCGACCACGATGGGGGCGGCCCAGCGCGCACGCAGGTAGCCGTGCGTCGCCTGGATGAAGTTGGTCGGGGTGAGCAGGAAGCGTAGTTCGCGATGTTCATGCAGCGCCGGCGCCAGGCTCTTGTACAGCAACACCAGCAGCAGGAGCGCGAGCAGCAGCGAGCCGCCGGCGATGCCGGCGCGTTCGAGCAACCCGCGCGCGCCGCGCGGGAACGCGATCCTGGCGCGCCAGATCGCCCACGCCGGCAGCACGCCAAGGAGGCCGATCCTGGCCGCCATCTGCCAGCTGATCAGCTCCGTGGCCTCACGCGTATCGGTCTCGAACACGTTCTGGATCATGGCCTTGTCGATGACGATGCCATAAGTCGCGACGAAATAGCCGGCGGCCGACGCGGCCAGCACCAGCGCGATCAGCACCGGCTTGGCGACCAGGCGAAAGCTCGCGAGTGTCAGGCAGGCGTTGAAGAACAGGACCACGATCAGGAAGGAGCCCGCCAGCAGCGGCAGGCTGGCCAGCGAGACGCCGCCTGCGGCGCTGCAGAGGACCGACCAGAACTTGACGTTGCCCACGCTGGCCAGCAACAAGGCCACGGCCAGCACCAGCACCGGCGCCTGGATACGCCTGCCGAACAATCTCTCCACGCTTCCCCCTCGAGCAGCGCAGTCCGACGCGGACTGCATTGCCTGAAGAATAGGGAGGGACGCTTCAGGCCGGCGTCAAGCCGGCGTCAGGATTGCGTGAAGTCGCCTGGAAACACGATCGTCAAGCGGCTGCCGCCGCCCTCGCGCTGTTCATGGATCAGCGTGGCGCCGAGGTATTCGCAGATGCGTTTGACCAGCGACAGGCCCAGGCCGGTCCCGGCCGAGCCGCTCGATGGAATCGCGGCCGCATCCCGGTCCAGTGTCTGGCGCACCGCGTCCGGCAAGCCCGGGCCGGTGTCTTCCACGCTGACGCGGCCGGGTTCCAGCACCACCGTCACCTGCCCCCTTTCGGTGTACTGGCAAGCGTTGCGGATCAGGTTGGCGATCGCCGACACGCACAGCTCGGCCGGCGCGCGCACGTCGATGGACGCCGAGCCGGTACAGCGCAGGACCACCGGTTTATCGGCCACCATGTGCTGGTAGCGGTCGGTCTCGGTGCGCGCGATGTCGCCCACCGAGACCGGCGGGAACAGGCCGAGTTCGGGCGTGCGCGCCAGCAGCAGCAAGACAGTGACGCACTCGGTGGCTTCCTGCGCGGCGCGGTAGATGCGCCGGGCCGGCGCCCGCACCACGGGGTTTTCGTTGTTCTCGACCAGGATCTCGGCCGCGCCCATGATGACCGTCAGCGGTGTGCGCAGTTCGTGGCTGACGTCGCCCGTGAAGAAGCGTTCGCGGTCGAGGAAGGCACGCAGCTCGCTGGTGTGCGCGTCCAGGGCGCGCGCCAGGATGCCCAGCTCGTCCTCGCGCGCCGTGTGCGGCAGCGCCAGCGCGCCCTGGCCGACCGCGTCCGCCAGTTCGCGGATCGGCGTGACGATCCGCATGCCCACGAAGCGGCCCAGGAACAGCGCCAGAATGACGAAGCCGGCGAAGAAGGCGGCGAACATCGAATACACCAGCACCTCGATCTGCTCGTAATCGCTTTCATGGTCGACCACGACGTAGGGGCCCGCTTCGTCGCTGCCCGCCAGCACGTGCAGGCCGATGCCGTCGATCTCGGCCTCGGACACGCCGGCCGGCAAGCCGCGCAGCGACAGCGGAATGTCGTCGCCGCGGTGGAAGCGCAGGCCGGCCGGCAGGTCGGCGGGCAGCCCGGCGGCGGCGCGCGGACGCGCCCACTTCTCGACTTCGGCCAGGCGTTCGTCGACCAGGTGCACCTCGATGCCCTCGACCACCAGCGCCGCCAGCACCGCGAAGAACAGCGACAGCACGACGCCGAACAGGATGAAGGCCCTGGTGATCGGCCGGCTCAGCGAACTAGCCGCGCGCATCTGGCAGGGCGAGCTTGTAACCCACGCCGGCGATGGTGTGGACCATTGGGAAGGCGAACGGCTTGTCGATCGCCTGGCGCAGCGCATGGATATGCGTGCGCAAGGCATCGCTTTCGGGACGGTCCTCGCCCCACACGGCCTGCTCGAGCGCTTCGCGCGGCACGATGCGCGGGGCCGCCGCCATCAGGCAGCGCAGCAGCACGTAGCCGGTCTTGGTCAGGGCGACCCTGACGCCGTCGCGCGCGGCCTCCTGCTGGTCGGGATCAAACACCAGCGGGCCGAAGCGCAGTTCGCGGCTGATCGCGTGCTGGCCGCCGGCGCGCCGCGCCAGGGCCTTCAGGCGCACGTCGAGTTCGACCAGCGAGAACGGCTTGACCAGATAGTCGTCGGCGCCGCTGTCGAAGCCGGCCACCTTGTCGTGCAGGGCGTCGCGCGCGGTGAGCATCAGCACCGGCGTGGTGGACATCAGCTCGGAACGCAGCTTCTGGCACAGCTCCAGGCCGTTCAGGCCCGGCAGCATGACGTCGAGGACGATCACGTCGTAGGTGTTCTCGGAGGCCAGCGCCAGGCCGCCATAGCCGTTGCGGGCCGAATCGAGCGTGTAGCCCTTCGGCTCCAGGAAACCGTACAGGTTGGCGAGGATGTCGGGATTATCTTCGACGATGAGGATGCGCATGCGCTTATTGTAAGACCGCGTCAGCGCGGCCGGTAGCGTTGTTCGCGATACAGCAGCGACGGCAGGATCACGTGCGCCATCGCCTGGTCGGCCTGGGCCCGGGCTGGCGCGCCCTCGCCCGGATCGAATTGGCCGCTGGCCGCGTCATAGCGCGCCGCCAGCGGCGACTGGCCGGGACGCAGCACGGTGGCGTTGGCGCCTTCCAGGTAGGCGAAATAATCGTTAAACTGGATCAGGGCGCGGCCCGGGGTCGTGGCGTCCTTGACGAAGTCACGCCCGATCATCGGGTGGTTGCTGGACACGCCCAGCAGCGACAGCAAGGTGGGGCCCAGGTCGACCTGGCTGGCGATGGTGGCGATGCGTTTCGGTTCGACGTCGGCACCGAGGATCAGGCCGGGGATGTGGAATTTCTTGATCGGCACCAGGCTGTCGCCGTAGACCCGGTTGTCATGGTCGGCCACGATCAGGAACACTGTGTCCTTCCAGTAGGCCTGCTGCTTCGCTTCGCGGATGAACTTGCCCAGCGCGTAGTCGGCATACTTGACCGCATTGTTCACGGTCTGCTTGTCCGGGTCGTGCAAGGCGATCTTCCCGTCCGGGAATTCGAACGGTTCATGATTCGACGAGGTGAAGATCAGGCTGAAGAACGGTTTGCCGCCGTCATGCAGCTTCTTCAGGCGCTCGAGCGACTTGTCGAACAGGTCTTCGTCCGACGCGCCCCAGCTGCCGACGAATTGCGGCTTCATGTCGCCGATGTCGACGATGTTCTGGAAGCCGTTGCCGGTGAAGAAGCTGCGCATATTGTCGAAGTGGGCCTCGCCGCCATACACGAACTCGGTGTGATAGCCCTGGCGGCCCAGCCCGTCGGCCAGCGTATAGAAATTGTTCTGCGACAGAGACAGCTTCACCGTGCTGCGCGCCGGCGTCGGCGCATAGCCGGCCACCACCGCCTCGATGCCGCGCACCGAACGGGTGCCGGTGGCGTACAGCTGCTCGAACCACCAGCCCTCATCCTTGAGCTTTTCCAGCTCCGGCGTCACCGGCAGCCCGCCCAGCGACTTGACGAAGGTCGCGCCCAGGCTTTCCTGCAGCACGATCACGAGATTGAGCGGTCGGTCGCGCGCGATCGCCGCCTGCTGGTAGTGCATGGTTGGCAGCTCCGGATTCGGGAAGCGGTAGTCGCGCAGCCATGGCGCCGCCTTCACTTCGGCGAACACCTGCTCGCGCGGAAAATCTCCATAGATTTCCGAGGACTTCGCCTCGTTGCCCATCGAACGGATCGCATCGAGCACCGACCAGGCCGAGTTGATGACGAGCGAGTTGACCATCGCATCGCTGCTCAAAGCGAACATAGCCGGATTGGCCGGGCGATGGCCGGTAGTGGAACGGATCTGCACGAACACCAGCAGGCACAGGATGGGCCAGACCAACAGTAGCTTGCGGCTCGGCCACATCGTCATACCGGCTGCGGTCCGTCGCAACAGGCGCACCAGCGCGATGCCGAGAATGACGGTCAGGGTGCAGCCCAGCAGCAGCGCGGTGCGAAAGCCGTACCACAGGGTCGAGAACACTTCTTGCGGATAAGCCAGGTATTCGATGAACAGGCGGTTCGGGCGCGCATCGTATTGCATGATGAATTGTGGCGAGGCCACTTCCATGAACACGATGAAGATCAGCGCAAAGCCGGTCCAGGCCACGCTGGCCCTGCGCCACAGGCGGGCGCTGCGGGCATACGCCAGCAGCGGCGCCAGCAGCAGCGGAACCGCGATGAAGTAGCCGAGCAAGATCAGGTCGGCGCGCACGCCCTGCAGCAGGATCTCGGGCACGATGCCGGTCGCCGCCACACGTGGCCATTGCCATGCGATCAGTGCGATCCGAAAAGCCGACAGGAGAAGCAGCCCGATGCACAGCAGCTGGACCAGGGGAGCGATGGGACCGGCCCATGCGGCGATGTGCGCGAGTCCAGCGGCTCCATGCCGCTCCATTGCCGGAGCACCATTGATGCCCTTAGGCAGATGAAGTTTCTCGATGGTCATGCTATGCATGCTAGGTCGCATGCTGTCATCGAGATGTTAGTCAGGCGTTAAGAAAGCGTTAAATCAGGCGCCGAGAGATATCAGGGACGAAAAAAAGCCCGGCCAGTGAAAACCGGCCGGGCCATCTGGGAAGCGCGCCTGACGGCGGGCTTCCTTGCAACAAGATCAGTCGCGGTAGTTGCGGTACTCGTGACGGTCGCTCGAGCCACCCAGCAGCTTGGCCAGGATGAAGCCCACGCCCACCGCGGCCAGCAGCGCGCTGCCCGGGTTGTTCTTGACGTATTCCTTGCCCTGGGCCGACAGGTCCGAGCATTTTTCGCTCAGCTGGGCCGAACCGCCGCCGAATTTCTCTTGAGCCGAGCTCAGCAGGCCGGTGACCTTGTCGACGCCGGCGTGGGCGCGCGAAGCCAGGTTGTCGACCACAGGCTGGGCGGCTTGCGCTGCCTTGTCGATGCCTGCGTGTACCTTGTCTGGCGAAATCGACGAGATCGCTGCCTTGATGCCGCCGACCGTCGATTGATCGCCGTTCGCATCGGACGACGAGGTCGACGATGGGGTGGACGACGCAGTCGACGAACCCGACGATGGGGTCGACGACTGGCTCGACGACGATGCACCCAGGCCGCTGTTGCCCAGCGAGCCGGTGCTGCCTGCCGCCGAACCGATGCTCGACGACGACGAGCCGGTGCTGCCCAGGTTGCCGCTCGACGAAGCGCTTTGCAGGCTCGACGACGACGGCGACGAACCCGTGCTGCTCAGGTTCGACGACGCGCTTTGCTGGCTGCCCGACGAGGCGGTAGTGCCCTTGTTCAGGCTGGAATCCTGGCTCTTGCCAATGTTCGAACCGGACTTGTTGGCGTCGATGCCTTTACCTTCGTTAGACTTTTGATTATCCATGATGTATCCCTCATAAAATGTATGACCAACGCGGAGTAGACCGATATTCGACTATCACCACATTCTTCCTTGAATCAGTCCGATACTAAACGCGGGAACGAAAGCTGCCTGCGGTACATCAATGGCGGCGCGGCTTCATGCCCAAGATCAGTTTATTGATTCACTGACCTCAAACCACCGCAAAGCTTCCATCGATGCCCCAGGCTCATCGTCCCGATCTCGGGGCGAGCGCCCTTCCAGGGCTTCGTCACGAGCGCAGTATCGAACCAACTGCGTCGCGATACCAAAAATACAATGGACCAGTATTAAGAGACCGTGCGCTGACTAACAGAGCCGTTCCATCCGCCGCAAATGCTGTTATTTATCAATTGGCGGCAGGATGAAAGGCGTGTTCGCGAGTACCATACGTGGTTTCGCCCGACTTGGGCGTCCAGTACGACATCACATGGCAGTAGAAAAAGTTACAGGCAGCCGCCTGCCGCCGCGCCAGGCCCTGCCGGCAGCGGACGAGGCGGCGGCGAAAAAACAGGCCGAGGCCGAGAAAGCGGCGCAGATACGCGGCGTGGACTCGATCGCCGCCATGCGCGACGCCATCCGCCAGGCCGCGCGCCAACTCCCTCCATTTACCGCCGTGCCGCGCCTGGCCCGGCTGGATGCGGCCGGCTTCCGTGCGCGGGCGGCGGCCGGCATGCCCTTCCTGGTCAGCGGCATCGTCGAGCGCTGGCCGCTGGCCGATCTCACCGCGCAGGACTTGCGCGAACAGTTCGGCCACCTGCCGGTACGCGCCCGCATCGGCGACTACGTCAATACCGCCTTCGCGCCGGATCGGGCGATGCAGGACATGCTGCTGCGCGACTACCTCGACCTGACGCCTCCCGACCCCGCATCCGGTCTGCCGCCCTATGTGGGCAACCTGTCCCTGCGCGAGCTGAACCGGCTGTGCCGCTGGCCTTCCTGGTTCGAGAAGATGGGCCCGCCCCGCTTCTGGATCGGCCCGGCGCGCACGGTGACGCCGCTGCACTGCGACTACGACGACAATATCTTCGCCCAGCTGTGGGGGACCAAACGGATTTTCCTGGCGCCGCCGCACCATGACGCCTTTCTGTATACACGCGAAGCCAATCCGCTGCTGTTCGGCTCCCCGGTCGACCCGGAAGCGCCCGACTACGAGGCATTCCCGCTGGCGCGCCAGGCGGCGCTGGTCGAGATCGTCGTGGAGCCCGGCGACATGCTGTACGTGCCGGCCGGCTGGTATCACCAGGTGCGGGCCCTGAGCTTTTCGCTGTCGTCCAATCGCTGGGCGCGCGGCCAGCCGCTCGCGCTTTCGAAGGGCTAGGCCGCGCGGCCTACGCGGCCCGCTGCGATTCCTCGGTCGCCGGCGTGGCGGCTTCGGCGTCGTCCAGCACCACGAACTCGGTCGACGGCCGGCCATCGGCATTGTGCTGCACGATGCGGCTCGGGCGGCCCTGGGCGTCGAGCCATACCTGGCCGATGCCGGCGCCGTTCCACAGGCGCTCGCCGCTGGTGCGCTGGTCGGGCAGGCGCGGACGCAAGGCCAGGTCGCGGCGCTTGGTGAACCAGTTCAGCGGCGAGCGCGGCGAATACAGCCAGCGGTTCAGGCGGTCGAGCCAGTCGAGCAGCCGGCGCGGGAATTCGTTCTTGATGCCGCTGCTGGTGATCTGCCACACGTGCTGCGGACGATCCGATTCGCGTACCTCGACGTCGTAGACGAAGGAATAGTGCACGTCGCCCGACAGGATCACGTAGTTGCCCGGGGTGCGCGAATGACGGAAGATATTGAGCATGCTGCTGGCCGCGCCGCGGTGCGCCATCCAGTTCTCGGCATCGACCGTCAGCGCCAGGCCGGCGAAGGTGGCGATCCGTTGCACCACCTCGATCAGCTTGACGCCGAACATCGGCGCCGCCGAGACGATCACGGCCGCAGTCTCGTCGAGCAGTTCATGTTGCAGCTCGGTCAGCGATTCCCAGTCCATCAGGCCCGACGGATGGCCAGGCGTGCGCCGGTTGCGCCAGCGCCGCGTGCGCGTATCGAGCACGATGATGGCGGGCTGGGTGCGCAGCATATAGTCCCACTGGCGGAACGCCAGCAGGCGCTGGATCAGTGCGTCCTGCGCGCCTGGCTCGAGCCGTCCCCTGGCATCCGGCGTGGCGCTCAAGTCGACCATCGCATCGAGCGCATCGACGAACACGTCGGGCCGGTTGCCCCAGCCCTGGCACAGCATATAGGCCATCAGCGCATTGCCGATGATGCGGCGCGAGAACGGGTGCTCGTAGGCGGTGGTCTCCCACTTGGCCGACAGGTTCCAGTCGTCGGTGATGTCGTGGTCGTCGAAGATCATCAGCGTCTGCACGTGCGCCAGCAGGCGCGCGGCTTGCGGCAGCTCGGCGCAGAAACCCTGCAGCGCCGTGCCTTCGCGCTGCCAGCGTTCGACGTGCTTCGGCTTCAGGGGCGGCATCGCGGGCTCGCCCACGATGCGCCACGGCGCCGGCGACCATACCAATAGATACATCGCCATCACTTCGGCCAGGGTCACCAGGTGGTTGTGGGCGTTGGCGGTGGTGAAGATCGGCTTTTCCGAGCCGCCGAAGAAGCGGTCGCGCAAGTCGTCGTTCGACTTGAATGCGGGCAGCAGGTCTTCGCGCCGGTAATAGCCGGCCGGGTGGGCATACAGCTCTTCGCTGTCGTCCACCACCGCGCCTTCCAGGCATTCCCCGTACAGGCCCAGGCGTTCGATGAGCGCATGGATGGCCGCCAGCATCGGGCCGGCCACGTCGTCGGCATACACCTGGTCGCCGCACAGCATGAGCATGGCGGGCCGCGCGCCGGCCTCCCCGATGCGATCGGCCAGCAGCGCGTCGGCGCAGGCCAGGCCGTCGCGCGAGCGGTGGTGCGGCTTACGGCAGGAGCCGTAGAGGATGTCGTCCATGCGGCTGCGCAGCACGAAGCTGGGCCGGCTCGCGCCTGCGTGCAGCAGGTGCGGCGCCCAGTGGGCGATGCCTTCGCCGCCGTCCAGGACCAGGTCGTACTCGATCAAGGTGTCCTGCGGCAGCGGCTCATCCAGGGCGACGTCGATCAGGTGTACATATGCATGGCGGCCGACGCGGATCACGCGGCAAGCCGCGCCGTCGAGCCGCAGGCGGCGCGCCGGCGCGCCCTGCGGCGCCAGCTCCAGGGAGAGGTCGAGCACATCGCTGCCGACGAGCCACAGCAACAGGCGGCCCGGCTCGATACGGCGCAGGATGGGGCCGGCCAGCACGGGCGGGAGGTCGGCGGAAGGAACAGTCTGGATCAACGCGGCACGGTCTTCAAGGGATACGATCGGCCGAGTGTAGCAGATGGCGTTCACTCATCCGCGCGCGATCACGTTCAATAGTAGACGCAAATGCGCTGGCCATCGACCTCGTGCACCCGGATGTCGAGCTGGTACAGTTCGCGCAGCACCTCGGGCTGGATCAGCTCGAGCGGCGTGCCGTGGTAGGCCACTTTCCCGCCGCGCATGGCAACGATGCGGTCGGCGTAGCACGAGGCAAAATTGATGTCGTGCAGGACCAGGATCACGGTCTTGCCCAGCTCGCGCGAGGTGCGCCGGAGCAGTCCCATCATGTCGACCGCGTGGCGCATGTCGAGGTTGTTGAGCGGCTCGTCGAGCAGCACGTAGTCGGTGTCCTGGCACAGCACCATGGCCACGAAGGCGCGCTGGCGCTGGCCGCCCGAGAGCTGGTCGAGATAGCGCCCGGCCAGGTCTTGCAGGTCAAGGTAGCCGAGCGCGCGTTCGACGTGGGCCGCATCGTCGATCGTCGGCCGGCCCTGCGTGTGCGGATAACGGCCGAAGGCGACCAGGTCGCGCACTGTCAGGCGCATCGGCAGGTGGTTGTCCTGGCGCAGGATGGCCAGGCGCCTGGCCAACTCCTTGCTGTCGCCGTTGACCACATCGATGCCGTCCACCAGCACCCGGCCCGCGCTCATCGGCAGCAGGCGGCTGATCATCGACAGCACGGTCGACTTGCCGGCGCCGTTGGGGCCGATGATGGCGGTGACGCCGCCGGCCGGCAGCGTGAGCGTCACGTCGTCGACGACCACGGTGTCGGCATAACGCTTGCTGATATGGGAAATCTCGATCATCTAGGACTTTCTACGGGTGATCAGGAACAGGAACAGCAGGCCGCCGACGAACTCGATGACGACGCTGACGGTGGCGTTCAGTTCGAGCACGCGCTCGAGCAGCACCTGGCCGCCGACCAGGAACACCACGCCCCACAGCACGGCCATCGGCAGCAGGTAGCGGTGCTTGCCGGAGCCGGCCGTCACATAGGCCAGGTTGCTCACCAACAGGCCGAAGAAGGTGACCGGGCCGACCAGGGCGGTCGACACCGACACCATCACCGCGATCAGGGCCAGCGTGAACATCACCGTGCGCCGGTAATCGATGCCGAGGTTGACCGCGATCTCGCGGCCCAGCGTCAAGGCGTCGTACTGGTGGCGCAGGCGCCAGGCCGCCAGCGAGGCCAGGCCGATGGCGATCCCCGCCACCCACAAGAGGCCGGTCTGTATGGAGTTGAACGATGCGAACATGCGGTCTTGCAGCACCATGAACTCATTGGGATCGATCAGGCGCATCACGAAGCTCGACAGGCTGCGGAACAGGAGCCCGAATACGATACCGGCCAGCAGCATCAGGTGCAGGCTGTGCGCCGCGCCGTTGAACAGCGCCCGGAACAGCAGGCAGGCGAAGCCCGTCATCAGCACCACCTCGACCGCGAAGCGCAGGTTAGGGTTTCCGGTCTCGGTGAGCGGATCGATGCCGAGGCTGAACACGATCACGGCCTGGATCAGCAAATACAGGGCGTCGAACCCCATGATCGACGGCGTCAGGATGCGGTTGTGGGTAATCGTCTGGAACAGCACGGACGATACCGCGATCGCATACGCCACCAGCAGCATGGCGGCCAGCTTGGCGCCGCGGAACGGCAGCACGAAGTCCCAGTTGCCGCCGGCGCCGATCAGCATGAAGGCGGCGACGACCGACAGCGCCAAGGTTGCGAGCAGTGCCAGGCGCGCTTTGGGGGATATCTCAAGCGTCACGTGAACGACCTCGCAGCAACAGGAACAGGAACAGCGCGCCGCCGATGATGCCGACCACGGTGCCGATCGGGATCTCGTAGGGATACACGACCAGGCGGCCGATGATGTCGCAGGCCAGCACGAACAGGCCGCCGAGCAGCGCGACCCAGGGCACCGAACGGCGCATATTGTCGCCAAACAGGATGCTGACCACGTTCGGCACGATCAGGCCCAGGAAGGGAATGCTGCCGGCCGTGACCACCACCACCGCCGAAATCGCCGACACAATCAGCAGGCCATAGAAGGTCAGGCGCTTGTAGTTCAGCCCCAGGTTGGTGGTGAACTGCTGGCCCATCCCGGCCACGGTGAAACGGTCGGCCGCGACCCAGGCGGCGAAGGCCAGCAGCGCGCCGAGCCACAGCAGCTCGTAGCGGCCGCGCAGCACGCCGGAAAAATCGCCCACGGTCCAGGCGTGCAGGGTCTGTAGCATGTCATGGCGAAAGGCGAAGAAGGTCGTCACCGCCTGGATCACGCCGCCCAGGATCAGGCCCACCAGCGGCACCAGGTAGGGAGAACGCAGCGGAATGCGGCGCAACAGGCCGAGGAACAGGAAGGTGCCGGCCATCGCGAAGGCGGCCGCCACCAGCATCTTGCCGAACACCGGAGTATCGGGCGCCAGCAGCGCCAGCGCCAGGACGCCCAGCGTGGCTGCCTCGATGGTGCCGGCGGTGGACGGTTCGACGAAGCGGTTACGCACCAGCATCTGCATGATGAGGCCCGCCACGGCGAGGGACATCCCGGCCAGCAGCAGGGCCAGGGTACGCGGCAGGCGGCTGACGACCAGCAGCTGCCAGTCGGTCGACTGCGTGCCCGCCAACAGGCCGGCGAAGCTGAAATCGCCGGCGCCGATGGCCACGCTCAATGCGACCAGCGCCGCCGTTAATAGTAACGGCAGCGCCAGCCAGGCGTGCGAGATGTGTCGCGCAGCGCGCACGCTTGCTGCCATCGTTATCAGCGTCCCGCGGGGGTCAAGGCGCGCGACAGCTGGTCGACGTTTTCCTGCAGCGCGGTGATGCCGGCGCCGCCCAGGGTGTACCAGTTCAGGCCATCGAGGTAGACCACGCGCTTGTTCTTCCAGGCGTTCGACTGGCGCACCAGTTCATTGTCCAGGAATTTGGCGGCGGCCGTGCCTTCGCGGCCGATGGCGGCGTCGCGGTCGATCACGAACAGCCAGTCGGGATTGGTCTTCTGGATGAATTCGAAGGAGATCGCCTGGCCGTGGTTCGAGGTGTCGAGCTTGGCCACCGCCGGCTTGATGCCGAAGGTGTCGTGCAGGACGCCGAAGCGCGAGCCTGGACCGTAGGCGCTCATCTTGCCGCCGGTGGTCAGGACGATCAGGCCGGTGCCGGCCGTCTCGGCCTGCTTCTTCAGGGCGGCGATCGAGCCATCGAGCTTGTCGGTCAGTTCCTTGGCGCGCGCCTGCTTGCCGAAGATGCCAGCCAGGGTGTTGACGTTGTTCTTGGCGCTGGCGACCAGGTTGGTGCGATCCGGCGTCATATCGATGGTCGGGGCGATCTTGGCCAGTTGCGCGTATTTGGCCTGCGAACGGCCGCCGACGATAATCAGGTCGGGCTTGGCGCCGTGGATTTTTTCATAGTCCGGCTCGAACAGGGTGCCCATCTTGGGGGCGCTGTTGTAGCGCGCCAGGTGGCGCGGCAGCGGACGCGCGGTGGTGCTCATGGTCGGCACGCCGGCGACGTTCACGTCCAGCGCCGACAGGTTGTCGAGGGTAGTGGCATCGAGCACGATGACCTTCTTCGGGCTGGCCGGGACCGCGGTGGTGCCGCTGGCATGCTTGATTTGCACGGTGTTCTGGGCTTGCGCGGGGAGCGCGAACGCCAGGCTGAAGGCTGCGCCGAGGGCGACGACGGCGCGGCGGCGCGCGAAGATGTTCTTGACGGTCATATCGGTATTCCTGTCTCGTTCAACAAAGTGGTTATTCAGAAGCGGGTGGTCAGAAGCGTGTGGTAACCCCGAGCCACAGGCGGCGGCCGTCGCCGACCGTGTTGTAGGTCAGCTCGTCGAGGCGCTTGTCGCTGACGTTGAACAGCGCGGCCTTGATGGCGACGCTGCGGCTCCAGTCATAGGTCATGCCGATGTCGCCGATCGTGTAGTCGCCGTATTCCTTGGCGCCGTTCGGCAGGGTCACGCCATTGCTGCCCGAACGCGCGGCGGCATTGATTTCCTTGCCGCTGTAGGTGACCGAGGCCCACAGGTCGAGCGCGTCGGTGACGTTCCAGTCGGCGCGCAGGGTGCCGCGGTGCTTGGGCGTGCGGGTCAGCGCATAGCCCTCGTAGGCGCCGCCTTTCTGCTCGGAGTCGGTGAAGGTGTAGTTCGACTTGAACGACAGCGCGCGCACCGGCTGCCAGGTCAGGCCCAGTTCAAGGCCCTGGATCGTGGCGTCGTCGATGTTGTAGCTGTACCAGAGGCGGTAGTTCGGGTCTTCCGACCAGCGTGCGATCGAGCCATCGTCGTTGTAGATCAGCGCGTTCGCCACCTTGTCCTTGAAGTCGGTGTAGAACAGGGTCGCATTCGCCTGGATGCCGGCCTTGTTGTTGTAGTGGACGGAGAGCTCGTAGCTGGTGCTGGTCTCGGCCTTCAGGTCCGGATCGCCGATGATGACGCCGCAGGTGCCGTTCGGGCCGTAGGTGCAGCCGCCGCCGCCGGTGGTGTAGGCATAGCCAGGCGCGATGTTGCGGATTTCCGGCGCACGGAAGCCGCGCGAGACGCCGCCCTTGACGGTGACCGCGTCGCTGGCATGCCACACGGCGTACAGGCGCGGCGACCAGTGGTTGCCGTAGATTTCATGGTCGTCGGCGCGCAGGCCGGCGGTCAGGGCCAGGGTGTCGGTCAGGCTCCATTCGTCCTCGACGAACAGCGCCTTCTGGATGATGCTGAAGTGCTCGTCCACGCCGGTGCGACGGCCCGGGTTCTGGTCGGTGAGTTCCCCGCGGTTGTACTGGCCGCCGATCACCAGGAAGTGGTCGCCCAGGCGGGTGTTGAGCTTCGCGTCCAGCACCGTGTTCTTGATTTCCGGCGCGCGCTCGTTGCGGATGTAGTCGCCCACGCGGTCCTGGGTGTAGGTCTCGCGCTGGCCTTTTTCCTGGGTCAGGGCGATCTGCGAGGTGGCCCAGCCCCAGCGGCCGTTGTGCGACAGCGACCAGTGGTCGCGGCTATGCTCCTGGCGCGTATTGGCGGCGCTCGGCGCCAGTACCCGGCCGGCGGAGCTGTTGCGTTTCAGTTCACTCTTGCCGGCTTCCAGCAGCACGTCGTGGGCGGCGTTCGGGGTCCAGGCCAGGCGCGCGGTCAGGTCGCGGTCCTTGGCGCCGTTGAAGCCATTCAGAATCTCATCCTCGGTGCGCTTGTTCTGCTTGCCCCACAGCTGCAGGCCGAGGACCTTGCTGGCGATCGGACCGTTGAGGAAGAACTGGCCCTGGGTCGAGTTGCCCGAGTCGCTGTGTTCCTGCAGGGTGCCGTCGATGCCGAGCGAGCCGCCCCAGGCCTTGGCGACCTTGCGCGTGATGATGTTGATCACGCCGCCCATGGCGTCGGAGCCGTACAGCGAGGACATCGGGCCGCGCACGACTTCAATGCGCTCGATCGCCTCCAGCGGCGGGATGAAGCTCTGCTCGTAGCCGGCGTTGCCGTTGGTGCGCGCGTCGCGCGTCGACTGGCGCTTGCCGTCCACCAGGATCAGCGTGTATTGACCAGGCAGGCCGCGAATCAGGATATCCTGTTCATTGGCGACGCCGGTCACAGTCACGCCCTGCACGTCGCGCAGCGCGTCGGTCAGGTCGCGGAACGGACGCTTTTCCAGGTCTTCGCGGGTGATCACGGTGATGCTGGCGGGAGCGTCGGTGGCCGACTGCTCGAAGCCGGCGGCGGTCACGACGACGGTCGGCACGGTGCCGAACGCGCCGGCGGCTTGCGGGTTGAATTCGGGTGCCTCGGGTGCGGCGTGGGCGCTCATGGCCAGGGCGGCGTGGAGTGCGGCTGCGATGGTCGTCCGCTTGAACCACGCCGTTGTCGTGTGCTGCATACGCTTCGTTCTCTCTCTGTCGTTCAACTACTTTTATGCGGCGAACACCTATTGCCAGGCCAGTTCGCGGTGAATGATAATGATTATCATATGCAATTAACCGCCAGAAAGTTTGTCAACTTGTGGCAAGCCTTGATACCTCAGCAATGAATCCTGTTTCCACTCCCTCCCGCATTCTCGTGGTCGACGACCACGCCGACATCCGCGACCCGCTCGCCGCATTCCTGCGCCGCCACGACCTGGAGGTGCTGACCGCCGCCGACGCCGCGGCCGCGCGCACGCTGCTGCGCCGCTACCCGATCGACCTGGTGGTGCTCGACATCATGCTGCCGGGCGAGGACGGCCTGTCGCTGTGCCGCCACCTGGCCGAGACCAGCAGCACGCCGGTGATCCTGCTGACCGCGATGGCGAGCCAGGACGACCGCGTGGCCGGGCTCGAGATCGGCGCCGACGATTACGTCACCAAGCCTTTCGATCCGCGCGAACTGGTGGCCCGCATCAAGGGCATGCTGCGGCGCCTGAGCCGCGCCACGGCCGGCTGGCACGGCCGCCGCTACGCCTTTGGCGACTGGACGCTGGACATGGCCAGGCGCGAGCTGCGCGATGCCGGTGGCGAACCGGTGGCATTGAGCACGTCGGAATTTCGCCTGCTGGGCGTGCTGGTCGAGCGCGCCGGCAAGGTGCTGAGCCGCGACGAGCTGCTCGACCTGACGCGCGACGGCGAGGTGCAGAACTTCGACCGCAGCATCGACAGCCAGGTGAGCCGGCTGCGCAAGAAACTGGAAAGCGATCCGCGCCGGCCACGCCTGCTCAAGACCTCGTGGGGCGACGGCTATGTGTTCACGGCCGACGTCAAGGCACTGCCAACGGCCGGCTAGCATGCGCCTGATCCCCAAGACCATGGGCGGCCAGCTGGTCGCGACGCTGCTGGTGGCCGTGCTGCTGGCGCACGCCGCCGCCATCGTGGCGCGCCAGCTGGCGCCGGACGCCATGCATCCGCTGGCCGCGCGCTATATGCTCGACCGCATGGCCGGCATCTACCAGTCGCTGCGCCTGTCGCCGGACAAGGGAGAAGAGATGCTGGCCGCGATCGGCTCGCCGACCGCGCGCTTCTGGCTGGCCAGCGGCGCCAACGCCGCCAGTCCCGCGATGAATGAGGCCGAACGCAAGCAGGCGCAGGCCCTGGCCGAGCGCTTGCCGGGCATGTCGGCGTCGACGCCGGCGCCGCGCAGCTGGGTGCAGCTGACCGACCATGCGCCGGGCGACGATGGCGTCAAGCAGGCCGGCATGCTGGCGTCGGTTCAACTGCCGGACGGACGCTGGCTGGTGGGCTACCAGCAGTCGCCCGGGGGCAGTCCCTGGTGGCGTCCGCTGCACTTCTCGATCCCGGTGAGCACCCTGCCGGTGCTGCTGGTAGCCTTGCCCTTCATCGGCCGGATCCTGCGTCCGATCCGCGCGCTGGAGCGCGCCGCCGAGCGCTTCAGCCGCGGCGAGCATGACGGCCCGCTGCCCGTGACCGGCCCGCGCGAGGCGCGCGAGCTGACCGCCGCCTTCAACACGATGGCCGAGCGCCAGCGGCGCTTCGTCGAGGACCGCACGCGCATGCTGGCCGCGATCAGCCACGACCTGCGCACGCCGATCACGTCCTTGCGCGTGCGGGTAGAGCTGATCGACGATCCCGAGCTGCGCGCGGCGATGATCCGCACGCTCGAGACGATGGGCCTGATGGTCGAGCAGACCTTGCGCTTCGCGGCCGACGACTGCATCGGCGAACCGTCGCAGGACGTCGACCTGGCGACGCTGATGCGCGAGCTGGCGGCGGAGCTGGCGCGTCCCGGCAAGCGCATCCGCTACGCCGGCCCGGACCGGCTGCCCTACCGCTGCCGCCCGCTCGCCCTGCGCCGCGCCGTGGGCAACCTCGCCGAAAACGCAATCCGCCACGGCACCGAGGTCACGCTCTGCGCCAGCGCACCAGAAGAGGCCAGCGACGTGATCCTGGCCGTAATCGACAACGGCCCCGGCATCCCGGCGAGTGAATTGGACCGAGTCTTCGAACCCTTCGCCCGCCTCGACAGCGCCCGCTGCCGCGACACCGTCGGCGACAACGGCCACGGCAGCGCCGGCGGCAGCGGCGTCGGCCTCGGCCTCTCCATCGCCCGCTCCTGCGTCGAAGCCCACGGCGGCACCCTCACCCTCACCAACAACACCCCCGGCCTCACCGCCACCATCGCCCTCCCCACCTGACCCTCCAATTAGGGTCAGAGTAGAATTATTGAGCAATTTCTCCGCAATCCCGATAATGAGGGTCAGAGTAGAATTAATGGCCAAGAACTTGCAATCAACTGTTAGCCGGGCCATTTTCACACTACCCGGTTTAAAATAAATTGCAAAATAATTCTACTCTGACCCTAATTAGTTTTGTCGTCGAATCGCTGCTTCTAGAACCTTGCCTTCTCATAGAGGAAATAATTTCTCGAGCCGCAATAGCGCTTACTTAACTCGATATTCCTGTGCAATTTATGACCCCGTAAATAATTAGGGTCAGAGTCAAATTATTGAGCAATTTCTCTCCAAATCCGATTAATTGGGGACAGAGTGAGATTGATCGGCAATTTCTTCTCAACCGAATAATTAGGGTCAGATACCGTCTTGGATTGCAAGATTTTTGTGAAGGTAATTGGCGTCAAACGGCTTGCCGGTTCGGATGACGCCATAGATC
>NZ_VPFD01000002.1 GCF_008014745.1 Massilia arenae
ACGCCGCCGGCGCGCCGCGCACGCGCCAGGTCGACCGTGTTGCCCGGCGCGACCGGCGCCGGCGCCGGCGCCGTCGCCACGGCGCTCAGCGCCTCGAGCGCGGCGTCCAGCGCATTGTTCGCCACCACCAGCGTATTGGCCACCTGGCGCGCATCGGTCGGCATCGCATTGGTGGCGTGCTCCAGCGCGGCCAGGGCATCGGCCAGCAGTTCGAGACCGACGTTGGCGGCCGCGCCGCGCACCTTGTGCGCGAGGATGCGCAACTGCGGGTGCTCGCCGCCGGCCGCATGCAGGCGCAGCGCCTGGCCCAGGTCGGCGTACTGGCGGGCGAAGTGCTCGAGCGCCTCGGCATAGGCGTCCTCGCGGTTGCTCCAGCGGTGCAGGCCGGCGCGCCGGTTCAGTACTTCGCGCGGCGCATTGGCCGCACCAGGCGCATCCGGCGCGCTGGCCGACAGGCCGAGCACGCGCGCGATCTCGTGCGACAGTGCGAACCAGTCCACCGGCTTGCTGGCGAAACCGTCCATGCCGGCATCGACGCTGGCAGTGCGGTGTTCCTGCAGCACGCTGGCGGTCATCGCGATCACCGGCAAACGCGGGCGGCCCTCTTGTGCTTCACTGGCCCGAATCGCGCGGGTGGCGGCCAGGCCGTCCATGGTCGGCATCTGGAAGTCCATCAGCACCAAGTCGAACCCGCCGCCGACGGCCAGTTCGACCACGGCGGCGCCGTCGCGCACCGCGGTCATGGTGTGACCCCGGCGGCTCATCAGGAGCTGCATCAGTTCCAGGTTCTGCGGCACGTCGTCGGCCACCAGCACGCGCAGCGGCGGCAGCACGGCGGCGCTGCGCACGCGCGGCGCCTGTTGCGCAAAGCGCGCCAGCACCAGCGGCACCTGCACGTGGAAGGTGGTACCGCATCCGAGCTCGCTCTCGGCCCAGATCCGGCCGCCCATCAGCTCGACCAGCTGCTTGCTGATCGTGGTGCCCAGGCCAGTGCCGCCAAAGCGGCGCGTCATTGAGGCGTCGGCCTGGGTGAACGGGTCGAAGATGGCGGCCAGGCGCTCGGGCGCGATGCCGATCCCGGTGTCGACGACGGCGATGCACAAGCGGTCGCCTTCGGCGCCGACCTTGAGCGTCACGCTGCCCTTGGCGGTGAACTTGATCGCATTGTCCAGCAGGTTGGTCAGCACCTGGCGCATGCGCAGCTCGTCGCCGCGCAGGCCCGTCGGCAGTGCCGGGTCGTACTGGATGTCCAGGTGCAGGCCCTTGGCGCGCGCGTTCGCGGCCAGGGTCGAGGAGAGTTCGTCGATCAGGGACAGCAGGTTGTAGTCGTTCTGCTCCAGCTCCACCGCGCCTTTTTCGAGCTTGGCGGTGTCGAGGATCTCGTTGAGCAGGCGCAGCAGGGCGCGGCCGGCGCTGCGGATGGTGTCCAGGTGGCGCCGCTGCTCCACGTCCAGGTCGCCGTCCAGCAGCACGTCGGTGAAGCCCAGGATCGAATTCATCGGCGTGCGGATCTCGTGGCTCATATTGGCCACGAAGGTCGCGCGCGCGGCGGCGGCCTGCTCGGCGGTTTCCTTGGCGGCGCGCAACGCTTCTTCCATCTGGCGGCGCTCGGTGATGTCGAGGATGACGCCATCGAGCCACTGGATTTCGCCGGTTTCGTCGCGCGCGGCGGTGCCGTTTTCCCACAGCCAGCGCACACTGCCATCGGCATGCAGCAGGCGGTATTCGATCAGGAATGGACGGTCTTCGCGCATGGCCGTGCCGATCTCCTTCGTCACACGGACGCGGTCCTCGGCATGGATCAGCGCGCCAAATACCCGGCGTGGCGGCGTACCCAGGAAATCGCGCGCGGGATAACCGGTGACCAGTTCTACCGCATCGCTGATGAAGACCATCGGCCAGTCTCCGGCAAGCATGCTGCGGTAACCGATGCCGGGAATATTGCCGATCAGGGAACGGAATTGCTGTTCGCTCGTCTGCAGCGCCTGTTCCATCGAGCGCCGCTCGCTGATGTCGGTGACGAAGCAGACGAACATGTCCTGGGCGCCCAGCTTGGCGTGCCCCATCGCGCCGCGCACCGGCACCAGGCTGCCGTCCTTGCGCAGGCCGAAGGTCTCGGTGCTGGTGTTGATGCCTTCGAGGCTGCCCCGGGACAGCACGTACAGCAGGCCGCGCTCGGCCTTGCGGTCTTTTTCGTTGAGCAGCAGGCCGATGTTGCGGCCGACGATCTCGTCGCGCTTCCAGCCGAAGATGCGCTCGGCCGAGGCATTGAATTCGGTGATGGTGCCGTCGCGCCCCACCGTGATGACGCCGTCGACGGTGGTGGTGAGCAGCGCGCGCATCCAGGCTTCGCTGCGCGCCAGGCCGAGGTACATCTCGCGATAACGCAGCAGGCCGTTGGCGGCGACCACGCCCAGCGACAGCGCCACCGTGATGACCGTGATCGACAGCGCCAGGAAATCGCTGTTCGAACCGCTCAGGCCCATCGGATCGACTTCGCCGGCGAAGCGCGCGGCCGCCATTCCGGTGTAGTGCATGCCGGCGATGGCGCAGCCCATCACCACCGCCGCGATCAGCAGGCGGCGCGAATCGGTCATCGACTTGTAGCGCGACAGGCCATGGCGCACGCCCAGGGCCAGCGTGGCCAGCACCACCGCGACCACGATCGACAGCGCGAACATGGCGGGATCGTAATACAGGTCGAGGCGCATGCGCATGCCGGCCATGCCGGTGTAGTGCATGGCGCCGATGCCGGCCCCGACCAGCACCCCGCCCACCAGCAGGTGCGCCAGGCGCAGCTGGGGACGCGAGATCAGGCTGAGCGCGACCCACGACGCGCCGATGCTCGGCAGGGCCGATAGCAGCGTGATGCCGTGATCGTAATGGACCGGCGTGCACAGGTTGAAGGCGAGCATGCCGATGAAGTGCATCGACCACACGCCGGCGCCCAGCGCCAGGCTGCCGGTGCCGAGCACGATGGCGCGGTGCGCAGGGTTGGTGCTGGCGCGGCCCGTGATCTGCAGCCCCATCCAGGAAGAGAAGATCGCCACCAGCAGCGACAGCACGACCAGGCGTGGCTCGTGGACGCCATAGGTCAGCATGGATGGGTCGGCAGGGGCGTTAAATATTTGCAACATGTATTCGTGGGTAGTCAGGACAGGGGAATTCTGTCCGTAAGGCATGACCGCGAAGTATGGCATTTTCCCAGCTGGAAATGTTGTTGGCCATGGGAATGAACAGACGATTGGCGAGGTTTTGTAGCGCCCAAGCGACCATTTCTGTGCATTCCTTGTTCAAGGATTATGGTCAGCTGATATGCGGGCCGGCGCTGGTCGGCCCTACCGCGCAGCGGGCGCGCCGGCGCCGGCGCCGATTATTGCGTGACGTCGGCCGGGCCGGGCGGCAGCGTCGCCTCGAAGCTGGCTGGCGGCAGGCCCTGGCACCAGTGGCGCCACATCAGGCGCAGCGCGTGCTCGATGCCGTCGCCGACCCGGGTCATGGAGTCCGAGGTGGGGAGCACATAACGTTGGCGCAGCGTGGCGCGCACCGCCGCCAGCGCCGCCAGGTCGCCGCAGATGGCCAGGCCCTTGGCGACGAAATCGTCGACGCCGTGCGCGACGAAGTGGTGGAGCCCCCAATGCTCGAGGGAGCAGGCGGTTTGCCGTCCGGTCACGGTGCCCGCATCCAGGGTCAGGGTCGGCACGCCCATCCAGCCGGCGTGCATGGTCGTGGTACCGCCCGAGTAGGGGAAGGTGTCGAGGCACAGATCGACCTGCTGGTGCAGCTTCAGGTAATCGTGCAGCCCGGTGCGGCCATGGAAGTCGACCCGGTGCGCGGCGATGCCCTCGTGGTCCAGCCAGGCGCGCAGCTGGGCATGGTCGTGCTGTTCCGGCATGCCGCCGACCAGCAGCCGCGCATCGGGTAGCGCGCGCAGCAACTGCCCCCAGGCCTTGACCACTTCGCTGTTGAACTTGCTGAGACGGTTGAAGCTGCCGAACGTGATGTAGCCCTTGGCCAGCGCGGGCAGCGGTCCCACGTCGGGCGCGCTGCTCACCGGCTCGAAGGGGAACGACAGCGGCAACTGCACCAGTTTTTCCGCGAACAGATGGTCATACTGCCCGTGCGGCAGGAATTTTCGGTCGGTCAGGTAGTAATCCATCGCCGCCAGGCCAGTGGTGCCGGGATAGCCGATCCAGGATGCCTGGACCGGCGCCAGCCGGCGCGCGAACGCGGGCAGCCGGTTGAAGGCGGTGTGGCCCGACAGGTCGATCAGGATGTCGATGCCGTCGGCCCGCACCAGCCGCTCCAGTCCCTCGTCGTCGAGCGCGGCGACGTCGCGCCAATGGGGCAGGTGGCCACGCAGGCGCTCGGTGACGGCGTCGATCAGGGTATGGTTGTAGTAGGCATGCACCGCCAGCCCGGGGCGCTGCCCGAGGCGCTCGAAGACCGGTTCGATGAAGGTGGCGACCGCGTGGTTGCGTAGGTCGCCCGACACGAAGCCGATGCGCAGGGGCCGTTCCGGCTCGGGCGTATTGTCCCGGGGGGCGGGCGGCGCGGTCCTCTGTTCGATCAGGCTGCCGTAGGCTAGGTGTTCGGCGAACAGCGCCTCCGGCGTGATGCGGGGCATTTCGCTCAGGCAGAACAGCATATTGCTGTGGGCATCGGTATTCTCGGGATTGCGCGCCAATACATCGCGATAGACGTCCACCGCTTCGGTCGGCCGGCCCCGGTTCTGCAGGATCAGCGCGTGCGTGATGGCGGCCTTTTCATGATGCGGATCGAGCGCCAGCGCGGCCTCGATGCTGGCCTGCGCCTCGGAAAGCCGTCCCCGCTCCACCAGGGTCATGGCAAGGTGGTTGTGGGCATCCGCGTTCTCGTGCCGCAGCGCGAGTGAGCGCCGCAGCACGTTCTCCGATTCGTCCAACCGGTTGGCGCGCGTCAAGAGCATGCCCAGGTTGCTGAGCGTTTCGGCATCGTCGGCGTCGAACCTGGCCGACATCGCCATGGCATTCAGGGCGCCTTGTGCGTCACCGCGGCGGTGATAGATGCCACCCAATAGTTTCCAGCCGAATGAGTGCTGGGGAAAGCGCTCGACGAGCGAACGCGCGGCGTTCTCCGCTTCCTCGTTGCGTCCCTGGGCGAACAAGGCGGCGGCGGCGTTGATCTCGGCGTTGTCGGGCGCGCCCGAGCTGGTCAGTTGCCGTTCGATGTCGTCGATGATTGGACCTTGCAGGCCGCGGGTCCGGCCGAGCTTTAGCAGTTCAGTGGCGGCGGCAAACTGGTGCGCCTCGATCAGGGCGCCCAGATAGGCCAGCCAGTGGGCTTCCTGGCCGGGATCGGCTTCCAGGGCGGCGGCGAAATGGGGCATTGCCGTCTCGGCATCCCCGGCGCGGCTGGCCAGCATGCCCACTGCGTGGTGGGCGCCGGCGTGGCCGGGCTGGAGGTCGAGCACCGCCCCGTACAGGGCGAGCGCCTGCTCGAGGTTGCCCGCCTCGGTTTCGTGGTGTGCGGCTTGCATGGCCTGGTCGACGATCTGGCGGACGTCGTCGCTGGGGGGGAGCGTGCTCATGGCGCTACATTAGGGTAAGACGCGGGGGAGGGTCAAGGAGGGGCCATGAGGCGGCATTCTGCCCTGGCATGTTAATTTTCAATTCCGCCGTACAGGAATTTTCTTGACCCATGGATTTCCCAAGGTTCAGCACTGTAATTAAGAATGACGCTTATTTCTATGGCGGCTCGTTGATCTGGCGAGCCCGGCATTTTCAAGTCGTAAGTGTAAATTCCTTCGTAGTTGCAAGTCTTCTCTTCCTTGTTCTGGCAATCGAAGCCAATTTCAGAGGCAACACTTTCAATGGGTCGTCCATTCGCGTGTTTGTGAGCGTAATCTTGAACGAAATCTTTTAATTGAATATTGCTAAGACGATCGCTCCACGACGGGACTATCTTTTGCAAGCGAAGCCCTAACGGGCTTTTCCCCAAGCCGTCATAATTGCTAATGATGGATTGGAAGGCCCGCGCCGAGGGTATGGTCATCAAAAATATCGAGACGATAAGACAAAAGAAATTTCTCAATTTATGTGACCTGCGTGATCGGCTGAATCGCCGCGCTAGAAAGCAAAAAACCCGCGCTTCCTGGGAAGTGGCGGGTTTCACGCTGAACCGACTTGCTTGCTACTGGTGGTGCCTCCGGCCGGAATCGAACCGGCACGCCTTACGGCGCTTGATTTTGAGTCAAGTGCGTCTACCAATTCCGCCACAGAGGCCCAATCGCAGGCGCGCATCTTAGCACACGGCGCGCACAACTGACCAGTGTGCGCAAGAAATTGGCACAGCCCGGCGGACGGCTGCCTTTAAGCACGCCGCCAACCCGGCCCCGGCCCGCTGGCTCAACGCGCAATCCGATGCTGCAACAACCGCAAGCTCCCCACCGGCCCGACGATCTCGAGCACATGCTCGCGCACCGCGACATTGATCGCGCCTTCTTGTCCGCGCAGCCAGGGGCGCGGGCGGAAGTAGCGGATGCTGGTGCTGTCGGCCGCGGTGCGCCGGTAGCCCAGCGCGCCGAGCGCTTCGTCGAGCGTGCTGATCATGTAGTGGGCGTCGAAGCGGGTGCGCATCTCGAAGCGGCCAGGCCCGAGCATATACACCGGCAGCAGACCGCCTACGATGGCCGGCAGCACCAGGAAGGGCAGCGGCGTGTCGGGGTCGATCAGGTGCAGCGCCAGCACCAGCACCGGCAGGCCGCCCAGCAGCGTCAGTGCCCACGGCAGGGACTGGCGCCAGGTGTCGATGCGCCGCAGGAATCCGGGCCGCTCCCGGACACGCACGATCTCTGAAAACGTCACACTTTTCATGGTGATCTCTCCCTCACAGCATCTCGTGCAACGGTCCATGTTGGCCTGTACTTAAACTGACACAACACCCCATTCAGCCTGGTAATTGATCTGCATCGACTCACTTATTGTGACGAGCGACACCAGGCCGGTGCTTGACTCCGCGCAAACACGCATCCTTTGCGAATAGGTTCTCATATTGGCAACACTTGCCGCGCACAGGTGAATATCGTTGCTCACAAGCCTCATAAAGAAACAAGCCGCACGGTGTGCGGCTTGTCGAAGTGCATTTTATTGACTGCGGCGGAACAGCCTGAAGCGCTCGTCGCGGTCGGAGGCGCGCCGGCCTTCCCACAGAGGGATCGTGTTGCGTACGCCCCATTTGCGCAGCAGCGCGCGGTCGTTGCGGTTGCGCAGGCTGTCCTGCAGCAGCACATAGTCGCACTTGCCGCCGTCCAGGGTAACGAAGGGCAGGCGTCCGTAAAAGGCCAGTGAGGCGCGCTGGGCCGGGCCGACATTGGTCTCGATGCAGTCGGTGTCGGCCGGCAGGCGCGCCGCGATCTGCTGGGCCACGCCGGCGTAGCTCTTGCCGTAGTTCAGGTCAGGCAGGAACAGCGTCATCAGGAGCACCCACAGCAGGATCAGGCCACCGGACGACAGCACCACCGCGCGCCACAGCACCGATGGCTGGCGCGACAGGCGCCAGTGCACCAGCACGACCCAGCCCACGCTGGCGGCGGCGGCCACAGTGAAAGTGACGATGCCGATTTCCGGCGTGAAGCCTGGCACCAGCTTGAGCGCGTTCTTGGCCAGCTGGGCCGGCCAGCCGGTGAGCTTGGCGATCCAGAACAGCCAGATGGTGGCGCCCAGCATGGTCAGCACCATCACCGAGAACCAGTCGATGGCGTTGATTGCGCCGCGCTTCATGGTTGGCAGGCCGAAGGCGGCCATCAGGGCCAGCGGCGGCAGCATCTTGAGGAAGTCGCTGTTCTCGGGTACGGGGTCGCACAGCAGCTGCAGCACCAGGGCCAGGAAGAAGAACACCGGCAGCACGATGTGCAGCATCTGCTGCTGGCGGCGCCAGGCCCAGACCGCCCAGATGGCGAATGGCCAGGCCGGCCAGAAGAACCAGACGCCCGTGCGGAAGAAGGTCTTCACCGCAACCCAGCCGGGCACGCCAATCTGCTCCGCGTTCCAGGCCAGCCAGTCGGCCACCGGCGGCAGGCCAAACGGCTGCACGACGATGGCAGGCAGGATCCATACCATCGTCAGGCCAACGCCGACGCCGGTTGCGACGGCCAGGTGGCGCAGCGCCTGGCCTGCGGGCATGTCGAGGTAGCGGGTGCAGGCGAACAGGGCCACGATCAGCACCAGCGGCGGCAGGAAGCCTTGGGTGAGCGTCAGGGCGCCCAGCGCGAGGCCGACCAGCACCGCGTTGCGGGTGCTGGTGTGCTCGACGTAGCGCACGGCGCGGTACAGGAAATAAGCCAGCAGCGCGCCCTGCAGGGTGGCGGCCAGGGTCAGGTGGCTTTGCAGCAGCAGGCCCAGGCTGCCGAGGTAGATCAGGACCGCGGTGTCGCCCAGCGTGCGGCCATAGTCGTCGGGCTCGGGCTGGCCGCCGAAGGCCAGGCGCAGCGGCTGGGCCTCGGCGCGCCGGCCGAGGTGGAAGGCGGTGTACCACAGCGACATCGTGCCCAGCACGAAGATGGCGATGGTCGAGACGCGCGCGGCCAGCACGTCGCCCAGGATCCAGCCGAACAGCTTGATGCAGACGGCGCCCAGCCAGAAGGCCAGCGGGCCCTCGTCGACGCTGGCCAGGCCGGCGATGTTCGGATACAGCCAGTCATCCAGGCCGCCATGCGCCATGGTCCACATGATGCCGAAGCTGCCCGCGTCTTCCTTCCACAAATCGCGGCCGATGATGCCGGGCAGGATGTACAGCATGCCCAGCGCAAGCAGGGCCCAGCGGGGCAGCGCCAGGGTGGCGGCGGCGGGAAGACGGACTGGTTTCATCGGCAAATCGGATGGATGGAATAAAGCGCAGTATAGCTGCGAAAAAAAAGAAGCCGCTGAGGCGGCTTCTTTGGCGAAGCCCGGGTGGGCTTCGAAGATTCTACTGCAGCAATTAGCCGTTGGCGACCGAGGTCTTCGAGCCGACTGCGCCGAACTTCTGGCGGAATTTTTCGACGCGACCAGCGGTGTCGACGATCTTGTGCTTGCCGGTGAAGAACGGGTGCGACTCAGCCGACACCTCGATCTTGACCAGTGGGTAGTCCTTACCTTCGTGGTTGATCGTTTCGCGGGTGTTGATGGTCGAACGGGTGATGAATTTGAAGTCGCACGACAGGTCGTGGAAGACGACTTCGCGGTAATCTGGATGGGTATCGGTCTTCATGGTTCTGCTTTCTATTGAGTTGGTAGCCAAACAGCACTTCGTCGGTCGAACAGCTTCTTGACCCGATTGCCGATCACTTGCCAGGGGTTGGACTGAACCGGAGATTATAAAGCGGTTTCCGGCGCCAGGCAATGCCAAATAAAAAGGCAGCCCGAAGGCTGCCTCTGCACGCGTTGCGCTGGGGCGGATCAGCCGCCGCGGCGCATCATGTCGAAGAACTCGACATTGTTCTTGGTCGCGCGCATCTTGTCGAGGATGAACTCCATCGCCTCGATCTCGTCCATCGAGTACAGCAGCTTGCGCAGGATCCAGATTTTCTGCAGCTGGTCGGGCTTGATCAGCAGTTCTTCGCGACGGGTGCCCGATTTGTTCAGGTTGATCGCCGGATAAACGCGTTTCTCGGCCAGGCGGCGCTCCAGGTGCACCTCCATATTGCCAGTGCCCTTGAATTCTTCGTAGATCACGTCGTCCATGCGCGAGCCGGTTTCGATCAGCGCGGTCGCGACGATGGTCAGCGAGCCGCCTTCCTCGACGTTACGGGCGGCGCCGAAGAAGCGCTTCGGACGCTGCAGCGCGTTGGCGTCGACACCACCGGTCAGCACCTTGCCCGAGGCCGGGATCACGGTGTTGTAGGCGCGCGCCAGGCGGGTGATCGAATCCAGCAGGATGACCACGTCCTTCTTCATTTCGACCAGGCGCTTGGCTTTCTCCAGCACCATCTCGGCGACCTGCACGTGGCGGGTGGCTGGCTCGTCAAACGTGGATGCGACGACTTCGCCGCGCACCGAACGCTGCATCTCGGTCACTTCTTCCGGACGTTCGTCGATCAAGAGCACGATCAGGGTCACGTCGGGGTGATTGGCGGTGATCGCATGCGCGATGTGCTGCAGCATGACCGATTTGCCGGACTTCGGCGACGCCACCAGCAGGCCGCGCTGGCCCTTGCCGATCGGCGAGATCAGGTCGACGATGCGGCCGGTGATGTTCTCGGCGCCGTTCATGTCGCGCTCCAGGCGCAGCGGCTCGTTCGGGTGCAGCGGCGTCAGGTTCTCGAACAGGATGCGGTGCTTCGACGCTTCCGGCGATTCGCCATTGACCTTGTCGACCTTGACCAGTGCAAAGTAACGCTCGCCGTCCTTCGGCGTACGCACTTCACCTTCGATCGAGTCACCCGTATGCAAGTTGAAACGACGGATCTGCGACGGCGAGATATAGATGTCGTCGGTCGAAGCCATATAGCTCGCGTCCGGCGAGCGCAGGAAACCGAAACCGTCCGGCAGCACCTCGAGGGCGCCGTCGCCGAAGATCTGCTCGCCCTGCTTGGCGCGCTTCTTCAGGATCGCGAACATCAGTTCCTGTTTGCGCAGGCGGGCTGCGTTGTCGATGTCGAGGCCGATTGCCATTTCCAGCAGCGCGGAAACGTGCATCGCCTTCAGTTCAGATAAATGCATGTGTGTGGGTGACCCGTGACGGGTGAATTAGGTAGGGGAGGGGACTGCGTGGGTTAATCGAGGCGGGAGGGTGACTCCCGGCCAGTATTGTGACTGCGTGGCGACTGCGCGGGCGCGCCGTCGCCGCTATATTACTTGTATCAGATGTTGCTGTCGATGAAAGCGGTCAGCGGACCCTTGGCGACGGCGCCGACTTTCTGGGCTGCGACCTGGCCATTCTTGAACAGGATCAGGGTCGGGATGCCACGGATGCCGAACTGGGCCGGCACGGCCTGGTTCGCGTCGACGTCCATCTTGGCGATCGTGATCTTGCCTGCGTATTCCTTGGCTACTTCTTCCAGGATCGGGGCAATCATCTTGCAAGGACCGCACCACTCGGCCCAGAAATCGACCAGCACCGGCTGCTCGGACTTGAGCACGTCGGCTTCGAAGGATGCATCGCTGATGTGTTTGATGTTTTCGCTCATGGTTTCCTCAATGTGAGGTAAGAATCGTTATTAACGCCTTGAGACTCGTCATGCGGAATGTCTCGACCGGCTACCGTGTGTACTGCCTTGCCAAATATTGCTGCTACACAATGGTGGAGGCACTGTGTGCGAATTTCAATATTGGAAGAACGGCTAGAGGGTGTCAGGCGGGGAATGAGGCGAATAATACCCCATTTTTTTAAAAAGTGTTCGGGGCTTTGTACAAAATCTCAACATGCCAGCGCATGGCGCAATTGCTCGGGCGTGAGAGGCTTGCGGAACGAGCCGACCACCCGCAGGCCGAGGGCGCGCGCCAGGTCGGCGGCCGCCTCGCGCACCTCGTCCTCGAGGGCCGACAGCAGGATCACTTTGCCGGTATAGCCCAGGCTGGCCGCGGCCTGCAGGAACTCGATGCCGTCCATCTCGGGCAGCACCAGGTCGCAGATCAGGACGTCGGGCATGGCTTCGTCGAGCCGGGCCAGGGCCTGGCGCGCATCGAGTTCGAGGGCGATTTCGCACGGCCCGCAAGCCGCCAGCATCTCGCGCATCACCTCCAATAGCAGATGGTCGTCGTCGAGCACAAGCACGCGCATTAGCGCGGAAGGCGAATCGGCGGCGGCGTCGGGAGGGATGTGCGTCATTATCTGAAATGGGTAGATCGACGACCATTATCGCGAAAAACTGGCAAGCCGGGTTGTCCGAATCCGTAATTATTTATCAAACGCTACCGGTGAAGCGCGCCAGGTGTCCCGGATGCCACATCGTGGCCACCGAGGCTACCCGGCCGGCCGAGGTGGTGCGCCGGTGCAGCACCAGGCACGGGGCGCCGGCCTTGACCGCCAGCAGGCGCGCCTCTTCCTCTGGCGCCGGCTGGGCCTCTATCGTATAGGTGGCCCCCTGCAGCGGCGCGCTCACCATCAGGTGCTCGTTGGGCGTGATGCGCGAAAAATCCTGCTCCAGGTAGGCCGGGGCGCAGGCCGGGTTGACCCAGCGGTCTTCGAGCTGGACCGGCGTCTCGTTTTCGAAGTGGACGATCAGCGAATGGAACAGGGTGGCGCCCGGCTCCAGGTCGAACTCGGCGGCCAGCGTGTCGTCGGCGCTTTTTTCGTCCAGCGCCAGCACGCGGGCGGCGTGCAGCTTGCCGCGCGCGCGGATTTCGTCGGCGATGTTGCGGATCTCGACCAGGGTGCCCTGGTACTTCTGCGGGGCGACATAGGTGCCTGAGCCCTGGCGCCGCACCAGCACCTGCTCGGCGGTGAGTTCGCGCACGGCGCGGTTGACGGTCATGCGCGAGACGCCGAACTGGCGCACCAGCGCCTGCTCCGAGGGCACCAGTTCGCCTTCCTTCCAACGGCCGGAGGCGATTTCGCCAACCAGGTAATCCTTGATCTGCTGGAAAATGGGCGACTTTTCCTGCATGCTGTCTTGCGCGGTCTGTGCTTCCAAACTCAATCTCCGAATGCCTGGCCTCTGGGACCACGCCCGATTCTAGCATCGCGATTCGAAAGCAAGACCCGGAGTGCGGCCAGGCGGCGGCGGCTTCAGGATGGCGCAATTGCTGAAGGAGGACACCATCATGACGACAACGGATCGGAACGACATCGACAGTATCGGCGACGATGCGCGCTGGGACGCCGTACAGCGGCGCGATGCCGGCGCCGACGGCAGTTTCTATTATTCGGTGCGCACCACCGGCGTTTATTGCCGGCCCTCGTGCCCGTCGCGCGGTGCCAAGCGCGCCAACGTCGCCTTCCATGCCAGCAGCCAGGCGGCCGAGGCGGCGGGCTTCCGGCCCTGCCTGCGCTGCGCGCCGCACCTGCCGCCGTTGGCTGATCGCCAGCGCGATGCGGTGGCGCGCGCCTGCCGCCTGATCGAGGAAGCGGAGGAGGAGCCCGATCTGGATACCCTGGCCCAGGCCGCCGGCATGAGCCGCTTTCACTTTCACCGCGTGTTCAAGGCCCAGACCGGGATCACGCCCAAGGCCTATGCGGCGGCCAGGCGCGGCGCCCGGGTGCGCCAGGAACTGGAGGGGGGCGCCTCGGTCACCGACGCCCTGTACGGCGCCGGCTATGGTTCCAGCGGGCGCTTCTATGCGGCCTCGAACGAGGTGCTGGGCATGCAGCCGTCGAACTACCGCGCCGGCGGGCAGGGCGAGACGATCCGCTTCGCCGTGGCCGAATGCTCGCTGGGCGCGATCCTGGTCGCGGCGACCGGGCGCGGCATCTGCGCGATCCTGATCGGCGACCAGCCGGAACCGCTGGTGGAAGACCTGCAGGCGCGCTTTCCCAAGGCCGAGCTGCGCGGCGCCGAAGAAGGCTTCGAGCGCACCGTCGCGCTGGTGATCGGCCTGGTCGAACAACCACGGATTGGCCTAGAGCTGCCGCTCGACGTGCGCGGCACCGCCTTCCAGCAGCGCGTGTGGCAGGCGCTGCGTGCGATTCCCTCGGGCCAGACCGTGACCTATGCCGAACTGGCCGAACGGGTCGGCGTACCCGATGGCGCGCGCGCCGTGGCCGGCGCCTGCGCCGCCAATCCGGTGGCGGTGGCGATTCCCTGCCACCGCGTGGTGCGTACCGGCGGCGCGCTGTCCGGCTACCGCTGGGGGATCGAGCGCAAGCGCACCTTGCTCGAGCGCGAGGCCCAGCAGTGACCGTCATCGATTGGGATGACGTCGGCGTCCAGCTCGACGCCGCCGGCTGCGCCGTGATTCCGGGCCTGCTCGATGCGCGTCACTGCGCGCGCTTTATTAGCGCCTACGACGAGCCGCAGCGCTTTCGCAGCCGGGTGGTGATGGAGCGCCACGGCTTCGGCCGCGGCGAATACCAGTATTTCGGGTATCCGCTGCCGGAGCCGCTGGCAGCGCTGCGCACCAGCCTGTACCCGCCGCTGGCGCGCATCGCCAACCGTTGGCAGGCGGCGCTCGGGCTGGATACGCGCTTCCCGCCTGCTCACGCCGACTTCCTCGAGAAATGCCACGCGGCTGGTCAGCTGCGTCCGACGCCGCTGCTGCTGCGCTACCGCGCCGGCGACTACAACTGCCTGCACCAGGACCTGTATGGCGAGCAGGTGTTTCCGCTGCAGGTGGCGGTGCTGCTGTCGCGGCCTGGCGAGGATTTCGAGGGCGGCGAATTCGTGCTCACCGAGCAGCGGCCGCGCATGCAGTCGCGCGCCGAAGTCGTGAGCCTGCATCAGGGCGACGCCGTCGTGTTTGCGGTCAACCAGCGGCCGGTGCAGGGCACGCGCGGCGTCTACCGGGTGGCGATGCGGCATGGCGTCAGCCGCGTGCGGCAGGGCCTGCGCCACACCCTGGGCATCATCTTCCACGACGCTACCTGAGGGGGCACCGCCCTCATGCAGTACACTCTTCGGACCGTGCCCACGAAGCGCGGAAAACCCAACTCGGAGAGAGAAAAAAAGCATGCGCGCGCGCCAGATACCCCTGCAGTGTTCCTTACTCGTCCTGGCTGCCCTCGGCAGCCTGTCGGCACATGCCGACACCCTGATCGACAACGCCAACGGCTATACGCTGAACGGGAAGGGTGAGCTGGTCCAGTTCACGGCGATCGCCTTCGACGACAAGGGCCGCATCATCGCCGTCGGCAGCGGCGCCGACGTCGCAGCGAATGCGCCGAACGCGAAGCGCATCGACATGGGCGGCCGCACCCTGCTGCCGGGCCTGATCGACGCCCACGGCCACGTGTTCGGCCTGGGCCAGCAACTGACCCAGCTCGACCTGTTCCACAGCACCTCGCTGGACGGCGCCCTGAAGTCGATCGGCGATTACGCGCGGGCAAACGCTGGCCACGAATGGATCCGCGGCCGCGGCTGGAACCAGGAGAACTGGAAGCTGGGCCGCTTCCCGACCGCGCAGGAACTCGACGGCGTTATCAAGGACCGCCCGGTATGGCTGGAGCGCGTCGACGGCCACGCCGGCTGGACCAATAGCCGCGGGCTGGCGCTGGCCGGCATCACGAAATCGACGCCGGACCCGGTCGGCGGCAAGATCGTGCGCGACGCCAATGGCGAGGCGACCGGCGTGCTGGTCGACACCGCGCAAGAATTGCTGACCAAGGTGCTGCCGCAGCAGACCGAGGCCGAGGGACGCCTGATGCTCGACCGCGCGCTTGGTGAACTCGCGCGCGTGGGACTGACCAGCGTGCACGACGCCGGCGTCGACGTGGGCCAGGACCGCCTGTACCGCGCCTATGCCGATGGGGGCAAGTTGACCACCCGCGTGTACGGCATGATCGCCGGCACCGACAAGGACTTCGACCAGCTGGCCGCCAAGGGCCCGCTGAAGGACTACGGCAATGGCATGTATGCGCTGCGTTCCGTAAAACTGTATTCGGACGGCGCGCTGGGCAGCCGCGGCGCGGCCCTGATCAAGCCGTACAGCGACGAGTCGCACTCGCACGGCCTGCTGTTCTACAAGACCGCGCAGATGGATGCCATGATGGCCAAAGCCATGCGCAAGGGTTACCAGGTCAACGTGCACGCGATCGGCGACGCCGGCAACAAGCAGATCCTCGACATCTATCAAAAGGAGCTAAAGGCGACGCAGAGCGGCGCGCAACGTCACCGCATCGAGCACGCCCAGGTCGTGACCCCGGCCGACATCCCGCGCTTCAAGACGCTGGACATCATCCCGTCGATGCAGCCGACCCACGCGACCTCGGACAAGAACATGGCCGAGACCCGCATCGGACCCGATCGCATCAAGGGCGCCTACGCCTGGCGCAGCTTCCTGCACCAGGGCTCGCGCATTGCCTGCGGTTCGGACTTCCCGGTCGAGTCGCCGAACCCGTTCTTCGGCATCCACGCGGCCGTCACGCGCCAGGATGCGCAGGGGCAGCCGGTGGCCGGCTGGTATCCGAACCAGGCGATGTCGCTCAAGGAAGCCTTCCGCTGCTTCACGCTCGATGCCGCTTACGCCGGGCACCAGGAAAAAGACCTGGGTTCGCTGGAGCCGGGCAAGCAGGCCGACTTCATCGTGATCGACCAGGACCTGTTCCGCATGCCAACCTATGACATCCACAAGACCGGCGTATTGGAGACGTGGGTAGCCGGACGCCAGGTCTTCAAGAAATGATTTGACGAGGTTGTATAGACAACCTAGACTTCAGAGCAGCTTTACGGCGCGCGCCGCTGGCGCGCGTCGTGTCACCGACCGAAGGAGCTGCCATGTCCCAAGATACCCGTCCCCTGGACGACCCGCGTTTCGACCCCTCGCGCATCATCCAGGCCCCGCGCGGCAGCCAGCTCAGTTGCAAGAGCTGGCTGACCGAAGCCGCCTACCGCATGATCCAGAACAACCTCGACGCCGAGGTCGCGGAAAACCCGCAGCGCCTGGTGGTCTATGGCGGCATCGGCCGCGCCGCCCGCAACTGGGAGTGCTATGACCAGATCCTGGCCTCGCTGCGCACACTCGAGGATGACCAGACCCTCCTGATCCAGTCCGGCAAGCCGGTCGGCGTGTTCCAGACCCACCCGGATGCGCCGCGCGTGCTGCTGGCGAACTCGAACCTGGTGCCGAAATGGGCCGACTGGGAACACTTCAACGAACTCGATCGCAAGGGCCTGTTCATGTACGGCCAGATGACGGCCGGCAGCTGGATCTATATCGGCACCCAGGGCATCGTGCAGGGCACGTATGAAACCTTCGCCGAGGCGGGGCGCCAGCACTTCGGCGGCGATATGGCAGGCCGCTGGGTGCTGACCGCAGGCCTGGGCGGCATGGGCGGCGCCCAGCCGCTGGCCGCGAACTTCGCCGGCGCCGTCTCGCTGACCGTCGAATGCCAGCAGAGCAGCATCGACTTCCGCCTGCGCACCCGCTACCTGGACAAGCAGGCGCGCGACATCGACGAAGCCCTGGCCATGATCCGCCAGCACAAGGATGCGCGCGACGCCATCTCGATCGGCCTGCTCGGCAATGCGGCCGAGGTGCTGCCGGAACTGGTGCGGCGTGCGAAAGAGGGCGGCCTGGTGCCGGACCTGGTCACCGACCAGACCTCGGCCCATGACCTGATCAACGGCTACCTGCCGATCGGCTGGAGCGTCGATCAGTGGAAGACGGCGCAGCAAGACCCGGCGCAACACCCACGCCTGAAGGCGGAAGCGGCGGCATCGTGCGCGATCCACGTGCGCGCCATCCTCGACTTCAAGGCGCTCGGCGCCCATGCCGTCGACTACGGCAACAATATCCGCCAGGTGGCCAAGGACGAGGGCGTGCAGGACGCCTTCGACTTTCCGGGCTTCGTGCCGGCCTATATCCGGCCGCAGTTCTGCGAGGGCCGCGGCCCGTTCCGCTGGGTGGCGCTGTCGGGCGACCCGGAAGACATCCATAAAACGGACGCCAAGATCAAGCAACTGTTCCCGCACGACGCGCGGGTGCACCGCTGGCTCGATATGGCAAACGAACGGATCGCCTTCCAGGGCCTGCCGGCGCGTATCTGCTGGCTGGGACTGGGCGAGCGCCACCTGGCTGGCCTGGCTTTCAACGAGATGGTGCGCACGGGCGAGCTGAAGGCGCCGATCGTGATCGGCCGCGACCACCTGGACACCGGCTCGGTGGCCAGCCCGAATCGCGAGACCGAGGCCATGCGCGACGGCACCGATGCGGTGTCCGACTGGCCGCTGCTGAACGCCTTGCTGAACACGGCCGGCGGCGCCACCTGGGTCTCGCTGCACCATGGCGGCGGCGTGGGCATGGGTTACTCGCAGCATTCCGGCGTGGTGATCGTGGCCGACGGCACCGACGCCGCGGCCAAGCGCCTGGCGCGGGTGCTGGTGAACGACAGCGCCTCGGGCGTGATGCGGCACGCCGACGCCGGCTATGACAGCGCCATCGACTGCGCCAAGCGCAATGGCCTGAACCTCCCAATGATCAAGTAACGTGAGCACAAGCTGATGAACGACACCAACAACTTCACCCTGCAACCAGGCCAGATGGCGCTGAGCGACCTGCGCGCCGTGTGGGCCGGGCGCCAGACTTTGAGCCTGGCGGCCGACGCCTGGGACGCCATCGCGGCATCGGCCGCCACGGTCGAGGCCATCGTGGCCAAGGGCGACCCGGCCTATGGCATCAATACCGGCTTCGGCATCCTGGCCAAGGCCCACATCCCGCACGACCAGCTGGCCACCTTGCAGCGCAACCTGATCCTGTCGCATTCGGTCGGCACCGGCGAACTGCTGTCGGACACCATCGTGCGCCTGATCCTCTTGACCAAGATCGGCAGCCTGGCGCGCGGTTATTCGGGCGTGCGCCCGGTGATCGTCGAGACCCTGATCGCCCTGTACAACGCCAACATCATGCCGGCCATTCCCTGCCAGGGTTCGGTCGGCGCCTCGGGCGACCTGGCGCCGCTGGCCCATATGACCCTGGCGATGCTGGGTGTGGGCCCGGTGCGCCACAACGGGGTGCTGGTGGAGGCCAGCGACGCGCTGCGCGCGGCCGGCATCGAACCGGTGACGCTGGCGGCGAAAGAGGGCCTGGCCCTGATCAATGGCACGCAAGTGTCGACCGCGCTGGCGCTGCATGGCCTGTTCATGGCCGAACGCCTGCTGGAAGCGGCGATGGTCACCGGCTCGCTGTCGGTCGATGCGGCGCGCGGCAGCGATGCGCCGTTCGATCCGCGCATCCACGCGGTGCGCGGCCAGCCGGGCCAGATCGCGGCGGCGAAGATCTACCGCGAACTGGTGGCCGGCAGCGCGATCCGCGCCTCGCACCTGGTGGGCGACGAGCGGGTGCAGGACCCGTACAGCCTGCGCTGCCAGCCGCAGGTGATGGGCGCCGTGATGGACCTGATCGCCAATGCCGGCCGCACCCTGCTGATCGAGGCGAATGCGGTGACCGACAATCCGCTCTTGTTCGAGGGCGGAGAAATCATCTCCGGCGGCAACTTCCACGCCGAGCCGGTGGCCTTTGCCGCCGACACGCTGGCGCTGGCGATCGCCGAGATCGGCGCGCTGGCCGAGCGCCGCATCGCGCTGCTGATCGACGCCAACCTGTCCGGCCTGCCGGCCTTCCTGGTGCGCGAACCGGGCCTGAATTCCGGCTTCATGATCGCCCACGTGACCGCTGCGGCGCTGGCCTCGGAGAACAAGTCGCTGGCCCATCCGGCCAGCGTCGACAGCCTGCCGACGTCGGCCAACCAGGAAGACCATGTGAGCATGGCGACCTTCGCTGCGCGCCGTCTCGACCAGATGGCGCACAATACGGCGGTCATCGTCGGGATCGAGCTGCTGGCGGCCAGCCAGGGGATCGAATTCCACCGCCCTCTGAAGAGCTCCGGGACGCTGGAATCGGTGCATGCCCAGCTGCGCCAGCACGTCGCCCCCTACGATGCCGACCGCTTCTTCGCGCCCGATATCGAGGCTGCGCGCAAGCTGGTGGTCGATGGCGCGCTGTCGGCGTCGTGCAAGGAGTTGTTCACCGTGCTGCACCCATAAACCTGTAACGGAGAGGAGTCGTGATGGAGTTCCGGTTCAAGGCAGGCAGGCTTCCCATGCTGGTATCGATGCCGCATGCGGGCACCGACATTCCCGACGAGGTGGTGGACACGCTGGCGCCCTGCGCCGCGGCGCGCGCCGACACCGACTGGCACTTGCCGGAACTGTACGGCTTCCTCGAAGAGATGGGCGTCTCGACCATTTCGGCGCGCTGGTCGCGCTACCTGATCGACCTGAACCGCCCACCGGAGAACACCAACCTGTATCCGGGCCTGGACACGACCGGCCTGTGCCCGCTCGACACCTTCGGGCGAGAGTGTCTGTACAAGGAGGGCATGGAGCCCGACCAGGCGGAGGTGCAGCGGCGCCTGGAGCGCTACTGGCGGCCGTATCACGAACAGCTGCGCGCCGAACTCGATCGCCTGAAGGCCGAGCATGGCCGCGTGGTGCTGTGGGAAGCGCATTCGATCGCTTCCATCGTGCCGCGCTTTTTCGAGGGCAAGCTGCCGGACCTGAACTTCGGCACCGCCGAAGGCAAGTCGTGCGACCCGGGACTCGAGGAGGCCATCCTCGGCGTGGCGCGTGCGCAGGATCGATACACGATCGCCCTGAACGGCCGCTTCAAGGGCGGCCACATCACGCGCCACTACGGCCAGCCGGCCAGCGGCGTGCACGCGATCCAGCTCGAGAAATGCCAGTGCCTGTACATGAACGAGGCGCCGCCGTTCGACTACCGTCCTGACGTCGCCGGTCAACTGCAACCGCTGCTGCGCGACATGGTCGGCGCGGCGGTGAACTGGGTGCGTTCATGACGACCGCCCTGTTCGCGCGCCATGCGCTGCTGCCGCAGGGCTGGCAACGCGACGTGCTGCTCGAATGGGATGCGCACGGCGACCTGACCCGGGTGTCGTCCGGCGCCACGGCTTCTCCCGGCACTCGGCAGGCGCAATATGTCTTGCCCGGCATGGTCAACCTGCATTCGCACGCCTTCCAGCGCGCGCTGGGCGGCCTGACCGAAGTCGCCGGCGACGGGCCGGACAGCTTCTGGACCTGGCGCGACCTGATGTACCGCTTCGCGTCCCGCATCACCCCAAGCCAGATCGAGGCCATCGCGGCCCAGCTGTTCGCCGAGTGCCTGCGCCACGGCTATACCTCGCTGTGCGAGTTCCACTACCTGCAGCGCGACGTCGATGGCGCAGCCTATGCGCGGCCGGCCGAGACGGCCGAGCGCGTGGCCGCGGCAGGGCAGGCGACCGGCATGGGACTGACCCTGCTGCCGGTGCTGTACAGCCACGCCGGCTTCGGCGAGAAACCGCTGGCGCCGGCGCAGGCACGCTTTCGCACGAACGTCGATGAGGTGCTCGGCATCGTCGAGGCGCTGGCGCCTCTGCGTAGCGGCCAGCTGGAGGTCGGCGCCGCGCCGCATTCGCTGCGCGCGGCCACCATCGACCAGATCCGGGCGCTGGCGGCCGGCCTGCCTTCGGTCCGTCCGCTGCACATCCACATCGCCGAGCAGCAGGGCGAGGTGCAGCAATGCCTGGCGCACGCGGGCCGGCGCCCGGTCGAGTACCTGATGGACCACGTCGCGCTCGACGCGCGCTGGTGCCTGGTGCACGCGACCCATTTGAACGAGACGGAAGTCGCGGCGCTGGCAACAAGCGGCGCCGTGGCCGGCCTGTGCCCGACCACCGAAGCCAACCTGGGAGACGGCCTGTTCCCGCTGGCGCCCTTCATCGAAGCGGGCGGACGTTTCGGCATCGGCAGCGACAGCCATGTGTCGCAAAGCCCGGTGGAAGAGCTGCGCTGGCTCGAGTATGGCCAGCGCCTGCTGCACCAGAAACGCAATGTGGCGCACACGCCCGCCCAGCGCGACGTGGCCGGCTTCCTGTGGCAGGCTGCGCTTGGCGGCGGCGCGGCCGCGGCGGGGCGGCGCGTCGGGCGGCTCGAAGTCGGCAGCCGCGCCGACCTGCTGGTGCTGGACGACGATCATCCTAACCTCGATGGCATCATTGAGGCCGAAGTGCTCGGACGTGTTGTATTCTGTGGCAACGACAACCTGGTGCGCGACGTGCTGTGCGGTGGCCGCTGGGTGGTCGAGAACGGGCGCCACATGGCGCAGGAGGCGATCGCCGGACGTTACCGGCAAGCGCTGAAGGAGTTGCGCGCAGTGTCCCAGGAGGTGGCGAAATGACTGTCTTGATTCCATTTGCAGGCTTGTCCCCGGTGCCGTGGAAGAACGGCGGCGGCAGCACGATCGAGATCGCGATCGGCCCGCCTGATGCTGGCTTCGACGATTTCGACTGGCGCGTCAGCCTGGCGACCATTTCCGAGGACGGCGCGTTCTCGCAGTTTCCCGGCGTGGACCGCACCCTGGCGCTGGTCGACGGCCATGGCCTGACCTTGCAGATCGACGGTGAGCCGACCCTGATCAGCGACGCCGAACCCGTGATCGCCTTCGATGGCGCCTCCGAGGTAAGCGCGCGGCTCAATCGCGGGCCGACCCTGGATTTCAATGTGATGTCGCGCAGCGAGCGCTGCTGGCACCAGTTCGGGCGGCGGCGCCTGAGCGGCGACTCCACCTTCGTCGCGCGCGCCGAGGTGACGGTGCTGTTCCTGGCCGAGGGCGACAGCCTGCAGCTGGCCAGCGACGATGAGCGCATCGGCCTGGTGCGCTACGACGCCGTGATCCTCGATCAGGGCACGGTGTGGTCGCTGGAGGCGGGGCAGGCCACGATCTTCATCGTCGACGTTCACTACTATTCGGAGGACGACGACGAGGCGTTTTATGACTGAATGCGTGACTGAACTGTTGTTCACCAACGTCCACCTGGCGACGATGGAAGACGGCTACGGCGAGATAATAGATGCCGCGCTGGCGGTGAAGGATGGCCGCATCGCCTGGATCGGCAAGCGCGCCGACGCCCCGCAGGCAAGCCGGGTACACGATTGCGGCGGCGCCTGGATGACGCCGGGCCTGGTCGATTGCCACACCCACGTGGTCCACGCCGGCAACCGCAGCAACGAGTGGGAAGCGCGCCTGAACGGCGCCACCTATGAAGACATCGCGCGCCAGGGCGGCGGCATCATGTCGACCGTGCGCGCCACGCGCGAGGCCAGTATCGACGACCTGGTCGCAGCCAGCCTGCCGCGCGTGCGCGCCCTGCTGGCCGAGGGCGTGACGACGCTCGAGATCAAGTCCGGCTACGGCCTCGAACGCGGCGCCGAAGAACGCATGCTGCGCGCGGCGCGCCTCATCGGTGAGCTGCTGCCGGTGCGGGTGGCGACTACCTTCCTCGGCGCGCACGCGCTGCCGCCGGAATTTGCCGGCCGCCAGGACGATTACGTGACCGAAGTGTGCGAACGCATGCTGCCGGCGCTGGCGGAGCAAGGCCTGGTCGACGCGGTCGACGCCTTCTGCGAACGGATCGGTTTTACCAGCGCCCAGACCGAGCGCGTGTTCGACGCCGCGCGCAAGCTCGACCTGCCACTCAAGCTGCACGCCGAGCAGTTGTCGGACCAGGGCGGGGCGGAGCTGGTGGCGCGTTACGAGGGCCTGTCGGCCGACCACCTGGAACACCTGAGCCCGCAGGGCATCGCCGCGATGGCGCGCGCCGGCACCGTGGCGGTGCTGCTGCCGGGGGCTTATTACTTCCTGCGCGAGACCGTGATGCCGCCGATCGAGGCGCTGCGCGAAGCGGGCGTGCCGATGGCGGTGGCCACCGACTGCAATCCCGGCACCTCGCCGATGACCTCGCTGCTGCTGGCGATGAATATGGCCTGCACCCTGTGGCGACTGACGCCGCAGGAAGCGCTGCTCGGCGCCACCGCCTATGGCGCGCTGGCCCTGGGCTTGCAGGCCGAGATCGGCACGCTAACGGTCGGCAAGCGCGCTGACCTGGCCTTGTGGAAGATCGCCCGTCCCGCCGACCTGGCATATGCGATCGGCTTTAATCCCTGCCAGGCCGTGGTCAATGGCGGCGTGCTGCGCGCGCCGCATCTTGCCGCTTAGTCCGGCAACACTTGTCCCCTTGTCGCAACACCCGCAGTCACAGTGGGTAAGTGCTTGATCGCCCTCAAGCCTGGGTTTCGCGCCTGGTTGATGATGGATTCAACACGCAACTACAAGAAGTAGTTACTGCAGCGGTTACAGCGGTAAGCAAATGTAAGCCTTAATGGATCATTAAGAATGGCCGACTATAGTCATTCATGTGATTCCCATCTCCCCTCCCCATTTGCCAAAATGGGTTTGCCCACGGTGCTAAGGCCCGTGGGTTTTTCTTTGTGCGTCGCTTTTATTGAATGCTTTTAGCTGTTCTTTGCGAGCGACAGCAGGCTATCGCCGGTGACGCGGCAGATACGCCAATCCGGCATGACATCCGCCCCCATGGCTTTATAAAACTGGATGGCCGGTTCGTTCCAGTCCAGCACCGACCACTCGAAACGTCCGCAGCCGCGTTCGACCGCCAGTTGCGCCAGGCGTTGCAGCATCTGCGTGCCATAGCCCTTGCCGCGGTGCGCCTGCTTCACATACAGGTCTTCCAGGTACAGGCCCTTCTTGGTGAGGAAGGTCGAGAAATTGTGGAAGAACAGGGCGAAGGTAAGGACTTCACCGTTTTCTTCGCCGACGATCGCTTCGCACGATGGATGCGCGCCGAACAGGCCTTCGTGCAGCAGGGCTTCGGTGGCGACCACCATGTGTTCGAGTTTTTCAAAGACGGCCAGCTCCACGATCATGGCGTGGATGTGGGCGACGTCTTGCGGCTGCGCGGGGCGGATGGAGAAATTAACAGTCATGGCGATTCGATGGCATTGTTCAGGTTAGCGGATTGCACGCTCTTGGCGGCAGGCGCGCGCACGGCCCAGGCGACGCTGGCCAGGCACAGCACCATGCCCAGGAATTCAAGCAAGCCGGGACGGTAGTCTTCGAGCTGGACCGACAGCAGCACCGACAGCACGGGCGTGACGACGCCGATATAGACGGCCTTGTTGGCGCCGAGGCGGCCGATCAGCGTGAAATAGGCGAAGAAGGCGATCACCGAGCCGAAGATCGACAGGTAGACCAGGCCCGCCCAGTAGGTGGCGCTGTCAGGCAGGATGAAGGCGTCGCCGTTGGCCAGCGACCAGACCGCCACCATCGACGCGCCCCACAGCATCGACCAGGCCATCGTCAGTGGCAGGTTGGAAGATTGTTCCTTGACCTTGTTGACCACGATGCTGCCGGCCGAGCTGGCCAGGGTGGCGGCCAGCGCGAGCACCACGCCGGCCAGGAAATGGCCGTCGCCGCCCGTCTTCAATTCTTGCCAGGCATCGCTGATCGAGTGCCAGAACAGCAGGCCTACGCCTACGGTGGCGACGGCGCCGCAGGCCCAGGTGCGTCCCTTGACCTCGGTGCCGAAGAAGATGCGGCTCCAGATCGGCGTCCAGAACACCATCAGCGCGAACATCACCGCCACCAGCCCGGACACGATGTGCTGCTCCGATTCATAGGTGCAGATATACGAGATGCCGAAGGTCAGGCCGCCCTGCAGCGCCATCCAGCGATGGGTGCGCCAGGGCAGCCGCAGGCTGTCGCGGCGCACCAGGCAGATGGCGAACAGGGCAGCGGCGGCCAGGAAGAAACGGTAAGCCACCGACACGGCCGGAGCGACGTGTCCCAGCTGTAAGGTGATGGCCCAGAAGGTCGAGCCCCAGATCAGTGAGGCGACGATGAAGAGGACGGGAGAAGACATCCGCGGGAGTATAGTCCTCCCGCTTTGTCCTGCCGGCATCTTTTAAGACGGTGGGGCGGCGTGCTGTATCAAAAGCGCAACATCGTCGTCCGGGCGGTCAATAGGCCAACCGCATCCGCCGATACAGGAAGCTCAGCACGAACAATGGCCCGATCAGCAAGAAGCGCAGGTCGTCGAAGAACGACGGCTTCTTGCCCTCGATATGGTGGCCGATGAATTGCCCGATCCAGGCCAGCACGAACACCCCGATCGAGGTCACCAGCACGGTGCCCTCCGGCAGCATGTTCAGCAGCCCCAGCATCACCGCGGCCATCGCCGCCATCCCCAGCGCGAACGGCCTGGACAGCCTGGCGTAATAGACCAGCGCGGCGGCCACGACAGCCAGGGCCACGACGGGGTGAACTGCCCACAGGATGCCCAGCAGGCTGAACACGATGGCGGGGATGCAGACGAAGTGGATCAGTTCGTTGACGGGATTGCGGTGGCTCTCGGCATAGCGGGCCAGCAAGACGTCGATATCGCGCGGCGTAGAGGAAAATTCCATGACGGCGGTCTCCGGTTGTTATGCCGACGATTCTACGCCCGCTTCAGTTGCCTTGTCCCGTCTACCGCGCCCCTGATGGCAGGGCCGGCACGGGCGCCGCGGTGTCGGCCGGCTGCAGGCGCAGGTTCGGATGGTTCGCGAACAGTTCCGAGATCCATTCGACGAACACCCGTACCTTGGCCGACAGGTGGCGGTTGTGCGGATAGACGACGTACACCGGCAGCGGGTCGCAGCGCCATTCGGGCAGCAGGCGCACCATCTTGCCGGTGGCCAGGTATTCGTTGAGCAGGTAGTCCGTCATATTGATCACACCCAGGCCGGACAATCCCGCCTGGACATAGGCACTCGAATCGTTCAGGGCGATGACGCCGGGCAGGGTCATCTCGATGCGCTCGCCATCGTGGTTGTAATCCCAATTGAGGATCTTGCCATTCCTGGCCGAGAAATAGTTCACGCAGCGGTGGCGCTCCAGGTCGCGCGGGTGCATCGGCATGCCATAGCGTTCCACATAGGCGGGCGACGCGGCGGTCACGAAATTGATCACACCGACCCGGCGCGCGATCAGGTTGGTGTCCAATAACTCCCCGCCACGGACGGCGCAATCGACGCCTTCCTCGATCAGGTCGACCGGACGGTCGGTCGTGCCGAGCTCGAGCGTGATGTCCGGATAGCGCTCGAAGAAGTCGGGCAGGGAGGGAATGAGGATCTCCGACGTCAACCCGGTCGGCGTATCCACCCGCAGGCGCCCGCTGGGGCTGAAGCGGTGGCGCGACAGCGATTCCTCGGCGTCGCGCACGTCCGACAGGATGCGCACGCAACGCTCATAATAGGCGGCGCCGTCCGAGGTCACCGAGACATGGCGCGTGGTGCGGTGCAAGAGCTTGGACGCGAGCGAGGATTCCAGCGACTGGATCAGCGTCGATACCGTCGCCTTGGGCAATTGCAGGGTCTCGGCAGCGCGCGTAAAGCTGCCGGCGTCGACCACCTGCACGAAGACTTCCATGGCCTGGAGTTTGTTCATATCCTGTTCTCCGGATCAAAAGGCAGAGAAAAATGTGGCGATTGTTCAGCAATCCGAACAATCAATTCGGTATTGCCATCTTTATCTGATTGTAGATGAAGACTATTATGTGTGCATCGCAACAATGTATTGACCAGGAAGACGGAGCAGGCCATGAGCCATCGGAACATTCAGAACGGAATCTTTACCACGGTAGCAGTCGCCTTGAGCGGCGTCGCACTGGCGGCACTGCTCTGCACCGATGCCTACTCGCGCGCCGCCGGCGCCGAGGCACGTGGTTTCCATGCGCTGTCCCTCGAAATGCAGATGAGCTGCGTGGGCGATTGCGCCGGCGTCGACGAGCGCATCGTCGAGCTCCAGAAACAGGGCGGCGCCCGATGAGCGCCGTGCTGGAAGCCGTCGATCGCACCCTGAAGGTGCGCGAGCTCGAGGTCGGTGGCGCCACCGGCCCCCTGGCCGCACGGTTGTATGCCGCCGGCCCGGCCGCCAAGCGCGACATGCTGGTGGTGTACTTCCACGGCGGCGGCTTCGACAGCGGCGACCTGGATGAGTGCGACGACTTCCTGCGCAGTCTGGCCGAATGCGACCACCTGCCGCTGGTGCTGGCCACCACCTATACGCTGGCGACCGTGAGCCCGTTCCCGGCCGCGGTCGAGGATGCCCACGCCGTGCTGCAGTGGGCCAAGAAGAACAAGACCAAGCTGGGCTGGAACGGCAAGCAGATGGTCACGGCCGGCATCGAAGCCGGCGCCAACCTGGCGGCGGTGTGCGCGCTGATGTCGCGCGACCGCGGCGGCCCGGCCCTGGCTGGCCAGATCCTGGTCATGCCGATGCTCGATCCGGCTCTCTCCACCGGTTCGATGCGCCAAATGACCTATTGTGCCGATCGCGAAAAAGCGGCTACCGTATGTGCGGCCGCCTACCGCGGCTATCTGCCGCACGCGGCCGACCGCTCGCATCCGTATGCGGCGCCGCTGCACTCGAGCCGTCTCAAGAACCTGGCCCCGGCCCTGATCTTGTCGGCCGAAGACGACCCATTGCGCGACGAGGCCGAACAATACGGCGCAAAACTGATCAATGCCGGCATCTGCACCACCGTGCGCCGCATGGCCGCACCAGACCTGCAGGATCCGAACGGGCGCAACGAGTGCGCCTGCAAGGTGCAGGCAATGCTTGAAATCTCCAGCTTCCTCGCGCGGCTGGAGGGGCGCGGGGGCGCCTGACGGTTCAGCACCAGTTCACCTGACGCCTGGCCGAGCCGGGCACACAATCGTATCGCAAGACACCGTGCCAGGCGCATTGGTGGGGGAATCGCTGTAACTGCGTCTTTCGCAGTTTATGCGGGTAAGTAAGAGTCAATCTACAAAGGAGGGTCGCCATGATTCACAACGAGCAGGCACGGGGCCGGCGGTTGCAAGCAGCGCGCGACTGTCCACGGGCCTGAGCCCGGCGCTGCCGGCATGAACTGACCGGCCGCGCTTCATCCAGATACTGAACTTTTTTCCGCGCTGCGGCGCGGAAGGGGCTTCTTTTCGCCAGCGTTTCGCTCGACTCGACAAGTCGACGACGCCGGACGGGGTTTTATTGTCTTTTCAATCGTGTTTAATAAGAAGGGTTAATCATGAATAACCAACCAGAACTGGGCAAAACAAAGGGTCTGTTGCAGGGCAAGCTGCGCGTGATCGTCGCTGCGCTGGCGCTTGCCGGCGTGGTCGGCGCCGGTGTGACCGGCTGCGCCGACGCCAATAGCAACGATGCACCGGCCGCACCTCCGGCGCCGCCGGTATCCGCCGCCGTGGTCCTGCAAAAACCCGTCCTCGAGACCCAGGAATTCTCGGGCCGCCTGGAAGCGATCGACGTGGTCGAGATCCGTTCGCGCGTCTCGGGCTACATCACCGCCGTCAATTTCAAGCCGGGCGCCGAAGTCAAGAAGGGCGACGTGCTGTTCGTGATCGACCCGCGTCCTTACCAGGCCGAGTCCGACCGCACCCAGGCCGCCGCCGCCGCCGCCCGCGCTCGCGCCGACCTGGCACGCCTGGAGCTGCAGCGCGCCGAGCGCCTGCTGGCCGATAAAGCCATCGCCCAGCGCGAATTCGACGAACGCGACGCCGGCCAGAAGGAACTCGACGCCACTGCCCGCGCCGCCGCCGCCGAACACGAAGCCGCGCGCCTGAACCTGGCTTATACCCGCGTCACCGCCCCGATCGACGGCCGCGTCTCGAAAGCCGAGATCACCCTCGGCAACCTGGTCGACGCCAGCGCGGTACTGACCTCGGTGGTGTCGCTGGACCGCATCTACGCCAGCTTCGACGGCGACGAAAACACCTATCTGCGCGTGAGCCGCCGCACCCACGCCGGCCAGCCGGTCGACGTCAAGGTCGGCCTGGCCGGCGAGGACGGCTTCCCGCACAGCGGCAAGCTCGAATTCGTCGACAACCAGCTCGATAGCCGCAGTGGCAGCGTGCGCATGCGCGCCACCCTGGCCAACGCCGACCGCCAGCTGGCGCCAGGCCTGTTCGCCCGCGTCCAGATCGCCGGCGGCGCGCCGAGCCAGCAGATCCTGATCCAGGACCGCGCCATCAACACCGACCAGGACCGCAAATTCGTCTACGTGGTCGACAAAGAGGGCAAGGCCGAATACCGCGCCGTCAAGCTCGGACCGCTGGACGATGGCTTGCGCGTGGTGCGCGAAGGCCTGAAACCGGGCGAGAAGATCGTCGTCAACGGCCTGCAGCGCGTGCGTCCCGGCGCGCCGATCGCCGCCCAAACCGTGCCGATGGTGGCCCCCGCGGCCGCAGCCCCGGCGGCCAAGGACGCCAAAGTGGCGCTGGCCGACGTCAAGGAGTAATCGAACATGAACTTTTCCAGATTCTTTGTCGACAAGCCGATCTTCGCGGCGGTGCTGTCGGTGATCATCTTCGTCGGCGGCCTGATTTCGATCTTCCAGCTGCCGATCTCGGAGTACCCGGAAGTGGTGCCTCCATCGGTGGTGGTGCGCGCCCAGTATCCGGGCGCGAACCCGAAGGTGATCGCCGAAACGGTGGCCACGCCGCTTGAAGAACAGATCAACGGCGTCGAGGACATGCTGTACATGTCCTCGCAAAACACCTCGGATGGCGCGCTGATGCTGACCGTCACCTTCAAGATCGGCACCAACGTCGAGCAGGCCGAGACCGCGGTGCAGAACCGGGTCCAGCGCGCCTTGCCGCGCCTGCCGGAAGAGGTGCGCCAGATCGGTGTGACCACGGTGAAATCGTCGCCCAACATCACCATGGTGGTGCACCTGAATTCGCCCAATGGCCAATACGATGACCTGTACCTGCGCAACTACGCGGTGCTGAACGTCAAGGACCAGCTGGCCCGCATCAATGGCATGGGCGAGGTGCAGCTGTTCGGTTCCGGCGAATACGCGATGCGGGTCTGGCTCGATCCGCAGAAGGTGGCGGCGCGCAACCTGACCGCGGGCGACGTCGTCGAGGCGATCCGCGAACAGAACGTGCAGGTCGCGGCCGGCGTGATCGGCCAGGGTCCGGCCAAGGACGCCGACTTCCAGCTGACCGTCAACACGGTGGGCCGCCTGCAGAGCGTCGAGGAATTCGGCGACATCGTCTTGAAGACCAATGCAGACGGCGGCACCACCCTGCTCAAGGACGTGGCGCGCCTGGAACTCGGTTCCAGCTCGTATGCACTGCGCTCGCTGCTGAACAACAAGTCGGCGGTGGCGATCCCGATCTTCGCCGCCCCTGGCGCCAACGACCTGCAATTATCAAGCGACGTGCGCGCCACGATGGACGAGCTGGCGAAGGACTTCCCGCAGGGCGTCGAGTATTCGATCGTGTATGACCCGACCCAGTTCGTGCGCGAATCGATCGATTCGGTGGTCAAGACCCTGCTCGAAGCCGTGGTGCTGGTGGCGCTGGTCGTCATCATCTTCCTGCAAACCTGGCGCGCCTCGATCATCCCGCTGCTGGCGGTGCCGGTCTCGGTGGTCGGTACCTTCGCCGTGATGCTGGCCTTCGGCTTCTCGATCAACACCCTGTCGCTGTTCGGCCTGGTGCTGGCCATCGGCATCGTGGTCGACGATGCGATCGTGGTGGTGGAAAACGTCGAACGGAATATCGCCAATGGCTTGACGCCGCACGATGCGACCATCCAGGCGATGAAGGAAGTCTCCGGTCCAATCATCGCCATCGCGCTGGTGCTGTGCGCCGTGTTCGTGCCGATCGCCTTCGTGGCGGGCCTGACCGGCCAGTTCTACCGCCAGTTCGCCCTGACCATCGCGATTTCGACCGTGATCTCGGCCTTCGTGTCGCTGACCCTGGCGCCGGCCCTGTCGGCCTCGATCCTGCAGCCGCATCATGCGCCGAAGGACCGCCTGACGCGCATGATCGACGCCGTGTTCGGCCGTTTCTTTGGCGTGTTCAACCGCTTCTTCGCCCGTTCGTCCGAGAAGTACGAAGACGGCGTGAAGGGCGTCCTGCGCCGCAAGACCGCCGCCATCGGCGTCTACCTGGCGCTGGCCGTGGCCGCCGTGTTCATGTTCAAGGCGGTGCCGCCGGGCTTCGTGCCGCAGCAGGATAAAGCCTACCTGATCGGCTTCGCCCAGCTGCCGGACGCCGCTTCGCTCGACCGTACCGAAGCCGTGATCCGCCAGATGTCGTCCATCGCCAAGGAAATCCCTGGCGTGGAATCGTCGATCGCCTTCCCGGGCCTGTCGATCAACGGCTTCACCAATGCGCCGAACGCCGGCATCGTGTTCACCAGCCTGAAGCCGTTCAAGGATCGCAAGGGCAAGGACATGAGCGCGGACGCCATCGCGGCCGAGATCAACAAGCGCATGGGCGCCGTCGAAGACGCCTTCGTGCTGGTGCTGTCGCCACCGCCGGTGAACGGCCTGGGCACCACCGGCGGCTTCAAGATGATGATCGAAGACCGCGGCAACGTCGGCTACGACGAGTTGAACAACGCGGTGCAGGCCGTGCAGGCACGCGCCTGGCAGACCCCTGAGCTGGCCGGCGTGTTCTCGGGCTTCCAGATCAACGTGCCGCAGCTGTTCGCCGACATCGACCGCGTGAAAGCCAAGCAGCTGGGCGTGCCGCTGTCCGCGATCAACCAGACCTTGCAGGTGAATCTGGGTTCGGTGTACGTGAACGACTTCAACCAGTTCGGCCGTACCTACCAGGTGCGCGTGCAGGCTGACGCCGAGTTCCGTTCGCACCGCGAGCAGATCGAACAGCTGAAGGTGCGCAGCAATACCGGCGAGATGATTCCGCTGTCGTCGGTGATGCGCGTGAAGGACACCTATGGTCCGGACCGCGTGACGCGCTACAACGGCTATGTGTCGGCTGAGCTCAATGGCGGCGCCGCTCCGGGCGTGTCGTCGGGCCAGGCGCAAGCCATCATGGAACAGATCGCGAAAGAGACGCTGCCGAAGGGCGTGTCGTATGAATGGACCGAGCTGACCTACCAGGACATCCTGTCCGGTAACACCATGATCTATGTGTTCCCGCTGTGCGTGCTGCTGGTGTTCCTGGTGCTGGCCGCCCAGTACGAAAGCTGGACCCTGCCGCTGTCGGTGATCCTGATCGTGCCGATGTCGATCCTGTGCGCGCTGGCCGGCGTCAAGCTGTCGGGTGGCGACAACAACGTCTTCACCCAGATCGCCCTGTTCGTGCTGGTGGGGCTGGCCTCGAAGAACGCGATCCTGATCGTGGAATTCGCCCGAGAACTCGAAGACCATGGCCGCAGCGTGATCGACGCCGCCCTGGAAGCTTCCCGCCTGCGTCTGCGTCCGATCCTGATGACGTCGATCGCCTTCATCGCCGGCGTGGTGCCGCTGGTGTTCTCGAGCGGCGCCGGCGCCGAGATGCGCCACGCGATCGGTATCGCCGTGTTCTGGGGCATGCTGGGCGTGACCTTCTTCGGCCTGTTCCTGACGCCGCTGTTCTACGTGCTGCTGCGCATGCTGGCCAAGCGCTTTGAAAAACCTGCGAAGGCGCCCGCCGTGGCGCATAGCACGGAAGGAGTACATTGAGATGAATAATCCATTCATTCGACGCGGCGTCGCGCCGCTGCTGGCGGCACTGCTGCTCACCGCCTGCGCCACGCCGGACTTCGTCCAGCCGCACGTCGCCACCCCGACCGCCTTCCGCGAGTCGCAGGCGCCGGCCGCGGCCGACGTGGAAGTGGCAGGCGTCGACGGCGCGCGCTGGAAGCCGGCGCAGCCGGCCGAAGCCCAGCCGCGCGGCCAGTGGTGGCTGGCCTTCAACGACCCGGCGCTCACCGCGCTGATCGAGGAAGCCGCCGCCAACAACGCCAACCTGTCGGTCGCGGCCAGCCGCGTCAAGCAGGCGCGGGCCATCGCCGGCATCGCCGAAGCCGACCGCATCCCGCAAGTGGGCATCGGCATCGGCGCCCAGCGTGCACGCCTGTCGCCGCTGGAATCGAACCTGCCGCAGGGCACGGATACCGAAGCGCGCAACAGCTATACCGCGCGCCTCTCGGCCAGCTACGAGGTCGACCTGTTCGGCCGCGTGGCGGCCGGCGTGTCGGCGGCGCGCGGCGACGCGGCGACCTCCGAGGCGAACTTCCGCTCGGTGCTGCTGGCGCTGCAGGCCGACGTGGCCCAGACCTATTTCAGGCTGCGCGCGCTGGACGCCGAACTCGTGACGGTGGACCAGACCGTGCGCCTGCGTGAAGAGAGCGTGGGCGTGACCCAGCGCCGCTTCGACCTGGGCGACATCGGCGAATTCGACCTGTCGCGCGCCCGCACCGAGCTGGCGACTGCCCGCGCCGAAGCGATTGGCGTGCAGCGCCAGCGCGCCACCACCGAGCACGCGCTTGCCGTCTTGCTGGGCAAGCCGGCGGCCGACTACGTGGCCGGCCCGAGCCCGCTGCTCGATGCGAGCCTGATGCCGGCGATTCCCGCCGGCCTGCCGTCGTCGCTGCTGGAGCGCCGTCCCGACATCGTCGCCGCCCAGCGTGCGATGGAAGCGTCCAACGCCCGCATCGGCGTGGCGCGCGGCGCCATGTTCCCGGCGCTGACCATCAGCGCCGATGGCGGCGGCGTGGGTGGCGTGTTCTCCGAAGTGTTCAAGTGGAGCAGCCGCTCGTGGGTAGTCGGCGCGCTGGCATCGATGCCGCTGATCGACGGTGGCCGCAACCGCAACAACGTGCTGCGCAGCGAAGCAGCGCTCGAGGAATCGGTCGGCACCTATCGCCAGAGCGTGCTGGTGGCGTTCGCCGAAGTCGAGGACAACCTGGCCGGCCTGCGCATCCTGGCCGGCCAGTCGGCCCAGATCGACGCCGCCGTGGTCTCGGCGCGCCGCTCGGCCGACCTGGCGCAGAAGCTGTACGACGCGGGCCGCTCGAGCTACCTGGAACTGCTCGATGCGCAGCGTAACCTGGCGGCGGTGGAACGCAGCGCGGTGCAGCTGCGCGGCGACCGTGCGCTGACGACTGTGGCGCTGATCCGGTCGCTGGGTGGCGGCTGGGATGCGGCGCAGGCGGGCAGTACGAACCTGGCACAGCGTTGATCTAAATACCCCTGGCGTTTGTTTTGCCCTTTGCGGCGGTGCGTGTGAGCGTACCGCCGCTTTTTTGTTTGAGGTAGGAAAACTACATATTTCACCCAGATTCAGTTGACACACTTATCGTGCGCGCAGAGACTCTTCGTGTCGAACTCATCGGCGGCAAGGATTCTTGGAGAAAGAAGGTAGTTTATCTACCTCGCTGGTTGCTTCCGATGGGTGTGACGAGACGCTGATTTTTGAAGGAAAACCATCCCAACTGCAAAAAAATCGGAGGAGACATAATAATGAAGAAGAGCATCATCGTCATGCTGGCGGCAAGCGCCCTGGCTGTTTGCGTCGGCGCCAGCGCCGCCACCCCGCCGGCCCAGTCCGGTAACAGCCAGGCCGTTCTGCTGCAAGGCTTCCACTGGAACTCGTCGGGCTATCAAAGTCCGAACTGGTACAACACTCTGCTGGGCAATGTGGGCGATCTGAAAACGATGGGATTCACCCACGTCTGGTTCCCGCCGGCGTCGGATTCCGCCGCGTCCCAGGGCTATCTGCCGCGCCAGCTCAATGTGCTGAGTTCCAGTTACGGCAGCTCGGCCGAGCTGACCAACGTCGTGCGCGCCTTCACCAACAACGGCATCAGGGCGGTGGCCGACATCGTGGTCAACCACCGCGTCGGCACCACCAACTGGTCGGACTTCACCAATCCCAACTGGACCCTGCACACGATCGTCAACAACGACGAGTGCAACTGCGGCCTGGGCAATCCCGACACCGCCCTCGGCTTCGACGGCGGCCGCGACCTCGACCACCGCAACGTAGGCGAAGTCCAGAAGGGCATCGTCACCTGGCTGAACCACACCCTGAAACCGGTGGGCTTTACCGGCATGCGGATCGACTACGTGCGCGGCTTCAGCCCGAGCTATGCCGGCCAGTACGCCAACGCCTTCGGCGCCGAATTCTGCGTCGGCGAGCTATGGAACGATATGAACCTGAACAATATCGACGCCCACCGCCAGGAAATCATGAACTGGATTAACGGCACGGGCAACAGCTGCGGCGCCTTCGATTTCACCACCAAAGGCTTGCTCAACGATGCGCTCGCGAACGGCAACTACTGGCGGCTGCGGGATTCGTCCGGCAAGCCGCAGGGCGCGCTCGGCTGGTGGCCGGCGATGTCGGTAACCTTCGTCGATAACCACGATACCGGCCCTTCCGAAAGCTGCGGCAATGGCCAGAACCACTGGTCGGTGCCGTGCGGTGCGGTGATGGAGGGGTATGCGTATGTGCTGAGCCATCCGGGCATTCCGACCGTGTATTACCCGCACATCTATAACTGGAACCTGAAGACGCCGATTTCGGCGCTGATGGCGGCGCGGCGTAGCGCGGGCGTGCATTCGACGTCGCCGGTGGCGATCCAACAGGCGACCCAGGGGCTGTATGCGGCGATTATAAATGGCAACACGCGTCAGCTGGCGATGAAGATCGGGCCGAATAGCTGGAGTCCGGCGGGGAGTGGGTGGGTGTTGCAGACGTCGGGGAATAATTACGCGGTCTGGATCAAGTAAGATCCGTCTCTGAACCGGCTGCCACGCGGTGGCCGGCTTCCTTTCTAAGCAAAAAATCAGCGATACGTGCAAATCCGGCCAGCGATACACCCGGATGGATTATTCTTTCCATGGTTTCTTGCCAGGCCTGCGAACCTGACTGTCCTCGATACGCTGGCGCAGATAGGCCCGGATGTCTTCAGGCGTATGCCCATTTCCATTTTGCAGCATCTCCGCCTTTGCTTGACGCGCCTGTGCAACGAAAGCCGCGCGCTGCTCGAGTTCTTCGGGAAGTTTGAATGACGTTGTTGACATGATATGAATCACCTTATTTCGATGTTCCTAAGGTAGCGCGTTGGCGGCCGGGTTTCAAGCTGTCAGGTCTGCCTATCGCTACAATGCCTCCATGCAGAACGCAACCGTCCCCACTCTCACCGGCCTGGCGCCGGTTCTCGATGCCGGCGTGCGCATCCTTGTCCTGGGCAGCTTCCCTGGCGCCGCTTCACTGGCCGCTGGCCAGTATTACGCCCATCCGCGCAACCAGTTCTGGCGCCTGATCTCCAGCGTCGTGGACGAGGACCTGGCGGCGCTGCCTTACGCCGAACGCCTGCCGCGCCTGCTGGCGCATGGCATCGGCCTGTGGGACGTGCTGGGCGAGTGCGAGCGGGTCGGCAGTCTGGATTCGGCGATCCGCAAGCCGGCTGCCAATGACTTCGACCGACTGCGCGAGCTGTGCCCCTTGCTCGAGACGGTCGGCTTCAACGGTCAGGCCTCGGGCAAGTTCGCGCCGCAATTCGCAGCAGCTGCTTATCGTACGGTCGTGTTGCCATCGAGTTCGCCGGCGCATATGGCGATGTCGTTCGAACAGAAGCTGGATGTGTGGTCGCGACTCCGAAGCGACCAGCAGCGCGGCTAGCGAAGCCGCGTCCCCGTCGTCGCCACCTTGCGCAAATGCGCCAGCTTGGCCGAATACACCTCCCGCATATCCCCCCGCGTGCTGTGATCCACCGCCAGCGCAATATGCTCACGCGCGTCGCCCAGATGCCCGAGCCTCAAGTGTGCGATCCCCAGCCAGAACCTGAACTCGTCGTTATACGGCGCCCGTTTCACCTCGCGTGCGAAGTCGACGACGGCCTGGTCGAAGTCGCCCGCCTTGAGCGCCACCATGCCCTTATCAAAATAATGATACGGCGGCGTCGGTTCGATCGACGCGATCCTTTTGGCCAGCGCCTGCGCTTCCAGCGGCCGGCCCAGCGTCAGCAGCAGCGGCTCCAGGTTGCGCAGCACCGACAGGTTCTCGGGCTCGCGCGCCAGCGCGGCCTGGAAGGTGCGCTCGGCCAGCGCCAGTTCGCCGTGGCGGTGGTAGATCACGGCCAGCGTATTGAGCGTGGTCGCCGTTCCGGGACGCGCCGCCACCGCCGCGCGTGCCCACCAGTAGGCGTCATCGATGCGGTCCTGTATCAGCGCTTCGGCGGCGCGGTTGTTCAGGTAGAGGGCGACGACGTCTTCTTCTTCGAGCTCGCGGGTGCGCAGGCTCGCGGCTTCGTCGCGGGGGATGAAATCGACCACCAGCACCCGTTCGGGGTCGTAGCCGCGCAGGACGTCGGATGCATGCTGTCCAAGGCCGATGTTGATGTGGGCGCTCGACAGGTAGATGCCGGCGGTGCGGCTCCAGCTGTCCGCTACCTCCACGCTCTGGAAGCGCACCGGCATCCCGAGTTCCTTCGCGAAGGCGGCCGTCATGACGACCAGCGACAGGCAGTTGCCCATGCGAGCCTCATACGTTTCACTGGCGGTGCGCGTGATGCGCGATTCGTATTCGAGTTTCAGGTCGGTCTTGCTGTACAGCGCGTCGAGCAGGCCCTGGCGCATGCCCTTGCTGCGCAGGCGCTGGGTGAAGGTGGCGCTGTGCAGGTAGTCGCGCATCGCGGGACTGAGCGTGAACAGGTCTTGTGCGCCGACCGCTTCGGACGGTGGCGCGAAGTGCTCATCGGCGAACAGCGCGGGTGGCGGGGAGGTGGGGGCGGTGCTGGCGCAGCCGCCCAGCAGCAAGGACAGCGACAGCAGTCCGGTCACGAGGCGCTTCATGTCTCCTCCCTGTACGCGCGGGTATTTACATCCCAGTATCCGCTTGCGTCAGGCAGAAGTAAAGTGCGTCAATCCTCGTGGAAGGCTTCCAGCAATTCGTCCAGGATCTCGGCGGTTTCTTCGTCCGACAAACCGAGATAGGCGCAGGCCGCGGCGCCGCCCTTGTTCCACTCGTTCGACTCGGCGTGGCCCTGGTAGCGGCAGATCGCATTCTCGGCCAGCAGCGACAGCGCGACCAGCGAACGCACCGGCGATGCCGTCGACGCGTCGTCGATCACCGCGTAGTCATGGTGGTGCAGGATGGCCCATGACACGTGGTCGGACAGTCCCCAGTTACGCGCCAGCAGGCAGCCGACGGCGGCGTGGCTGGTGTCGTGGCGTTCGACTTCGAGCGCGGTGAACGGGCGGACCGCTTCGAGCGAGGCCGCGCCATAGGTGACGTTGTAATCCTTGAAACGCTCCATCAGCAGCGGCACGCCGGTATCGCAGAACAGGCCGAAGGTGTGGGCCACGTCCGCTTCGCCCATGCGCAGGCGGCGCGACAGGAACACCATCGCGTGCGCGCGGCGGGTGGAGATGTCCCAGAAGCTGGCCAGGGCTGCGCTGTTGGCGGGAATCGCCTGGCGTGCCAGCAGGCCGGTCATCAGGGCCGCCACCTGGTTGATGCCGAGGAACAGGATGGCCTGCTCGATCGACTTGGCCTTGCGCCGGCCGCCATAGATGGCCGAGTTGGCAAGTTTCAGGAGGGCGCCCGACATGCCGACGTCGCTCGCCACGATCTTGCCGATGGCGTCCAGCGACGGATCTTCCGCCGCCAGTTCGCGCTGCAGGTCGGCGAGCAGGCTGGGCCGAGGCGGGATGCGGATCGATTTGATCAGGGCATCGACCTGGTCGATCTGCGGAATGGGCTCGACGACGGTGTTCATGGAGGTAGAGGCGCGAATGGACTTCGCGGAAATGCGGAGGACCCTGCCACTATACCCGAGTCATTTCTTTATTGCAGCAAGGCAATGCCATTATCACTCTGTTCTTGTATCAATTTCACCAAAACGGCGGGTCGCGCTGTCCCACGCTAGAATCGCCGCATGGCTATTTCTACAATTGCAGGGATCGATTTTTTGGCACCGGCAGAGACGGTTGCGCAGCAGTTGATTGGGGTCACGGTGCTGATTGACGGCGTCGGCGGCCGCATCGTCGAGACCGAAGCCTATGACCATGAAGACCCGGCCTCGCACGCGTTTTCCGGGCCGACCGATCGCAATGCGTCGATGTTCGGGCCGCCCGCGCATGCTTATGTCTACAGGTCGTACGGCATCCACTGGTGCCTGAATTTCGTGTGCCAGGAGGTGGGGCATGGCGCCGGTGTCCTGATCCGGGCGCTGGAGCCGGTGGCGGGACTGGATGTCATGCGCGCGCGGCGCGATGCGGTGGATGAGCGCCTGCTGTGTTCCGGGCCGGGCAAGCTGTGCCAGGCGCTGGGCGTGACCCGTGCGCACAATGGCATGGCGTTGTCGGGACGACCATTCGAACTGCTGCCGGCCGCGCCGGGATTGACGCTCGTGGCCGGGCCGCGTATCGGGATTTCGAAGGCGGTCGATGTGCCGTGGCGGTTTGGGCTGGCGGGGTCGAAGTTTGTGAGTCGGCGGTTCAAACCTTAGGCACCCGCCAAGGCGCCCGGCGAGGGCGGGTGCGACGTGCCTGCGTAACGATGTGCGCTCAGGCGCGGCGGCGCGTCGGGGCGGCCGGCAGGGCGCGCACCGGACTGCCCCGCATCCCGCTGCCCGATGCGCGCCGTTCGCCCACGCCCTGGAAGCCGGCTTCCGGCGCTTCTTCAACGATCGTCTCCGGTTGCGCTTCGACGCCGGCCACATCGGCGTCCAGACCCGGCGCGATGCGGAAGATCGCCACCGCCTTCGCCAGGTTGACGGTCTGCTCGTGCAGGCTTTCGGCGGCCGCCGCGGCTTGCTCGACCAGGGCCGCGTTCTGCTGCGTCATGCCGTCCATCTGGCCGACCGCGCGATTGACCTCCGCGATGCCGTCGGCCTGCTCGGTGCTGGCGATGCTGATGCGGCCGATGATGTCATTCACCTGGCGCACCGACGACACGATGTCGCCCATGCTGGCGCCGGCCTCGCTGACCGAGGCATTGCCGCGCTCGATGATGTTCACCGAATCGGCGATCAGGCCCTTGATCTCCTTGGCCGCCGCCGCCGAGCGCTGGGCCAGGGTGCGCACCTCGGAGGCCACCACCGCGAAGCCGCGTCCCTGTTCGCCGGCGCGCGCCGCTTCCACCGCCGCGTTCAGGGCCAGGATATTGGTCTGGAACGAGATGCCGTCGATGACGCCGATGATCTCGACGATCTTGCGCGAGCTGGCCTGGATCGATTCCATCGTCGTCACCGCCTGCTGCACCGCCTGGCCGCCGCGCGCCGCCAGCTGCGCCGCCGTCGCCGACAATTCCGAGGCCTGGCGCGCATTGCTGGCATTGTCCTTGACTGCCGTGGTCAGGGTCTCCATGGTGCTGGCGGTCTGCTCGAGCGAGCCGGCCTGCATCTCGGTGCGGGTCGAGAGGTCGAGGTTGCCGCTGGCGATTTCCTGCGACGCCGTGTCGATCGAGCGCACCGCGTTCATCACGCTGTGCAGGGCGGCGTTCAGGCGCGCGATGGTGTGGTCGAGCGCGCGCGCGGTGTCGTCGATCTCGTCGCGGCCTTTCGCCTGTAGCGGCGGCGCGTCGAGCCGACCCTCGGCCAGTTCGCCGACCGTGTGCGCGATCGAGTTGATCCCGGCCAGCATCGAGCGCCGCACCAGCATCGTCACCGCCAGCGACAGCCCGATCGACAGCAGCACCAGGCCGGCCATGCTCAGGCCCAGGCTGCGAAACTCGGCCTTGGCGGCGGCATGGGCATCCTCGCTCATCTTTTTTTCCAACTGGGCCAGGCGCGTCAATTCGGCGTCAAGGGCGACGAACTGCTGCTCGGCCTTCTGCATCGAGTTGGTGGCGATCGACTGGTCGACCGACGCCATCTCGATGGTCTCTCCAACCGCCTTGCGGTAGCTTGCCAGCGCCGCCTGCGAGGCCTCGATCGGCGCGCGCTCTTCCTGCTCGGCGTTTTGCGCGAACTTGCCCAGCTTGTCGCCGATGGCGGCGTGCCTGCGCCCGATGTCGGCCGTCAGCGCAGTCAGTCGGTTCTGGGCGAAGCTGCCGTTGACCCAGGCCAGCAGCTGGTAGGCGTTGGCATGCGCGAAGCGCGCCTCGCCGGCGACGTCGGCCACCGCCTGCAGGCGCGCGGCGCGCACCTGTACCATGTGTTCGAGCGAGGCATTCTGGCGCACCATGCCGTAGTAGGCGGCCGCCGAAAGCATGGTCAGCAGGACGAGCACGAGTCCCGGGGCCAGCAGCAGTTTCTGGCCGATCCGCAGTTTGTTCAGCATGGATTACTCCGTGAGAGGTGGCCATCGCTGGACAGGAGGCGCAGCGAGAATAGCCGTCGTCCCCGCGAAGGCGGGGACCCAAGTTTGCCGGCACCGTGAGAGCGCCAGCCGAAACTCACTTCTTATAGATGCCCGCCTCCAGCACCACGTCGTCGACCAGCAAGATATAGGTCGTCTTCGGCTCGATCTTGCCGGTGGTCGGATTCTTGTACTGGTAATCGACCCAGCCCTTGCCCTTGGCCGCGGCCAGCTCGATGATCTCGCGCCGGTATTTCTTGCCGTTCGCGTCGGGCACGTCGGTCAGGTCCTTGCCGACGATCGACGGGTTGTACGGGTGCGCCAGCACGATGCCGGTCTTGACGTCGCGCAGGTCGACATACAGCGAGCCCTGGACGAAGCTCGGATCCTTGGCATTGATCAGCCTCATCATCTCGGCCTTGCCCTTGGCCTTGATCACGGCGGCGCCGCGCTCGGCCATTGCGATGGCGTCCTTCTCGTTCGGTTCGTTGGCCTGGGCGGCGCTTGCGGCCAGGCCCAGGCACAGGGCGGCAGCGGTAAAGAGCAGTTTCATGGCAGTTCCTTTCAAGTGTTTTCTCGGGCTCATATTGCTTAAGTGCATTGGCAAATGTACCGGGGCGGAAAGGAGACGGATTGCGGCTGCGCAATATCGAGACATGGTAGGGCCGGAACGTTGCGTGCCGGTCTCAGGAGATGCCGAGGACGTCGGGCGCCGCTGTGGGTTGTTGTGAACCCATTGTCGCTTAATCGAACGCGGCAGTAGCCCGGCATGGCTGGCTGGGCTAAAATCCTCTTTTTTCAGAACTTGCAGTAATGAAACTGGAACAAGCCGCCATCTTCGAGGACAGAGTCGAACAGCCCCGTCCAGCCCCCGCCCATCTTCCTTATCGACCCGATATCGATGGCCTGCGTGCGGTCGCCGTGCTGGCGGTGGTGCTGTTCCACGCTTTTCCGACCTGGCTGCGCGGCGGCTTCATCGGGGTCGACGTCTTCTTCGTGATCTCCGGCTTCCTGATCTCCAGCATCCTGTTGCGCGAACTGCGCCAGGACGCGTTCAGTTTCGCCGGCTTTTACGCGCGGCGCGTGCGCCGCATCTTTCCGGCCCTGGTCGTGGTGCTGGCGGCCTGCCTGGCCTTTGGCTGGCTGGCCCTGTTCCCGGACGAATATGCGCAACTGGGCAAGCACGTGGTCGGCGGCGCCGGGTTTGCCGCCAACTTCTTCTACTGGGCCCAGATCGGCTACTTCGATACTGCGGCCGAGACCAAGCCGTTGCTGCACCTGTGGTCGCTCGGGATCGAGGAGCAGTTCTATATCCTGTGGCCGGTGGTGTTGCTGCTGGCCTGGAAGCGGCGTATGAACCTGCTGCTGGTCGCCGTGGCGCTGGGCGTGGTGTCATTTCTCGTCAACGTCGTCGGCGTCATTCACCATCCCAGCGCCACCTTCTATTCGCCGGCCAGCCGCGCCTGGGAAATGCTGCTGGGGGCAGGCCTGGCCTGCGTGCACGCGCGGGCGGCCGCTGGATTGCCCTTGCTCCCCGCGCGTTTCGCGGCGCGGCAGCTGCCGCGGCTGTCGTCTGACCAGCTGGCCTGGACCGGCGTGGTCCTGCTGGGCGCCGGCCTGGCGTCGATCACGCGCGACGATCGCTTCCCCGGATGGCCGGCGCTGCTGCCGGCCGTCGGCGCGCTGCTCATCATCGCCGCCGGCCCCACGGCGTGGTTCAATCGCACGGTGCTGTCGAACCGCCTGATGGTGTGGGTCGGGCTGATCAGTTATCCGCTCTACCTGTGGCATTGGCCGCTGCTGGCCTTCGCCCAGATCATCGAGTCGGGGACGCCGGCACCGGCGATCCGGGCCGGCGTGGTGGCGCTGGCGTTCATGCTGGCCTGGCTGACCTGGCGCGTCGTGGAGCTCCCGCTGCGCGCAGCCAGGGAAAAGACCGTGATCGCCGTCCTGTGCGGGCTGATGCTCGCCTGCGCCGCCACCGGCGGCTACCTGTGGTTCAGGCAAGGCCTGCCCGAGCGCGAGGTGGTCCAGGACAACCTGGCCAACCAACAGGCCCTGGTGGTGTTCGAGGACAAGGCCAAGGCGGCGGCATGCAAGGCGCGCTATGGTTTCGAGTCGATGTATGACTATTGCATCATGTCCGACCCCGCCAGGGACCCGACCGTGGTGCTGCTGGGCGACAGCCATGCCTATCACCTGGTGTACGGCCTGATGAAGTACTACGACGGACTCGGCGACAACCTCCTGAAGCTGGGCACCCGCTATCCCTACTGGGGCATCGAGCCGGGTGACGATCCGTACCAGCAGGCGACCCAGCCGCTGCTCGAGAAAGCACTCGCGATGGACTCGGTGAAAACCGTGCTGATCTCGACCCATGCGCGCTTCAGCGCCGCCCCTGGCGGCAAGGTCGTCATCGAGGCCGCGCGCGAAACCTTCCGCCGCTTCCTGGGCGCGGGCAAGCACGTGATCTTCATCAGCGATGTCCCGACCATCGGTTTCGATCCGCGCGCGTGCATCAAGCGCGCCGGGGTGGCTTCCTCGGCCACGCGCTTTCCGTGCTCCATTACGCGCGAAGAATGGGACACGCAGATCGCGCAGCACAAGGAAGTGCTAGCCGGCCTGGCCCGCGAGTTTCCGCAGGTCGAATGGTTCGATGCGTCCGAGGCACTGTGCGACGAACGTGAGTGCCATGCGATGATCGACGGGCGTCTGATGTACCGCGATAACAATCACTTGAGCCTCGACGGCGACTACCTCGTCAGCCGGCATTTCGCCAAGCGCCCGCCATTCAGTCCAGCGCCATAGAGCGTGGCCGCCTCCTGCCGCGGCAGGGGGCGGCGCTGCCCGGCGTTTTCCGGGACTTGTGCCTTCCTTGTTTTAACTCGGGCGTCCGGCTTGGTTATGTTGATTCACGGCAATTGAGCAGTAGCTCAGTTACCTAAGATGGGTACTTCCCGGCAATTTTTCTTCCCCGCCGGCTTCATCTTTCGTCTCCGGAGAATCGACGTGATCACGACTGCATCGACGCCCTCGAAGTTCAAGCCGTATACGCGCCAGTCCATCGTTACTGCGCGCCAATGGGAATGGCTCACGCCCGAGCTGCAGGAAGCTGTACAGGTGGTGTCCCACGTGCTGCCGTTCCGTACCAATGCCTATGTCATGGATGAGCTGATCGACTGGAAGCGCGTGCCGGACGATCCGATCTATCGCCTGACCTTCCCGCACCGCGACATGCTGCCGGCCCAGGAATACGAGCAGCTGCGCGAGCTGGTGCTGTACAAGAAGGACGATGCCGCGATCGCGCGCCTGGTGCACGACATCCGCATGCGCATGAATCCGCACCCGGCCGGCCAGATGACGCACAACGTGCCGCGCGTGAACGACGCGCCGCTCAAGGGCCTGCAGCACAAGTACAAGTGACGTTGTAAAACGCCCCTTCTTTAAAAGATTCACTCAACCTTGATCTAGCTCAAGCAAAGGCATGAAACACGGTGTGAGACTCGGCCTCATGCCCATGTACCGATCCCCCTTATCAGTCCCCCCGGCTGCTATCCTGGCAGCGGCCCTGGCCCTCTGTGAGATTCATGGTCCGTACTACGCCCGATGCTTCCTTGAAGAGTGCGGCGTAGACAGCAGCGTGATTACGGAACTGCTGGATATAGGCGATAGTCCGGCCTCCTGGCCCATTCCTGGCCTCCACAGAGCTACCTGAAATCCGGCCTCCTGGTAACACCCTCCTACGCTTAGCAAATTGTCCCGCTCCTTCTTCTTTTCGCGTACGGAAATTCACGCTGAACCGCCACCAAACGGCAACCCTTGCCACTGGGAAATGACCCCTGTATTTACGGTAACAGCGAAACAACATTTCCTCACAGAAACCCCACGTTTCCCTACTTTGGCCGATTCGATTATTTTGTAACAGAGGGTTGACTCTGAGTCGAAAGTGTGATTTTGCTTGACAAGCGGAGGCATGTAGTGTACAATGGAAACTAATAGAGTCATGTGTAGTTCCCCGGCGTCTATTCCATCTGTTTCAAATCAAACTTTGAACAAACTAATATCCGATTTCACCTTGGAGGATTCCCCTATGGTATTCAGCAACGCAGCATATCCGGCTTATGGTGGCCGGCTTAGAACTCCCGAGTTCTACGAACAAACCAACCGAATCGTCAATACTTTGCGTGGTCGTGTAACGCTCGCAACCATCGCTCGACATTTGACAAATCAGAAATTCACCACACCCGCAGGTAAGACCTGGACGAAAGATCGTCTTTCCGCTTATCTCAAATCTAACGCTTATAAAGGAAACTAAGATCATGGCAACAAAGTCAGTCCCAGTAACAGAAACGCCCGTAGCAACTTCCCTGGTCGATATCGCTAAGCAGCCTGACAGCATCACCTTGTTCGGATTCTCCCACGATGTCCTCAACGAGATGACCATTCACGCCCGTAACGGCTACCGTCCCTTCGTCGGCGTCAACGTTGAATTCTTCCCACACAACGGCATGATGTCGATTCTCTTGCAACGTGGCGATCCTATGCCGTTGGCCGTCCAACGAGCAGCGGAAACCATCGCCAACGAACAGCGCAAGGAAGCCATCGAGTTCGAGCGTCGCGTACAGGAAGAGGCAGCACGCCGCGTGACAGCCAATGCCCAAGCCGAGCTGGACGCACGCATTGCCGCCGCTGAAGCCGTAGCAGAGGCCCAGGTAGCACGCATCCGTGAAGAAGTCGCAGCAGCACGCCAACGCATCGAAGCAGCAGCCCTGTAATTCCCTGGCCTCCCGGCTTGGGAGCGCATCGCACGCCGACTCCGGCACCGCAGTAAAACAATCGAATCCCGCAGGCCCGTGTACCGGCTCCCCACAGGTAGCTATAGGCACGTCCTGCGCGTTCGCAAACATGAAAGAAACGACAAATGAAACAGACAGAATTGACCGTCCCGCTGTCCGCCGAAGGGTGGAACCGGATTCAAGAAATCATGGAATGCATCCCAGGCTTGCCCCTGGCCCAGCTCATCGAGAAAGCCCTGGTCCTGGCGTGGGCAGCAGACGATACGGAGCTTGCATGATTACCAACCGCACCAGCCGCCCTCTAGGCCGTGTCCCAGGCACCAGCCGCCGCCTCGTCATCGCAGGCGATGGAGTCGAACTAGAACGCTCCCAGGTCTATATGCCTGCCGAAACGTGGGAATCACTTTACCAGCTCGCCAAAGCCCAGCAAACCAGCGGATCGAAAGTCATCGCCCAACTGATCGAGAATGCCGTAAAGGCGTGTCAAGTTAATTGAACATCCTGGACGTTTTACACTCAAGCCGCTTCATAGTGTAATCCGTTCGCCCCTCATAGGGAAAAGATGACCGTTACAATAGTATAGGTTCTTTAAGGAGACTATAGTTATTGATTAACTAACTAATAAATATAAACAAGGAATGAAACAATGCCTGTAGCAGCAATTCAATATCCAACAGATATTGTCAACTATAACAATAACGGTGGTTATCACCGACAGGGGAAACGAGCGTACCGTAACGCTGTGCGAAAGATTACCGATTGCCTCCCCCTCTACCGGGAGGCTCGCCTGTATCACTTGTGCTTTGAAGGCAAGACCCATCCCGAGCACATGAAGATGCTTCACGCTCTCGGCCAGATGGCTACCAGAGCCGGTATCGAGTGCGAGTGGTTCGCAGCCCGTGAGGTAGCAGACGGCACCAAAGCCGATCACCTCCACGTCTTCATGCTGATCGACGCCCACGGCAACAACGTGTGGAAAGTGTTCAACCAGTTCGATGACGGACAGGTAGGCCAGCTCTGCAACGACAAGGGCATCGAGTTCGCCATCTTCAGCCCGAAGGACTTTCAAGGCATCCACGGACGGAACAACTACATGGCGCTGCCGTACCAAGGCCCAGGCAACCGTGAGACAGCCCTAGGCCGTAAGCGACTAGCCGACGCCCTGGTTTGGTTGTCTTACAACTACAAGGCCCGCAGCAAGCCCCAGGACGACAAGAAATGGCAAATCTTCCCAGCGTCCCGCCCAACCCGTAAAGCACCAGCAGCCGCCCAGGAAGCACCAACCGTAACAAACCCTTCCCCCTCGGTCGATCCTTCGACTGGGAAGGCCAATCACACACTCACAGAGAAGGAAACGCAGCATGAAGGAAGCACTACAGAGGGCAATTGCCCAGAAAGCAGCAGCCAAGGCGAAGCCGACAGCAGCCAAGGCGAAGCCGACAGCACCAGCCAAGACCACAGCGGCCTCTACACCGGCCCCAGCAGCAACCCGGAGCTGGGGAGCAGCCGACCCCGGCCACGAATACCGGCACCCAGCGCCAGCGGCCCCAGCACCGAAGCCCAAGCACGGCCTGGACAAGCGCATGGTGGCGCTACTGGCCCAGCAGGCGAAGCCGACCTACCGATAACACACCCCTACATAGACGCCCGGAAAATTCCGGTCGTTGATTCTGACCCAGTACTGACCACAGGAGAAGCCATGACACCAGCAGACCGATACATCGCAGCGAAATACGAAGCTGGCGTAGATGCCAAGCTCGACCTAGACGCCATGAGACGGTTCCTACTGGCCCACGGCATAAGGCGTACACCAGCCCAGGTAGTGCATGAGCTGGACAGCGTGTACGGGTTCTACGAGTACACCAGCCGACACCCAGCGCCAGCGGTGGTAGATGTTACTCAGCTCGACCGGGCTATCGACCGGATGAAGAATGGAGACGTTAAGCGCTTGCCGATCCCATCATCAGTTGACGGTAGGCTTAGATTCGTTAGCGAGCTTGCGTTCGTGCAGCTCAATTGTGGTTAAAAACGCTTCTATCGACACAGGCTTCAGCAGACAGCTATCAAAGCCAGACGATGTTGCCTTGCCCACAAATTCAGGACATTCCGTACCTGTCAGGGCGATAAGTAGACACTTAGCGGTTTCAGGCGCTTGTCGGATTCGTGTTGCAAATTCCAACCCGTGCAGATCATTGAACACTAGCGACGTATAGATAATATCTGGAGACTCGCTCTCTGCCCAGACTAACGCGTCGGCAGGAGACGCGATTGCCTTCGCCTTATGTCCCAGTACGTCGAAGATCATTACGAATATCTCGCACAGGTCTGGATCACGCTCGACAAATAGAATTTTGAGCGGCTTACTGGTAGCGGACTCAGTTTTCATTGTAATCACTCCCCGTGGCTACTGCGTAAGTACACTAAACGCGCATCTGTACATTATATACGGCACAGCTTACTTGCCAAGAATGCACGCCTATCACAAGGGCAGGGTCGAATGATCGTGCTCAGCAGTACGCAAAAAATCTATCAAAGCCATCGTTATCTCTAGAGTCTAGTGATAATATCTCTACATCTAGACTCTCATGATAAAAAGGAAGAACGAAATGACCAAGTATGGGTATGCAAGAACATCGACGGTAGAACAAGTAGCCGGACTGGCAGACCAAGTAGCAAAGCTGAAGGAAGCAGGCTGCACCGATCAGACCATCTACCAAGAACAGATCAGCAGCGTAAAGATGGCTGACCGTGTGGAGTTCGCTAAGGTGCTGGCAAAGCTGGGCAAGGGTGACGTACTGGTGTTCACCAGCCTCTCCCGCGTGGCACGCTCCATGATTCACATGCTGGAAATCGAAGCTACGGTAGCTGCTGCCGGTGCAACCATCCAGATTCTCGATATGGCGATTGATACCAGCACGCCACAAGGACGCCTCACACTGAACCTGTTTGGCTCGATTGCCCAGTTTGAGCGTGAGAACATGCTGGAGCGCCAGAAGGTCGGTATCGCAGCGGCGAAGGCCGAAGGCAAGTACGCCGGACGTGCTCCGACTGCCCAGGCGAAGGCGACGAAGGTGTTAGAGCTGCACCGTAAGGGATTGAACAAGCAAGACATTGCGAAAGCCTGTGGGATTGGCGTTGCCTCGGTCTACCGGATTCTAAAAGCTGCATGAAACGCGATTAGACGGCCCCAGAGCCGTTTTACAGCCAATGTTGATACCAGCCTAGCCAAAACCATCTTGACGCCTCCCAGGACCTTTAAATCGACCCTAGGAGGTATTGTCATTTCGATATTTGAGTTGATATTGACAGGTTTCTGTACCAGTCATAAACCCGGTTGAGCCGTGCTAGACCTCCCCGGATATTATTTCTCCCTGGTAACTCACCTAGACCGACAGGCCCACTCTGAATTTTTCCGTTTTTCAAAATTCGCCCAGGAGAACGTTCCTGGCCGGAACAGGCCATCGGTACGCCTGGAGACTTCCTTCCGGTGCTTCACCCGGATTGTGCGGAAACAACAATGCTTGACAACCGGAAAAATAACCGTTACGATACTGCCCCGAGCGAGCGTTAGCGAGCGAGGGGATATAAGTATACTAAGTACCGAAGGTACAGAACACCTTATTAATTTAGTAATAGTAATATAATAGTAAGAACTTCCCGAGTGAGCGTAAGCGAACGAGGGAAGGGAAGAAAGTAAAATTAAGAGATATGTTCTGTGCCTATGGCACCTTACTGATTATCGCCAATGGCGAATATCTATTATGTGGACTTCGTTATCCGACGAGTTCCGCGTCCGTTCGGTACAGTGAGAGTGCCAACGGCTGAGCCACCGATACCGCCTGTCCGTAGTCGCTTCTTGACGCCAGCGGCAATCGCGTTAGCCTGCTGGAGCTTAGGAGCTTCCCCGACGCCTCCGGTAAGTACCAACCCCTCCGGCATCTCTTCCGGCTCCCATGGCTCGCTCATATCGTTATCGAGCGCTATGTAGCCGATCCGGTTCTTCTCCACAGCAAACATCGCCACCGCCACGTCACGCTGGACCAGCAGGTAGCCTTCAGAAATCCGAACCTGTACGCCCAGGCGATGAAGGAAAGCGTTCACCCTACGCCGGGTAGGCTTGTCCGTTAGGTCGATCCTGGCCCGTATCTCGCTCCAGCTCAACTTCTCGCCCCCGGTAAGCTCTCCGGTCAAGCGTTCAATGTCGGCCTGCAATGCCTTGATACGTCCGCTGCTCTCTATGACCAGATCGTGATAGGTCGGCACAGTAGGATGCAGTTTTAGCTGCTCAGTCCATATCGCCAATTTCTCACGCTCGGTCAACAAGCGTCCCTCCGCTGCCTGTAGCTCTCGATTCAGCTTGTCCGGGTCCGGCATGACCAAGCTAAGGGCGTCCAGGTGCAGCAGCATCGCCATAAGGACATCTTCGCTCTCGTCCAGTCGGACATTCTTGGAACCCTCACACGCCCCGTAGCGACGGTTAGCGCACATCAAGTACCTGAACTTGGTACGTTGGATGATGTGCATGTTACTTCCACAGGCTCCACAGACAACCAGCTTACGCCACACGTTGAAGTCAGCCGACTGCTTCGTAATCTTGCCCGTCTGCCTCACCGTTACCATGTTCTTAGCCGCGTCGAACGTTTCAACGCTCACGACAGCCGGGAAGTAGTCCGGGATCGGCTCTCCGCCGTCCTTTAGCGCCAGCTCACCGATAGCAGCACGGTTCTTCAGGATCGTGAGTACAGCCGTGGTCCCCCAGCGTTTGCCCTTGTTGAAGGTCCGGTAGCCTTCAGCGTTGAGTGTCTGGGATATGGCCGTACTACCCAATCCATCCAGGCACAGCTCAAAAATACGTCCGACTGCGAAGGCGTGTTCGTTCAGATAGTACGTACCAGCTTGCTTGTCTAGTGTCAGCCAGTTCGATACACGGTTCCCGATGTGTCGCTTAGTCTCCCTGGCAAGCCTGAACCGCGTCTCCCATTCGCCCTTACCCAGATCGCTCTTACGGGCGCTCTCCTTATGCGCGTTATCCATGTGCAGGATCGCTTGCAACAGGTCGATAGCCGTGCTGTTATGGTCAAACCGCATTTCAGGCCGTAGCGTGACGACGATGATCCCTAGTCCTACCAGCTCTTGTAGTAGGCCCGAAGCCTGCCACGCATTGAGCCGGGTAAGCCTGTCCAGGCTCTCAAGGATTAGGTAGCTACCGGCCTCGATTTCACCAGCTTTGACCAGTGCAATGAACCGTGCAAGTGCTCCACTCTCAAGATTCGCCCCACTAAAGCCCGATACAGCCTCGTCCTTGAACCGATCAGTGGACAGCGGAATCTTATGTTCCTCACACCACTTTTCAGCGAGTGTCTGTTGTCGGACGATGGACGTTCCAGGACGTTGGGCGTCACTGGAGAAGCGCGAGTAGGAGTAGGCTTTCATAGTGAAACCATTGTAGCAGCGCTGTGATGTTAAAGGGCGTTTTACAGCAGTACAGGTACAAGGAAACCGTGCTGTTCTTCCCCAGCGCCGGCCAGACCTGCCATGCCTACTGCACCTTCTGCTTCCGCTGGCCGCAGTTCGTCGGGATGGAAGAGATGAAGTTCGATGCGCGCGAGTGCGGCGAACTGGTGGCCTACCTCAAGATGCATCCGGACGTGACCGACGTCCTGATCACCGGCGGCGACCCGATGATCATGAATACGCGCTCGCTGGCCGAATTCCTCGAACCCCTGCTGGCGCCCGAGCTGGAACACATCCAGAACATCCGCATCGGCACCAAGTCGGTCGCCTATTGGTCGCAGCGCTTCGTGTCGGACAAGGACAGCGACGACCTGCTGCGCCTGTTCGAGAAGGTGGTGGCGAGCGGGAAGAACCTGGCCATCATGGGCCACTACAACCACGCGGTCGAGCTGCGCGCGCCGATCGCCCAGCAGGCGGTCAAGCGCATCGTGGGCACCGGCGCCACCCTGCGCATGCAAGGCCCGCTGATCCGCCATATCAACGAAGACCCGAAGAGCTGGGCCGAACTGTGGACCACCGGCGTGCGCCTGGGCGCCATCCCCTATTACATGTTCGTCGAGCGCGACACCGGGCCGCGCGACTACTTCTCGTTGCCGCTGGCGCGCGCCCACGAGATCTTCCAGGAGGCCTATTCGATGGTCTCGGGCCTGTCGCGCACCGTGCGCGGGCCGTCGATGAGCGCCTTCCCGGGCAAGGTCGTGATCGACGGGGTGGTGACCATCAATGGCGAAAAGCTGTTCGCGCTGCAGTTCCTGCAGGCGCGCAATCCCGAGTGGGTGCGTCGCCCGTTCTTCGCCAGGTTCGACCCCGACGCGACCTGGCTCGACCACCTCAAGCCCGCGTTCGGGCGCGACCGCTTCTTCTTCGAGATGGAAAGCGGCGGCCCGCTGCGCGGCCCCGGCGGGCGTGTGATCCCGCTGGTCCCGGCCGGCCAGCGCGGCGAAGCGCAACCCGACGCGGCCTGACGCCGGGCGCGGGTCCGATGATGCAGCCAGCCGCCGTGGCTTGCCCGGCACCCCTGCGCCTGTCCGGCGTGGGGGTGTTCTTCTACGTGTTCCTGCCGTTCGCGCTGGGGCACTTCCTGTCTTCGCTGCTACGCAACGTGAACGCGGTGCTGGCCTCGCACCTGGTGGGTGCGCTGGCGCTCACGCCGGGCCAGCTCGGATTATTGACCAGCGCGTTCTTCTTCGCCTTCGCCCTGGTCCAGCTGCCGGTCGGGATGGCGCTGGACCGCTACGGGCCGCGTCGGGTGCAGGTGGCGATGCTGCTGCTGGCTTCCTGCGGTGCGCTGCTGTTCGCGAACTGCAGCGGCTTTTATGGCCTGCTGGCGGCGCGCGCCGTCATGGGCTGCGGCCTGGGCGGCTGCTTCATGGCGGCGGTCAAGGCAATCTCCACCTGGATCGCGCCGAACCGGCTGCCGTCGGTGCACGGCTACCTGATCGCGGTGGGCGGCATGGGCGCCGCCAGCGCCACCATGCCGGTGCGCGCGGTGCTGGAATACACCGACTGGCGCGGCCTGTTCCTCCTGCTGGCGGCGCTGGTGGCCTGTACCGGCCTGCTGATCGCGCTGCTGTACCCCAGGAACGACGGCCCGGCCGCGCAGCGCGGTCCGCTGCTGCCGGCCCTGCGCGAAGTCTGGCGTGCATCGAGTTTTCGTGCTGTGGCCTCGCTGGTGCTGATTCCACATGCGGTGTTTTTCGGCGTGCAGGGTTTATGGATCGGGCGCTGGCTGTCCGACGTGGGACGCTACCCCGAGCCCGCGGTCGCCTATCTGCTCTACCTGGGCATGGCGGCGGTGGTGTTCGGCGCGATCGCGGTCGGCATGATCACCGAATGGGCCGGGCGGCACGGCATGCCGCCGCTCGACGTGGCGGCCGCCGGCATCACCTTCTTCGTGCTGGTGCAGGCCGCCTTCGTGGTCGGTTACCGTCCCAGCTTCGCGATGCTGTCGGTGATGTTCACGCTGGTGGGCACGATCACCGGCATCGAATACGCCATCGTGGCGCAATCGATGCCGCGCGAACTGACGGGACGCGCCGCGACTTTCCTGAACCTCCTGATCTTCATCGGTGCCTTCCTGGTGCAGGCCGGTTTCGGGCTGGTGATCGGTCTGTGGGAGCCCGACCTGCTGGGCCGCGCGCCGCCGGAAGCCTATCGCGCAGCCTTCGCCCTGCTGGTGGCGATCCAGCTGCCCGGCCTGTGGCGTTTCGCGCGCCGGCGCACAGCTGAGCTTTCTCAGCCGTAACGTGCGGTGCGCCATTGTTTGTCAGATACACTTCCCCCATTCGATATTCTTGGGGAAAGCCATGCGCAAACCACTACCGTTCATGTGCGCCGGCGCCGCCATGCTCCTGCTGGCCGCCTGCGGCGACAAATCGACCTTGCCGGCCGGCGCCGACATGGGTTCGCAGCCGACCCTGAAGGAGCCGAACAGGACCCTGATCCCGACCGTCCACATCGCCCCGGCCAAGAGCTGGCCGGCCAATATGACGCCGACCCCGGCGCCCGGCCTGGCGGTGAACGCCTTCGGCACCGCGCTGGATCACCCGCGCTGGATCTACGTGCTCCCGAACGGCGACGTGCTGGTGGCCGAGACCAATGCGCCGCAGCGTCCCGCAAAGAAGGGCATCGGCGACTGGGTGACGGGCAAGGTCATGGCGCGCGCCGGCGCCGGCGTGCCGAGCGCGAACCGTATCAGCCTGCTGCGCGACGCCGATGGCGACGGCGTGGCCGAGATGAAAAGCGTGTTCCTGAAAGACCTGAATTCGCCGTTCGGCATGGCGCTGGTGGGCGACGTGCTGTACGTGGCCAATACCGATGCGGTGGTGCGCTTTCCGTACAAGGAAGGCGTGACCGAGATCCTGGATAAACCGCAGCGGGTGGCGCCACTACCGGGCGGTCCGCTGAACCACCATTGGACCAAGAACATCATCGCCAGCAAGGACGGCAGCAAGCTGTACGCGACCACCGGCTCGAACAGCAACGTCGCCGAGAACGGCATGGACCAGGAACAGGACCGGGCCGCGATCCTGGAGATCGACGTCGCCAGCGGCAAGACGCGCGTGTTCGCATCGGGCCTGCGCAATCCGAACGGCATGGCCTGGCATCCCGAGACCGGTGTGTTGTGGACCGTCGTGAACGAGCGCGACCTGATCGGCAGCGACCTGGTGCCGGACTACCTGACCTCTGTGAAGGATGGCGGCTTCTATGGCTGGCCGTACAGCTACTTCGGCAAGAACGTCGACACGCGCGTCGAGCCGCCGCGTCCCGACCTGGTGGAAAAGGCGATCGTGCCGGATTATGCGCTGGGCGCCCACGTGGCGGCGCTGGGCCTGGCCTTCTACGAGGGCTCGCTGCTGCCGGCGCAGTTCAGGCACGGCGCCATCATCGGCAACCACGGCTCCTGGAACCGCAAGCCGCGTTCGGGCTACAACGTGGTGTTCGTGCCGTTCAAGGATGGCCGGCCGAACGGCAAGCCGGTCGACATGCTGACCGGCTTCGTCAACAAGGATGGCGAGGCCCATGGCCGGCCGGTTGGCGTCGCGGTCGACCACAAGGGCGCGGTGCTGGTTGCCGATGACGTCGGCAACGTGATCTGGCGCGTGGTGCCGGACGCTGGTTGATGCGCCATCAGGCGCATCCGCTCACCAGCAACACCGGCATACCGGTCCACGCGATCGCCACGAAGGCCAGCACCGCGCTGGCCGCCGCCACGTAATCCACGAACTCGGTCGACCCCTGCCGCAGGCGTTTGCCGCCGGCGGCGCCGCTCCATACGCAGATGGCCAGCGCCAGCAGCGTGACGCCGCCCAGCAGCCACGGGTTCGGCCCCTCGGGCCGCCAGGCGCCCGGCGTGCACTGGGCCGCGGCCACGATATAGCTGAAGCCGAAGTGTGCGGCCCAGACCAGGAGGGGAAGCGAGGCGCGCGTGGCGCGCCGGAAGAATCGGTCGTCCATAGTCAATCCATCACCAGCAGCAGGCCGCGGATCACCACCATGGCGGTCAGGCCCTGCAGCGTCACGTAGTGCCAGATCAGCGCGATATTGTCGCGCGTGGCGCGGTTTTCCGGCTTGACCAGGCCGCGCCAGGCGCGCACGCACAAGTAGGGCGCGGCCAGCAGCAGCACGAACAGCATCACGCCCTGGAAGCCGAGCATGATCGAGATCGAGGCGCTCCACGCGTCCTTGGTGCCGTCCAGGTGTACCAGGCGCCAACTGTGCACGTCGAGCAGGAAGGCGCCTGTGGTGCAGGCCAGCGCCGCCAGCGTGGTCCAGGCCATGCCATGGCCCTTCAGGCGGCCGCTGAACCAGACCAGGGCGGAGCCGAGCAGCAGCAGGGCGGCCGCGCCGATGGTGTACGTCCCGTCGGGCAGCGAGGCGCCCGGCGGCGGGCAGATTTCGAGCCGCATCGAGGTGTGGATGTAGGTGTAGGCGAAGGACCAGAAGATCCCGTAGATCACGATCAGCATGATGAAGGTGCCCCACCACGAATGCGAGGCCGCACCAACCGCGCCGATCGGCAGCTTGATGCCGCCGCCGATCGGAGCGTGCGTCATATTGACGCTGCGATCCGACTGCCACAGCCAGCCGATGATGGAAGCGATGGCGATGAAGCCGCAGATGAAGGCCAGCACCATCGCCTTCACGGTCAGCAGCAGGAAGAATCCGGCGGTGCCGGCGGCGCCGATCACGGTCAGCCAGCTGTCGCCGGGCAGGATCATCAGGTAGTTGGGTGTCGCGCTCACCGGGCTGGTGGCGATCGTTTCGCGGCGGCCAGTAACGGTGCCGGGCAGGTAGTGGCGGCCTTCTTCGACTTCCTTCGACAGGGTCGGCTGGTCCCACAGCGGATCGTCGGAGGTGATGATCGGGATGCTGCGGTTGCCGTAGTCTTCGTTGGGAAGCCATTCGAGCGTGGCCGCATTCCACGGATTGCCCGTCTTTTTCTCCGGACGGCGCAGGGTGCGGGTGGCGTCGACGATCATGCCCAGGATGCCGAAGGCGAACATGAAGGCGCCGACGGTCGAGATCATATTGAGCCAGTCCCAGCCCATCTCGTGCGAGTAGGTATACACCCGGCGCGGCATGCCGTACAGGCCCGTGAAGTGCATCGGGAAGAAGGTGATGTTGAAGCCGCCGAACAGCAGCCAGAAGATCGGCTTGGCCCAGCGCTCGGACATCTGGTTGCCGTTCACCAGCGGCATCCAGTAATAGATGGCGGCGAACACCGGGAACACCATGCCGCCGATCAGCACATAGTGCAGGTGGGCCACGATGAAATAGGTGTCGTGCACCTGCCAGTCGAACGGGATCACGGCCACCATCACGCCGGTCAGCCCGCCCAGCACGAAGATGAACATGAAGCCGAGCATAAAGAGAGTAGGAGCATTCAGCTTGATGCGCCCGCTCCATAATGTGGCGATCCAGCCGAACACCTGGATGCCGGTGGGGATCGCGACCGCCATGCTGGCCGCCGAGATCAGGCTCATCTCGAGCACGCCCAGGCCGGCGGTGAACATGTGGTGGGCCCACAGGCCGAAGCTGAAGATGCCCACGCCAACCAGCGCCACCACGATCACGCGCCGTCCCACCAGGCGGTTCTGGGCAATGGTGGGGATCATGGTCGAGATCATGCCGGCCGCCGGCAGGAAGATGATGTAGACCTCGGGGTGGCCGAAGAACCAGAACAGGTGCTGCCAGATCAACGGGTCGCCGCCGCGCTCCGGATCGAAGATCGGCATATTGAAGGCGCGCTCGAGTTCGAGCAGCGCGGTGCCGGCGATCACGGCCGGGAAGGCGATGATGATCATCACGCCCACCACCAGCATCGCCCAGGCGTAGACCGGCATGCGGCGCAGTGTCATGCCCGGCGCGCGGGTGAACAGGATGCCGACGATCAGTTCGATCGCGCCAGCGATCGCCGAGATCTCGATGAAGCCGATCCCCAGCAGCCAGAAGTCGGCGTTCAGGCCGGGCGAATACTTCATGCCGGTCAGCGGCGGATACATGAACCAGCCGCCGTCCGGCGCGAGGCCCCAGAACAGGGTGCAGAAGAAGGCCAGGCCGCCGAAGGCATAGGCCCAGAAGGCGTACGCCGACAAGCGGGGGAAGGGTAGATCGCGCGCCCCCAGCATGTTCGGTAGCAGATAGACCGCGATCGCCTCGACGATCGGGATCGCGAACAGGAACATCATCACGGTGCCATGCATCGTGAAGATCTGGTTATAGGTGCTGGCCGCCACCAGGTCGTTGTCCGGCACCGCCAGCTGCACCCGCATGATCAGGGCCAGGATGCCGGCCAAGATGAAGAACAGGATCGCCGTGCCGATGTACAGCAGGCCGATATTGGTGTTGTTGACCGACTTGAAGAAGCGCCAGCCGCGCGGGGTTTCCCAGACTTCTTCGAGGCGGGTCAGCTCCAGCGGCGGGCGTGGCAGGGGATTGGGTAAAGCGTCGTCGTTCAAGGTAGCGTCGCGCGTCGTCATTTCAGGTGCTCGAGGTAAGTGGCCAGTGCGCGCAGGGTCTCGCCGTCCAGGTCTTGTGAAGGCGGCATGAACACGCCCGGCTTGATGGCTTGCGGGTCGGCGATCCAGCCGGCCAGCGTGCCACGGTGGTTACGCAGGGTGCCGGCCGCGATCTCGCGGCGGCTGCCGACGTGGGTCAGGTCGGGGCCCAGGCGCGAGGTGTCTGCGATCCTCGCTTGCTCGGAGAACGGCGGCACGTCGGTGACGCCGCGGATCGTGTGGCAGGCCTGGCATTGCTGCGCCAGGAAGGCCTCGCGGCCGCGCTGCAGCACCGTGGTATCGGCCGGCAGCGCGGGTTGCGCCTGGCGCGCCAGCCAGGCGTCGAATTCGGGGCGCGGCAGGGCGATCACGTGGAAGGCCATGCGCGCATGCTGCTCGCCGCAGTACTCGGCGCACTGGCCGCGATACACGCCCGCCTTGTCGGCGCGCAGGGTCAGGCCCGTCACGCGGCCCGGGATCATGTCGCGCTTGCCGGCCAGGGCCGGCACCCACAGGCTGTGGATCACGTCGGACGCCGTCATGCCCAGGTAGACCGACTCGCCGACCGGGATGTGGATTTCATTGGCGGTGATGATCTCGCGGTTGGTCGCCGGGTCGCGGTAGCGTACTTCCCACCACCACATCTTGCCGGTGACCGAGATCGTCATCGCGTCGTGCGAAGTCTGCGGCGCCAGCTGCGCGCTGCGCCAGGTGCTCCAGGCGAGGAGGGCGGTGAGCACCATGACCGGGAAGGCGATGCCGGCGCCGAAGATCCAGATGGCGGGCCGGATCGGGCGCGCCTGGCGCCGCATGGCCAGGGTCAGCAAGGCCATCACGAAGACGAAGATCAGCGTGCCGCCGACAAACAGCACCCAGGTGAACTGGTGAATGATGGCGGCATCGGCGCCTGCCGGGTGGAGGACGGATTGCAGGTCGTTCATCGCAGCTCGCTCATTTCAGCGTGTACATGAAGGCGGCCATATGACGCGCATCTTCTTCGGAAATGCCGAGCGCCGGCATCAGCGTGCCGGGCTTGACCGCGGGAGGGTTGCGCAGGAAGCGCACCATGTTCTCGGGCTGGTTCGGGATGCTACCCGCGATATAGCTCAGGCGGCCCATGTATTGCAGCGACGGGCCGGCGTCGCCGTTCGTGCCCTGCACCTCGGGAATGAAATGGCAGGCCGCGCACTGGTATTGCTGGGTCAGCAAGCGGCCGCGCTCGGGATCGCCGCCTTCGACACGGCTGGGCTGGTCCTGGCTGCTGCAAGCGCTCGCCAGCGCCGCGCACAGCAGCAGGGCGCTGGCGCGGAGCAGGGATGGACGGCCGTATTGACAGATATTCATGCGCACGGTTGATTTTTCGTGAAAAGGCTGTGGCTTTTATAATACAAGAAATTAGATGTCATTTTTTTAACTGAACGCCCTAGGTTATGCTATCCAATCGCGCACGACTTATTGTCAAGACCATGGTGCTGACCCTGCTGGGGGCGGGACTGATCGGCGCCGTCATCGGACTGATCGTCCTGCGCGGCGGCTTCTACAACATCGCCGCCACCCAGCAGCACTACCCGCTGATCTATACCGTCTTCGAGGAAGGCTTGCAGTACTCGGTGCAGAACCATGCGCGCGATATCCAGGTGCCCGAGGGACTGGGCGCGCCGGAGCAGCTGCTGCGCGGCGCCGCCGTCTACAAGGCCAACTGCATCCAGTGCCATGGCGGGCCGGGTGTGGCGCCGCTCAAGCAGGGCATGAGCATGCAGCCGGTGCCGGGGCCGCTGGTCGACGCCGACGTCAACTGGGAAACGCGCGAGCTGTACTGGATCACGCGCAATGGCATCAAGATGAGCGGCATGCCGGCCTGGGAATACCACCTGAGCGACAACGATATCTGGGCCGTGGTGGCGTTCGTGTCGTCCATGCCGAACATGACGCAGGAAGATTTTCGCCGCATGACCTCTACCGGGGCAGCGGCGGCAACCGTAACCGAGGGGGAGGCGCCATGACCGCAGCACGCATTCCCGCCATGATGGCGCTGGCCATGCTGGTGGCCGCCTGCGGCCCGACGCGGCCGGCGCCCGGCATCCAGGGCGACCCCGAACGCGGCATGGTCGCGCTGACCCAGTACGCCTGCCATTCCTGCCACGCGGTGCCCAGCATCGCCGGTTCGAAAGTCTATGTCGGCCGTCCGCTCGAGGACATGGCCGAGCGCCGCTACATCGCCGGCAAGGTGCCGAACACCCAGGCTAATCTGGTGCGCTGGATCATGGATCCACAAGCCATCGACCCGGGCAATGCGATGCCGGCCATGGGCGTGAGCGAGCGCGATGCGATCGACATCAGCGCCTATCTACTCAGTCAATAGGCCGATCCTTGGTATCATCCCCGGTTTGATGCGGGCCGCCCACGGCCTGCACGTTCACGATCGAGGAAGATTGACATGAGATTGGTGCGCTATGGCCGCCCGGGCAAAGAAAAACCGGGCCTGTTCGACGAAGAGGGCCGCCTGCGCGACCTGTCCGGCATCATCGACGACATCGATGCGTCGGTACTGGGGGACAAGGCGCTGCGCAAGCTGGCGAAGATCGACCATAAAACCCTGCCGCTGGTGCGCGGCAATCCGCGCCTGGGCGTGCCGGTCAAGGGCGTCGGCAAATTCATCGGCATCGGCATGAACTACGCCGACCACGTCGCCGAGACCAAGTCCACGATGCCGAGCGAGCCGGTGTTCTTCACCAAGGCGATCAGCTCCCTGAGCGGCCCGGACGATGCGATTCAGCTGCCGAAAGGCTCGAAGAAGACCGACTGGGAAGTCGAACTGGGCGTGATCATCGGTGCCCGTGCACAGTACGTGAGCGAAGAAGAAGCGCTGAAATACGTGGCCGGCTACTGCGTGGTCAACGACGTCTCGGAACGCGCCTTCCAGTTCGAGATGGGCTCGCAGTGGGATAAAGGTAAAGGCTGCGACACCTTCGGCCCGGTCGGCCCCTTCCTGGTCACGCGCGACGAGATCTACGACGTGCAGGACCTCGACCTCTATCTGGAGCTGAACGGCAAGCGCATGCAGACCGGGAACACGGCGAGCATGATCTTCAGCGTGGCGCAGATCGTCAGCTATGTATCGCGCTTCATGACCCTGGAACCGGGCGACATCATCACCACCGGCACCCCGCCGGGCGTGGGCATGGGCCGCTCGCCGCAGCGCTTCCTCAAGAAGGGCGACCAGCTGCGCCTGGGGATCGCGGGTTTGGGTGAGCAGCAGGCGGACGTGGTCGCCTTCCCGAAATAAGGGTCAATCCGGCATGCGCCACGCGCCCTCCTCGGGCACGCTGGTGCGCGCCGTATTCATCACCATGGCGAGCAGGGTGTAGTAGCCGTTGATCCCGATGAGGTCGACCACGCCCTGCTCGCCGAACAGCGCCAGCGCGTCGGCATATACCCGGTCCGACACCGTCTTGTGCTCGTGCAGCTCGACGCAGAAGTCGTGCACCACCGCCTCGTCCACCAGCATGTCGCCCGGCCGCTCGCGCGCCGCGATGGCGGTGATCACCGACGACGGAATCCCCACTTGGGCCGCGATCGGCGCATGGATCGCCCACTCCACCTGCTGGTCCCACTGGCGCGCCGTCACCAGGATCGCCAGCTCGGACAAACGCACCCCGATCGCGCTGCGGTAGCGCAGGTACTCGCCCATGCGCTGCGCATGGCTCATCAGCTCGGGACTGCGCAGCAGCGGCACGAAGGGGCCGTAGACGGCGCCGCGCGGGCCTGCGGCGATCTCCTGCGCGGCGGCGCGCTGGGCCTCGCTCAGTGCGTGATCCGGGATGGGGCCCAGGCGTTCGCTCATCTGCTCACTCATGTGTTGCACCAAAAGTGAATCCACAGAAATATTCGCACGGCCCGCGCTAAAAATCAAAAGAAGCCGTCGCCCGCCCGCTTATCGTCAAGTGTCGACCCCACTGGAGGTAAGCGTTCATGAGCCACATCATCCATCGCAGCCTGCGCCAGGTGCCGCCCCTCGCGGCCGGCGGCGAGGGCATCACGCTCGTCGACACCAACGGCAAGACCTACATCGACGCCAGCAGCGGTGCCGCCGTCTCTTCGCTGGGCCACGGCCACCCGGACGTGATCACCGCCATGCACCGCCAGATCGACCGCTGCGCCTACGCCCACACTGCCTTCTTCACCACCGACGTGGCCGAGCAGCTGGCCAAGCGCCTGGTCGAGGGCGGGCCGCAAGATATGGGCGGCGTGTATTTCGTCTCCGGCGGCTCCGAGGCGATGGAGACCGCGCTCAAGCTGGCGCGCCAGTACTGGGTCGAGATGGGCGAGCCGCAGCGCACCCGCTTCCTGGCGCGGCGCCAGAGCTACCACGGCAATACGCTGGGTGCGCTGGGAGTGGGCGGCAACGAGTGGCGGCGGCGCGCCTTCGCTCCGCTATTGAAGGATGCGCTGCGGGTATCGGCCTGCTACGAGTACCGCGGCCGCGCCGACGGCGTCAGCGTCGACGACTACACCGCCGGCCTGCTCGACGAACTGGAGACGGCCATCCTGCGCGCCGGGCCCGAGAACATCATCGCCTTCGTGGCCGAGCCGGTAGTGGGGGCGACCGGCGGCGCGATCCCGCCCACGCCGGGCTACTTCCAGGGCGTGCGAGAGATATGCGACCGCCATCGCATCCTGCTCATCGCCGACGAAGTCATGTGCGGCATGGGCCGCACCGGCACCATGTACGCGATCGAGCAGGACGGCGTGGCGCCTGACATCGTGGCCGTGGCCAAGGGCCTGGGCGCCGGCTACCAGCCGATCGGTGCGGTGCTGGCGCACAAGGCGATCGTCGAGTGCCTGCGCAGCCGCAGCGGCATGTTCCAGCACGGGCACACCTATATCGGCCATCCGGTGGCCGCCGCCGCGGCGCTGGCGGTGCAGCAGGTGATCGAGCGCGACGACTTGCTGGCGCGCGTGCGCAGCCGCGGCGCGGTGCTGCGCCGCATGCTGGGCGATGTGTTCGGGGTGCACGAACACGTGGGCGACATCCGCGGACGCGGGCTGCTGCTGGCGCTGGAATTCGTGCGCGACAGGGAGACGAAGGAGCCGTTCGATCCCGAGCGCAAGCTGCATGCGGCGATCAAGGCCGAGGCGATGGCGCGCGGCCTGCTGGTCTATCCGATGGGGGGAACGATCGATGGGCAGCACGGCGACCATGTGCTGCTGGCGCCGCCGTTCATTGCGACGCCGGCCGATCTGTCGGAGATCGTGTCGCGCCTGAGCGATGCTGTGGAGGCAGCGCTGTCGACGTGACCGCGCCGCCGCAGGGTGTTATGCAACGACCTTGCGAATCCACTTGGCGATATCCTGCACCTCTTCCAGGCACAGCGTGTGCTGCATCTGATAGGCGTGCCACTCGACCTGGTAGCCGAGCGACTCGAGCACCTTGCGCGAATCTTCGGCGCGTGCGAACGGCACCACCGGATCCTGCACGCCATGCGCCATGAAGATCGGCGTGGCCAGGCTGGCTTCATGGCGCTCGGCGCCGGCCACGCTTGCCAGCGGCAGGTAGCCCGACAGGCACATCATGCCGGCCAGCGGTTCCGGGTGGCGCAGGCCGGTCTGCAGGGTCATCGCGCAGCCCTGCGAGAAGCCGGCCAGGATGATGCGCGAGGCCGGGATGCCGCGCGATTTTTCGCGGGCGATCAGCGCTTCGACCTGCAGCTGCGAGGCGCGCAGGCCGGCTTCGTCTTCGCGCCGCACCAGGTCGGTGGCGACGATGTCGTACCAGGAGCGCATCACGTAGCCGCCGTTGATCGTCACCGGCATCGTGTTCGCATGCGGGAACACGAAGCGGATGCCCGGCAGGCCGGCCAGGTCCAGTTCGCGCACCATCGGCACGAAGTCGTTGCCGTCGGCGCCCAGGCCGTGCAGCCAGATGATGGCGATTTCCGGGTTCGGCGCGGTCTCGACTTCAATGTTTTCCAGCAGCTGGCTCATAGGCTCTCTTGTTTAAACAGCAGGCGCACGCAGCGCCGATTTGGGACGGAAGGTCTTGCTCACCACCGGATCGGTTTCCATGTACGGACCGCCAATCAGGTCGATGCAGTAGGGAACGGCCGCAAAAATGCCGCCGACGACCGTGTTGCCGGCGTCGTCCTTCAGTCCCTCGAGGGTTTCCTTGATCGACTTCGGCTGGCCCGGCAGGTTCATGATCAGGGCCGCGTGGTCAGCAGTTTCGCGAATGACCGCGGTCTGGCGCGACAGGATCGCGGTCGGCACGAAGCGCAGGCTGATCTGGCGCATCTGCTCGCCGAAGCCGGGCATTTCCTTGGTGGCGACGGCCAGCGTGGCCTCGGGCGTGACGTCGCGCCGCGCCGGACCGGTGCCCCCGGTGGTCAGCACCAGGTGGCAGCGGGCGCTATCGACCAGCTCGACCAGGGTCGCCTCGATAGCGGCGCGGTCGTCCGGGATCAATCGCGTCTCGACCCGAAATGGCGTGGTGATCGCCCCCGCCAGCCACTCGTTCAGCGCCGGGATGCCCTTGTCTTCATAGACGCCACCGCTGGCGCGGTCGGAGACCGACACCAGGCCGATCACCAGTTCCTGATTACTCGTCGTCTGACTCGTCATCGTTGGCCTCTTCTTCAGCGTCGGCTTTCTTCTTCTTGCCCAGGTCCTTCAGGATCTGGAAGATTTCGCGGTAGGCCTTCGGCGGCTTGGACTCGGCCACTTCCTTGCGCGCGTTGCGGATCAGGGTGCGCAGGTGCTGGACGTCGAGTTCAGGATTCTCTTCGAGCAGGACGGTCAGCGCCTTGTCGTCGGCCAGCAGCTTCTCGCGGCGGCGCTCGAGCGCGTGCAGCGACGCCGTCTCGGCTTTCGATGCGCCTTTCCAGCTGTCGATGGTGCGCTGGATGATGGCGACTTCTTCCTCGTCCAGGGTGCGCATCTTCTTGCCCACGAACTGCATGGCGCGGCGGCGGCCTTCGTGGTTGGTGATGGTCTGGGTTTCAAGGATGACATCGCGAATGTCTTCCGGCATCGGCACGCGCTTGACGCGGTCGCGCGGTGCCTCGACGAGCTGTTCGCCGAGCTTTTGCAACTCATTCGACTGGCGCTTGAGTTCCGACTTGGAAGGGCGGTCGTATTCGGGTTCGAACTCGTTCGACTGGAAGCCGACGGAGCCGCGATTTGGATTAGGCATGATATGAATGGATTTGATTGGCGCGGGGCCGATCAGTGAAAACTGTAAACGGCTGCTATGATAACTGTTTTAGGGCCTGCCACGAAAAACACCTATGAACGACAACGCTTTTACCCACACCCAGGATCAGCTCAAACAGCTGGCGCGCGACGTACTGGCGTTCGCCCGCGAGCAGGGCGCGACCGACGCCTCGGTCGAGATCAGCGAAGGGAGCGGTTTGTCGATTTCTGTGCGTAAAGGCAACATCGAGACGATCGAGCAAAACAAAGACAAGGGCCTGGGCGTCACCGTCTACGTTGGACAGCGCCGCGGCAATGCCAGCACCTCCGATTTCTCGACCGGCTCGCTCAAGGCGACGGTGGAGGCGGCCGCCAACATCGCCCGCTTCACCGCCGAGGACGATTGCGCCGGCCTGCCCGATGCCGATCTGCTGGAGCTGGCGCCGCGTGATCTGCGCCTGTTCTACCCATGGCAGATCAGCACCGAAGAAGCGGTGGAGCTGGCCAAGCGCTGCGAAAACGCCGCCTTCGAGGTCGACAAGCGCATCACCAACAGCGAAGGCGCCAGCGTCTACGTCCAGCAATCGCATTTCGTCGGCGCCAACTCGCGCGGCTTCATCGGCGGCTACCCGTTCTCGCGCCACACGATCTCGGTGGCGCCGATCGCCGGCAAGGGCAATCAGATGCAGCGCGACGACTGGTACACCTCGTCGCGCAACCCGAAGGAACTGGCCAAGCCCGAGAAAGTGGGCCGCTACGCCGCCGAGCGCGCGCTGGCGCGCCTGAATGCGCGCAAACTCAATACCCGCACCTGCCCGGTGCTGTTCGAAGCGCCGCTGGCCGCGGGCCTCTTGGGCGCCTTCGTGCAAGCGGTGTCGGGCGGCGCGCTGTACCGCAAGTCGACCTTCCTGCTCGATACCCTGGGCAAGCAGGTCTTCCCCTCGCACATCCAGATCGTCGAAGACCCGCACCTGGTCGGCGCGGTCGGCTCGGCCCCGTTCGACGAAGAGGGCGTCAAGACCGTGCGCCGCAAGGTGATCGCCGATGGCGTGCTGCAGGGGTACTTCCTGTCCTCGTATTCGGCGCGCAAGTTGGGCATGAAAACCACCGGCAATGCCGGCGGCTCGCACAATCTCGAGATCGTCTCCAAGGACACCCGCCGCAGCGACGATTTCGAAGGCATGCTGCGTAAACTCGGCACCGGCCTGCTGGTGACCGAACTGATGGGCCAGGGCGTCAACTACGTGACCGGCGACTATTCGCGCGGCGCGTCGGGCTACTGGGTCGAGAACGGCATCATCCAGTATCCGGTCGAAGAGATCACCATCGCCGGCAATATGCGTGAGATGTTCCAGCAAATCGTTGCCGTCGGTAACGATACCCTCGTACGCGGCAACAAGACCACCGGCTCGATCCTGATCGAGAAGATGGTCGTGGCCGGTAACTGAAAGAGGAGCACGCCATGGGCCGATTCGTCCGCATCGACAAGGAAAGCAGCCCCAAGACGGTGCTGCTCAATCTCGACCTGGTGGCCACCGTCGAGCTGGCCCCGCAATCCGACCTGCTCAGTTCGGCCGGCGCGGACAGCCGCAAGGTCTACGCTACTTTCCTGGCGTCCGATAAAACCGCGATCGCGACCCTGCATTTCGACAGCATCGCGGATGCGAATGCGTGGGTCAAGACGCACCTGGGCGTGGATCTGTAAGCCTTCTGTTCAGCGCGAAAAAAACGCTCCGTCTTGCGGAGCGTTTTTTTTATTGGCGGATCTGAATTACTTGACCGCGCGGATCGCGTTCAGCACCGGCTGCAGCACCGCGGCGCCCAGGCGCGCGCTGCGTGCGCCGTCCCAGCCGACTTGCGGATCCGGGTCGTTGGCGTTGTCCTTGAATGGCAGTTCCAGGGTGAGCGACAGGCAGCCGAAGGCGTGGGTGATGTGCGGCGAACCCATGGTCAGGGTCTCTTCGGTGTACGGCGTGGCGCCGTAGCCGTGCACGTCCTGGAAGTCCGGGCTGGCGATCTTGAAATCGGCGATGAAGCGGTCTTGTGCTTCTCCCTGTTCCTTGGTGAAGTTCGGCAGCGATTCGCTGCCGGCCACGAACACATAGGGCAGGCCTTCGTCGCCGTGCACGTCCAGGCACAGGTCGACGCCAGTCTCGTGCATTTTCTGCAGCACCAGGAAGACCTCGGGGCTGCGCTCCATGCTCGGCTTGAGCCATTCGCGGTTGAGGTTGGCGCCGGCCGCATTGGTGCGCAGGTTGCCGCGCACCGAGCCGTCCGGATTCATGTTCGGCACCACGTAGAACACCGACTCTTTCAATAACTGGCGCCCGAACGGGTGGGCCGGATCCAGCAGCGCGTCGAGCATGCCCTCGACGAACCATTCGGCCATCGTCTCGCCCGGGTGCTGGCGCGCGATCACCCACACCTTCTTTTTACCCTCGGCCGGCTCGCCGATCACCAGCATGTTCAGGTCGCGACCATCGACGGTCGAGCCCAGGTCGAGCATGCGCACGTTCTCGGCCATCTGGGCGCGGTCCAGCAGCTCCAGGTGGCGTTCCCACGAATATGGCTCGAAATACGCGTAGTAGACGCTGTCCATGCCCGGGGTGTGCTCGATGGTGAGCACCTGGCCATCGAACGAGGTCGGCACGCGGAACCAGTTGACGCGGTCGTAGCTTGCCATCGCCTGGTAGCCTTCCCAGCCGGCCGTATAAGCGGCGTTGCCGGCGTTGAGCAGGCGGATGGAGCAGGCTTCGCCTTGCGCGCCCTGCAGGCGGAAGTAGAACCACTGGATGATGTCGGCGTGCGAGTCCTTGCGGATGTTCAGGTCGATGGCGTTGGCGCTGGTGGCGTTCACGACCTCGATGGCGCCAGCGTCGAATTGGCTGCTGATCTTGATAGACATGGTGTTGTCCTGTGTTGGGAAGGTACGTTGAAGCATCGATGATACCCGTTTTCGATAATCCCTCGCTAGGCGGGCCTGGCGCCGGGCAGGGCGGCGAAATGACGCTGCAGGGCGTCCAGCGCAACCTTTACCTTGGCCGGATCGCCGTCGCGCCGCGGCGTCATGGCCGCCACCGGCAGTGCCGGCAACTGCCAGTGCGGCAGCACGCGCACCAGGGCGCCACGTTCGAGGGCGGGGTGGACGTCGGCATGGCCCAGCAGCGCAAGGCCCATTCCCTGTTCGCACATCTGCTGCAGCGAGAGCTGGTTGTTGCTGAGGATGCGCACGCCGACGCGCATGTGCTCGCGCTGCTCCCCCTGCCGCAGGTCGAGCTCCATGGATGGCACGCCGTCGTCGCCTTTCGACTCGACTGCCTGGCGCATCGACCCCAGCCAGTGATGGTTTGATAGCGCACGCGGCGTGTCCGGCATGCCGTGGCGTTCGATATAGGCCGGCGCCGCACACACGATCACCTCGAACCGGCACAGGCGGCGTGCTATCCAGCCCGAATCGGGCAGGCGGCCGGCGCGGATGGCGATGTCGATGCGGGCGTCGATCAGGTCGATCATGGCGTCGTCGACCAGCAGCCGCAGGCGCAGCTGCGGCCACGCGGCCAGCACCGGCGCCAGGGCCGGCGCGATGTGCAGGCCGAAGCCCACCGGCGCCGCCACCCGCAGCTCGCCGCTCGGCGCGTCGCGCGCATGCAGCAGCGAGTCGTTGGCCGCATTGGCCGCTTCGAGCAAGCGCAGGCAGTGCGGATAGCAGCGCGCGCCGGCCTCGGTCAGGGTCAGCTTGCGTGTCGAGCGGTACAGCAGCGTCACACCGGCCTGCCGCTCGAGCGCGCGGATGGTCTGGCTGACGGCGGACGGGCTCATGCCCAGCCGGCGCGCGGCGGCGCTCATCGAGCCGCTCGAGACCGTTTCGGCGAATACCGCATAGGGTTTCAGGTCGTTCATCTATTAGCCTGGCTTCAAGGTGATAGTGGATGCAGCCATCTTATCGCCTTATCGTGAAGCCGATATCGTAGGCGGATCGATCACATCATTGGAGTCACGCATGAACATCGCCCTGATCGGCGCCACCGGCTTCGTCGGCGCCGCCGTCCTTACTACTCTCCTGCAACGCGGTCACCAGGTCACGGCGCTGGTGCGCGATCCGTCGAAGCTGGCGCCGCAGCCCGGCCTGACCGCGGCGGTGGCCGACGCCTATGACGCCGATGCGATCGCGGCCGCCGTGCGCGGTCACGATGCCGTCGTCTCGGCCTTCAATCCTGGCTGGAACGATCCCACCCTGTACGACAACTTCATGCGCGGCAGCGCGGCCATCGAGCGTGGCGTCGAACTCGGCGGCGTGCGGCGCCTGCTGGTGGTCGGCGGCGCCGGCAGCCTGTTCGTGGCGCCTGGCGTGCAACTGGTCGACACGCCCGAATTTGTCGACCACGTGCCGCCCAATATCGTGCCGGGCGCGCAGGCAGCGCGCGACGCGCTGAACACGCTGCGCGCAAATACCACGCTGGACTGGACCTTCCTCAGCCCGCCCGCGATGCTGGGACAGGGCGAGGCGACCGGCGGCTACCGTGTCGGCGGCGAAGACTTGCTGATGGACGGCGACAAGCCGGCCGGTATCGCGGTGGCCGACCTGGCGCTCGCGATCGCCGACGAGATCGAACAGCCGCGCCATGTGCGGGCGCGCTTCACCGTCGCAAGCCCGGCGTAATCAATCGCGCAGACCGCCGAAGCGTCCGTGATAGGCGGCGTCGGCATCCGGCGTCGCCGCGTCTTCCTTGCGCAGCATGGCCAGCACGTGCTCCTCGGCGCGCGCGTGGCACAGGCGGTAGATCTCGCGCGCCAGCGCGTAGGCGTCGGTCCCCGGCCACGGCTGCGGCAGCAGGGCCAGTGGCAGCATCGGGTCGTGCAGCTGTACCCGCCGGTAGGCGTGAATCAAGAGGGTACGGATCGCGAACGCATCCTCGGGCCTCACATCGCCCTGGCCCAGCATGTCGGGCAGCGGCGCGAAGCGCTCGATGAAGCCGCGATAGGCAGTCACCACCGCGTCGAGATTCCAGCAGTCGCCCACCAGCTCGGGCAGCGGGCGCGATCCCATGCCTGGCAGCTCGTCGACCTGGCACACGAAGACCTTGTCGACGGCATCCGCGCGTGCCAGGATCTCGCGCAGCGTGTCGCGCTCGGGCGCCGGATGCGCCATCACTCCCGTCGCCAGCATCGCAAAACCCTCCCACTCGAGTTCCTTGCGCAGCAGGGTGCGCAGCTCGCTGTCGATGCTGGCGCTCTTGCCATGCGGCGCCAGCACGAAGGTCCAGCGCCCGTCCCAGTCCAGGCCCGGCGCCGAATAGATGCGGCGGTTGGCGCGCTCGAAGCGGGGCAGCGCCTTGGGCTCGATCGCATAGCGGCTGCGCCGGCCTTCGCGGCTGGCCGTCAGCCAGCCTTCCTGCACCAGGCGGAACACGCTGGTGCGCACCAGCCGGTCGCCGACGCCGAGCGGGCCCACCAGCTCGATCATGCTGCCCAGCCAGAAGGCGCCGCCATGCGGGGCGATCGTGTCGCCGCACACGGTCACCACCAGCGACTTGTGGCGTGGCGGATCGAGGGCCAGGTGGTGGGCGATCCACTCAGTGCTGGAGAGTCGTTTCATGATTGCGGTCAATTTTTCGTGCTGCGATATGATTCAAAATTATTGTGTACATCAAGTTTTTTGTATCGTATTATGATTTGGACGGGTTTGCAATTGTAGAGAACCACGGGGGAAGCTATGTACGCACAAATGGTGGAGACCGGCCTCAAGAAAGTCCGCACAGAACAGGACATGAGCGCCGAAGAGCAGGCGTTCCAGGCGCGCATCGACGCCGGGATCAAGATCGAACCGAAGGACTGGATGCCGGAAGCGTACCGCAAGACGCTGATCCGCCAGATTTCGCAGCACGCGCATTCCGAAATCGTTGGCCAGCTCCCGGAAGGTAACTGGGTGACGCGCGCGCCGACCCTGCAGCGCAAGTCGGTGCTGCTGGCCAAGATCCAGGACGAGGCCGGCCACGGCCTCTATCTGTACAGCGCCGCCGAGACGCTGGGCGTCTCGCGCGACGAGCTGCTGCAGGCCCTGCACTCCGGCAAGGCCAAATATTCGAGCATCTTCAACTATCCGACGCTGAGCTGGGCCGACATGGGCGCGATCGGCTGGCTGGTGGATGGCTCGGCCATCATCAACCAGATCCCGCTGTGCCGCTGCTCGTACGGCCCGTATGCGCGCGCCATGGTCCGCGTCTGCAAGGAAGAATCCTTCCACGCGCGCCAGGGCTACGACATCATGATGGCGCTGGCCAAGGGCACGCCGGAGCAGAAGGCGATGGCGCAGGATGCGCTCAACCGCTGGTGGTGGCCTTCGCTGATGATGTTCGGTCCGTCCGACGCCGAATCGGTCAACAGCGCGCAATCGACGGCCTGGCGCATCAAGCTGTTCTCGAACGACGAGCTGCGCCAGCGCATGGTCGACCAGACCGTGCCGCAAGCCGAATACCTGGGCCTGACGGTGCCCGATCCCGACCTCAAGTGGAATGCCGAACGCGGCTCCTACGATTTCGGTGAGATCGACTGGTCCGAGTTCTACAACGTCCTGAAAGGCAACGGCCCCTGCAACCGCGAGCGCCTGCGCACGCGTGTCAAAGCCTGGGACGACGGCGAATGGTTCCGCGACGCCCTGGTCGCCCACGCCGACAAGCAAGCCGCCAAAAAAGCCGCAGCGTAGGGTGGACGGCTCCGCCGTCCACGCGTTCAGCACACGCTCGACCTACCCGAACGCCATCACGGAGACAACAATGAGCAAAGAATGGCCCCTGTGGGAAGTTTTCATCCGCAGCCAGCACGGCCTCGCCCACAAGCATGTCGGCAGCCTGCACGCCCCTGACGCCGAAATGGCGATCAACAACGCACGCGACGTCTACACCCGCCGCAACGAAGGCGTCTCGATCTGGGTCGTGCGCGCCGCCGACATCGTCGCCAGCAGCCCCTCCGACAAGGAGTCGCTGTTCGAGCCGGCCAACAGCAAGGTCTACCGCCACCCGACCTTCTTCCCGATGCCGGAAGAAGTCAAGAACCTGTGAGCCTGCAGATGGACGCCAAATTCCAGTACCTGCTGCGCCAGGGCGACAACGCCCTGATCCTCTCCCAGCAACTGTGCCAGCTGGTCGGCAAGGGCCCCGCGCTCGAAGAAGATATGGCCCTGTCCAACGTGGCCCTCGACCTGCTGGGCCAGACCCGCATGTGGCTGACGTATGCGGGCGAGCTCGAAGGAAAAGGCCGCGACGAAGACCGCCTGGCCTTCCTGCGCGACGCCCATGACTACCGCAACTGCCTGCTGGTCGAGCAGCCCAACGGCAGCTACGCCGACACCCTGACGCGCCAATTCCTGTTCGACACCTGGCACTACTTCCTGATGGACGGCCTGACCCGATCCAGCGATGAGCGCATCCGCGAGATCGCCGCCAAGTCGATCAAGGAAGTAACCTATCACCTGCGCCGCAGCGGCGACCTGGTGGTGCGCCTGGGCGATGGCAGCGACAAGAGCCGCGCCATGATGCAGACCGCGCTCGACGAGCTGTGGATGTACAGCGGCGAGATGTTCCTCTACGACGAGATCGACAATGCGATGGTGGAGCAGGGAGTTGCTCCGCCCGTCGATGCGATTCGCAAGCAATGCCTCGACCACATGGCCGACATCTTCAGCGAGGCCACCCTGACGATGCCGTCGCCCGACGCCTGGATGCAGCGCGGCGGCAAACAGGGCCGCCACAGCGAACGCCTCGGTTTCATCCTGGCCGAGATGCAGTTCCTGCAGCGCGCCTATCCGGGAGCGGCCTGGTAATGACCGCCCTCGACGTCACCGTTGAACAGGTCTGGGACTGGCTCGGCGAGGTCGCCGACCCGGAGATCCCGGTCATCTCGGTGGTCGACTTGGGCATCGTGCGCGCCGTGCGCCTGGAGGGCGAGACATGCCTGGTCACGATCACACCGACCTATTCGGGCTGCCCGGCGATGCAGGTGATCTCGGAATCGGTCAGCGAAGCGTTGCGCGCGCACGGCATCGAGGATGTCCGCATCGAGAGCCGTCTGTCTCCCGCCTGGACCACCGACTGGATGAGCGCGGCCGGCAAGGCTGCCCTGAAAGGCTATGGCATCGCGCCGCCGGTGCAGCAGGCGATCGACATCAGCGGCCTGCACGCCGGCATCCGCCGCCGCGCGGCGCCCGACGTCGCCTGCCCGCACTGCGGCTCGCCCCACACCCAACTGACCAGCGAATTCGGCTCGACCCCGTGCAAGGCGCTGTACAAGTGCCTCGATTGCCGCGAGCCGTTCGACTACTTCAAATGCCACTGAGGTCTGCATGAGCAAGTTCCATCCATTGACCGTATCGAAGGTGAAGCACGAGACGCGCGACGCCATCGCCGTCACCTTCGACGTCCCGCCCGAGCTGAAAGAGGCCTTCGCCTACCGCCAGGGCCAGTACCTGACCCTGCGCGCCACCATCGATGGCGAAGAGGTGCGACGCTCGTACTCGATCTGCTCGGCCGTGCAGGACGCGCAGCTGCGGGTGGCGATCAAGCGCTGCAGCGGCGGCCTGTTCTCGGGCTGGGCCAACGACAGCCTGCAGCCCGGCGCCACGCTGGACGTGATGCCACCCAGCGGCAACTTCAACGTGCCGCTCGACGCGGCGAGCAGCCGCCACTACCTGGCGTTCGCCGCCGGCAGCGGCATCACGCCGATCCTGTCGATCGTCAAGACCACGCTGCAGGCCGAGCCGGACAGCCGCTTCACCATCGTCTACGGCAACCGCGCCTCGTCGAGCGTGATCTTCCGCGACGAACTGACCGACCTGAAGGACCAGTACATGGGGCGCCTCCGCCTGGTGTACGTGATGAGCCGCGAGCAGCAGGACATCGAACTGTTCAACGGCCGCATCACCAAAGACAAGTGCAGCCAGTTCCTGCGCCACTGGATCGATATCAGGGACATCGACGTCGCCTTCATCTGCGGCCCGGAAGACATGATGCACGGCGTCTCGCGCGCGCTGCAGGAAGCCGGCCTGCCGAAGGAGCAGATCCGGATCGAACTGTTCGCCGCCAGCGCGCCGACCCGCGAGCGCAAGCCGCGTTCGGTCGAATCGGCGGCACGAAACCTGACTGAAGTGACCGTGATCATGGACGGCAACGCCGCCAGCTTCACAATGGACAAGGACAAGGAATCGCTGCTGGACGCCGGCCTGCGCGCCGGGCTCGACATGCGCTACTCGTGCAAGGGCGGCGTCTGCTCGACCTGCCGCTGCAAGGTGCTCGACGGCGAAGTCGAGATGGACGTGAACTACGCGCTCGAAGACTACGAAGTGGCGCGCGGGTTTGTGTTGAGCTGCCAGAGCTTCCCGGTCACGGACAAGGTGGTCGTCGATTTCGACATCCACGAGTGACTCCAACCTTGGCCCGCGCCGTCAGCACGTCGTTCCCGCGCAGGCGGGAACCTAAGTTGACTTTTGTGGCGTAGCGAAGAACTTAGGTTCCCGCCAAGGCGCCCGGCGAGGGCGGGAACGACGGCGAACGATAACGAAAATAGTGGAGACAACAATGACCTACGAATCCATACAATTCAAGATCGAGAACGGCATCGCGCTGCTGACGTTGAGCCGGCCCGACCGCCTGAACAGCTTTACCCAGGCCATGCATCTCGAGGTGCGCGACGCCCTCGATAAGCTGCAGGCCGACAAATCGGTCCGCGTGCTGGTCCTGACCGGCGCCGGCCGCGGCTTCTGCGCCGGCCAGGACCTGTCCGACCGCGCCGTCGACCCCGGCGCCCCGAGCGTCGACCTGGGCGCATCGGTCGAAAAATTCTACGCCCCGCTGGTGCTCACCTTGAAGAACCTGCCGATGCCGGTTATCTGCGCCGTCAATGGCGTGGCCGCCGGCGCCGGCGCCAACCTGGCGCTGGCCTGCGACATCGTGCTGGCCGCCAAATCGGCCAGCTTCATCGAAGCCTTCAGCAAGCTGGGCCTGATCCCCGACACCGGCGGCACCTGGCACCTGCCGCGCCTGATCGGCCACGCGCGCGCCATGGGACTGGCCATGCTGGGCGAAAAACTCAGTGCCGAGAAGGCCGAGGAATGGGGCCTGATCTGGCGCTGCGTGCCCGACGAAGCCCTGATGGATGAAGCCATGGTCATGGCCGAACACTTCGCCGCCGCGCCGACGAAGGGGCTGGCCTTCACCAAGAAAGCCTTCCAGGCCAGCTACGCCAACTCGCTCGAAGACCAGCTGCAGCTCGAAGCCGGCATGATGCGTGAACTCGGCTACAGCCATGATTACCGCGAAGGCGTGGCCGCCTTCATGGCCAAGCGCACGCCGCATTTCAAGGGAGAATGAGCATGCACGCCATCCCTCCAGGCAGCACGGTCGCCGTCATCGGCAGCGGCGCCATGGGCGCCGGCATCGCCCAGGTCGCGGCCACCGCCGGCCATCAGGTCCTGCTGTTCGATACCCGCCCTGACGCCGCCGACAAGGCCATCGCCGGCATCGGCAAGACCTATGCGAAGCTGGTTGAGAAGGGCCGCATGGGCGCGGTCGAATCCGACCTGGCGCGCGAACGCCTCAAGCGCATCGCGTCATTGCACGAAGCCGCCGGCGCCGTCCTCGTGATCGAGGCCATCGTCGAGAACCTGGACGCCAAGCGCGCCCTGTTCGCCGAGCTGGAAGGCATCGTCGGCCAGCACTGCATCCTGGCCACCAACACCTCGTCGATCTCGGTCACGGCGATCGGCGCGCAACTGCAGCACCCTGAACGCCTGGTCGGCATGCACTTCTTTAACCCGGTGCCGCTGATGGCGCTGGTCGAGGTCATTAGCGGCCTGGCCACCGGCCGCGAGGTCGCGAACGTCGTCCATGCCACCGCTGAAAGCTGGGGCAAGAGCCCGGTGCATGCGAAATCGACGCCCGGCTTCGTCGTCAACCGTGTGGCCCGGCCGTATTACGCCGAAGCCCTGCGCCTGCTGCTGGAACAGGCCGCCGATGTGGCGACGCTGGACGCGGTGATGCGCGATTGCGGCGGTTTCCGCATGGGGCCTTTCGAGCTGATGGACCTGATCGGCCATGACGTCAACTTCTCGGTCACCAACTCGGTGTTCGCCGCCTATTACAACGACCCGCGCTTCACGCCCTCGATCCTGCAGCAGGAACTGGTCAGCGCCGGCTTCCTGGGCCGCAAGACGGGGCGCGGGTTCTACCGCTACGGCGACGACGCCGCCAAGCTGGCGCCGCAGACCGAGGCGCCAGGCCAGAAACCGTCGGCGCTGCGCCATGCCGGCGGCCTCGGTGCGGTCGATGCGCTAGCCGAACGCCTGCGTGGCGCCGGTTTCGATCCGGTCGCCATCGAGGCCGCACCTGGTCTCTATTGCGAAGGCGCCGCGATCTACCTCACCGATGGCCGCAGCGCCACCGAGCGCGCCGAAGCGGACGGCCACCGCGACACGATCCTGTTCGACCTGCTGCTCGACTCTGCGGGAGCCACCCGCATCGCGCTGGCGCGTGCCGACCAGTGCGGCGACGCCGCCTGGCAGGCCGCGGTCGGCTTGTTCCAGGCCGCCGGCTTTGCCGTCACGCGCATGGACGACGTGCCCGGCATGGCCGTGATGCGCACCGTGGCGATGCTGGCCAACGAGGCCGCCGATGCCGTCAACCAGGGCGTGTGCAGCGCCCGCGCCGTCGACATCGCGATGCAGAAGGGCGTCAACTATCCACGCGGCCCGCTGGCCTGGGCCGACAGCATGGGCTTGCGCCAGGTCGTCACCGTGCTGGCCAACCTGGCCGCCACCTATGGCGAAGACCGCTACCGCGTGTCGCCGCTGCTGCGCCGCAAGCTGGCTGCCGATCCGCAGGGAGCGCGCTTTCATGCACGTTGATCCGCAACGGCTGGCCGAACTGGCCGGCCGCACGATGTACGAACGCGATCCGGCCAGCCAGGGCCTCGGCATGCAACTGCTCGAGATCCGTCCCGGCTATGCGCGCATGTCGATGAAGGTGCGCGACGACATGCTTAACGGCCACGCCAGCTGCCACGGCGGCTACATCTTCATGCTGGCCGACAGCGCCTTCGCCTTCGCCTGCAACTCGCACAACTTCAATACCGTCGGCGCCGGCTGCACCATCGACTACCTCGCGCCGGGCCGTCCCGGCGACGTGCTGGTGGCCGAGGCGGTGGAGCAGGCGCTGCAGGGCAAGACCGGCGTCTACGACGTCGCCGTGACGGACCAGGACGGGCGCACGATCGCGCTGTTCCGCGGAAAGTCGCACCGCGTCGCCGGCACCCTGGTGCCGATGGACGCGTGAATAAACACTGAAAGGAGATCGAGATGGTCCAACGCATTCCCGCCGATGGCGAGCTGGAGCCGATCGAACGCGCCAGCCGCGACGAGCTGCAGGCGCTTCAGCTGCAGCGCCTGCAATGGACGCTCAAGCACGCCTATGAGAACGTGCCGCACTACCGCGCCGCCTTCGACGAAGCAGGGGTGCATCCGAGCGACCTGAAGACCCTGGCCGACCTGGCGAAATTCCCGTTCACCGAGAAGAAGACGCTGCGCGACAACTACCCGTTCGGCCTGTTCGCCGTGCCGCGTGAAGAGGTGGTGCGCGTGCACGCTTCGTCTGGCACCACCGGCAAGCCGACCGTGGTCGGCTACACGCAAAACGATATCGACACCTGGGCCAATGTCGTGGCGCGCTCGATCCGCGCCGCCGGCGGGCGCAAGGGCGACCTGGTGCACATCTCCTACGGCTATGGCCTGTTCACCGGCGGCCTGGGCGCCCACTATGGCGCCGAGCGCCTGGGTTGCACCGTGATCCCGATGTCGGGCGGCCAGACCGAGAAGCAGGTGCAGCTGATCTGCGACTTCAAGCCGTCGATCATCATGGTCACGCCCTCGTACATGCTCAATATCGTCGAGGAGTTCACCCGCCAGGGCATCGACCCTGCAAGCTCGTCGCTCAAGGTCGGCATCTTCGGTGCCGAGCCGTGGACCGACGCGATGCGGCGCGAGATCGAGACGCGCGCCGGCATCGATGCGGTCGACATCTATGGCCTGTCCGAAGTGATGGGGCCGGGCGTGGCCAGCGAATGCATCGAGAGCAAGGACGGTCCCGTCATCTGGGAAGACCATTTCTACCCCGAGATCATCGATCCCGACACTGGAGAAGTGCTGCCGGACGGCGAAGAGGGAGAATTGGTATTCACCTCGCTCACCAAGGAAGCGCTGCCGATTATCCGCTACCGCACGCGCGATTTGACCCGCTTGCTGGCGCCGACCTCGCGCGCGATGCGCCGCATGGGCCGCATCACGGGTCGCTCGGACGATATGCTGATCATCCGCGGCGTGAACGTGTTTCCGAGCCAGATCGAGGAACTGATCCTCAAGATGCCGGCGCTGGCGCCGCAGTACCAGCTGGTGGTGGCGCGTGACGGCCACCTGGACACGCTCGAAGTGCTGGGTGAATTGCGTGACACCTCCCTACCGCCAGACAGTGTGGACGCGCTGTGCCGCGACCTCCAGCACTGCATCAAGACCTATGTCGGCGTGACTACCCGTGTGACCCTGCTGCCGCCGCAAGGCATCGAGCGCACCCTGACCGGCAAGGCCCGGCGTGTGGTCGACCGTCGCCCAAAACCATAAAGGAGATTTTCATGATCGACGCCTTCATCGTTGACGCCGTCCGCACCCCCTTCGGCCGCTACGGCGGCGCCCTGTCCAGCATCCGCGCCGACGATCTTGCCGCGCTGCCGATCGCGGCGCTGATGGCCCGCAACGAGAACGTCGACTGGACGGCGGTCGATGACCTGTTCTACGGCTGCGCCAACCAGGCCGGCGAAGACAACCGCAACGTGGGCCGCATGGCCGCGCTGCTGGCCGGCCTGCCGCAAGACGTGCCGGCCAACACGATCAATCGCCTGTGCGGCTCGGGCATGGATGCCGTGGGCACCGCCGCGCGCGCCATCAAGGCGGGCGAGGCGCAACTCGTGATCGCCGGCGGTGTCGAAAGCATGACCCGTGCGCCGTTCGTGATGGGCAAGTCCGACAGCGCATTCTCGCGCGCGGCCAAGATCGAAGATACGACCCTGGGCTGGCGCTTCGTCAATCCGGCGATGAAGGCAAAGTACGGCATCGACTCGATGCCCGAGACCGCCGAGAACGTGGCGCGCGAGTTCGGCATCGCCCGTGCCGACCAGGATGCGTTCGCGCTGCGCAGCCAGCAGCGCTGGGCGCGCGCGAACGAAGAGGGATTCTTCAAGGACGAGATCGTGCCGGTGACGGTGGCCCTCAAGAAAGGTGAATCGCGCGTGGTCGACACCGACGAGCAGCCGCGCCCCGATACCAGCATTGAAGCACTGGCCAAGCTGAAGGGCGTGGTCACGCCGGATGGCTCGGTCAGCGCCGGCAACGCCTCGAGCCTGAACGACGGCGCCTGCGCGCTGCTGCTGGCTTCCGGCGAAGCCGCCGCCCGCTACGGCTTGACCCCGCGCGCACGCGTGGTCGGCATGGCCACCGTCGGCCTGGCGCCGCGCATCATGGGCTACGGCCCGGCGCCGGCGGTGAAGAAGCTGCTGGCCCAGACCGGCCTCACGCTCGAGCAGATGGACGTGATTGAGTTGAACGAAGCCTTCGCCGCCCAGGGCCTGGCCGTCACGCGCGACCTCGGCCTGGCGGACGACGACGCCCGCGTCAACCCGAACGGTGGCGCGATCGCCATCGGCCACCCGCTCGGCGCCTCCGGCGCGCGCCTGGTCATGACGGCGGTGAACCAGCTGCACCGCACGGGCGGACGCTACGCCTTGTGCACGATGTGCATCGGCGTCGGCCAGGGCATCGCGCTGATCGTGGAGCGCGCGTAAAAGATATGGTCAAGGTTTATGAGATCGACGGCGTGCGACCGGTCGTGCACCCGACCGCCTACGTGCACCCGTCGGCGGTGCTGATCGGCGACGTGATCGTCGGCCCGCGCTGCTACATCGGCCCCTGCGCCAGCCTGCGCGGCGATTTCGGTCGCCTGATCCTGGAAGAGGGCGCCAACCTGCAGGATACCTGCGTGATGCACGGCTTCCCGGGCGAGGACACGGTGGTCGAAGTCGATGGCCATATCGGCCACGGCGCCGTGCTGCATGGCTGCCGCGTCAAGCGCAACGCCATGGTCGGCATGAATGCCGTCGTGATGGACAAGGCGGTGGTCGGCGAGGAATCGATTGTGGCCGCGATGAGTTTCGTGAAGGCGGGCATGGTCATCCCGCCACGCTCGATGGTGATGGGCACGCCGGCCAAGGTGATGCGTGAACTCACCGATGAAGACGTGCAATGGAAAAGCTTCGGCACCCGCCAGTACCAGGAACTGGCCGTGCGCTCGCTGCACACCATGCGTGAGGTCGAGGCGGATACCGAGGTGGAGCCGGACAGGCAACGCATCGCATTCGACGCCGACGGCATGCACAAGCCGAAAGCCTGAAGAGACAAACGAGGAGACAGAATATGGGTAACATCCCGACACTACAAAGCCTGATTGCCGGCCGCTGGCACGGCCAGGAATCGCACACCGCGCTGCACAGCGCCCTCGACAACGCGCTGATCTATCACACGCACGCCGAGAAGATCGATTTCGACGAGGCCCTGACTTTTGCACGCAAGACCGGCATCAAGAGCTTGATGAGCCAGGACTTCCAGAAGCGTGCGCAATGCCTGAAGGCGCTGGCGCTGTACCTCATGGAGCGCAAGGAAGAGCTGTACGAGATCTCGCACCTGACCGGCGCCACGCGCCAGGACAGCTGGGTCGACGTCGAAGGCGGCATCGGCACCCTGTTCGCCTACGCCAGCATGGGCTCGCGCGAGCTGCCGTCATCGAACGTGCTGCACGAAGGACCGGCCATGGCGCTGGGCAAGCGCGGCGGCTTCTCCGGCACCCACATCCTGGTGCCGCGCGGCGGCGTGGCGGTGCACATCAATGCCTTCAACTTCCCGATCTGGGGCCTGCTCGAGAAATTCGCGCCGAGCTTCCTGGCGGCCATGCCTTGCATCGCCAAGCCTGCCACCGCCACCAGCTACCTGACCCATGCCGTGGTGAAAATGATGATGGAGTCGAACCTGCTGCCGGCCGGCGCGCTGCAGCTCGTGATCGGCAGCACCGGCGACCTGCTCGATCGCCTGGGTGGTTTCGATGCCGTCACCTTCACCGGCTCGGCCGATACCGCCGCCAAGCTGCGTTCGAACCCGAACCTGATCCGCGCTTCGGTGCCATTCACGGCCGAAGCCGACTCGCTCAACTGCGCGATCCTGGCGCCGGACGTCACGCCCGACGATCCGGAGTTCGATCTGTTCGTGAAGGAAGTGGCGCGCGAGATGACCGGCAAGGCCGGCCAGAAGTGCACCGCGATCCGCCGTGTGATCGTGCCGGAAACGCTGGTCGATGCGGTCGGCGAACGCCTGAGAGAGCGCCTGGCCAGGACCACGGTTGGCAATCCGAAAGTGGAGGGCGTGCGCATGGGCGCGCTGGCCTCGATGGACCAGCACCGCGACGTCAGCGAGCGGGTCGAGCTGCTCGCGCGCGGCAACGAGGTCCTGTTCAGCGCGCGCGACGGCTTCAATCCGGTCGGCGACAACGTCGCCAGCGGCGCCTTCTTCTCGCCCACCTTGCTGCTATGCCGTAACGCCATGGACAACGACGCCGTGCACGACGTGGAAGCCTTCGGCCCGGTCAGCACGCTGATGACCTACCGCGACATCGATGAGGCACTGGAGCTGGCCGCGCGGGGCAAGGGCAGCCTGGTGACGACGCTCGCCACCAAGGACCCTGCGATCGCCGCCTACGCCGTGCCGGTGGCGGCGGCCTCGCACGGCCGCGTGCTGATCCTGGATCGCGAAGCAGCGGTGGACAGCACCGGCCACGGCTCGCCGCTGCCGCAACTGAAACACGGCGGCCCGGGCCGCGCCGGTGGCGGCGAAGAGCTGGGCGGCATCCGCGCCGTCAAGCACTTCCTGCAGCGCGCCGCGGTGCAGGGTTCGCCGACCATGCTCGGCGCCGTGACGGGTGAATACGTGCGCGGCGGCGCCGTCAGGGAAAGCGAGATCCACCCATTCCGCCGCTACTTCGAAGACCTGGAGATGGGCCACTCGCTGCTGACCCACCGCCGCACGGTGAGCGAAGCCGACATCGTCAATTTCGGCGGCGTCTCGGGCGACTACTTCTACATGCACTTCGACGAGATCGCAGCGAAAGACACGCAGTTCGGCCAGCGCATCGCGCACGGCTACTTCGTGCTGTCGGCGGCGGCCGGCCTGTTCGTGTCGCCGGCGCCGGGGCCGGTGCTGGCCAACTACGGCCTGGACAACCTGCGGTTCGTGGCGCCGGTGGCAATCGGCGACACCATCCGCGCGCGCCTGACCTGCAAGCGCAAGGTCGATCGCAACCGCGCGGATGAGCAGGGCAGGGGGCAGGGCGTGGTGGCGTGGGACGTGCAGGTGACGAACCAGCGCGATGAACTCGTGGCTAGCTACGATATCCTGACGCTGGTGCAGAAGCGCAGCTGAACCGCGGGCGCGGCGCCGGGCGGTTCAGCGCTCCGGCGCCGCCTCCGGCATCGGACCCGAAATGAGGATTTCGTCGGTCTCGAGATCGACCAGCAGCAGTCCCAGCACGCGTGCCGGCTGGACCCCCGATACGATGGTCTGGTTGATCATGCCGAAGCGCATCTTGCCGCTTTGATCAGTACGAAATGGACCGTCGGGCTGCATGACGAAAAAGAAGGCGGCTTTTTCCTGGGCCAGTCGCTGCTTGATGAGTTGGGCCTGCTCGATGTCGTCGATGGCGAGGTACTGGAATGCCGGATGCTTGCCATTCCAGTTGATGGGGCCGACACAGGCGCTCAGCAGGGTGTTGCGGATCTTGTCGTAAGCCCCCGAGCAGTGATAACTGTCGTTCGAGCGCGGCTTGGCCACCTGCAGTTGCAGCTTCAGCGGAAAGCGGCGGTGCTCGAAGTCGTACTCGCCCAAGCTGTAGCGCACACCGACCAGGTAGCCGCGCGCCTGGCGCAGGGCGGTCGTCCGGTCTTCAAGGTGGGGCTTGAAGGCCTGAAGCGCCTGGTGGACCTTGAATTCGTCGCGGTCGTCGAGTTCGCGGCTGCGTTTCTTCAGGTCGGCCGGCAGGCTGTTCCGGCCCTGGAGCAGCAGGGTGCGGGCGTCGTAAGGCTTGCCCGTGGCGACCGGATATAGCAAGGGTGTGGTAAGCAGGTCTAGCGGCACATAGCCGGCCTGTTCCAATTCGCCGAAGCTGCCCGCCTCGGGCATGCCGGCCTGCGCCAGGCTCGCGCCAGTGAGGGTCAGCGCCAGGATGACGTTATGGCCAGGGAAGGTTCTAATCATGTGAATCGTCTGCAATGGTGGTCGGGCGATAGCCGAAATCATGGCCGCGCAGCACGTGCACTCGCACGGCCTCGAACAGGGGGTAGGCGACCGGCTGCACCTGGATCACGCTGCGCGCGTAGAACACCATGGCGCGGCCACCCAGGGTCGGCGTGCCCTCGCCGCCCAGCATGGCGCCGCGCTGCTCGAAGTAGTCGTACAAGGGCTGGTGCGGAATCTGGCTGGTCGGGACGAAGTGGAAGACGCCCAGCAGGGCCAGCGAAGATCCGGTCACGAACGCGCCCTTGGCCAGGCCGTAGGTGAAGCCGCGGCCGAACGCCAGCTGCACCACGAACAGCGCCAGCTTGATCAGGTGGACCAGGGCGCCCATGATTGAAAACGCCAGCGCGACCGGCGGCACCACCATGGCGCGCATGCTGTCCATGCCCAGTTCCTGGTGCCTGCCGTCATCGGCGAATGTCGCTACCGGCGCGCTGTGTTTCTTCAGCTTGTCCTGCACATGCCAGTCCAGCACCTTCTCATATACAGCGCGCTCGAAGAAGCGCGGAGCCTCGCGGTCGGACGGCAGGTCGATCGGCAGCCGCACCCCGGTGTCGGCGTACTGGAGCTTGCGACGCCAGTCGTCCTGCACCAGCGGGTGAGAGAAGAAGCCGCGCTTGTCGAGGTTGGGCGCGAGCCGTTGGCCGTCGAAATGGCGGGCAACGGCGGCGTGGAACTCCTCCATCGCGCTTGTGCGCACCTTGCGCTCGATGGCGTCGTCGAACGCGCCGCGGTCGCCCGGATCCCAGCCCTTGGGAACTGGAACGCCGTTCGCGCGTACGTCGTCGCGCACCCTGCGCCAATAGGCGGGCGGCACGCGTTCGGGCGACAGGCCTCGCCGCGCCAGCCGCGCCGTGTAGTCGCGCCAGGCGCGCTGTTGCCTGGCGCCGATCCCTGACAGCGCTGCGTTGTATTTGTCGCAGCCGACGAGGTAATCCTCGTTGTAGCGCTTGATCAGCTCCTCGCGCGAGGCGAGGAAGCGGTTGTAGTTCTTGTCGAGCCCCCCATACGCGCGGTCGGTCACGCTGCGCAGCATGTGGGCCTTCTGCTCGCGAATCTTTTCCTCGAGGTTGCGCGTCGAGTAGGCCAGCAAGGGGAACACGGCAAGGAAGGTCTTGCCGTCGGGTGCGGCGAGCTGCTCGCGTGTGAGCGGCAGGTTGGCCAACTCGACGCCGCCCGCCACCAGCGCGTTCTGGACGGTGAGCAGGTTGACCGCCAGGTAGCGCTGCTCGGGGCTCGAACGTTCGACGATCGCATCCACCAGTTCGCGCTCCGCGTGGTAGGTCAGCGCGATTGCCGGCACGCTGATCGCCAGCAGCGCGGCGGCCGTGCGCAGCGGATGCCAGCCACGGTGCACCCCACGCCTGAGCAGGAAAGGCCACAGCACCAGCGCGACGGCGGCGCCCGAGATCAGGCGGCCGCGCACTTCGATGGCTTCCACCGCATGCTTGTCGGGCATGCCGCCGACGACATCCAGCAGGCGCGAATTGAAGCCGCACTCCACCAGCAGGTAGGTGCCGGTGACGATCGCCATCACCCACACCCATGCCGCGCGCGGCTGGCGCGAGAACAGCCAGCCGTCGCCGGCGCTGGCGGATCCGGCGTGGCGCTCAGTCAGCGTCATGCATGATCACCCTGGCGGGTGCGATCTCGGTGACGCCGTTGTCCGGCAGCTTGCTGTACTTGCCTGCGTCGATCTTGCGCGCCGGCGCCACCGGCGTCGGCTCCCGTTTCGCGTTCGCCACGGCAGGCCTGGCGGACGCGCTGCGCTTGGCGGTAACGGCACGCGGGCGCGCCGCCGCTGGCGCTTCGCCGGACTCGAAACGGCCGGCCAGCCGCCGTCCGGCGCCGGACGCCGCCTGGCCGGCCTCGCGTCCGGGCGGCGCGCCCAGGTCAGGATGGCGCATCCTTACCAGCTTCCCGTTGGACCAGGACCAGGCCATCCGCTCGCCATTGCCGCGTTCCTGCAGAGCCGTCCAGCCCTGGCCGTCGGATGCAAAGCCCAGCATGCGATCGCATTGCCCCGGCGTGTTGTTGATGTCGTACATGCCCACCGTCAGGCCGCGCAGCTCGTACAGCCGGTGGGCCTGCGGACAGGCCTGGGTCGGCGCATGGAGCACGATCAGGTCGTATCCCGACACGTGTTCGGCGCGCACCACTCGCGGGTTGTCGATGCGTCCCAGTTCGATCAGCTTCATGCGGTCGTACAGCTTGATCTGGTACTGCTGGTCCAGGGTGCGGCGCAACACTCCCTCGGCCGAGCCGACCTTGAACACCTGCAGCCTGGTGGCGGTAAGTTCATCCGCGTCGAGCTGGACCAGGGTATTGCCGCCCTGCTGGCTGATGGCGCAGCCCCCCAGCAGCAGAGACAGGGCAGCAATAGCCGGACGCCATGGAAAGCGAGGCGTGAAACGCATGTTCAAAGCTCGGTCAGCAGCTCGCCGGACGGGTCGAGCAGCCGCACTTTCATCACCTGCAGCTTGACACGGCGATTGCTCGGATCGACATCCTGCACGAAGGCATAAGTCTGCATGCGCAGTTGGGCATATTTGCTCAGGTAGCCTTCGATCTTGCGCGCGGACGCTTCATCGGGAACCGGGAATGCGGTGAACTGGCTGTTGTTGGTATTGGTCAGCGTGTACTTGCTGTTGTCGTTGAAGTAGCGATAGCGGTCATCGCTGGCGAATTCGTCGATGGCGAACGATTTCTTCTCGAAGTTGTAGCGCTGCAGCAGCGAGCTGTCCTGCTGTTCCAGCATGACGTAGCGGCCGGCCTTCGCGTTGGCGATTTCCTGGTCGATGCGCGGCTGCAGCGCCTTGATGATGTCGTTGCGCTTGAAGCTGTCGCTTGTGCGGCTGTAGTCGTCGGAATAGGCCTGCGCGATGTCTTCGTAAGGCACGGGCATGTTCGCCAGCGCATAGTAGAGGAACATCACCTGGTGTCCGCTGTCGATCTTGCGGTAGGCCGACACCGGCGTGGCCGGGTCGCCTTTCGGCAGCGTGGACGCAGCCACCTTGGCCATGACTTCCGGGTTCTTCAGGTCGGCAAGGCCGGGGGCGGCGGCTTCCGGCGCGGCCGGCGCCGTGTCGTTGCTCTTGCCGCAGGCGGCCAGGCAGAGGGCGAGGATGGTGGGAGGCGCGAGTCGGACGATGCGCGAGGCGAAGCGGTTCATGTGGTTTTCCTTGTAGTTGGATGAATGATGTGGGTGGGGGCCGATCAGCGCGCCGAGCGCAGGGCCTGGACGCCGCGCCACGCGAGGTACGCCGCCGCGGCCAGCGAGACATAGGTGCCGAAACCCACCGAGATGGCGTTCATGATCTGCTGGACCATGGCGTCGGCCATCTCGTCCATACGATTGCCGCCGAAGGCGCGCATGCCGTCGCGCGCATCGCTGGCCATCGAGTTGATCTTCAGGTAGATCGTCAGGCCGACCAGCGCCAGGAAGGCCAGGGGAGCGAAATAAGCGAATGGCGCGTACTTGTGCTTGACGAAGGCCGGCAGCAGGGGCGCGAACATCGCCAGGACGCACAGCACGCCATACAGGCCGCTGCTGCCGCCGCCCAGTTGGCCGAAGCTCTCCAGGCTGGCGCCACTATTGGCCAGGCGCAGCACGTCGAACATGGTGGCGCTCTGCTTGATGGCCGCCATCACGGTCACGGTGACCGCCGGCAGCCAGACCCAGCTCACCAGAACGAGGAGCACCGCCGCCAGTACTGGCTTGCCGATCCGCCCGATCCCGGCGACCACGATCGGCAAGCCGCCGTCGAGCGCCTGCCTGGCCTTCTCCTTCACTTTTTCCAGGTCTTCCACGCCGATGCGCGCCGGGACGACCATGCTGATTTCGCCTTGCAGGTCCAGGGTTACGTCGACCGGCATCGCGACCATCGGCGCGGAGCTGCCGTGCCAATGCTGTTCAAGGGTGAAGGTTTTTTTCTGGCCGTTCACCGAGATCATTCCTGGACCGGAATTCGTGTCGCGCAGGATCGTGCCGCGCACGGTGGCAGGAGCGGCGGCGGGCATCGTGGCGGCCGCCGCCACTGCCGGCATTGGCGCTACCGGTGCCGGCGCGGCCGCCGGCGAGGCGTTGGCCTGCATGGTCGGGTTCTGCAGGCCGCATTCTTCGCAAAAGCCGGCGCCGATGGCGACCGAAGTGCCGCAGCGGGTGCAGTTCAGGGAAACAGCGGACATGGTGACTCCTTGGTGATGGGGTAAGTGGTAAGGGATGTGCGGATCAGCGCGCGGCCACGGCGCGCTGCTGGCCGGCCTGCACCAGGCTGAAGTCGGCGTTGTTGGTCGACGCCAGCTTGCCGTTGAGGTAAATGTCGGTCTGCAGGCGGTAGTTGCCTTCGGGGGCGCCCTGGGGCAGGCGCAGGGTGAAGTTGTTGCTGAATTCACCGCTGCCGCCGGTGGTGTCGACCACCTTTTCGCCGCGCTTGAATTCCTTGCCGTCCGGCGCATAGGCAACCAGCACCTCGCGGATCTCGCGGATAGGCTCGCCGGTACCCGAGACTGCGCGGATGGTCGACTGCACCTTGACCGGATTGCCGCTGACGACCTGGCCGCGCGGCGAGACGCTGCTGGCATAGCTCACCAGCCTGGCCGAGGCGGGCAGGGTGTTGCGGTTGCCGCTGCGGTAGGCTTTCTCGACTTCGTCGGATGAGCGGGTGCGGCTGGACACCACTTCCATGACGGCGCAGGCGCCCAGGCCCAGCGCCGCGCCGCGCAGCACGCCGCGCTTGCCGTCGACCAGGCCGCCAAGTACGGCGCCGCCGGCGGCCATCAGGCCGCATTTCATGGCTGTGTTGTCGGTACCCATGCCGGATTGGCCAGTGGTGGCGCACCCGGTGACGGCGAGCGAGATGCACAGCACGGTAGCGAGGGTTTGATGTTTCATGCCGATTCCTTGATGTGGTGAGTTCGTGGTGAGTTATTCGATTGAGCTGCCTGCACGCAGCGCTTCCAGCTGTCCGGTCTTCGCCTTGTCGAGCAGGACGCGGGCTGCGCGATTGTCGGGGTGCAGCGCGAGGATGCTTTCGGCGGTGGCGATCGCCTTGTCGAACTGCGCCTGCGCCAGGTATTGCTCGGCGCGCGACAGCAGGGCGCGGATGCCATCGTCAGCCGGCGCCGGCGGCGGCGTGCGCTCGGCCCTGGGCTTGGGCGGGGCGGCGACTGCGCGTACGGGCGCCGGCGTCTGGGCCGCCGGTGTGGGTGGCTGCTCGACACGGGGCGGCGGCGCGGCCGGTTGCGGCGTCGGTTCCAGCGCGATGGGGGCCGGAGATACAGGGGCCGGCGATACGGGGGGCGTGGCCACGGCCGGGGCGGCCGGCAGGGGCGTCGGCGCCTGCTGCGGCTCCGGCACGCTTTCCGGCGGCTGTGCCGTGGATGGGACGGCCGCCACCGGCGCGCTGCCGGCGTCGTCGGCCAGCAGGTAATAGGCGGCGCCTGCGCCGGCGATGACGATGCCGGCGCCACCAATCACGAGCATCCGCGTCAGGCGGGACGAGGCGCCCGGCTCCGGCTGAGGCGCCGCTGGGTCGCGTGCGCCGTCCACCGGCACGGTCGCGGCGTCGGTCGCGGCGTCGGTCGCGGTGGCAACTGGCGGATCGTGGCGCAGGGGAGCGAGCTCTGGCTCCTGCTCGGGTTCAGGTTCAGGTTCAGGCGCCGCCCTGGTCTCGGGCGCTGGCGCAGCTTCCGCTTCCGGCTGCGGTGCGGGCGCAGGCATCGATGGCGGCTCGGGCATGGGCTGCGGCGCCGGAATGATCTCTGGTTCCGGCGCCGGCGCTGGCGTCACCAGCGGCGCCGCGGTCGGCTTCCCACAGCTGCCACAGAACTTCGCGCCAGGCTTCAAGGGATGGGAACAAGTGCAGCATCGAGCGGCCGGCGCAGCGAGCGACGTGCCGCATTTTTTGCAGAATTTCGCCGTTGGCGCATTAATGGTATCGCAGGAAGAGCAGGTGGTCATATTAGTTGGCGTAGTTATTTCTGGTTACTTTGCAGTGTTGCGCCTGATATAAAAGTATTACTCTGTCAAAAAATTTTGCTAGCATACTCACTGTTCTTGTTTTCTGCCACTGTAAACTCTTCCAGCCACGTACCACCCTTGATCGTGATAGCTTTGATTTCGGTTCAATTGTTAAGTAAATATTTTTTGATTTAATGAAAAACCTGCCGCGCCACGAAGTTAAAAATTTATTGAACCGAATTGAAAAAGGTGACGATACAGCTTGCGCACGGCTGTATTCGGCATATCAGTCGGACTTGTATGCCTATGTGCGCTACCGTGTCTGGGACGATGCCGGAGCCGAGGAGGTCGTGGTTGACACGTTCCACGCGGCATTCCGCAAGCCAGGGGCATACCATGGATTGTCAGAATATTCGACATGGGTATGCGGTATTGCAAACAATAAAATTCGCGAATGGCGCCGAAAGAACGTCAAATATACGCGCGAGATTGGTGGTGCGGATACCGCGTTGTTCGATGCCGTGCAAGAACCGGAGTGGGATGTGGCAACGCTTCTCGACGAGCGTGAAATGGGTGAAGCATTACTCGAGTGTATTGACAAGCTCCCCGATGCGCAGCGTGAAGCGATTTATTGGACTGCAGTCGAAAACTGCAGTGTGGAAGAAGCAGGAGTTAAATCTGGTGCGCCGGCAGGAACAATCAAATCGCGCCTGTTTCATGCAAGGCGGGTAATTCGCGCCTGTCTCGAGCGAGCGATCGGCAGTAATCATGCGGGAGAAAGAATTGGATGAGCTTGATCGTAAAAGACAGTTTCGGGATTTATTACCGTTTTATGTCAATGGAACGCTCGACGAAACCCAGCATGCATATATTGAAAAATATATTGCGGAGAATTCCGACGCGCGTGCTGAATTGCACTTCGCTGAACGAATGATGGGGGCGGCGCGCCTGCACGGCGAACGGCGCGACCCGATGGCCGGTTATGCGCTGCTCAAGAAACGCATGGATGCCTCCCGGCCGGCGTCCGGGCCGGCGGCATGGCTGCGCGCATGGCGCGAACGGCTGCACGGCTGGGGTCTGGCGCCGGGCCCCGCCGCGCTGGTGGCCTTGCTGGCAGTCCAGTTCACGGTCGTCGGTGCGCTGTTCGTGCCGGGGCCGGAACTCGTCACCACGCGCGGCGTCGCCACCAGCGCCGCCACCTTGCAGCGCGCCCAGGTCAAGCTCACGCTCAAGCCCGGCGCCGCGTTCGGCGAGGTGGTGGCGCTGCTCGTCCGGCACGGCTGCAAGATCGTATGGGGGCCGACCCCGGCCGGCGAGCTATGGCTGGCGCTGGATGAGCCGCGCGACGCAGCGCGCATCCGCGCTTCCCTCGCGCAGTCGGCACTGGTCGAGGATGCGCTGGAGTTGACCCAGCCATGAAGCGCCGTCACATGCTTGCCCTGAGCGCTGCCGCGGCATGGCTGCCGGGTGCCGCTGCGGGGGCCTCGGCCACGAGGACGGCGACCGACCGCCACGCGCTGGTGATCGGCAACGGCGCCTACAACACACACCTGCTGCCGAACACGCGCCGCGATGCCGACCTCATGGCCCGGACCCTGGGCAAGGCCGGCTTCACCGTCACGCTGTCGAAAGACCTGGACCGCAGCGCCATGTTCGAGGCAGTGCGCGGCTTCTGCGCCGGCCTGCGCCCTGGCGCGACCGCGCTCGTCTACTACGCCGGACATGGCATCCAGATCGACGGCAGCAATTACCTGCTGCCGGTCGACATCACGCCGACCAGCGCAGCCGGGGTAGCACAGCGCGCCTTTTCGCTGCAGACCTTGCACGAGCGGCTGGCGTTGTCGCAGTCGGCGGTCAACATCATCATCCTGGACGCCTGTCGCAACAACCCGTTTCAGCCGGTGCCGGCGGTACGGCTGCGCAATTTCACGAACCTGGGACTGGCGGGCACGCGCGCCCCGCGCGGCACCCTGGTCGCGTATTCGACCGCGCCGGGACAACTGGCCGAGGACGGGACCGGGCGCCGGCACAGCATCTATACCGAGACCCTGGCCAACCTGCTCGGCCAGCGCGGCCTGGATGCGGAGCGACTGTTTCGCGACTTGTCGGACCAGGTACGGCGGCGCACGCTCGAAGACCAGCAACCCTGGTTCGAATCCTCGCTGGCCGGTGATTTCTACTTCCTGCCGCCGCCCGGCTGGCGTGCGCCGGCCTGGGTCGCGCCGCCTCCCGACGCCGGGCGCAAGCATGCCAACAAGCGGTACCGCAGCGGCGACGGCTCGATCGGCAGCACCGGCGACGCCAGCTGGTACCGAGACATGGACGAGCGTGCATGGACCGAGCTCGATCACGATATCGAGCGGCGTGCGCGCCAGGTCGACGCCGCGGCGCTGACGCGCCTGAAGCGCCAGGCCGCTGGCGGCAACGTCGTCGCCATGACGACGCTCGGCATGGCCGCCTTGGCGCCAGCAGGCCGGGGCCAAGGCGCTGGCGCGGCGCAGCAGTGGCTGCACAAGGCGGCCCGACTCGACTTCCCGGTGGCCCAGACCCAGCTGGCAGAGATGATGATCGCCGGCCAGGCCAGGGGCGACGCCACCGAGGCGCTGCGGCTGCTGCGGCGCGCCGCCGACGCCCGTTATCCGCGCGCGCGCATCGACCTGGCCCAACTCGAGATGCAGCGCCAGCCGACGCCGGAAGCGGCGCAGCAGCTGTTCAAGACGATCCTGGAAAACACCGGCGCGACCATGCGCCAGTACTATCCGGCCCCTGCACCGCTCAAGTAGTCCGGCTTCGCCCGCGACACGAACCATCCAGAATGTGATGAACCAGACTAAAGACCTCGAAGTAACTCTGCTTTCCTGCGCGGCATGCGACGCCGTCTACCCGGACGACGCGCTGTTCTGCGACCATTGCGGTGCCCCCGCGAGCGCCCCCCTGTCAGGCGCGACAAGCCTGTTGCCGGCGGTCGCCGGGCTGGAGGAGGACGGGATGGCGCTGGCGGCGCCCGTCGCCAGCGATGCGCTTTCCATGGTGCGCCATCTGGTGCGCGACAAGACGCGCTTCGAGCCGCACGACGTCCAGGCGATCGCCGAAGAAGACATCGCCTATCCCTACTACCTGGAGGTCGCCCATGTGCTCGACGCATCCCCGCAGCGCACGGCGATCACCGGACACTTCAAGCCCGGCCCCGGAGACCAGCGTTGCAGCGCCCCGGGACAGTTCCTGGCAAGCGAGGAGCGCCAGCGCCACACCGTTCTCGGCGAGGCGATGGCCAGGCTGGAGCGCCAGTTGCACGAGCCGGAAACCGCCTACGACACGGTCAGCGACGGGATCTACCTCGGCGCCCAGGTGCGGCACCATTACCTGGCGACCTGCGCGACGTGCGATGGAGAGGGCCGGGATACCTGCCACGGTTGCCGCGGCTGCGGCAACGAAGAATGCTGGGAGTGCCACGGCAGCCTGCGGGTCAAGTGCAAGTCCTTCAACTGCATGTTCGGCAAGGTCAATTGCAATTCTTGCGTGGGCCGCGGCTATACCACGCGCATCGAGTATTACTCCGAGACGATCCAGGTTCCGGTGACCGTCACCGACTACCACAGCACCGGCACGAGCCAGCGTACGGAATACCATTACGAGAATGTGAGCCGACAGCGCGAGGTGCAGGATCCATGCTATTTCTGCCAGGGCGGCAAAGTCGATTGCGGTAGCTGCAACGGCACCGACCGGGTGCAGTGTCCGACCTGCCATGCGACGGGCACGGTACGCTGCCGCACTTGCGGCGGCAGTGGCCACCTGGTCTGCAGTCCCTGCGCCGGATCGGGCGAGACCGGACAGTCGTCGGCCGTCAGCGTGCACCTGGCGACGGCATATGCGATCGAGCAGCCCGACGGCATGCCGGAAGATGCGCTGCAAATTGCCTATGGCGAAGGCGCGCACGCCCTGGCCCGAATCAGCGATGCCATCAGCCTGGCCGGGCTGGCGCCGGGCGACGACGGCGCGACCCTGGTGGCGCGCTACGCGATGCCGGTGCGCCTGGTGCGGCTGGCGGCCGGATGCGGCGCCGAGCGCTACGACCTGGTGGCGTATGGACGCCCATTGCGCTGGCTGACGCTGGACGATATGGTCGAGGACCTGCTGCAGCGCGACCTGCGAGCCCTGAAAGAAGCGCTGGCCCGCATGGCCGATGACGGCGTGTTCGCCAGCGATGTCGACAAGCTGCTTGCGCCATTGCGCCATGTCGCGGCGTCCGAGCTGAACGCCGAGGTCGTCGAATCCGTGCTCGAGGGGAAGGGCGCCAGCGCGCACGCGGGCGTCGTGTCGGCGCAGTATGCCAGCGATATCGAGGCAGCGGTGCTTGGCACCTTGCGCCATGCCTATACGCGATTCGCCAAGCGCAGCTGGTGGCATGGCGCCCTGGCCAGTGCGCTGCTGCTGCTGGGCGGCTGGTTGTGGGCCGGCCTGCTGCCGGGGCTCGCGCTCGCCAGCCTGGCTTTGCCGATAAGCGTATGGATGTTCCAGCGTCGGATGCGCGCCACGCTGGGCGAGGCCCTGGGCAGCGAGACGCAGGCGCGGCGCGCCATGGCCCTGGCACGCAAGGGCAGGCGCGACCGCGCCGCCCTCGTCATGCTGCTGGCTCCGACGGTGCTGCTGCTGGCGTGCGCCGTCTGGGCCCTGCCCATGCACAGCCCCTTGCCCGGCCGTGCCGCCGTCGCTGCCGCAGCGCCGGCCACGCCATCGGCCGCCGAGCGCGAGGCCGTCGCTCCGGTATTGCGCAGCCATGCGGCCGGCGAACTGGAGAGCGCGCGCGCCAGCCTGCGGATCCTGGCCGGGGAAGGCAATGGCGCCGCCTACGGTCCCTATGCATGGATGGTGCTGCTGGGCGAAGGACTGACGCCGGGCGAGATCGCGCGCGATGACATGCGCGAGCGGGTGGCTGCGGCACGCGAGTGGGCAGCCAAGGCGGTGGAGCTTGACGATGCCTGGGGACTTGCCACCCAAGGCATGATTCAGGTAAACAAGCAAGGTGGTCATTTCGACATGGCCGAGGGCTTGCGCAAGCTGGAACTGGCCGCCGGCCGCGGTCATCTCGGCGCCATGCACTTCCTGGGAATGATCCACTACAAGGGCGTCAACGTGCCGGTCGACCATGCCCAGGCCCGCACCTGGTTCACCCAGGCCGCGCAGCGCGACGACGCCACGGCGCTCTACAATCTCGGGCTCATGGACTGGGAAGGCAATGGCATTGCTCGTCCCGACCGCACCAGTGCCATGAAACACTGGCGTCGCGCCGCCGCGCTCGGTAATGAACTGGCGCGCCGCGCCGTCGTGAAACGGCGGCCTGCCGACTGAGGTCAATGCGCCGGCCCTGCCCGGAACCGGCCGCTCAGTTCAGTTTGCGGGCGTAGTCCGGGGCATGGGCGGCGTCATGCAAGAGCCGGATCCGGAGACAGTGTTTCAGGACCGCGTACGCTGCAGCCGCAGCAGTCCTTCCGGCGTGCGGATGGCGCGCAAGTCGTCGTAGTCCGGCACGCCGGTCACGCGGGTTGCGAGCGGCTCGTGGTGGGTGGCGGTGACGACAATGCTGTCCATCCCGGCTGCCTCGGCCGATTGCAGGCCGGCCAGCGTATCCTCGAACACCAGGCAATCCTGCGGGCGCATGCCCAGTTTTTCTGCGCCCAGCAGGAAGGGATCCGGCGCCGGCTTGCCGCGCTGGACGTCTTCGGCGGCCACCATCACTGGCGGCGTCGGGAGCCCGGCTGCGGCGATGCGCGCCTCGGCCAGCGCGCGCGGGGCCGACGTGACGATGGCCCAGCGGTCGGCCGGCAGGGTGGCCAGGAAAGCCGCCACGCCGGCGATCGCCTCGATGCCTTCGACATCCTCGATCTCGGCCAGCGTGATGCGCTGCGCTTCGGCTTCCACATCGATATCGGGCAAGCCGACGCCGCGCACCGTGTCGATGCTGCGCTTGCCGTGGATGGTTGGCAGGAAGACGTCGACGTCCAGGCCATGGCTGCGCGCCCAGGCGGCCCAGACCCGCTCGGCGGCGATGATCGAGGTGAGGATGGTGCCATCCATGTCGAACAGGAAGGCGGCGTAGTCGCGGGTGGGGAGGGCGGTCATTGAGTCGTCAATCGATAGCGGAAATGAAAAGCGGGCCAGGGCGCTTGAGGCGCTGGCCCGCCGGAAAGGCTAGAGCTTACTCGGCCAGCTGCTGGCGCACGCGCACGATAGCCGCGCGCACCTGGTTCGGCGCGGTGCCGCCCACGTGGTCGCGCGCCGCCACCGAACCCTCGAGGGTCAGCACCTCGAACACGTCCTGCCCGATCAGCGGCGAGAAGCCCTGCAGCGTCTCGAGCGACATCTCGGACAGGTCGCAGCCCGCCTGGTCGCAGGCGCGCACCGCATGCGCCACGGCTTCGTGGGCGTCGCGGAACGGCAGGCCTTTCTTGACCAGGTAGTCGGCCAGGTCGGTCGCGGTAGCGTAGCCCTGCAGCGCCGCGGCGCGCATGTTCTCGGCCTTGACCGTGATGCCCGACGCCATGTCGGTGAAGATGCGCAGCGTATCAAGCACCGTATCGACCGTGTCGAACAACGGTTCCTTGTCTTCCTGGTTGTCCTTGTTGTAGGCCAGCGGCTGGCCTTTCATCAGGGTCAAGAGGCCGGTCAGGTGACCATACACACGGCCGGTCTTGCCGCGCGCCAGTTCCGGCACGTCCGGATTTTTCTTTTGCGGCATGATCGACGAGCCGGTGCAGAAGCGGTCGGCGATGTCGATGAAGCCGATGCGCGGGCTGATCCACATCACCAGCTCTTCCGAGAAGCGCGAGACGTGCATCATCAGGATCGAGGCGGCAGCGGTGAATTCGATCGCGAAATCGCGGTCGGACACGGCGTCCAGCGAGTTGTGGCAGACGTCGTCGAAGCCCAGGGTCTTGGCCACGCGCAGGCGGTCGATCGGGAAGGTGGTGCCGGCCAGGGCGGCGGCGCCCAGCGGCAGGCGGTTGACGCGGCGGCGCGCATCCTGCATGCGCTCGGCGTCGCGGCCGAACATCTCGACGTAGGCCAGCATGTGGTGGCCGAAGGTGATCGGCTGCGCCACCTGCAGGTGGGTGAAGCCCGGCATGATGGTGTCGGCGTGGCGTTCCGCGAGATCCGTCAGGGCGCCGCGCAGGCCGTTCAGCAGGGCCAGGATGTCGTCGATGGCGGCGCGCACGTACAGGCGGATGTCAGTCGCGACCTGGTCGTTGCGCGAGCGGCCGGTGTGCAGGCGCTTGCCTGCATCGCCGACCAGTTCGGTCAGGCGCTTCTCGATGTTCAGGTGCACGTCTTCCAGGTCGAGCAGCCATTCGAAGCTGCCGGCGTCGATCTCGGACCGGATTTGCGTCATGCCGCGCTCGATCTCGGCACGGTCGTGCTCGCTGATGATGCCCTGGGCCGCCAGCATCTCGGCGTGCGCCAGCGAGCCCTGGATGTCGTATTGCGCCAGGCGTTTGTCGAAGAACACGGACGCGGTGTAGCGCTTGACGAGATCGGAGACGGGTTCGGAGAAGCGGGCCGACCAGGCTTCGGCTTTTTTGGAGAATTGTTCGGTCATGGTGGAATTCCGGTTGGGGATCCAGCGATTATAAACCGCGTCGCTGCTACGTCTTCCGGTGGGCAGATTACTGGGAGAAAGCTAGCGAAAAAAAGCTCCCTGCTGAGCTCAATCGAAACCAATACGGGGACCAATCGGCGCTAAAATGGTTTTTTTGCCAGCTTTGCAAGCCCAATGATTACGAACGATTCCAGCTTCCAGGTCAGTACTGACCAGTCCCGGCTCGACATCCCGATGATCTACCGCTTCCTCAGTGAGCAGTCGACCTGGGCCGTGGGCATTTCCCGTCCGATCGTCGAGCGCGCCATTGAGAATTCGCTGTGCTTCGGCGGCTACCTCGACGGCCGCCAGATCGCGTTCGCGCGCGTGATTACCGACTACGCCACCTTTGCGAACCTGGTGGACGTGTTCGTCGTACCGGAATACCGGGGACATGGCTACGGCAAGCAATTGATCGGCGTGGTGCTGGGCCACCCCAGCCTGCAGAAACTGCGCCGCTTCACGCTGGCCACCAAGGACTCGCACGGCTTGTACGAGCGCTTCGGTTTTACCGCGCCGTTGTATCCAGAAACTTTGATGGAACGTTACTTTCCCAACATCTATCTATCCTGAGCGTACTCAACATGGCGACGTGAATCTGGAATCAGGCTTACTCTGATGGCTCATCAGAGGAAGCCCTATGTTCCGATTCGTCGTCCATGCCGTATTCACGTTGGCATTGCTGGCGAGCAGTGCCAGCAATGCCGCTGACAAAGAACCAGTACCGCCGAAAGGCTCGCTCGTCATCATCGGCGGCGCCCTGCGCGCCGATAACGATGCCGTGTGGGAACGCATCGTCCAGCTCGCTGGCGGCAAAGGCGCCCGCGTGGCCGTGTTCGCCTCCGCCTCGGCCAGTCCCGAACGGGCCGGCAATTATCTGGTCGAGCGCCTGAACCGCCATGGCGCCGACGCCTTCTTCGTTCCGGTTGCCGAGCGCCTGGACGGCGCCGACGGGCGCGCCGCGGCCGACGATCCCAAGCTGGCCGAGGCCGTGCGCACGGCCGGCGGCGCTTATTTCTCGGGTGGCGACCAGGGCCGCATCACGGGCGTCCTGCGCCGGCCTGACGGCAGCAACACGCAGGTGCTCGACGCCCTGTGGGACATGTACCGGCGCGGCGGCGTGATCGCCGGCTCGAGCGCCGGCGCCGCCATCATGAGCAGCACCATGTTCGGCCACCCGCGCTCGATCCTGTCCACCCTCCAGCATGGCGTCGACGACGGCCGCCAGATCACGCGCGGCCTGGGCTTCATCGGGGACGACGTCTTCATCGACCAGCACCTGCTGGTGCGCGGGCGCTTCGCGCGCATGCTGCCGGCGATGCTGGCCAAGGGCTACAAGATCGGCCTCGGGATCGACGAGAACACGGCGATGGTGGTGGGGCCGAAGCGCGACGTCGAGGTGATCGGCTACCGCGGCGCGCTGCTGGTCGACCTGAGCGAGGCCGCCACCCGCGACGGCAGTTTCAATCTCGCCAACGGGCGCCTGAGTTACCTCGACAATGGCGACCGCTTCAACCTGGCCACCAAGATCTTCACGCCGGCGCCCGAGAAAGCGCACGGCAAGGTCGACGCCAAGAAGCCGTACTGGCGCGGCCCGCTGTTCTCGGCCGACATCCTCGGCAACGGCACGGTGGTCGACCTGATGGCCAAGCTGATCGACAGCGACCAGGTAGACGCGATCGGCCTGTCGCTGGACAGCCCCAACGCCGAGCGGCCCGACCTGGGCTTCGAGTTCAAGCTCAGTCGCGTTGGCGAGAGCGTGGGTTACCAGTCGGCGTTCAGCGAAGCTTATTCGGTCTATAACGTGCGGCTCGACATCCGGCCGATCGTGGTGCAAAGGCCGCTGTATCAGTACCGGTAGCTAGCCGCGATATTCAATCGCAGCGCCATTCCAGGCGTTCGGTCAGTACCCGCTTCTGGGCGTCGATCAGCGGTGCATTGGGATCGTGACCGGCGCGCGCCACCTCGAACAGCGCCTTGTCCGGCGCCGTGATGGCCTCGAAAAAGCGCCTGGTGACTTGCGGCTCGGTGAGCAGGTCTTCCTTGCCCTGCACCAGATAGACGGGCAGCTCGTAGTGCGTGCCGAGGCGGTACAGATCGGTCGTCGAGGCCATGCCGTCGCCTTTCCATCCCACGAATTTCAGGAACGAGTAATCCTCGCCGTCGGTGTAGTCGGCCTTGGCCTGCGGCGTTGCATATTGCGGCAGCACCTGGAACCAGGCTGCGGGCGTCGGATCGCTTGTCTGTGCCTCGTATTTGCGCACTGCGCGCCGTACGATGCCGAAGTTGCGTGGATTGGTCCACGGCGGCGGACCAAGCGCTTCCAGTTGGGCGACAGTCGCCGCATCGCCGGCCACCCTTGCGCGCTCGAGCACCGTGCCCCAGGTGCTCATGTTTTCGTGGTAGCCGACCATCTGCGCCACGCCGACATAAGCGCAGAACAGTTGCGGACGCTGTTTCGCCATATGGATGCCAACCATCGACCCCCACGAGCTGCCCAGCAGGATCACCTTGCGCTTGCCGAAGCGCTGCGCCAGGTAGCGCGTCACCTCGATGCCATCGTCGCGGATCTGCTCGACGCTCAGCGGCACTTCCTCGCCGGGACGGTTGCGGCCCCAGGTCATGCCGCTGCCGCGCTGGTCCCACTGCGCCACGGTGACATGCTTGCGCCACGAAGCATAAGGGCCTGCGCCAAACACCGAAGTCGGGTTGCCCGGGCCGCCGTGCACGTACAGCAGGACCGGATTGGTGCAGTCGTCGCCGCTGACCGTAACCCATTGCTCGATGCCGCCGATCTTCACGAAGCCGCTTTCTTCGACGGGTTGGCCGGGCTTGCAGGCGGGTGCGGCGTGGGCGACCGAGGCCGCGAGGAGTGGGGCGAGGAGGATGGCGCGCAGGCTGGGCATGGACATACTGAGTGATAGAGAGGATCGATCGATTCTGGCGGCGGCACTTTCCCGCGTCAATGCGCCATGCATGGCGGCCGAAAAAGACGGACTGTCGCGGCGGTGGATGCCAGGCTTACAATATCCCGATCTACTTTCAAGGAATCGCAATGCGCCCGTTCCACTACTTCGTCGCGCTGCTGTTTGGCGTACTTGCCTCCATCGCCAACGCTGCCCAGCCGGCTACCGTGCGTCTCGACTACACCCACAGCGGCAATGCACTCTCCGACCAATACGCGATCGAGCGCGTGGTGATCGAGCCGCTTTCCTGGCCGGGCAGCATGGCGCGCAATCTCGACGACACCAACCGTGGCCAGAACCGCGTGGAGGTGGTCGATGCCAAGACCGGCGACCTGCTGTACTCGCGCGGTTTCTCGACCGTGTTCGGCGAGTGGCGCACCACGGAGGAGGCGAACCGGATCAGCCGTTCGTTCCAGGAATCGGTGCGCTTTCCGCAGTTCGAGCAGCCGGTACGGGTGCGCATCCTCAAGCGCGACGAGCGCAACGGGTTCTCGGTGGCCTGGAGCATCGAGGTCGATCCGAATGCGCAGGACGTCATCCGGCGCCAGCCGCCGGCCCTGGCGAAACCGATCGCGATCCACTCCAGCGGACCGTCGCCCGACAAGGTCGACCTCCTGATCCTGGGCGACGGCTATACGCAGAAAGACATGAAGAAGTTCGAGCAGGATGCGCGCCGCCTGACGAAGCATCTGTTCACGGTGTCGCCATTCCGTGAGCGCGCGAAGGATTTCAATGTGTGGGCGATGGCGGTGCCGACCGAACAATCGGGCATCAGCCGCCCGTCGACCGGCGTGCACAATCCGTCCGCGCTGGGCACGCGCTACGACATCTTCGGCAGCGAACGCTATGTGCTCACGCTCGACAACCGCGCGCTGCGCGACATCGCCCAGCACGCGGCGTATGAATTCATCGAGATCCTGGTGAACAACGAGACCTATGGCGGGGGCGGCATCTTCGGCCAGTTCAGCACCGCGGCGGCCGGCAACGATTGGGCCGACTACCTGTTCGTGCACGAATTTGGCCACCACTTCGCCGGCCTGGCCGACGAGTACTACACCTCGCCCGTGGCCTATCAATCGGCCAGCGGCCGCATGGAACCGTGGGAGCCGAACGTCACCGCGCTGCGCGATCCCGCCAAGCTCAAATGGAAGCATCACGTGAAGGACGGCACGCCGCTGCCGACGCCGTGGCCCAAGGCGCAGTATGAGGAAGAGTCGCGCGCCTACCAGAAGAAGCGCGCCGCGCTGCGCGCCGAGAATCGTCCGGAATCCGAGATGAGCGCCTTGTTCCATGAAGACCTGAAGCGTACCAACGCATTGTTTGCGCAGCAGCCGCACCGGCATGCGATCGGCGCCTTCGAAGGCGCCAACTATGAGGCCAGCGGCTACTACCGGCCGGCGATGCAATGCCTGATGTTCGACCGCAGCGACAAGTTCTGTCCGGTGTGCCAGGATGGCATCGGCGACATCATCGATCTCTATGCGGGCCCTGTTCAGCGGTAATCTTTGCTTACAACTCTGACAATTTGACTGTGGGCTGTCTAACAGACCCGGCGCTGCGATCGGCTTATTCTGGAATCACTGAAGAACAACAACGACTGCACAGGCAAGCTGATCTGCGCAGAGACCAACCAGAAAGGAAACACATCATGAACAAACTGATCGCTACCCTCATCGCCGGCCTGATGGCTACCGCTGCTCACGCTCAAACCACCGCGCCAGCGACCACCGCTGCCGACAACCGCATCGTCAAGGCGGAAGCCAATGCCGAGAAAGACGTGATCAAGGCGGAACAGAAAGAAATCAAGACCGCCGTCAAAGCGGACGAGAAAGTGAACAAGACCATGGCTAAGGCCGCCGAGACCAAGTCGAAGGCCCACGCCAACCTGGTGGAGTCGCACACCGACGCAGCTGCGAATGTGGCCAAGGCCGATCCGGAAGATCGCGCCAAGGCGATGGCCAAGGCTGAAGGGAAAGTGGCTGACGCCAATCTGAAAGCCGAGAAGAAAATGATCAAGGCCGACGAGAAAGTGCTGAAGGCACAAGTCGATGCGGCAGCCGACAAGGCCACCGCTGCAGCCAAGACCGAACAGGTTCGTGCTGAAGCACAAGCCGACGTGCACAAGGCTGCTGCCCGTAACTAAGCACTGAGTTGATACCGCGCCTTCGGGCGCATGAGCCCCAAAGCCGGATGACGGTTTTGGGGCTTTTTTCATTGTTGTTGCGAGAGCAGCGTTTTGTTGGAAGGCCTGCGGCAGCGCAAGTCATCGGTTTCGGAGTGGGTATCCAATCAGGTGTCCGATTCCTCCAGGAACTGTCATGCTTGCAAAGGCCACCTCGCTATTTCAGCACTTTACACAATCTCGCAGGCTGCTGCGATTGCACACGCCCCTGGGATCGGATGCGTTGCTGGCCGAATGCGTGCGTGGGGAAGAGGCGCTCGGTGAAAACTATGTGTTCACGATCAGCGCCTTGTCCGAGGATGCCGGCCTGTCCCTACGGCGATTGCTTGGCCAGCCTGCGCTGCTCGAGTTGGAGACGACCAGTAGCGGGCCCAGGCATTTTCATGGCCATCTGACTTCGGTCGATATCAATGGCGCGAATGGCGGGATGGCGCGCTACACCCTGGTGCTGCAGCCATGGTGCGCATTCCTGGAACATGGGCGGGATAGCCGGATATTCCAGGACAAGAATGTGTTCGACATCCTCGACGCTGTCTTTCGTGCCTGGCAAGGCCGGGAAACCTTGACGCCGGCATGGCGCTTCGATATCGCGGACAGGAGCATGTATCCCGTCCGCAGCCTGAGCACGCAGTATCAGGAAAGCGACTGGGCATTCGCGCAGCGCCTGATGAGCGAGGAGGGATTGTTCTACTACTTCGAACATCAGGGCGACGCGGGCAGCCGTGGCCTGGGTATTCATCAACTGGTGATCGCGGATCACAACGGCGCATTCAAGACGAATACCCAGGCGGAAGTCCGGTTCACCCGACCAGGCGCGGTCATGCGCGAGGACAGCATGGATCGCTGGCGCCACGAGGCACGCCTGCTCGCCACCGGCGTGGCCATGCAGAGCTGGGACTATCGCTCGGGCGGCAAGCGTCTGGTTTCGTCCGAAGGGATGCAAGCGGGCCCGATCGGCATGGTCAGCAGCGATGCGCCTGGACAGTATGCCTATCCTAGCCGCGACCGGGGACAGCGTATCGCCGACAACCAGATGGAAGCGCTGGAAACCCGCAGCGAATGCTTCGTCGGCGCCGGAACCGTGCGCACGATGGCGCCGGGGACGGTGTTTGCGTTGACCGGTCATGCCTGCCACGACAGGGAAACCGGGCGCGACGCGCGCCGTTTCATCGTGACGCGGGTGCGTCATCTGATGCACAACAACCTGACTGCGCAGATGCAGGCTGGGATAGTCCAGGCGGTCGGCAATTCCCATCTGGCCGAGACCATCGCCGCGGAGCAGAAGGGCAGCCTGCATGCGGTTGGACAGCATGTCGGGAAGCGGCCGGTCTACCGGAACCGCATCGATGCGATCCGGGCGCAGGTGGCTTATCGAAGCAGTCGCAGCGACGGGCAGGGCCTGTTGCTGCATCCGCGCCCGACGATCCAGGGACAGCAGACGGCCATCGTGGTCGGGCCACGCGGCAGTGTGATTCATACGGATCGGGATCATCGGGTCAAGATCCAGTTTCACTGGCAGCGGGGCCGGGCAGGGCAGCCGAGTCACAGCCGTCTTGAGCATCCTGCTCCCGATGGCCATGTTGGCGCGCCCGGAGACGATACCGCCGGCACCTGGGTACGCGTGCTCGCCGGGCTGGCAACGGTGGCCGGGCCCAATTGGGGCGGTCATGCGGTGCCGCGCGTGGGACAGGAGGTGCTGGTCGATTTCCTGGATGGCGACATCGACCGGCCGGTCATCGTGGGTGCGCTGTACAACGGGCGCGGAACCGTCGATGCCCAGCATAACCAGGCCATGCACGGGCCGGGGGCGTCGACCGGGAATGCGCCAGCCTGGTTCGCCGGCGAGGAAGGCGTGCATGGTCATCCTGCCGTCTTGTCCGGCTTTAAAAGCCAGGCGATGGGGGCGAGCCAGGAGGGACAGGGAGCGTATAGCCAGCTCGTGTTCGACGACAGTACGTCGCAGGCGAGACTGAGCTTGCAGCGGCACGCTGCCGGCCATCGCGACAGCGATGAGCTCAGCCTGGGGCATCTGCGGCACCAGACCGATAACCAGCGCCTGCAGACTGTGGGGCTTGGTTGCGAACTGAAGACCGGGAATGCGGCGGCATTGCGGGCCGGAGGCGGGATGTTGCTGTCGACGGATGGTTCGCGCATGGCACAGATGGATTCTAGTGCGGCGCTGGCGCAGCTTGGTGAGAGCGAGAGTTTACAGCGGGCGTTGGCGTCGACTGCGCAGCAGCATCTCGCGGTGCTCAAGGTTGCTGGTGAGGATGCCCAAGCTGGGCAGAACGACTTGCCGGCGATCGCGCAGCTTGCGCATACGGTCGAGGTTCTCAACGGTTTAGCGGGCGATGAGTCGGGGCGGGGACAGGCCACGGCCTATCGGGAGCCACATCTTCAGCTGTCCAGTCCAAAGGGGATCGTCGCTGCGACGCCCGCGAATGCGGTGTTTTCCGCGGGATTTACCTCGAACATCAGCGCTGGACAGGATATCAATTTCGCGGCGCAGGGCGCGTGGCATCACGTCACGGCGAGCGGCATCAGTCTGTTCACGTATGGGAAGGCGAGCAACGGCAGCAAGCCCAATCAGGAGACCGGGATCAAATTGCACGCTGCCAGCGGCAAGGTCAGTAGCCAGAGCCAGTCGGATGCGACGCGGATTACGGCCGACAAGACGATTACCGTTGCCAGCGTCTCGAAGACGGTATCGGCGTCGGCGAAGACGCATTTGTTGATGACCGCGCAGGGGGCGATGCTCAAGCTTGAAGGGGGCAACATCATGTTGCATGCGCCTGGGAAGGTGGAGTTCAAGGCGGGCAAGAAAGTGCTGGGCGGCCCTGTCAGCGTTCCAAGTAAAGAGATCGCTGAAAAGATCAGCGAGTTGAATATCAAACGCGATCTTGCCATCGAATATGTGGATGCGGATGGCAATGTCCTTACAGATGAACCGATCAATCTCCATTTTAGTAGCCAACCTGCTAAGAGTGTCAATTTGGATTCCGGTGGTAGAACGGTGATCAAAAATGCTCCACTAGGTCCTTTTCGTGCTGATCAACCACGGCGTAAGCGAGAGATTAAATGACCAGTACTCGTACTCCATCAAAATCAGTCGCGGTACAGGAGCAGTGCATTGATCTTCCCGGAGAGACAGTTCGTTGCTGGCGCTCGCGTGACAACCTTAGAGTAATTCTAAGGAAACATCGTGATGTCTTTTTTGACATCAATCTTAAGCCAGGAGCGACCTACACAGTCGAGGCTATGTCTGATTTTTATTCTCCGCAAACTAAAAGGCTTGTAAAAAAGGTTGATTTTAAGGATGGGGAGCGTTTGCACCTGTGGGTCGGGCGTGGATTCGAGGGTGGTCTGGTTTTGAAGCAAGGGACGTCGGTTATCGGTGAATTTACGGTTTCGGTACTCGATGCGCAAAACTATGGTCCAGATCCAAAAATAAAGCCAGAGCCTCTAATGATCATCCTGGGTAGCCGAGAAATGCCGAATTCTATCTTTCGTCAACTTGATGATCCGTATGGTGTATTGAAAATTCGGAATTTCTTCAATCCTCAATACGATCCAAAGGTAGCGATTTTACGTGATTATGGAGCCAGGCACGAATATAGTTGCACAAGGGAGGATCCGGAAATAAGCGATTATGTTTGTGTGACCGAAGCAGTTAGTAGTGATTTGCAGGAGCAAGCATTGCAGAAGCTGGAAGATGGCAATCCGGTGGAAGGTGGTGTCAGTCAAATTTTCATTGCCCCCACAAGTAACCGGGCGCCATCTGGTTTATATGCGGCACTTGCCGCCACCATTTCAAATATTTCTGGGAATGAACATTTAACTTCCAACTGGTTTAAAGAGAGTGCGGGGTATTTGCAAGAAAATTGGCGATCCTTGGATAAAATCCTTATGCGAGTACGGGTGGAAAAGAAGGCAAAGGGAAAGTATAGGGTAATCTTTCGAGGGCGCCCTTTAAGTAAGATTGCTGCTCAAGCAATAGGGGGAAGTGCTCAAGTGAAGAAAGCTTTTCATAGCGCACCAATGGGCACCGGAAAAAGCGCGTTCCTAGATGGCGGTTTCGCTCGGGACGGCAAATCGGGTTATGGTGGAATGAAGCGAATGATACTGACATCCTCAGAGAATTTTCGCGGAGGAATGAAGATTCAAATCATCGGTACCGTGATTGACATCATTGGTGATGTGAACGATGTCTATTTCAAGGAAGAGGGGAGCAGGGACCTGTCTGAATTTCTCGGTCGCGCAGGAGTATCGATAGCGAAGGCTGGAGCAACGGCAGTGATCGGTAGTGCGATTGCAGCGTTGGCGGTAGCCGGGGTGGCTTTATTTTTCACTGCAGGAATGCCAGTGGTGTTAGGGGTTATGATTGTAGTCGGAGGTTATATTCTGGCGGCAACAATTGTAGATATAATTGATAGTCATTTTGGAATCAAAGAATCGGTTGCGGAGCGGGCGAGATGATTCGTGATATATCCCGTAAAACCTTGGGCCTCTCGTTTTTTCTTTTGACGATAGGGACGGCGGGCGGGTGGGCGATGGTGTCGTCAATAGCTGGTGATAAAGCCGCGTTCAATTTTCTGATAATTGGATCTTTAATTCAGATAATAATTTTTATATCGCAGCTATCTGTTTTTCTGTATATGCGCAAAAGAATAGTCTTCCAATTGATCTTTTTGGCTATGTGCGGACTTTCGTTGGCTTGGTTTATGTTTTCCCTTGTTAGCCCAATTCTCTGGCTAAATGTAATTGATAATAAAATTAAATCACTTATTCTTGTGGTATTGTTAATCCTAATCGCCAGCAATGTCGTGGAATCTTTTAGAGTTTTTGAAAAGATATGGAATGGGCTGGAGGCCAGTGTGCGAATAAAGAGGCTTGGCGTGATAGGCGATACAATAAATTGGGATAAGCTGATCAACTCCATGAGGCTTGAGGCGGATATGTATATTCCAGGATTTTCTCGCGGGTTTTCACTGGTGATTTCGATTCTCATGCTCGTCTTCATGGTGTTGGGTTTTAATTTAAGGCATGTATATCCAGTATTTAGTGCATTTGCTTGGGGTATTCCGTCTGCGCTGATGGTTGCCTATTTGTTTCAGTTAATTGGGTTGAATTTAGCGCAGGCCAATAAGGTAAGGATGTTGGAAAAAGAATATAAAGTGATATTTCGGCAAAAGATGTGATGGGTCGTAAGGGAGGTTGGAGATTTCTTGAACTCGTAAAAACGCCGGCATTAGCCGGCGTTGTCAAATTTAGCGTGAAGCCTGAGCCATCAAAACCACGCTTAAGTCACTTCAGCCGCCCGCATCGCCAAATCCTGCGCCTTCAACCTCGCCGACAACGCCTTGCCCTTGCGCGCCCGCTTCCCAAAGTGCGGCTCCAGCCCCGATGCAAACAGTTCCACCGTCCGCGCCTTGCCCTCAGCCCAGGTGCCAACCACATTCACACCCTTCTGGTTGATCGGCTGCGCCGCCAGCATCTTCTCTTTCGGCTCCAGCTCCATCAGGATCACACCGCGACCGCCATTGGTCAGCACCTTCATCTCGTCGATGCCGAACACCAGCACGCGGCCTTTCTCCGACAGGCAGGCAACCGCGCCGGCGGTGTCGCTAACGACCCGCGGCGGCAGCGGCGCGGCACCTTCGTTCAGGGTAATGAACGACTTGCCACCCTTCAGGCGGCTGACCATATCCCCGGCCTTGGTAATGAACCCGAACGCATCCGAGGTCGAGATCAACAGGCGCGTCTCCGGATTGCCCGCGAAGTAGTGCAGGATCCGTATGCCGCCCGACAAATCGACCAAGGTGGTAATCGGCACGCCGTCTCCGCGCGCACCAGGCAGCGCATTCACCGGCACCGAATACACCTTGCCGTTGTCGCCAATACCCAGCAGATGATCGACCGTGCGGCACTCGAAGGCCTTATACAGCGAGTCGCCGGCCTTGAAGGTGAACTGCGCCGGATCGTGTCCGATGCCGGTACGCGCGCGCACCCAGCCTTTTTCCGACACGATCACGGTCACCGGCTCGTCGATGACCTTCTGCTCGGCCACCGCGCGCTGTGCTTCCTCGATGATGGTGCGGCGGTCGTCGCCGTACTGCTTGGCGTCCGCTTCGATCTCGCGAATGATCAAACGTTTCATCGACGACGGATTCTCGAGGATGTCCTCGAGCTTCTCTTTATCGCTGCGCAGTTCGGCCAGCTCTTGCTGGATCTTGATCGCTTCCAGGCGCGCCAGCTGGCGCAGGCGGATCTCGAGGATGTCCTCGGCCTGGCGGTCGCTCAGGCGGAATTCCTCGATTAGCGCCGCCTTCGGCTCATCCGAATTGCGGATGATGGCGATCACCTTGTCGATGTTCAGCAGGACGGTCTCGCGGCCTTCCAGGATGTGGATGCGGTCGTTGACCTTGCCCAGCTTGAATTCGGTACGGCGCCTGACGGTAGTGAATCGATAATCGATCCATTCCTGGATGATCGTGCCCAGGCCCTTCTGGCGCGGACGGCCGTCGCCGCCGATCATCACCATATTGATCGGTGCCGAGCTCTCGAGCGAGGTATGAGCGAGCAGCATCAGCATGAATTCGTTCTGGTCGACGTTCTTCGACTTCGGCTCGAACACCAGCCGCACCGCGGCTTCGCGGCCCGATTCGTCGCGCACCGCGTCGAGCGCGCCCAGGATCGTGTTTTTCAGCGCCAGCTGCTCGGGCAGCAGCGCCTTCTTGCCGGTCTTGACCTTGGGGTTGGTCAGTTCTTCGATTTCTTCCAGCACGCGCTGCGACGAGCAGCCCGGCGGCAGTTCGTACACAACCGCCTGCCACTGGCCGCGCGCCAGCTCTTCGATCTTCCAGCGCGCGCGCACCTTCATCGAGCCGCGGCCGACCGCGTACATGTCGGCGATCTGCGAGGCCGGGGTGATGATCTGGCCGCCGCCCGGGAAGTCCGGGCCGGGGATCAGGGTCATCAGCTCGGCGTGGGTGATCTTGGGATTGCGGATCATCGCCACCGCCGCCGCCGCGACCTCGCGCAGATTGTGCGACGGGATCTCGGTGGCCAGGCCGACCGCGATGCCAGAGGCGCCGTTGAGCAGCACCATCGGCAGGCGTGCCGGCAGCGTGCGCGGTTCGGTGGTCGAACCGTCGTAGTTCGGTTGCGAGTCGACCGTGCCCATGTCGATCTCGTCCATCAGCAGGCGCGAGATCGGAGTCAGGCGGGCTTCGGTATATCGCATCGCCGCGGCGCCGTCGCCGTCGCGCGAGCCGAAGTTACCCTGGCCGTCGATCAGCGGGTAGCGCAGCGAAAAGTCCTGCGCCATGCGCACCAGCGCGTCGTACACCGACTGGTCGCCGTGCGGGTGTAGTTTACCGAGCACGTCGCCGACCACCGCGGCCGACTTGCGCGGCTTGGCGGTCGGGCCCAGGCCCAGTTCGTTCATCGCGTACAGGATGCGGCGCTGGACCGGCTTCTGGCCGTCCGACACGTCGGGCAGCGCACGGCCCTTGACCACCGAGACGGCGTAGTCGAGGTAGGCGCGCTCGGCGAAGGTGGACAGGGTGAGCGTCTCGACGTCCGAGGGCTCGTGTTGTTGTTCAAAGAGACTTGGTTGATTCGTCATGATGTTGTTCGTGTTCTAGTGGGCGTTGGGGACTGCGGTGCTGACTTAGGTCCCCGCCTGCGCGGGGACGACGTGTTCGGGCCACTGGCCGAAAGACCGTCGTTCCCGCGCAGGCGGGAACCAAAGTCAGCTAACAAACCACTAACCTCATCAGATATCCGCCTCCGTCTCATTGCCGTGTTCCTCGATCCAGGCACGGCGCGCCGCGGCTTCGCCTTTGCCCATCAGCATATTGAAGCGCGAGGCCGATTCGGCGTGGTCGTACTGGCCGAAGGCCACCGGCAGCAGGCGGCGCGTGTCCGGGTTCATGGTGGTTTCCCACAGCTGCTCGGCGTTCATCTCGCCCAGGCCCTTGAAGCGCGAGATGCTCCACACGCCTTCCTTCAGGCCTTCTTTCTTGAGCTTGTCCTCGATCGCCAGCAGTTCGCCGTCGTCCAGCGCATACAGCTTCTGGATCGGCTTCTTGCCGCGCGCCGGCACGTCGACCCGATACAGCGGCGGACGCGCGATGCAGATATTGCCGTTGCCGAACAGGGCAGGGAAGTGCTTGAAGAACAGCGTCAGCAGCAGCACCTGGATGTGCGAGCCGTCGACGTCCGCATCGGACAGGATGCAGATCTTGCCGTAGCGCAGACCCGACAGGTCGGGCGAGTCGCCGACGCCATGCGGATCGACGCCGATCGCCACCGAGATATCGTGGATCTCGTTGTTGGCGAACAGGCGATCGCGGTCGGTTTCCCAGGAGTTGAGCACCTTGCCGCGCAGCGGCAGGATGGCCTGGAATTCCTTGTCGCGGCCCATCTTGGCCGAGCCGCCGGCCGAGTCGCCCTCGACCAGGAACAGCTCGTTGCGGGTGATATCGGTCGATTCGCAATCGGTCAGCTTGCCCGGCAACACCGCCACGCCGGACGATTTCTTCTTCTCGACTTTTTGCAGCGAACGCAGGCGCGACTGGGCCTGCTTGATGACCAGTTCGGCCAGCTTCTTGCCGTATTCGACGTGCTGGTTCAGCCACAGCTCGAGCGGCGGTTTGGTAAACGTCGACACCAGCTTGAGCGCGTCGCGCGAGTTCAGGCGTTCCTTGGTCTGGCCCTGGAATTGCGGGTCCAGCACCTTGGCCGACAGCACGAACGAGACGCGTGCGAACACGTCTTCGGGCAGCAGCTTGACGCCCTTCGGCAGCAGGCCGTGCAGCTCGACGAAGTTCTTCACCGCGCCGAACAGGCCGTCGCGCAGGCCAGCTTCGTGGGTGCCGCCGCTCACGGTCGGAATCAGGTTGACGTAGGACTCGCGCACCACGCCGCCTTCCTCGGTCCAGGCCACGACCCAGTCGGCGCCTTCGCCCTCGGCGAAGCTGTCGTCGCCGGCGGCGGCAAATTGCGCGCCTTCGAACAGCGGGATCAGGGTCTCGCCGTTGGAGCTCTGGGCCAGCGCTTCGTTCAGGTAGCCGCGCAGGCCTTCGTCGTAGCGCCAGGTCTGGACCTCGCCCTTGACGTTGGTGAGCGTGACCGTCACCCCCGGCAGCAGCACCGCCTTCGAGCGCAGCAGGCGCTGCAGGTCGCCCAGCGGGATGTTCGGGGAATCGAAATATTTACCGTCCGGCCAGGCGGTGACGCGGGTGCCGTTCTTCTTGCCGCCACGTTCGGCAGGGCTGGAAGTGAGCGGCTCGATCACGTCGCCATTGGCAAATACCAGCTTGTGCTGGCCGTTGCCCTGGTCGTCCTTGCGCCACACCTCGATCTCGAGGCGCTTCGACAGCGCATTGGTGACCGAGACGCCGACCCCGTGCAGGCCGCCCGAGAAGGCGTAGGCGCCGCCCGAGCCCTTGTCGAACTTGCCGCCGGCGTGCAGGCGGGTGAACACGATCTCGACCGTGGACACGCCTTCTTCCGGGTGGATGCCGACCGGGATGCCGCGGCCGTCGTCCTCGACCGTGATCGAACCGTCAGGGTTCAGGGTCACGCCGATATTCTTGCAGTGACCGCCCAGCGCTTCGTCGGAGGCGTTGTCGATCACTTCCTGGATGATGTGGAGCGGATTCTCCGTCCGGGTGTACATGCCCGGACGCTGTTTCACAGGTTCGAGTCCCTTGAGGACGCGGATGGATGATTCGCTGTAGTCTGGAGCGGGTTTCTTGGAGGCCATCTTGAAGATTGATTGTCGAATGCTCCGGCATTCTAACTTGTCGGGAGGAAAAGGTTAGGCTTTTTTACTGTTTAAATATACAGTAGTTTGCGCTGTGACGTGCTTTTCGCTTCGCACGTTTGTGCTAGATTAAGCCAGATAATCACGGCAATGTCAGGGAGGGGCGTTACCGATGCACTTGTCCAGCTATCCGTTCACCATTCGCCTGATCGGGTTTACCCCGGCTGAAAGCGCGCGGCTCGAAGCCCTGCTAGCGCGGGCGCCGGGCGTGGGGCCGTCGTATTCTTGCCTGCATGACGATAGTTTGCAAGAGCCGGACCTGTATATCGCCAACGGCGACAGCCCGACCGCGCTGACCCGGCTCGGCTGCCTGCCGCCGGGATCGCTGCAGCCGGCGCTGGTGATCGGCGACCCCGGCAACCCCGGCGCCGAACCCTGGCGCACCCTGGCACGGCCGATCGACCCCCTGCAACTGTATGAAGCCCTGGCCGAACTGCTCGATACCCGGGTCCAGGTGCTGGTGCAGCAGAGTACCCGCACCGTCCGGCGCGTGCTGGCCGAGCGGCGCCGCCGTCCGCGCCTGGCGCCGGACTGCGAAACGCCGGCATTCTACACGCGCCTGCGCCGTGGTCCCGTAGATGGGGCCGTCCTGATCGTCGACAAGGAGTGCAAGCTGCGTAACCAGGTGGCGCACGTGCTCGGCCCGCGCCGGGTACCGGTGGAATGGACCGACAGCCTGTGCGCGGCGGTGCGCCTGTGCGACGAAACTCCGGTATCGCTGGTGCTGATCAACACGGCGGCGGTCGGCATCGAACCGTATGAGGTATGCAGCTCGATCAAGTCGCAGGACGGCGCGCAGCGCACGCCGGTGGTGTTCCTGGTCGAGCAATCCTTTCACTACGACAGCGCGCGTGCGCGCCGCGCCGGGGCGCGCGGCCTGCTCACGACGCCGGTCGCCGGGCGCCACTGGATGCTGACCTTCCAGAAGCTGATGGATCTCCCGGTGTAGGGAGGACGCGACGTTTTGTAACAACTTTATATCGTGCGAAGCAATGGTGAAGTTATATTAATAACCATGGCTGAAGACGATCAAATCAAGCGCAATGATGATCCGACCGCGGACGTCGACGAGCGCCGCGAAACACGCGTGCGCGTGCCCGATCGCCGCGCAAGCGGCGGCCAGACCGCGCGCGGTCCTGCCCGCTACCTGCGCGATGGCGACAATGCCGTGGCCCTGGCCGGCCGGGTCATCACCTCGCGTTTCCGCTCGCTGCGCGAACGCTTCAACCGCGATTTCATGCAGCGCACGCTGCACATTGGCGTCTCGGCCCGCATTTTTCATCCTGCCACCGGCGCCAAGGGGCTGCTCAGCAAGAACCTGCAGTATCTCGAGGAATCGATCGCCCAGTGGGTGATGTCGCGCGACGTGCTGGTATTCATGATCCCTACCGTGAATACGAACGGCCTGCTACACCCCAGCAACATCACCCTGCGCCACTATGCGCGCCACCTCGACGGCCTGGTGCTGCAGGGCGGGGCCGACGTGGCGCCGCAAACCTATTCCGAAACCCCGACCAAGCCCGAGTGGAGCGGCGACCGCGCGCGCGATGTGTATGAGCTCGAACTGCTGCACGAATTCGTCGACGCCGGCAAACCGGTGCTGGGCGTGTGCCGCGGTTGCCAGCTGATCAACGTCGCCTTCGGCGGCACCTTGCACCAGGACGTCGCCACCGACATGCCCGAGGCCCTGCCGCACGTGCACGATGTGTATGACGCGCACCGCCACGCCATCGTCTTCCCCAAGGGCTCCTCGCTGGGCCGCATGTTCCCCAAGGTCGAGCGGGCCATGGTGAACTCGATCCACCACCAGGCGGTCAAGGATCTCGGGCGCGACATCCGCATCGAAGCCATGTCCGAGCCGGACGGCATCATCGAGGCGATCCGCTACCAGCGCGCCAACTTCGTCATGGGCTTGCAGTGGCACCCCGAATTCCACCGCGCCGGCGGCGTCGACCTGCTCGATTGCACGCCGGTGCTCGACGAATTCCTGCGCGCGGCGCGTGAAACCCGGCTGTAATTTCTCGCAATAATTGCCTCAGAGAATCAGCTTTCGCACGACCTCAGCCGGCCCACGATTCGCTTTCCGAAAACGCTTGCTTTCGCCGCGTGACGCGTGAATAATGAAATGAGAATCATTCGCATCTTGTTGCCATTCACGTTACATCGTTGCGGACCGCAACCGCTTTTTGGGAGACGCTTGCATGACCATTTCCACCCCACACACGACGCCGTCGGAGCCGCGCAGCCAGGACGCGTTGCTGGTCGCTTCGCTCCTGCACCTGATGTCCAATTACACGACGCGCGGCGACGGCGAGCAGCCGTGCATCAAGCTGGCCTCGGTGATCGAGCGCCACCTGTGTGCGCTGTCGCGCCTGCCCAATATCGATCCCGTGCTGCGCGCCACCTGCGAACAGCTGGCCGACCAGTGGGCCGTCGTGGTCGACGCCAAGCTGCCGCCACCGGCGCCAACGCGCCAGCCCTTGCTGGCGCGCTTCATGAAAGGCGGCTGGGCCGGCAAGACCGCGCCGCTGGCCGGCTAACGCGGCTGCAGCAGCCCCTTCAGGCGATCGGCTTGGCTCGGAATACGTTCCAGGGCAGGGTAGCGCAAGCCGCCGTCATACACGACGGTGACCGCGCGCTTCTGCCGATCCAGCTCGATGGTGAGCACGATGCCGGCCAGATCGCGGCGCGACACCGCCGCGGCCAGGCGCTCGATGCTGAACGGCTCGCCTCCCACCTCCACCAGCGTGGCGCCCGGCGCCAGCCCGGCCTTGAAGGCGGGGCTGTTCCAGCCGACCGAGCGCACCACACCTTTGCCGTTCACGCCGATCCCGAGGCTGTAGCTGAAGTCGGGGACTCCTTCGCCCTGCAGGGCGCGCTCGACGTAGCGGCTCGGCGTCGGTTTGTAGACCAGCCGGTAGCCGGCGCGTTCCAGGCCGTCGAGCAGGCCTGCGTCGCTATTGCCGTGCACGCGCTGTTCGAGATAGCCGCGCCAGTCGAAGGGCGCCAGCTTCGACAAGGTGGCGCAGACGTCGTCGAAGGTGTAGTCCTTGCTGGTCTTGCCCTGCACGGCGAAGAACCTGGCGGCGAAGTCGTCCATGCCGAATTTACCCTGGCTGCGTTCGCGCAGGATGCCGTCGATGTCCAGCCAAAGCAACACACCTTCGGCGTAATAATCCTTGCGGCGCTGCCAGTCGGTCCAGCTGACGCCGACACCGCCCGGCATCGTGATCGAATCGAGCGCGCTGTCGCCGAGTGCCTTCCAGGCGCGGCCCGGACGGTTCGCCATCGCGGCCGCGTCCAGGGCCAGCGCGTCGAGCGTGTCCTGGAATCCGCGCAGGCCCGAGCGCGCGCCGATCACCCGCCCCCAGAACTCGGACTGTCCCTCGTACACCCACAGCAGCGTGCTTTGCATGGGCACGTTGGGCGTGGGCGTGCGATGGTCCGCGGGCTGGGCGAACTTGCCGTTCCAGGCGTGGATGTATTCGTGGGCAAACAGGTCGATTTCCGCGGCCGAGGCTTCGCGGTTGGCCAGGAAGTCCGGCGGCAGCGTGACCTCGGCCGAGCGGATGTGTTCCAGGCCGCCCGGTCCTGGCAGGCGGTCCGTCAGCGGCACCAGGTAGTCGAAGTGGGGGAAGGGCGCCTTGCCGAATACCCTGGCGGTCTGTTCGACGATGGCGCGCAGCGGCGCGTCCATCGCCGCTGCACCGGCAAGCTGCGCGGCCTCGCCGGCGAAATAAGTCACGCGTACCGGGACCGGGCCGCCGGCCACCGTGCGTTTCTCCACGTGGGGCGCGGCCAGCACGGGCGAGTCGAGCAGCAGGTCGAGCGGCGTCGGCGCGAAGGTGATCGTCGAGCCGGCGCGGCTTTGCTCCACCAGCGAGGTCCCGGCCACCAGTCCCTTGGGCAGGGTCAGCGAGGCCGCCACCGGGATGCGACTGGCAAACCAGCCGGCGGGATACAGGATCACGTTCTGCCACTGCAGGTTGATCACGTCGCGGTTGATATGGCTCATGTGGCCGAGCGGCGCCAGGAACTCGAATGTCACCTCCAGTTCGCGCACGCCGGCCGGCACCTGCACGTGGAAGGCATGCGCGTCGAGGGGATCGCGGCGCCATGCCAGGCGCTGCCCGCCGCCCTGGATCGCGAGGCCAGCCATGCGCTGGACCTGGATCGTCGGGCCGTGGCTGCCCCCGTCCCACCTCGGATACAGTAGGGTCAGCCGGCCCGCCGACTGCACCGGCACGCGCTGCTTGACGCGGACGATACGCTGCGTGGTGTCGCTGGCATCGACCTCGAGCTGCAAGGTGCCGGGGAAGGCGCGGTCGCGCGGCAGGGGGATGGTCGAGGCGGGCGCACTCCACGGGGCCGCAATCGACAGAGGGCTGGAGCACAGCAGGGCGGGAAGCAGTAGCAGGGTAGCGGTCAGTTTAACCATGTGAGCATGAATAATAAAAAACTGCAGGTAAGCAATTTTTCATTATCATGCAATTTGGATACTGAATGTATAGAAATTGTTTCAGCTCGTGCGGCCGCCGCGGAAGTGCTGGATTGCCGCATTGACCATGCCCTCGACGCTGCCTTCACGCTCGACGTGGCGGCGCAGGATGGTCGCGTCGCTGCCGTCGTGCACCGCCGCCGCCAGGTGTTTCAAGGCATCCACGCTACCCAGCGCCTCGGCATGCGGCAGCATGGTGTCGAGCGTCGCCAGGATGTCTTCGCGCATCGGCACATTCTCGTAGGTCTTCGGATGCGTGATGCTGCCGTCCAGGCCGAAGCGGCAGGCCTGGAAGCGGTTGTAGTTATAAACTAGATAATCGTCCTCTACCGGGGCTTCTTCTTTTCGCTCCAGCAGGTGCCGGCACAGCGCCTGCAGGTAGCCGGCCAGCGCCGCCGCCCGCTCTACCGTCAGCGGGGTGTCGCACACACGCAGCTCGATGGTGCCGTATTCCGGCTTGGGCCTCAGGTCCCAGTAAAAATCCTTCATGCTCTTGATGATGTTGGTGCGTTCCATCTTGGCGAAGTAGACGTCGGTGAACTCCTGCCAGGACAGCGTGAACGGCGCGCGGCCGCTCATCGGGAAGGCGAACACCGAATTCAGGCGCGCCGATTCGAACAGGCTGTCGTGGCCCTGCACATAGGGCGACGATGCCGACAGCGCGACGAAGTGCGGCAGGTAGCGGTTCAGCGCATGCAGCAGGTAGAGCGCATCGTCGCCATTGGCGCAGCCGATGTGCACGTGCTGGCCGAACACCGTGAACTGCTTGGCCAGGTAGCCGTACAGCTGCGACAGGTATTCGTAGCGCGGCTTGGCCGAGATGCGCTGGTCGGACCAGTGCTGGAACGGGTGGGTGCCGCCGCCGGCGATGCCGATATTGAGCACGTCGCTGGCCGCCACCAGGGTGTCGCGGATCTCGGTCAGTTCCGCCAGCAGCGGCGCGTAGGCCGTGTGCACGCTCGAGTTAATCTCGATCATGCTCTCGGTGATCTCCGGCGTGACGTTGCCCGGGAACGGCTTGCGCTTCAACAGGTGCATCAGGTCGGGGCTGGCCGCGGTCAGGTTGAAATCCGACAGGCTGACCAGTTGCAGCTCCAGCTCGACCCCGAAGGTGAGCGGCTGCGAGGAGGTGAAAGCTTCAAGCGGCATGGGTCGACTCCGGTGCTTCGCGCGCCCAGATCAGCGCGCGCTGGATGATGATCGGGCCGAAGACTTCGAGCAGCATCGTCACGGCCGCCATCGCATACAGTTCTTCGACCACTTTCAGGCCCGCATAGCGCGCGTGCTCGAGCAGCAGGATCACGAACACGGCCAGCGGCGCCAGCCCGAGGCCGGTGAGCGCCCCCTTGCGCCAGGTGACGCCCGACAGGTGGGCGAGCGCCGTCACGCCGGCCACCTTGGCGAACATCCGCACCAGCACCACGCTGATGGCGAGCAGGGCGCCGGCCGTGACCAGGCGCCAGTCGAGGGTCGAGGCGGCGTACACGAACAGCAGCACGGTCAGCACTTCGCCCAGCGCGCCGAAGTTGCGCTGGGTCTGGGTGAAGGCGACGCGCCGGTAGCGCACCGTCAGGCCGAAGGCCAGCGCCGCCACCACCGGCGTCAGGGCGGCGCTGTCGCACACGGCCACCAGCAGGATGATCGCAAGCGCGAAGGCGACGGTGGCGTCCTGCTGCTGATTGCCGATCGCGCGCAGCAGGGCCGGCACGATCACGCCGAAGATGGCCCCGATCAGGATCGAGCCGGCCAGCATCACCAGGCTTTGCCACAGCGCTTCGCCGACAGCGTCATAGGTGCGGAACAGCCAGATGCCGATGATGGCGTTGAAGGCGAACACCGACAGCACGCAGTTCAGGGCCGACAGGTGCAGCACCCGCTCCGTCATCTGGCCCGAGCTTTTCTGTTCGTTGACCACCCGCACCACGGTGGCGGGCGAGGTCGCCATCGACAGCGCCGCCATCAGGAGGGCGGTCAGGCGGCCGACGCCGAAGGCGCTGGCGACGAAATAGACGAGGATGAAGGTCAGCGCCGCCTCGACCAGGCCGGCCACGCCGATCCAGGGATTGTTGACCAGCCAGCGCAGGTTGATGCGGTTGCCCAGTTCGAACAGGATGAGGCCGAAGGCGACGTTGGCCAGCAGCGAGACCGGCCCCATGTCGGGGGCGGGCAGGGCGCCGATCTGGGTGCTGCCGAGGGCGAAGCCGACCAGGCCATAGAAGCTGATGCGCGGCAGGCCGGTCCAGCGCTGGCCGAATTCGCCGGCCAGCCAGGCGAGTGCGATCGCCAGCGGCCACGCGAGACTAGTCAACAAGGACAGCAGGTCTGGCATTCGTTTTCCCCTCTATTCTTTTATATGATGTGCGCTTGCCGCTTGCGTTCGCGGATTCTACAAGCGGACGAGGCACGCACGATTGTCCTGGCTCGCCCGTCCACGCGCCTTGTGTTGAGACACGGCGAGCGGCGGGCGAGTGGCTCGATCATAGCGATTCCAGCACGGCCGTCCGTGTCCGCACTAACACAGTGCGTAATTACATTGCTGGAGATAAATTGTTGCCTCGAAGACGTCGTACCCGCGAAGGCGGGTACCCAAGTCATTTGCGCAGCCGGCCTAATCGAACGCCGTCACGGTGCAAGCAAGCTTGGGTACCAGCCTGCGCGGGTACGACGTATATGCGCTGACAGGAATGGATGCCGCGCCTACTTACTGAGCAGCCGCATCGCCTGTTCCAGCCCTTCTAGCGTGATCGGAAACATGCGGTTATTCATGATCTGGCGAATGAGGGCAATCGATTGCCGGTATTGCCACAGATGTTCCGGCTCCGGATTGAGCCAGGCGAACTTGGGAAAGGTCGAGACGAAGCGCGCCAGCCAGGCCCCGCCCGGCTCTTCGTTGTTGTACTCGACCGAGCCGCCCGGCGCCATCACTTCGTAGGGGCTCATGGTGGCGTCGCCGACGAAGATCACCCGCGTATCGGCCGGATACTTGCGCAGCACGTCCCAGGTGTCGAAGCGCTCGCTGTGGCGGCGGCGGTTGTTCTTCCACAGGTAGTCGTAGACGCAGTTGTGGAAGTAATAGAACTCCATGTTCTTGAATTCGCTGCTGGCGGCCGAGAACAGTTCTTCGGTGCGCTCGATGTGGTCGTCCATCGAACCGCCCACGTCGAGCAGCATCACCACCTTGATCCGATTCTTGCGCTCGGGCCGCATGCGGATGTCGAGCCAGCCGGCATTGCTGGCGGTGGCGCGGATGGTGTCGTCCAGTGCCAGTTCGTCCGCCGCGCCTTGGCGCGCGAAGCGGCGCAGGCGGCGTAGCGCGACTTTTAAATTACGCGTGCCCAGTTCGCGCTCGTCGTCGTAGTCGCGGAAGGTGCGCTGTTCCCATACCTTGACCGCGCTGCGGTTGCGGCCCGTGCCGCCGATGCGGATGCCCTCGGGGTTGGTGCCGCCGTGGCCGAAGGGCGAGGTGCCGCCGGTGCCGATCCATTTGTTGCCGCCGGCATGGCGCTCCTTCTGCTCTTTCAGCAGCTCCTGCAGGCGCTGCTGCAGCTTGTCGTAGCCGAATTTTTCCAGCTGCGCCTTCTGCTCCGGCGTCAGCTCGCGCTCAAAGCGCTTGATCAGCCACTCCAGCGGAATCTCGGCCTTCTCGTCGAATACCGCATCGACCCCCTTGAACCAGAGGCCGAACACGCGATCGAACTTGTCGAAGTGCGCTTCATCCTTCACCAGCGTCAGGCGCGCGAGGTAATAGAACTCGTCGAGCGAGGGCGGGATCACCTGGTGCTGCAGCGCTTCGAGCAGGGTCAGGAATTCGCGGATCGAGACCGGGACCTTGGCCTCGCGCAGGGCGCGGAAGAAGTCGATCAGCATGGCCTAGCTCCCGGCGTGATGCGCCAGACGCGCCTCCAGGTGCGCCTTCACGCGCAGCCATTCGCCCTGCAGGATGCTGTACATGACGGTATCGCGCGGCTGCCCGTTGCGGCGCGCGACGTGATGGCGCAGCACGCCATCCTTGTGCGCACCGAGGCGCTCGATGGCCGCCTGCGAGGCAAAATTCTCGCCATCGGTGCGCAGGCCCACCACGGCGCAGCCGAGCGTGTCGAAGGCGTACCGCATCAGCATCAGCTTGCAGCTGGTGTTCACGTGGCTGCGCTGTGCGCGTTTGGCATACCAGGTGTAGCCGATCTCGACCCGGTCGACCTCGGGCACGATGTCGTGGTAGCTGGTGCTGCCGATCACGGCGCCGCTGGCGGCATCGACCACGGCCCAGGCCCGGCGGTTGGACATGCCCAGGGCGGTGTCGATATAGGCGCCGGCGTCCTGCGGCGCCGGCACGCTGGTCACGACCAGGTTCCACAGCTCGCCATCGCTGGCCGCCGCGCGCAGGCCGTCGGCGTGGTGCGGCGCCAGCGGCTCCAGGCGCACGCCGTTCAGTTCCAGGGTGATGGGCGCGACCGCGATCATCGCCGGTTCCTCGCCATGGCCATCAGGCGGTCAAACAGGGCGATGTCCTGCTCGTTCTTGAGCAGGGCGCCGTGCAGCGGCGGGGCCTCGTTCTCGGCGCGCAGCGCTTCGGCCGGCACGTCCTCGGCCAGCAGCAGCTTGAGCCAGTCGAGGAATTCCGAGGTCGACGGTTTCTTCTTGATGCCGGGGACGTCGCGCAGCGCATAGAAGCTTTGCAGCGCGGCCGCCAGCAGGTCCTGTTTGAGCGTCGGGAAGTGCACGCCGACGATGTCGGCCATCGTCTCGCGGTCCGGGAACTGGATGTAATGGAAGAAGCAGCGGCGCAGGAAGGCGTCGGGCAGTTCCTTTTCATTGTTGGAGGTGATGATCACCAGCGGGCGGTGCTTGGCCACCACCATCTCGCGCGTCTCGTAGACGTAGAACTCCATGCGGTCGAGCTCACGCAGCAGGTCGTTCGGGAACTCGATGTCGGCCTTGTCGACTTCGTCGATCAGCAGCACGACCGGCTCGGGCGACGTAAACGCCTGCCACAGCACGCCTTTGACGATGTAGTTCTGGATGTCGCGCACGCGCTCGTCGCCCAGCTGCGAATCGCGCAGGCGCGAGACGGCGTCGTATTCGTACAGGCCCTGCTGGGCCTTGGTGGTCGACTTCACGTGCCACTGCAGCAGCGGCATGTTGAGTGCGGCCGCGACCTCTTCGGCCAGCATGGTCTTGCCGGTGCCCGGCTCGCCCTTGATCAGGAGCGGGCGGCCCAGCGTGAGCGCGGCGTTGACGGCCAGTTTCAGGTCGGGAGTGGCGACGTAGTTGTCGCTGCCTTCGAAGCGGGGAGAAGCATGCATGGCGGGTGACGGAAGAAAACGAAGAAGGTTGGGCGAGTATATGACAAAAATACGGCCCACCCGCGGCCCGGGCGCGGGACGCCGGTTTGTAGACTGGTGTCAAGTCTTCAGATAGAATCGGCCGGTTGGTAAGCCTTTGCTAAGTTTTTGTGCGGTTGCGATTTTCGACATATAACTAACGAGACGCCCATGAAAAAAACTCTGGTACCACTGGCGCTGGCGCTCCTTGCCGGCGCCGCCGGCAGCGCATCCGCCGCGGAAGTGGTCGGTAATCCCCAGGCGGCCACCGCCAAGATCGAGATGTGTATCGGCTGCCATGCCATCCCCGGCGGCTACAAGACGGCATTCCCCGAGGTGTACCGCGTGCCGATGATCGGCGGCCAGTCGGCCAAGTACATCGAATCCGCACTCAAGGCCTATCGCAAGGGCGACCGCAAGCATCCTTCCATGACCGGCATCGCGCGCTCGATGAGCGACCAGGACATCGCCGACGTGGCGGCCTATTATTCCCAGCAATCGTCGAACCAGACGACCGCCAAGCGATGAGGACCGCCATGAAGAACACGATGCTCCTGCTGGTCCTCGGCGCTGTGTCTCTTGGCGCCAGCGCCGACGACGTCAAGCGCGGCGAAGCCCTGGCCCAGAAATACAACTGCGCTTCCTGCCACGGCGCCGACTTCAACAAGCCGATCGATCCGACCTATCCGAAGCTGGCCGGCCAGCACGCCGACTATCTCACGCATGCGCTGCGCGCCTACAAGCGCGGCGCCGGCGCCAACGGCCGCGTCAATCCGATCATGGCCGGCCTGGTGCAGCCGCTGTCGAACCAGGACATGGCCGATCTCGGCGCGTATCTCGCCAGCCTGCCGTCGCAGCTGGTGATCAAGAAGTAGGGCTGTCGTTACGCGGCTGCGCGGCAACTGGTAACATGCGATCCCCTCTGCTGCAGTGCAGCGAGGGGATTGTCATCCTTGCCGCTGGAGCCGCCGTGCCGTCGCTTACCCCCGCTTACCTGAAGATCAACCTGCTGGCCGGCCTGACCGTCGCGCTGGCGCTGGTGCCCGAGGCGATCGCCTTCGCCCTGGTCGCCCACCTGTCCCCGCTCACCGGCCTGTATGCGGCGGTGATCGTCGCCTTCATCACGTCGTGCTTCGGCGGCCGGCCCGGCATGATCTCGGCCGCCGCCGGTTCGCTGGCGGTGGTGATGGTGGCGCTGGTGGTCCAGCATGGCGCGCAATACCTGCTGGCCGCCGTGGTGCTGATGGGCGTGCTGCAACTGCTGTTCGCCGCCGCGCGCCTGGGTAAATTCATCCGCATGGTGCCGCATCCGGTGATGCTCGGCTTCGTCAACGGCCTGGCGCTGGTGATCTTCCTCGCCCAGTTCAACCACTTCAAGGAGCCGGGCCCGGATGGCGCGCCGCAGTGGATGGCCGGCCCCGAACTGGCGGTCATGGCCGGCATCATCGTCGTCACGATGGCGGTGATCTACCTGACCCCGCGCCTGACCAAAGCGGTGCCGTCGACCCTGGTCGGCATCCTGGTGGCAAGCAGCGGCTGCGCGCTGCTCGGCATCGAGACCAAGACCGTGGGCGACCTCGGTTCGATCGCCGGCGGCCTGCCGGGCTTCGCGCTGCCCGACGTGCCGTGGAACCTGGAGACGCTGCGCATCGTCTTTCCGTATTCACTGGTGCTGGCCGGCGTCGGCCTGATCGAGTCGCTGCTGACGCTCACCCTGATCGACGAGATCACCGACACCCGCGGCCAGCCGAACCGCGAGTCGCTGGCGCTGGGCGCCGCCAACGTCGCGGCCGGCCTGTTCGGCGGCATGGGCGGCTGCGCGCTGATCGGTCAGAGCATGATCAATGTGAACAGCGGCGCCACCGGGCGCCTGTCGGGCATCGCGGCCGCGCTGTTCCTGCTGGCCTTCATCCTGTTCGGGTCCAGCTGGATCGAGGCGATTCCGCTGGCGGCGCTGGTCGGCGTGATGTTCGTGGTGTGCGAAAAAACCTTCGAGTGGGGCACGTTCCGCCTGGTGGGAAAGGTGCCGCGCGCCGACCTGTGCGTGATCGTGCTGGTGGCGGGCATCACCCTGGTCTACGACCTGGCGCTGGCGGTGATCGCGGGCGTGATCGTGTCGGCGCTGGTGTTCGCCTGGCAGCATGCCAAGCAGGTACGGGCCGCCGTCTCGCACGACGGGCAGGGCTGGAAGGTGTATGCGCTGGAAGGCACGCTGTTCTTCGCCTCGGTGACGCCATTCCAGGCGCTGTTCACCCCGAAAGACGATCCGCAAGACGTCATCATCGACTTCCTGCATGCGCGGGTGGTCGACCACTCGGCGATCCAGGCGATCGACGCGCTGGCCGAGCGCTACCGCGTGCTGGGCAAGCGCCTGCACCTGCGCCACCTGAGCCCGGACTGCCGCGAGCTGCTGGACAAGGCGCGCGGCATGGTCGAGGTGAACCTGGTGGAAGACCCGCGCTACCGGGTCGCGGACGACAAGCTGGGGTGAATCGAAGGAAGGATCAGGCGAATGCGCGCCGGCGCACGCATTCGATATAGGCTTCGGTATCCGGCGGCACGCCGTTGCGCTGGGAGGCCCAGATCATCTCGCCCAGGCATTCCATGATCTCGTGGTGGGCGTCGTGCTGGCCGCGCCGGGCCACCAGGGCGTCGTGGGCGGCGCGGATGCCGCGCGGCTGGTCGATCGAGATCTGCTCGGCGATCGACAGGTGCATCGACAGGTGCAGGAAGGGATTCGCCTTGCCGCCTTCGACCGAATAGTCGGCCGCGATCGCCGCCTCGACGTCCTCGAACTGCTCGTGGTATTCGGGATGCTGGACGATCCAGTCGGCCGCGATTGCGTCCATCGGGGTCAGGATCTCGCCATTGCGGTGCTTGCGATAGGCTTCGCAGAAGAAGCGGCGCACGTCGTGCGAGGACGGAGTGAACATGTCGAATACGGCAGGAAGGGAAGGGAGCCGGCATTGTAGCGCGATGCCGGCCTGCCGTCACAGGGCCATGTCCGTGCCCGCGTTTGCGCTCTGGTACTGTTCACGCATCGCCTTGCAATCCTTGGGCAGGGCGACGCTGGCCGGCTTGCCCAGTGTTTCCTCGTGCAGCAGGACGAGGTTGGCGGCAAAGCAGGCGCGTGCCTGCGTATCGGACGCCGCCAGCAGCCTGGCGCCGTCGATCTTGTCCAGGAAATAATCGACCACCGGGCGTGGCCAATCGCTGCGGTCCTTGAAACGCGCTTCCAGTTCGGTGCGGGCCTGCGGGTCGCCGGCGCGCAGCTGAGCCAGATAGAGCCACAGGGCGCCATTGCGGCCGGTGTGCCCCTCGCCCAGGCTCCCTCGCAGGAGCGTGGCCGCCTGCTCCGGTTTGCCCTGCACCAGCATCCGTACGCCCAGCGACAGGCTCGCCTCGCGGTGGCCCAGCGCCGCCGCCCGCTCCAGGTAGCCGATCGCGGCCGCCGGGTCCTTGTGTATGCTGCGCTCGGAATTCGCCATGCCCGCCATCGTGTACCAGGCGTCGGCATTGCCGGCTTCGGCCTCCTGGCGCATCCAGGGCCTGACCTCGCGCCGCGAATCGAAGGGCTGGCCGCCGAGGTAGGACACGTACAGCTTGCCCTGGCTCATGGCGAACAGCACGCGGTGCGCGCGCAGGAAGTCGACGCCCAGCAGCACGTCGACGCTCAGCTGGCTGTCGATCACGTCGAACTCGGGATCGAAAACGGTGGCGTCGCCGATCTTGAAGGTATCCGCCCTGGCGATCCAGGCGCCCACCGACTGTGTGCCGACGCCGTGGGCATTGGCCACGCGCTGCGCGCGCGGGCCATCGAGGTCGATGCCGGCGCGATGCGCCGCGCGCCTGGTGATGGTCGTGACCGATGCGCCGCTGTCGATCATCGCGGTCAGGCGGGCGCCGTTGATGTGGACCGAGAACTGCGGGTTCGCCGTCAGCTCGTCGTGCTGGCGGAACGGGATCACGCTCGCGTCCTTGTCCCAGTAGGCCAGCCAGGTGCTGGCGCAGCGTTGCGGGCGGAAGAAGCGCAGTTCCTTGGTGGCCAGCGAGAATTCGAGGTCGCCCTGCAGCAGGAAGGCGGCGCCGACGATGGCGTCGAACGGCGGCGTGAACGAGGTTTCGCCGACCACCGACAGGTACAGTTCGCGGGCGCGCACCGGCCCGACGACCAACTCCGCCACCCTGGCCTCGTACAGCCGCGACTTGCCGGCCACGCCCTGGACATAGCGGCCGGTGGGGCGCTGGGTCAGGCCGTGGCGATCGACCCCGGTGCGGGTCAGGTAAGTGACTCCGGAGCCGGTATCGGGCAGCATGGTGGCGCGCTTGCCATTGATCTCGCCGGTCATCGTCAGGCCCAGGCCCGAGCCGGCATAGTGCAGCGGCACCTGCGCCACCTGCAGGAACTGGCATGCGGTTTGCGCCGAGGCATGCAAAGACAGGAGAAAGAGAAGGGGGAGGAGAAATGCGCGCAGCGGAGGGGCGATGAAAGTCATGCGCCCATTCTACCGGCTGGGGTTGCTTTTAAAGCAATGCTCTGCGCATGAAATGATGCGCGGGGAGGGAATTTGACGGAAACGGCGGCGCGGGCCGCCGTTTTCCGTCAATACAACTACTTGTTGGGCGCCAGCACCAGCGATTCCGGCCCCGCAGGACTGGCACCGCCGGCCGCGGCGACCATGTCCTGGGCCGGCTTGGCCCCTTGCGACCTGCCATGCGGCTGGCGCAGGTAGCGCGCGCTGTGGCGCCGCTCGCCGTGCTGGCCCCTGGCCGGCCAGGTGACGAAGCGCGACAGTTCCTGCAGGGCGCGCTGGTAGACGTCGCGCTTGAACTCGATCACGACGTCCAGCGGCACCCAGTAGTCGTGCCAGCGCCAGGCATCGAATTCCGGGTGGTCGGTCAGGCGCAGATTGACTTCGTTGTCGCGAGCAACCATGCGCAACAGGAACCAGATCTGCTTCTGGCCGCGGTAATGGCCACGGATTTCGCGCTTGATGAAGTGGTCGGGCACCTCGTAGCGCAGCCAGTCGCGGGTTCGCCCCATGATCTTGACGTGCTCCTGGCGCAGGCCGATTTCTTCTTCGAGCTCGCGGTACATTGCCTGTTCTGGCGTCTCTCCGTACTTGATCCCCCCTTGCGGGAATTGCCATGAGTGCTCGCGCACCCGCTTGCCCCACCAGACCTCGTTGTTAGCGTTCAGCAGGATGATGCCGACGTTGGGCCGAAACCCTTCACGGTCGAGCATAAGTGCACCTCGATACTTTCTGCCGGCGGATCGTCCCTTATGGGCGCATCGAAAAACCTGCTGCGCGTTGCATTTTCGGACTGCGATGCTCGTCGTACGACCGTACGACTGCGCTTCTCGTCCGAAACTGCTGCCGCTCGCGACGGTTTTTCGAAGTGCCCTTGCGTTTTTACCTACAAATTCTGTACGCCCGTGGGTTTTCCGCACCGCTTGCGCGGTGGATGCTGCTGGTTGCGGACCCTGTTTGTAGAAAGATTGGACGCATCAGCCGGCTAATCCTTTAAAATTAGGTCGATTATAACCCTCTCTTTTTAAAAAGAATTCACTGATATGCGCGCCTCACGATTTTTTATTTCAACTCTTAAAGAAGCGCCTTCCGATGCCGAGATCGTCAGCCACAAGCTGATGATGCGCGCCGGGATGATCAAGCGCCTGGGTTCCGGCATCTATACCTATATGCCGGTCGGGTTGCGCGTCATCCGCAAGGTCGAAGCGATTGTCCGTGAAGAAATGAACCGTGCGGGCGCAATCGAACTCCTGATGCCGCTGGTGCAGCCGGCCGAGTTGTGGCAAGAAACGGGCCGCTGGGACAAGATGGGCGACGAGTTGATGCGCGTCAAAGACCGTCACGGTCGCGATTTCGCGATCCAGCCGACCTCCGAAGAAGTGGTCACCGACGTCGTGCGTAGCGAAATCAAGTCGTACCGCCAGCTGCCGGTCAACTTCTATCACATCCAGACCAAGTTCCGCGACGAGCGCCGTCCGCGCTTTGGCCTGATGCGCGGCCGCGAATTCACGATGAAGGATGCCTATTCCTTCGACCGTGACCTCGAAGGCATGCAGAAGTCCTACCAGACCATGTTCGACGCCTACACCCGGATCTTCAACCGCTTCGGCCTGAAGTTCCGCGCGGTGGCGGCCGACAACGGCGCCATCGGCGGCACCGGTTCGCATGAATTCCACGTCATCGCCAGCACCGGCGAAGACGCGCTGGTGTACTGCCCTGATTCGGACTACGCGGCCAATATGGAAGCGGCCGAAGCCGTCGCCAGCGGCGCGCGCGGCGCGGCGACCCAGGCGTTGACGAAGACCTCGACCCCAGGCAAGACCAAGTGCGAAAGCGTGGCCGAGCTGCTGGGCCTGCAATTGTCGCAGACCGTCAAGACCATCGCCCTGACCGTCGAGAGCGAAGAAGGCAAGAAGAGCTTCTGGGTGCTGCTGCTGCGCGGCGACCATGAGCTCAACGAGATCAAGGTCTCGAAAGTGGCGGGCCTGAAGGACTTCCGCTTCTCGACCGAGGCCGAGATCCTCGAAGTGTTCGGCACCGTGCCGGGCTACCTGGGTCCGATCAATACCAAGCTGCCGGTCAACGTCGTGGCCGACCGCACCGTCGCCAACATGGCCGACTTCGTGTGCGGCGCCAACGAGGCCGACTTCCACTACACCGGCGCCAACTGGGGCCGTGATGTGCCGGAACCGCTCGTTGCCGACCTGCGCAATGTGGTCGAGGGCGACGCTTCGCCGGACGGCAAGGGCGTACTGGCGATCGAGCGCGGCATCGAGGTGGGCCACGTGTTCCAGCTCGGCACCGCCTATTCGGAAGCGATGGGCGCGACCTTCCTCGACGAAGGTGGCCGTCCCGCGCCGCTGCAGATGGGCTGCTACGGCATCGGCGTGACCCGCATCCTGGGCGCGGCGATCGAGCAGAACTTCGACGACAAGGGCATCGTGTGGCCTGACTCGATCGCCCCGTTCGAGCTGGTGCTGTGCCCGATGGGCCTGGACCGCAGCGAGATGGTGAAAGAAGCCACCGAACAGCTGTACGCCGAGTTGCAGGCGGCCGGCATCGACGTCATCGTCGACGACCGCGGCCTGCGTCCGGGCGCGATGTTCGCCGACTGGGAACTGATCGGCGTGCCGCATCGCGTCGTGATCGGCGAGCGCGGCCTGAAGGAAGGCAACCTGGAATACCAGGGCCGCCGCGACGAAGCGGCAAGCGCCGTGGCCGTGGCGGACATGGTCGCCTTCATCAAGGGCAAGCTGGGCAAGTGATGCGGATGCGCCTCGCCTCCTGGACCGGGGGCGCCGTGCTCGCGTGCGCCTTCGGACTGGGTGGGGGTGAGGTGTTTGCCGGCAACCAGAAGGAAGAAGCGCTGTCGGATTCGGTGCGCCTGGCCCTGGCCAATGCCATCGCCGACGCGCGTCCGCCGCGGCCGGTTTTCCGCACCGACGCGGCGCGGGCGCGCTACCAGGCCTGGCTGGACGCCATGTCGGGCCGGCTCGTCAAGCGCCTGCCCGACGCCCAGACCCGTACCGAATTCCTCGAGACGGTCTGGTACGAATCGACCCGCGCCGGTCTCGATCCGGGGCTGGTGCTGGGCCTGATCCAGGTCGAATCGGCCTATCGCAAGTACGCGATCTCGATCGCCGGCGCGCGCGGCTATATGCAGGTGATGCCGTTCTGGACCAAGGTGATCGGCGACGGCGACCGCCGCCGCCTGTTCCATATGCAGACCAATCTGCGCTACGGCTGCGCGATCCTGCGCATGTATATCGACATGGAGCGCGGCGACCTGTACCTGGCGCTGGGCCGCTACAACGGCAGCCGGGGCAAGCCGAAGTACCCGAACGCGGTGCTGGCGGCGTGGAAGAACTGGGAATTCAAGCACGGCATCTAGGCCAGGCCTGCTATACAAAACGCCAACATTTCAGTTCACCAACGTGTCACGTTAGCAGTGTAGACTTTCCGCTTTCCCAAGCAGAGGACTGCATGCGACCGACCACTCTTGCCTCCGCCGCGCTGCTGGCGGCACTCGCCGGCTGCGCGACAACGCCGCCCGATTCGACCCAATCCACCGCCGCCGCGCAAGGCGCCGTCGTGGCCAATGCCGTCGACCAGCGCGCGAAAAACGTCATCTTCTTCCTCGGCGACGGCATGGGCATCAACACCCTGACCGCGGCGCGTATCTTCGCCGCCGGCGAAGACGGCGAGCTGGCGATCGACAAGATGCCCGAGTCGGCCTTCGTGAAGACCTTCTCGAACGATGCGCAAGTGACCGACAGCGCCGCCTCGATGGCCGCCTACATGACCGGCGTGAAGCACAATAACGGCGTGGTCTCGATGTCCTTCGGCACCCGCTCGGTTGCACCTGGCAAGGACGCCAACGGCAACAACCTGGTGAGCCGCTGTGAAAATGGCCAGGCCGCAGTGACGCTCCTGGAACTGGCCAAGCGCCGCGGCATGGCCGTCGGCGTGGTCACCAATACCAGCGTCACCGACGCCACCCCGGCCTCGACCTATGCCCACGCCTGCCACCGCAAGCTGGAAACCGATATCGCCGCCAGCCTGGTGCCGGGCGGCGCCGGCTACAACAAGGCGCTCGGCGACCGTGGCCTGGACGTGCTGTTCGGCGGCGGTGCCCAGAACTTCACGCCGTTCGCCAAGGGCGGCAAGCGCGCCGACAACCGCGACCTGCTGGCCGAACTGGGCTCGAAAGGCTTCCGCGTGGTGAACGACACCGCGCAATTCGCGGCCCTGCAACCGGGCCAGCCGGCGGTCGGCCTGTTCGCGCCGAACCACATGGACTTCGACGCCGTGCGCGATGCAAGCCGCCAGCCGGCCCTGCCGGCGATGGCGACCAAGGCGATCGAGTTGCTGGCGCCGAACAAGAACGGCTTCTTCCTGATGGTCGAGGGCGGCCTGATCGACCACGCGCTGCACGCGACCCTGGGCAAGCGCGCCCTGCAAGAAACGGTGAGCTACAACGCGGCGCTGCAGGCGGCGATCGAGCGCATGGAGGCGCTCGATCCGGGCCTCAAGAACACGCTGATCGTCGCCACCGCCGACCATGACCACACCCTGATCCTGAACGGCTATGCGGCCCGCACCGGCAAGACCACGCCCACCAACCCCGGCGTGATCGGCCTGGTGCGCAACGCCGACGGCACCCCTAGCCTGGACGGCAAGGGCCAGCCGTACACCATCATCGGCTTCGGCACCGGCGAGCAGCGCCACGCGGGCGACCGCACCGTGCACCTGACCGACGAAGTCGTGACGCGCGACGACTACCACCAGGAGGCGGTGGTGCGCACCCGCACGGGCGCCGAGACCCATGGCGGCAGCGACGTCTACCTGGGCGCGACCGGCGCCAACGCCGAACTGTTCCGCGGGACCATCGACAACACCCGCGTGTTCAACCTGATCAAGACCGCCGCCGGCCTGTAAGCCGCGACCAGGAGCCACCATGACTTTCAAACGTATTACTCCGCTGCTGCTGGCCGCCTGCTGCGCTGCTGCATTTACCACTCCCGCCGCCGCCCAGCAAAAGGCGAAGAACATCATCTTCTTCCTCGGCGACGGCATGGGCCCGACCACCATCACCGCCGCCCGCATCTATCGCGGCGGCGAGGACAGCCTGCTGCACTTCGAGCGCCTGATGGAGCGCACCGCGCGCATCAAGACCTATTCGCTCGACTACCAGACCACCGACAGCGCACCGTCGATGGGCGCCTACATGACCGGCGTGAAGATGAACAACGACGTCATCTCGCAAGCCGGCGCGCGTCCGATCGATCCGACCAAGGAAGGCGTCGACATGTGCGGCGCCAATAACGGCACGCCGGCCGTGACGATCCTGGAGCTGGCCAAGGCCCAAGGCAAGGCCACCGGCGCCATCACCACCACCGAGCTGACCCACGCCACCCCGGCATCGACCTTCGCGCATACCTGCAGCCGCGACGCGGTGTACACGATCGCGCAGCAGATCGTGCCCGGCGGCGCCGGCTACAACCCGGCGCTGGGCGATGGCGTTGACGTGCTGATGGGAGGAGGGCGCAACCACTTCACCCCGGTTGACCCCGCCACCAATCCGAAGGGCCGCCCCGACGGGCGCGACCTGATGGCCGAATTCGCCGGCGCCGGCTACTACGTGGCCGGTACCCGCGCCGGCATGATGTCGGCGCAGCCGGGCCGCAAGTTCGTGGGCATCTTCAGCGCCACCAGCCACCTCGATTACTCGTACCAGCGCCGCCCGGAGCAGCCGACCCTGGCCGAGATGACCGGCAAGGCGATCGACCTGCTGTCGAAGAATCCGAACGGTTTCTTCTTGATGGTCGAAGGCGGCAAGATCGACCACGCCCTGCACGACACCCGCGCCAAGCACGCGCTGGAAGAGACGGTGGCCTTCGACGACGCCCTGCAGCTGGCGATCGAGCGCATGCGCGCCATCGATCCGGGCCTGCAGAACACGCTGATCGTGCTGACCGCCGACCATGACCACACGATGCAGATCAACGGCTATCCTAAGCGCGGCAATCCGATCACCGACATCGTGCGCGACTATGCGTCGGGCGAGCCCAAGAAGGATGCGGACGGCAAGACCTTCACCACCCTGGTGTTCGGCAACGGCCCGAACCGCCCGGATGCGCGCGCCGACGTCGATAGCGTGGTCGCGCAAAGCGACGATTACCATCAGGAAACCGGCGTGCACAAGTCCTCGGAAACCCATGGCGGCGGCGACGTCAAACTGTTTGCGACTGGCGCGGGATCGGCACCGTTCAAGGGCACAATCGAGAATACCCAGGTGTTCCACCTGATGAAAGCGGCGGCCGGTTTGTAATGGAGTCGGATCGGTGCAACGCATCGATCCGATAGGTTATTAACCTGCTGCCACTATTATTTACAGCCGAATAACAAAAAAGCCCCGGGTTTGAAACCGGGGCTTTTTTAAGCGTGAAGCTTATTGAAATAGCGCGTTGGCTTATTTCAGGTGATCCGAAATGAGCTTGGTCATTTCGAACATCGAGACTTGTGCCTTGCCGCCGAAAACCGCTTTCAGCTTGTCGTCGGCATTGATCATGCGGCGATTCGCTGCGTCTTGCAGGTCTTTCGACTTGATGTAATCCCAGACCTTCTTGGTCACTTCGGTGCGCGGCAGCGGCTTGTCGCCAACGACGGCAGCCAGTGTGGCGGACGGGGTCATGGCTTTCATGAAAGCAGCATTCGGCTTGCGAGCGGCTGCCGGCTTATCGGCCGACTTCGCTGCTGGTGCTGCCTTTTTTGCTGCCGGCTTGGCCGCTGCAGCAGGCTTGGCAGCGTCTTTTTTTGCTGGCGCTGCAGTGGTTTTTTTGGCTGTTGCCATCTTCGAGCCTCCTAAAACGAACACGTGGAAAAGTGCGTAATTTATCGCACGCCTATATTGGTAGCGTTTTACAGAACGTGCAAGTCTTTTTCAAAACTTTTTCACTCATAAAACCCGCCAAATGGGCGTTATCGCACACAACAACGCATGAGAACGAAAAAACGCTGACAAGCGGCGAAAAAAAACCGCGCAAAGCGATACTTTGCGCGGTTCTCGCCGATTGAGATGCAGATTAGCGCATGCCGGGCATCATCCCCTTCATCCCGCGCATCATCTTCATCAGGCCGCCGCCTTTGAGCTTTTTCATCATGGACTGCATCTGGTCGTACTGGTTCAGCATGCGGTTCACTTCCTGCACCTGCACGCCGGCGCCGGCCGCGATGCGGCGCTTGCGGTTGGCCTTGATCAGTTCGGGTTTGGCGCGCTCGAGCGGGGTCATCGAGTCGATGATGCCCACCATGCGCTGCACGGATTTTTCGGCCTGGCCCATATTGGCGCCGGCCGCCGCCTGCTGGAACTGGGCCGGCAGTTTATCCATCAGGCCGGCCATGCCGCCCATTTTCTTCATTTGCGTCAGTTGCGACTTGAAGTCGTTCATGTCGAAGCGGCCGCCGACCTTGATCTTGTTGGCCAGTTCGGCCGCCGCCTCGGCGTCGACGCCCTTGCGCGCTTCTTCGACCAGCGCCAGGATGTCGCCCATGCCCAGCACGCGGTTGGCCATGCGGGTGGGGTCGAAAGCCTCGAGGCCATCGAGTTTTTCGGACACGCCGGCGAACTTGATCGGCTTGCCGGTCACGTGACGCACCGACAGCGCCGCACCGCCGCGCGAATCGCCATCGAGCTTGGTCAGCACGATGCCGGTCAGGGGCAGGGCATCGTTGAAGGCCTTGGCGGTGTTGATCGCATCCTGGCCCAGCATGGCGTCGACCACGAACAGGGTCTCGACCGGATTGACGGCGCCGTGCACGGCGGCGATTTCTTGCATCATCGCTTCGTCGATGCCCAGGCGGCCGGCGGTGTCGATGATCAGGACGTCGTGGTAATGCTTCTTGGCCCAGTCGAGCGCGGCGCGGGCGATGTCGACCGGCTTGTCGCTGGCGGTGGACGGGAAGAAGTCGACGCCGACCTGCTTGGACACGGCCTCGAGCTGGGCGATCGCGGCAGGGCGGTAGACGTCGGCCGAGACGGTCAGGACTTTCTTCTTCTTTTGTTCCTTGAGGTACTTGGCCAGCTTACCCGTGGTGGTGGTCTTACCCACACCCTGCAGGCCGGCCATCAGGATGATCGCGGGCGGCTGCTGGGCGAAGGAGAGTTGGGTCGCTTCGGGGCCGAGGTCGGCGCCCATCAGGGCGGCCAGCTCTTTCTGCACCACGCCGACCAGGGCCTGGCCGGGCGACAGCGAGCCGACGACTTCTTCGCCCAGGGCCTTCTCTTTGACCTTGGCGATGAATTCGCGCACCGCCGGCAGCGCCACGTCCGCCTCGAGCAGGGCCATGCGCACTTCGCGCAGCATTTCCGCGGTGTTCGCCTCGGTCAGGCGGGCCTCGCCGCGCATGGTCTTGACGACCTTGGCAAGGCGTTGGGTGAGGTTATCTAGCATGTCTACCTAATATAGAAAGAAGCGCAATTCGGACTTGGCGCAGGTTCGCCAACGCGTCATTTTACCTTGTGCCGCCGCTGCCCTGCATACCCCATCGCGCCGAACCCGGCCTGTCCCGGCCATTTTTCGCCAACGCCGTCGCCTTTTGGCATAACGCAAACACGACCTACGGCTGCCATGTTGTATTGCCTACTCGCCTTTCCGGCAAGCATGAATCCTAAAAATCGAGGTCAGGAGAAACGTATGAGGCAAATGTTTGGCAAGACATTGATCGCGTTAGCGCTCTTAGACGTGGGAGGGACCGCCGCGGCCCAGGACGTCGTGCGGCTGGGGAACCTGAAGCTGGCGCATTTCGGCGCGGTGTCCTATATCAAGGAAATCGCGCCGGGCTGCGGCATCCGGGTCGAGGAAAAGATGTTCGCCAAGGGGCTGGACATCATGCAAGCCATCATCGCCGGCGAACTGGACGTGGGCGCCACCGCGTCCGAGACCGCGATCCAGGGCCGCGCCGGCGGGGCTCCGGTGGTGGTGGTGGCCGGCTTCGCGCGCGGCGGGGCGCGGCTGGTGGCGCGGCCCGAACTGAAGATAGCGTCGGTGTCCCAGCTCAAGGGCAAAAAAGTGGGCGTCACCCGCGGCGGCATCCAGGAAGTGCTCCTGATGGCCGAGCTGGCGCGCAACAAGCTGAGCGCCGACACCACCGGCCGCAAGGACGTGCAGCTGGTCTACCTGTCCTATCCCGAGCTGAACCAGGCGCTGCTGGGCCGCCACATCGACGCGATGATGCAATCCGAGCCGCAGTCGTCGCAGGCGATCAATATGGGCTTCGGGGTGGAGGTCATGAAACCCTACGGGACGCCGATCGGCGAGCCGGTGCGCACCATGGTCATGACCGAGAAGTTCTACCGCGAGCGCCGGCCGCTGGCCGAGAAGTTCATGCGCTGCTTCGTCCAGGCCACGCGCACCTTCATCGACCGGCCCGACATCGCCGAACACTATGTGCGCCAGTCGATGTTCAAGGGCCAGATCACGACCGCCGACTTCCGCGCGGCGATGGCCAATTCGCCGTACTCCTACGACATCACGCCCCGGCACATCCAGGTCACGACCGACGTCATGGCGCAGACCGGGGTGGGGCGCATGGCGCGTCCGCCGCTGGCCAGCGACTGGGTCCGTACCGACCTGCTGGTCTCGGCCAAGAAAAGCCTGAACATCCGGTGAGGGAGCATCGATCATGGAACGCATCGAACGACGCAAGGCCCCGCGAAAGAAGCGGCTCCGATGGAACGACGCCGCCACCGGCCTGGTGGTGCCGGTGCTGGCGATCGCACTCTGGCAATGGGTGGCGGCCAGCGGCCTGGTCGACCGCCAGGTGCTGCCGGCGCCGCTGGACGTGTGGCGCAAGTGGGTCGACTACCTGCTCCCGCTGGAGCCGTTCGCGCAGTACACCGACGGCGGCTGGCTCACATGGGCGTTGTCCGGCGAGCTGCCGGTGGACGTCATCGCCAGCCTGTACCGGGTGGTGGTGGGCTTCGCCATCGGCGCCGGGCTGGCGCTGCCGCTCGGGCTGGCGATGGGGGCGAGCCAGCGCGTGCACGCCTGGATGAACCCCCTGGTGCAGGTACTGCGGCCGATCCCGCCGATCGCCTACATCCCGCTGGCGATGCTGTGGTTCGGGCTCGGTAATCCGCCGGCGGTGTTCCTGATCGCGATCGGGGCCTTCTTTCCGGTCTTGATGAACACGATCGCCGGCGTGCGCCAGGTCGACGGCATCTATCTGCGCGCGGCGCACAACCTCGGCGCCGGCAAGCTGACGATGTTTCTGCGCGTGATCCTGCCGGCGGCGGTGCCCTACATCCTGTCCGGCGTGCGGATCGGGATCGGCACCGCCTTCATCGTCGTGATCGTGGCCGAGATGATCGCCGTGAACAGCGGCCTGGGGTTCCGCATCTCGGAAGCGCGCGAGTACTTCTGGTCCGACAAGGTCATCGCCGGGATGATCAGCATCGGTGTGCTGGGCCTCCTGATCGACATCGGCGTGAATCGATTGAACAACCATTTGCTGCGCTGGCACCGCGGCCTGGAGCACTGACATGAACGATATCCATATCCGTATCGAAGGCGTCAATAAAGTGTTCGGCGCCGAAGACCATGAAGTGGTGGCCCTGCAGGACATCGACCTGGGGCTCGAGCGCGGGCAGTTCACCTGCCTGCTCGGCCCTTCGGGCTGCGGCAAGTCGACCCTGCTCAATGCGGTGGCCGGTTTCGCGCCGCCGTCTTCCGGGGAGATCCTGGTCGACGGCCGCGCGGTCACCGGGCCGGGGCCGCAGCGCGGCATGGTGTTCCAGGAATATGCGCTGTTTCCCTGGATGACGGTCGAGCAGAACATCCGCTTCGGCCTCGAGATCAAGCGCATGCGCGGGCCGGAGATCGACCGCCGGGTGGATGAGCTGCTCAAGCTGCTGTCGCTGGCCGACTTTCGCACCCGCTATCCGAAGGACCTGTCCGGCGGCATGCGCCAGCGGGTGGCGATCGCGCGCGTGCTGGCGCTCGATTCGCCGATCCTGCTGATGGACGAACCCTTCGGCGCGCTCGACGCGCTCACCCGGCGCAATCTGCAGGACGAGCTGCTGCGCCTGTGGGCCGAACTCAAAAAGACGATCCTGTTCGTCACCCACAGCATCGAGGAGGCGATCTACCTGGCCGACCGCATCGTCGTGATGACGTACCGGCCAGGAACGATCAAGCGCGATCTCCTGGTCGAGATCGCGCGCCCGCGCGACCCGGCGGCGCCGGAATTCAACCTGCTCAAGCGCGAGCTGGGCTTGATGGTGATGGAAGAGCAGGCGCGGCATCACAACGACGAGTTGCGGATGGCGGCGGTGGATTGAACGTCCGTCACATATATATATGTAGCGGCGCCATCGGCGGTGGGGAAGGGGGCTTACCACCGGCGTTCGCCGATGGTGTAGACTCTTATTATGCAGAATTCCCTCTTCTTTGCCGCTGCCTTCCTGTACGCGGTATGCGCCCTGCTGCCGACGCGGCTGGGCGCCGTCATCTCGGGCGTGACCGCCGGGGCCTGGGCCCTGCATGGCGTCGCGCTCGGCATGGACGTGATGGTGCCGGGACGGCTGCGGGTCGGCTTCGCCATCATGATTTCCAGCGCCTTGTGGGTGTCGGTGCTCGCCTACTGGTTCGAGAACCGCAATTTCGCCCTCGACAGCCTGCGCCGCCTGGTGATGCCGTTCGCGGCGGCGGCCACCCTGTTGCCGCTGCTGTTCCCGGGCACCCTGACGCCGCTGGCCGGCAAGACCGCCGCCTTCGGCTGGCATATCGCGGTCGCGGTGCTGGCCTACAGCACCCTGACCATCGCCGCTTTCCACGCCGTGCTGATGGCACTGCAAGAGACGCGGCTGCATACCCGCACCGCCGGTGGCGGCTGGTTTGGCTCCGCGCTCGACCAGCTCCCGGCCTTGCTCACCATGGAAAAACTGTTGTTCCGTGTGATCTGGATCGGCTTCGTCTTGCTCAGCCTGACGGTATTGTCGGGCTTCGTGTTCTCCGAACAGGTGTTCGGCCGGCCGCTGCTGCTCGACCACAAGAGCGTGTTCGCGCTGCTCTCGTGGGCGCTGTTCGCGGCGCTGCTGGCCGGGCGCAGGTGGCAGGGCTGGCGCGGCAAGACCGCGCTGCGCTTCACGCTGGCAGGCTTCGCCACCCTGGCGCTGGCCTACGTCGGTAGCCGCTTCGTGCTCGAAGTCGTCCTGCACCGGGGAGTCTACTGATGCGTATCTTGTTTTGGATTGGCCTCATTGTCCTCATCGTGTTCGCCGTGCGCAGCAAGCTGCGCGCGATGGCCAAGCGCCATGGGGTTCCGCCCGATACGGCGCGCGGCCCCGCCGCCCCCAGCGCCCAGATCGAGGCCATGGCCCAGTGCGCCCACTGCGGCATGTACTTCCCGGCGTCCGAATCGGTGAAGGCCGACGGCCTGGATTACTGCTCGCCGGGCCACGTGCGCCTGCCGCCGCCGTAGGGTGAATTCGCCGCTGTCGATGGGCGCGCGGGTTACCCTGTGGCGCACGCTCCAGACCTTCACCGTCACCCGCATCGTCATCGCCCTGGTGCTGCTGCTGTACCTGGGCATCGACCTGGAAAGCGGTACGCTGCGCCCCGACCCGGTCAATACCGAAACCTGCGTCTTCTATGTGCTGACCGCGGCGATGTTCGCGCTGGCGGCGCGCTGGCAGCGGCGCTTTTTGATCCAGCTCGGGCTGCAGATCGCGGTTGACCTGCTGGTGATTTCGCTGCTGTACCTGGCCGCCGGCGGCATGCGCAGCGGCCTGGGCATCCTGTATCTGTTCCCGCTGGCCGGCGCCGCGATCCTGGCGCCGCTGGTGCTGGCGCTGTTCTCGGCAGCGGTCGCGACCCTGTTCCTGCTCGGCCTGAACCTCTGGCAGCTGGTGATCGAGGGGCGCGACCCGCCCCTGATGCAGGCCGGCCTGTTCGGCGCCGCCTTCTTCGCCGGCGTGCTGATGGTCAACCGCCTGGCGGCGCGCCTGCTCAAGCAGGAAGAACTGGCGTCCCAGCGCGGCGCCGACCTGCGCATCCAGCAGGCGATCAACGAGATCGTGATCGCCGACGTCGGCGACGGCATCCTGGTGGTAGGGGAGGACGGCGCCGTCTTTACCGGCAATCCGGCCGCGCGCCGCATGCTGGGCTTGCAGGCCGACGCCGGTTTCCTGCTGCATGCCGTGCCGGCCTTCGAGCCGGTGGCGCTGGCCTTCGACGCCTGGCTGGCCGCGCCCGACAACGACAAGGGATTCGTCACTCTGAAACCCTATCGCGAAGGCGACGGCGCCGGCGATGGTGAAGCTGAAGTTCGTGGCCGGCGCGACCAGCCGGTGCATCTTAAATTGCGCTTCGCGCGTGTGGCCGACGGCTTTGATGCGGCCGGCCGCAGCGTGATTTTCATGCAGGACGTGAGCGCCATCGAAAACCAGGCGCAGCAACTGAAGCTGGCCTCGATGGGCCGCCTGACCGCCAGCATCGCGCACGAGGTGCGCAACCCGCTGTCGGCGATCGGCCACGCCACCGAGCTGCTGGCCGAAGACCTGCACGGCCCGGCCGAGCTGCGCCTGCTGAAGATCGTGCGCGACAACGTGACGCGCGTGAACCGCATGGTGGAAGACATCCTGCAGCTGTCGCGCAAGGCCCAGCCGAACGGCGAGCCGGTGGCGCTCGGCCCATTCCTCGAAGAGCTGAAGGCCGAATTCTGCGAAATCCACGGCCTGGCCGGTGATATAGTCTATATAGGCGATCCGGGCGGCAGCGCGGTGCGCTTCGATCCGCTGCACCTGCACGAGGTCTTGCTCAACCTGCTGAACAACGCGGTGCGCTACGCCAGCCGCCAGCCGGCCAGCATCCGCATCTTCCCGGCGCGCGACGCCGCCGGCCGGCGCGAGCTGCACGTGCAGGACGACGGCCCCGGCATCACGCCTGAAGTGCGCGACCACCTGTTCGAGCCCTTCTATACTACGTCGAGCAAGGGGACCGGCCTGGGACTCTACCTGGCGCGCGAACTGTGCCTGAACAACGATGCGAAACTCGATTATGAATACCGGTTCGACCCGTCCGCGCTGGGGCCGCGCAAGGCCAGCGGCCGCTTTGTCATCACCTTCGCCCTCGAGTAAGCCATGAGCGCACCCCGCATCCTGGTGCTCGACGACGAAGCCGACCTGCGCGAGCTGCTCGAGATCACCCTGCTCAAGATGGGCCTGGACGTCGACAGCGCCGCCACCCTGCGCCAGGCGCGCAGCCTGTTCGACGAGCGCGACTACGCGCTGGTGCTGACCGATATGCGGCTGCCGGATGGCCTGGGGCTGGAACTGGTGCGCGAGATCGCCGCCTCGGGCAAGGGCACGCCGGTCGCCGTGATCACCGCCTACGGCAGCGCAGAGAATGCGGTGGTGGCGCTCAAGGCCGGTGCTTTCGACTACATCGCCAAGCCCGTGGCGCTCGACGCGCTGCGCGTGATGGTGCGCTCGGCCCTCAAGTTATCGGAAGGCGCCGCGGCGGCCGACGGTGGCGCGGTCGATTCGCGCATGATCGGCCATTCGCCGGCGATGCAGTCGCTGCGCGCCCAGATCGCGCGCCTGGCGCGCTCGATGGCGCCGATCTCGATCACCGGCGAATCCGGCAGCGGCAAGGAGCTGGCGGCGCGCGAGATCCACGCCCAGAGTTCGCGCGCCTCGAAACCTTTCGTGGCGGTGAACTGCGGCGCGATTCCCGAAACCCTGATGGAGGCCGAGTTCTTCGGCTATCGCAAAGGCGCCTTCACCGGCGCGGCCGAGGAGCGCGACGGCTTCTTCCAGGCCGCCAACGGCGGCACCCTGATGCTGGACGAGGTGGCGGACCTGCCGCTGGCAATGCAGGTCAAGCTGCTGCGCGCGATCCAGGAGCGGCGCGTGCGCAAGATCGGCGCGACGAGCGAGGAACCGGTCGACGTGCGCATCATCAGCGCCACCCACCAGGACCTGGCGCGCTGCGTCGAAACGGGCAAGTTCAGGCAAGACCTGTTTTATCGCCTGAACGTGATCGAGCTGGCGCTGCCGCCGCTGCGCGAGCGGATGGACGATCTGGCCTTGCTGGCCGATGGCATCCTGAACCGCTTGACCGGGCCGGGGCAGGCCTCGCTGGGGCCGGGCGTGCTGGAGGCCTTGAAGGCGTATTCCTTCCCCGGCAATGTGCGCGAACTGGAGAACGTGCTGGAACGGGCGCTGGCGTTTGCCAACGATGGCGCGATCCAGGTCGGGGACTTGTCGCTCAAGGCGGCGCGGCCGGTGGAAGGAGGGCGGAGCGAGACGATGACGCCTGCCGTGGCGCCGGCGCCGGTCCCGCCACCGGTGGAAGCGGTGCAGGCGCCGCCGCCCAGGCCGATGGCCGCCCCGGTCGCCCTCGGCCCCGCCGAATTGCCGAGCAACCTGCCCGAATACCTGGAACAGGTCGAGCGCGACATTATCCAGCGCGCGCTGCAGCAGACCCAATTCAACCGCACCCAGGCGGCAGCCCTGCTCGGGATCAGCGTACGCCAGCTGCGCTACCAGATGCAGAAACTGGACATCTGCGCGCCCGATGACTGATCGCCTGCCGATGTCCCACTTGTTACTTTCCGGTAATTAAACTGGTGCACAATGCACGGCTATAGGGCAGGGCTGCCCTATATTGACGAGTGAGAAAACGGACGGCCGCCTGGTCACTTTTCCGTAAATTTCCCTGATGTTAGTACTCGCTCACGGCGAGGTCCCCTTCTGTTGGGCGACCGCCAAAAGTCAAGGCTCGCGAACGTTAAAACCAAAAATTTTGGCCATTTATTCGCTTGCCTGTACGGCAAATCAGGTACTACAATTAGTCTGATATCAAAGCTCGGCACTAGATGTAGTGGTAGCAGACTGAAAGATACTAGCGGAGTCGCTAGCCGCGAGTTGTCCGCGGGTTGTCCACAAGTTGCCCACAAGTTTGTTCATCGGACAGTCAATCAGTCACTTGCCGACACGCTTTATTTAATTTTATTTGTACCCTGCTTTTCTGGTTTGCCAGCCTGGGCCACCGGTTGGCGGGGTATCGTTTTTCTACAATTTTGTTGACGGACCGGGGCGCGCAAGACGCAAGACGGTCCCCGTGTAAACAAGTAGTGGTCCCGACCGCTCATCCTGGAGGCTCAATGCAAACAGCACAGAACATCTCGATCAACCAACACGTCACCCCAGGATCGGCGTCGGCCAGCCCAACCCCGGCCGAGATCGTCGCGCGCGGCGATTACCGCGTCATCCGCCGCAACGGCGCCGTCGTCGCTTTCGAGCCGCACAAGATCTCGGTTGCGATGACCAAGGCCTTCCTGGCCGTGGCCGGCGGCCAGGGCGCGGTCTCGGCGCGCATCCGCGAGCTGGTGGAACAGATGACCGGTAACGTCGTGGCCGCGCTGGTGCGCCGCCAGCCGAACGGCGGCACCTTCCACATCGAAGACGTGCAGGACCAGGTCGAGCTGTCGCTGATGCGTTCGGGCGAGCACGACGTCGCGCGTGAATACGTGCTGTACCGCGCCAAGCGCATGGACGAGCGCCGCGCCGCCAAGGAAGCCGCTGGCGGCGCCCCGGTCGCCGCGCCGCAGATCCACGTGGTCGACGGCGGCGAGCGCCGCCTGCTGGACATCAACGACGTCCACGCCCTCGTCAACGCCGCCTGCTCGGGCCTGGAAAAGCACGTCGACGCCGACGCGATCGTCGCCGAGACCCTGAAAAACCTGTACGACGGCGTGCCGGTCGAAGAGCTGTACAAGTCCGCCATCCTGGCCGCCCGCGCGCTGATGGAAAAAGACCCTGCCTACAGCCAGGTGACCGCCCGCATCCTGCTGCACACCATCCGCAAGGAAGTCTTCGAACACGAAGTGCCGCAAGCCGGCGCCGCTGCCGAATACCTGACTTACTTCCCGCAATACATCGCCAAGGGCATCCACAACGAGCTGCTGGACGAAGAGCTGGGCAAGTACGACCTCGAGCGCCTGGCGAAAGCCATCGTCGCCGACCGCGACCTGCAGTTCGGCTACATCGGCCTGCAGACCCTGTACGACCGCTACTTCCTGCACGTGCGCGACGTGCGCATCGAAATGCCGCAGGCCTTCTACATGCGTGTCGCGATGGGGCTGGCCCTGCGCGAAGACGACCGCGAAGCGCGCGCCATCGAGTTCTACAACCTGCTGTCGTCGTTCGACTTCATGAGCTCGACCCCGACCCTGTTCAACTCGGGTACCCGCCGCTCGCAGCTGTCGTCGTGCTACCTGACCACCGTCGGCGACGACCTGGAAGGCATCTACGACGCCATCAAGGAGAACGCACTGCTGTCGAAGTTCGCCGGCGGCCTGGGCAACGACTGGACGCCAGTGCGCGCGCTGGGCTCGCGCATCAAGGGCACCAACGGCCGCTCGCAAGGCGTGGTCCCGTTCCTGAAAGTGGTCAACGACACCGCCGTGGCGGTGAACCAGGGCGGCAAGCGCAAGGGCGCGGTCTGCGCCTACCTGGAAACCTGGCACCTGGACATCGAAGAATTCCTGGACCTGCGCAAGAACACCGGCGACGACCGCCGCCGCACCCACGACATGAACACCGCGAACTGGATTCCCGACCTGTTCATGAAGCGCGTGATGGAAAAGGGCGCCTGGACCCTGTTCTCGCCTTCCGAGACGCCAGACCTGCACGACCTGACCGGCAAGGCCTTCGAGAAAGCCTACCTGGCCTATGAAACCAAAGCGGCCAACGGCGAAATGGCGGTCTTCAAGAAGATCGAAGCCATGGACCTGTGGCGCAAGATGCTGTCGATGCTGTTCGAGACCGGCCACCCATGGATCACCTTCAAGGACCCATGCAATATCCGTTCGCCGCAGCAGCACGTGGGTGTGGTGCACTCGTCGAACCTGTGCACCGAGATCACCCTGAACACCAGCGCCGACGAAATCGCCGTTTGCAACCTGGGCTCGGTGAACCTGCCGCAGCACATGAAGGGCGATGGCCTGGACCACGTCAAGCTGCAAAAGACCATCCGCACCGCGATGCGCATGCTGGACAACGTCATCGACATCAACTACTACGCGGTGGAAAAGGCGCGCAATTCGAACCTGCGTCACCGTCCGGTGGGCATGGGCGTCATGGGTCACCAGGACTGCCTGCACATGATGCGCATCCCGTTCGCGTCGGAACAAGCCGTCAAGTTCGCCGACACCTCGATGGAAGCGGTCTGCTACTACGCCTACCTGGCGTCGACCGAGCTGGCCGAAGAACGCGGCCGCTACGAGACCTACACCGGCTCGCTGTGGGACCGCGGCATCCTGCCGCAGGACTCGATCAAGCTGCTGGCCGAAGAACGCGGCGGCTACCTGGAGCAGGACACCAGCGAATCGATGGACTGGACCCCGGTGCGCGAGCGCATCAAGCAGTTCGGCATGCGTAACTCGAACTGCGTGGCGATCGCCCCGACCGCGACCATCTCGAACATCATCGGCGTGTCGGCCTGCATCGAACCGACCTTCCAGAACCTGTACGTGAAGTCGAACCTGTCGGGCGAATTCACCGAGATCAATTCGTACCTGGTGCGCGACCTGAAGGCACGCGACCTGTGGGACGAAGTCATGATCGCCGACCTGAAGTACTTCGACGGTTCGCTGAGCAAGATCGACCGCGTTCCGCAAGACCTGCGCGACATCTACGCAACGGCCTTCGAGGTGGAACCGAAGTGGCTGGTGGAAGCTGCCTCGCGCCGCCAGAAGTGGATCGACCAGGCGCAGTCGCTGAACATCTACATGGCCGGCGCCTCGGGCAAGAAGCTGGACGAGACCTATAAGCTGGCGTGGCTGCGTGGACTGAAGACCACCTACTACCTGCGTACCATCGCCGCGACCCACCTGGAGAAGTCGACCACCCGCACCGGCGCCCTGAACGCCGTGCCGGTCTCGGGCGGCCTGCAGGCAGGTCATGCAGCACCGGCAGTAGTAGCGCCAGTCGCCGCAGCAGCACCAGCCGCAGCGACTGCCGAAATGGATGAAGGCGCCGCCTGCTACCTGCGTCCAGGCGACGACGGTTTCGAGGAATGCGAAGCCTGCCAGTAATGCTGTAACCGGGTGCGGGCCGACCAGACAGTCGCCCGCACCATCATCTCCGATATCAACACACCATGTGGCCTCACCGCGCTTGTTCGCGCCAGGCCACGACAGAAGGAAATCACCATGCTCTCTTGGGACGACGAACCAACCAGCGCCCAGCGCGCCCCACAAGCCGCCAATCCAGAAGGCGCTCCCGCCGCTGAAGTGGCGAAACGCGTCAACGCCGACGACAAGCGCATCATCAACGGCTCGACCGACGTGAACCAGCTGGTGCCGTTCAAGTACAAATGGGCATGGGACAAATACCTGGCCGGCTGCGCGAACCACTGGATGCCGCAAGAAGTGAATATGCAGCGCGACATCGAGCTGTGGAAGAACCCGAACGGCCTGTCGGAAGACGAGCGCCGCCTTGTCAAGCGCAACCTGGGCTTCTTCGTGACCGCCGACTCGCTGGCCGCGAACAATATCGTGCTGGGCACCTACCGCCACATCACCGCCCCTGAGTGCCGCCAGTACCTGTTGCGCCAGGCCTTCGAAGAGGCGATCCACACCCACGCCTACCAGTACATCGTCGAATCGCTGGGCCTGGACGAAGGCGAGATCTTCAACGCCTACAACGAGATCGAGTCGATCCACGACAAGGACCAGTTCCTGATCCCGTTCATCGACGTCCTGACCAACCCGGAATTCAAGACCGGCACGACCGAGACCGACCAGCAGCTGCTGAAGTCGATCATCGTCTTCGCCTGCCTGATGGAAGGCCTGTTCTTCTACGTCGGCTTCACGCAAATCCTGGCGCTGGGCCGCCAGAACAAGATGACCGGCGCCGCCGAGCAGTACCAGTACATCCTGCGCGACGAGTCGATGCACGTGAACTTCGGCATCGACCTGATCAACACGATCAAGATGGAAAACCCACAGCTGTGGACCCCGGAATTCCGTGAAGAGATCAAGGCCCTGTTCCTGGAAGCGGTTGACCTGGAATACCGCTACGCCGAAGACACCATGCCACGCGGCGTGCTGGGCCTGAACGCCCCGATGTTCAAGGGCTACCTGCGCTTCATCGCCAACCGCCGCGCGGTGCAGATCGGCCTGGAGCCGCTGTTCCCGAACGAAGAAAATCCGTTCCCGTGGATGAGCGAGATGATCGATCTGAAGAAAGAGCGTAACTTCTTCGAGACCCGCGTGACCGAGTATCAGACCGGTGGCACCCTGAGCTGGGATTGATTGCTGTCGGCATCCCATGAATGACGAAACCCCGCAACTGCGGGGTTTTGTTTTTATGGCGCGCCTCAGGCGCCGCTGCGCTAAGCCGCCTGTCCAGCGGCGACGTCGACCACCCACGTCACGCCGAAGCGGTCCTTGAGCATGCCGTACAAGGGCGACCACTGGGCCGGCGCCAGCGGATGCACGATGCTGGCTTGCTGCGCCAATCCATCCCACAGCTCCCTGATCTCTTGCTCCGAACCGCCGCGCAGCGAGACGAAGAACGCGTTTTCACCCTGATGCCACGGCGTGCCGCTCGCTACATCGAAGGCCATGATGCGAAAACCGTTGGGGGCGGCGACCTGACCCCAGACGATCCGCTCTGCGTCCGCCGGATTCGCGACGCGGCCTAGCTGCGCATACGTGACCTGCGTCAGCTCGCCGCCGAACACGGACTGATAAAAAGCCAGCGCGGCGCGCGCCTGGCCCTGGAAGTTGAGGTGGGTGACTACCTGGACGGACATCGAAAACTCCTTGGTGGGGTGTGGAAGACGGGTGCTACTATAGCCATCTGTCCTGCCAGTTTTTGTCAGTAGAAGATGTCGCGTACAAACCGTTTATTTCGTCTGCTCGATGCCCTGCGCCGCCTGCCCGCGCCGGTTACGGCGGCCCAGCTGGCGCGGGAGACCGGGGTGTCGGTGCGCTCGGTCTACCGCGACATCGAAACCCTGCGTGCGGGCGGCGCCGAGATCGGCGGCGAGCGCGGTTTCGGCTATACGCTGGTCGAGGACGGCACCCTGCGTCCGCAGACCTTCAGCCGCATCGAGATCGAGGCGCTCACCCTCGGATTGGCCGAAGTGCGCGGCATGGGCGACCCGCAGCTCGCCGCGGCGGCGGAGGCGGTGCTGGCCAAGGTGGCCGCGACCCTGCCGTCGCTGGGCCAGCAGCATCTGCTGCATGCGGTGTCGCGGGTCCACCATTTCAGCGAGCGTTTCGCGCGACTGCCCGACATGGCGCTGATCCGCGCCTGCTGCTGGCGCGAGGAAGCGCTCACGATCGATTACGTCGACCGCGATGGCGCCACGACCAGCCGCACGATCTGGCCGCTCGCCATCGTCTACCTCGACCGCATGCTGGTGGTGCTGGCGCACTGCTGCCTGCGCGAAGACTTCCGGATGTTCCGCGCCGACCGCATCGCCTCGGTCGCGGCCACCGGCACCAGCTTCAGGCCGCGCCGCGCGGCGTTGTTGCGTGACTATGGCGCGAGGCTGGCGATAGCAGGATGAATGAAATGCCTGTGCGGGGATAACTTGCCCTATGATGGCGATTTTTCACGCCTGACCAGGAGACAACCTTGCAAGCCAACACCCTGACGCTGCATGCCCTCATGCTCGCCAGCCTGGCGACGGTATCCGTCGCTCATGCCGCCTCCGCGCCGCAGATCACCGCCGGCCGCACCATCTTCCAGAACAACTGCGCCAGCTGCCACACGGTCGATGCCAAACTGTCGCCGCTGGCCGGTCCCGGCATGTTCGGCGTCGTCGGCCGCAAGGCCGCCGGCGTGCCCGGCTTTGGTTATTCGGGCGCGCTGGCCAAGGCTGGCGCCGCGGGCCTGGTCTGGACCCGGGAAGAACTGGACGTGTTCCTGCTCGACCCGGCCAAGCGCGTGCCGGGCACCACGATGCCGGTCGGTTTGCCGGACCAGAAGATGCGCACGGCGCTGATCGACTACCTGGCCAGCCTGCAAGGCACGGCCACCGCCGCCGCCGCGCCGGCCGCCGCGGCGAAACCGGCGTCCGCCGCCAAGCCGGCGGACCGCGCCGGCGCCTGGGACGACACCCAGCCGGGCAAGGTCTTCCACATCAAGCCGACCGACCTGGCCAAACCGTTCGCCACCGACAGCGCCGGCAACAGCCCGCGCGTGCAGGCGCGTCCGAACGGCAGCATCCCTAGCGTGATGCCGGGCTTCGAGGTGAGCGTGTTCGCCCAGGATGCCGACAAGCCGCGCGTGGCGTTGCGTGCGCCGAACGGCGACGTGTTCCTGGCCGCGACCGGCGCCGGTGAAGTGAAAGTGCTGCGCTCGAAGAACGGCGACAAGGCCGATACCGCCGAGGTCTTCGCCACCGGCCTGTCGCGTCCTTACGGCATGGCGTTCTGGCCTTCCGGCGCCAACCCGCAGTATCTGTACGTGGCCAATGTCAATTCGGTGGTGCGCATCCCTTACCGCAACGGTGACCTGAAGGCGCGCGCGCAAGCCGAGGTGGTGATCCCCGAGCTGTCCGAGACCAGCGGCGGCCACACTACCCGTACCCTGGTGTTCTCGAAGGACGACAAGACGCTGCTGCTGTCGATCGGCTCGGCCACCAACGTCGCCGCCGACATCGGCCCCAAGCCGCCGCTGCCGATCGCCGAATGGGAAAAACGCCATGGCTTCGGCGCCGCCTGGGGCGTCGAGACTGACCGCGCCACCGTGATGGCCTTCGACCCGGACGGCAAGAACCGCCGCACCTACGCGACCGGCCTGCGCAACTGCGTCGGCCTGCTGGTGTATCCGGCCACCGGCGACGTGATGTGCAATGTGAACGAGCGCGACGCGCTGGGCGACAACCTGCCGCCGGACTACCTGACCCGTGTGAAGCAGGGCGGCTTCTACGGTTGGCCGTGGTACTACATCGGCGACAACGAGGATCCGCGCCTGAAGGGCATTCGTCCCGACCTGAAGGGCAAGACGATCACCCCCGACGTGCTGTTGCAGGCCCACTCGGCGCCGCTGGGCATGGTGGTCTACCACGCGCCGAAGGGCGCGAAGTACGCCTTCCCGAAGGAGTACGAGGGTGAGGTCTTCGTCGCGTTGCACGGCTCCTGGAACCGTGGCGTGCGCACCGGCTACAAGGTGGTGCGCGTGTTCATGAAGGATGGCGTGCCCACCGGGCAGTACCAGGATTTCATGAGCGGCATGGTGATCAGCGATCGCGACGTCTGGGGCCGCCCGGCCGCGGTCGAAGTCGCAGCCGACGGCGCCTTGCTGGTGGTGGACGACGCCGGCGGTACCGTGTGGCGTATTGTTCCAAAACGCTAGATCAGAACCGGCGATTGCGCTAGGATGGATCGACGCGGCGGCCGCCGCATCGATCCCGGAGTAGACGCATGCGCCCAATCGTTTGCCTGACCGTGCTGGCTGCCATCGCCCTCGGCGCCTGCGCCACCGAGAAGCCGGAACCTCCGCCGCCGCTGGTGCTCGGCAGCTATGTGAGGGACATGCCGCGCAGCGAAGCCTGCGACAGCCTGATTGCCCAGGCCTTGGAGCGTGAGCTCCATGGCGCCTTCAAGCTGGCCGGCATGCTCAACACGAACACCTATCCGAAACCCGGCGAGTCGAAGGTGAGGGCCACGCCGGACATCCCGCTGGTGCCCCTCGGCAGCCATCCGACCGGCTTGCTGACGCCCCAGCTGGATGGCACCTACCGCTCGCTGTTCGTCAACTGCGAAACGCGCCAGGCCTATGTATCAAAGCGTGGCGGCGTCATCGACATCACTTACTGGTACGGGCCGTTCGGCCTGTGAACCCTCAGGCTGCCAGCGGCGCGGCCTTGCGGCCGGCAGCGGCGTCCAGGCTGTAGGCGCCGGCGCCGAAGGCCACCACCTGCAGCAGGCCACCGGCCATCGCGACGTTCTTCAACAGGTGGATCAGCTGGTTCTGGTCGCCGATCGCGTTATGGAAGACGAAGGCCGTCACCAGCGAGAACACCGCCAGGCCAGCCGCGACGAGGCGGGTCTTGTAGCCGAGGACGAGCAGGGCGCCGCCGCCGACTTCGATGGCGATCGCGCCGACCAGGGCGAGCGAGGCGAAGGGCAGGCCGACCGACTGGATGTAGCCCAGCGTCGCCTCCGGCGCCAGCGCCTTGCCGATGCCGCTGAAGACGAAGATTGCGGCCATCAGGATGCGGCCGATGGCCGGGACGATGGATTGGCTGGTCTGGGGGGCGTTGGCGCTGGTGTAGGCGGACATGGTCGTTCCTTTCGAATGGTTGTTTTGGGTGGCGCCATCTCGTGTGCGGCGTCCATGAAGATCATCTTAGACCCGTCTGATCGATCCAAGAAGCCTATATAATTCGATATCAACTATCGATGGAGTAGATGGATGCTCGACGGGATGTCCATGGACCAGCTGCGCATCTTTATTGCCGCAGCCGATGAGGGCAGCTTTTCCGCCGCCGGCCGCAAGCTGCGGCGCGCGCAGTCGGTGGTGAGCCACACGCTGGCCAATCTCGAGGCGCAGGTGGGCTTCGCGCTGTTCGACCGCTCGGGCCGTTATCCGCAACTGACCGAGGCCGGACGCGCCCTGCTGGCCGAGGCGCGCCACGCGGCCGACAGCATGGATGCGTTCAAGGCGAAGGCGCGCACGCTGGCCGAGGGCCTGGAGCCGGAGCTGTCGGTGGCGGTCGACGTGATGTATCCGATCGCGAAGCTCACCGAGGCGGTGCAGGCCTTCCACCGCGAATTTCCATCGACGCCGTTGCGCCTGTACGTCGAGGCGCTCGGCGCCGTGGTGCAGCCGCTGCTCGATGGCCAGTGCCGCATCGCGGTGATCGGCTCGTTCCCGGAAGTGCCGGCCGCATGCGCCTCGGAATACCTGCTCGCCGTGCAGGCGGCAACCGTGGTCGCGCCCGGCCATCCGCTCGCGCGTATCGAGGGCACGGTGATGCGCGCAGAAGCAGGGCACTACGTGCAGCTGGTGCTGACCGACCGTTCGACGCTGACCCGGGGCCGCGACTTCGGCGTGCTGTCGCCGCGCATCTGGCGCCTGGCCGATCTCGGCGCCAAGCATGCCTTCCTGCGTGCGGGCCTGGGCTGGGGGAATATGCCGCTGCATATGGTCGAGCAAGACCTGGCGAGCGGCGCGCTGGTGCGCATCGAACTCGAGACGCATCCGGTGCTGGGATCGGGCTTTTCGATGCACGCGATCTTCATGCGGGACCAGCCACCGGGGCCGGCGGGGCGCTGGTTCATCGAGCGCCTGAAATGCGGCGGCTGACGGCCGGGGACTCCTTGCGGCGTGGCATGGCCTTACGCCCGGTGGATGGTTTCGCGCCCGCTGGGCATCCGGTCGACCGCATAGCGGCCTGCGCCGAATGCCGCCACCTGCAGCAGGCCGCCGGCGATCGCGATGTTCTTGGCCAGCTGGATGGCCTGCGCAATGCCGTCGAACGGGCTGTGGAAGATGAGGCCGGCGACCAGGCAGTACACCGCGAGGACGAGCGCCACCATGCGCGTCCTGATGCCCAGGACGAGCATGGTGCCGCCGCCCAGTCCAAGCAAGACGGCTATGGCCAGGCCGAGATGGGCAAAGGGCAGGCCCACCGAGCGGATTGCCTCGATGGTGTGGCCAGGGTCCAGTACCTTTTCGATGCCGCTAAAGAGGAAGATGATGGCCATCATGATGCGGCCGAGTGCCGGGACGGCTGAGGGACTGTCGTGGAGCAAATGGGATGACATGGATGGTCCTTTTGACTGGCGTAATTGGGTGAGGAAAGTGCGCTTTCGCGTACAGCCAGACTTACTCGGATGACGTTGATTCAGATGCAGTGGCGCGTTGGCGGGTACTCTGCGGACATGCGGCGCTGGAAACTCGAATACGGCCCGCTGACAGAGGCAAGATGCCGGCGTGATTCCAGCTTATCGATCAGTTGAAATGCGATAGGTAAAGGCTGCAGCGCATGTGGGGCATGTCGCCGATTGGCGCGTGGGTGCGCAATTCAACGTCCAAATCACGCGACTTTTTTTGCGATTCACGGTTGCGCGCTCACAAAAAATGCGCGTACTTTACGTGATTGAATTTGTCAAATCGAGAAGATGTGATATTGTCGCGGGCATCGGGCAAAATCGATCGAATAATAGGACGCTGAACCAAACAGTATGCACGGAAGCGAAGCGAAAAGAACAAGCCGGCTTGTCTGACCAATTGCTCAGGCAAGGCGGCTTTTTCTTTTCGCACCCGCAAGGGTAGCGATGTGAAACGCTGGAACGGTGACCTGTCGACGTTGGCTGAAGCGCTGCAACTGTGAGGAGTTGCAGCAGTTCAGCCGGTGCCGGATTCATTGGCCTAAATCGACGCTTGCTTTGGTCCGATGAATAATTCGCCGGGTTTGATCCGGCGGGTTTTAAACCTTGAGCGTATTTCTCATCGCAGATGAAGGAGAACAAGAATGGCAACCGCTAAGAAACCAGCAGCAAAGGCAGCAGTAAAGAGCGCGCCTTCGTCCACGACGAAGTCGAATGCAAAGACTGCAGCAGAGAAACCAGTCGCAAAGAAAGTCGCGACCAAGGCCACCACCACCAAGGCCGCCGCCAAGCCAGCAGCCAAGGCAGTGAGCAAGCCGGCAGCGAAAACCGCTGCTAAACCTGTTGCAAAGAAAGCTACTGCAACCAAGACCGCCGCGACCAAAACCACTGCTACCAAAGCAACGGCTAAAACCGCGACCAAATCGGCAGCCAAGCCGGCAGCAAAGCCTGCAGTGAAGAAAGCAGCCGCTAAACCGGCAGCTAAGTCGGCAGCCAAGTCGGCAACCAAGCCGGCAGCAAAGAAAGCCGCCGCTAAACCGGCAGCAAAGCCGGCAGCGAAGAAAGCCGCCGCTAAACCGGCAGCAAAGCCGGCAGCAAAGAAAGCCGCTGCTAAACCGGCAGCCAAGCCGGCAGCAAAGAAAGCCGCCGCTAAACCAGCAGCAAAGAAAGCAGCCGCTAAACCAGCAGCCAAGCCGGCAGCGAAAAAGGCCGCCGCTAAACCAGCCGCCAAGTCGACCGCTAAAACCGCGACCAAAGCCGCAGCTAAACCTGCAGCCAAAAAAGCGACTGCAAGCAAGGCAGCTGCTAAACCGGTAGCGAAGAAAGCGACCGCCACCAAGGCAGCCGCCAAACCGGCAGCAAAGAAAGCGACCGCGACCAAAACCGCCGCCAAACCGGCAGCGAAGAAAGCGACCGCAAGCAAAACCGCCGCCAAACCGCCAGCAAAGAAAGCGACCGCGACCAAAACCGCCGCTAAACCGGCAGCGAAGAAAGCGACCGCGACCAAAACCGCCGCAAAACCGGCAGTAAAGAAAGCGACCGCGACTAAAACCGCCGCCAAACCGGCAGCGAAAAAAGCGACCGCCACCAAAACCGCCGCAAAACCAGCTGTGAAGAAAGCGTCGCCCGCAGCAAAAAAAGCCTCGCCGGCCGCTAATAAAGCTGAGCCGGCTGCAAACAAGGCTGCTCCAGCCGCTAAAAAAGCTGCTCCAGTGAAAGCTGCAGCAACCAAGACCGTTGCCGCCAAGCCAGAAGTCAAGCCAGCAGTCGTGGCCAAGGCCGAAGCCAAGCCGGAAGCAAAAGTCGACACCAAGGCCGAAACCAAGCCGGAAGTGAAGACCGATGCCAAGGTCGAAGCCAAGCCGGAAGCGAAAAAGCCAGCGGCCAAGAAACCGGCCGCCAAGCCGGCAGCGACGACCACCGCCGCGCAACCGGCAGCCGCACCTGCGGCCGCTCCGGCAGCGCCAAGCGCCGCTCCTGCTGCAAAGACCGTGCTGGCGCCGACCGCATGGCCGTTCCCAACCAGCAGCCGTCCTTAATACCGGACGACGCCCGACCGGCCGCGCACCATGTGCGCATGGCAAGTCGGGTCTGCTTCAGGCACAATGCCGCTGTGTGATTGTTCGCACAGCGGTTTTTTTTTGAGGAGAGTCCGTGCTGTCCATTCTTCAGTTTATCGTCGATATCATCGCAGGCTTGCTGGGTGGGGTGCTGCTGCTGCGCTTCTGGACGAACGCGATCCGCGTGCGCCTGCCCGACCAGATCCGCCAGTTCGTGCACACCATTACCGACTGGCTGGTGATGCCGCTGCGGCGTGTGGTGCCGGGCACCAAGGGCTACGACTGGGCGAGCCTGATCGGCGCCTTCCTGGTGGTGCTGGTGGCCAGCACGCTCCTGCTGCTGCAAGGCGGCAGCGGCGAGATGGTGCTGCTGTATGCGCTGCACCGCTTCCTGAACTGGATCCTGTACGGCTTCATGGCGCTTCTGATCATCGAGGCGATCTTCAGCTGGGTGAACCCGAACGCGCCGCTGGCGCCCTTCGTGCACGCCCTGAACCAGCCGGTGCTGCGCCCGATTCGGCGCGTGGTTCCGCCGATCGGCGGCATCGACCTGTCGGTGCTGGTGGCGCTGGTGCTGATCCAGATCCTGCTGTTCGTGTTGAGGCAGGTGTTCGGTTTCTGACCGCCGACCCCCACAACAAAATGGCCCTGCATCGCAGGGCCATTTTTTTATCTCACGCAGCCGGGTAAATCAGCGGAAGCTGAAGCCGAAGGCCGCCTCGAACTGCTGGTCGAATTCCTGCGGCGTGAAGCTGTGGTTCTGGCCTCCTTGCGAGGAGATCTTGATCGCGCCCAGCAGGCTGGCGATGCGGCCGCTGGTCGCCCAGTCGAGACCATTGGTGATGCCGAACAGCAGGCCGGCGCGGTAGGCGTCGCCGCAGCCGGTCGGGTCGACCACGTTGGCCGCCTGCACGGCCGGGATGCGATGGTGTTCGCCGCTGGCGTGGATGTCGGAACCTTCGGCGCCGCGCGTGATGATCAGCGCGTCCAGGCGCGCGGCGATGTCGGCCTGGCTCAAGCCGGTGCGGTCCATCACCATCTCGAATTCATAGTCGTTGCACGCCAGGTAGCTGGCCTGGCCGATGAAGGTGATCAGTTCGTCGCCCGAGAACATCGGCAGCTGCTGGCCCGGATCGAACATGAACGGCACCTTCAGTTCGGCGCAGTCGCGCGCGTGCTTGATCATGCCGTCGCGGCCGTCCGGCGAGATGATCGCCACTGCCAGCGGGCCCTGGTCGCCGACGTTGTTCTCGTGCGAGAACTGCATCGCGCCCGGGTGGAAGGCATTGATCTGGTTGTTGTCCTGGTCGGCGGTGACGAAGCACTGCGCGGTATAGGCATCGGCGATGGTGCGGATGCCGCGGGTCTGGAGTCCCTGCTCTTGCATGCGCTTGAGGTAGTCGCCGCCGTCCATGCCCAGGGTGCCCATGATCAGCGGTTCGCCGCCCAGCAGCTGGAGGTTGTAGGCGATGTTGGCCGAGCAGCCGCCGTATTCGGTGCGCAGGGTCGGCACCAGGAACGACACGTTCACGCGGTGCAGCTGGTCGGCCAGCAGGGTGTCGCCGAAGCGGCCGTGGTATTGCATGATCTTGTCGAATGCGAGCGAGCCGCAGATCAGGGCGGTTTTGGTCATGGGTGAGCCTTCAGGGGTAGAAAACGGCAATGTGGTAGCCGGAAGGTTCGAGTCCTTCCAGCCTGAAATGGATCTTGACCGGCTGCTCGGCGCGCGCGCCGAAGCCGGTGATGGAATCGGCAAGCTGGGGCGCGTAGTCGCGCGGACCGAATACGCGCCGCACCAGCGGCTTGTCGTCGGCATCGTTCAGGGTCAGCTCGATGCTGGGCCAGGCCAGCGCCAGGTCGTCGCCGTTGCGCAGCACGGTGCTCAGGGTATAGGCGTTGCCGCCCAGGGTAATGAGTTCGCCCGTCTCGATCACCAGCGCATCGGGCCGCGCCGGCAGCCCGACCTGGCAGCCGAACAGGGCGCAGGTCGAGACCAGGGCCGGACGCAGCGCCGGGTAGCGCGCCGCCAGGACGTCGCGGAAGCTCACCATGGCCTGCAGGGCGAGCGCCAGCAACAGCAGGAGGCTGCCGGCGACCATCGCGATGCGCACGGCCTTGCTCGACTGCTCGCGCTGGCGGCCGCGGCGCACGAACTCGGGTTCGTCGATTTCGGGTACGCGCAGCTTGGGCGTGTCTTCGATCCGGGTCGGGGTCAGCTTGGAACGGCGCGAACGGGCGTCGGCGGCGCGTGCGCGCGGGGATTTCGTCGGCAGCGACGGCGCAGGCGAGACGATCGGCGGCGAGCCGCCGGCCGATTCGCGCAGCAGCAGTGGCGGGGCGTCGGGCGCCGGCTGGCGCGCGGCGGGCTCGGGCTCGTCGTGCTCATCGTCCGGCGCGGGAGCCGCCACGATCTCCTCGTCGACCTGGATGTCGGCCACAGGGGCTGGTGCGGTTTCAGCTTTTACCGCCACATCCTGCTCTTCGTCTTGTTCGGTCAAGGGATGCGGCAGGATCCCGAACGGCGACAGCGTACGGTCGAATTCGAGCGTGTAGATCGGTTGTTCGGTGTCGTCGGTCGCGGGAACGTCTGGCGCAATGGCCGGTTCGGCGACTGGAGGAGAAGCAGGAAGAGAAGCGGAAGACGGCGGGGCGTTCAGGTCGACCAGCCCCGTATTGCCGTCAAAGACCTGCTGGCAGGCGCCGCAGCGCACGATGCCCCCACGCAGCTTGAGCTGGTCCGCAGCGACGCGGAACAGCGTGCCGCAGTGGGGGCATTGGGTGGCGAGCGCCATGCCTGCCTAGCCGCCAGAGCGGGGCGGCGGCGCGCTGTCCTGGCCGAGCGTCCCGTGAAGGGCAACCCAGCCGTCCTGCTCGGCCCAGACGCCCAGCTTGATGAAAGGTGCGTAGGCGGCGGCGACTTCTTCCGCCTGGCGCGCCAGCACGCCCGACAGGATCAGCGAACCGCCAGCAGCCACGCGGCCGGCCAGCATCGGCGCCATCAGCTTCAATGGGCTCGACAGGATGTTGGCCACCACGATATCGAACTTGCCGCCCGCATGACGCTCGTTGCCTGACGCAGCGAAGGTGTCGGGCAGGTAGTAGTCGATCTCGACTTTGTTACGCTCGGCGTTGGCGCGCGCCGACTCGATCGCCTGCGGATCGATGTCGACGCCGGCCACGTCTTGCGCGCCCAGCTTCTTGGCCACCATCGCCAGGATGCCCGAGCCGCAGCCGTAGTCCAGCACCGACTTGCCCGGCGCCGGATGGGCTTCGAGCCACTCCATGCACAGGCGGGTGGTCGGATGGCTGCCGGTGCCGAAGGCCAGGCCCGGATCGAGTTCGAGGATCAGGCCGGACGGATCTGGCGCTTCGTGCCAGCTCGGCACGACCCAGATGTTCTTGCCGATGTGGATAGGCTCGAACTGCGATTGCGTCAGGCGCACCCAGTCGGCGTCTTCGACCTTGCGGGTGGTGAAGGCCGGCACGACGGCCAGCTTGACCGCCTGCGCGGCCTCGGTGACGATCGCCAGCTGGTCGGCGTCGGTGTCCGTCAGGGCCACAACGCGGCTGTGGTCCCATGCGGCCTCGGTCGGCTCCATGCCCGGCTCGCCGAACAGGGGTTTTTCGTCCTCGGTGCCTTCGTCGGCGTCCTCGACGGACACCGACAGCGCGCCGGCTTCCATCAGGGCGTCGGACAGCGCTTCCGCGTGGTCGCGGGCGATCTCGATGACGACTTCAGTCCAGCTCATTCTTGTACCTTGGCTTCCGATTTGGCGCCGAGCGCCGTTTCCTTCGGCAGGTCGGGCTTGGCGGCCAGTTTCTGCTCCAGGTAGTGGATGTTGGTGCCGCCTTCGATGAAGCGGGCGTCGACCATCAGTTCGCGATGCAGCGGAATATTGGTGAGGATACCTTCGACCACCATTTCGGAGAGCGCGATTTGCATGCGGCGGATCGCCTGCTCACGGGTCGCACCGTACGAAATTACCTTGCCGATCATCGAGTCGTAGTGAGGTGGCACATAGTATCCCGCATACGAGTGCGAATCGACACGGATGCCAGGGCCGCCCGGCGGGTGCCAGCCGGTGATGCGGCCTGGCGACGGGGTGAACTTGAACGGATCCTCGGCATTGATGCGGCACTCGATCGAGTGACCCGACAGCATGATGTCGCGCTGGCGGAAGCGCAGCTTCTCGCCGCAGGCGATGCGGATCTGCTCCTGCACGATGTCGATCCCGGTGATCATCTCGGTGACCGGGTGCTCGACCTGGACGCGGGTGTTCATCTCGATGAAGTAGAACTCGCCGTTCTCATACAGGAACTCGAAGGTGCCGGCGCCGCGGTAGCCGATCTTGCGGCAGGCTTCGGCGCAGCGGTCGCCGATCTTCTCGATCAGTTTGCGCGGGATGCCCGGCGCCGGTGCTTCCTCGATCACCTTCTGGTGGCGGCGCTGCATCGAGCAGTCGCGTTCGCCCAGCCAGACGGCGTTTTTATGTTCGTCGGCCAGGATCTGGATTTCCACGTGACGTGGATTCTCCAGGAACTTCTCCATATAGACTTCCGGATTACCGAAGGCGGTACCGGCCTCGGTCTTGGTCATCTGCACGGCGTTGAGCAGCGCGGCTTCGGTATGCACCACGCGCATGCCGCGGCCACCGCCGCCGCCGGCGGCCTTGATGATGACCGGGTAGCCCACGCGGCGCGCGGTCTGCACGATCTCTTTCGGATCGTCCGGCAGGGCGCCGTCCGAACCCGGCACGCACGGCACGCCGGCGCGGATCATGGCCTGCTTGGCCGAGACCTTGTCGCCCATCAGGCGGATCGAGTCGGAACGCGGGCCGATGAAGACGAAGCCCGATTTCTCGACGCGTTCGGCGAAGTCGGCGTTCTCGGACAGGAAGCCATAGCCCGGGTGGATCGCTTCGGCGTCGGTCACTTCGGCCGCGCTGATGATCGCGGGCATGTTCAGGTAGGACAGGCTCGATTGCGCCGGTCCGATGCAGACCGATTCGTCCGCCAGTTTCACGTACTTGGCGTCCTTGTCGGCCTCGGAGTGGACGACGACCGTCTTGATGCCCAGCTCGCGGCAGGCGCGCTGGATACGCAGCGCGATTTCACCACGGTTGGCGATGAGGATTTTTTCAAACATGGTAGGTCCGGTATTCAGTGAAAACCGGCGCGGCTGGAACAACAGGCGGCGCCGGACACGTCATGGAGGTAAGCCGGCGGCGCGTCATGCGCGCGGCCGGCTTGGAGAAGCAGATCAGCCGATCACGAACAGTGGCTGGCCGAATTCGACCGGCTGGCCGTTTTCCACGAGGATCTTGGTGACGGTGCCGGACACGTCGGCATCGATTTCGTTCAGGAGCTTCATCGCTTCGATGATGCACAGGGTGTCGCCTTCCTTGATGTTCGCGCCGACTTCGACGAAGGCGGCGGCGCCAGGCGCGGACGAACGGTAGAAGGTGCCCACCATCGGCGACTTGACCACGTGGCCGGTCGGTTCGGCGGCGACGGCCGGTGCGGCTGCCGGCGCTGGCGCGGCGGCAGGAGCGGCCGGCGCCGAGTATTGCTGCACGCCCTGGTGCGGCAGCATGACCATCTGGTTCTGCGGGATTGCGGACGACTTGACGATGCGAACCTTGCTTTCGCCTTCGGTCACTTCGAGTTCGGCGATGTCCGATTCAGCGACCAGGTCGATCAAAGTCTTGAGTTTTCGTAGATCCATGTGAAACCCCTTGGAATTATTCGTTTTAGAGAGCAGGCCGCTACCATCAGGATAGTCGAACGGCCGCTGTTACATGAAGTTGACGTAGATTAACGCTATTTAAGTGCGAAGTCGATGGCAAACCGATATCCGTCCGCTCCTAGCCCGCAGATCACGCCGCGCGCGATTCCAGACAAATAAGAATGGTGCCGGAAGGACTCGCGTTGGTGGATATTCGAAATATGCACCTCCACGAAGGGAATGGCCACCGAGGCGAACGCATCGCGCAGGGCTACGCTGGTATGGGTCAGGCCGCCAGGGTTGATGACGATGAAATCCACGCCCTCGCTGCGCGCGGCATGGATACGGTCGATCAACGCTCCCTCATGGTTGCTCTGGAAGTGTTCCAGTGCTGCGCCAGCTGCCTGGGCTTGTGCGACTGCCGCCTGCTCGATGTCGGCCAGTGTGGCCGTTCCGTACACCGCCGGTTCCCGCGTCCCCAACAAATTGAGGTTGGGGCCGTTCAGCAGCAGTAGCTTTTTCGCCATGGTGAGTGTCTGGTTGCCCGAAAGTCAGGCATTGTGCCGCCTAGCTCAGCTATTGGCAAGCGGTAAAATTGCCGGTCGATAGGAGGAGTTGGCGGCAGTTACAATCGTACGATCGTTCGTAATTTCGCCGTCCAAATCCCGGTTCACGTGCCCAGCTTGTCCAGGTCGGCGCGCAGTTCATCGAACTTCAGTTCGCCCAGATACGTCTTGATCACCTGCCCATCGGCGCCGATCAGTACCGTATACGGCAAGCCGCCATTCGTATTGCCGAACCCGCGCGACAGCTCGGTGCCGCCCATGCCGCCCACGTACAGCGGATAGGTGACGTTCATCTTGGCGGCGAACTCGCTCATATTGGTGGGCGAATCGATGCCGATGCCGATCACGTTGAAGCGCTTGCCGCCATCCTCGCTCGCCAGGTGCATCAGTTCGGGCATCTCGCGCACGCAGGGAGCGCACCAGGTGGCCCAGAAATTCACCAAGAGAGGCTTGCCTTTCCACTGGGCCAGCGGCTGCGGCTTGCCCTCGAGGTCGTTGAGCGACTGTGCATACAGGTTGATGGCCGGGTTGGTGACCTGGCCATCGTGGGCGACGGTGGTCGGCGCAGGCAACACGCTTTGCGCCGGTTTCTTGTAGACCGCCACCAGGGCGCCCATCACGCCGAACAGCGCGGCGACTGCCGCATACGCGGCCAGATGTTTCTTGTTCATTCGTCAGCTTTCACTGGGTTCACTCTTGTCGTCCGCCGCGATCAGCGCGCGCAGGCCGCTCATGTCGATGCGTTGCACACGGCCGTCGGCGCGCGGCTTGAGCGCGCCGCGCAGGTCTTGATACTCATACAGTTCGGCATGCACCGTCTCCTTCATCCAGGGGAAGGTCACGGTCTCGACCGGGGCATGGCGGCCCCCCTTGAAATGCGGGGTTTCCGAAATGTCGATATTAACATTACGGTTGAGCAAGTAGATCTCCACCTCTTTGGCACTGTCGGCGAATAACTGAAGGTGGATGTCGTCATGCTCACCCGCGGTGCCGTTGAGGACGGCGCCGGTGAGATAGGGATGGAAGTCGGCCAGCGCTTCCATCACCTGCAGCGCGGTGGCGCGCAGGTGGGCCAGGCGTTCGGTGTGGGAGGCGCCGCCGAACAGGGTCAGGTATTTACGCACCTCGTCCTCGATCTGCCCGTCGTCGGGCAGCATATTCGGTTTCGGCGGGGTGACGCCCAGCACCTGGCGGGCGGCCTTGCGGCGGGCGGTATCGAGATCGGCGCCGTCCTGCGCGACCATGCGCGCAGCGGACAGGGCGATCTCGTTACGCAACTGGAGGAGATCGTTGTTCAGATTCGGCATCATGCCTGGGATCATACTCTTGAACGGAAAATGACAGCGGCTCGGGTAGAATCGCGTATTCGTCCATTCATTATTGGCTAGACATTCTCTCCATGCACATTCATATCCTCGGCATCTGCGGCACCTTCATGGGCGGCCTGGCCGTCCTGGCCAAGGAGGCGGGCCACCGCGTGACCGGTTGCGACGCCAATGTCTATCCTCCGATGAGCACCCAGCTGGAAGCCCAGGGGATCGAACTGATCCAGGGCTATGGCCCGGAACAGGTGGCGCTGAATCCCGACCTGTATGTGATCGGTAATGTCATGACGCGCGGCAATCCGCTGATCGAAGAGATACTGAATCGCGGTCTGCCGTATGTCTCCGGCCCGCAGTGGATAGGCGAACACATCTTGCGCGAAAAATGGGTGCTGGCCGTGGCCGGCACGCACGGCAAGACCACGACCACCTCGATGCTGGCCTGGATCCTGGAAGACGCCGGCTATGCGCCGGGCTTCCTGATCGGCGGCGTGCCGATGAATTTCGGCGTCTCGGCGCGCCTGCATGGCGACCAGCCGAGCGACTTCTTCGTGATCGAGGCCGACGAATATGACACCGCTTTCTTCGACAAGCGCAGCAAGTTCGTGCATTACCACGCCAAGACGGCGGTGCTGAACAACCTGGAATACGACCACGCCGACATCTTCCCCGACATCGGCGCCATCGAGACCCAGTTCCACCACCTGGTGCGCACCGTGCCGGGCGTGGGCCGGCTGGTCGTGAATGGCGATGAAGCGTCGATCGGCCGCGTGCTCAAACGCGGCTGCTGGAGCGACAAGGAAAGCTTCGGTTCGGCCGACGGCGTCGACTGGAATATGGTCGAGCATCCGGGCGGCGCCAGTTTCGACGTCCTGTTCAAGGGCGAGCTGCAAGGCACCGTGCACTGGGACCTGAGCGGCAAGCATAACCGCTCGAACGCGCTGGCCGCGATCGCCGCCGCCCGCCACGTCGGCGTGCCGGTCGCCCAGGCCATCGAGTCGCTGGCGCGCTTCCAGAACGTCAAGCGCCGCATGGAAGTGCGCGGCGTGGTCAATAACATCACCGTGGTCGACGACTTCGCCCACCATCCGACGGCGATCGCGACCACGGTCGGCGGCCTGCGCCAAAAGCTTGGCACGGGCGGGCGCATCCTGGCCGTTCTCGAGCCCCGTTCGAACACGATGAAGCTGGGCGCCATGAAGGATGCGCTGCCGGGCAGCCTGAAGGATGCCGACCTGGTGTTCGGCTTCGGCAGCCAGCAGGCGCTGGGCTGGTCGCTGGCCGACGCCCTGAAACCCTTGGGCAAGATCGCGCACAGCTTCGACCAGATCGACTATATGGTGCAGGCCATCGTGCAGCAGGCGCAGCCGGGCGACCACATCCTGGTGATGAGCAATGGCGGCTTCGGCGGCGTGCACCAGAAACTGCTGGACGCGCTGGCGCCATGAGTTCGGCCCCGTACCTGCTGTACCTGCACGGCTTTCGCTCTTCGCCGCGTTCGTTCAAGGCGCGCGTGGTGCAGGACAGGCTCGAGCAGGCAGGGCTGGGTGAACGCCTGATCTGCCCGCAGCTGCCGGCGTCACCGAAGGCGGCGATGGATCTTGCACTGGAACTGGCCGAACGCCACGCGCCAGGCAATTTGTCCATCGTCGGCTCGTCGCTGGGCGGCTTTTATGCAAGCTGGCTGGCCGAACGCCTGGGCGTGCGCGCGGCCGTCATCAACCCTTCCGTCGATCCGACCCGCAACCTGTCGAAGCACGTCGGCGTGACCACGGCCTGGCATTCGGAAGAGCCGTTCGAGTTTCGCCAGGAATACGTCGACGAGCTGGTCGCGCTGCGCACCGCGCAGATCACCCGCCCCGAGCGTTATTTCTTGCTGGCCGCGACCGGCGACGAAGTGCTGGACTACCGCGATATGGTGGCCCACTATGCGGGAGCGCGCCAGCACGTGATCGAGGGCAGCGACCACGCGATCCCGGAATTCGCGCAGTATGTGGATGAAGTATTGGCGTTCTGCGGCTTTGGCCCGGTGGACGCGGCGCAGTGAACGGCAAGTCTTTACGCCTGGCTGCCTGGCAGCCGCATGCGCGCGCGGTGCGTGCGCCGGAAGGCATGTACGACTGGCTGGTCACGCCCGGTTCGCTGACGGCGCGTCTGGTGTCCAGCAGCGCCGCCTTCCGCGTGCGCCGCCTGCACCAGCGCAGCGCCACCTGCCTGGCGGACGAGGCGCAGGCGATTGGCCTGGCGCGTCCACAGCGGGCGTGGGAACGCGAAGTGCTGCTGGAGTGCGACGGCGAGCCGGTGGTATTCGCCCACACGGTGGTGCCGATGGATTGCGACGCCACCGATTGGCCGCTGTTCTCGGCGCTGGGCGAGCGCTCGCTGGGCTCCACGCTGTTCTACGATCCGCTGGTGCGACGTGGGCAACTGGAATTTGCGCGCCTGTCTGCCGACCATCCGCTGGTGCGCCGTGCGCACGCGGCGCTCGGCAAGCAGGGCGACACTGACACGACTATTTATTACGCGCGGCGCTGCGTCTATCGCCGCCGTCAAGGCCTGCTCCTGGTCACCGAGGTATTCTTGCCCGCGGTACTGGAATTGGGAGCGGCCGCAACCATGAAGAACATACTGTAAATATGAACGTATTTTTTGAGGAATCGGGCGACTTCAAGGTCGGCGCCATCCTGTCGCAAGCAGGCGAGGCCTATCAGGTGGAGCTGCCGAGCGGTAAGCGCACCAAGGTCAAGACGCGCGACGTGCTGTTGCAGTTCGAGAAACCCGAGCCGCAAGCCCTGCTGGACGCGGCCAAGGCGATCGTGGCCGAAGTCGATCTCGATTTCCTGTGGGAAGTCGCGGGCGAAGAAGAATTTGGTTTCGCCGAGCTGGGCGCCGAATATTTCGGTCACGCGCCGCTGCCGCACGAAGCGGCCGGCCTGGTGCTGGCCCTGCATGGCTCGCCCATCTATTTCTACAAGAAGGGCCGCGGCCGCTACAAGGCGGCGCCGGAACAGTCGCTGAAGGCGGCCCTGGCCGGCATCGAAAAGAAAAAGCAGCAGGCCATCGTCCAGGCCGGCTATGTGGAAGAGCTGAAAGCAGGCAAGCTGCCCGCTTCGATGCAGCAGATCGTGCACCAGCTGCTGTTCAAGCCCGACAAGAACACTATCGAGTACAAGGCCTTCGAGACCGCCGCCAACGAACTGCAGACCAGCGCGCCGCGCCTGATGCTGGACGTCGGCGGCCTGGCCTCGCCGAAAGAGCTGCACATGGGCCGCTTCCTGTTCGAGCACTTCCCGCGCGGCGCCGGTTTCGCGCCGGTAGAGATCCCGAAGGCGCCGGGCGACCTGCCGCTGGCCAATGTTGCCGCCTTCTCGATCGACGACGTCACCACCACCGAGATCGACGACGCCTTCTCGGTCGTGCACCTGGACGATGGCAGCGTGCAGGTCGGCATCCACATCGCCGCGCCGGGCCTGGGCATCCGTCCGGACGACGCGATCGACAAGATCGCCCGCGCGCGCATGTCTACCGTGTATATGCCGGGTGACAAGATCACGATGCTGCCGGACGAGGTCGTCAATGCCTTCACCCTGGCCGAGGGCAACGATTGCCCGGCCCTGTCGCTGTACGCCGTGCTCGATCCGAGCGACTGGAGCGTCAAGTCGACCACGACCCGCGCCGAGCGCGTGCCGATCAAGAATAATCTGCGCCATAACGACCTCGATCACGTGGTCAATGAAGAGACGCTGGATAGCGGAGAGGGCGACTATCCGCACAAGGAAGAGCTGGGCCTGCTGTGGAAGTGGGCGCTGCAGCTGGAAGCGGGCCGCATGAAGAAGCGCGAAGCCTTCGGCCTCAAGCCGGAACAGGCGAATCGGGTCGACTTCAATTTCTACGTCGAGGACGACGTGGTCTCGATCGTGCGCCGCAAGCGCGGCGCGCCGCTGGACAAGATCGTGGCCGAGCTGATGATCTTCGCCAACAGCACCTGGGGCAAGCTGCTGCACGACTCGGGCGTGCCGGGCATCTACCGCTCGCAGACGCCGGGCGCCGGCGGCTGGGCCGCCAAGATGCAGGTGCGCATGGTCACGCACGCGGCGCCGCACCAGGGCCTGGGCGTGGACCAGTACGCCTGGAGCACCTCGCCGCTGCGCCGCTACACCGACCTGGTCAACCAGTGGCAGATCCTGGCCGCCTCCGAGCACGGCGTGACGGCGCCGCTGGTGGCGCCGTTCAAGCACCGCGACGCGACCCTGTTCGCGATCGTCTCGAGCTTCGACGCCGCGTACGCGGCCTATAACGACTTCCAGCAGAATATGGAGCGCTACTGGTGCCTGCGCTGGCTGGCGCAAGAGCAGGTGAAGCAGGCCGAGGCCGTCGTGCTCAAGGACGAGCTGGTGCGCCTGGTCGACGTGCCACTGGTGGTGCGCCTGACCGGCATGCCGCAAGTGGCGCGCGGCGCCCAGGTGAAACTCGACATCGTGCGCTGGGACGAGATCGAACTGAACCTTGAAGCGCGCCTGCTCGAGGTGGCGTCGGCCGAACCGGATGCGTCGCTCGACTACGAGGAAGAAGCGGACACCGGCGAAGCGGCGGTGGCCGAGGTGATCGAGGCCGAGGGTGCGGTGGCGGCGGTCGATACGGGGGATGCGCCGCAGCCGGCGCCGGCGTCGGCTTCGTAGGGTTGGCGGGTCACCCGCCGTCGCGGTGATGGTTATCGGCGCCGATGTCGAATTGAATGATATCGCCGCTAACCGTCACTAGACGGCAACGACATCCAATTCGCGTCCGAGCGCGGCCATCGCGTTCGCGACGGTATCGATCTTCGTGTTATGGCCCAGGTCGATAATGCGATTTACTTCCTGGGGCTTGATGCCCATGAGGCGGGCCAACTGGGAAGGACCGACCTGACGCTCGATCATCGCGTTCAGCAACAGCACCTTGGCCGACACGCTCAATGGCAGGGCGACCAGGCGCTCGCCTCTGCGTGCTTTCGAAGGCGCGGGTACGGGCCGGCTATCCTCAAAGTAAAAGTCCATCGCGGTGACGAGCGCATCTTGCGCTTCCTTGAGCGACTCTTCCTCATCGTCGCCTTGGGCAATCGCCTCAGGGATATCTCGGAACGTGACGACGAATCCGCCTTCGTCGGCTGGGGTGAAGGTTGCAGGGTATTTCATACGCACTCCATGGCTTGCATCTAATTTACTGTGGTACGGTGCTGCGGGGCAAAGACTTAATGGCGTGTATTACTTGAGCTTTAACTGCTTCTTTACGCCCTCGACAAGGCCTGTCTTGAGTTCCTTGCTCGGGTGCCTCGGCAGGATGGTCTGCTGCCCGTTCAGGTAGACCTTCAAGTGGTTGGTGCCATCCTTGAACGTCGCGCCTTGAAGCTTCAGCCACCTGACGAACTCGCTCTGTTTCACCGCGTGTCCCCAGTATGCTTCGACACGTCTAAGTTAGACAGGTTTGAGTGAGAGTGCAAGTGGTTTTTTAAACATATTTGTTTAAGTTTTCATCCTCCAGAATTCGATTGGCGGCTGTTTTTGCCTGACTTGCAGCATTGATGCGTTCGAAGTTTGGAAAGAAAGCGCAGGTCTTTAGTCACTTAGCGTTATCGATCCGACCACGTTCCGGATCCTTCACGTTTTCAACCTCCCTCAACCGTTCCTGCCGGGTTAGAATTGGTTAATTCTCTGATTCAATAGCCCCACCAGGCCACCCGTAGCGCGTGAAGTCCTTTCTCCAAAACCGTCCCCTGATGATCGCCCTGGCCGTATCGGTGGCAGCCCACGCGGGCCTGCTGGCGCTGCGTTTCGCCGCGCCGGAGGCTTTCCGCCACCAGCCGGCCGATCCCGGACTGGAGGTGGTGCTGGTCAATGCCAAGCACGACCGGGCGCCAGCCAAGGCCGACGCGCTGGCCCAGGCCAACCTGGACGGCGGCGGCACGGCGGAGGCGGGCCGCGCGAAGTCGCCGCTGCCCGACCTGCGCAAGGTCGAGGACGGCGACAGCATCAAGGCCCTGCAGCGCCGCATCGCCGAACTCGAGCGCCTGCAGCAGAACGTGCTGACGCGCGCCCGCAGCGGCGGCAATTTCACCGCGCCGCCGGTCACCGAGCGCGAAAAGCCCGATCCGACCCGCACCGGCAACGACAATATCGACACCACGCGCGCCATCTCGCGCACCAGCGCCGAGATCTTCGAGCGCATCGAGGAAGAAAACCGCCGCCCCAAGCGCACGCAGATCACGCCCAGCACGCGCCAGGTCGGCTACGCGCTGTACTACAAGTCGATGCAGAAGCGCATCGAGGAAGTCGGCACGCTGAACTTCCCGCAGCGGGCCGGCCGCAAGCTGTATGGCGACCTGGTGGTCTACATCCCCGTGTTCCAGGACGGCACCCTGTACCTGGGCGATGGCGGCCCGCGCATCGAGCGCAGCTCGGGCAACCCGGCCCTCGACAAGGCCGCGCTCGAGATCGTGCGCCGCTCGGCGCCGTTCGGCGCCTTCCCGGCCAATATGCGCACCGAGGGCAAGGACGACCTGTGGGAAGTGTTCACCCGTTTCCGTTTCACCCGTGAGGACAAGATGCAGGCAACCCTTGGAGAAGCCGCCAAATGAGCGACCGCTATTGCGTCATCGGCAATCCGATCGCCCACAGCAAATCCCCGCAGATCCACGCCGCCTACGCGCTGCAGACCGGCCAGGATCTGGCGTACGAACGCTGCCTGGCGCCACTGGACGGCTTCGAGGCCACGGTGCGGCGCCTGGTCGCCGAAGGTTATCGGGGCGCCAACGTCACGCTGCCGTTCAAGCTCGATGCGGCGCGGCTGGCGACCCGGCTGGCGCCGCGCGCCCAGGCTGCGGGCGCCGTGAACACCCTGATCTTCGACCACGGCGAGATCGTCGGCGACAACACCGACGGCCCCGGCCTGGTGGCGGACATCGTGCGCAATGCCGGCGTGCCGTTGGCCGGAAAGCGCATCCTGCTGTTGGGCGCCGGCGGCGCGGCGCGCGGCGCGCTGCTGCCGCTGCTGACGGAAAACCCGCGCCAGATCGTGATCGCCAACCGCACGCTGGTGACGGCCGAACGGCTGGCGGCCGATTTCGCGGCGCACGCGGACCGGCTGGCGGTGAGCGGCTTCGCCGACGTGGAGGGCGGCTTCGACGTCGTCATCAACGCCACCTCGGCCAGCCTGGCGGCCGACGTGCCGCCCGTGCCGCCATCGGTATTCGGCCCCGGCGTGCTGGCGCTGGACATGATGTACGGGAAGGAGCCGACCGTGTTCATGGCATTCGCCGCGAGCCATGGCGCTAGTGTGCGCGACGGCCTGGGCATGCTGGTCGAGCAGGCGGCCGAAGCCTTCCTGCTGTGGCGCGGCGTGCGGCCGGAAACGGATGCCGTGCTGGCCGCGACGCGCCAGGCAGGCTGACCATGGCCAAGTCGCGCAAGGCCGCGCCGACCGGGCGCCGCTGGATCAAGTGGATCTTCCTGGCCCCGCTGCTGCTGGTGCTGCTGGTCCAGCTGTATTTCTTTGCGATGGTGTGCTGGTATTCCCAATTCAATCCCGGCTCGACCAGCTTCATGCGCGAGCAGCTGTCCCAGCTGCGCGAAAAAAATCCGAACGCGACCCTCAAGCACCAGTGGGTGCCGTACGAGCGCATCTCGCGCAACCTGAAGCGCGCGGTGGTGGCGTCGGAAGACGCCAACTTCAGCGTGCACAATGGCGTGGACTGGGAAGGCATCGAGCGCGCCTACGAGCGCAACAACCGGCGCAGCAAGGTGGTCGGCGGCGGCTCGACCATAACCCAGCAACTGGCCAAGAACCTGTTCCTGTCCGGCTCGCGCAGCTATGTGCGCAAGGGGCAGGAGCTGGTGATCGCCTTCATGCTCGAGACGGTGATGAGCAAGGAGCGCATCCTCGAGCTCTACCTGAATGTGGTCGAGTATGGCCGCGGCGTGTTCGGCGCGGAAGCTGCTGCGCGCTACTACTACAAGACGTCGGCGGCCAAGCTGAACCCGGCCCAGGCCGCCCGGCTGGCGGTAATGCTGCCCAACCCGCGCTACTACGACAAGCACGGCACGACCAATTATCTGCAGCGCCGCACCAACGCGATCATGCGCCAGATGCGTTTCGCCGAGGTGCCTTGACGCGAAATTGTCGTTACTGAGTTGGCTCAGTGCACGGCGAACGGTTACACTTGCGCTACTTTCCGACCCGGCTAGAGATTTGCAAGAACAGCGAACGAGACCCAGCGCATGATCAACGTATTTGTCCTACAGAATGGCCGCCTGAATCAGGCAACGATCGCTTCCCGGGAAGACCTGGAAAACGTCGCGCCGGTCTGGGTCGACCTGACCGATCCGGACGAAGAAGAGCGCACCTGGGTCAAGTCCAAGTATGGCGTCACCCTGCCGGGCGAGGACGAAGTCCAGGACATCGAAGCCTCGGCGCGCTACTACGAGGCCGAAAACGGCGACCTGCACCTGCGCACCGACTTTTTGCTCGAAGAAGAAGACGGCCCATCGCGCGTGGTGACGGTGGCCTTCATCCTGTCCGGCAAAATCCTGTTCTCGGTCCATAACGACGACTTGCCCGTGTTCCGCCTGGTGCGCATGCGCGCGCGTTCGCGGCCCGGCTCGATCGAAGACTATATGGACGTGCTGCTCGACCTGTACGCGACCGACGCCGAGTATTCGGCCGACGCGCTGGAGGGCATCTACGAAAGCCTCGAAGAAGTCTCGACCCGCGTGCTGCAGAAGGAATTCACCGACAATGACGCGGCCGCCGCGCTGAACGCCATCGCGCACGAGGAAGACTTGAACGGCCGCATCCGCCGCAATATGATGGACACGCGGCGCGCGGTCAGCTTCCTGATGCGCGGCCGGCTGCTCAATTCCGACCAGTTCGAGGAAGCGCGCCAGATCCTGCGCGACATCGAGTCGCTCGACGGCCACACGTCCTTCCTGTTCGACAAGGTGAACTTCCTGATGGACGCCACCGTCGGCTTCATCAACATCAACCAGAACAAGATCATCAAGATCTTCTCGGTGGCCTCGGTCGCCTTCCTGCCGCCGACCCTGATCGCCAGCCTGTACGGCATGAACTTCGCCCTGATGCCGGAACTGAACTGGCGCTTCGGCTATCCGTTCGCGATCGCCCTGATGGCGGCCAGCGCGGTGGCGCCGTTGTTGTACTTCCGCCGGCGCGGGTGGTTGAAGTAACGTTCACTTGGGCTCAGGTTCGCAGACCCGCACCGGCATTCTTCCTCTAACCGCTGAATCGTCATTCCCGCGCAGGCGGGAATCCAAGTCCTGTGCGCTGCCACTGCGATTTGCCCTAGTGGTAGGTTAAGAACTTAGGTTCCCGCCTGCGCGGGAACGACGGCCATCAGTCAACAATGGAATAGGCGGGACGGCATTGCACCGTCCCCCATCCTTAGCCGATCCGCTTGAACACCCGCCGCGCCGCCTCGATCGTCTCGTCGATCACGGCGTCGTCGTGCTGGATCGACACGAACCCCGCCTCGAACATGGCCGGCGCAAAATACACGCCTTCCTCCAGCATGCCGTGGAAGAAGCGGTTGAAGCGTTCCTTGTCGCCCGCCATCATCTCGCTATAGCTGCCCGGCACGTCCTTCGAGAAGTAGAAGCCGAACATGCCGCCCACCGAGTCGCCGCAGAAATCGATGCCGGCTTCTTGCGCCGCCGCGGTCAGCCCCGTCACCAGGCGGTCGGCGGTCGCCGTCAGCTGCTCGTAGAAGCCGTCTTCCTGGATCAGCTTCAGCGTGGTCATGCCGGCCGCCACTGCCACCGGATTGCCCGACAGCGTGCCGGCCTGGTACACCGGGCCGATCGGGGCCATCTTCTGCATCAGGTCCGCGCGCCCGCCGAAGGCTGCCACCGGCATGCCGCCGCCGATCACCTTGCCCAGCGCGGTCAGGTCGGGGGTGATGCCGTACATGCCCTGGGCGCCTTCGAGGCCCACGCGGAAGCCGCACATCACTTCGTCGAAGATCAGCACCGCGCCATGTTCGGTGCACAGTTCGCGCATGCGCTGCAGGAACTCCGGGGTGGCGCGGATCAGGTTCATATTGCCGGCCACCGGCTCCACGATCACGCAGGCGATGGTGTCGCCCATCGAGGCGAAGGCGTCTTCCAGCTGCGGGACGTTGTTATAGTCGAGCACCAGGGTGTGCTTGACGAAGTCTTCCGGCACGCCGGCCGAGGTCGGGTTGCCGAAGGTGAGCAGGCCGCTGCCGGCCTTCACCAGCAGCGAATCGGCGTGGCCGTGGTAGCAGCCTTCGAACTTGACGATCTTGTCGCGGCCGGTGGCGCCGCGCGCCAGGCGCAGGGCGCTCATGGTCGCCTCGGTGCCCGACGAGACCAGGCGCACCTGCTCGATCGACGGCAGCAGGCGGCAGATTTCCTCGGCGATCTCGATCTCGCCCTCGGTCGGTGCGCCGAAAGATAGACCATTCTCGGCCGCGGCCTGCACCGCCTTCACGACTTCGGGACGGGCGTGGCCCAGGATGGCCGGGCCCCACGAACCGATGTAGTCGATATAGCGCTTGCCGTCGGCATCCCAGAAATGCGGGCCCTTGGCGCGTTCGATGAAGCGCGGGGTGCCGCCCACCGAGCGGAAGGCGCGCACCGGCGAATTGACGCCGCCAGGGGTCGATTGCTGGGCGCGGGCGAACAGGGTGTCGTTGCGCGAGGTGGTGTGTTCAGTGGTCATGATCGATGCTTCGTGAATGAAAAGAACCCGTCCGCGCGCTACGCGTGACTACGGACGGAAGAATTTACTGGGAATGAACTTGCCCATGCCGAAGCGCTGCGCATGCTCGAGCGCGCCGGTGGTGTACTCCTGGGCCAGGGCCAGCGCCTGCGGCGCGTCCATGCCGCGCGCCAGGCAGGCGGTGAAGGCGGCCGAGTAGGTGTTGCCGGCGCCCAGGAAGGGGCCGGGCAGGTGCTGCCAGTCGACCCGCGCGACTTCGCCGCTGGCGTCGTACAGGCGGTTCGAGCAGGCGCCGTGTTCGTCGCGGCTGCCGGTCACCAGCACGTAATGCAAGCCGCTCGAGGTGAGCTCGGCCACGTCTTCCTCGAAGTCGCCGTCCTTGCCGTCGGCGCCATCGCGCCACAGCTCGGCCATGCGGCCCAGTTCGGACTGCGACAGGATCAGCGCGGTGGCCTGCGGCGCCAGGATCGAGCGCAGCGCGGACAGCATTTCCTCGTCGCCCAGGCCGGCGTCGGGCAGGGCCGACAGGAAGGGATCGAGGACCAGCGGCGCGTCCGGGTAGTCGGACACGATCTCGGCAATCGCGGCCAGGTGCAGGGCCGAGCCGACGGCGCCGACCTTGAAGGCGGCGATCGGCATGTCTTCCAGCAGGGTACGCGCCTGCTCGGCCATCCAGTCGCTGTCGAGCTCGTACATATTCTCGATGCGTGCGCTGTCCGAGACCAGCAGGCCGGCGATGGCCGACAGCCCATGGCACCCGAGGGCGGCGAATGCGGCGCAATCCGCCTGTACGCCGATGGCGCCGACAGGATCGCAGACGCCGAAGCTCAGGATGAGGGGGAACGTTTGGTTTTGCACGTCGGGTAGATTAAGATGCCGGATTCCGATTCCACATTTTACTAGATACAAGGACCAATACTGTGAGTACCGAATCCACCGCGCCTTTCCAGACCTGGATGTGCCTGATTTGTGGCTGGGTCTACGACGAGGCTACCGGTTCGCCCGACGACGGCATCGCTCCCGGTACGCGCTGGGCCGACGTTCCGATGAACTGGACCTGCCCGGAGTGTGGCGCGCGCAAGGACGACTTCGAAATGACGATGATCTGAACCTCGAGCCATGCAATAAAGATCACAACGTGATCAGCTTGATAATGGCATCTCGTCCACTCTCGGGATGCCATGTTGCGGGGTAGTTGACTCCCTGCAACACTTTGCGCACAAGAAAGATGCGCTGTGCTATCGTGGCGCTTCAAGCCGAAGTGAAACGAAAATGACGACATCGCCGCAATCCACGGCCCTGACCATCATGGTAATCGACGACAGCAGCACGATCCGCCGCTCCGCCGAGATTTTCCTGAACCAGGCCGGTTACCAGGTGGTGTTGGCCGACGACGGCTTCGACGCCCTGGCCAAGATCAACGACCATCATCCGGCGCTGGTGTTTTGCGACATCCTGATGCCGCGCCTGGACGGTTACCAGACCTGCGCCCTGATCAAGAAGAGCGCGCGCTTTCGCGCCACGCCGGTGCTGATGCTGTCGTCCAAGGATGGCCTGTTCGACCGCGCGCGCGGCGCGATGGTCGGCGCCAGCGCCTATCTCACCAAGCCCTTTACCAAAGACAGCCTGCTGGCGGCCGTGCGCGAGCACGCCACGCCCCAGGCCTGATTTACCTACTGACCCGGAGCCGTAAGTGGCCATCAACAAGATCCTCATCGTCGACGACTCCCCGACCGAACGACTGTACCTGACCGACATCCTGGTGAAGAACGGCTTTACCGTCAGCACCGCCGTGAATGGCGACGAAGCGATCGAGCGCATCCGCGCCGAACGCCCCGAACTGATCCTCATGGATGTGGTCATGCCGGGCGCCAACGGCTTCCAGGTCACGCGCGCCATCGCGCGCGACCCGGAGCTGGCGGCGCTGCCGGTCATCATCTGCAGCAGCAAGAACCAGGAAACCGACCGCATCTGGGGCCTGCGCCAGGGCGCGAAGGATTACCTGGTCAAGCCGGTCGATCCCGAGCGCCTGCTGGCCAGCATCGCGGCCCTGGCGACCGCCGGCAGTGTGAGCGCATGACGGTCACTGCGGGCGACGTCGGCGAGAGTGAAGAGGGCGGCCGGCGCGATCCCGCGGCGCGCCGTACCCGCCTGCGCCTGTACCAGGAGCAGCTGCTGGGAAAGATGCAGGCGGCCAAAACCGGCGCCGGCGCCAGCACCGGCCAGCTGGGCCTGGCGATCGGCGCCACGCGCTACCTGGTCGACCTGCTCGAGGCCGGCGAGATCGTCGCGCCTCCGCCCCTGACCGCCGTCCCGCTGACCCAGCCCTGGTACCTGGGCCTGGCCAATGTGCGCGGCAGCCTGCTGGGCGTGATCGACCTGGCGCGCTACCTGGGCGAGGAAGCAGCGCCCGATGGTCCGGCGACGCCGCGCCTGGTGGTGTTCGCACCGCATCTCGGCTTCAACTGCGCCTTGCTAGCCTCGAACGTCTACGGACTGCGCCAGGCCAGTGCGATGGAACGCGTGGGGGATGCCTTGCGCGACGCCGACGGCAATACCTGGACGCCGCTGTCGCTGGCGGCGCTGGTGCGCGAAGAGCGATTCCTACAGGTCGCACGCTAAAACAACCACACTCACAAGCAGGAAACAGGGAGCAGTAATGGGATTCGCTTCGAAACTGACCACGAATTTTTTCGCCAAGGATGATGCCGCTGTCGATGCGGCCACGCCCGGCGAGTCCCCGCAAAACGCCGACAGCGGCGGTTCGGCCACCGCGGCCGCGCGCCGGCTGGGGGGCTTTCGCAGCCGCAGCGCGAGCGAGGCGCTGGCGGCGGAAAGCGCCGGCGACCTGCGCGCCGTCCAGGTCGGGGGGCAGTTCGGCAGTCAGTTCCAGCCCAGCCGCCTGAACCTGCTGCTGGGCGTCTTCGTTGGCGGCGTGCTGCTGACCATGCTGGCGGCCTGGCAGAATTCTGCGCACGACGCCCGCCTGGCCGGCCAGAGCCAGGTGACCGGCGACGCCGTGATGCACTCCCAGCGTTTCGCCAAGGCGGCGCCGATCGCGCTGCGCGGCGATGCCGCCGCCTTCGACCAGCTCGAAGACAGCCGCACCCAGCTGGGCCGCGAACTGGACCTGCTGGCGCGCGGCGGCCAGTCGCCGACCGGCCGCATCCCGGCCGCCAGCGGCCAGCGCGCCGACGACCTGCAAAAGGCGATCGTGCTGTGGAACGCCTCGTCCAAGGCCGCCGCCAGCATCATCGCCAACAAGCGCAACCTGCTGGCCTTCGGCGTCAGCCTGCGCCAGTATGAAGAAGTCGGCCCCGAACTGACGGCGATCGCCGAGCGCCTGCAAAAGGACGAGTCGAGCGACGCCCGCCGCCAGGTGGCGGCGCTGAGCATGCAGTCGCTGGCCCAGCGCCTGTCGGCCGGCACCCAGACCTTCACCACCCCGGGCTCGGCCCAGAACGCGGTGACCTACATCATGGGCGACATCGAGTCGCTGCGCGCGATCGTCGACGGCCTGCTCGACGGCGGCGGCAAGCTGGGCCTGGCGCCGCTGACCGACCTCGAACAGCGCATGCGCCTGGCGCGCACCCGCGACAGCTTCGACGAGTACGTCAAGACCATCACCCCGCTGCTGGGCAATCTGACCAACTACGCCAGCGCGCGCGCCGCCGAGCGCGTGATCTCGCGCGACAGCGAGCAGCTGCGCGTCATGCTGGCCAAGCTGCACGGCGACTATCAACGCGACCAGGCCGGCACCAGCGGCTGGTTCTGGCTGACGGTCGGCGCCGCCCTGTTTACCCTGGTCGCGGCGCTGGGCATCTCGCGCGCCATGCTGCACGATGCCGCCTCCCGTGCGCGCGCCGCCGACGAGCGTCGCCGCGAAGCGGAAGCGATGCGCCAGCTGGCCCAGGCCAAGGAAGAAGAAGCCAAGGCCACCAACGACCAGAACCAGGCCGCGATTTTGCGCCTGATGAACGAGCTGCAAGAAGTGGCGGACGGCGACCTGACGGTGCAGGCCACGGTGTCGGAAGACATCACGGGCGCGATCGCCGACTCGGTCAACTACACGGTCGAGGAATTGCGCGAGCTGGTGGTGCGCGTCATCAAGACCTCGGAACAGGTGGCGCGCGCCTCGAACGGCGCGCAGCAGGTCTCGACCGAGCTGCTGGGCGCGGCCGAGCGCCAGTCGCGCGAGATCCAGGAAGCATCCAGCACCACCATGAAACTGGCCGGCCTGATCACCGACGTGTCGCGCTCGGCCCTCGAATCGGCCAGCGTGGCGCGCCAGTCGGTGGCGGCGGCGGAGCAGGGCGCGACCGCGGTGCAGAACGCCATCGAAGGCATGCAGGAGATCCGCGAGCAGATCCAGGAAACCTCGAAGCGCATCAAGCGCCTGGGCGAATCCTCGCAGGAGATCGGCGAGATCACCGAACTCATTTCGGACATTACCGAGCAGACCAACGTGCTGGCGCTGAACGCCGCGATCCAGGCCGCGTCGGCCGGCGAGGCCGGTCGCGGCTTCTCGGTGGTGGCCGAAGAGGTGCAGCGCCTGGCGGAACGCTCGGGCGATGCGGCCAAGCAGATCGGCGCGCTGGTGCGCACCATCCAGACCGACACCCACGACGCGGTGGCGGCCATGGAAAAATCGACCCAGGGCGTGGTCGAGGGCGCGCGCCTGTCGGACGCCGCCGGCGCCGCGCTGTCGGACATCTCGCGCGTGTCGAACCGCCTCGGTGAACTGATCGGGGACATGTCGACCGCCACCGAGCGCCAGGCCACCAAGGCCACCGGCGTGGCCGACAAGATGCAGGAAATCCTGTCGGTGACCGAACATACCCAGCAGGGTACCCGCCAGACCGCGCGGTCGATTCATGAACTGGCCTCCCTGGCCCAGGAGCTCAAGGATTCGGTGTCGCGCTTCCGCGTGGTATCCTGAGCGGCCCATGGCTACCCCGAGTCCGACCTTGCAACGTTCCAGCTTCGACACCGGCCCGCTGTCCTGGGTTATCGGCGAAATCCGCGACGCCCTGGCGCGCGCCTCCACCGCCTTGCGCGAGGCCGCCGGACGTTCGCCGGAGGCCCAGCCGACCCTGCTGCTGCACGCCAAGACCCACCTGCACCAGGCGCACGGCGCCCTGCAACTGGTCGACGTCGAGGGTGTCGGGGTGTACACCGGCGCGGCCGAGGCGGTGCTCGATCGCTTCAAGAATGGGGAACTGCCGTGCACCGTGGATAGCGTGCAGGTGGTGCTGGACGCCTTCGGGGCGCTCGGCGAATACCTCGACGAACTGCTGGCCGGCATGCCGCAACAGCCGGCGCGCCTGTTCCCGTATTACCGCGACATGGTCGAGCGCCAGGGCGAGCGCAAGGTGCATCCTTCCGACCTGATGCCGCTCGACCTGTCGGCGGTACCCGATTTGCCCGCGCCGGAAGGTGACGGCGGGCTTGACGTCGCGGCCTGCCGTGGTCGATTCGAAAAAGCCTTGTTACCCTACCTGAAGGCCGAGGACGACGCCGGGCGCCAGATACACGCCGCCGACCTGGTGGCCGCGATCGCGCCGATCGCAGCGACACAGGACGAGCCGCGCGTGCGCCTGTTCTGGCAGGCGATGCATGCCTTCGCCACCGTGGTGGCCGACGGCCAGGTCGAGAGCGATCTCTATATCAAGCAGCTGTTCGGCCAGGTCAACCTGCAATTGCGGCGCCTGGTGAAGGGCGAGACGGACGCGCCGGAAGCGATGCTGCGCGATGCGCTGTTCTTCATCGCCGCCGCGCGCGAACCGGGACCCGAGGCGCGCGCGTTGCGCCAGGCCCTGGGCCTGGATGGCGCCGTGCCGCCCGACTATGCCGAGCGCCGTTACGGCAAGCTCGATCCGCAAGCGCTGCAAGAGGCGCGCGAAGCGCTGGCGCGCACCAAGTCGGACTGGGACCGCATCGCCGGCGAGGGCAAGCCCGACGCCCAGGTCGAGAGCGACTTCAACGACGCGCTGGCGCGCCTGGCTGGCGCCAGCGAAAAGCTGGGCGCCCCCGCGCTGGCCCAGCTGCTGCGCGAACTGGGCCGCGCGGCGAGCGACTCGGTGCAGTCGGGCCGCGACGACCAGTTCGGGCTCGAGATGGCGGCCGCCATGCTGTTCGTCGAGAACGGCCTGGACCAGCTGCGCCAGCTGCCCGACGATTTCTCGGAGAATGCCGAAGCCGTCGGCGCGCGCCTGCTGGCGCTGGCCGCCGGCGAGACGCCGCCCGACGCCCCGCACTGGCAGGGCGAGCTGGCGCGCCAGATCCAGCAAGGCCAGACCGTGGCCGTGCTGGCGAACGAGGTCAAGGCCGGCCTGCGCCAGATCGAGAAGCTGCTCGACGATTACTACGACGACCCAGGCAAGCGCCAGGTGCTCGAACAGGCGGCGCCGATCCTGCACCAGTTGCAGGGGGCGTTCGCCATCCTCGACCAGGACCAGGCGGTGCAGGCCGTGCGCCACGTCGAGGAAGCGGTGCGCGCCTTGGCCGCCAGCCAGGCCGATGTGACCAACCAGCACGCCTCGCTGCACAATATCGCCCAGAATATCGGCGCGCTCGGTTTCTTTGCCGACCTGCTGGCCCAGGACGCCGAGGCCGCGCGCGGCCGCTTCACCTTCGACCTCGACAAGCTGCTGCTGCGCGAGCTGCCGTTCGAGTTCGTCGAGGCGCCGGCTGAGGCCGAGCAGGTGGCCGAGTCGGCGGAGGAGATCGCGAACGGCGTCGACGCCGAACTGCTCGGCATCTTCATCGCCGAGGCGCAGGAAGTGCTGGCCTTCGTGGTCGAGACGCTGCCGCGCGCGGCCGACGAGCCGTCCAACCAGGAAATCCTGACCCAGTTGCGCCGCGCCTTCCATACGCTCAAGGGCAGCAGCCGCATGGTGGACCTGGAGGCCTTCGCCGCCACCGCCGCCGCCATCGAACGGGTGATGAACGTGTGGCTGGCCGACGGCCGTTCGGCCACCGCCGACCTGCTGGCCCTGCTGGCCCATGCCTATGCCGAACTCGATGCCTGGGTGGCCGAGCTGGCCGCCGGCCGCACGCCGGACCGTGATGGCGCGGCGCTGATCGAGGCTGCCGCGCGGGTGCAGGAGGGCGGACCGTTCGAGCCGCTGGGCGATGAGCCACTGGTGCTGGACGATATCATCGAAGCGCCGGCGCTCGACGACATTCCGCTGCTCGACGAGCCTTTGGCGATGCCGGGCGACGATGGCGTGAAGCGCGTCGGCGACCTGGCCATCCCGCAGGCCTTGCACGACGTCTACCTGGGCGAAACCGAGACCCTGTGCGCCACCCTGGAGCAGGCTTTCGACGCGCTGCGCCGCGGCCTGGACAAACAGCTGGTGCAGGACGCGGTGATGGCGGCGCATACCTTGTCCGGCACCTCCGCCACGGTCGGCTACGGTGCCCTGCGCGACCTCGCGCACGAGCTGGAGACGACGCTCGAGAAGCTGGCGGCGCCGGGCACGAAGCTCGAGGACGCCCAGTTCGAGCTGTTCGATGCGACCCTGTCGCGCATGCGCACCATGCTGCAGGTGTTCACCCTGGGCGAGCTGGCCCCCGGCCAGCCCGACCTGGTGGAACAGCTGGCGGCGCTGCGCGAGCGCCTGGCCAGCCAGCAGGCGGCCGCCTTGTATGGCGAGGCCGATCCGGCCCTGGCCAGCCAGCTCGACGCGCTGTTCGCGGCCGCCTACGAGCAGTTGCTGGCCGCGCCGCCCGCATTCGAAGCGCGCCAGGCGCCAGAGGCTGCGCCGAAACCGGCCGTGACGGACGACGTCGACGACCTGTTCGATTCCTTCCTCGACGATGCCTTCGCCGCGCCGCCAGCCGATTTTGTGGCCGTCACCCCTGACGAAGCGGTGCTGGTTGAAGCGGCCGCGGAACCCATGCCAGAGGCCGAACCGGAGCCTGAGCCCGAACTGGTCGGCGCCAGCTTTGCCGACGAGATCGACCCCGACCTGCTGCCGGTGTTCCTGGAAGAGGCGGCGGACCTGCTGCCGCGCATCGGCCACGACCTGCGCCAGTGGCAGCAAGAGCCGACCAATACCGCGATCGCGCAGGGCATGCAGCGCGACCTGCACACGGTCAAGGGCAGCGCGCGCATGGCCGGCGCGATGCGCCTGGGCCAGCACGCGCACGAGCTGGAAACCCAGATCGAGAACATGGTCCACGCCGGCACGTCCACCTTGCCGGCCACCGCCTTCGACGAGCTGCTGGCCAACTACGACGCGGCGATGCTGCTGTTCGAGGCCTTGCAGCAACCGGCCCAGGCTCAAGCCGCACCGGAGCGGGCGCAGGCACACGCGCCGCCGCCGGCCGAGCCGGTCCGTTCGCCGCTGGTGCGGGTGCGCGCCGACATCCTCGACCGCGTGGTGAACCAGGCCGGCGAGGTGTCGATCACGCGCTCGCGCCTGGAAAACCAGATGGGCGCGCTCAAGGGTTCGCTGGGCGACTTCTCGGACAACGTGGCGCGCCTGCGGCGCCAGCTGCGCGAGATCGAGATGCAGGCCGAATCGCAGATCGCCTCGAAGCTGTCGATCTCGGGCGAGCGCGAATTCGATCCGCTCGAATTCGACCGCTTCACGCGCCTGCAGGAACTGACGCGCATGCTGGCCGAGAGCGTCGACGACGTCGCCTCGTTCCAGGAAAGCCTGGCGCGCACGGTCGACGGCGCCAACGAGGAACTGGCCAGCCAGGCGCGCATGACGCGCGACCTGCAGCGCGACCTGATGCGGGTGCGCATGGTGCCGTTTGCCAGCCTGTCGGAACGCCTGTTCCGCGTCGCGCGCCAGACCGCCAAGGAAACCGACAAGCGCGTCAACCTCGACATCCGCGGCGGCGCCGTGGAAATCGACCGCGGCGTGCTGGAACAGATGGCCGCTCCCTTCGAACACCTGCTGCGAAACGCGATCGTGCACGGCATCGAGCCGCGCGCGGCGCGCCAGGAGGCGGGCAAGGCCGAGACGGGAGAATTGCTGGTGCAGGTCAGCCAGCACGGCAACGAAGTCATGATCGTGTTCGGCGACGACGGCGCCGGCCTGGACCTGGAGCGCATCCGCGCCAAGGCGCAGGCCAACGGCCTGCTGGAGGGTGGCGAAGACGCCTCCGACCAGGACGTGACGGAACTGATTTTCGAGCCCGGCTTCTCGACGGCGGACACGCTGACCGAGCTGGCCGGCCGCGGCGTCGGCATGGACGTGGTGCGTTCCGAAGCCCAGGCGCTGGGCGGACGCGTGGCCGTCGTGTCCGAGCCGGGTCAGGGCGCGCGCTTCACGATCACGCTGCCGTTGACACTCGCTGTCGCCCAGGTGGTGCTGGTGACGGCCGGCGGGCGCACGCATGCGGTGCCGTCGACTCTGGTCGAGCGGGTGGAGCAGGTGCGCGCGCTGGACCTGGCGGCGGCGATCGAGGCCGGCACTATTTCCCTGGCCGGCGCGACGCTGGCGCTGCATGCCTTGCCCGGCCTGCTGGGCGAAGACGAGGACGAGCGGACATCCAGCCAGCGCTCGACGCCGGTGCTGGTGCTGAACGGCGGCGCGAGCCGCATCGCGCTGCGCGTGGACGAGGTGCTGGGCAACCGTGAGGTGGTGGTCAAGAACATCGGCCCGCAGCTGTCGCGGGTGCCGGGCATCGCCGGTGCGACGGTGCTGGGCTCGGGCGAGATCGTCCTGATCCTCGATCCGCTGGCGCTGGCGCAGCAGCCGCAGGCCGCCGCCCAGGTGAAGAAGGACGTGGCGCGTCAGGTGCGGCGCCCGACTGTGATGGTGGTCGACGACTCGCTCACGGTGCGCCGCGTGACCCAGCGCCTGCTGGAGCGCGAAGGCTATCGGGTGCAGCTGGCCAAGGACGGCGTCGAGGCGCTCGAACTCATTGCGCAGGGCGCGCCCGACCTGATGCTGGTCGATATCGAGATGCCGCGCATGGACGGTTACGATCTGACGCGCAATGTGCGCGGCAACGAGGCCACGAAAGACATCCCGATCGTCATGATCACCTCGCGCACGGCGGACAAGCACCGCAACGTGGCGCTGGGGTTGGGCGTGAATGCCTATTACGGCAAGCCGTATCAGGAGCCGGTGCTGCTGGCGGCGATCGAAGAGCTGCTCAAACGCTGACGGCTTTTTTCACCACTGCAAACCGCTCCAGCGTGCGCCTGCGCGCCGCGTCGTGGTCCACGACTGGCGCCGGATAATCCTGGCCCAGCACCACGCCGTGCTCGGCCAGCGCTTCCGGCTTGACCAGCCATGGTGCGTGGATCTGCTTGCCGTCGAGCTTCGCCAGTTGCGGCAGGTAGCGCCGGATGAATTGCCCGCGCGCGTCGAAGCGCGTCGATTGCGTCACCGGATTGAAGATCCTGAACCAGGGCTGGGCATCGCAGCCGGTCGACGCCGCCCATTGCCAGCCGCCGTTGTTCGAGGCCAGCTCGTAGTCGTTCAGCTTCAGGGCGAAATAGCGCTCGCCGCGGCGCCAGTCGATGCCGAGGTCCTTGGTGAGAAAACTGGCCGTCACCATGCGCAACCGGTTGTGCATGAAACCGGTGGTGTTCAGCTGCACCATGGCGGCATCGACCAGCGGATAGCCGGTGCGGCCCTCGCACCAGGCGGCAAACAACGCATCGGCGTCCGGATCGTCGTCCCACTGCACCGCGTCGAAGGCCGGCTTGAAGGAGCGCTCGACCACGTGCGGATTCTGGGACAGCACCATCGCATAGAAATCGCGCCAGATGAGTTCGGACAGCCATACCGAGGCGCCGCTGCCGCCCGCGCCCGACAGCATCAATTGCTGGGCTGTGCGCACCAGGTGGCGGATCGAGGTGGTGCCGAAGCGCAGGTGGGTCGACAACCGCGACGTGCCATCCTCGGCCGGGAAATCGCGCGCGCGGCCATAGTCGGCGATGTCTTCCACGAAGGCCTCGAACAGCGCTTCGGCCCCGTCCATCCCGGCCGGCAGCGGCGCTTCGCCGGACTCGAAGCCGATGTCTTCCAGCGTCGGCAACGCGGAGGGTGACGCGGAAGGTGACGCGGACGGCGCAAACGCATGCGCATAGGCGTCGACCGGATACGCCGCCAGCGTCTCGGGATGCGCCGCCAGCCGCTTGAGCCAGGCGTTCTTATAGGGCGTAAACACCGAGTACGGCTGTCCCGCCAGGGTCAGCACTTCATCCTTCTCGAAGATGACCTGGTCCTTGTACGAGTGAAAGGCGCGGCCTTGCGCCGCCAGCTGCTGCGCCACGTCGGTATCGCGCGCGATCGCTGCCGGTTCATAGTCGGTACAGGCATATACTGCGTCAATATCGAGTGCAGTCGCCAGCGCAAGAACCTCATCCCGGGCGCTGCCATGGCGCACGATGAGGTAGCCTCCAAGACGACGCAATTCCTCATCCAGGCTGGCCAGGCTGGCGTGAATGAAACGCAGGCGCCGATCGTCGCGCGGTAAGCCGTCGAGGATGTCGGTGTCATACACGAAGACACAGAACACCTGTTGCGAACAGCGCAAGGCGTGGTGCAGCGCGGCGTGGTCGAATGCGCGCAGGTCGCGCCGGAACCAGACTAAAGACTTGCTCAAATTCATCACTGTGTGCAGGGTCAAGGCGGGAGCAGATTTTACTGTCTAGGATCGGATCGTGGTGTGCGCGTCGTGATGGTTCCGAGGGTCCTGCGGCCAAATGGGTGTAAACTAGGGAAAAGCGTAACGTTGTGCTGCAGAACGTTGGCAGTCGATCATGTTTTAACGCAAGAGTGCGCCTTTTGAGAGTATCCGTATGAAAAAAACCAAAGTTGGCAAAACTCTACCGATGCCGGGTATGCCCCGGGAGCAGGATGACACACTCGCCAAGGCGGGTCCGGCAGCATCCGGGCTCAATCTTGCGAACCACTTCCTGATCGCCATGCCATCGATCCAGGACCCGATTTTCGGCGGCACCGTCGTTTATGTGTGCGAGCACAACGACAAGGGCGTGCTGGGCGTGGTCATCAACAAGCCGACCGACATGACGATGGAAACGCTGTTCGACCGCGTCGACCTGAAGCTGGCCGAAGGCCTGCGCGCGACCGTGGTGGACGAGCCGATCATGTTCGGCGGGCCGGTCCAGGACGACCGCGGCTTCGTGCTGCATTCGCCGGGCGGCCGCTATTCCTCGTCCCTCAACGTCACCGATGACGTCGCCTTCACGACCTCGATCGACGTGCTCGAAGCCGTCGCCAGCGGCGGCGGTCCCGCGCGCATGCTGGTCTCGATCGGCTACGCCGGCTGGAGTCCCGGCCAGCTCGAAGAAGAACTCTCGCGCAACGGCTGGCTGACGGTGGGCGCCGACGCGCGCGTGCTGTTCGACCTGCCGATCGAGGAACGCTACAACGCCGCCATCAAACTGCTGGGGATCGATCCCTTCATGCTCGCTACCGAAGCCGGCCATGCTTGACCTGACGTACCAGCATGGTTGACATCGTTCTTGGCTTCGACTTTGGCGTCAAGCGGATCGGCATCGCCATGGGCAACACCCTGACTGGGCAGGCACAGCCGCTGCGCGTCATTGCCGCCATCGACAACGCCACCCGCTTCAAGATCATCGGCGAGCTGATCGCCGAGTGGTCGCCGGCGCGCCTGGTGGTGGGCGAGCCGCGCCATCCCGATGGCGCCGAGCACGACATGACCCTGCGCAGCCGCCGCTTCGCCAATCAATTGCATGGCCGCTTCAACCTGCCGGTCGAGCTGGTCGACGAGCGCTATTCGTCGGCCGTGATCGCAAGCAAGCGCGGCGACGTCATCGACGACAAGGCGGCCGCCATTATTTTGCAACAATACTTTGACGCTCATGTCCACAACTAATCTTGATTTAGATGCCGAAGCGCTCTACCGCGAGCTGCTGGCCCAGGTCCGCGCAGGCCTGGGCGGCGTGTCCGACGCCGCGATCGTCGGCATCCATTCCGGCGGCGCCTGGCTGGCCGAACGCCTGGCGCGCGACCTCGATCTCACCGCCCGCCTGGGCTCGATCGACGTATCGTTCTACCGCGACGACTATGCGCGCAAGGGCCTGCACCCTGACGTCAAACCGACCCACATCCGCTTCGCCGTCGACGGCGCCACGGTGGTGCTGGTCGATGACGTGCTGCAGACCGGCCGCACCACGCGCGCCGCGATCAATGTGCTGTTCGACTACGGTCGCCCGGCCTGCATCAAACTGGCCGCGCTGGCCGACCGCGGCGGGCGTGAGCTGCCGGTGGCGGCCGATTTCGTCGGCACCCGCGTGTCGCTCGCGGCAAACCAGTCGCTGTGCCTGCAGCGCGACGAAACAGGCCAACTCTCGCTGACCATCGAAGAAGACAATGCCGACCCTGCACAATAATCCGCAACTGAACAAGAACGGCGAGCTGCAACACCTGCTCACTATCGAGGGACTCAAGAAGTCGCACATCGACCACATCCTCGACACCGCATCGAGCTTCGTCGGCATCTCCGACCGCGAAGTCAAGAAAGTCCCGCTCATGCGCGGCAAGAGCGTGTTCAACCTGTTCTTCGAAAACTCAACGCGCACCCGCACCACCTTCGAAATCGCCTCGAAGCGCCTGTCGGCCGACGTCATCAACCTGAACATCCAGGCCTCGTCGACCACCAAGGGCGAGTCGCTGCTCGACACCATCGACAACCTGGCCGCGATGCACGCCGATATGTTCGTGGTGCGCCACGCGCAATCGGGCGCGCCCTACATGATCGCCCAGCACCTGAACCGCACCCGCTCCGACGTGCACGTGGTCAACGCCGGCGACGGCCGCCACGCCCACCCGACCCAGGGTCTGCTGGACATGTACACGATCCGGCACTACAAGAAAGATTTTACGAACCTGCGCGTGGCCATCGTCGGCGACATCCTGCACAGCCGCGTGGCGCGCTCGGACATCCATGCGCTGACCACGCTGGGCGTGCCCGAAGTGCGCGCCATTGGCCCGCACACGCTGCTGCCGGGTGGTCTAGATCAGATGGGTGTTCGTACCTTCACCAATATGGATGAAGGGTTGAAGGACGTCGACGTCATCATCATGCTGCGCCTGCAGAACGAGCGCATGAGCGGCGCGCTGCTGCCGTCGGCCCAGGAATACTTCAAGAGCTATGGCCTGACGCCGGAGCGCCTGGCGCTGGCGAAACCGGACGCGATCGTGATGCACCCGGGCCCGATGAACCGCGGCGTCGAGATCGACTCGGCGGTGGCAGACGGCGCCCAGGCGGTGATCCTGCCGCAGGTGACTTTCGGGATCGCGGTACGGATGGCGGTGATGAGCATTTTGGCAGGAACCCACGCATGAAACTTCATATCAAGAACGGGCGAGTGATCGACCCGGCGAACGGCATCGACGCAGCGCAAGACCTGTTCATCGTCGACGGCAAGATCGCGGCCCTCGGCACCGCGCCTGCGGGCTTCACCGCCGACCAGGCCATCGATGCGGCGGGCCTGGTGGTCGCCCCCGGCCTGGTCGACCTGTCGGCGCGCCTGCGCGAGCCGGGCTACGAATACAAGGCCACGCTCGAATCCGAGCTGCAGGCTGCGATGCAAGGCGGCGTGACCACGCTCGTGTGCCCGCCCGACACCGATCCGGTGCTGGACGAACCGGGCCTGGTCGAGATGCTCAAGCACCGCGCGCGCATGCTCGACCAGGCCAATGTGCACCCGCTGGGCGCGCTGACCGTGGGCCTGAAGGGCCAGGCGCTGACCGAGATGGCCGAACTGACCGAAGCCGGCTGCATCGGCTTCGCCCAGGCCGAGGAACCGGTCCTGGACACCACCGTGCTGCTGCGCGCCATGCAGTACGCCAAGACCTTCGGCTACACCGTGTGGCTGCGTCCGCAGGACGCCCACATCGGCCGCGGCGGCGTGGCCCATAGCGGCCCGCTGGCGTCGCGCCTGGGCCTGTCGGGCGTGCCGGTGATGTCCGAGACCATCGCGCTGCACACGATCTTCGAACTGATGCGCGCCACCGGCGCGCGCGTGCACCTGTGCCGCATCTCGTCCGCCGCCGGCCTCGAGCTGATCCGCGCCGCCAAGAAGGAAGGCCTGGACGTCAGCGCCGACGTCGGCGTGCACCACCTGCACATGACCGACGCCGACATCGGCTTCTTCGATTCCAACGCGCGCCTGACCCCGCCGCTGCGCTCGCAGCGCGACCGCGACGCGATCCGTGCGGCCGTGCTGGACGGCACCGTGGACGCGGTCTGCTCCGACCACACCCCGGTCGACGACGACGAGAAGCTGCTGCCGTTCGGCGAAGCCTCGCCCGGCGCCACCGGCCTGGAACTGCTGCTCAGCCTCACGCTCAAGTGGGCCGAGGACCAGCAGGATGCTGACAAGGCGCTGGCCGTGGCGCTCGGCCGCATCACGCATGAAGCGGCCCGCATCGCCGGCCTGCCGGCCGGCACCCTGGGCGTCGGCGCCGCCGCCGACGTGGTGCTGTTCGATCCAAACGCGCGCTGGAAGGTGGAGGGCAAGACCCTGGCCAGCCAGGGCAAGCACACGCCTTTCCTCGGCTACGAACTGGCCGGACAGGTCAGGGCCACCATCGTGCGCGGCCGCGTGGCGTACCAGCGCTGACTCACACCGGACGGCAAGCCTCGCATGAAGCTTCCGTCCTTCGCCTTCTCCGCATCTTGAAAATTCGCCTAGCCTGGCGCCTCGCGCGCGTCGTCGTCCACCTGTGCGAGGGCCTGGCGACCTGCGCGCTCGTATTCCCTTTCGCTTCGTCCCCGCTGCGCATGCGCCTGACGCGCGGCTGGTCGCGCCGCCTGCTGCGCCTGTGCCGGGTCGAGGTCGCGCACCGCGGCGGCGTGCCCGCGCTCGAGCACGCGCTGGTCGTCGCCAACCACGTGTCCTGGCTCGACATCTTCGTCATCAACGCCCTCGACCCGTGCCGCTTCGTGGCCAAGGCCGAGATCCGTTCCTGGCCGGTGATGGGCTGGCTGGCGGCCGGCGCCGGCACCGTGTTCATCGCGCGCGGCAACCGGCGCGAGCTGCGCCACGTGTTCAAGGGACTGGTCGAGGTGCTGCAAAAAGGGGAGCGGGTCGCCCTGTTCCCGGAAGGGACGACCGGCCTGCAGGGCGCGGTACTGCCCTTCCACGCCAACCTGTTCGAGGCCGCGATCGATGCCGGCGTGCCGGTGCAGCCGTATGCGCTGGCCTATGTCGATGCCGCCGGTCGGCACCATCCGTCGATCGAGTACATCGGCGACACCACCTTCGTCGACAGCCTGTTCAGGATCCTGCAGGGCCCGCCGGTGACGGCGCGCCTGGCCTGTCTGGCGCCGCTGGAGAGCAGCGGCGCGCACCGGCGCGAGCTGGCGCTGGCGGCGCAGGAGGCGGTGGCGGCCGCGGTGCGCGTCTAGCGCTTCTTGCCGCCGTGTTCCCGGTACTCGGGACAATCCACCTGCAATAGCGTGCGGTCGTCCAGGCAGACCGCCGTCAGCTTGCCGCCCCACACGCAGCCGCTATCGAGACCGATCAGGTTCGGCCGCTGCACCAGGCCCAGCGCCGACCAGTGGCCGAACACCACCGTCACGTCCTGGGTCTGCCGCTGCGGCAGCTCGAACCAGGGCAGGAGGCCGGAGCCGGCCGGGCCGGCATCGCTTTCCTTGTGCTTGAAGTCCATCGTGCCGTCCGGCGCGCACAGGCGCATGCGGGTGAGGGCGTTGACGATGCAGCGCAGGCGGTCGATGCCCACCAGGCCATCGTCCCAGCGGTCCGGATGGTTGCCGTACATCGCGCCCAGGAACCCGATCCAGCCCTCGCCGCGCAGCGCGGCTTCGACTTCGCCGGCCAGCGCCATGGTCTGGCGCGCGTCCCATTGCGGCGCCACGCCGGCGTGCACCAGCAGGTGGGCGTCGACGAACATCGCCAGCGGACGCTGGCGCAGCCAGGCGATCAGGTCGTCGCGATCGGGCGCGGCCAGGATCTCGTCGAGGGTGTCGGAGCGGCCCAGGCGCTGGACGCCGGCCGCCACCGCGATCAGGTGCAGGTCGTGGTTGCCGAGCAGGGCTTCGATGTGCCCGCCGCTCGATTCCGATAAGGCCTTCATGCGCCGCAGCGCGGTGAGCGAATCGGGGCCGCGATTGATCAGGTCTCCCACGAACAGGATGCGCGCATCGGGGCCCGCCGTCTCGAAGATTCGGTCGAGGAGAAGTTGCGCTTCGTGCGCGCAACCCTGGAGGTCGCCAATGGCATAGGTTTTCATGTTTTTGAGATCGGCCTGTAAAGCTGTTGCGTTCGCGGATACTAAATGATTTTACTCGCCGCCGCTGTCGTCCGGTCCGCGCTTGTAGAACCCCGCACCTGCCTCGTGTGCGAAATGCGTGCGCATCGACATTTTTTGACTCGGTTCCAACACTGCAGGCGAGCGCTGCGGGCATGTTAAATACGTGCGCCCGGAAATGCCCATCCATTCCGGTACAATGAATACGGCTTACTGCGCGGCTTTCCCCCGCGAATAGCATGCACTGGACGTTGCATTTGCCAGGCGCTGCTGCCCGAGGCTCCACATACAGGCATCGAAAGAAAACAATAATGTTCTCGTTTTTCGTGAGCTTCCTTTCCTCCGCATTGCTGACGCTGCTTGTTATCAAGACCGCGCGAAAACATGGGCTGGGGCTCGATGGCGATTTTGGCGGCGTGCAGAAAGCGCACTCGCACGCGGTCGCGCGTATCGGCGGCATTCCTATTTTTCTCGCAGTGGTAGTGGCGTCCGGGATATCGATCCTGCGCGAGCCGCAAATGATGGCGTGGCTCGCCACCCTGATTACCTGCGCCACGATCGCGCTCGCCGGCGGCATCGCCGAGGATTACACCGGCCGCGTTTCCCCGCTGCGCCGGCTGGCGCTGACGATGATCGCGGCGGCGCTCGGCTACTGGCTGCTCGACGCGCGCGTCGGCCGGATCGACCTGCCCTGGGCCGTGGTGCCGATCGAGGCGCTGTGGATCGTGCTGCCGCTGACGATGCTGGCGGTGGCGGGCATCGCCAACGCCATCAACATCATCGACGGCTTCAATGGCCTGGCGGGCGTGATCAGCATCTTCATGCTGCTGTCGCTGTCCTACGTGGCGCTGCAGGTGGGCGATATGTTCGTGCTGGTGGCGGCCCTGATCGTGGCCGGCGCCACCGCCGGCTTCCTGATCTGGAACTATCCGGTGGGGCTGATCTTCCTGGGCGACGGCGGCGCCTATTTCATCGGTTTCCTGCTGGGCGAGCTGGCGCTGTTGCTGGTGATGCGCAATCCCGGGGTGTCGACCTGGTATGCGGCGCTGTTACTGATTTATCCGGCTTTCGAAACGATATTCTCCGCTTATCGGCGCATGTTTGTGCGCGGTAAGTCGCCGGCGATGCCGGATGGTATTCACCTGCACAGTTTGATATTCCGCCGTATCGTGCAATGGACAGTGGGGCCGCGCGAAGCACGGGCATTGATGAAGCGCAATGCGCGGACCTCTCCTTATTTATGGCTGTTTTCACTGCTGGCCGTGATACCGGCAACGGTGTTCTGGAAAAACACAACGACCCTGATGTTCTTCTGTTTGTTGTTCATAATCAGTTACCTCTGGTTGTATGGCCGTATTGTTCGATTCAAGTCCCCGCGCTGGCTTTTTTTAAGCAAGAAGGACTAGTCCTGGTTTATTGATGTATTATATTGCGAGAATTAGTGAGAATTCACTAGATTCAGTAATTGCTGAATCTGCATTTAATATTTAACGAACAAAGGAACGATGATGGATCTGTCGAATATGTCGCTGGGCGATTTGCGTAATCTGCAAGAGCAAATCAAGCAGGAGATGAAGAAGCGTGAAGTCCAGGAAGTGCAAAAAGCACGCGAGCAAATCCTGGCCATCGCCCAAAGCGTCGGCGTGCCGTTGAAAGACCTGATGGCCGCTACCGGCCGCGGTTCGAAAGGCGCCACCGTCGCCGTGCGTTATCGCCACCCAGACGATTCCAACCTGCAGTGGACCGGCCGCGGCCGCCAGCCGAAGTGGGTCAAGGAATGGGTCGAAGGCGGTAAGTCGATCGACGATCTGCGCGTCTGACCGTATTTCCCCTGCGTTGCGGAACCTCACTTCCGCAACGCAGGCGGTAGCAGCATTCCACCAGGCACCGGGCGCTTTCCACGCCGTCCGCTCTCCGCCAATCCTCCGCGCGCCAACCCCACGACGCCAGCGCTTGCCGGTACAATAGCAAGCAATTTTTTATCATTCCTCCAACATCCGGCGATGACCACGGTCGATCCAGTGACCGGTGCATGCCCCTCAAGAATTCCAAGGAAGAACATGGTTGCTCTCTCGAAAACGATTTTCAAGGCCTATGATATTCGCGGCATCATCGGCAAGACCCTGGATGCGGGCATCGCGCGCCACATCGGCCGTGCCTTCGGCGCCGCCGCGCTGGCCAAGGGCGAGCGCAAGGTCGTGATCGGCCGCGACGGCCGCCTGTCGGGTCCGGAGCTGAGCGCCGCCCTGAGCGACGGTTTGCGCGACGCTGGCGTCGACGTGATCGACCTGGGCATGGTCGCCACGCCGATGGTCTATTTCGGCACCAACGTCCTTGAAACCCGCTCGGGCATCATGGTCACCGGCAGCCACAACCCGCCCGACTACAACGGCTTCAAGATGGTGATGGCGGGCGAGGCGATCTATGGCGACGCCATCACCGGCCTGCACGACAGCATTGCCGCCTATGACGGCAAGATCGCCGACCAGCGCGGCGGCTACGGCACCCACGACATCCGCGCCGCCTACATCGAGCGCATCGTCGGCGACGTCAAGCTGGCGCGCCCGATCAAGATCGTGGTCGACTGCGGCAACGGCGTCGCCGGCGCCTTCGCGCCCGAGCTGTTCACCCGCATGGGCGCCGAGGTCGTCGAGCTGTTCTGCGACGTCGACGGCACCTTCCCGAACCACCACCCGGACCCGGCCCACCCCGAGAACCTGCAGGACGTGATCCGCGCGCTGCAAGAGACCGACGCCGAGATCGGCCTGGCCTTCGACGGCGACGGCGACCGCCTGGGCCTGGTCACCAAGGATGGCCAGATCATCTTCCCGGACCGCCAGATGATGCTGTTCGCAGCCGACGTCCTGTCGCGCAATCCCGGCGCCGAGATCCTGTACGACGTCAAGTGCACCCGCCACCTGGCGCCCTACATCGAGAAGAACGGCGGCAAGCCGCTGATGTGGAAGACCGGCCACTCGCTGGTCAAGGCCAAGCTGAAGGAAACCGGCGCCCCGCTGGGCGGCGAGATGAGCGGCCACATCTTCTTCAAGGACCGCTGGTACGGCTTCGACGACGGCCTGTACGCCGGCGCGCGCATGCTCGAAATCCTGACGAAAGGGCAGAACCCGTCGGCGCTGCTCAACGGCCTGCCGATCGCCAGCAGCACCCCGGAACTGCACCTGCACCTGCAGGAGGGCGAGAATTTCACCTTGATCGACCAGCTGCGCCGCGACGCCACATTCCCGACTTCGGAAAAGATCAACGACATCGACGGCCTGCGCGTCGAGTACGCGGACGGCTTTGGCCTGGCGCGTTCGTCGAACACGACCCCGGTCGTGGTGCTGCGCTTCGAAGGCGAGAATCCGGAAGCGCTGGCGCGCATCCAGGCCGAATTCAAGAGCGTGATCCTGGCGGCCAAGCCCGATGCCGATCTGCCGTTTTGAGGTGATCGCTTGAAGATCCTGCTGGTGCGGGTGTCGTCCCTGGGCGACGTGCTGCACAACCTGCCGATGGTGGCCGACCTGCTGCGCCGCCATCCGGGCGCCACGGTCGACTGGGTGGTCGAAGAGGGCTACGTCAGCCTGGTGCGCCTGAACCCGAACGTGCGCAAGGTGATCCCGTGGGCGCTGCGGCGCTGGCGCAAGAGCCTGGGCAAGAAGGAAACGCGCGCCGAGATCCGCGGCTTCTTTCGCACCCTGCGCGAGGAAGAATACGACTATGTGTTCGACACCCAGGGCCTGCTCAAGACCGGCATCATCATGGGCGCCGCGCGCGTGCGCAAAGGTGGCAAGAAGGTTGGCCTGGCCAACGGCAGCGAAGGCTCGGGCTATGAAGGCATTTCGCGCATCTTCCATACCGACAGCATTCCCCTGAGTCCGCGCACCCATGCGGTGGCGCGTGGCCGGCTGGTGGCCGGCGCGGCGCTCGACTATCCGGTCGATACGGCGCCCGATTTCGGCCTGCCGGCGCCCGATGCGTCGACGCGGCCGGCCTTCCTGCCGCAGGAAGACTACGCGGTGTTCTTCCACGGTACGGCGCGCGCCGCCAAGAAGTGGGCGGACGCCAACTGGATCGCGCTCGGCAAGGCGCTCGCGCCGATGCCGGTGCTGCTGCCCTGGGGTTCCGAGGCCGAACGCGTCGATGCCGAAACGCTGGCCGCTGGCATCCCGAACGCGCGCGTGCTGCCCAGGCTGTCGATGATGGACGCCGTGACCCTGGCCCAGCATGCGCGGCTCGCGGTCGGCGTCGACACCGGCCTGACCCATATCGCCGCCGCCTTCGTGCGGCCGACGATCGAGATCTATTGCGATTCGCCGAAGTGGAAGACCGAGGGCAACTGGTCCGAGCGCATCGTCAACCTGGGCGAGCTGGGCACGCCGCCGTCCGTCGACGAGGTGGTGGCGGCCGCGCGCCGCCTGCTGGCCGCGGCATGAACCGCACGCTGTACTCCGCCCTGTGGTGGGTGGCCATGCCGGCCGTGCTGGGGCGGCTGTGGTGGCGTGGCCGCAAGGAACCGGGCTACCGCGCCCACTGGGGCGAACGCCTGGCCCTGGACGGCCCTGCGCCGGGCGACCGTCCCACCATCATGGTGCACGCCGTCTCGGTCGGCGAGACGCGCGCAGCCGAACCGGTGGTCGACGCGCTGCTGGCGGCCTATCCCGACTGCCGCATCCTGCTGACCCATATGACGCCGACCGGACGCGCCACCGGCAAATCCCTGTTCGCGCATCATGGCGAGCGCGTGGTGCAAAGCTATCTGCCGTACGACACGGGCGCGATGACGCGGCGCTTCCTGCGCCGCCATCGCCCGCGCGCCTGCATCCTGATGGAGACCGAGGTCTGGCCGAACCTGATCCACGCCTGCAAGCAGCTTGCGGTGCCGATCGTGCTGGCCAATGCCCGCCTGTCCGAAAAATCCCTCAAGCGCGGCCGCAAGGCGGGCGCCGTGATGCTGGAGGCGGCGCGCGGCTTCACCCTGGTCGCGGCCCAGACCGAGCTCGACGCCGAGCGCATCCGCTCGCTCGGCGCGCCGAACGTGGTAGTCACCGGCAGCGTCAAGTTCGATGTGACGCCGCCGCCTGCGGCGCTGGAAAAGGGCGACTGGCTGCGCAGTCGCATCCGTTCCGGCGGCCCCGAACGGCCGGTGTTCCTGTGCGCCAGCACGCGCGAGGGCGAGGAGGCGCTGATTCTCGACGCCTGGCAGCGGATGCCTGACAAGCCGTCCGGCGCGCTCTTGGCGCTCGTGCCGCGCCATCCGCAGCGCTTCGACGAGGTCGCGGAGCTGGTCGCGGCGCGCGGATTCACGCTGGCGCGGCGCTCCCGGCTCGATCTCGACCATGGCGTGGACGGCGCCGACGTGCTGCTGGGCGATTCGATGGGCGAGATGTTCGCCTATTACGCGGCCTGCGATTGCGCCTATATCGGCGGCAGCCTGCTACCGCTGGGCGGCCAGAACCTGATCGAAGCCTGCGCGCTGGGCAAGCCGGTGCTGGTGGGCGAGCACACCTTCAACTTCCTCGACGCCACCAATGAGGCGGTGGGCGACGGCGCCGCGCTGCGGGTGCCTGACGCCGAGGCCCTGGTGGCGGCGGCCGTGCGCCTGCTGGGCGACGTCGCGGCGCGCGTGGCGATGGGGGAAAAGGCGCTGGCCTTCGCCCGCCGCCACCGCGGGGCGACCCTGCGCACTGTTGAACTCGTGCAACGGCATATCCGGTAGGTTTTGTTACCATTCAAAACTGCACGGTACAAAACAAAAGGGGATGCGCCATGTTGTCGTTGAATCGCCCGAGACCAGTCGGTAATGGAAAGCCCGTGGCTGTATTGGTCCAGGAACACGCGGCAGAGGCGCTGGAGGCCATCATGACCGCAGCACCGACCGAAGTCCCGGCGCCGCCGCGCGCCGACGTCGCGCTCCCTCTGGATGCGCTGCACTTTTTCGTGCGCTATACGCTGCGCGAGTACACCAGTTTCATGTGGCAGCATGGCGGCTTCCTGATCCGCCGCCGGCGCGTGCGCTGGCCGGCCAGCCTGCTGCTGCGCCTGAAAAGCACCTTCAGCGCGGCCCTGAACTTCGTCCTGCTCGGACGCGGGCGGCGCACCTATGAATTCACCATCGACGAACACGGCATCGTGCGCACCAGCGGCGGCGTGACCCTGATCGACTGGGACGACGTGGCCGCCGTGCGCACTTATTCGCGCGGTTTCATGATGGTGCTCAAGCGCGGCACCTTGCCGATTCCCTTCCGTTGCCTGTCCGAGGGCCAGGTTGCCACCATGCGCGAGCTGGCGGCGGCGCGGCACGAGTTGGCGCTGCGCTGATTGGTGCTGGTGGTTGGCGAGCAGACTTAGGTTCCCGCCTCCGCGGGAACGACGTTTCAAGCGTGAGGGTGCTGGGGAACAGCCGTAGTCCGCTACCGCTCCACGTCGTTCCCGCAGAGGCGGGAACCTAAGTTATGCGCGTACCACTGGCATCACCCCCGTCACTCCTCGAACAACACCGGCATCTCGTGCGAGCGGCGGCGCAACGCCAGGCGCGCGCCGTCGTAATCCGGATACACCTCGCCCACCGTGGCCCAGAACGCCGGGCTGTGGTTCATCTCGCGCAGGTGGGCCAGTTCGTGCGCCACCACGTAGTCGATCAGCGCCAGCGGATAGTGGATCAGGCGCCAGTTGAGGCGAATGCTGCCGCCCACCGTGCACGAGCCCCAGCGCGAGCCGGCCGACGACAGCGTGAAGCTGCTGTAGGCCACGCCCAGCTGCGGCGCGAAATGGTCCAGGCGCTCGCGGAACAGGCGCTTGGCCTCGGCCTGGAACCAGAGCTTTACTCTTTCCTTGAGCTGCCATTCGGACAGCCCCGGCACCATGCCGATCCATAATTCATTGCTGGCGGCGTCGAACTGGCAGTGGCTGCGCGCCGCTTCTTGGAGGCGCAGCACGATCTCGCCGCCCAGGTAGGGCAGGCGCGCGCCAACCTTCCATTCGACCGGCTGGCGCTGCTGGCGCTGGTCGCGCCGTTCTCCCCGTTCGAGCAGCTTGGCGACGATCCAGCGCTGCTTGGCGCGCAGCGCGTTGTCGATCTCTTCGAGCGTCACGCGGCGCGGCGCCGTCACGCGCAGGCCGTCGTCGTCGATCGTGAAGCCGATCGAGCGCCGCATTGATCGGCGCAGGGCGTACTCGATGGTGTGGTGGCCGAGATTGATGCGTTTCAGGGGAGGGTCTTGCGGGCCGACGGGCGGCGAGGGAAGCTTGATGCGGGGCGGCGCCGGCGGCGCCTTGAACAGCGGCTGCGCGGGCGAGAGAGGCCTGTCGGAAGGCCTCAGCGCCGCGAAGAATTCTTGCGCGAACAACTCCAACTGGTGGCCGTCGACCTTCGCCGAGGCCATGGTCTGTGGCCTCGACTCACGAATCTGGGCGCTGACGTCGCTCAACCACCTTTGTAGGCGTGGGGCGAAATGACGCGCATTTCGGATTCTATCCAATTTTCTACCTCTGCCATCAGGCTGTCGGGGGTATGGCCTTCGGGCGAGATCGGCTTGCCGATCGAGACCGTGATCAATCCGGGCCGTTTGATGAATGAATTCTTGGGCCAGCACTCGCCCGAATTATGCGCGATCGGCACCACCACCGCTTGGGTTTCCACAGCCAGGCGTGTGCCGCCGCTTTTGTACTTGCCCTTCTGGCCGACCGGGATGCGGGTGCCTTCGGGGAACATGATGATCCACTGGCCGTCGGCCAGGCGGCGCTTCCCGTGGCGCACGACGGAGCCGAAGGCATTCTTGCCCTGCTTGCGGTCGATCGGGATCATGCGCAGCAAGCCCATGGCCCAGCCGAAGAAGGGGATGTACAGGATTTCCTTCTTGAAGACGTAGACCAGCGGCCGCGTGAGATTGGGCAGCAGGAAAATCGTTTCCCATGCCGACTGGTGCTTCGAGAGCACGATGGCCGGCGCGTCGGGCAGGTTGTCGTAGCCCTTGAATTCGTAGCGGATGCCGCAGATGACGCGCGCGCACCAGATGATGAAGACGTTCCAGCGCGAGGTGAACCAGAAACGCTTGTTGTACGACAGCGGCGCCGCCAGGAAGCAGAGGCAGGCCCAGATGACGGTGGCGACGATCATGACGACCGTGAACAGCAGGGAACGCAGGAACAAACTGAAGTTACGCAAAGGGGCTCCGGACAAATCGATCTGGTTCTGGATAGTGCAGGACTACTTTTTTATGACGGCTTTTTTATGATTATGCAGCTTGTGGGCCGCTTGCACCAGTAGCCCCCGGCTTGAGGAATGCAGCGACCATCGATGCCAGGTCCGGGAACACCTGGGTGCCGGGCGGCAGGCCGCCGGTGGCCTGGGTCTTCTCGCCTTTCCCGGTCAGCACCAGGTAGGGCGTGCAGCCGCGGTTGAAGCCTGCCTGCAGGTCGCGCAGCGAGTCGCCCACGGTAGGCACGCCCTTGAGATTGACCTTGAAACGCTTGCCTATCTCTTCGAACATGCCCGACTTGGGCTTGCGGCAATCGCAGCCATCGATCGCCGCGTGCGGGCAGAAGAAGATGGCGTCGATGTCGGCGCCCACCAGCTGGGCCGCCGCATGCAGCTTGGCGTGGATGGCGTTCAGGGTCGCGATGTCGAACAGGCCGCGCGCGATGCCCGACTGGTTGGTCGCGATCACGACCCGGTAGCCCGCCTGGTTCAGGCGGGCGATCGCCTCGAGCGAGCCGGGGATCGGGGTCCACTCCGCCGGCGACTTGATGAAGTCCGGCGAATCGTGGTTGATCACGCCATCGCGGTCGAGGATGATGAGCTTCATCGTCCGTTCTTCCTTGGCTCGCTCGTGGCCCATCTTATGCCGCCAGCTTCGAGATGTCGGCCACGCGGTTCATCATGCCGTGCAAGACCGCCAGCAGGGCCAGGCGGTTGTTGCGCAGCTTGACGTCGTCGGCCATCACCATCACGTCGTTGAAGAAGGCGTCGACCTGGTCGCGCAGCTGGGCCAGGGTCTTGAGCGTGCCGCTGAAGTCGCCCGCGGCGAAGGCCGCATCGACGTCGGGCTGCACGCGGGTGACGGCGGCCGCCAGGTCCTTCTCGGCCTGGTCCTGCAGCAGACCAGGGTCGACCGCGGCATCCTTCGGCATCGCTTCCTCGTTCTTCTTGAGGATGTTGGTGATGCGCTTGTTGGCGGCGGCCAGCGAGGCTGCCTCGGGCAGCGCCGCGAAGGCCTGCACCGCTTCCAGGCGTTGCACCACGTCGTCGACGCGGTCCGGATTCTGGGCCAGCACCGCCTCGACCTCGTTCGGCGAGAAGCCACGCTCGCGCAGCATGCTGCGCAGGCGGTCGAGCATGAAGGCGGTCACTTCGACGCGCGGATCGCGCAGCGAGTCAAAGCGCGCCGGTTCGTCGGCGAAGGTGGTCATCGCGTCGGCCAGCATGTCGGCGATCGACAGCGGCAGGCGCTTCTCGACCAGCATGCGCACGATGCCCAGCGCGTGGCGGCGCAGCGCGAACGGATCCTTCTCGCCGGTCGGCTGCAGGCCGATGGCCCAGATGCCGACCAGGGTTTCCAGCTTGTCGGCCAGGGCCACTGCCAGGCCGGTATTGGTGGCTGGCAGGGCGTCGCCGGCGAAGCGCGGCTGGTAGTGTTCGGACGCCGCGCGCGCGACCTCGTCATGCTCGCCATCGTGGCGCGCGTAATACGTGCCCATGATGCCTTGCAGCTCGGGGAACTCGCCGACCATGTCGGTCAGCAGGTCGGCCTTGGACAGGCGCGCGCCGCGCTCGGCAAGCGCCGCGTCGAAGCCCAGGCGGGTGGCGATATAGGTCGCCAGCTTGGTGACGCGCTCGCTGCGCTCGGCCTGCGAACCCAGCTTGTTGTGGTAGACCACGTTGGCCAGTTGCGGCAGGCGCGACTCCAGCGTTTTTTTCTTGTCCTGCTCGAAGAAGAACTTGGCGTCCGACAGGCGCGGACGCACCACGCGCTCGTTGCCGCCAACGATGGACTCGGGCGCGTCGGTCGCGATATTCGACACGATCAGGAAGCGCGAACGCAGCTTGCCTTCGTTATCGGTCAGCGCGAAGTATTTCTGGTTGGTCTGCATGGTCAGGATCAGGCATTCCTGCGGCACGGCCAGGAATTCTTCCTCGAAGCGGCATTCATAGACTACCGGCCATTCGACCAGGGCCGCCACTTCGTCCAGCAGCGATTCGGGCATCAGCACCTGGTCGGCGCCGGCTTTCTCGAGCAGCTGGGTGCGGATGCTTTCCTTGCGCGCTGCGGCCGACGACAAGACCTTGCCTTCGTTCTCCAGCACTTGCGCGTAGTCGTTCGCGTGCCCGATCGTGATCGGACCGCCATGCGACAGGAAGCGGTGGCCCATTGTGGTGCGGCCGGCGGCCAGGCCCAGCAGGGACAGCGGCAGCACCTGGTCGCCATGCAGCGCGATCAAAAGGTGCACCGGACGGACGAACTGCACGGTGTCGCCGCTCGGACGCTGGTAGCTCATGACCTTCGGGATCGGCAGCTTGGCCACCGTCTCGGCCAGCACGTCCTGCAGGGCGCCGGCCAAGGCGCTGCCGGCGGCCGTATAGGTGTAGAAGAAGCTTTCGGCCTTGCCGTCCTGGGCGCGTTCGAGCTGGTCGACGGAGAGGTCGGGGAAGCCCAGCGCGGCCAGTTTCTTGGCCAGCGGTGCGCTCGGATTGCCTTCCTTATCGAGGGCCACGGAGACAGGCAGCACCTTCTCGCGGATCGATTTGTCGGGCGAGGTGTCGCGCACGTTCGTGATCGTGACGGCCAGGCGGCGCGGGGTGGCGTGGGTGGTGACGCTGCTATCGGCTTCCAGGAAGTCGCGGGCCTTCAGGCCATTCGAGATGCCGGCGGCAAAGGCCGCGCCCAGCTTGACGAGCGCCTTCGGCGGCAGTTCTTCGGTCTGCAGTTCGACGAGGAGTGTTTGGTTCATGGTCTGTTCTGTTCTTTACGCTGCAGCTGGTTCGGTCTTCGGTGCCATCGGGAAGCCCAGCTTCTCGCGCGAATCGTAATAGGCTTGCGCCACCAGGCGCGACAGGGTGCGCACGCGGCCGATATAGGCGGCACGTTCGGTCACCGAGATCGCGCCGCGCGCGTCCAGCAGGTTGAAGCTGTGCGAGGCCTTCATGATCTGCTCGTAGGCCGGCAGGGTCAGTTGCAGCTCGACCAGGCGCTTGGCTTCGGATTCGTGGTTATTGAAAGCCTGGAACAGGATGTCGGTGTTCGAATGCTCGAAGTTGTAGGTCGACTGTTCGACTTCGTTCTGGTGGAAGACGTCGCCGTAGGAGAGCTTTTTCTTCTCGCCGTTCTCTTCCCACTCGGTCCACACCAGGTCGTAGACATTCTCGACGCCCTGCAGGTACATGGCCAGGCGCTCGATGCCATAGGTGATCTCGCCCAGCACCGGCTTGCAATCGAGGCCGCCGACTTGCTGGAAATAGGTGAACTGGGTGACTTCCATGCCGTTCAGCCAGACTTCCCAGCCGAGGCCCCAGGCGCCCAGGGTCGGGCTTTCCCAGTCGTCCTCGACGAAGCGCACGTCATTCTTCTTCAGGTCCAGTCCCAGCGCCTCGAGCGAACCGAGGTAGAGATCGAGGATGTTCTCGGGCGCGGGCTTCAGGGCGACCTGGAATTGGTAGTAGTGCTGCAGGCGGTTCGGATTCTCGCCATAGCGGCCATCCTTCGGGCGGCGCGACGGCTGCACATAGGCGGCGCGCCACGGCTCGGGGCCGATCGCACGCAGGAAGGTGCCGGTGTGGAAGGTGCCCGCGCCGACTTCCATGTCGTAGGGCTGGAGCAGTGCGCAGCCCTGCTTGTCCCAGTAGGACTGCAGGGTGAGGATGATTTGTTGGAATGTGAGCATCTCGAATGGGACGGGGCTAGTGGGCCGCGAACACGGTATGTTTGCTAAATGACTAATTCTACTGAATTTTTGCGCCCCTCTGGGGGGCGATTTCAACTCAGCTATTCGATTGGGCGTTGTTACGACGATAGCGGCGGCCGGCAAACCACGCGCCGAGCAGCATCACGCCTCCCAGCATCAGGAAGGCCGCGCTGCCGAGCCGGATGAACGGCGTCATGCCGCTCGCGCCGCGCACGGTCGCGCTCAGGACGCCGTCGGTATAGAACGGCAGCACTTGCGTGATATTGCCGCGGTGGTCGATCACGGCGGTGGCGCCGTCGTTGGTCGAACGCAGCATCGGACGGCCCGTCTCCAGGGTGCGCATGCGCGAGATCTGCAGGTGCTGCGGGATGGCCACCGACTGGCCGTACCACGACAGGTTCGACACGTTCAGCAGCAAGGTCGCCGGATGCTGCGCATTGCGCAGCTGGTAGGCGATTTCTTCGCCGAACACGTCTTCGTAGCAGATATTCGGCAGCACCCACTGGTCTTTCACCGCGAACGGGGCCTGCAGCGCGGCGCCGCGGGTGGCGTCGCTCAGCGGGATGTTCATCATGTCGGTGAACCAGCGGAAGCCCGGCGGGATGAATTCGCCGAACGGCACCAGGTGCGCCTTGTCGTAGCGATATGGCCTCGGTTCGGGGCTCATCGCGATCAGGCTGTTGCCGTATTTTTCCGGACCGTCGAACAACGGCAGGCCGATCGCCAGCGTGCTGCCGGTGGTCGTGGCGAAACGCTGCAGGCCGTCCAGGTAGCCGTCCGGCAGATTGTGCGGGAAGACGGGCAGGGCGGTTTCAGGCGTGGCGATCAGGTCGGCCGGGGCCGCCGTGATCATGGCCTGGTAGCGCGTCACGATGCTGGTCAGGAATTCCATATCGAATTTCCTGTCTTGCGGGATATTGCCTTGCAGCAAGCGCACGGTGATCGGCTGGCCCGTTTCCTGGGTCCATTCGACCGTGCGCAAGCCGGCGCCCACCAGCAACAAGCCCGCCAGCAGGCCGATCGCCGGCCAGCGTGCGCGCTGGGTCAGCATCGCGATGCAGCCGGCGCCAACGCCGGCCAGGATGCCGAGGCCGTAGACGCCGATCAGCGGCGCGAAGCCGGCCAGCGGCGCCAGGTCGTGGGCATAGCCCGACGAGGCCCAGGGGAAGCCCGTAAACACCCAGCCGCGCAGCCATTCGGACACGCCCCACAGCGTGGGCAGCACCAGCAGCAGGAAGGCGGCCACCGGCAGCGACCAGCGCTTGCGCAGCCAGGTCGCGACGCCGGCAGTGAAAGCGGCGAACAGGCCCATGTACAGGCCGAGCAGGATGATCGCCACCACCGCCAGCAGCACCGGCAGGTGGGCGAAGCGGGTCATGAGGACGGACAGCCAGTGCATGCCGGCGACCGACCAGCCGAAGCCGAAGGCCCAGCCGATCAGGGTCGCGCGCTTGACCGAACTCTTCAACCCGACCTGGTAGAACAGCCAGGCCAGGGACAGGAATTGCAGCGGCCACCAGCCGAAGGGCTGGAACGACAGGATGGAAGAACCGCCGGCCAGCGCGGCGATGAGCAGCAGCAGCGCGGATGGCTTGTCGCCGCGCAGCGCGGCGCGTTGGGCCAATTCGGGCGCCGCCGTCGTGGTCTGGGTCCAGCGGCGCAGCATCAGTCGCGGTCGTCTTCAGGCGATGGCAACTGTTCGACCAGCAGGACGTGGATCTGGCGTGCGTCGGCGCGCAGAATTTCGAAGCGCAGGCCGTGCAGGTCGACCACTTCGCCCTTGTGAGGCATGTGGCCCAGGTGGCTCGCGATCAGGCCGCCGATGGTATCGACTTCGTCGTCCGGCAGCTCGGTGCCGAGTTCCTCGTTGAACTGCTCGATCTCGGTCAGCGCCTTGACGCGCCAGCGCGGGCCGTGCTGGCCTTCGCGGATCGAGATGATGTTGTCTTCTTCTTCATCGAAATCGTATTCGTCCTCGATGTCGCCGACGATCTGCTCGAGCACGTCCTCGATCGTGATCAGGCCGGCCACGCCGGAATACTCGTCGACCACGATCGCCATGTGATTGTGATTGGCGCGGAAGTCGCGCAGCAGCACGTTCAGGCGTTTCGATTCGGGAATGAAGACCGCCGGGCGCAGTTTGGTGCGCACGTCGAAAGATTCTTCAGCGTAATAACGCAGCAAATCCTTGGCCAGCAGGATGCCGACCACCTTGTCACGCTCGCCTTCGATGGCGGGGAAGCGCGAGTGGGCGGTTTCGAGCACATTGGGCATCCATTCCTCGATCGGTTTCGTGATGTCGATCACGTCCATTTGGGAACGGGGAACCATGATGTCGCGCGCCGACAGGTCGGAAACCTGGAACACGCCCTCGATCATCGACAGCGCATCGGCGTCGAGGAGGTTGCGTTCGTGGGCATCGTGCAGCACTTCGAGGAGCTCTGCGCGATTTTCGGGCTCGGGGGAGATGAAGGCGGTCAGCCGTTCAAGCAGTGACCTGTGGGGTTTGGCGTCCGGTCGGACGTCACTGGGATACTCGGGCATAGTTGGCGGGAAGCCGTTGTTGCAATGGGGTGTAGGATACACCAATTAGGGGTGCGACCAGTATTTACACGAGTGCGCACCCGTCCGCTTACCTCAATCCGCGTACGGATCCGGGAAGCCCAGCACCTCCATGATGTCGCGCTCGAACTGCTCCATTTCTTCGGCGTCATCCTCGTTTTCGTGGTCCCAGCCCTGGGCGTGCAGCACGCCGTGCACGACCAGGTGGGCCGTGTGCTCCTCGACCGTCTTGCCTTGTTCCTCGGCCTCGCGCTGCAGCACGTCGGTGCACAGCACGATGTCGGCCTGGGTCGGGTCGTCCTCGCCCAGTTCCTCTTCTTCGTTATAGGCGAAGGTGAGGACGTTGGTGGCGTAGTCCTTGCCGCGGTAGGCCTTGTTCAGGGCCTGGCCTTCCTCGGCATTGACGAAGCGGATGGTCAGCTCGGCCGGGCCGAGCAGGGATTCCTCGACCCAGCGCTGCAGCTTGGCTTCGGTGATCTCGCCTTCCAGGCGGGTATCGGCGAACTGGACTTCCAGCTCAAGGGGATGTTTTTTTTCTTGCATGTTTCACCGGGGTCGGTTTGGGGAGGGCGCCCAGTTCCTGGACGGACATATCCTTGTCATACGCGTCGATAATGCGTGCCACCAGCGGGTGACGCACCACGTCGGCGCTCGAAAACTGGGTGAAGGCGATGCCGCGCACGTCCTTCAGCACGTGCATGGCGTCGACCAGGCCGCTGCGCTGGGTCTTGTGCAGGTCGACCTGGGTCACGTCGCCGGTGATGACGGCCTTGCTGCCGAAGCCGATCCGGGTCAGGAACATCTTCATCTGCTCGACGGTCGTGTTCTGGGCTTCGTCCAGGATCACGAAGGCGTGGTTCAGGGTGCGGCCGCGCATATAGGCCAGCGGCGCGATCTCGATCACCTGCTTTTCGAACAGTTTCTGGGTGCGGTCGAAGCCCAGCAGGTCATACAGCGCGTCGTACAGCGGACGCAGGTAAGGATCGACCTTCTGCGCCAGGTCGCCCGGCAGGAAGCCCAGGCGCTCGCCGGCCTCGACGGCCGGGCGGGTCAGGATGATGCGCTTGACGGCGTCGCGCTCGAGGGCGTCGACGGCGCAGGCCACGGCCAGGTAGGTCTTGCCGGTGCCGGCGGGGCCGATGCCGAAGCTGATGTCGTGGTTCAGCACCGCGTTCAGGTACTGGATCTGGTGCGGCGTGCGGCCGCGCAGGTCGCTGCGGCGGGTCTTGAGGATCGGGCTCTCGAGGCTTTCCGGTACGGCGTCGGCTTCGGCTTGCTCAGGGGCGTCGGCCTTGCCAGCCGGGGCGGCATCGGGATCGCCGGCGCGCGGCTTCAGTCCGGCGCGCTGCTCGACCAGGGCCAGTTGCACCTCCTCGATCGGCACGACCTTGTTGGCGACCGCATAGAAGCGTTCCAGCAATTCGACGGCGCGCCCGGCATTGGCGCCGCTAACGATGAATTTCTCGCCGCGGCGGAATACCGTGACGTCGAGCGCGGCCGAGATCTGGCGCAGGTTTTCGTCGAGCGGGCCGCACAGGTGGGCGAGCCGCGTATTGTCGAGCGGTTCGGGAATGAAGTACGAGGGCAGGGTTGGCTGTGTTTTCAACTGGCTTTGGCTATCGTATCGAGGTTGGCGACGAGTTCGCCGCGCAAATAGTAATCGTGGCTGGCGACGATGCGCACGTCGGCCAGCTGGCCGATCAGCGAGGCATTCGTCTCGTCCAGCGGGAACAGAACCACGCGGTTGTTCTCGGCGCGGCCCTGCAATTGGGTGGCATCCTTCTTGGCGACGCCTTCGACCAGCACCCGCTGCACGGTGCCGACCATGGCGGCGCTGTGCTTGCGGGTGTTCAGGTCGATCAGGGCTTGCAGGCGCTGCAGGCGCGCCAGCTTGACCTCGTGCGGGGTATCGTCTTCGAGGTTGGCGGCCGGCGTGCCGGGGCGCTTGCTGAAGATAAAGCTGAAGCTATTGTCGAAGTTCACGTCCTCGACCAGCTTCATCATGGCCTCGAAATCGGCCTCGGTCTCGCCCGGGAAACCGACGATGAAGTCGGACGAGAAGGTCATGTCCGGGCGCACCGCGCGCAGGCGGCGGATGATCGATTTGTATTCGAGGCCGGTATAGCCGCGCTTCATGGCGTTGAGCACGCGGTCGGAGCCGTGCTGCACCGGCAGGTACAGGTGGCTGACCAGTTGCGGGATGCGCGCATAGGCGTCGATCAGGCGCTGGCTGAATTCCTTTGGGTGGCTGGTGACGAAGCGCAGGCGTTCGATGCCGGGAATCTCGGCGATGTATTCGAGCAGCAGCGCGAAGTCGGCCGTCTCTCCGCTTTCCATGGCGCCGCGGAAGGCATTGACGTTCTGGCCCAGCAGCATGATTTCCTTCACCCCCTGGGCCGCGAGGCCGGCGACTTCGGTCAGCACGTCCTCGAAACGGCGCGAGACTTCCTCGCCGCGCGTGTAGGGCACGACGCAGTAGCTGCAATATTTGCTGCAGCCTTCCATGATCGACACATACGCGATGGGGCCTTCGACCTTAGCCGGAGGCAAGAAGTCAAATTTCTCGATTTCGGGGAAACTGATGTCGACTTGCGCCTTGCCCGACTGGCGCCGGTCCTGGATCAGCTGGGGCAGGCGGTGCAGGGTCTGCGGGCCAAACACCACGTCGACGTAGGGTGCGCGCTTGACGATGGCGTCGCCTTCTTGCGACGCGACGCAGCCGCCGACGCCGATGACCAGCTCCGGCTTCTTACGTTTGAGTTCCTTGATACGGCCCAAGTCGGAGAACACTTTTTCTTGCGATTTTTCGCGGATCGAGCAGGTATTAAACAGGATCACATCCGCGTCTTCCGGCGTGTCGGTGCGCACCAGTCCATCCGAGGCGCCAAGGACGTCGACCATCTTGTCCGAGTCGTACTCGTTCATCTGGCAGCCGAAGGTTTTAATGAATACTTTTTTTTGCATGGAATTGCTAGTTGGGGGCGAGCGCGGCATCGACAAGGTATGGGCGAGGCCAGTTTACCGTACTTTGGTAATGACCCTGTTTGGCCACGGATGTGGCCATTTTAGTGCCGCGCGGAATGGTTAATTTCTTTACCTAAAGTAATTGTATTTATACTCAGATTGTTAAATGTCCGCTAGCGAACATACTTTATTATTCATGACACATAGCCTAGCTGTCATGAAGTGTTTCCCTATGTAAATCAATGACTTCTGAGTGGATTCCGATTTACAAAATTTATCCAAGAAATCTCTTGCGTGCGCCACAATTGAGCCCCATGTGCTGAAATGCAAACGTGACAAGCTTTCCACACGATAGCTTGATTTCCGACAAGGAGTCACATGCGCCGGTTCGTCATCGCACTAGCGTACGCGGCAGATAATTTGTTTGAAAGACAAGTGCGTATGTGGAAAGAAACATGGAGCACTGTGGGCCGGAATTCTTAAGGGAATGTTCAGATTAGGGCTGTTTAATCCCTGAACAAGTTCCGGGAACTTATGTTGACGAAATGTAGTCTTTAACAAAAGTTCGTAAGGGAACTATTTTAACCAAACTCGTGAGGTAATTATCATGGCACAACAACATCACGCTCTATCTTCGCAGGAAAGTTACAACCCGAACCATCTGTTGGACATCCTGCTCGGCAAGATGCAGCTGAAAAACGACGCCGCCCTGTCGCGCATGCTGGAAGTGGCGCCGCCGGTCATCAGCAAGATCCGCCACCACCGCCTGCCGGTCGGCGCCTCGCTGCTGATCCGCATGCACGAAGTGACCGGGATGAGCATCCGCGACCTGCGCGACCTGATGGGCGACCGCCGCACCAAGTACCGCCTGTCGGATGCCCAGGGTCGTCCGAAGCCAGAAGAGAAAGCTGCACAGGCCGCAGCCGCTGCCGCCCAGCAGCAACCCCAGCCACAAGGCCAGGGCGCGCAGACCAACGAAGCGTCGAATAAGACCTCCGGCAACTATGCGCACTGATGCCGTGGGCATGACAGCCGCATCTGTCATGCCTTCGGTATTGGCGGGCTGCGGCGCCGCCACGCTGGCCTTCCGGCCGCGGCGCCGCACTACGCACTAGTTTTCTATCGATTCATCGTGCACCGTCCTGCGGCCTAGGCCATCAGGATGGCTGTCATTTCCTCGTACTGCAGTTCCGTCTCGCGGAACACGTGCAGCCATGTTTCCTCAGACAAACCGAGCGCCGTCCAGGCCACGCTGGACACGGCAGGCACCAGCTCGTCCGCGTCGCCGGCCAGATCGAGCGCATGCGCCACCGCATTGGCCACATGGACGATGGTGGCCAGGAAGCCGGCTCCCGGCGTTTCCGGCGCATGATAAAAGGCGATCGCCTGTTGCATCGTGCCTGAGAACTGCCAGTGCTCGGCCAGCGCCGCGCCGGCCAGCAGGTGGTCGACGCCCAGCATCGCCCGTTCGGTGTCGAGCAGGTCGCCATCGAGGCGCTTGCGTTCGCGCAGCACGGCATCGTACTGCTCGGGATAGCGCGTCACCAGCACCAGGCGGCCGATGCCGTGCAGCAGGCCGGCCGTGAACGCCACGTCCTGGTTGAAGCGCATATGGCGCGCCAGCACCCGCGCGCAGGCGGCGGTGGCGATCGACAGGCGCCAGAAACCCTTGTCGTCGAAGCTGGGGCAGCGTCCGCTCGGGAAGCAGCCCGTCATGGCGGCCGCCATGATCAGGTTGCGCGTGGCCTGGAAGCCCAGATAGGTCATGGCTTGCTGGATCGTGGTGGCCTTGACCTGCAACCCGAAGGCCGACGAATTGGCCAGGCGCAGCGTCTTCGCCGTCAGCGCCTGGTCGGCCGATACTTTGCGGGCCAGCACCGAGATGTCGACGTCTTCCTGGTCGATGCTGCCGAGCAGCTCCATCACGACGGCGGGCAGCGAGGGCAGGTCTTCCAGGCCCTGGACCAGCTGTTCGGAGGTGATCGCCGATGTGGTCGTCATGGCGCCACCTGCCGTTCCAGGCGGTAATCCTCGACGTAGAGGCGCAGCAGCTTGCCGGCCCAGTCGTTGTCGCCCTCGAGATCGTGCTTGCGGAACAGGTGGTCGAGCCGGGCGACGACCGCCGCCTCGTCCGGCGCGCGGTGCGCTTCGACGCGGGCCACCGGCACCGCCTCGATATGGTGACGCTGCAGCGAGGCGATGGTCGCCTCGCTGAGGACGGCGCCCTTGGCCAGCAATACCAGGCCCTGATTGTCCAGCAGCTCGTCCGAGAGCACCATGCCCGGCGTTGCCTGGGTCACGGGGACCATCGCGTGGTCATCGCTCATATTACCTCCATTCAATTCAGCGCCGATGTTATCACCGGCGCGGCTGAATATCTGTAAGCATCGGTCATCGTTTGTCTGTCCCACCTGCCATATGCGTCAAGACGCGCGCACCGATTGCCCGCCCCACGTTACCATGATCCCATGACCAGCCAACGCTACATTGCTCTGCTGCGCGGCGTAAATGTCGGCCGCGCCAAACGAATCGCCATGGCCGACCTGCGCAAGCTGGTCGAAAGCCTGGGCTATACCGGCGTGCGCAGCCTGCTCAATAGCGGCAATGTGATCTTCGACGCCGACGTGCCCTCCAGCCAGGCGGCGCAGGCGCTCGAGGAAGCGATGGTGCTGCGCCTTGGCGTGGCGGCGCGCGTGTTCGTGCTCGAGCACCAGGAGCTGGCCGACATCATCGACGACAATCCCTTGCTGGACCTGGCCGACGATCATGCGCGCCTGTTCGCCTTCCTGCTGGCGGGCGAGCCGCAGCGCGAGGTGGCGGCCTGCCTGTGCGGCCAGGACTGGCAGCCCGAGGCGCTGGCGATCGGCCGCCGCGCCGCCTATGTCTGGTGTCCTGAAGGTGTGCTCGACAGTGCCGCCGCGGCGGCCCTTGGCAAACAGTTGGGCGACGGCACGACCTCGCGCAACTGGCGCACAATCACCAAACTGCACGGCTTGTGCAGCCATCAGGCCGGGTGCTGACCCGGCGTTGTCGGCCGCCTACTTGAACTTGTCGCTGCTGTCGCGGCCCGCGCGGTAGCCGATGAGGATCAGGCCGACCAGCATCATCGCGAACACGTCCGGCTCGGGCAGCTCGGACAGGTGGGATGGCGGAGTGACGATGTGCGTGTGGCCCGTGACGGCCAGGTCGTGCACCGCCTGCGGGGCCGGAGCGGCGCCGACGCCACTGCCGGGAGCAAGATCGATAACGGCGGCTTGGGCTGCGTTGCCGAGGAAGAGCGCAAGCGCCGCCGTCAAAGCAAGTCTGTTCATAGCCATTCCTCTTTACAAGCTAAATGCCACCGAGCTTTGGACAAGTTGGAACTTCATCCGCGGTCGCCGTCTTGCTACATCAGCATAGCAAATCCGTAGCCACGTTGCGCGCATTTGAATCCATGAGTTGTAGAAAGAAGTCATGTTTTTGCTGAAAGATGCGAGCATCTTGCGTTCACTCAAGGCAAAAGTTGACTGTGGTAAATAAACAGCGCTCAGCAGTAAATATAATGCGGGATTGGGCAGAGTGATAATGCGAATTTCGCAAGAAATCGTCAATTGATTGGCACATTCATCATTATTGCTGTCACTCGAATAATTAAAAACGTTATCAGCTTTTTCATCATCATCAAATTCCGCATTTTTTTATCCTTGAGGTATTCACCGCGGTTTTTTTTGAATGTATAGTCTCCTTATCCCCTTGCCCTCGGGCATCACAGCAACGTCCCAACCAACACGTCTGAAACCTTCGGCCCTGGCCGACGCCGCGTTCGCCGCCTTCCGCGATACGGCAACAGCAGCCCCACTTTTTGCACGACGCACCTTTCGACGAGTAACCAGATGCCCAACTTCGCCCGACTTCAGATTGCATTCAAGAACGTTTACGTCCGCATCCTGTCCGCTATCCTGCTGGGCATGCTGGTGGCGCTGGCGATCTTCAAGTCCGATGTGCCGCAAGACCCAAGCCCGGTGCTCCACTCGCAGAACATTGCCGAGATCACGTCGCTGGCCGAGCAGAAGGCGCGCCTGGATTACCTGTTGATCGCGCATCCGCTGTCGGAGGCGCCGCGCTACATCTATAAATTCAAGGACGCGGCGAGCCTGCACGTGGTGAAGGTGCCGAGCACCTCGCACCTGTCGCTCGAGCGCGAAGTGCTGCTCAAGAACGCGATTCCGTATTCGATCGCCAAGGACGATTTCCTGGCCAGCCACAAGGCGGTGATGGACGAGGGTGTGGGCATGCTCGAACAGACCGGCGACTTCCTCAAGCGCAATGCTTTCCCGATCATCCTGGTGCTGATGGTCCTGTATGTGATGAAGTTCGGCATCCCTGGCATGGGGACGAGCGCATCGATGATCACCCCGGACAAGCTCAAGGGCAGCCTGGACGACCTGATCGGCATGGACGACATCAAGCAGGAAGTGCTGCACCTGGAAGACATGATCCGCAACCGTGCGGAATACCAGTCGCACAATATCGACAAGCCGTTCAATGTGATGCTGACCGGGCCTGCGGGTACCGGCAAGACCAAGCTGGTGGGCTACCTGGCCAAGCGCCTCGACATGCCGATGATCTCGGCCTCGGGTTCGGCGCTGGAGTCGGGCTATGTCGGCGGCGGTTCGAAGGCCCTGAACGCCCTGTACCGCAAGGCTTGCGCCAAGGGCAAGTGCATCATCTTCCTGGATGAAGCGCAAAGCCTGTTCATGCCGCGCGGCCGCAGCGAAAAGAAATGGGAAGACGACACCGCCAACACCATGCTCGGCCTGCTGGATGGCGTGAAGAGCGACAAGGGACAGGGCGTGATCTGGATCGTCGCCTCGAACTTCGACGACAACACGACGGAAATGGACGAAGCGATGCTGCGCCGCTTCTCGGTGAAGATCAACTTCCGCCTGCCGAACAAGGCCGAGCGCCGCGAACTGCTGCGCAGCTTCCTGGGACGCAAGAAGGATGGCCTGGTCGATTGGGAAGACCTGAACCTGGACCAGGTGGCCGAGATCACCCAGAACCTGAGCCCGGCGCTGCTGGAAACCGTGGTCGAGCGCGCCAGCATGCTGTCGATCCAGGAAAAGACGATCATCAACACCAACCTGATGTTCCGCGCCTATGAACGCGCCACCATCGGCCTGACCGACCGCGCGACGACGGCCGAGAAGCACAAGCAGCGCGAGCGCATCGCCCTGCACGAGCTGGGTCACTTCTTCATGCAGATCGATCCGCACCTGCGTGCCGGTCTCAGCCTGGCCGAAGTGAAGGAAAAGTCACACCTGCTCAAGATCAGTACCGAAGCGGTGTCGAAGATCGGCGCGCTGGGGTATGTGCTGCAGTCGGGCGAAGACATGTCGCTGCGCACCCTGGAAGAGCTGGAGCGTGACGTGGTCGGCCTGTACGGCGGCGTGGCGGCGGAAGAGATGTTTTATGGCGCGCGCGGTATTTCGGTCGGCAGCCAGAACGATATCGAGAAGATCACCAAGATGCTGAACCTGATGGTGAGCCGCCTGTCGATGTATTCGCGCTCTAAGATCGATTACAGCCAGCTGGGGCAGGAAGCCAGCGGCGAGCACACCGTGCGCCTGGTGGAAGAGAAGGCGGATGCGCTGTATAGCTACACGCTCGATTCGATCCGCGATTACAAGCTGGTGATGGAGTCGCTCAAGGATACGTTGCTGGAGCAGTATGTGTTGTCGAAGGATGAGGTGTTTGCGTTGTTGGAAGAACGCAGTGAGTTGTTGATGCCGCAGTTGCATGGGCATCGGGCGGCCAAGCTGACTTTGTGCGAGGAAGAAGTGGCTGCTTGATCAGCACGTTCGTTTTCATGAAACCCGTCCTGCGCAAGCCGGACGGGTTTTTGTTTGTAAAGGGGGAATGTGTGGTGAGCTGATCATGCTGGTGCAATATAGTCGGGATGGTGGTCGGATGCGGACGCGTCGACTGCGGATAGCAAAACCGAATCGTGTCCGCCGTAGATCTTCCTGAAGCGCAGATAGCCGGCGCCTGCAAGCCAGGCGATGGATGACTCCCAAGGCTCGCGTCCAGTGGTGGACATGCGCGGAATGGCTTTCGTTTTCCTGTATTCATCGACAGCTCGCCGCTGTTCCGGGCTCAATCGGTCCGAGGCGACCTTGTAATCGGACTTGCCCGCAAGCGTAGGTAGCCTGACCTTTGCCTCATCCAGCTCACGTCTTCGCTGCCAGCCCTGCAATTCCTTGTGGGCCTTGTCCTCACTGTCGGGATTGCCCGGTCTCAGCTTGAACCAGGCCCGCGAATCGTGAACGTAATTGTCGAAGAAAGTCACGACGCAGGGAGCTACTGAAAGTTCGCCTTTCCACCACGTGGCGATTTCGAGCCATTCCGATTCATGGTCGTTGTTGAAGCCTCGATGCTGTGCCCTGAATAGCGTGTGCGCGCCTTTTTCGCGTCTCCATTCAGTGAATTTCTCGATCTCATCTTCGAATTCCAGGGCGGCGCTGTACAAATCGTTCTTGTCGAAATTGGACGCCTTGGAAAAGCTTTCGCTGGACTGCAGCGGATGTGCGCTGCTGACGCGGCGCCAGAGGCGCCATTCGATGCATTTCCGCGCCTGCTCACGCATGATCAGGTGCAGTGGGCCTGTCTTGACCTCGCATGTGGCGATATACGCGTTGAAATCTGCAATGGCTTTCTTGGTCAGCGCAAATCTCGATTTGGCCGATGTGCTGGCGAGTTCGAGCTTCAGCGGTACGCCGCCTACTCGCGCGGTCCTGTACATCATCAAGAGTGGAATTCTCGACAGCATGTCGTCCCCGTTTGGATCGGTACCCCGGCCCTGTTCGGTTGGACAATAACCGCAGCCTATGTCGGAGTGTGCTCCCGGCAGCACGATCTCCTCATGACGTGATGAAAGGTTTCCGCCTACCGAGATCGAATCGACCGGGAAGCTGCGTCTGATTTCATGGGCTGCGACCAGATGAAGGCATGGGATATTTGCTGGAACACGCAGGCTGTCCTCACTGTCCGCCCACGCGCCGTGGCCGGTTGAACCACCCAGGGTATTTCCCACTCCAATCGCCGCAACGGTATCGAACAGACCCAAGAAATCGAACTGGACTGGGAATCCACCAAGCGACATGCCGCCGGATTTTCCACTAAGCTGGGCATCGAGCTCGCACAAGGACTGCAGCCAGTTGGTGAAGGCGCGCGCTTGCGTCGCACCGCGTGAAAATCCGAAGATCGAGATGTAGATTGTCTTGACCACTGCTGGGCTGATCTTCGGCGGTCGTCCGGTATGGCAATCCGGCCAGTGCTGGGCTATGGCTTTATGCAGACGACCCAGGATGCGCTCGAATACTGCCCGGGCCATGCGATCGGCTGGTACTCCTTTCTTGCCAAAGCTGGACGTCATCGGCGGCAACTTGCCCGTCATGTTCCTGCGCGTGCTCTTATTCAGGGTTATGTCCCGGAACATGGCGTCCATCTCTGGTGACTGTACCAAGGGGACTTTCAGGAAGTAGCGATGGACGTTATTGATAGCTTGCACGAGTGACCATAGAATTCGTCGTTCACCCATGCGACCTGCGGCAGCGCCAAACGGCTCGTCCAGCCAGTCGGCTTTATCGCCGACTTCCTTGAATGGAGAAGAGACACCGGGGGCGTAGACTTTAAAAAAATTCGTATATTGGCTCGCGTCCGTTACCCAGTCGGTCGTTTTTGGGAGTACGCCAGGAACGCTTAATCCAGGATAGCAATCATATAGCCGAGCCACGTTGGAGTGATTCCTTGCGGTTTCAGCCTGTACATAATTGTTCTTGGTGCCATCGAAAAAGAATCCGAAAAACAGGTTCGTTGTACAGGAATCTTTAGGTTGACCTTTTTTAGAATTCTCTCTATTTTCGTGGGCCTTGATCGTTTCGATCTCTTCTTGGCCGAAGAATTTTTCTTTCAGCGAGACATTGGTAAAATTCACGTTGACGGACGGCGACAGCTGAGTATTCATGGCTTGGCCTCCATGATACTTTGCAGGTCTCGTTTGCTTGACTCCAACGCTTCAGCGTAGCGCATCTTGCGCTCAGCTATATAGAGTGGATCATCAGGACCACTAAACCCGCTTAGCCGATAAGGGGAATGTGACTTGGTTGACTCCCAATCCTGTCTTGTTTGGGTTAGCGGGGAGGTTTCCAACTCCTCCAATGCTTCAGTGAAAATTTTCACTTCGTGGGCGGTTAGCTTTCGATGCAGTTCCCATCGCTCACGTCTATACTCGATGGATGGCACCGGCCACCCTTTGATCGCTCCCGGCCAATTGGGGTGATCAGGCTGATAATCGCTCGAGACCACTTCTACCTTGCCATCGGCTTTACGCAGCACCCATATCTCTCCCGGCTTGCCGTCGACATATTGGGGAACTTCAGCCTCGACAACTTCCTTTATCTCCGGGATGGTGCCTTCAGACTGCTTTTCTAAATAGTGTGTCGTGTGAATTTTCAACTTCAGCCCAGGGTGCCATTTGCGTGGCAACACGGCGCAACAGGTGATTCCGCTGGCACCATATGGATCGATCAAACCACTGCCGCCGCTGATCATTTCCGGATTCTCCGGATCCCTGAGATAGAAGCTGAACGTCTCGTCGGTATGATTCACACCGTGCAGACTCACGCCAACAGTCTCTTCCTCACGCGCCAAGACATAGACAGCCGTCGAAATGAGTACCAGTACGACCAGGAATACTTTGTTACCACTCATGGCATCACCGCTCCTTTCAAGCTCGATCGACTTGCGTCGCTTGCCAATTGGCAAAATTGTCTGCGGCAGTCGTTGGCGTTTCGATTTGTCCCTCCCGCCACAGGAACTCGCACCAGTCCAGCAGCGCCGGTTCTTTTAATCGCGCTTTTTCCGCCACCTGCAGCGCCAGCGTCAGCACTTCATATCCCTGCCATGCCGGGATGAACGGCCCCGGATGACGCCGCATGAACAGCGCCTGCATCTCGTCGATAAGACTGTCTTCCACTAGCATCGCGAACTGCCGCGCATCCAGCACAGGAAAAGCTGCGACCTCTGCATCGGCACCGTCGAGCCGAATCTCCTGCCAGGCACCGCTGCGAGCGACACAAGCCCAACTCGTCGCAGGACCGAGAAGCTGCGCGCGCTGACCTGGATCCAGCGCCTGGACGATTGCCGGAATCCGCCGTGTATCGGCAAAGCGCAAATGAAACCGCTGCCCATCCGCTTCGACGACTGTCCATGCCGTTATCCTCGCAGCGAGCTGTCCCAGATCCTCGTGCGTCCGGATCACGCTGACCATGGGCCAGCCGCTGCAGCGCTGCAGTATGCGTCGGGCAGATGCATCCTCCGGATCGAATGGCATCAGGAACGACGACAGATCCAGCGCCTCTTCGCTGCAGCCCGGCAGCGAGGCGAACAGCATGATTTTCCGGTCTGGATGGATGCTCCGATGCAGCCCGGGAACGAAAGCACCGTCGATCAACAAATGCAGCCGCTGTCCAGCAGCGAGGTCTCGCGTACGGGCGCACAACTCGTCCATCCAACTATCCACAAACGGTGCGATCAGCATGTCACTCCACCATGGTGAACACCGGCCCTGCGGCCAGCGATTTCCTGAGGCATTCGAGGCAGATACTGCGTGGCAGGGCCGGCATCGGATATCCCAATTTCTCCGGTCCGGAAAGACTCTTCTTTCCCGCTTTGACCACCAACTTTCCTGGACACTGCACGACGATGTTTCCACCGTCGATCGTGATGTTGGCGCCGCCGGCGACGCTCAAGGAGATGCTCTTTGCCGCAGCCCATTCGATATGGGCGTTGGCGCTGACCACGTCGACGTCGTCCCGTGCCTGGACCGTCACGCCGTCGAACTGTGCCTGGACATCGATGCCATCCCGCGCCGTGATCAGTTGCAGGCCGGGCTGGCCAGCCTCCTGCTTTGCCGCACCGCCGAGCATGCCGATCGCCTGGCCTGAATGCACCCGCATCCGGGCGCCGCTGACGTATTGCGCGTCGTCGCCCCCAATGAGTAAACAGGTCTCGCCATTGGTGAGCTGCAGGCTTTGCCCGGCGTTGACGCCGAGCCCCTCCTTGGCGACGAACGCGATCAACGGATCGGCCATATGCGGCAGCCTTCCCGATCCGGCGCTGACGAAGCCCTGCTGGTCGACCTTGCCCGAGAGTGCAGCGTGCAAGGCGCGCAAGGGTGGCGCTTCGTCATCGAGCACACTGGCATCGGATTTGGCCGCACCGGTATGCGCTGCCAGTCCCACCGTCTCATGAGCAGCCGCGGCGCCGTGCAGGTTACCGACCAGTTTCAGGACCTGTTCCAGCAAGCCAATGCCGGCATCATTGGCGCCAGCAGGGGCGCGTGCGGTCGCACCATGGACAATCGGGTAGCTCGATACCAGCAGCCCTGCACCTGCCCGCACCGCCCCATAGGCATCGGTACGAAGCTCCGCCCCAAGCCCGCGAAAACTGCCGCGATAGTTGTCGGTAGAGTGGACCAGATGCCCAAGATTGAGTTCGCTCGCGGCATGACTGCACTTGAGCTGCACCCGGCCCTGTGCATCGGTGTCATCGAACAGCAGCTGGTTGTAGCCGCTGCCACCGAATTCCTTGCTGCGGATGCCCCATTGCGCCGCGCCGTTGCGGTGACCGGCGCTGTCGGCCGAAGCCCCATGCCATACAGGACTGTTGCCGCCAGCGAGATTGCCCTGCCCGGATCGTGCGTGGTCATGCGCCCGCTCGAACGGAGACGTCGACTTGTTCGCGGTGTGCTGTCCACCGGGCGTCGGAGCGATGCCGCCTTCACCTTTCCCGTTGTATAGCGCGCCAATGATGATCGGGCGATCGATATCATTTTCAAGAAACTGGACGAGCACCTCTTGCCCGATACGCGGCAAGAACTGACATCCCATGCCGCTTCCAGCCGATCTTTGCGCCACGCGCACCCAACAGCTCGCATTGCCTTGATCCTGCCAGTGAAACCGGATCCGCACACGCCCGAGACGATCGCAATACAGCTCATCCGCACCATTGGGACGATCGCTGCCGTCCGCGCCAACGACAATCGCGCTTTGCGACCCGTGTGCCGTCGGTTTGGTGTAATTGCGCCCGGCGCTGACAGCCAGTCGCGGGCGCCACGGCAGTTCTACAGGAATGGCTTCAAAGCAGTTGGCATAACCAGTCCGGCGCGCCTGCTCGATCGCCAGGCCAAATTCTTCCGACACCTCACGCATCACTTCTCCCAGCAGCTCTGGGATGGGACCGAACAGCTCGGCCAGTGCGTGCTGGGCCGCTGGCGGCAAATTGTTGACCCCGACGCTCCTGACGCGCAATATGGTGAACGCCGCGCTGCCACCGGATTGCCGCAGCGGCATGCCGCTGACTTTCAGGCGCGTTCCGGCACGCAGCGTGCGCACCGTGGAACGGCCTTGCCAATGCTGTCCGCGCGCTTCGGCTTCCTGCATCTGCAGGTCGGCATAGCGCCGCGCCTGATCGCCATTGGCATAGGCGTACTGCCCCGGTACGTCGTACGTCTCTAACTCTGGGAGTTTATTGTTGCGCACGAAGGATGGAGAGTTGGCGCTGACGCTGCGTTTCGATTTGTAATCCGGGCTCAGCAAGGTGGTAAGCGATGCATGCAGGCGTCGCTGGGACACCAACGCTTGCACGGAGTCGGCCTGCTCGACCGAGCTGGCGCCGTGAAAGCGGATGCCGTCACCGGATGCGCTGCTCGCATCTTCCGGCACGGCGCTGGCCTGGGTGCTGTCCGCAAACAGCACCAGCCCGTGTCCGGCATCGTCCTGCTCGACGCGCCAGCCCAAACCTTCTTCGGCCAGTAAGCGACGGACGAAGTCGAGATCGGTTTCCCGGTACTGGCAGCAATAGCTGCGCGAATGAGTCCCCGTCATGAAGGCACTGGTCTCGTCGCTCCAACGCCAGCGTGCCAGCGGCAAATATGCGGAAAATACCGCATCGACGATATCGATCACGCGCTTGTCCTGCCATACGCGGCAGTTGCGGACATGCCCTAGGCGCCATAGCCAAGGCGAGATCCGAATCCGGTAGCGTGCCAGGCCGCCATCGCTGCCTAACTGCGCAACCTCGCTGATCTCGCCGGACAGGGGAGACCGTGTGCCGTCCGCCAGGCTAAGTTCGAGCTTGGCCGCTTGCCCCAGCAAGGCCTGGGGCTGGACGAATGCGCTCGGAGAAAGTGCGATTAACTCGCAACCGCCTACGTCCTGTAACCCATCTTCAGCGTAGAAAGCCTCGGCCAGAAAATCGCACCGTGCCCCACGACTGTCTCCAATAGACAGATTCATCAATCTGGATGTGCCTGAATACTCAGCCAATGCGGTCTTGATCTGCTCCGTCAATGCGGTGGCCATGTCGAGATGTGCTCCAGATAAACTTATCGGAGACACGATATCGGTGCTCTGAAGTTTAGCTATTGCGTTACGTCATCACTCGCCGCGTGAGCTTTGTGCCGGACCACGAGATCACGAAAAGTTGATGTCATTGTTCTGCGCTGTTCATTACCGCATGCAAGCTCAGGTAGATGATCAGGCTCTTCCGCTTGGCTATGATGGGTGGGCGTACTTCATATACAGGAGATTTTGATGCATACCCAGAAGCTTGCCTGTTTCGTCCTTCTCGCAGCGCTGATCGGTATCACAGCGCCTGCCGAGGCCAGATCGCCGAATCAGGTTCTTGGCACCTGGCGCATGGTGACCGCGCAGATCGACCCGGACGGCAAGAACGTGCCGGCCTACGGCGACAAGCCAAATGGCCTGCTGGTGTTCACCGAAGACATGCATTTCATCGAAGTGCTGAGCGATGCGAACATTCCAAAATTCGCCTCAAATGTCCGAGGGCAGGGCACGACCGAAGAAAACCGCGCCGCGATGGCCGGCAGCATCGGCTTCTTCGGCACCTATACGGTGGACAAGGACGGCGTCTTCAGCGGCAACCGCGTCGAAGCATCGACCTTTCCGAACTGGATCGGGCAGGTGCGTACCCGCAAGGAGCTGCGCCTGGTTGTCGAAGGCGATCGCATGACCGAGAATTTCCAGAGGCCGGACGGCACCAGGATCCGGATCGTCTGGCAGCGGGTAAAGCGTCAGTAGCGGTCACAGGACCATGCCATTATCTCGATAGCGAAGATCGACTCCTGTAATCCGATGATCAGGCTGGCCTCGCGCGTCAAGTGCGAGGTGAAACCGGCCCCTGTGAAGCAGGAATTCAACAGCAAAGTTAACTATGGATAGCTTTGCGTAAGTTTGAAGGAACGGAAAATGGCGTCTCGCACACTCATGATGATTGCTCCTGGGATAGTGAGTCAATAATTTAGTAACCACTTCACCATATTTTGCCGTAACTGCCTGTGCTGTCGCGTTCGCTTGCGCGGTCTCTGCTCAGGGAGGTCCGCCGCCAGCCGATATCGAGAAGATCACCAAGATGCTCAATTTGATGGTGAGCCGCCTGTCGAAGTATTCGCGTTCGACGATCGATTACAGCCAGCTCGGGCAGAAGCCAGCGGCGAGCACACCGTGCGCCTGGGGGCCTGCATCCATCAAACGACCCGATGTTAGAAATCACTCAGCTTTGCGCCATCGATCTCCTCGATCTGGTCCAGACGCACGGTGTCGCCAGTACTTATCGACATGTACTCGGCACCATTCTTTGCGTATAAGTCGGTAATGGAGGCCGTGTAATACTGTATGGCGCCTGTCTCGTTGCGAATGCCGATCTGCACTGGCTTGCCTAAGGTGGCGTTGGCCTCGAGCAGATCGTGAAATTCGCAGTTGATCGGCTGGTATGGGGAAGAAAAGTTTGTCGTCATGGTCGAGTCACTTTCAATGGGGTTATCAAGGCGAGCGAGTTGGGCAAATTTGTTGAGCTAGGCCCGTTTTTGCTCCTGTAATGTTTCTAGTACATGCCGCGTCATGCTGCTGGCCAGCTCCTCCTCACCAACGAACACCCGTCCGCCGGTCTCCGCCCGCAACAACTCCGCTTCCTTGTCGTTATGCGTGCGCACCACGCAGCGGATCGATGGATTGAGCGCCTTCGCAATCTCCACCATCTTGCGCACGTCGAAGGTGTCCGGCGTCGCGATCACCAGCATCGCCGCCTTGTGGATATGCGCCTGGATCAGCACCGCCGGTTCCGCCGCATTGCCCACCACCGCCGGAATCCCGCGCTGACGCGCCTGCTCGACCAGTTCGCGATGCTGCTCGGCGAGCACGAAGTGAATGCCACGCGCCGTCAGGTCGTCCGCAATGCGCCGCCCGACCCGTCCAAACCCCACCAGCACCACTTGGTTGCTGAGCTTTTCGCGCGAGGTCGTCATCGGCAGTTCCGCCAGCGGATCGGCTGGCCGTTCCAGCCTGCGCGCCAGATGCATCAGGTGGTCTTGCGTGCCCAGCCAGCGCTGCACCGGCTCGATCGACGAAAACACCAGCGGATTGAGGGCGATCGAGATGATGGCGCCGGCAAGGATCAGGTTTTGCCCCAGCTCCGGCAACAGCCCGAGCTGCATGCCCAGCGCCGCGAGAATGAAAGAGAACTCGCCGATCTGCGCCAAGCTGGCCGACACGGTCAGCGCCGTATTGAGCGGATACCGCAGCGCCAGCACCAGGATAAAAGCGGCGAGTGACTTGCCAACCACGATCACCAGCACCACGCCCAGCACGTGCAGCGGATTGTCGACCAACACCATCGGATCGAACAGCATGCCAACCGAGACGAAGAACAGCACCGAGAACGCATCGCGCAGCGGCAGCGATTCCTCGGCCGCGCGGTGGCTCAGTTCCGACTCGCGCAGCACCATGCCGGCAAAGAAGGCGCCCAGCGCGAACGACACGCCGAACAGGCTCGATGACGCATAGGCGATGCCGACCGCCGCTGCGATCACGGCCAGCGTGAACAGCTCGCGCGACGCGGTCTTGGCCACCCGCCACAGGAACCACGGAAAGACCTTGCGCCCGACGATCAGCATGAAGGCGATGAAGCCGCCCACCTGCAGCAGGGTCATGCCCAGTGCCGGCCACAGATCGAGCCCGGCGTCGCCCTTGCCGCCCAGCGGGCCTGCGAGCGCCGGCAGCATCACCAGCACCAGCACCATGACGAGGTCCTCGACCACCAGCCAGCCCACCGCGATGCGGCCGTTCATCGAGTCGAGCACCCCGCGTGCCTCCAGCGCGCGCAGCAGCACCACGGTGCTCGCCACCGATAGCGCCAAGCCGAACACGATGCCCGCGCCCAGGCTCCAGCCCCACCACCACGACAGCGCCATGCCCATCCCGGTGGCCACGCCGATCTGCAGCAGGGCGCCGGGCAGGGCGATGCGGCGTACATCGAGCAAGTCCTTCAGCGAGAAATGCAGCCCGACCCCGAACATCAGCAGCATGACCCCGATCTCGGCCAGCTGTGACGCCAGGCCGATGTCCGCCACGAAGCCCGGCGTGGCGGGGCCTATGAAGACGCCGGCGGCCAGGTAGCCGACCAGCGCCGGCAGTTTGAGGCGCACGGCCAGCATGCCGAATATCAGGCCGAAACCGAGTGCGGCGGCAATCGTGGTGATCAGGCTTAATTCGTGATGCATGTAGTGGAGGACTCTTGAACAGGTGGGAAGGTCTTTAGTATAAGTCAGCAGTATGTACAGGCTAAAAAAACCCGAGCAACGCCGGCGCGTCGTCCGCGCCTGAAGTGCGATAGCATTGGTATAACGTCACTGCCGAGCTAGCGCTGCATGGAAAAACAAGATGAACTGCGCCGTTCCAAACGGATCGCCCTCGGCTTCTTCATAGGCGCGGCCGCGCTGTTCGTGATCAGCCTCCTGCTGCCGTATACCTGGTGGACTGGCCTGCTGCGTGCCTTCTCCGAAGCGGCCATGGTCGGCGCGCTGGCCGACTGGTTCGCGGTGGTGGCCTTGTTCCGGCGCGTGCCGATCCCGATCGTGTCGCGCCATACCGCCATCATCCCCAGCAACAAGGACAAGATCGCCGACAACCTGGCGCTGTTCGTGCGCGAAAAATTCCTCGACACCGATTCCATCGTCGGCCTGATCCGGCGCCACGATCCGGTGCAGAAGGTGGCCGAGTGGCTGGTCAAGCCGGCCAATACCGAATTGATGGGCGCCCACCTGGTGCGCGCCGCGACCTTCATGCTCGACTTCATCGAAGACGCGGCGGTGCAGAACTTCATCCGCCGCGGCGTGCACACGATGGTGAACAGCGTCGACCTGTCGAAGTCGAGCGGCGCCATCCTGGAAAGCCTGACCCGCGGCCGGCGCCACCAGGAACTGCTCGACGAAGGCATCCGGCAACTGGCACACTTGCTGGACAACGCCGACACGCAAGACTACATCGCCCAGGGCATCGTCGAGTGGCTCAAGGAAGACTATGCCTTCATCGAGAAGATGCTGCCCTCGGACCTCATCGGCCGCAAGGGCGCCGACATCGCCGTGCGCCTGGCCGCCGGTGTGCTCAACAAGGTGGCGGCCGATCCCGAGCACCCGCTGCGCCACCGCTTCGACGACTACGTGGCCGGCTTTATCGAACGCCTGAAAGGCGACCCGGCCTTCCTGGCCAGGGCCGACGACGTCAAGCGCTACCTGCTCGAGGACGAGACCGTCAACACCTATCTCGGTTCGCTGTGGGCCGAACTGAAGGCCTGGCTCAAGCGCGACCTCGAAAGCGAGGATTCCAGGCTGCGCGTTCGCATCGTCGCCATGGGCGCCTGGATCGGCAAGGTGCTGAGCGAAGATCCGGCCTTGCGCCAGTCGCTGCACGAGAACCTGGAAGCGGCCGCGCGCGGCGTGGCGCCCGAGTTTGCGGGCTTCCTGACGCGCCACATCGCCGACACCGTCAAGCAGTGGGACGACCGCGAGATGTCGGCCCAGATCGAACTCAATATCGGCAAGGACCTGCAGTACATCCGCATCAACGGCACCATCGTGGGCGGCATGATCGGCGTGACCTTGTACCTGCTGTCCCACCTGCCCGCGCTCCTGAACTGAAGGCCTCCACCATGCACACGCTCGCACTGAACGACTGGCTCGCCGCCCACCCCGAGGTCGAGCGCATCCCCGAACGCGACCTGTACGTGGTGGCGCGCTACATGATCCCGATCGACGCCAACCTGGCCCAGGGCTGCCTGGAGGCGTCCGGCATCCCCGCCATGCTGGCCGATGCGCATTTGATGCAGACCGACCTGCTGCTGGCGCCGGCGCTGGGCGGCGTGCGCCTGCTGGTCGATGCGGAGCACGTGCAACAGGCGCATACGGTGCTCGAAGCGCTGGCGCGGGGCGACTTTGCGCTCGACGAACACGCGCCGGACGGCGAGTGGCAAAAGGCCGAGTAGGCCGGGTCGACAAGCGGGGTAGCGTACGAAATGATGTTAGCAGTGCCGAAAACAACAACGGCCCGGTTCTTGCGAACCGGGCCGTTCTGTATTTGGTGGTGATAGGTGGACTTGAACCACCGACCCCAGCATTATGAGTGCTGTGCTCTAACCAGCTGAGCTATATCACCTGAAACTGACAAAAGCAAAAATGGCTTGACTCGTTGGAGAGCCAAGCCATTCGCTTGGAATTCTTGGTGGTGATAGGTGGACTTGAACCACCGACCCCAGCATTATGAGTGCTGTGCTCTAACCAGCTGAGCTATATCACCGCAACGACCAATATTATCGGGCGCGACCGGTTGCGTGTCAAGATCGTGGCGTGTTCTGCGCGGAAAAATGTCGCATCGATGTCATTTATCCAACGTTTCGAGGTGGTCCAGCATCGCCCCCGCCGGATCGGGCCCCAGGCAGTCGATCACGATCCGGTCCGGCATCGCGCGCAGCCAGGTGATCTGGCGCTTGGCCAGTTGGCGGGTGGCGATGACGCCCAGTTCGCGCAACTCCGCACGGTCGATATTGCCGTCCAGGTAGTCCCAGGCCTGGCGATAACCGACGCAGCGGATCGACGGCAGCGCGGGCGACAGGTCGCCGCGTGCACGCAGGCGCGCCACTTCCGCCACCAGACCGCCATCGTCGCTATCGCCCAGCATCTGGTCGAAACGCAGCGCGATGCGCTTGTGCAGCACGGCGCGGTCATCGGTCTCGAGGCCGAACGACACCAGTTCGAACGGCAGCTCGGGCTTGGCGCGTTTTGCCAGCAGGGCCGACATCGGCTGGCCGGACAACGCATGGATTTCCAGCGCGCGGTTGATGCGCTGGGCGTCGTTCGGCGCCAGGCGCGCCGCCGTCACCGGATCGACCGCGCGCAGCTTCTCGTGCATGCCGGGCCAGCCGATGCGCGCAGCTTCTGCATCGAGCGCGGTGCGCACGCCCGCATCCGCCGTCGGCAGATCGTCCAGGCCGTCGACCAGTCCCTTGAAATACATCATCGTGCCGCCTACCAGCAGCGGCAGCTTGCCGCGCGCCGTGATCTCGCCCACCAGGCGGATGGTATCGGCGCGGAACTGCGCGACCGAATACGCCTCGAGCGGATCGAGGATGTCGATCAGGTGATGCGGCACGGCGGCCAGTTCGTCAGGTGTGGGCTTGGCGGTGCCGATGTCCATCCCGCGATACACCAGGGCCGAATCGACCGAGATGATTTCGCACGGCCGCGTTTGCGCGATGCGCAGGGCGCTGGCCGTCTTGCCGGACGCGGTCGGGCCCATGATGGCCACGGCCATCGGCTTGTTCGTCTGGTTCATCATTGGCCGCGCAAGAACAGTTTATCGAGCGCGGAGATCTCGAGCTGGACCCAGGTCGGGCGGCCGTGGTTGCACTGGTCGGCGCGTTCGGTGCTTTCCATCTGGCGCAGCAGCGCGTTCATCTCGGGCACGGCCAGGATGCGGTTGGCGCGCACCGCCGTGTGGCAGGCGAGGGTGCCGAGCAGCTCGTTGCGGCGCTCGATCAGCACGCGCGAGCCGCCATATTCGCGTACGTCGCGCAGCACGTCGCGCGCCAGGGTCTGGGCGTCGGCGTTCTTGAGCAGGGTCGGCACGCTGCGCACGGCGAGGGTGGTTGGCGACAGCGCGGCGATGTCGAAGCCCAGCGTCTTCAGGGTGTCCTGGTGCTCGGTCGCGGTCGCGACCTCGATCGCGTCGGCGTAGAAGGTCACCGGGATCAGCATCGACTGCACCTGCATCTCCTGGCCCTGGGCCTGGGCGTCGAGCGCGTTCTTGATCTGCTCGTAGAGGATGCGTTCGTGGGCCGCGTGCATGTCGACCAGCACCAGGCCGCGCGTGTTCTGGGCCAGGATGTAGATGCCGTGCAGCTGGGCCAGCGCGAAGCCGAGCGGGAAGTCGTCGTTCGACAGCGGGCGGTCCGATGCCGAGAGCGGCACAGCCATCGGGGCGGTCGAAGACGCAGGCATCGTGGTCGTCGCATCCGACTTGAACAGCGCGCCATAGGCCTCGGTGCGCTGCGCCACGCCACCGGTGGTCGATGGATCATCCCAGCGGCTCCCCGCCGGATATGGCGACGGCGAGAAGGTCGACAACTGCGCCCCGAACGACGTCTGCTCATGCGGGCGCATCTGCGGCTGCGATGGCGACGGCGACATTTGCCACAGCGGCGTGCCACTCGGCCGCACCTCGGCCGCCGTGATCGGCGCCGGCACGCTGCCGTGCGCCGTGGCCGAGGTCTGGGCCAGCGTGCGCTGCACCGCGTGGAACACGAACTGGTGCACCGCGCGGCTGTCGCGGAAGCGCACTTCGATCTTCGATGGGTGGACGTTGACGTCGACCAGCGCCGGATCGAGGTCGAGCGACAGCACGTAGGAGGGGAAGCGGTCGCCGTGCAGCACGTCCTGGTAGGCGGCGCGCACCGCGTGCACCAGCACCTTGTCGCGCACGAAGCGCCCGTTCACGTAGAAGAACTGGCCGTCGGCGCGCGCCTTGGAGGCGGTCGGCAGGCCGACGTAGCCATGCAGGTGCAGCGGACCGGCCGATTCGTCCAGGGCCAGGCGCGCCTCGGCGAAATCGCTGCCGAGGATGTGGGCGCTGCGCTTGGCCGCTTCGCTCACGTTCCAGTGGTCGATCGTGCGGCCGTTGTGCGACAGGCTGAACGACACGTCCGGACGCGCCAGCGCGATGCGGCGCACGACTTCGGCGCAGTGACCATATTCGGTCTGTTCGGATTTTAAGAACTTGCGGCGCGCCGGGGTGTTGAAGTACAGGTCCTGCACGTCGATCGTGGTGCCGAAGGCGCCGGACGATGGCGCCACCGTGCCCTCGTGCGAGCCGACGATCTCGAAGGCGTGGGCCGCGTCGGGCGTGCGCGAGGTGATGCGCACCGCGGCCACCGAAGCGATCGAGGCCAGCGCCTCGCCGCGAAAGCCCAGCGTGCCCACGTTCTCGAGGTCGTGCAGCGACGTGATCTTGGAGGTCGCATGGCGCGCCAGCGCCAGCGGCAGTTGTTCCGGCGCGATGCCGCGGCCGTTGTCGGTGATCGCGATGCGCTTGACGCCGCCTTCTTCGAGGCGCACGGTGATCTGGGTCGCGCCCGCGTCGAGCGCGTTTTCCAGCAGTTCCTTGACGACGGCCGATGGCCGCTCGACCACTTCGCCGGCGGCGATCTGCGAGATGAGCTGGTCGGGGAGCTGCTGGATGGGGCGGTGGGTCGGGGCAGGGGCGTTCATGGTGCGATTATATCGCGCTGCTCGAGCCCCGGATCGTCAACGACTCATTGCTGTTCGCGCACGGGAATCGGCACATTGCACAGGTCGATCGCGCCGGCCGCGACCTTGGTCCACGGACCGCCGCGGTTGCGCTGGGCCTCGATCACGGCCTGGAAGGCGGCGCTCTCGGTGCGCATCACCTCGAGCTTGCTGCGCTCGGCCTGGGGCACGTCGGCCGCCAGGCGCACGCTGGCGATCGGCGTGCGTTGCTCGGCTTTCTCGTAGAAGCCAAGGGCTCCGGTCCCGCGCGGCATCACGGTGAGCAGCGGCATGCCGGCCACGATGCGGCCGACCACGGTGATGTTGCGGTCCAGGTGGCGCGGCGCGTGGCCGATCACGGTGTACAGCTGCGAACCGTTGCCCGTATTGGACGCCTCGTCGCGCGCCACGCCGACCATGGCGTAGCAATGCGGCAACCAGGCTTGGCCGCCCTTCGGGTCGCGCGCGACCGGGAAGCCGTTCACGTGGCCCACCTGCGGCGCGTAGACGTCGCGTTCCTTCAGCTGCGTGAACGCGCCGGTGCCCTTGGCGGGCACGGTGAATTCGGCGTCCACGGTCTTGGCGGCCTTGAACGGGCGCGGCGTTTCCTCGTCCGGATCGCCCCATTGCACCACGAAGCCATCTTGCGCGCGCATGACCCACAAGCCGTCGAAGTAGCGTTCGCGCACCAGCGCGCGGATGTTCGCGGCCGCCTTCGGCGCGAAGTTCGGCGCCAGTTCCATGACGACGCGGCCTGCCGGCAGTTCCATGTACAGCGTGTTCTCTGGATCGAGGGGGCGCCAGTCGCCCGGCTTGGACGCCTTGACCACGTCCGCCACCGAGGGCTTGGGTGGCAATTCCTTGCCGGACCCAGCCGGTGCGGCGTCGGCGTCGTGCGCGAGCAGGGCAACGAGCGCCATGCCGGTGATTGCGTGGATCGTGGTCGCTGCCTTCATGGATTCTCCGTTTGGTTATGTGTATCAGGCAATTGTAGTCGAGCGTGAGGTCTGTACAAACCTGGCGCGCAGGTCCTGCGCCATAGTTGACAATTGGTGTAAATAAGTCGGCAAAAAGCGAAAATTCAGCGCCTTTTGTTGCTGCGGCGCACTCAAGTTAGCTGCGCCGGGTCCGATAAGGATAGGGTAAGCCCACTATCTGGACATCCATGCGTAACCTGATCGCACTATTCGCCCTGAGCCTGGTCACCGCTCTGGCGAATGCGAACGATGCAGCTCCAACGACCAAGCCCGCGGTTGAGAAACCCGTGGCAATCGCTTCGATCAAGCCGAACCTGCGGCCTGGCGCGGCGACCCCTGCTGCTGCCCAAAAATCCGAAGAAGATGCGGAAGTCGACCTGTCGGTCCGCATCGCCGAAAAACTGGCCGAGCTGCGCGCCAAGCAAGCCCTGCGCGCCGAGGACGCCGCACGCGCACGCCGCGCCGCGGAAGCCCGCCGCAAGAAGGAAGCCGCGGTTGCCGCCGCTGCAGCCGTCGAGGCCGCCAAGCCGAAGAACGGTACCCACTGGACGTATGAGGGCGAATTCGGCCCCGAGAACTGGTCGAAGATCAATACCGCATGGGCATCCTGCAATACCGGCAACCGCCAGTCGCCGATCGACCTGCGCGACGGCATCAAGGTCGACCTGGAGCAGATCAGCTTCGACTACCACCCGAGTTCGTTCAACGAGATCGACAATGGCCATACGATCCAGGTGAACGTCGCAGGCGGGAACTTCCTGAGCGTGGGTGGGACCACCTACGAGCTGCAGCAATTCCACTTCCATCGTCCGGGCGAAGAGCGCATCAACGGCAAGGGCACCGAGATGGTCGTGCACCTGGTGCACAAGAGCTACGACAACAAGATCGCCATCCTGGCGGTGCTGCTCGAGCGCGGCGACGCCAATCCCATGATCCAGACCGTCTGGAACAACCTGCCGCTGGAAAAGCACATGACGGTGACGCCATCGATCGTGCTCGACGTGAACGAAATCCTGCCGGCGCGGCGCGACTACTTCACGTATATGGGTTCGCTGAGCGAGCCGCCGTGCACCGAGAATGTGCTGTGGCTGGTGATGAAGCAGCCGATGACGGCCTCGCCCCAGCAGATGGCCTTGTTCTCGCGGCTGTATCCGTTCAATTCGCGGCCGGTGCAGCAGGCGAATGGGCGAATGGTCAAGGAATCGATGTAATAGCAAAAGCCCGGGATGCCGGGCTTTTTTGTTGGCCTTGAGACCGTCGTCCCCGCGAAGGCGGGGACCCAAGTGTGCTTGAGTTGATGCTACTCTTGATGCTGTGGGCTGTTCGACTGACTTAGGTTCCCGCCTTCGCGGGAACGACGTCTCATGGCAGCAGGTCAAGAAATACGGTAACGCCCTTCCCACACTGCGCCCGGCGCCAGCTCGACCGGGCTCAACTGCGCTGGCTCGATGCACACGAAGCGCTGGTACTCGTCGTCTTCCATATCGGCCAGAGCGGCCGTGTCCGCAGCGCCCGGATTCCACACCACGGCATCCTTGAATCCCGCCTGCTCCAGCGTCAGTACGCGCGCCCAAGTGCCCAGGGTGATGTTGCCGGCAACATTCTCATAAACCACGTCGAGCTTGTCCGCGATCGACAAGGTGCCCGCCTCGAGCCCCTCGATGCGCACGTCCGCCAGGTGCGGCACCAGGTGATAGGTATGCAGCGCCGCCGCGAACGGGAAGGGCGCGGCGCCCGCGTTGCGCACGCCGAGCGCCATCTCCAGCGCATTGGCTTGCACGGTCACGCGCAGCGTCAGTGCAAAGCGGTGCGGCCAGGCAGCGGCCATTGCCGGCGCCAGGTCGGCTTCATTCAGGCCGAATTCCGCCCACGCCGTATCGCCCTCGATGCCGTGCCCTTCCAGGCGCCAGGTGCTGAGCCGTGCGAAGCCATGGCGCATGCCGTCGCCGCGCTCGCCGAACTGGGGAAAGATGACCGGCACGCCGCCACGGATCGCGCGGCTGCCGTCCAGGGCCGAGCGGCTGCTGAGGAACATGCGCTCGCCGCCGTCGGCGCCGTGCCACGATACCAGGTGGCCGCCATACAGGGTGACGACGGCGCTGGCGCCGTCCGGCGCCGTGATGCGAATCGCGGGCAATTGCCCGAAGCTGATGTTTTCCATGATGGGTTCCGGCTCAGGTCTGGCGGCTCTTGGCCATGGGCGGATTATCGGCGAAATAGCGGCGGATGCCATTCGTGATCGCATTGGCCAGCTGGTCCTGGTAGGCGTCGTCGTTCAGGCGCGCTTCTTCCTGCGGGTTCGAGATAAAGGCGGTCTCGACCAGGATGGACGGGATGTCCGGTGCCTTCAGCACGGCAAAGCCGGCCTGCTCGACCGAGGCCTTGTGCAGGCGGTTGATGCCGCCGATTTCCTTCAGCACGGCCTTGCCCAGCTTGAGGCTGTCGTTGATCTGGGCCGTGGTCGACAGGTCGAACAGCACGCTGGCCAGGTGCTTGTCGCCCGTGCCAGTCAGGTTGGCGCCGCCGATCAGGTCGGCCTTGTTCTGGTCGTTCGCCAGCCAGCGCGCCGCGCTCGAACTCGCGCCTTTCTCCGACAGCACGAACACCGACGAGCCGCGCGCGGTCGGCGAGATCCAGGCGTCGGCGTGGATCGACACGAACAGGTCGGCCTGCACCTTGCGCGCCTTTTGCACGCGGGTACCCAGCGGCACGAAGAAGTCGCCGTCGCGAGTCAGCATCACGCGCGTGTTCGGCATCTGCTCCAGCTTGGCCTTGAGGCGCTTGGCCACCGCCAGCACGATGTCTTTTTCGCGGCTGCCCTTGGCGCCGATCGCGCCCGGGTCTTCGCCGCCATGGCCCGGATCGAGGGCGATGGTGATCATGCGCGCCACTTTCTGGGCAGGCAGGGGGGCCGCTGCCTTGGCCGGCGGCGGTTGCACCGCCAGGGCCGGGGCCGTGCCCTTCAGTCCCGACATCTCGGCTTCCAGCTTGGCGATCGCATCCGGGCCGGCATTCGGCTGGGTGCGCGGGACGGCCGGCGGCGGCACGGGAATCTGCACCGGCGGCGTGCCGGTGACGGGATTGGGCGAGGCCGGCGCGCCGGCCACCGGCGTACTGGCGACGGGATCGCCCAGGGCCGGCTGGTCGGCCGCCAGGGTCGTGGTCGGGCCCGGACTCCAGTCGCCCTGTTCGATCAGGGCGGCGATCGGGTCGACCGGGGCGGCCGGGTACAGGTCGAACACCAGGCGGTGCTGGTAGCCGGCTACGGGGGCCAGCGTAAACACCTGCGGCTTGATCTCGGCCTTGAGGTCGAACACCAGGCGCACTACGTTCGGCCGGTTCTGGCCGACCCGCACCTGCTTGATGTAGGGATCGTTTGCCTCGATCTTGGCCACCAGGCTCTTGAGCGTGGGGCTCAGGGCCAGGCCGTCGATATCGACCACCAGGCGCGGCGGATCGGGGATCAGGAAGTGTTCGGCCTTGAGGTCGGTGTCGTTTTCCAGCGTCACCCGGGTATAGTCGGGGGCGGGCCAGACACGGACGGCCAGGATTTCATTGGCGCTGGCGTGCAGCGGGATGACGGACAGCAGCAGGGTGCCGCCCGCCTTGAGCAGGACGCGGCGGCGCGAGGACGAAGGCGTCACGCTGGCGGCTGGGGCGGCAGAAGGGGGGCGAGACGGTCGAGGCATAGCAGGCCTAATTCGGACAACGCCTGCAATTCTACATCACGGCCGGGCCCGCTAACGTTGAGCAAGACACGCAAATCGGGCGGTGGCAACACCGGATCGCCTTTTTCAGGCCATTCGACGATACATACGTTACGTCCGTCAAAGTCTTCGCGAAAGCCCGCGTCCAGGAATTCTTCCGGGCTGGACATGCGGTACAGGTCGTAGTGGATGACGTTCAAGGGCTTGTCATCGAGCATTACCCGATAGGGTTCCGACAAGGTGTAGGTCGGGCTTTTGACATTGCCGGCATGGCCGGCCGACTGCAGCAGCGCGCGGGTGAGGGCGGTCTTGCCGGCGCCGAGGTCGCCGTGCAGATAGATCACCAGGCCCGGCTGCAAGGCGCGCGCCAGGGCGGCGCCGAGGGCGGAAGTGGCGGACTCGTCCGGCAGATAGCGCTGCAAGCGCGATTTAAAAGGCAGCATCGAATAAAATAGCGAGTTGTCTTGCGTGATTTCTTGCGGTATGCCCACTTCCCCCGACCCTGCTCCCGACCTGCCCCAGCTTGCGCGCGCCATCAAGGCGTGGGGCAAGGAGCTGGGCTTTGCCGACGTGCGCATCGCCGACGTCGACCTGGGCCACCTGGAGGCCGGCCTGCAAGCCTGGCTGGACGCGGGTTACCACGGCGAGATGGATTATATGGCAAGCCATGGCATGAAGCGTGCCCGTCCCGCCGAACTGGTGCCGGGCACAGTGCGCGCCATCGTGGCGCGCATGGATTACCTGCCCGCCTCCCAGGATGCCGACTGGCGCGCCGTGGAGCGCCTGCGCCAGCAGGATCCGGATGCCGCCGTGGTCTCGGTCTATGCCCGGGGACGCGACTACCACAAGGTCTTGCGCAACCGCTTGCAGTCGCTGGCTGGAAAGATCCAGGAAGCGATCGGCCCGTTCGGCTTTCGCGTGTTCACCGATTCGGCGCCGGTGATGGAGTTGCCGCTGGCCGAAAAGGCCGGGCTAGGCTGGCGCGGCAAGCACACGCTGCTGCTGTCGCGCGCGGCCGGCTCGACCTTCTTCATCGGCGAGATCCTGGTCGACCTGCCGCTGCCCGTCGATCCGCCCACCGGCGCGCATTGCGGCCAATGCCAGGCCTGCATCGACCTATGTCCGACCGGGGCGATCCTGGGGCCGGGCAAGCTCGACGCGCGGCGCTGCATCTCCTACCTGACGATCGAGCTGAAAAGCAGTATCCCGGAAGAACTACGTCCCCTGATCGGCAACCGCATCTATGGCTGCGACGATTGCCAGGTGGCCTGTCCGTGGAACAAGTTTGCGCAGCGTGCTTCGGTGCCGGATTTCGACGAACGCAACAGCCTGGCAGAGGGCGACCTGGTCAGTCTGTTCGCCTGGGACGAAGAAGAATTTAATCGCCGCATGGAAGGCAGTCCGATTCGCCGGATCGGCCACGAACGCTGGTTGCGCAACCTGGCAGTGGGATTGGGAAATGCCGCCGAGAAAAAGCGCGGAGATGCGGTCATCGTGGCTGCCCTGCAATCCCGGTGCGATCATCCATCCGAACTGGTGCGAGAGCACGTCGCCTGGGCCCTGGCGCGCCACGCCGCCTGAGCCGACAGGGAATCAGGCGATCAGATCTCGATGCGTTTCAGGCGCAGTGCCGACCAGTCGCCGTCGATCGAGATCATGGCCACGCCGGTGATGCCGTTTTCCTTCGCATAGGCATTGATCGAATCGCGGTTGATGTCGGTGGCCTTGGAGGCGGTCTGCTTGAGGTAGGCGATCCACAGCGAACCCTTCTCGCCCAGCTTGCGCTTGGCGACGTCGAAATAATGCTCGAGATCCTTGCGGTGCATGCAGAACATCAGGATCACGTCGAAGGGACCGTCGCCCTCCTTGACGATCTCGGCCGGCATCTGGGCCGCCACGTTCGGATTCACCTGGCCATTGAGCACCAACATCGATTTTGCCGTTCGTAAAAACATCTTGTCTGCAACTGTCTTTTCGTTCATTGGAGTTTCCTAAAAGAGAGTGGCATCGCGGCGCCCGGGGCCGCGGCGCGTTCAAGACTATTTTACAAGGCTTCCATTGAGAAGCTGGAACGCTTGACGCGCGACAAGGTCGGCAAAAAGGGAGAGGCCGTGCGAACGCGCGGCCGGTATTTACTTCAATAGCCCGGCCAGCTCGACGGCTGTCTTGACCTGCATCTTGTCGAAGATATGGGCCCGATGCACCTCGACCGTGCGCATGCTGATGCCCAGTTTATCGGCCACCACCTTGTTCATCATGCCGGCCAAAATCAGGTCGAGCACTTCGCGTTCGCGCGCCGACAGGGTGGCCAGGCGCGCCTGTACGCCGGCCGAGGCGGCGGCCTTGCGCGAGGCGGCGAGGGCTTCTTCGACCCGGTCCATCAGCTGGTTGTCGTTGAACGGTTTCTCGAAGAAATCGAAAGCGCCGCGCTTGAGCGAGTCGACCGCCATCGGTACGTCGCCGTGGCCGGTGAGAAAGATCACGGGCAGGCGCGGCAGCAGGCCGCGCTTGAACAGGTCATCGAACACGGCGATGCCGTTCATGCCGGGCATGCGCACGTCGAGCAGGAGGCAGTCGCCGCTGACGTCGAGGTCTTGCAGGGCGTCGAGGAATTCCTGGCCGCCCGCGTAACCGCGCGCGGGCAGGCCGCGCGATTGCGCCAGCCAGGCGAGCGAGTCGCGAATGACTTCTTCGTCGTCGACGATGTGCAGCATGCAGGTCTCCGTAGTGGCGGGATGGGTTTCCCGCCTTGTTGCTTTTCTAATAAAGATGGCGCATCCAGCCAACACCGGCGCGCCGCAGATCGGATTTTAGCCCAGCGCCCGGCTTGCCGCTTGGGCCGGCAACGAAAAAGTGAACACGGTGCCGCCGGCCGGATGCGGCGCATGGTTCAAGGTGCCGCCATGGAACTCGATCGCGGTGCGGCAGATCGACAAGCCCATCCCCATGCCCTCGGCCCGGGTCGAGTAGAACGGCGAGAACAGCCGCTCGGCGACTTCAGGGGCGATGCCGTGGCCGCGGTCGATCACCGAAACCGCCACCTGCTCATCCGCGTGCACGGCCTCGATGCGCAGCACGCGCTGGTCCGGCGTCGTGTCCTGCATGGCCTGGATCGCATTGCGGGTGAGGTTGAGCAGCACTTGCTCCAGCATCACGCGGTCGGCCAGCACCGTTGGCAAGCCGGGCGGCAATTGCACGCGCAGCGCCACGCCGGCCTGGCGCGCCTGCAGCTCGATCAACGCATGCACGTTGGAAATGACGCTGCGGATCGTTACCTCCTGGCGCAGCGGTTCGCGCTTCTTGACGAACTCGTGCACGCTGCGGATGATCTGGCCGGCGCGCTGGGCTTGCTGGCGCGCCTGTTCCAGCGCATGGCGCAGCATGCCCGGCTTGAGGTCGTCGCCGGTACCTGCGGCCCGCTCGAGCATGTTCAGGGCGCCCACCGTGTAGCTGGAAATCGCCGCCAGCGGCTGGTTCAGCTCGTGCGCCAGCATCGACGACAGCTCGCCCATGGTGGCCAGGCGTGCGCTGGCCTGCAGCTTTTCTTCCTGCTGGCGGTTGAGCTCTTCCACCCGCTTGCGGTCGGTGATGTCGAGCACCGAGCTCATCCACCCGGTATGGCGGCCGTCGACGTCCACCAGCGGCGCCTCGAACACCAGCACCGGCACCCGGGCGCCGTCCGGACGCTGGAACACGGTCTCGAATTGCGGCGTGACCTTGCCCGACAAAATGCCTTGGAAGCGTTCCTCGTATTCCGCGGTCGCTTCCGGCGCCCAGTAGGCCATCGGCGGCTTCTTGCCGATCAATTCCTCCGGCGGGTGGCCGACGATCTGGCAGAAGGCGCGGTTGACGTAGGTGACGCGGCCCTCCAGGTCGCGTGCGCGCAGGCCCGTGAGCAGCGAGTTTTCCATCGCCGTGCGAAACGCCATCTGCTGGCGCAGCGCGCTTTCGGCCGCCAGCGTGCGCGAGATGTGGCGCCACAGCGCGGCCAGACTGGTCAACAGGCCCAGGGCCAGCACGATCACCGAGCCCACCAGCAGGTTCGGCAGCAGCTGCGGTGCGCGCTTGACGCTGTTGGTCGACAGCACCAGCTGGGCGCCCGGCAGGTCGAGCTCGCGCTGGTGGGTGTAGACGCCGCGTCCCGGCCCGCCGGCGGCGCGCCGCGCCACCGCCTGTTCGTCGCGGTCGAGCAGGGCCAGCGCGTTATCCTGGGCAAACCACCAGGGCACGGTTTCGTCGAGCAGCACCTGCAGGCTGTAGGTCGCGACCAGGCTGCCCGTGAACTGGCCGTTGCGGAACAGCGGCAGGTAGAAATCGATCAGGCCATGGGTCGATGGCGTGGCGCCATACGGTTCGCTGTAGCGGCCGCGCCGGATCGAGCGCGCCATTTCTCCGGCCAGCGTCGTGGTCTGGGGCAGGCCAGCGGAGGGCAGGTCGGCGCCATGGCTGTCCAGCACCGCGCCGGCGGCGTCGCTCCACACCACGCGCACCAGTTCCGGGCCGTTGACGAACATCTGGCGGAAACGCGCCTGCAATTTCTCCGGCGGCAGCGGCGCGACCACCAGGTCGGCGCCGAGGGCGCTGAGTGCGTCCTCGCTGCGCGCCAGTTCGAAGCGCAAGGTCTGCTCGACCCACAGCGTGTCCGCAATCAATTGCTCTTGGCGCTCAGTGCTTTCCATCTGGCGCGCCTGCCACGGCAGCCAGATCAGCACGGCCAGGAACAGCAGCACCAGCAGCATCGGCACCAGCCAGCGCCAGAACCGCCAGGCGCGAATGCGCGCGCGCGGTTCCGACATGGGCTGGGCGAACGGAATTTTCATGCATGAGTCCTGTATTGGTTAAACTGTCCAGCTGTTGTGGAAGTCCACGATGGCGGTCGAGCACGGCGCGGCACAGACTTGCGTGCGGCAGTGCATCCGCCAGTGTAAGGGAAGCGCCTCGGTGCTTTCCAAGGTTTTATTAGAAAGAATCAGACCGTCATGCAGATCAAGACCCTGGTCGCCACAGCGCTGTTCGCGCTGGCGGCGGCCGCGAGTGTCGACGCCCTGGCGCAGGGACCGATCGTCATCAAGTTCAGCCACGTGGTGGCGCCCGATACGCCGAAGGGCCGGGCCGCCGAGCGATTCAAGGAGTTGGCCGAGCAAATGACTGGCGGCCAAGTCAGGGTGGAAGTGTATCCCAACAGCCAGCTATACAAGGACCGCGAGGAGCTCGAGGCCCTGCAGCTGGGCGCGGTGCAGATGCTGGCGCCGTCGCTGGCCAAGTTCTCGCCGCTGGGCGTGCGCGAATTCGAGGCCTTCGACTTGCCTTATATCTTCCCGGACAAGGCGGCGTTGTACAAGGTGACCGAAGGAAGGATAGGGCGCGACTTGCTGCGCAAGCTCGAGTCCAAGGGCATCACCGGCCTGGCGTTCTGGGATAACGGTTTCAAGATCATGTCGGCCAACCAACCCTTGACCTCGCTCAAGGATTTCGAGGGATTGCGCATGCGTATTCAGGCGTCCAAGGTATTGGATGCGCAGATGCGTATGTTGGGCGCCCAGCCGATGACGCTGGCTTTTTCGGAGGCCGCACCCGCCCTGCGCGATGGCGTGGTGGAGGGGACCGAGAACACGCCGTCGAATATGTACACCCAGCGCATGCACGAGACGCAAAGCCACCTGACGGTGTCCAACCACGGCTATCTGGGTTACGCGGTGATCGTTAACAAAAAATTCTGGGATGGACTGCCGGCCGCCACCCGCAATACCCTGGCGCGCGCCATGCGCGAAGCCACGGTGTACGAGAAAAAGATCGCCCAGCGCGCCAATGACGACGCCATGGAAGCCATCCGCCAGGCCGGCACCACGGCGATCCACACGCTCACACCAGCCCAGCAGGCCGAATGGCGGCGTGCGATGCAACCCGTGTATGGACAAATGGAGAGCCGTATCGGCAAGGAGACGGTACGTGCCATCTTGCGCGAAGTCGAGCGTTGACGCAGGTCAAGTATCAGGTGGATATCCACTGGCATGCTGACATTCGCCTACAGCATATGGACAATGACGTTTTGTTTATAAGTAAAATAATTTTCTGAATTTGTGGCTGAAAAGATATATTTTCTACAAGCACTTGCGTTATCATGGGGCTCATGCGCACTGGGATGGTGCGCGGCAGTGCCAAGAACAAGCAATAGCAGCGGCATGCAAAGGTTTTTGGGGGAGCATTGATAAAAGCACGGTATTCATACCGGAGACATTCGAGGAGACACCACGTTTGACAGAAGTCGCTGGCATTGACCAAGCGGCCGGAAACGTGACCCGAATTGGAGCGCACCCGAGGGTGCGCTTTTTTTTCGCCTGAACCGTCCAATCGCTGGCCGGGTGCGCGCTGCACGGTTAAGATGCCTGTGCAACACTTTGCTCAGTAGACCCATCATGAAGACCGATCCAGCCAGCCAGATTTTCAATGCCATCGTGCCCGCTCCCTTCGGCGCGCTGGGCATCCGCATCGCCGACGACAAGCTGCGCGAAGTGGTCTACCTGCCACCTTCTTTCGAAGAAAAAGACGCGGACAGCGCCATCGCCCAGCAGAGCGCCGAGCAGCTCGCACGCTACCTGGCCGACCCCGATTTCACCTTCGACCTGCCCTTAACGGCGGTCGGCACCGAGTTCCAGCGCAAGGTGTGGCAAGAAATCAGCGCCATCCCGCGCGGCGCCGTGCGCACCTATGGCCACCTGGCCAAGGTGATCGGCTCGCATCCGCGCGCCGTGGGCCAGGCTTGCGGCGCCAATTGGTTCCCGCTGGTCATTCCCTGCCACCGGGTGACGGCAGCCGGCGGCCTGGGCGGCTTCTCGAACCAGAATGACGAGAACGGTTTCCATCTTTCGGTCAAGCGCTGGCTGCTGCGGCACGAAGGCGCCACCGCCGCTCCATGGCAGCAGCAGTCGATCTGGCCCTGATCGACGAGTTCTGCGACACGCTCTGGCTGGAACAGGGCCTGGCGAAGAACTCGCTCGACGCCTACCGGCGCGACCTGCGCCTGTTCGCCGGCTGGCTGGACGCCAAGCGCCCCGGCCGCGGCCTGCTGGCCGTCGGGCCGGAAGACCTGGCCGCCTATTTCGCCGACCGCCACCCGGAGTCGCGGCCAAGCACGGCCAATCGCCGGCTGTCGGTGTTCAAGCGCTTCTATGGCCTGGCGCTGCGGCGCGGGCAGATCGCCACCGATCCCTGCCTCAAGATGCCGTCGGCGCGCCAGCCGACCCGCTTCGTGCATACCCTGACCGAGGACCAGGTCGAGGCCTTGCTGGCCGCCCCCGATATTTCGACGCCGTTGGGTTTGCGCGAGCGCACGATGCTGGAGTTGATGTATGCCAGCGGCTTGCGGGTGTCGGAACTGGTGGCCCTCAAACTGGTCGAAGTGAGCCTGAACGATGGTGTGCTGCGGGTGACCGGCAAGGGCAGCAAGACGCGCCTGGTGCCGTTCGGCGAAGAGGCGCGGCGCTGGCTCGAACGTTATTTGAAGGATGCGCGCGGCATCATCCTGAACGGCCAGGTCGACGACGCCCTGTTCGTCACGGGCCGTGGCGGCCCGATGACGCGCCAGATGTTCTGGATCCTGGTCAAGAAACATGCGTCGAAGGCCGGCGTCACCGGTCCGCTGTCGCCGCATACGCTGCGCCACGCCTTCGCCACCCATTTGCTGAACCACGGGGCTGACCTGCGCGTGGTGCAGTTACTGCTGGGCCATGCCGATATTTCGACGACCCAGATCTATACCCACGTGGCGCGCGAGCGCCTGAAACGCCTGCACGCACAGCATCATCCACGTGGATAGCGTAAGTCGAGAGTTGCGGAGTAGTCCATAATGGCTGTGCAGATGCAGCATTTCCTTGGAATAAACATGTCGAGGTGACTATGGCACGGAACAATTTTTCGTACGAAAAGCGTCAACGGGAACTCGAAAAGAAGCGCAAGGCCGAAGAAAAAGCCAAGCGCAAGCTGGAAGCGAAGAACGCGCCGGCTGACGGCGCCGAGGCCGCGCAGCCGGATGGCGATGCGGACGGCGCAGAAGAGGATGCCGCGCCGGCCGAAGAGCGCACTCCCGCCGCGGCGCCGTCGAGCCTGGCCTAGACCGGCCCATCAAGAGGATTGCGCGCGTGCTCCGTCGAGATCGATGGAGCCCCTGGCGCATGATGGAACTATAAGCATCTACACCGGTGCGAGCCATCTGAATGCGACAAGCTGTCAGTTGGCCGGTGTGAATGGCGGTATGACGCGATGGAGCGCATGCCATCCGCCGTTTGCGAGCTCGCAAACGGCATGGCCCGCGACGGTATAACAATGTCGGTGTTGTCTACCTGATTATTGTCGTTTCCATAGCGAAAGGCCGTTGCTTTGAACGAACCATCGCCGAAGCCAGCGGCGTCCACGTCCGCGCCTTTATCCGATCCTCCGCTTGCCGGGGAAGGGAAGGCCATTCCCGCGGGCGACTTTCCGGGCCGCGTCGAGGCAGGGCCCGAAGCCCTCGGCTGGCTCCACCATTTCGTCACGGCGCTCGAGCTGGCGCCGGCGGTCGCCGTGCATTCGATGGACCAGGCCGGCACCATCCGCTTCTGGAACCGCGCCAGCGAAGAACTGTACGGCATCCCTTCCAGCGAGGCGGTCGGCAAGCCCTTCCGCGAGCTGGTATTCCACCTCGACCACCAGGCCGAGTTCGAGGACGCGATCGCCGCGATCTGGCGCAGCGGCCACGCGCCGCCGGCGCGCGACTGGCAGGTGCAATCGCGCGCCGGCCGGCGCCACTGGGTCTATTCCTGCCACTACCCGGTCAAGCACGATAGCGTGATGCAAGAAATCTTCTGCATGGAAGTCGATATCACGGCGCGCAAGGAGGCGGAGAGCAACCTGGCGCAGGCGGCCCAGGTATTCCAGAACGCGCGCGACGCCATCATCATGATGGACGCCGACTACCGCGTGCGCGCCGTCAACGGCGCCTTCACCAGCGTCACCGGCCATGCCCCCGAGCACATCCTCGGCCAGTCGCTGGCCAGCCTGGGCTGGGATGCGGCCGACGGCTTCTACGAGCGCATCTGGTCCGAACTCGACGGCCAGGACCATTGGGAAGGCGAACTGGCGAGCGTGCGCAGCAATGGCGAGCGCTATCCGGTGCGGGTGGCATTGACGGCGATCCGCGACGCCCACGGCGACGTGGCCAGCTATATGGCAATGCTGTCCGACATCAGCGAGCGCAAGCGCCTGGAGGAGCAGGTGCGGCACCAAGCCGAGCACGACGCCCTGACCGGCCTGCCCAACCGCATCCTGTTCCTCGACCGCCTGCACCAGGCGCTGGCCACCTGGCGCCGCCAGCGCGACCGCTGCGCGGTGATGTTCCTCGACCTCGATAAATTCAAGCCAATCAACGATAACCACGGCCACCAGGCCGGCGACGCCGTGCTGCGCGAGGTCGCCGCGCGCCTGCGCGCCTGCGTGCGCCGGGTCGACACCATCAGCCGCCTGGGCGGCGACGAATTCGTGGTGCTGCTGGCTGACATCAAGGGCGCCGACCAGGCCGCGCACGTGGCCGGCGCCGTTACCCAGGCGGTGGCGCGCCCCATCGACGTGGGCGGGCAGCAGGTGACGCTGTCGGTCTCGATCGGCATCGCGCTCTGCCCCGACGATGGCGACGATGTCGAGGCCCTGCTGCACCATGCCGACGTCGCGATGTACCACGCCAAGCAAGACGGACGCGACACCTTCCGCTTCTTCGATCCGGCCATGAACGCCCATGTCATCGAGCGGGTCGAGCTCGAGAACCGGCTGCGCCAGGCGATCGAGAGCCAGGAGTTCGTGCTCGAATACCAGCCGAGGTCGAGGTGGCGAGCGGCCGCGTCAGCACGGTCGAGGCCTTGCTGCGCTGGCGCCATCCCGAGCGCGGGCTGCTGCTGCCGCAGCACTTCCTGCCGGTGGCCGAGGAATCCGGCCTGATCGTCCCGATCGGCGAGTGGGTCTTGAAAGAAGCCTGCCGCCAGGCGCGCGCCTGGGGCGATGCGGGGTTTCCGGTCTCGGTCGCGGTCAACCTGTCCGCCGCCCAGCTCGCGCATGCGCGGCTGCTGCCGGCGGTCGATGCCGCCTTGCAGGGCGCCGGCCTGGCGCCGGGAGCGCTCGAGCTCGAGATCGCCGAGGATGCGCTGCTGCGCAGTGAACCGGCTTTCGAGACGGCGCTGGCGTTGCGCGCACGCGGCGTGCAACTGAGCATCGACCGTTTCGGCACCGGCACCTCGAGCCTGGAGGCGCTGCGCCGCTTCCCGCTCACCAAGCTCAAGATCGACCGCAGCTATGTGGGCGACGTCGGGCATGACCCGGTCGATGCGGCCATGGTGCCGGCCATCATCTCCGTAGCGCGCAGCCTGGGTTTGCGGGTGGTGGGGGAGGGCGTGGAGACGGCCGAGCAGCTGGACTTTCTGCGCCAGCATGGCTGCGACGATTACCAGGGTTTTTATGCCGGTGCGGCCATGGCGACACCCGACCTGTCACCGCATCCTGGCTGATGCGGTTGTCGGACCGTTGCCGGTCACGTCAAATCGCGCTGCCCGAACAACCTTATCCTGGCCAGCACCTGCCCATGATCCGAGGCCTCGGGCAAGCCGAGATTAAGGTGGTCGTTCAGGTACACGACGTCCACCACCTCCCCGATCGCCCCCGGCAGCGCCGGATTGAATTCGGGCGACACCAGGATGTGGTCGATGGTCGAATGACGCGTGTCGTGCAGGATCGAGAAGCCGACATGGCGCTGGTGGTCGAGCCGGCGCTGCACCTGGCTGGCGTCGAACAAGCGCTCGCCGACCGGCGTGCCCTCGCCCAGCACGATCTCGGTGGTCACCGAATCGGCCACGTCGTTGAAGTCGCCCAGTACGATGCGCGGCCGGCGGTTGGCGTGGGCCATGTCGGTGAGCAGCACGCGCAGCGCGGTGGCCTCGGTGCCGCGCCGGACCAGCGAGCGCAGGCAGGCCAGCGCATACAGGTGCGGGTCGGCGCCGCTGTCGCTCGAACGGTAGTCGGGCCGGCGCGACTTGAGATGGACCACGATCACGTCGATCACCACCCCCGACGCCGCGATCACGCCCGCATGCAGCGGCGCGCGGGTGAACCGGTCCGGGTCGCGGCTGCCGGATGGCATCGTGACGTTATCCGGGAACATGGGCAGCTGCGATCCGGGCTCGGCCAGCGGCAGGCGCGAGACCAGGGCCACGCTCGGGGTCAGGCGCGGCGCGTTCGGGTCGGGGTCGAAGCCGATGTGGTGGGCGTCGCGATAGCGCCGGCTGCGCCGCAGCACTTCTTTCAGCACGCTCTGCGAAAAGATCTCCTGGAAGCCGATCACGTCGGCATTGATCAGGTCGAGCTGGTGCGCGGTCCAGTCGAGCTTGGCCTCGTATTCCTCGGCCGTGAAGGGCGCGAGGTTGTCATACAGCCGGGCGCCGGGCGGGGCCAGGTTGAAAGCATTGAAGGTGGCAAAGCGAAGTTCTTCCTGCATAATAGAAACCCCTATTGATCGTCTTTAGCGTAACACGCATGGCCAAGAAAGAGCACGTCTCAGAGACACCCGCCACCCAGTTCCTGCGCAAGCATGCCGTCGCATTTTCCGAGCATCCTTATGAGTACGAAGAGCATGGCGGCACCGCAGTGTCCTCGAATGCGCTCGGCGTGCCCGAACACGACGTCGTCAAGACCCTGGTCATGCAGGACGAGGCCGCCAAGCCGCTCATCGTGCTGATGCATGGCGACTGCAAAGTGTCGACCAAGAACCTGGCGCGCGCCATCCCCTGCAAGTCGGTCGAGCCGTGCAAGCCGGACGTCGCCCAGCGCCACTCAGGGTATCTGGTCGGCGGCACCTCGCCGTTCGGCATCCGCAAGGCAATGCCGGTCTACGTCGAGGAAAGCATCCTGGCGCTGGACAAGATCTACATCAATGGCGGCCGCCGCGGCTACCTGGTCGGCATCGATCCGAAGGTGCTGGTCGACGTGCTGAAGGCGCGCCCCGTGCAATGCGCCCTGGCCGAGTAACTTTATCCTTCGCGATCCGATGGTGTATATTCACGACCGATTTCCGGTAATGACCTTGGGCCGGAACCCACTGAGAGACTAGATGAACACCCTGATTGCCACCATCGCCGCCTATTTGCTCGGCTCGATTTCCTTCGCGGTCGTGATGAGCCGCGTCTTCGGCCTGTCCGACCCGCGCACCTATGGCTCCAAGAACCCCGGCGCCACCAATGTGCTGCGCAGCGGCAGCAAGAAGGCCGCGATCGCCACCCTGGTCGGCGACGCCGCCAAGGGCTGGCTGGCGGTCTGGCTGGCGGTGCAGTTCGGCGCCGACGTCGGCCTGGACGACACCGGCATCGCCCTGGTCGCGATTGCCGTCTTCCTCGGCCACCTGTGGCCCGTGTTCTTCCGCTTCGTGGGCGGCAAGGGCGTGGCCACCGCGCTGGGCGTGCTGCTCGGCATCAATCCATGGCTCGGCCTGGCGACCCTGGCCACCTGGCTGATCGTCGCCTATGCCTTCCGCTATTCCTCGCTGGCGGCCCTGGTCGCCTCGATCTTCGCGCCGTTCTACTACGGCCTGCTGTTCGGCGTCGATCCGATCCTGTTCGCCGTGTTCGTGATGAGCGCGCTGCTGCTGTGGCGCCATAGCGCCAATATCGGCAACCTGATCGCGGGCAAGGAATCGAAGATCGGCAGCAAGTCTGCCGGGGCCAAGAAGGCAAAATAAAGCCGGCGCGCGCCGGATTTTCTTGCAGGCGTTACCATTCGTCTCGAACAGCGGCACATCCGTGCCGCGCCGGACAGAAAGGTGGTAAGCCGTGAGCAAGCAACTCAGGATCGATTTTGTGTCGGACGTCTCGTGCCCATGGTGCGCGATCGGCCTGAAATCGCTGGAACAGGCCCTGTTGAAGGTCGGCGACGAGGTGCGCGTCGACCTGCATTTCCAGCCCTTCGAGCTGAACCCCGACATGGGACCGGACGGCCAGGACATCGTCGAGCACGTGACGCAGAAATATGGCGCCACGGCCGAGCAGCAAGCCGCCACCCGCGAGACGATCCGCGAACGCGGCGCCGCCGTCGGTTTTACCTTCGACATGGAGCGGCGCGGCCGCATCTACAACACCTTCGACGCCCACCGCCTGCTGGCCTGGGCCGAGGACGAAGGCAAGCAGCGCCAGCTCAAGACCGCACTGCTGGAAGCCTATTTCACCCGCTGTGAAGACCCGAGCAACCACGAGGTGCTGCTGCGCACGGCCGAAAGCGTCGGCCTGGACCGTGAGCGGGCCGCCATCATCCTGGGCTCCAATGAATATGCGGAAGACGTGCGCACGCGCGAGCAATTCTTCCAGCGCGCCGGCGTCAAGTCGGTGCCGGCGATCATCATCAACCAGCGCCATCTGATTTCCGGTGGCCAGCCGCCCGAAGTGTTCGAGCGGGCGCTGCGCGAGATTCCGGGGCTCGAACCGGAAGCCAACCCTACGTAAGTTCCAGCACCACCGGCTGATGATCCGACGCCGCCGTCTCCGACTGCACGTCGAGCGCCGTCAGCCGCGACGCCAGGTCGTCGGTCACGAAGAAATAGTCATAGCACTCAGGCCGCTCGGGCCACGGGAAACCGTGCAGCCCGGTGGTCGGTGCGCGCGCCATATCGCCGTGCACCACGCGCCAGGCGTCCACCAGCGGCAGCGCGCCGGGTTCCGGCGCCGCCAGCAGCGCCTGGTAATCCGGCGCATCGGGCGCGAAATTGAAATCGCCGCACAGGATCGCCGAACCGGGCCGGAAGCCCAGCTGGAACGGCGCATCGAGGTTCGGATCGGGCTGGAACAGGCGCGAGCGGGCGCAGGCTTCGGCATGCAGCTCGCGGATGCGCGCCACTTGCGCCATGCGCTGCGGCGGCGAATAGTATTCCAGGTGCGTGGTCAGCAGGCGCAGCTTGCCGGTCGGCGCATCGATCACGGTTTCGAGCAGGCCGCGCGGCATGCCGGCGGGGTGCTCCGGATCGGCCGGCCAGGGCAGCAAGTGACGGTGCACCTGCGAGATACGGTACTTGGAGAGAATCAGGTTGCCGAACAGGCGCGGAACGTTGTTCTTGTAGATTTCACTCGGGGCGTGCTCCATCGCGTGGTAGCCGCCGAATGCGCCGCTGAGCTGCTTGAACTGGTTGGCGCTGGCGCTGCCCTCGAGCTCGGGGTGGTTGGCGGCCACCTCCTGCAGGCAGATCACATCGGGGTTCAGCCGGCGCAGCACGTCGATGATCGCGTGGATGCGTATCCTTCCGTCCTTGCCACAACCCCAACGAATATTCCAGCTTACTACGCGCATTGTTCACCTCCGTAAATCTTGATCGACGGATATTGCCACCGTTTGGCGAGCAACGGTCACACGGTAGGATCGATGTCAGGCTGGCAAGTTCAATGGCGAATTCGAGCGCTTTCCTTGTTATTCAGGCAGCTTCGAGCTCGTCCAGCGGCCAGCGCGGGCGCACCGTGAAGGCGTAATCGCGCTGGGCCAGCGCCGGGTTGCGCTCAAGGCGCATGGCGCCGGCGAAGGCGATCATGGCGCCATTATCGGTGCAGAATTCCAGCTCCGGGTAATAGACCTTGAACTTGCGCTTGGCGGCGGCCGCGTTCAGCGATTCGCGCAATTGCTTGTTGGCGCCGACACCGCCCGCGATCACGAGGCGCTTCAGGCCCGTGTGCTTCATTGCACTGACGCATTTCGCGGTGAGCACGTCGACGATTGCATCGACGAAGCCGCGCGCGATATTCGCCTTGTCCTGCTCGCAGATATTGGCGATGACCTTCTCTTCGTGGTTCTTGACCACGGTGAGCACCGCCGTCTTCAGTCCCGAGAAGCTGAAGTTGAAATCCTTGCTGTGAAGCATAGGACGGGGCAGGGTATAGGCGGTCGGATCGCCGAACTCCGCCAGGCGAGAAATCGCCGGACCGCCCGGGTAGCCCAGGCCCAGCAGCTTGGCCGACTTGTCGAAGGCCTCGCCGGCCGCGTCGTCCAGGGTCTCGCCCAGCAAGGTATAGCTGCCGACGCCGTCGACCCGCATCAATTGCGTATGCCCGCCCGAGACCAGCAGGGCCAGGAACGGGAATTCCGGACGCTCGGACGCCAGCAGCGGCGACAGCAGGTGACCCTCGAGGTGGTGCACGCCGAGCACGGGTTTATCGAGCGCCAGCGCCAGGCTGCAGGCGACCGAGGAGCCGACCAGCAGCGCGCCGGCCAGGCCCGGGCCTTGCGTGTAGGCGATGGCGTCGATATTCGACGCCGGCAGGTCTGCGCGCTTGAGGACTTCGTCCAGCAGCGGAATGGCGCGCCGGATATGGTCGCGCGAAGCGAGTTCCGGCACCACCCCGCCATACTCCTCGTGCATGGCGACCTGCGAGTGCAGGGCGTGGGACAGCAGGCCGCGCTCGGTGTCATACAGAGCAAAGCCGGTTTCATCGCAGGAGGATTCGACGCCGAGAACGATCATGGGAGGAGCAGTTTGAATTAGGCAGAACCGTCGATTTTACCGTACGGTTCGTTCGAATTCACGGACGCTGCAATAACTCCTTGTGCGCTTGACGCAACATGCTCTCGGTCTCTTCCCAGCCGATGCAGCCATCGGTCACCGAGCAGCCATAGGTCAGCTGCGACAGGTCGGCGGGAATCGCCTGGCTGCCGCTGACGATATTCGACTCGATCATCACGCCCAACAGCGATTGGTTGCCATGACGAATCTGCTGGATCACGTCCGACATCACCAGCGGCTGCAGTTCCGGCTTCTTGTAGCTGTTGGCATGCGAGCAGTCGACCACCAGGTTGGCCGGCAACTTGGCCTTGGTCAGCGCCTGCTCGGCAATCGCGACAGACACCGAATCGTAGTTCGGCCGGCCGCCACCGCCGCGCAGCACCACGTGGCCGTAGGCATTGCCGCTGGTGCGCACGATCGACACCGAGCCCTGGCCATTGATGCCCAGGAAGGCATGCGGATTGGCCGAGGACAGCACCGCATTGATCGCGATGCTGACGTCGCCGTCGGTGCCGTTCTTGAAGCCCACTGGCGTGGACAGGCCGGACGACATCTCGCGGTGGGTCTGCGATTCGGTGGTACGCGCGCCGATCGCGGTCCAGGCGATCAGGTCGCCCAGGTATTGCGGGGAAATCGGGTCCAGCGCCTCGGTCGCGGTCGGCAAGCCCAGCTCGCACACGTCGAGCAGGAAGCGGCGCGCGCGTTCCATGCCAACGTCGACGCGGAACGAGTCGTCCATGAACGGATCGTTGATATAGCCCTTCCAGCCGGTGGTGGTGCGGGGCTTCTCGAAATACACGCGCATCACCAGCACCATGGTCTCGCTGACTTCGTCCTGCAACGCCTTCAGGCGGCGCGCATAGTCGAGGCCGGCTTCCGGATCGTGGATCGAGCAGGGGCCGACCACGACGAACAGGCGCTTGTCCTGGCGATCCAGGATATTGCGCAGCGTCTCGCGACCACCCATGACGGTCGCATAGGCGCGGTCGCTCAGCGGCAGGGTCGCATGGAGCTCGACCGGCGTAGGCATGCGGGTGAACGAGCTGACGTTGGTATTTTCGATTTGAGGCGTGCTGGTCATGGTGCTGTCTGGTTTTTTCAGGTGGATCGGCCAGTGTAGACGGAAATTGCTGCACGTGCACAAGCGATGCCGCAAAAACCCTATGCCGCTGCTGCCTGTGCTGCAGGCCAGTCCCGTTCCCGTGTATCCTTTTGCTATGACTACCGACACGAATGATATCGAGCGCTTTGTCGCCGCCCCCTTCATCAAGGAAATCGGCCGCGGCGTCAAAGGCGCGCGCAGCATGACGCGCGAGGATGCGCGCGCGCTCTACGCCGCCATGCTGGAAGGCCGGGTCTCGGACCTGGAACTGGGCGCCATCCTGCTCGCCATGCGCATCAAGGGCGAGTCCGTGGATGAACTCGGCGGCTTCATGGACGCCGCCGCCGCCTCGTTCTCGCCCCTGCCCACGCCGCGCGGCGAGTTCGCCCCGGTGCTGATCCCGACCTATAACGGCGCGCGCAAGCTGGCCAACCTGACGCCGCTGCTGGCCCTGCTGCTGGCGCGCGAAGGCGTGCCGACCCTGGTGCATGGCGTGCGCACCGACCCGGGGCGCGTGACCACCGCCGAGATCCTGGGGGCGCTGGGCCTGACTGAAGCCACGACCGCGGCCGAGGTGCAGAACGAGTTCGTCCACCTGCGTCCAGCCTTCATGCCGATCGAGCACCTGGCCCCGCGGCTGGCCCAGATGCTGTCGCTGCGGCGGGTGCTGGGCGTGCGCAATTCGACCCATACCCTGGTCAAGATCCTGCAACCCTTCGACGGCCCGGCGCTGCGCCTGGTGTCGTACACCCATCCCGAATACCTGGAAACCCTGGGCGGATTCTTCGAGGGCGTGGATAGCGAGACCCAGGGCGACGCCTTCCTGATGCGCGGCACCGAGGGCGAGACCGTGGCCCATCCGCACCGCGCCCAGCGCATCGACTGGTTCCATGCCGGCCAGCGCGCGCTGCTGGTCGAGCGCGATGCGCCGACCGACGACTTGTCCGAGGTGCCCGATGGCCGTGACGCGGCCACCACTGCGGCCTGGATCGGCGCCGCGCTGCGCGGCGAAGTGCCGGTGCCGGCCTCGATCGCGACCCAGGTGGCGTATTGCGTGGAAGTGTCGCGCAAGATCCGCGCGCGCAGCCAGCCCCTGGAATAGCTGCTGACCTGGGCCCGCTACTGGCATTACAATGGCGGGTTCGACGGACGGCGGGAAGCAGCAAGCATGGCAAAACAATACGATGTGGCGGTGATCGGCGCGGGCGCGGCCGGGATGATGTGCGCGGCCGTGGCGGCCCAGCAGGGCAAGCACGTGGTGCTGATTGACCATGCCGGCAAGCTGGCCGAGAAGATCCGCATCTCCGGCGGCGGCCGCTGCAATTTCACCAATATCAATGCCGGCCCGCAAAACTACCTGTCGCAGAATCCGCACTTCTGCAAGAGCGCGTTGTCGCGCTACACTGCCCAGGATTTCCTGGCGCTGGTGAAGAAATACCGCATCAGCCACCACGAAAAGCACAAGGGGCAATTGTTCTGCAACGACTCGGCCGAGCAGATCATCGCCATGCTGCGCGCCGAGTGCGATGCCGGCAGCGTGGAATGGCGGATGCCGTGCAAGGTGGCCGGTGTGCAAAAACTGGAGACCGGTTTCTCGATCGACACGGATGGCGGCGAATTGCTGGTCGACAGCGTCGTGGTCGCCACTGGCGGCCTGTCGATCCCCAAGATCGGCGCGACCGACCTCGGCTACCGCATCGCCAAACAATTTGACCTGAAGCTGGTGGAAACCCGTCCCGGCCTGGTGCCGCTGACCTTCGACGGCCCCAGCTGGGAGCCCTTCGTGCCGCTGGCCGGCATCGCGCTCGAGGTCGAGGTGAGCACGGGCAGCGCGAAAGGGAAGGGGAACTTGCGCGGTCATTTCCGCGAAGACTTGCTGTTCACGCACCGCGGCCTGTCCGGCCCGGCGATCCTGCAGATTTCCAGCTACTGGCAGCCGGGCACGCCGATCGTGCTCGACCTGCTGCCCGAGATGGATGTGGCAGAGACCCTGATCGGCCTGAAGAAAACCGAGAAAAAGCAGCTGGGCAATGTGCTGGCCCAATGGCTGCCGGCGCGCCTGGCCGACGGCTTGCTGACAGCCAATGGCTTCGACCCGGCTGCGCGCCTGCCCGACATGACCGACGCGAAATTGCGCAAACTGGGCGACGCGATCAACCGCTGGGCGATCGTGCCGACCGGCTCGGAAGGATATCGCAAGGCCGAGGTGACGCTGGGCGGTGTCGACACTAAAGAACTGTCGCAGCAGACCATGATGGCCAATAAAGTGCCGGGTTTGTACTTCATCGGCGAGACGGTCGACGTCACCGGCTGGCTGGGTGGATACAACTTCCAATGGGCCTGGGCATCGGGTGTCGCGGCCGGTCTAGCGCTTGCCAATGGTTGATGTGTCAATCGCGGCACACCACGATTGACAGCGAGATAAACGCTTCCATTGATCGACAAACGATGCTAGAATTTCGTTCTTCTCTAAATCCAACGGTTCAATTTTTACATGACCACTATCCGCCTTAAAGAAAACGAGCCGTTCGAAGTCGCAATGCGTCGCTTCAAACGCACCATCGAAAAAACCGGTCTGCTGACTGAACTGCGCGCACGCGAGTTCTACGAAAAGCCAACCGCAGAGCGCAAGCGCAAGCTGGCAGCTGCCGTGAAGCGTCACTACAAGCGCATCCGCAGCCAGCAACTGCCGAAGAAACTGTACTAATTACAGCTCAGCCGGCCAAGACCCGGTGACGGCGATGTCTGTCCCGGCGAGTCGCTGACGTCCGCAAGCCCGCTTCGGTTTCGCCGCAGCGGGTTTTGTCGTTTGTGCCAGGCCACACGCTGTCCCGGCACAGATCCAGTCACACCACCGAATACGGAGATTCCATGAGCTTGAAAGAACAACTGACCGAAGACATGAAAGCAGCGATGCGCGCCAAGGAAAGCGGTCGCCTGTCCGCCGTGCGCCTGATCATCGCCGAAGTCAAGCGCAAGGAACTCGACGAACAGACCCAGCTGGACGACACCCAGGTGCTGGCCGTGATCGAAAAGATGATCAAGCAGCGCAAGGATTCGATCACCCAGTTCGAAGCCGGCGGCCGCGCCGACCTGGCCGACATCGAGAAGGCCGAGATGGCCATCCTGTCGACCTATATGCCTGCCGGCCTGTCTGACGAAGAAATCGCCGCCGAAGTCGCCGCCGCCGTGGCCGCCACCGGCGCCAGCGGTCCGCAAGACATGGGCAAGCTGATGGGCGTGCTCAAGCCGAAGCTGGCGGGCCGTGCCGACATGACCGTCGTCTCGGGCCTGGTCAAGAAGGCCCTGGCCGGCGCCTGATAAGCCACATGATGTTCCCGCGCGCTATCGTGCGGGAACATCATCTTGTTGCATATCAATTTGCAGCAAACGCTGCGGTATAGTCTGACTCTAGACAAACACTGTGTAACGCCAAGTGATTCCGCAAACTTTCATCACCGATTTACTCAACCGTGTCGACATCGTCGACATCGTCGGCCGCTACGTCCAGCTCAAGAAGGGCGGGGCCAACTTCATGGGCCTGTGCCCATTCCATAACGAAAAATCCCCCAGCTTCACGGTCAGCCCGACCAAGCAGTTCTATCACTGCTTCGGCTGCGGCGCCCATGGCACCGCGATCGGCTTCCTGATTGAGTACTCGGGCATGGGCTTCGTCGATGCCGTCAAGGACCTGGCCCAGAACGCGGGCATGATCGTGCCCGATGCCGACGACCGGATCCCGCCGGCCCAGCGCGCCGCCCAGCAAGCGCAGACGCTGGCCATGACCGATGCGCTGACCCAGGCCTGCAATTTTTATCGCGCCCAGTTGCGCGAAGCGCCGAGCGCCATCGCCTACCTCAAGAACCGGGGCCTGACGGGGGAGGTGGCTGCCCGCTTCGGCATGGGCTACGCGCCATCTGGCTGGGACGGCCTGCGCTCGATCTTCCCCGACTACGATGCCCACGTGCTGGTCGAGTCCGGCCTGGTGATCGACAAGGTCGACGAGCAGGGCAATCACCAGCGCCGCTACGACCGCTTCCGCGAGCGCGTGATGTTTCCGATTCGCAACACCAAGGGCCAGGTGATCGGCTTCGGCGGTCGCGTGCTCGACGGCGGCGAACCGAAATACCTGAACTCGCCCGAAACGCCGCTGTTCCAGAAAGGCCTCGAACTGTACGGCCTGTTCGAGGCGCGCCAGGCGATCCGCGACGCCGGCTATGTGCTGGTGACCGAAGGCTATATGGACGTCGTCGCGCTGGCCCAGCTTGGCTTCCCGCAAGCGGTCGCCACCCTCGGCACAGCCTGCACCACGACCCACGTGCAAAAGCTGTTGCGCCAGACCGACGACGTGATCTTCAGCTTCGACGGCGACAAGGCCGGCCGCCGCGCGGCGCGCCGCGCGCTAGAGGCCTGCCTGCCGCAGGTAAGCGACGATAAGACGATCAAGTTCCTGTTCTTGCCACAGGAACACGACCCGGACAGCTTCGTGCGCGAGCGCGGAGCCGAAGCCTTCGAGCAAGAGATTGCCGATGCGATGCCGCTGTCGCAATTCCTGCTGCGCGAAGTGACGCAGGAACATGACCTCGACACGCCGGAAGGGCGCGCCCACGCCCAGTTCGAGGCCAAGCCGCTGCTGCAGGCGATGACGCCGTCGAGCCTGCGCCTGCAGATCGTGCGCGGCCTGGCCAGCATGACCCAATCGACGCCGTCGGAGATCGAAAGCCTGTTCGAGTTGTCCAAGCCGGTGGCGACCGTGCGCCGCGCGCCGCCGCGCCAGGGGCGGCCCGAGCCGGTGGGGCTCGAGCTCAAGATGCTGCGCATCCTGGTTGCGCACCCGCACCTGGCCCTGCAGCTCGACGAGCAGGCGCTGAAGGCCTTCGATTATTTTGGAGAGGAAAGTTCTGATCGCCTGCGCCACCTGGTCGAGACCGCGCAGGCCTTGGGCGAACACGGCACCTTCGCGGCCCTGTCCCAGCAGCTCAGGGAAGTGACGAACGAATACGATGCGATGATCGCCGAAATCGCCGCGGAACCGGAAAATGAGGTCGATGGAGACCGCATTGTTCTGTTAAGTTCTGTGCGGCAGATCAAGGTGGATTCGTTAAAGCAGGAGCTTAACCAGTTGTTTTCTTCTGGTTTGACCCCAGATCAGGTGAGTGCTCGCTACCGCGAGATTGTTGCTCAGCAGGACCTTCTGGCCCGCGAGGCCGCTGCCGAGATGGCACCCCGATGATCACCTGGCTCCGCCCTGGACGCCCAGGCGCTCGCAACTGGAAAAAGGTGGGGTGCGTGCTATAATAAAACGCTAACTATTGCAACTGTTGAAACCCTTTTCGGTTCAATTGGACGCGTGGTGTTTCAGTTAGCGAGGCCCATGGATTTGTGCCTGCAGGATGATGTAAGGTAACAAAACTTTATTTTAACCATCGTAAAGTTAGTCGTTGTGACATCGAAAGCGCCTGTGCCAACCAAGAAACCCGAAACCAACGTGGCTGCGAAAACCACGAGAGCGTCTGCCGCCAAGGCGGACAATTCGCAAGACAAGGCCGAGGTTCGTACGGCGAACCCAGCGCCTGTCAATCAGACGACCGATGCGGCTACCCTGGCTGCGATCGACACGTCAGGCTACGTCCTGCCCTCCGTCAAGGTGCCGGGACGCCGTGGTCGCAAGCCGAAGGAATTTACCCCCGAGAACGACGAGATCGCGGCACTGAACGCGGTCGAGCGCGCCGAACTGAAGGCAGCGGACAAGGCCAAGGCCAAGGACCGCAAAGCCAAAGAAAAAGCGCTGCTGAAAGACGCGTTCTCGTCGGATACCGAGGCCAGCGAAGAAGAGCTCGAGCTGCGCCGCAACAAGCTCAAGGCCCTGATCAAGTCGGGCAAGGAGCGCGGCTTCCTCACGTATTCCGAGATCAACGACCATCTGCCCGAGAATATTGTCGATCCGGAAGCGATCGAAGGCATCATCGGCACCTTCAACGACATGGGCATCGCCGTCTACGAGCACGCGCCCGATGCCGAGACGTTGTTGTTGTCGGATAACGTGCCCAACGCCACGAGCGACGACGAAGCCGAGGCTGCCGCCGAAGCCGCGCTGTCGACGGTCGACTCCGACTTCGGCCGCACCACCGACCCGGTCCGCATGTATATGCGCGAGATGGGCTCGGTCGAGCTGCTGACGCGCGAAGGCGAGATCGAGATCGCGAAACGCATCGAGGACGGCCTGAAGGACATGATCCAGGCGATCTCCGCCTGCCCGGTGACCATCGCCGAGATCATCGACGCCGCCAACAAGATCGAGCGCGACGAGATCAAGATCGACGAGATCGTCGACGGCATGGTCGACCCGCAGGGAGGCGAAGATACGTCGCCGAGCGCGGTCGCCCCGACCTCGACCGATTCCGATGACGACGAGGAAGACGAAGAGGACGCCGAAGAAGTGGAGGAGGAAGAAGAAGCCTCGACCGGCACCGGCGCCGCTGCGGGCTACTCGGCCGAGCAGCTCGAAGCGCTCAAGCAGGCCGCCCTCGGCAGGTTCGACGAGATCGGCCAGCAGTTCGACAAGATGCGCAAGGCCTTCGAGAAGGACGGCTATAACTCGAAAGCCTACGTCAAGGCGCAAGAGGCGATCTCGAGCGAGCTGCTGGGCATCCGCTTCACGGCCAAGGTGGTCGAGAAGCTGTGCGACACCCTGCGCGGCCAGGTCGACGAAGTGCGCCACATCGAGAAGCAGATCCTCGACGTCGCGGTGAACCGCTGCGGCATGCCGCGCGCCCACTTCATCAAGGTCTTCCCGGGCAATGAAACGAACCTGGAATGGGTCGACGGTGAAGTCAACGCCGGCCACGCCTATAGCGCCATCCTGGGCCGCAACATCCCGACGATCAAGGAGCTGCAGCAACGCCTGATCGACCTGCAGGCACGCGTCGTGCTGCCGCTGCCAGACCTGCGCAACATCAACCGTCAAATGGCGGCCGGTGAAATGAAGGCGCGCAAGGCCAAGCGCGAAATGACCGAGGCCAACTTGCGACTGGTGATTTCGATCGCCAAGAAGTACACCAACCGCGGCCTGCAATTCCTCGACCTGATCCAGGAAGGCAATATCGGCCTGATGAAGGCGGTGGACAAGTTCGAATACCGTCGCGGCTATAAATTCTCGACGTATGCGACGTGGTGGATTCGCCAGGCGATTACCCGCTCGATCGCGGACCAGGCGCGCACGATCCGTATTCCGGTGCACATGATCGAGACGATCAACAAGATGAACCGGATCTCGCGCCAGATCTTGCAAGAGACCGGCGCCGAACCGGATCCGGCGACCCTCGCGATCAAGATGGAAATGCCGGAAGATAAGATTCGCAAGATCATGAAGATTGCAAAAGAGCCAATCTCCATGGAAACGCCGATCGGTGACGACGACGATTCGCATCTGGGCGATTTTATCGAGGACAACAACACCCTGGCGCCGTCGGATGCGGCCCTGCACGCCTCGATGCGCGGCGTGGTGAAGGACGTGCTCGACTCGCTGACGCCACGCGAAGCCAAGGTGCTGCGCATGCGCTTCGGCATCGAGATGTCGACCGACCACACGCTGGAAGAAGTGGGCAAGCAGTTCGACGTGACCCGCGAGCGGATTCGCCAGATCGAGGCGAAGGCGCTGCGCAAGCTGCGTCACCCATCGCGTTCGGACAAGCTGAAGAGCTTCCTCGAGGGCAGCAGCTGATTAGTCGTGAAGGCTTGACGTACCTGCAGTAAAGGCAATATGCTCTCGCCACTTCGCTCATCGGGTGTCAAGCCGGTGAGCAGGTGGCGAGTTCTACTTCCACCGTTCCAGTTTCTGGGCCTCTAGCTCATGCTTGGTTAGAGCAGCGGACTCATAATCCGTTGGTGCCGTGTTCGACTCACGGGAGGCCTACCAAAAAAAACAAGGCTTACGCGAATTTCCCGCGTAAGCCTTTTGTGTTTCCGGACCAGTTCCGGTCTCGTAAAGGCGTCAGCCTCGATTCGCTGCGCAGGTTTAGGCAAGCCTGCCCATGACGAATGTCGCTATCGGCCCCACATCCACTTCGATATCGACATACCCGCGCGCACGAAGCAGCGCTTCGAGTTGCGCGGCTTGCGTGACTTCGCCCCCACTACGCAGCGTGCGCAAGGACGACATCACCGCCATGAACGGCTCATCCGGCCTGGTGTACAACGGCGCAATCAGCCAGCCCCCGCTGCACGACGCGGCCGCAATCCGGTCGATCGCCTGTTCGAGCACCGACAGTGTCATGAACATGGTGGGAAGCCATGCCAGCGTATAGCGCGGACCGGGATCGAGTTCGGTCACGTCGAGACGGCGCAGCTGGATGCGCCCTGCGTGTGCGCTGGCCGCCACGTTTTCGGCGGCGAGACGCAATGCGGGTTCCCAGATGTCGATCGCGTCGACATCGAGTTCAGGACATGTCTGCGCGGCCCGCAGCGCAACGCCGCCGACCCCCGTGCCGACATCGAGAAACACGCCATCCAGCGCCGCCTGCAAGGAAGGCCGTGTGCTGGCAAGGCCCAGTATGCGGTCGAATGCATTGCTGGAGGCGCGCCCCATCGCCTGGAGAAGGTCCTGGTCTTCAACTTTCCATGAGGCCGTGCGACCGGGTTTCCTGAACAATTCGCTGCTTTCCACGAACGCCATCTCGATCTCGACGAGCAGCGGCGCGATCTCGGCGTGGTCGAGGTCCGTCAAGGCATCGCCCAGCGCCAGACGCACACCGTCCCTGATCTGCTCCTCGATAGCGTTATCGGCGCCCGCGCCGGAACGCAGCTTGAGCGCCGCGCCGATCACCGCCAGCATCCGCGCAGCGCGAGCAAGTTCGTGGATGCGGTGAGAAATGGCTGCTGACACGTAATACTCCCTGGATCGCGTTGAGACTACAAAGGCATGGAACGTCACAACCAGATACGCACGCATGCCACGACCGGATGCGCCATGCGACGCCATTGCTGAAGACGTAACAGTCAATTGCGTCGGGCGCCGATTCTCCTCCCAGCCCGGCCGCGCCATACTGTTAGCGTTACCTCCCACGGGTAACTCCCTCAGCGCCGCTCCATTCACAAGCAATGAACCTGAAAGAGGATGATCATGACCGCTCTTCGTTTCCATCGCGTGGGCCTCGCGCTCACCGCCTGCGCGACGCTGTTTGCCGCGCTGATCCAGCCCGTCCACGGCGCCGCGCCGGCTCCGGCAAAGCCGGCGTCACAGGCCGCCGCCGCCGTCAGCTACCACAAGGTCGACGTCGATGGCGTCAAGATCTTCTACCGCGAAGCCGGCCCGAAGAACGCTCCGGCCATCCTGCTGCTGCATGGTTTCCCGACCTCGTCCCACATGTTCCGCGAGCTGATCCCGAAGCTGTCCGACCGCTACCGCGTGATCGCGCCCGACTTTCCCGGCTACGGCCAGAGCGACCAGCCGCCGATGGACCGCTATACCTACAGCTTCGACAACCTGGCTGCCACCATCGACAAGTTCACCACCAAGGTCGGCCTCACCCGCTACGCCATGTACGTGATGGACTATGGCGCGCCGATCGGCTATCGGCTGGCGGCAGCCCATCCCGAACGGATCAGCGCCATCGTGGTCCAGAACGGCAATGCCTATGACGAGGGGCTGGACAACCCGTTCTGGGTGCCGGCCAAGGCCTACTGGAAGGACAAGAGCGAAGCCAATGCGGCCAAGCTGCGCCCCCTGTTCGAGTTCGACGCTACACGCTGGCAGTATTCCGAAGGCTATCGCGACCCGGCCAGCCACGTCAGTCCCGATTCCGCCGTGATCGACCAGGCCTATATGGACCGCCCCGGCAACAAGGCGATCCAGCTCGAGATGTTCTACAGCTACGGCACCAACCCGCCGCTGTATCCGGGCTGGCAGGCCTACTTCCGCAAGCACCAGCCGCCGATGCTGATCGTGTGGGGCAAGAACGACAAGATCTTCCCGGTCGAAGGCGCGAGTCCCTATCTGCGCGACCTGCCGAAGGCCGAGCTGCACCTGTTTGACACCGGCCACTTCGCGCTGGAAGAAGACGGCGAGCAGATCGCACGCCTGATGCGCGACTTCCTCGGGCGCACGGTCAAGCGCTGAGCCGGCCCGCCTGGGGCAGGTGGCATAATGACGCCCATCGACCACCCGTCCCAGGAAGGCGCGCATGACCGGCAACGCCAGAGCAGAGCAGCAAATCACCGTCAACGACATCGAGGTCGGCATGCGCGTCTACGAAGCGCTGGCGCACCACGCAAGGACGGGGCTGGGCGCGCCGATCGGCTACAAGGACTTGCTGACCCTGGCGCGCTCGCTACACGCGAAGGACGCGGTGCTCGGCCGGGCGGTCCCGATCGGGATCGGCATGAAGCTGCGTTTCGTCGACGCCTTCTGCGCCGCCCATGCCTGTCCCAGGCTGTCGAGCCTTGCGGTCGACCAGGAGAGCATGCTGCCGGCCAAGGGATACGACGGCGATTGGGAGGCCGACCGGCGCGCCGCCGCCGCATTCGACTGGTCGAACGCCGATGCGCAACTGCCGGCCTTCGCCAGCGCCCAGCGCGCCGCCGTGCCGGCCCGCCTGAAGCCGCGCAAGGAGCGCCCGGCCGACGTGTCCTGGTATGCCTATTTCTGCTCGCACCGCAAGGAGTGCGAGTGGATCGGCCAGGAAGACAAGCAGGAAATCATCAACCTGATCATGGCCGGCCTGGATCCGGAAACCGCGCTCCGGCGGGTCAAGGCGGCCAGGGCCGACGCCGCCGGCCCCACCTGAGCGGCATGAATTACTGGGCCACAGGTTTCGCCACCTCTTTCGCGATGCCTTCTGCTTCCTCCTGCGCCCGCTTAGCCGCAGCCTGCGGCGACAGCGGCGCCTCCAACGACGGCTCTTCGTCATGTTCTGCAGGCGGCACCGCATCCGCGTGCGGCTTGATCAGGTCGAGCCGCACCGCGTACCGTACCCCATTGCGATAGGCATTGGCCGCGATCTGTCCCGCATCGTTGATGGCGCGCGGATCGCTGATGTCCCACCCCGAGGCGGGATTGATCAGCGCGTTCAGGCTCTGCATCTTCTTGCCGCGCCAGATGAAGCCGGACAGGTGATCGCTGCCGCCGACGATGTGGCCGCGGTTGTTGATGCCGTTGCCTCCGCTCGAGCGCTCCACGGTGGGCGGGCGGCCGTCGATGTCGATCAGGCGCCCGCGGCTGTACAGGAAGGCGACCCGGTTGCGGAAGAAGGTCGGCACCCCGGCGTAGCCGGTGGCCTGGCCGCGGTCGTTGATGGACAGCGCGCCGTTGGGCGTCCAGCCAAAGTCGCCCAGGTCGCGCATCTTGCCCTTGGTCCAAATAAAGGAACGCAATGGCTGGTCGGGGAAGGTCAGCGGACCGGATTCGCCGGCGATCTGGTTCTTGTTGTTGAGGGAAGCGGAGAAGGTGATCGGATTTGTGCCGGGGAAGTCGTTGGGCAGGTCGCCGATATCCGTCAGCGCGCCATTCGGCGCGCGCAGGAAGCTGCTGATGCCTTCATTGAAGGGCGTATCCGACGCGTAGGCCGTGATGTAGCCGGCATTGTTGATGTCGCGCCAGGTGGTGAACCTGCCGCCGATGACGCCGATGTCGCGTAATCTGGCGCAGTCGTAGACGAAGCCGCGCTGCTGGCCGCCGCTGGTGGTCCACTGGCCCAACACCTGGCCCTTGTCGTTGATGGCGACGGCGACGCTGGCCGTGCCTTTCAGTCTGCCCAGGTCCACCAGGCCCTTGCCGCGATTGAGGAAGGCGTGGTTCACCGTGGGCGTATAGGGATAGTAGCCGACCACCACGCCGGCGCTGTTGATGTCGGCGGCCGTGCTGTTGGCCGGCCCCACCACCGTGACCTTGTACTCGGGGTAGGCCGAGGCCGCGCCGGCCAGGGTGAACGACATCACGACCAGTGACAGGCGATGACGCAAGTGCATGACGATCTCCTTGGGTTGGTAATGAGAGGGGAAACTTACTGCGCGACCGGCCGCACCACCTCGCGTTCCTGGGCCTGCGCCTCGGCCTTGGCCAGCGCCGCCTCCAGCGCCGGCGAGGCCGGGAAGGCCAGCAGTTCGGCCCGGGCCTCGGGGTCCAGCGCCGGCGCCGTGTCGACATGTGGGCGGATCAGGTCCAGGCGCACCGCGTAGCGCACGCCGTTGCGGCCGGCGACGGCCGCGATCTGGCCGGCGTCATTGATGGCGATCGGGTTGCTGATGTCCCAGCCCGATGCCGGATCGATCAGCGCGTTGAGGCTCTCCATGCGCTTGCCGCGCCAGATGAAACCCGACAGGTGGCTGCTGGTGCCGACCACGTGGCCGCGGTTGTTGATGCCGTTGCCGCTGCTGAACTTGTACTCGGTGGCCGGGCGGGTATCGAGCATGACCATGCGTCCGTGGCTGTACAGGAAAGCGGAGCTGTCGCGCGGCCCTGCGGGCAGGTATGCCTCGCCGGCGATCTGGCCGCGGTCGTTGATCGCGTGTCCCGTATTGGGCGTCGAACCCAGGTCGCCCAGGTCGCGAATCGTGCCGTTCTTCCAGACGAAGGCGCGGTATCCCGGCTCCGGGGTGTTGAAGCGCCCGGACCGGCCGGTGATCTGGTTGCGGTTATTGAGCGCGGTGGGGACGGTTTGCGGTGCGCCGCTGCCGTCCCAGGGAATCTCGCCCAGGTGGGTGAAGGCGCCGTTCGGCGCGCGCAGGTAGCCGCGTATCTCGCCGGTCTCGGCGGCCCCGGCCGCGCTGATGTAGCCGGCATCGTTGATGTCGGTGTAGGTCGTGAACTTGCCGGGAATCGGGGCGATGTCGCGCGCCTTGCCGCAGGCATAGATGAAGCCGCGCTGCCGTCCGTCGGCGGTGCTCCAGTTGCCGACCACTTCGCCGCGTTCGTTGATGCCCGTGGCAACGCTCGATACGCCCTTCAGGGCGCCCAGGTCGACCAGGCCTTTGCCGCGGTTGAGGAAGGCGCGCCGCCGCTCGCCGCCGACCGGATAGCTGCCGACCACCACGCCGGCGTTGTTGATGCCGTGGACCCAGCTGTTGGCCGGGCCGACCACCGTCACCCGGTATTCGGGGTAGGCCCAGGCACTGCCGGCCACGGTGAACGACAGCAGGACCAGCGACAGGCGATGATGCAGATACATGACGATCTCCTCGATGAATGAGAGTGGCGGCCTCATTGCGCAACCGGTTGCACGATCTCCCGCGCCTGCCCTTCGGCCTCGGCCCGCGCCAAGGCCGCCGCCTGCGCCGACGATTGCGCCGTGGCCGCCGCCACCTCGGCCGCCTGGTCGGCATCCAGCGCCGGATCCGCCAGGCCGTGCGGCCGGATCAGGTCGAGCCGGATCGCATACTGCACGCCGTTGCGGATGGCGGTGGCGGCGATCTGGCCGGCATCGTTGATGGCCTGTGCATCCGTGATGTTCCAGCCGGGTTTGGGATCGACCAGCGCGTTCAGCCCCTGCATCCGCTTGCCGCGCCAGACGAAGCCCTGCAGGTGGTCGCTATAGCCGACGATATGGCCATGGTGGTTGATGCCGAATCCTTCGCTATACCTCGGCTCGATGGCGGTGCGGTTATCGATGCTCTCCAGGCGTCCATTGCTGTACAGGTAGGCCACGCGGTCGTGCACGCCGCCGGCGAGGACCGCGGCGAAACCCGTGGCCTGGCCACGGTCGTTGATCGCATTGGCGCTGTTGGGCGTCAGCCCGAAGTCGCCCAGGTCGCGCAGCGTGCCCCTGGTCCAGATGACGGCGCGGTACGGTTGCTCCGGGAACGCCAGCGGCCCCGATTTGCCGGCGACCTGGTTGCGGTTGTTCAGCGCGTAGACCTGGGTGATCGGGTGCTCGACAGGCAGGTGGCCGATGGCCGTCAAGCGGCCGTTCGGCGCGCGCAGGTGACTGCTCGGGTCGCTGTCGGTGTAGCTGGTGGCGATCGTATAACCCGCATTGTTGATGTCGCTGTAGACCGAGCCGCTGCCGATCACGCCGATATCGCGTTGCCTGCCGCAGGAATAGATGAAGCCGCGCAGCTGGCCGCCGGCGCCGACCCAGTTGCCGAGCACCTCGCCCTTGTCGTTGACGGCCACCGCGCCGCTCGACGTGCCCAGCGCGCCCAGCCTGACCAGGCCCTTGCCGCGGTTGATGAAGCCGTGAGTGGCGCCGCCCACCGGATAACTGCCGACCACGGCGCCGGCCCCGTTGATGTCGGCGGCGCTGCTGCCAGGCGGGCCGACGATCGTTACCCGGTACTCGGGGTAGGCGCAGGCGGCGCCGGCCACGGCGAAGGACAGCAGGAACAGCGCGATGCGATGAGGCGTGTGCCGCATAACAATTCTCCTTGTTAAACAAGGGCTTGCGTCGATTTGGCGGGCCCGTCGATCAACTTACGCCGTCGCCGTACGCTGGCTTTGGCGCCGCACAAGCCGGGCAGACGGGCGCCGGCCGCGCATGCCGAATCGATCAGCATGCGCGGCGAATGGGTTGGCGGATGGAATGGGAATGCTGGCCGTTAGCGTGTGCCGACGTCGTTCCCGCCCTCGCCGGGCGCCTTGGCGGGAAGTCGTTACCTCCAGTGCAGGTAACGACATGTCTTAGTCAGCCTCTATCCGGCCATGCCAGCTCGAAGCAGGTCCCGCCGCCTGCCGCGTGACAGCGCGCCTGGCCTCCATGCGCCAGCGCGATCGCCCGCACCACGGCCAAGCCCAGCCCGCTACCGGAGCCGCCCTGCAGGCGCGCCGCGTCGCCGCGCTGGAAGGCGTCGAACAGCTTCGAGGCGAACGCTGGGTCGATCCCCGGCCCGCTGTCCGTCACGCTGAGCCGGCATTCGCCGTCGCCCCACGCAAGCGCGATCTCGAGCCGGCCCGGCGCCGCATGGCAGCGCGCGTTTTCCAATAGCGCCAGCAAGGCCTGGCGCATGCGCGCCGGATCGCATTCGACCACGCCTTCCTGCAGCCGCAGTTCGGGCAACAGGCCTTTGGCGCGCAAGTCCGGCTCGGTCAGGGCCAGCACGTCGCGAATCCCGGCCGCCAGGTCGCAGCGTTCCACCTGCAGGGTCAGGTGGCCGCTGTCGGCCAGGCCCACCACCCGCAAGTCCTCGATCAGCCGTCCCAGGTTCTCGACCTGGGCCAGCAGGTTGCGAAACAGTTTTTCGCTCGGCTCGAACACGCCTTCGGCCAGGCCCTGCATGCGGCCGCGCAGGATCGTGATCGGGGTGCGCAGCTCGTGGGCGATGGCCGCGTTCCAGAACACCTGTTCCTGCGCCATCCGGTCCAGGCGTTCGGCCATCAGGTTGAAGTCTTCCACCAGCAGCGAAGCCTCGCCCAGGGAGCGGTCGTCGCTGGTCGCGCGCGCCGACAGGTCGCCGTTCGACACCCGGCGCAGGCTGCCCGCGACCGACGTCAATGGCGCCAGGATGCGGCGCGACAGCTTGGCGGCGGCGAACACCGCCAGCACCACCGCGCTCAGGGTCGACAGCACGATCCAGCCCCATTCCGGGCCCGAGGGCATCCAGGCGCCGGCCGGGGCCAGGTGGGCGGGCGCATAGGCGAACATCACGAAGTAAAAGACGTAGGAGCCGACCGTGATCGCCACCACCACGCTCAGCACCAGCAGCGTCATGGTCAGCACGATCTGGCGGCTCAGGCCATGGATGGGTTTCACGTCTTGCCGCCGAACTTGTAGCCGACGCCGCGGATCCCGCGCGGTACGTCGCCGATGCCCGCTTCCTCGAGCTTGCGGCGCAGCTTGCTGACGTGGCTGTCGACGGTGCGCTCGAGGGTATCGCCCTCGGGCAAGCAGTGGGTGAGCAGGTCGATGCGGCTGAACACCTGGCGCGGCGAGCGCGCCAGGTAGGCCAGCAGCTTGAATTCGGTCAGCGTCAGATTGAGCGCGGTTCGCCCGTCGGCCAGCGTGACCTCGTGCTTGTCCAGGTCGATGACGAGATCGTCGACGCGGATCACGGAAGCGCCGCTGCCCGCGCCGTGGGCCAGCGTGCGGCGCAGCACCGCCTGCGCGCGCGCCACCACCTCGGCCGGGTTGAAGGGCTTGACGACGTAGTCGTCGGCGCCGATGCGCAGGCCGGTCAGCTTGTCGACGTCCTGGTCCATCGCGGTCACCATGATCACCGGCGTGCCGCCGCGGCGGCGGATCTCGGACAGCACCATCCAGCCGTCCAGGCCCGGCATCTGCACGTCGAGCAGCACCAGGTCGGGCCGCGCCGTCAGGTGCAGTTCGAGCGCCTGGCGGCCATCCTGCGCGCGCAGCGTGCGAAAGCCGCCGCGCGAGAAATAGGCGGTGAGGATGACCGCGATCTCGTCGTCGTCCTCGGCGATCAGCACCAGGGCCGGTCCAGCGCCCGATTGCGCGGTCATCTCCATCGAATCTCCATACAAGGGCAACCGAATGCCAACGTGCACACCGCACAATCGCCGTTTGCCCGACCCGCTACTCTACCCATGCCCCAGTTTTTCATCAACCGTCCCGTGTTCGCCTGGGTGATCGCCCTGTTCATCGTGCTGCTGGGCGTGATCGCCATCCCGCAACTGCCGGTGGAACGCTATCCCAACGTGGCCCCGCCCACCGTCAGCATCACCGCCGTCTATCCGGGCGCGACGCCCCAGACCATGAACGACGCCGTGGTCGGCCTGATCGAGCGCGAACTCTCCAGCGTCAAGAACCTGCTGTATTTCGAGTCGTCGACCGATACCACCGGCACTGCCCAGATCACCGCCACCTTCCGGCCCGGCGTCGATCCCGACATGGCCCAGGTCGACGTGCAGAACCGCATCAAGGCGGTCGAGCCGCGCCTGCCGCAGACGGTGCGCCAGAACGGCCTGATCGTGGAGTCGACGATCTCGAACTTTTTGATGTTCATCGCGCTGACGTCGGACACCGGCGCCTTCGACGAGACCGACCTGGGCGACTACATGGCGCGCAACGTGGTCGAAGAATTGCGCCGGGTCGAGGGCGTCGGCAAGGTGCAGCTGTTCGGCGCCGAGAAGGCGATGCGGGTCTGGGTCGATCCGGCCAAACTGGTTGCCTACAATCTGTCGATGACTGATGTGACGGCCGCCATCGCGCGCCAGAACGCGCAGATCGCGCCGGGCCGCGTGGGCGACGCGCCGGCGCCGCCAGGGCAGCAGATCACGGTGCCGCTGACCGCCGAGGGCCAGCTGTCCACACCGGAAGCGTTCCGCGCCATTGTGCTGCGCGCGAACCCCGACGGCTCCACCTTGCTGCTGCAGGATGTAGCGCGCATCGAGCTGGGCGCGCAGAGCTATGGCTTCAGCACCCGCGAGAACGGCCACGTCGCCACCGCCGCCGGCGTCCAGATGGCGCCGGGCGCCAATGCGGTGGCCACCGCCGCCGGCGTGCGCGCGCGCCTAGCCGAACTGGGCAAGGCGATGCCGGCCGGGATGAAGGTCAGCGTGCCCTTCGACACCGCGCCGTTCGTGGAGATCTCGATCAAGAAGGTGGTGATGACCCTGCTCGAGGCCATGGTGCTGGTGTTCCTGGTGATGTACCTGTTCCTGCAGAACGTGCGCTATACGCTGATCCCGGCGCTGGTGGCGCCGATCGCGCTGCTGGGCACCTTCACGGTGATGATGATGGCCGGCTTCTCGGTCAATGTGCTGACCATGTTCGGCATGGTGCTGGCGATCGGCATCATCGTCGACGATGCGATCGTGGTGGTCGAGAACGTCGAGCGCCTGATGGCGACCGAGGGCTTGTCGCCCAAGGAGGCGACGATAAAGGCGATGCGCGAGATCACCGGCGCGGTGGTCGGCATCACCCTGGTGCTGACCGCCGTGTTCATCCCGATGGCCTTCGCCAGCGGTTCGGTGGGCGTGATCTACCGCCAGTTCTCGCTGTCGATGGTGGTCTCGATCCTGTTCTCGGCCTTCCTGGCGCTGTCGTTCACGCCGGCGCTGTGCGCCACCCTGCTCAAGCCGGTCGAGGGCGGCCATCACGAGAAAAAGGGCTTCTTCGGCTGGTTCAACCGCGGCTTCGAGCGTCTCACGGCGCGCTACTCGTCCACCACCACGGCGCTGGTCAAGCGCGCCGGCAGGATGATGCTGGCGTGGCTGGCGATCGGCATCGCGCTGGCCTTCGCCTTCGGCCGGCTGCCGTCGGCCTTCCTGCCCGAGGAAGACCAGGGTTATTTCATGACCTCGTTCCAGTTGCCGGGCGACGCCACCGTCGAACGCACGCTCGACGTGGTCAAGGCCTATGAAGCGCACGTGGCTTCGCGCCCCGGCCTGGGCGACAACGAGGCCATCCTCGGCTTCGGCTTTTCGGGCTCGGGTCCGAACGCGGCCATGGCCTTCACGATGCTCAAGGACTGGGACCAGCGCGACGGCGCCACCGCCCAGGGCGAGGTCGCCGCGGCGCAAGAGGCGATGAACGCCAGCCGCGAAGGCATGATCATGAGCCTGATGCCGCCGGCGATCGACGGCCTGGGCAACTCGTCCGGCTTTGCGCTGCGCCTGCAAGACCGTTCCAACCAGGGCCAGGCGGCGCTGATGGCGGCCCAGGACAAGCTCCTGGGCCTGGCCGCGCAAAGCCCGCTGGTGGCCGGCGTCTATCCCGAAGGCTTGCCGCCCGGCGTGAGCGTGCGCCTCGACATCGACCGCGCCAAGGCGCAGGTGCTGGGCGTGGCCTTCGCCGACATCAGCGACACCCTGTCGGCGGCGATGGGATCGGTGTACGTCAACGACTTCCCGAACGCCGGGCGCATGCAGCAGGTGATCGTGCAGGCCGAGGCCAGCGCCCGCATGCAGGTCGCCGACGTTCTCAAGCTGAATGTGCGCAACGTGAACGGCGGCATGGTGCCGCTGGCCGAGGTGGTCAAGCCCGTCTGGACCGAGGCGCCGCCGCAGCTGATCCGCTACCTGGGTTATCCGAGCGTGCGCATCGCGGGCGCCGCGGCGCCGGGCGCGTCCAGCGGCGAGGCGATGGACGAGATGGAGCGCCTGGCCGGCCAGCTGGGGCCCGGGTTCGCGGTCGAGTGGACTGGCCAGTCGTTGCAGGAACGCGAGACGGCGGCCCAGGCGCCGCTGCTGATGGCGCTGTCGATGCTGGTCGTGTTCCTGGTGCTGGCGGCGCTGTACGAGAGCTGGTCGATTCCGTTCTCGGTGATGCTGGTGGTGCCTCTTGGCCTGATCGGCGCGGTGGCGGCGGTGATGCTGCGCGGCCTGCCCAACGACGTGTTCTTCAAGGTCGGCATGATCACGGTGATCGGCCTGTCGGCCAAGAACGCGATCCTGATCGTGGAATTCGCCAAGCAGCTGCATGACGAAGGCAAGGGTTTGCTGGAGTCGGCGGTGGAGGCGGCGCGTCTGCGCCTGCGGCCTATCCTCATGACCTCGCTCGCCTTTGCGCTGGGCGTGGTGCCGCTGATGATCGCGTCAGGCGCCAGCGCCGAGACCCAGCATGCGATCGGCACCGGCGTGTTCGGCGGCATGGTGGCGGCCACCGTGCTGGCGGTGCTGTTCGTGCCGGCCTTCTTCGTGTTCGTCGTCGGCCTGCAGGAGCGCATCGCGCGCTGGCGCAAGCCGAAACACGGCCAACAGGTGAGCGAGCAGGCCAGGCATCCCACTCACCCGGAATAATTTCATTGAATCAGCTTTGGTTCGCGAAATAACATGAGATTATCCGAAACATCGTGTTTACCAGGGAAGGGCCAGCATGCATCTCAACTTTTGCCGCAGTTTGCCCCTCCTTGTTTTCGTATTGAGCGCAGTCGCCGTCGCGGATAGCCACGCGCAGGCGCAGGCGCCGAGCCGCGCAGAACGTGTCGCTGCGCGGCTTCCCGAAATAGACAAGATGTACACCGACCTTGCCGCGCAAGAGCATCTTCCGGGCCTGGTGTACGGTGTGGTGCTGGATGGCAAACTGGTGCATATCCGCTCGCTCGGCCTGGCTGATGTCGCGCGCAAGACCCCCGCGACCAGTTCGACCGAGTTCCGCATCGCTTCGATGAGCAAAAGCTTCGTGGCGATGGCAGCGCTGAAGTTGCGCGACGATGGCAAGTTGCGCCTCGACGATCCGGTGTCCAGCTATCTGCCAGAAGTACGCGGCGTCACCTTGCCGACCGCGGACTCGCCTGCATTGACGATTCGCCACCTGATGACCATGAGCGCTGGGCTGCCCGAGGACAATCCCTGGGGTGACCGCCAGATGGCCATCTCGAATGCCAGGATCGAACAACTGGTCGGCGCAGGGCTGTCGTTTTCCAGCGCTCCCGGCCAGACCTTCGAGTACAGCAACCTCGGCTACATCTTGCTGGGCAAGGTAGTCAGCAAGGCATCGGGCATGCGTTTCCAGGACTACGTCACGCGGGAGATCCTGCAGCCGTTGGGAATGCACGATACACGTTGGGAATATACCCAGGCCAAGCCTGGAAAGCTCGCCCTGGGTTACCGCTGGGACCGCGACCACTGGGAGACCGAACCGATCCTGCCCGATGGCGACGGCGCCGCGATGGGTGGGCTGATCACGACTGCGGATGACTTCGCGCGCTACATCGCCTTTCACCTGGATGCCTGGCCGGCCCGCAGCGATGCGGATCGCGGACCGCTGCGCCGTGCATCGGTTCGCGAGATGCATCTGCCGCAGGTATTTGCCGGCATGAGCGCCAAGGCCACCACTACCGATGGCAAGACATCGAATCCGCGTGTGGGTTTCTACAGCTACGGCCTGAACGTGTTGCGTGACAGCCGCGACGTGGTGACGGTCGGCCACGGGGGCGGGCTGCCCGGCTTTGGCAGCCAATACTATTTTTCGCCGGACCATGGAGTAGGCGTCTTCGCCTTTACGAACTTGCGCTACGGACCGGTATACGGCCGCACGGGAAAAGCGTTGTCGATGTTGGTCGAACGTGCCGATCTCGGTCCGAGGCCGATTGACGTGTCGCCCATTCTGGCTGCACGCTACCCGCAAGTAGCGCAACTGGTGCAGACGTGGGACGCACAGCTTGGAAGCACGATTGTGGCGGAGAATTTCTTCCTCGACCGCTCGCGTGAGGACTGGATGACGCACGCGCGAGAAAAGCTGGCGCCGATCGGGAAGATCACATCGGTCGGCCCCATCAGCGCTGAGAACAGACTGCGCGGCGCCTTTGCGCTGATCGGCGAGCGTGGCAAGGTGGACGTCAAATTTACGCTTACGCCCGAACACGAACCCAAGGTGCAGGAAGTCGAACTGACGCCGGCGAAGCAATAGCCGTCCAGCGTCAAGGCTTGGCGGGCGTGATGCGTCTATTCGACCGCCAGCCGCAGCGCGCCGGTGCGGTCAAGCACGTAGTGATCGAGGTCGCGCGCCAGCAGCAGGTTTCCGCTGTACTGGGCGCGCGCTTCTTCCTCGAGCAGCGACAGCGGCAGCGGTCCGCCGTCCTGGTAGCGCGGACTGAAATGGGTCAGCACCAGGTTGCGCACGCCGGCCCCTGCGGCGAAGTGCGCGACCCGCATGGCCGAGCTGTGCTGCGGGCCGGGACCGATCTTGTGCAGCACCTCCTCGGTATAGGTCGCCTCGTGCACCAGCACGTCGGCGCCCTGCGCGCTGGCGGCCAGCAGTTGCGGGCTGTCGTTGTCGCCGCCCACCACGATGCGGCGCGCGCGCCGCGGCGGCAGCAGGTAGTCGGCGGCGGCAATCGCGCGGTCGTCGGGCAGGACCACGTCGCGGCCCTGCTGGATCTCGCCCCATAGGGCTGACGAGGGAATGGCGTCGGCGCGCAGCTTGTCGGTATCGAGCCGGCGCTCGATCGCGGCTTCGGTGAAGCCATAGGCCCAGGATGGGATGCGGTGCGACAGGGCGGTGGCGTCGACGGCAAGTTCAGGTAATAGCGGACCATGCGTCAGCTCGTCGGGCGTCAGCCAGACGAGCGGGAAGGGCAGGTTCAATTCGCTGGCCTGCATGATGCACTCGATCATGGTGCGTAGCGGCGGCGGGCCGACGATCGTCAGCGGTTCGCTGCGGCCCAGCAGGCCGGCGCTGGCCAGCAGGCCGGGCAGTCCGTAGCAGTGGTCGCCGTGCATATGGGTGATGAACACGGCGCGCAGGCTCATCACCGACAGCGGGGTGCGCAGGAGGCGGTGCTGGGTGCCTTCGGCGCAGTCGACCAGCACCCACGAACGCGCGCCGCGCAGGCGCAGCGCCAGGCCGGACATATTGCGTTGCCGGGTCGGCGTGCCGGACGACGTGCCGAGGAAAATGAGTTCCATGCCTGCTTCTCGTGGGATGACGGCTTCCATTATCCAGTAACCCGGCACTGGCCGGCGCGCAGCCAGAACTCGCGGTGCAGGCCGGTGTCATACGGGACGGGAAGGTCGCCAACGGCGCGGCCATGCACGCCTTAGACCAGGGAGAGCCATATGCACACGCGTTTCGTTACCGCCGCATCCGCGGCTGGTCTTGTTGCATTGCTGGGGGCGGCGCCTGTCGCTGCTGCCAATCCGGCCGCACCGGTGCTGCAGGAGATGCAGGTACCGGTGGCCGGCATCAGCTGTTCGCGCATCGGGCCGCCACCGCAGCGGGTGACGCCCAGCGCCGAAGTGATCGACTCGATCGACGGCGTCTACCGGCTGTCGAATGGACAAAAACTCGGGATTGCCGCCAGCGACCAGCAGGTGGTGGCCGACTTCGGCCGCTGGCACCAGATCCCGCTGGTGGCGACCGCGCCCGAGCGCTTCGAATCGCGCGACGGCCTGGTGTGGGTGCGCTACGAAGCCGACGAAGACACCGAACGGATCGTGGTCAGCTATCCGGCCGACGCGCGCGGGCGCTACGCCGACGCCTGCTAGCGCCGGCCGTTAATGCTGCGGCGCCAGGCCGAACAGCAGCGAACGGTGGGCGCCGACGCCGGCCATCGCGCCGTCGGCCACGGCGAGCGCCACCGAGCTGGCGGCGCGCATGGCGTCGCCGCCGGCGAACACGCCCGGCACCGTGGTCTGGCGCGCCTCGTCGGTGCGGATATAGGGTCCGATGGGGCCTTCGTCGAAGGCGCAGCCGAGGTCCCTGGCGATCGGGCTGGCCATGTGCACGCGGCCGAAGGTGAACAGGCCGGCCATCGCTTCCCGCCGGCCGTCGGCCAGCACCACGGTAGCGTGGTCGGCAAGCCGCGCGACCGGGGTTTCGTCCACCTGCACGCCGCGTTCGGCGAGGTCGGCCCGTTGCGCTTCGTCGAGCGGGCACACGCCGTTGGTGAACAGGGTTACCTGGCCCCAGTGCGGCAGCATCTGCGCCTGGTGCACCGATAGTGGGCCGCTGGCCAGCACGCCGATGCGGCCTTCGTCCAGTTCGTAGCCGTGGCAGTAGGGACAATGGAACACGCTCTTGCCCCAGCGCTCGGCCAGGCCCTCGATCGGCGGCAACTCGTCGCGTACGCCGGTGGCCAGCACCAGGCGCCGGCCGCGCACGCGGTTCGCGCCATCGAGTTCGACGATGAAACCGTCGGCGTCTAGGTGCGCGGCGAGCGCCTGCCCGTCATGCCAGGCCACGTTCGGATAGACGGCGACGTTCGCTCGCCCTTCGCGCGCGATGGCCGCCGCCGGCTGGCCATCGCGGGTCAGGAAGCCGTGCGAGTCGCTGGCAAAGCGGTTGCGGCGCTGGCCGGCGTCGACCACCAGCACCTTGCGGCGCGCCCGCGCCAGTTGCAGGGCGGCCGACAGGCCGGCATAGCTGCCGCCGATGACGATGGCGTCGTATTCATCCAGGGGCATGTTCATGCTCGGGTCTCCTGTGCGGATGGTTGTCGTAGCGAAGATTGAAATCGCGCGACAGGTCGGCCAGCGTGACGTCGCCGAGGCGTTGCACCAGCAAGGCCTCGGCCTCCTGGAAGGCGTCCGCGAGCGAGGCGTTGACCACCTGTTCGACCAGGCAGGCGCTGTGCTCGTTGCGGTTGCCCATCGCGAACACGGTGGGCGCGCCGACTGCGTCGTAGACGTCGCGCAGGGTCACGGTGGCCAGGTCGCAGATGACGGTCCAGCCGCCGCCATGGCCGCGCTCGGAACTGATGTAGCCGCGCTCGCGCAGGCCGGCCAGCACGCGCCGCACCAGCACCGGGTTGGTGTCGAGCATGCCGGCCATCTGCTCCGAAGTCATCGGGCGCTCGCTGTGGGCCAGGTGCAGCAGCACGTGGAGGACGGAAGAAAGTTTGCTGTCGCGTTTCATGTAACTAATAATAGTACAAAACCGACGGCAATATGAAATTTTCTAACGTTCGGCCTGCGATTCCTCGTTCGGCGTCACCTTCGGCGGCAGCTTGAGCGTCGGCAGGTACCACCACATATAGGTGCTCACGCAGGCGCCGATCGCGATCATCGAGATCAGGATGGCAACGCTGTCGAAATGGCGCGTCGACCAGGCCATCGAGCCCCACAGCATCACGGTGGCGACGATCTTGCCTTTCAGCGGAATGCCGTGCCCGGCTTCGAAATTGGCAAGGTATTTCCCGAACACGGGATGGGCCAGCAGCCAGCGGTGCAGGCGTACGGAGCCGCGCGCGAAGCAGGCCGAGGCCAGCAGCAGGAAGGGCGTGGTCGGCAACAGCGGCAGGAAGATGCCGAGGATCCCCAGCAGGACGGCCAGCACCCCGGCCACGTTATAGAACAGTTTCATGCCGCCACTCTAGCATCCGGCGCAGCGGGGTGCCGTGTTTGCACTATTGCCGATCTGTTTATGCAAAAAGGAAACAGTCGGGAATATCTATATGCAACTTTAAGTTCCGTTTTGCAACTTACAGCCGCTAACTCGGTATAATGGCCGGCTCGACGACGGGCGCGTCTGTTCGGCAGTGGCAGGAATCGTTCTACGCCCGGCCTCCCTTTCCGCCTGCTGTCCGATTGCCGTCCGGCTTGTGCCGGCCACCGTCTTCCATGCCTTATTCCACATCGTCCAACCCCATCGTGGCCATGTTCGGCGGCTATTTTCGCCGGCGCGTGCTGCGCCAGCTCGCGCTCTACCTGGCGCTGATACTGGCCGTCGTGTGGGGCGGCGTGGCGGTGGAGCGGGCGCGCTTCGCCGCTCTGGCCGAAAGCGGCGCCCAGGCCAATGTGCAGAACCTGTCGCGCGCATTCTCCGAAGAGGTCAAGGCGACCGTCGCCCTGATCGACCTGTCGCTGGTCCAGCTGCGCGGCACCTGGCAGCGCGACCCCGCCAACTTCGCGCGCAGCGTGGCCGAACATGCGCGCCACCTGCGGGTGCCGATGCACCTCACCGTCACCGACGCCGAGGGCCGCCTGCTGTACACCGACGCCGCGGTCGACGGTTTCACGGCGCCGCAAGGCCTGGCGCTGGGCAACCTGCGCCAGTTCGCCGTCCACCGCGAGGGCGGCGGCGACCGGCTCTACGTCAGCCGCCCCGAGCGCAACCGTCTCTCGCAGCAGTGGGTGGTGCAGTTTACGCGGCCGATCCGCGCCGCGGACGGCCGCCTGGCCGGCGTGATCGCGGTGGCCATCCGGCCGGACTACTTCCTGCGCTTCTACGACAGCATCGACCTCGGCCCGGACGCGGCGGTCAGCCTGATGCGCCTGGACGCCACCGTGATCGCGCGCAGCTCGCGCGCGGACGGCAGCCGCCACATGGGCACGGCGATCCCCGACGCGCCGCAGACGCGCGACGCCAGCACCAGCGGCGCCTTCCGCAGGGCGAGCAGCCTGGACGGCATCGAGCGTTTCTACGCCTGGCGCAAGCTGCCCGAATACGGCCTGGTGGTCACGGTGGGCCAGGCGGTGACCGACGCCGAGGCGCGCTTCGCCCAGCAGCGCGCAGTGATGCGCAGCGCCGGCCTGGTGGTGTCGCTGGTCCCGGCGCCGCCGCGCGCGAAGGCGTCGAACGTGGTGCGGAAGGCGGCGCGCTTTTCCTCAGGCAGCAGCAGCTCGGCCGGGCTGCCGATCGCCTGCGCGGCGTCGATGCCGAAGATGCGCGTGGCCTGCGCATTCCAGTCGGTGATGCGGCCCTGGCGGTCGATGGCGACGAAGCCGTCGTGGGCGGTCTCGAGGATCGTCTTGAAGCGGCGCTCGTCGGCCGCGATGCGGTCGTGCGATTCGCGCAGCTCGAGCGTCATCGCCTGCGCCAGTTGCAGCGCGCGGCGGCGCGAACCGGCCAGCAGCCACACCACCAGGCTGACCAGGACTCCCAGCACGACCCCGGTGGCGGCCACCATCTGCGGGCGGTCGTGATCCAGCGTGGCCTCGAGGCTGGCGCTGGATGCCATCCGCACGGTCCAGGTGCGGCCGGCCATCTCCATGCGGGTGGCGGTGGAAAAGCGCGGCACCCCGGCGCGGTCGGCGCCGGGCGAGCGGTACAGCAGCGCATCCGGCGCCATGTGGTCGCCGTCATAGATCTCGACGTCGAGCTGGGGCGCCGCGATGCCGCCCACGCCGCGCATCAGGTCCTTCATGCGAAACGGCGAATAGATCCAGCCCAGCAGCGCCGTGCGGCGCTGCTCGACGGTGTCGACGTCGCGCCCGCTGCGGTACACCGGCAGGTACATCAGGAAGCCCGCATCGAGGCTGGCGCCGCCTTCCTGCACCAGCACCACCTTGCCGCTCAGCGCGGCCTGGCCGCTGTCGCGCGCCGCCGCCATCGCCGCGCGCCGCACCGGCTCGCTGTACATGTCGTAGCCGAAGGCGCGCAGGTTGCGCGCACTGAACGGTTCGATGTGCGAGATCGCCGTCTGCGGCTGGCCGCCGTCGGCCGGGTGCACGCGGTAGTTGGGGAAGCCCTCGGCGCGCACTTTGTCCTCGTGGGCGGCGAGCGCGCCCGGCGGGATCAGGGTGGCGACCGCCAGCGCCTCGAGGCCAGGGAAGGACTGGTCCAGGCGCAGCACCTCGTAATATTCGGCAAATTGGGCGCGGCTCAGGTCGACCGAGCCGCGCAGGTAGCCGCGCGCACCGCGCAGCACCTGCTCGTAGACCAGCAGGCGGCGTCCGATCGCGTAACCCATATCGCGGGTGCGGTAGTCGAAGGCTTCATGCAGCTGGGCCTCGGCATTGCGCTGGGCACTGGACCAGGCGCCGAAGGTCACCAGCAGGGTCAGCACGAACACCAGCAGCGCCATCAGGAGTGGCGCGTGGCCGGCAACGGAGGCCGACATCGGAGCTGGGGGGCGGTTGGCGGTCTGCTGCATGTCCTTGTGCTTGGCAGCCGGGGCGGCGGGGTTGATCGAAGAGGTCGGACTACGTAGCATACGCATCCTTGGATTGACGGGGCGCACGCGACTTTGCGCCTTTGTCAACGGAGTTGGTCAACTGGGCACAAGGATACTCCTTACTAAATGAAACATTCTAATCTGAAATATCCGCCTTGCAAGAGTGCGAAAGCGGGATGAGTTCCACGCTCTCGTCCTCCCTGAAACGCCATTGGCCCTTGACCATGCTGGCCGGCCTGTGCGGCCTGCTGCTGCTGCTGGGCATGCTGGCGCCATTGCGCGGCGGCAGCCATGAACTGCTGCTGGCCTTCCCGTCCACGGTGGGGGGAGCGCTGACCTTGCCGTCCGAGATCCGCCTGACGCGCGGCGTGCGCGACGTGCTGCTGCTGCGCAATGAGAGCAGGGCGCCGGTGGTGTTCGGCCCGCTCAAGATCGGCGCGGGGCGCGAACTGCGCCTGCCGTTCGGCGAGGCCGGCCTGTATGCGTATGCCTGCCCGCCGGTTGCCGGCAAGGTGGTGCGGGTGAGGGTGGTGGACGCGCCCGGCCCCGGCTGGGGCCGGCTTCGCTGGCGCCTGGACGAGCTGCGCCAGTGGGTGCGCTACCTGCCGCTGAGGTCCCCGGACGAGTAAATGTGCTCCCGGGCGGCCGCAATCGTACACCCGCGATGGCCCCGATTCTGTCATCATGGGGGCCATGTCGACGATTTCCATGCCACTGTTCCCGCTCAGTACGGTGCTGTTTCCGGACGGGGTGTTGCCGCTGCAGGTGTTCGAGGTGCGCTATCTCGACATGATCAGCCGCTGCATCCTCGAAGGCACACCGTTCGGCGTGGTGCTGCTGACGCATGGGCAAGAGGTGCGCCGGCCCGATGCCGAGCAGGAGCGCTTCGTGGCCGCCGGCACCATCGCCTCGGTCACCGAGACCACCACCGAGACGCCCGGCCTGCTGCAGGTACTGTGCCGCGGCGGCGCGCGTTTTTCCGTGGTCACCGCCGAGCAGCGCGTCAACGGCCTGTGGATGGCCGAGGCGCAACTGGTCGAGGACGACCACAGCGTCAACATCCCGTCCGAGCTGCAGGGCGCCTCCGACGCGCTCGACCGGATATTGAATTCGTTGCAAGACGTTCCCCAGCACCGCTGGCCGGTGCAGCCGCCGTTCCGGCTCGACGACTGCGGCTGGGTGGCCAACCGCTGGTGCGAGCTGCTGCCGCTGCCGAACCAGCAAAAGCATCATATGCTGATGCTCGACAACCCCGTGATCCGGCTCGAATTGCTGCATGACGTGCTGGATGAACATGGCTTGATCACTTCCTAGCCACAGCGCAGGGGCCCGGAATGAAATTTTCTGACGATCTTCTCATCGGGTACATCAACGGCGAACTCGCCGAACCGGCGCGCGCGGCGGTCGAACGGGCCATGCGCGCCGATCCGGTGCTGGCCGCGCGCATCGCCCACCACCGGGCCGAGCTGCAGCTCAAGGGCAATACGCGCAACGGGCGCATCGGCGTCTCGGCCAACGGCCACGACGGCAACCATGCCCAGCGTAGTGTGCCGCCGTGCGGCGCCAAGGTGGTGCAGCTCAACAGCCTGCGCCCGGGCCGCACGGTGCCGCCGCCGCAGATTGCCTATACCAATTGGTGCAAGCGCCACTGGGTGGCGGTCGGTGCGGCGTTGCTGGCGGGCGCCGCCGTGGGGGCCTTCGGCTGGCACAGCCTGGCGCAGGCGCCCGGCCTGGCCACGCTCGACCATGTCGATGGCGCCCTAGTGGCGCGCGGGCCGCTGGTGGCGGCGCTGGACGGCCAGCTGGCCAGCCCCGGGCCGTCCGACAGCGGGGTGCGCATCGGCGTCACCTTCGTCGCGAAAGACGGCGCTTATTGCCGCAGCTTCGTGGTTGACACCACCGCCGGCCTGGCCTGCCTGAAGGGCGGGCGCTGGAATATCCCGGTGCTGGCCCAGGATGGCGGCGGGGCCGCCTGGGTCGACGGCAGCCAGCCGCCGCCCGTCGTGCGCGAGGCGATCGACGCGCGCATTGCCGGCACCGTGCTCGATCCGGTGGCCGAACGCGCGGCCCAGCAACGTGGCTGGACGCGGTGAGACGGCCGCCCGGTAAACTGGCTTAAGCTGCATTGCGGCAGGGATTGGCTTTCTTTTGGTAAACTGTGTAGAAAACAGGCCGGCATATACATGGGTGGCGATTTCAGGTATCGTGTCACCCGCTAAAAGTGTCTCTACGTCCGCTTTATTCGGCCCGCCGGCCGGCTTGCCGCCGGGTAGTTCCGTCCGCCGGCTTATTCCCGTTCCTCCCTTCGCTGCGCGTCCATCGGCCCGCGATGGGGAGAACATGCCCGATCGTAGAGCTGAACGAATGAATGCAACCAAAAACTATGTCTGATTCTCCGAGCAATAACGCGAACAACAACGACGTCGCCGCCGTCCCGGACGCCGCGCCAGCCGTGCCGGCAGTTCCGGCCGCCGCCGAGGCTCCCACGGTACGCTTCGCCGACTTCGGCCTGGCGCCGGAAATCCTGCGTGCGCTCTCGGACCAGGGCTATGTCCATCCGACGCCGATCCAGGCCCAGGCGATTCCCGTGGTGCTCGAAGGCCGCGACGTCATGGGCGCAGCCCAGACCGGCACCGGCAAGACCGCCGGCTTCTCGCTGCCGATCCTGCAATTGCTGATGCCGCACGCGAACGCCAGCATGTCGCCGGCGCGCCATCCGGTGCGCGCCCTGGTGCTGGTGCCGACCCGCGAACTGGCGGTCCAGGTGGCCGACAACGTCAAGGCCTATGCCCGGCACACGCCGCTGCGCGCGACCGTGGTGTTCGGCGGCATGGACATGAAGCCGCAGACCGAGATCCTGCGCCGCGGCGTCGAGATCGTGATCGCCACCCCGGGCCGCCTGCTGGACCACATCGAGCAGAAGAACGTCAGCCTGGGCCAGGTGCAGATGCTGGTGATGGACGAAGCCGACCGCATGCTCGACATGGGCTTCCTGCCCGACCTGCAGCGCATCATCAACCTGTTGCCAAAGCAGCGCCAGAACCTGATGTTCTCGGCCACCTTCTCGCCCGAGATCAAGAAGCTGGCCAACACCTTCCTGAACAATCCGCTGACCATCGAAGTCGCGCGCAGCAACGCGACCGCCGAGAAAGTCACGCAGATCGTGTACAAGGTCGATGAGGAAGCCAAGCGCGACGTGGTCGAGCACCTGATCCGCTCGCGCGACATGAAGCAGGTGATCATCTTCTCGAACACCAAGATCGGCGCCTCGCGCCTGTCGACCCACCTTGAGAAGCGCGGCGTCAAGGCGTCGGCGATCCACGGCGACAAGACCCAGCAGGAGCGCATGGCGGCGCTGGACGCGTTCAAGAACGGCAGCGTCGAAGTGCTGGTGGCGACCGACGTCGCCGCGCGCGGCCTCGACATCTCGGACCTCCCGGCCGTGATCAACTACGACCTGCCGTACAACGCCGAAGACTATGTGCACCGCATCGGCCGCACCGGCCGCGCCGGCGCCTCGGGCGACGCCCTGTCGGTGTACTCGGACAAGGACGAGCGCCTGCTGGCCGACATCGAGAAGCTGATCAAGCAGACCATCACGCGCGGCACGCTGGAAGGCTTCGTGGCGCCAGGCAGCCGCGCTCGCGAAGGCGGCCGTGAGTTCGGCGCGCGCGAAGGTGGACGCGAAGGTGGACGCGAAGGTGCACGCGACTACGCTTCGCGCGACGCCGAACGCGGCGCCCGCCGCGGCGATGAGCGCGGCGAACGTGGCGGCCCGGCACGTGCGCCGCGTTCCGGACCAGGTCCCGGCGCGCGCCGCGAAAAGGTCGATCCGTGGTTCCTCAAGCCCTACGAACCGACCAGCAGCCCGCGCAAGGATCTCGATGCGGCGCCGCACGCGCCGGCCAAGCCGGCCAAGCAGAAGCTGGCTTTCCTGCTCGGTGGCGGACCGAAGGCGTAAGCCTGATCGTCAACGCCGAAGCGACTCGTTAGCCCAAGCACGTCGTCCCCGCGCAGGCGCTAGGCTAAGCCCACATCTGTGCAAGCTTCCAGCCTTGCGTTATGCTTCCGAAGCGTTCGAGTCCGTGCCGCATCGTGATGGGGCCTGCCCTGGCCTCTCTCGCGTAGCCCGTCCAACCTCCGAGACGGGCAATGATC
>NZ_VPFD01000020.1 GCF_008014745.1 Massilia arenae
CCTGATCTATGGCGTCATTCGAACCGGCAAGCCATTTGACGCCAATTATCTTCACAAAAATCTTGCAATCCAAGACGGTATCTGACCCTATTTAATTTGTGGGTAATATAGCGCTAACAGTTGGGGATTGTAGTCCTCTGCGGAATCTTATTTCCAGAGTGCTCGGCCGACGGTGCTCAAACCGCGGAAATTAATTAGGGTCAGAGTAGAATTGCGGAGCAATTCCTCAAAGTTGTCAAACAATTCGACTCTGACCCTAATTAATGTGCACGAACTTTCAGGCAAGTCGAGGCTGGCTTGTGCAGGATTAATGGGCACTCCGAAAGCTTTCTCGATAATTCGACACTGACCCTAATGGGCGTTAGTACTCGCGGCGGTCGGGTTTGATTTCCTGGAGGATGGTGGTGGCGATTTCTTCGATGGATTTTGTCGTCGACGAGAGCCAGCGGATGCCTTCGCGGCGCATCAGGTGTTCGGCTTCGTTGACTTCGTAGCGGCAGTTTTCCAGGGAGGCGTATTTGCTGCCGGCGCGGCGCTCGTTGCGGATTTGCGAGAGGCGCTCGGGGGTAATCGTCAGGCCGAATAGTTTGGCCTTGAATGGCGGTAAGGAACTCGGGAGCTTGCCGCGTTCGAAGTCGTCGGGGATTAACGGATAGTTTGCGGCTTTCAGGCCGTATTGCATCGCCAGGTACAGGCTCGTCGGGGTTTTGCCGGAGCGCGAGACGCCGACCAGGATCACGTCGGCTTCCGCCAGGTTCTTGTGCGATTGGCCATCGTCGTGCGCCAGCGAGAAATTGATCGCCTCGATGCGGTTCTTGTATTCCTCGGTGTCCACTGCATTGTGGATGCGCCCGATCGTGTGCGTCGACTTGACGTCGAGCTCTTGCTCGAGCGGCGCGACGAAGGTCTGGAACAGGTCCATGTGCATGCCGTTGGCCGAGCGGATCACGCTCGACAGGTCGTGCTTCACCAGGGTCGAGAACACGATCGGCCGCTGGCCGTGCAGCGCGAAGCTTTCGTTGATGCGGCGCGCAGCGTCGTGCGCCTTTTCGATCGAATCCACGAACGGCAGCCGGATCTGGCGGAAACGCAGGTCGAACTGGCTCAACACGGCGTGACCGAAGGTCTCTGCCGTGATGCCGGTGCCGTCCGAAACGAAGAAGACGGTGCGCGAAGCGGTGACTGGAGGAGGCAGGGAATCGTCGGTCATGATGGCGGAATCGGTATGCTTTGCTGACAAAGTAACATCAAAAGTGCGCTGCACTTCACCCTGTCGCGGGGTAAAATGCTCGGCAACGGGTTTTGCATTGTGCTGCACGCGGGCCAGAATAACAAGAACACGTCAAGACGCCCCCGCTTGCCGGCACCGATGCGCCAACAGCTTTCCATCATCAAGTAAGGGTGTTTTATCATGACTAACCTAGCTACTCCAGCACTGACGCCAGACGCGGCCAACCGCGTCTACGTGGCCTCGTTCGAGGACTTGCGCATGACCGACGTCGAGTCGGTCGGCGGCAAGAACGCCTCGCTCGGCGAGATGATCAGCCAGCTGGCCGGCGCCGGCGTGCGCGTTCCGACCGGCTTCGCCACCACCGCCGACGCCTTCCGCGACTTCCTCGACCACAGCGCGAATGGCGGCCCATCGCTGGGCCAGCGCATCGCGACCCGCCTCGAGAACCTGGACGTCGACGACGTGCGCTCGCTGGCCGCCGCCGGCGCCGAGATCCGCGGTTGGATCGTCGAGACCCCGTTCCAGCCACGCCTGGAAAGCGACATCCGCTCGTTCTACGAGCGCCTGGTCGCCGGTTCGGAAACCGAAGTCTCGTTCGCCGTGCGCTCCTCGGCCACCGCCGAAGACCTGCCGGATGCGTCCTTCGCCGGCCAGCAGGAATCGTTCCTGAACGTGGTCGGCATCGACAACGTGCTCGAAGCGATGAAGCATGTCTTCGCCTCGCTCTACAACGACCGCGCGATCTCCTACCGCGTGCACAAGGGCTTCACCCACGCCGAGGTCGCGCTGTCGGCCGGCGTGCAGCGCATGGTGCGTTCCGACACCGGCGCCGCGGGCGTGATGTTCACCATCGATACCGAATCGGGTTTCAAGGACGTGGTGTTCATCACCTCGAGCTACGGCCTGGGCGAGACCGTCGTGCAGGGCGCGGTGAATCCGGACGAGTTCTACGTCCACAAGCCGATGCTGGCCCAGGGCAAGTCGGCCGTCATCCGTCGCAATATCGGCTCCAAGCTGATCAAGATGGAGTTCACCAGCGAAGCCAAGGCCGGCCGCTCGGTCAAGACCGTCGACGTGCCGATCGAGCTGCGCAACCGCTACTCGCTGGTCGAAGAAGAAGTCATCGAGCTGGCCAAGTACGCGATGATCATCGAGAATCACTACGGCCGTCCGATGGACATCGAGTGGGGCAAGGATGGCCGCGACGGCAAGCTGTACATCCTGCAGGCGCGTCCTGAAACCGTGAAGTCGCAGCAGAAATCGACCGATGCCCAGCAGCGCTTCAAGCTGAAAGGCAGCGGCACCGTGCTGACCCACGGCCGTGCGATCGGCCAGAAGATCGGCGCCGGCCCGGTGCGCGTCATCACCGACCCATCGGAGATGGAACGCGTGCAGCCGGGCGACGTGCTGGTGGCCGACATGACTGACCCGAACTGGGAACCGGTCATGAAGCGCGCAGCCGCGATCGTCACCAACCGCGGCGGCCGTACCTGCCACGCGGCGATCATCGCGCGTGAGCTGGGCGTGCCGGCGGTGGTCGGCTGCGGCGACGCGACCGACGTGCTCAAGGACGGCACCCTGGTCACCGTGTCCTGCGCCGAAGGCGACGAAGGCATGATCTACGACGGCCTGCTGGAAACCGAGGTCACCGAGGTCGCGCGCGGCGAACTGCCGCCGATCAAGACCAAGATCATGCTCAACGTCGGCAACCCGCAACTGGCGTTCGACTTCCAGTCGGTGCCCAACAACGGCGTCGGCCTCGCCCGTCTCGAGTTCATCATCAACAACAATATCGGCGTGCACCCGAAGGCCATCCTCGAGTACCCGAACATCGACGCCGACCTGAAAAAGGCGGTGGAATCGGTCGCCCGCGGCCACGCCTCGCCGCGCGCCTTCTACGTCGACAAGCTGGTCGAAGGCGTGGCCACCATCGCCGCCGCTTTCTGGCCGAAGACGGTGATCGTGCGCCTGTCCGACTTCAAGTCGAACGAGTACAAGAAGCTGATCGGCGGTTCGCGCTACGAGCCGGACGAAGAAAACCCGATGCTGGGCTTCCGCGGCGCCGCGCGCTACCTGGCCGAGGACTTCGCCGAGTCGTTCGCGATGGAATGCGCGGCCATGAAACGCGTGCGCAACGAGATGGGCCTGACCAACGTCGAGCTGATGGTGCCGTTCGTACGCACCCTCGGCCAGGCCGAGAAGGTCGTCGACCTGCTGGCCAAGAATGGCCTGAAGCGCGGCGAGAATGGTCTTCGCCTGATCATGATGTGCGAAGTGCCGTCCAACGCCATCCTGGCCGAGCAGTTCCTCGAGTACTTCGACGGCTTCTCGATCGGCTCCAACGACCTGACCCAGCTCACCCTGGGCCTGGACCGCGACTCCGGCATGGAGCTCTTGGCCAAGGACTTCGACGAACGCGACCCGGCCGTCAAGGCGATGCTGTCGCTGGCGATCAAGGCCTGCCTCAAGCAGGGCAAGTACGTCGGCATCTGCGGCCAGGGGCCGTCGGACAATCCGGACTTCGCCCAGTGGCTGGTGGATGAGGGCATCGAGTCGATGTCGCTCAACCCGGATTCGGTGATCGAAACCTGGCAGAAGCTGGCCAAGGGCTGATCCCCGACATTCCCCATCGAGGGCCGCCGGTGCTACACTGGCAGGAATGATCGCTTTCCAAGCCCTCAAGATTGACCGCCGCAGCCCACCGCGCGGTCATGCGAACCCTCCTTACCCTCTCCGGGTAGCGAGGGTTTTTTCATTCCATGACAAGAAGGAGACCCTGACATGTCCGACTGGACGTACTGGCTGATTGGGGCCGGCGTACTGATCGTGGCCGAGCTGTTCATCGGCACGTTCTACCTCTTGATGATCGCGATCGGGCTGCTGTCCGGCGCCGCCGTCGCCTGGCTCGGCGCCAGCGGCCCGCTGCAGACGCTCGCGGCGGCGCTCGTCGGCATCGGCGCCACCATGGTGCTGCGCCGCACCCGCTATGCGCGGCCCGGACGCGGCAAGGCCGCGAACGACCCCAGCATCAACCTCGACATCGGCCAGCGCGTCACCGTGCCGCAGTGGCAGGAGCGGCGCGCACGCGTGATGTACCGCGGCGCGCTGTGGGACGTCGAGCTGCGCGCCGGCCTGGAACCGGAACCGGGCGACTTCGAGATCGTCGAAGTCCAGGGCAACCGCCTGATCGTCGCCCGCCGCCAGGCCTGAACAAGAACAACCCATAACAGGAAGGGATGCACATGGAACTGTCTTTCAGCGTGGTCGCGATCGTGATCTTCGCCATCGCCCTGGTCTTCGTGTTCAAGACCATCAACGTGGTGCCGCAGCAGAACGCCTGGGTGGTCGAGCGCCTCGGCAAGTACCACGCCACCCTGGCCCCCGGCCTGAACATCGTGGTGCCCTTCATCGACCGCGTCGCCTACAAGCACAGCCTGAAGGAGATCCCGCTCGACGTGCCGCCCCAGGTCTGCATCACGCGCGACAACACCCAGCTACACGTGGACGGCATCCTGTATTTCCAGGTGACCGACGCCATGCGCGCCTCCTACGGTTCGTCGAACTACATCCAGGCCATCACGCAACTGGCCCAGACCACCCTGCGCTCGGTGATCGGCCGCATGGAGCTGGACAAGACCTTCGAAGAGCGCGACCTGATCAACACCCATATCGTGAACGCGATCGACGAGTCGGCCGCCAACTGGGGCGTCAAGGTGCTGCGCTACGAGATCAAGGACCTGACGCCGCCCGCCGAGATCCTGCTGGCGATGCAGGCCCAGATCACGGCCGAACGCGAGAAGCGCGCCCTGATCGCGGCCTCGGAAGGCCGGCGCCAGGAGCAGATCAATATCGCCAGCGGCGAGCGCGAGGCGGCCATCGCGCGCTCCGAGGGCGAGAAGCAGGCCGAGATCAACCGCGCCCAGGGCGAGGCGGCCGCCATCGTGGCGCTGGCCGACGCCAGCGCAGCGGCACTGCGCCAGGTGGGCGAGGCGATCGCGTCGCCCGGTGGCATGGACGCGGTCAGCCTGCGCGTGGCCGAGCACTACGTGGACGCGTTCGCGAACCTTGCCAAGACCAACAACACCCTGATCGTGCCGGCCAACCTGGGCGATATGAGCACCGTGATCGCCAGCGCGCTGCAGATCGTGAAGGCGCAAAAATGAGCCGGGTCATCGTCATCACCGGAGGGTCGGATGGTATCGGCGCCGAGATGGCACGCCAGCTGGCGGCCCGGCACGGCGCCGGTGTCAAGCTCGTGCTGGCCGCGCGCAACCAGGGGCCGCTCGACCTGGTCGCCGGCCAGTGCCAGGCGCTCGGCGCCGACACGCTCACGGTGGCCTTCGACGCCGGCCGCCAGGAGGATTGCCAGCGCCTGATCGCACAGGCGGTCGAACGCTTCGGGCGCATCGACGTCCTGGTCAACAATGCCGGTCGTTCGGCGCACGCCCTGTTCGAAGAGGTCGAGAGCCTGGCGTGGTACGAAGAGCTGATGCGCGTGAACCTGTGGGGCAGCGTGTGGTGCACCCAGGCCGCGCTGCCGCAGTTGAAGGCGAGCCGCGGCGCCATCGTGGCCGTGTCGTCGCTGGCGGGCCTGGTCGGGGTGCCGGGACGTACCGCATATTGCGCCACCAAGTTCGCGATGAGCGGCTTCTTCGAAGCACTGCGGGTGGAGCTGAAGCAGGCGGGCGTCAGCGTGACCACGGCCTATCCGGGTGTGGTGGCCACGCGCATCCGCTACCGCGGCTTCAACGCCAGGGGAGAAGAGGCCGGAGCCAGCGCGCTCAAGGAAGAAAAGGCGATGCCGGTCAAAGAATGCGCGCGCCTGATCGTCAAGGCGATGGAACATCGCGAGCGCGAGATCGTGATGACGGCGCAGGGGAGGATCGGGCGCTGGCTCAAGCTGATCGCGCCCGGGGTGGTCGACAGGATGGCGCTGGCCGCCGTGAAGGACGACCTGCGCCTGCAATGATTACGACTTAAAAACCGACCGTCGCCGACACCACCACGCTGCGCGGCGCCGCCAGCACCAGGTAGCCCGCGCCCGGATAGCCGCCGGCCGACGCCCAGTAATTCTTGTCCGTGACGTTGTCCACGCGCGCGCGCAGGGTCAGGTCGCGGTCCATAAAGCGGGTGTTATAGGTCGCGCCCAGGTCCAGGCGGGTCCACGACGGCAGCTTCTGCAGGTTGGCGCCGTCGGCATACTGCTTCGAGGTGTACACGGTGCGCGCGTTGACCGACAGGCCGTCCACGCCCGGCACGTCCCAGTCGGCGCCGATGTTCAGCTGCGTCTGCGGCACGCCGATCGCGTCCTTGCCCTGGTTCTTGCCGCCCTCGGTGATGCGCTGTTCGGCGTCGAGCAGGGTCAGGCCGCCCAGCACTTTCAGGCCGCGCACCGGGGTGCCGAAGACCGACAGCTCGACGCCGCGGTTGCGCTGTTCGCCGTACACGCCGAACACATTGTTCTCGACATAGGCGCTCGGCTGGCTGGTGGTGAATACGGCCGCGGTCAGGCCGTAGCGGCCGCTGTCGTACTTGACGCCCGCTTCGCGCTGGCGCGAGACATAGGGGGCGAACTTGGTGCCCGAATTGACGATGCCGACGCCCGATGCCTCCGGGCCGCGCTGCAGGCCTTCGCTGTAGTTGGCATACACCGACACGTCCTTGCGCAGCTTGTAGACGATTGCGGCGAACGGCGTGTTCTCGCTTTCCTCGTAGCCGTCTCTTTCGAGGCCTGTGTCATTGCGGTAGCCATAGTCCTTGATGCGCTGGTGGCGCAGGCCGACGTTGACCAGCACCTTGTCGTCCATGAACGACATGGTGTCCGCGATGGCAAGGCTCGACAGGATGGACTTGCCCGTCACCAGCGGGTTATTCATGTCGCCGCCGGACGGCCAGGCGTCGGGTGGCGGCGGGGCCACGTCGCGCGGCGTATAGAGGTTCGAGGCGAAGCCCGCGAAGTCGCTCATGCCGAAGGCATTGCGCGACTTGGAGTGGAAGCCCGAGGCCGACGCGCTCAGCGTGTGCTTGACGGCGCCGGTGCGCAGCTCACCGCGCACGCCCACTTCGCCGGTGCGCACCTGGTCCTTGCGGATATTGTCGAAGCGGCTCATGGTGGCGTCGCCATTGACGGCGTTGACGTCGATGCCGGCCAGGATGTTGAATTCCTGGCCGTTGCGCAGGCCGGCGGCGGCCCAGGCCACCGCGTTCTCGCCCAGGTCGATCTCGGCGCGCACCGTGCCGAAGGTGTGGCGCTCGTTCGAGACGGTCCAGGGCTGGGCGAAATTGTGGCGCGAATCGGGCGCCGCGATCATCGGCAGCTCGGCAGCCAGGTCCACGCTCGGACGCGCATTGGTCAGCTGGTGGTCTTGCGCGCCGACGTCGGCCGACAGGCGATAGCCGCGGCCGCGGTAGTCGACGCCGATCGAATACACGGAGAGCTCGCGCTCCTCGCGGTCGACCGCGGTGTCGCCGTTGCGGTGCGCCACGTTGACGCGCACGCCGGCGCGGCCTTCCTCGCCGAAGCGGCGGCCCAGGTCGATGGCGCCGTAGCCCTGGCCGCCGGTCTCGACGCCGACGGTGACTTCGCTCAGTTCCTGGTTCGGCGCGCGCTTGGGCAGGATGTTGATCGAGCCGCCGATGCTGCCGCCGGCCGGCGCCGCGCCGTTGATGAAGCTGTGCGCGCCGCGCAGCACCTCCACCCGTTCCATCAGCTCGGTCGCCACGAACTGGCGCGGGAGCAGGCCGTACAGGCCGTTATAGGCCGTGTCGTCCGAGCCGACCGCGAAGCCGCGGATCATGTACAGCTCCTGGTAATTGCCGAAACCGCGCGCCACCCGCACCGACGGATCGTTCTGCACCACGTCGCCCACGCTGCGCGCCTGCTGGTCCTGGATCAGCGCATGGGTGTAGTTGGTGCTGTTGAACGGGGTGTCCATGATGTCGACGTTGCCCAAGAGGCCCAGGCGGCCGCCACGCGCCACCTGGCCGCCGGCATAGGCGGCCGGCAGGCCCTGGGCCGAGGCGTCGGCCGAGGCGGTCACGACCACGGTCGCGATGTTCTCGTCGGCTTTCGGTTCGGCTTGCTGGGCGAATGCCGTGGAAGACGCAGTCGTGGCAACGAGGAGGGCGGCGGCCAGCGCGGCCGGCGTCAAAGTGAAGCGCAGCGTGTTCATGTGTCTTGCTCTTTTTATGCGTTAAAAGTAACGCGCATTCTATGCCCGATACTTGCTTATGTAAATGAGAACGATTATTATTCATGGTCTGTATCTCTAGCTATAATGCATACCTAATAACATGTCACCCGTTTCCCTGCGCCGCTGGGGCTGGATTCACAAATGGTCCAGCCTGGTCTGCACCATCTTCATGCTGCTGCTGTGCCTCACCGGCCTGCCGCTCATCTATCACCATGAGATCGGCCACCTGCTGGGCAACGAAGTCGAGCCGCCGACCCTGTCGCAGCCCACGCCGATGGGCAACGTCGACGCCGTGATCGCCTCGGCCAAGGAGCTGTACCCGACCAAGAAGCCGATGTTCATCTCGCAAGAGGCGGACGTGCCGGAGATCTGGCACGTGACCCTGGCCGACCATATGCAGGACCATGACTACAAGCCGATCGCGGTCGATGCGCGCACCACCAAGGTGATCGTCGAACCGGCCTTCGAGGGTGGCGTGTTCATGTCGACCATGCTGGCGCTGCACGTCGACCTGTTCATGGGCCTGGCCGGCAAGCTGTTTTTGGGGTTGATGGCCCTGTTGCTGCTGGTCGCCATCGTCAGCGGCGCGGTCCTGTACTCTCCCTTCATGCGCAAGCTCGATTTCGGCACCGTGCGCAAGGAAAAGAGCAGCCGCCTCAAATGGCTCGACATGCACAACCTGCTGGGCATCGTCACGCTCACCTGGCTGTTCGTGGTCGGCGGCACCGGCATGATCAATACCTGGGCCGACCTGATGCTCAAGTATTACCAGCACAATGAGCTGGGCCAGATCCTGGCCCAGTACAAGGACAAGGCGCCGCAGCCGCATACCGCCTCGGTGCACGACGCGATCGAGAAGGCCAAGGAACGCCTGCCGGGCATGCGGGTCGCCTTCGTGGCCTTCCCGGGCACCGACTTCAGCAGCGCCCATCACTACGGCATCTTCATGAACGGCGACGAGCCGTTCAGCTCGCGCATGTACCAGCCGGTGCTGGTCGACGCCCATACCGGCGAGCTGACCGACGCGCCGCAACTGCCGTGGTACCTGAAGGCGCTGCTGGTGTCGCAGCCGCTGCACTTCGGCGACTACGGCGGCCAGTGGATGAAATTCCTGTGGGCGGTGCTGGACATCGCGACCATCGTGATCCTGGTGACGGGCCTGTACCTGTGGGTCAAGCGCGGCAAGACCGCCAACGCGACGGCCAAGGCCGCGGCGCTGGACAAGCACGCGCCGCCCCGGGGCGTTGAGGCGCCGGCGCTGGCGCGCGAAGGAGGCGCATCGTGAGCAAAACGCCCATGCAAATCTGGGGCGTGCCGATCGTGCTCGCCATCCTCACCACCATCGGCCTGATCTCGGCCCTGCTGGGCGACGGCATCTGGGACGCCCTGTCCGCCGTCACGCTCGGCATTCCTTGCCTGGTCGGCGCCTGGTACTGCCTGCGCCGCCGCCCGGCCGCCCGCCAGCACCGCTGAACGGGCCGCGCCGCGCAACACCCGGGACACTTTTCGTGCGCCGGGGTTGGTGGCGGCCCGTGCCACGCTGTATACTTGGCGTCTAATCGATCCCGCGCAGCATGAGCTGGCCGCGGGATTCGTCCATTTTCGAAAGGACCTCATGTTTGCAGCCGTCGACCTCGGGTCCAACAGCTTTCGCCTGCACATCGGCGAGCCGCTCGGCGCCCGCATGCACATCGTGCGCACCGCGCGCGACCCGCTCCGCCTGGCGGCGGGACTCGACAGCAACAACATGCTCACCGAGGCGGCGATGCGCGGCGCGGTCGCCTGCCTGCACGACTTCCGCAAGATCCTCGACGAGTACCACCTCGACGCCGTGCGCGTGGTCGCCACCAATACCATGCGCGTGGCGAAGAACGCCGACCAGCTGCTGCCGCAGCTCGAGGCGGCGATCGGGTATCCGATCGAGATCATCTCGGGCGAAGAAGAAGGCCGCCTGATCTATATGGGCGTGACGCGCGCCATCGAGCGCCAGGACGAGCGGCGGCTGGTGATCGACATCGGCGGCGGTTCGACCGAGGTCATCGCCGGCACCGGCCCCGAGATCCACCTGGTCGAGTCGTTCGGCATCGGCACCCAGCCTCAGGCCAGGAACTATTTCCCGGACGGCCGCATCACCGCGCGCGCCTTCGATGCCGCCGTCACCGCGGCGCGCGCCCGCTTCGAGGACGCCGCCTCGCTCTACCACGCCCAGGGCTGGGACGCCGCCTATGGCTCGTCCGGCACCATGCGCGCCATTTCGGAAGTCATCGGCCGCAATGCGATCGGCGACGGCACGGTGTCGCAGGCCAGCCTGCACGCCTTGCGCGACATCCTGATCGAGCTGGGCCACGTGGACGCCTTCGCGCTGCAGGGCGTCAAGCGCGACCGGGTGCCGGTGATGGTGGGCGGCCTGACGGTGCTCATCGGCGCCATGCAGGAGCTGAAGGTCGAGCGCCTGCATGCGGTCAATGCCGGGCTGCGCCTGGGCGTGCTGTCCGACCTCGAGCTGCGCGCCAACCGGCGCGACCGGCGCGACGCCGCGATCCGCTCCTGCATGCAGCGCTTCCGGGTCGACACCCAGCGCGCCCTGCGCACCTGCGGTATTGCGACCCTGCTGTACGAACGCCTGCAGCCGCAGGCCGACAGCCAGCCGCACTACCTGGCCTGGAGCGCCATGCTGCACGAGATCGGCCTGGCCATCTCGATGAGCGGGTCTCACAAGCACGGCGCCTATATCGTCGAGCATGCCGACCTGGGCGGCTTCACGACGCGCGAGCAGCGCCTGCTGGCGACCCTGGTGCTGGGACAGAAGGGTAATCTGCGCAAGATCCGCGAAGCGCTGGTCGAGCCCGACCTGGCCAAGGCGGTGCTGGCGCTGCGGCTGGCGGTGGTGTTGATGCATGCGCGCGCCGACAACGACATCGGCAGCCTGCGCCTGCGCATGAAGGGCAAGATCGAGATCGACCTGCCGCCGGAACTGCTGGCGCGGCATCCGACGCTGGCGCCCTGGTTCGAGAAGGAAGAGTGCAGCTGGAACGACGTGGGGATCGCGTTCCAGGCGAAGTGAGGTCGATGCTGGCCACGCGCGCCTGCTTAGTCGTCGTTCCCGCGCAGGCGGGAACCTAAGTTTCTCGAGTAGTTGGCAGCATCAAACACACCCTCGGCGCGAGCACACTTGGGTTCCCGCCTTCGCGGGAACGACGTGCAGAGGTTCGTGGTTTCGTTCAGCCTTAGCGCAATTTGCCGATCACATCCGGCCCCGCCACCAGCCGGATATACGGAACGCCATCTGCCTCCTTGTGTTCGATCCAGAACACGCCCGCCTTGCGGATGCGCCAATCCTGCTTGTCCCCGCACAGCACCATCGACGCCACCTGGCCCAGCAGCGGCTGGTGGCCGACGATCAACGCCGGCTGGCGGTGCTCGGGCCAGCCGCAGGCTCCGATGATCGCTTCCGCGCTCGATTCGGTGCTCAGCGCTTCCACCACCTCGTAGCGCCGTCCCAGCGCCTCCACCGTCTGGATGCAGCGCGTGGCGGGGCTCACCAGGATGCGGCAGGCCGGCGGCAGCTTGCGGTCCAGCCAGGCGCCCATGCGCGCGGCGTGGCGTTGGCCCTTGGGCGTCAGTTCGCGTGAGGCGTCCGGCTCTCCCGGCTCGGCCTCAGCGTGGCGCCACAGGATCAGTTCCATTGTCGTTTTCCTTGTCGTCGGTATCGTTATTGAGGTTGGCGGCGCCCAGCAGCTCCATCAGCACCTGTTGTGCGCTGTACTGCCCCTGCTTGCCGCGCGCCTTGCGGCGGCGGTAGCGGCCGTCCGGCGCCAGCTCCCAGGCATTGACGTTGTCTTTCAGGTAGGGCTGCAGGCCTTCGCGCATTACGCGCCGCTTGAGCGCGGTCGAGCGGATCGGGAATGCCACTTCGACCCGGCGGAACAGGTTGCGGTTCATCCAGTCGGCGCTGCTGAGCACCACGTCGTGCTTCAGGTCGTTGCGGAAATAGAAGATGCGGGTGTGCTCCAAAAAGCGGCCGACGATCGAGCGCACCTTGATGTTCTCGGACAGGCCGTCCACGCCCGGTCGCAGCGCACAGGCGCCGCGGATGATGAGGTCGATCTTGACCCCGGCATTCGAGGCCTCGTACAGCGCCTTGATCACCGACTCGTCGGTGAGGGAGTTCATCTTGGCGATGATGCGGCCCGGCCGGCCGTGGCGCGCGATGTCGGCTTCCTGGCGGATCGCGCGCACGACTTCCTTCTGCAGCGAGAACGGCGCCAGCCAGATGCTCGACAGCTGCTTGGGCCGGGTCATACTGGTGAGGTGGATGAAGACTTCGTTGACGTCCGAGGTCAGGTCCGGGTCGGCCGTCAAGAGCCCCATATCGGTGTAGAACTTGGCCGTCGTCGGGTTGTAGTTGCCGGTGCCGAGGTGGGCGTAGCGGCGCAGTCCACTGGGCTCGCGGCGCAGCACCAGGGCCATCTTGGCATGCGTCTTGAGGCCGACCACGCCATACACCACCTGGGCCCCGGCCTGTTCGAGCTTCTCGGCCCAGTTGATGTTGGCCTCCTCGTCGAAGCGCGCCATCAGCTCGACGATGACGGTCACTTCCTTGCCGCGCCGCGCGGCCTCGATCAGGGCCTCGACCAGTTCCGAATTGCTGCCGGCGCGGTAGATGGTCTGCTTGATCGCCACCACGTTCGGATCGGCCGCCGCGCAGGCGATGAAGTTGATCACCGGCTGGAACGACTCGAACGGGTGGTGCAGCAGCGCGTCGTGCTTGCGCAGCGTGGCGAACAGGTCGGGGCCGGACAGCTTGCCGGCATAGCCGGGGACGAACGGCGGGAATTTCAGCTCGGCCTGGTCGTTGGCGTTGACGATCTCCAGCAGGCGGCCCAGGTTGACCGGGCCGTCGACCTTGAACAGGCGGCTGCGGTCGATCTGGAACTGGTTGAGCAAGAAGTTCGACAGGTGCTCGGGGCAGGAGCGGCCTACCTCGAGTCGTACGGCGAAGCCGTACTGGCGGCCATGCAGTTCGCTCTGCAGCGCCTGGCGCAGGTTCTTGACTTCTTCCTCGTCGACCCACAGGTCGCTGTTGCGGGTGACGCGGAACTGCGAGTAAGAGACCACTTCGCGCCCGGTGAACAGGTCGGCCATATGGGCCTGGATCACCGACGACAGCAAGCAGTAGGAGGCGCCTTTCTTGTCCGACAGCTCGTCCGGCAGCCGGATCACGCGCGGCAGCACGCGCGGCGCCTTCATGATGGCGATGCCCGATCCGCGCCCGAACGCATCCTTGCCGGCGAGTTCCACGATGAAGTTCAGGCTTTTGTTGATCACGCGCGGGAAGGGGTGGGCCGGGTCGAGCCCGATCGGCGTGAGCAGCGGGCGCACTTCGCGGTCGAAGTATTGCTTGACCCAGGCGCGCTGGGCGGCGTTGCGCTCGCTGCGGTGCAGCAGGTGGATGCCGTGCTCGGACAGCTGCGGCAGGATCTCGGTGTTGAACAGGCTGTACTGGCGCGCGATCAGGTGACGGCATTCGGCGCTGGCGCGTTCCAGGCTGGCCGTGAGGCCATCGGGCAGGGCGCCGCTGGCGCGGTCGAGCTGGTACTGTGCCAGCAGGCTGGCGACCCGCACTTCGAAGAATTCATCCAGGTTGCTGGCCACGATGCACAGAAAGCGCAGGCGTTCGAGCAGGGGCACCGACGGGTCTTCGGCCTGGGCCAGCACGCGGCGGTTGAATTCGAGCAGCGACAGTTCGCGGTTCAGATAGGCGCCGCCGTCGGAAAATTGTTTGAGCTCAGCCTCGATGGCCTTTTTCTTCATATCCATATTCTGCGGTCGTAGTCGTCCCGCAGGCAGTGTAGATGTCAAATATGACAGCCCGGTGACACTCGTCCCCGCCGCTGCCGCCATTTCCTTAATGAACTGCTAAGCCTCCTATCGAAGGCGGCGGCTATGCTTGGCGCTCCATTCACCGAGGAGTCGTCCATGAAAAACTTCGTCCGCGCCAACAAGGGCTTCCTGATGTTCCTGCTGTTGTTCGGCGTGTTTCGCAGCGCGGTGGCCGACTGGAGCCCGATCCCGAGCGGCTCGATGCGCCCCAATCTGCTCGAGGGCGACGTGGTGCTGATCAACCGCATGGCCTTCGACCTCAAGATACCATTGACTGAGCACAGCGTGGCGCACCTGGGCGAGCCGGCGCGCGGCGACATGGTCGTGTTCCATTCGCCGGACGACGACATGCGCCTGATCAAGCGCGTGCTGGCGGTGCCGGGCGACCTGGTCGAAATGCGCAACGACCGCCTGTTCGTCAATGGCGAAGGCGCCAGTTACGCGGTGCTGGGCGAGGCGCGTGAGCGCAGCCGCGGCATCGAGGTCGGCGCGATCCGCATGGAAGAGCAGGTGGCCGGCACGCGCCAGCGCATCCAGGTCTTGCTGGGCGTGCCGGCGCCGCGCAGCTTCGCGCCGCAGCGCATCCCGGCCGGCCAGTACCTGATGTTGGGCGACAACCGCAACGACAGCGCTGATTCGCGCGTTATCGGCCTGGTGCCGCGCGAGAAGCTGATCGGCCGCGCCGAACGGATCCTGGTGTCGGCCGCCTACCAGGAGAACTGGATGCCGCGCCTGGACCGCTTCGGCATGTCGCTGCGTGAGGATCGGTGAAGATTGGCGGGATCGAAATAGCGTACAATCGCGCCCCCCAATGGCGCATCCTGCGGTGTTGGCAATGATCCCGAAAGTGCAGTACATGCAAAAGCTCCTCACCGTCATCCTCGCCTGCCTCGGCATGATCGGCGCCCTGGCCATCGACACCTATCTGCCGTCGATGCCGGCCATTGGCGTCGAATTCGGGGTCGGCCCGGTGGCCGTGCAGCAGACCCTGAGCGTGTTCCTGTTCACGTTCGCCTTCATGATGCTGTTCTACGGCACCCTGTCGGATTCCTTCGGCCGTCGCCCCGTGATCCTGGCTGCGCTGTCGGTCTACACGCTGGCCTCGATCGGCGCGGCCTGGGCGCCGAGCTTCGGCTGGCTGCTGGTGTTCCGCGCGCTGCAGGGCCTGTCGGCCGGCGCCGGCTCGGTGATCGGCCAGGCCATCGTGCAGGACCGTTTTTCGGGCGCGCAAGCCCAGCGCATGATGTCGCACATCATGATGGTGTTCGGCCTGGCGCCGGCCATCGCCCCGATCCTGGGCGGCTGGCTGCACGTGACCTTCGGCTGGCGCTCGTCCTTCGTGTTCCTGGCCGTGTTCGGCGCGGCGATGATCCTGATGGTCATGAAGCTGCTGCCGGAAAGCCTGCCGGTCGAGAAGCGCCAGGCCTTCCACCCCGGCACCATCGGCCGCAACTACCTGATGGTGCTGCGCAACCCGCAATTCGTGTTCCTGGCGCTGTCGGTGGGCCTGGCTTTCAGCGGCCTGTCGCTCTACATCGGCTCGGCCTCGAACTTCGTGATGGAGATCCTGGGCCTGCCCGAGACGGCGTTCGCGTGGATGTTCATCCCGCTGGTGGGCGGCATGGTGGTGGGCTCGGCCTGGGGCGGCAAGCGCGCCCACAGCTCGACCCCGCGCGGCATGATGTGGACCGGCTACGCCGTGATGACGCTGGGCGTGGTGCTCAACGTCGGTTATCACGGGCTGTTCCCGGCCAGCGTGCCATGGTCGGTGCTGCCGCTGTTCGTGTACACCTTCGGCCTGGCGGTGGCGATGCCGGCGGTGCAGCTGACCGCGATGGGCCTGTTCCCGAGCAACCGCGGCCTGGCCTCGTCGATGGTCGGCTTCATCCAGATGATGTCGTTCGCGCTGGTGTCGGGCCTGGTGGCGCCGCTGCTGTTCGACAGTGCCCTGAAACTGGCGCTGGGCGTGGCGGGCGGCCTGCTACTGAGCTTTGGCGCCTGGCGCCTGTCGGTGCGTACCGCCGCCGCGCCTGCCGTATCGGGCGCCTGATCCGTGCTGGCGAGCGTTGGGACACCCTTCCTCGCCCTGTTCGCGCTGCGCCGGCGCTATCTGCGCGAACAGTCGCAGGCGCTGTATCGGCGCTACGGCCACGCGATCGCCATTTTCGGCGCCTTCCTTTCCCTGGTATTGATCGAGCAGCCGTCCGTGCTGGCGGCGCCGATCCTGCACTTCTGGCGCGATCCGCTCGACCTGGGCGCCAGCCTGGCCCACGTCGCCGGGTGGCTGATGGTGGTGGTCCTGTGGGCGCGCGTGCACCGCGCTTTCGTGCGCGGCGCGGCGTTTGCCGTGTTCGCCCGCAGCGGCAGCCATGGACACCGTCTCGCGCCCATGCTCGACCTGGCGCTGCTGCTCGTTGCGCTGCAGTGGTTCGCCATTCCGTTCGCCATCGCGGCCTGGGTGGTGCTCGCGGCCGGCACCGGAACGATCCTGTTCTGGGCCAGCTTCGGCGTCATGCTGCTGGCGACGATGGCGGCGGGCCGCGCCGCGGTGTTCGGGGCAGGGCGAGCGTCGCTTGTCCGCTTGGCGGCCGCGCTGGCGCTGCTGGTGTCGGCGCCGCCCCTGGGCGGCTGGCCGCTGTTCATTTCGCTGGGCTTGCTGGCGTTCGACCTGGCGCGAGCGCCCGCGGCGCGCGTGCCGACGGCTGTCGATCACGGCGTCACCGGCAGGTTGCGCGGCCCCGGCCTCTGGTTCCTGTTCCTGCTGCATGGCCGCTCCCTGTGGCGCGCCCACTTGCACGTGGCCCTGGCGCGGATTGGCTTGACGGTATTCGTGCACGCGCTGTGCTGGTGGCTGATCCATCGCGTCGGCAAGCAGCAGGATGCCGCCGGCTTCATCAAGCTGGCCTGGTGCGCCAGCGCGTACTGGCTGGCAGGCCTGTATTACGCGTTCTGGCAGGCGCGCCAGCCGCTCCAACCCTTTTTGCGCAGCCTGCCGTTCGGCGTGGCCCGGACGCTGGCGGCCGAGCAGCTGGTGGTGCTGGGGCTGAGCGCGGCATTGTCGGGCCTGGCCTGGCTGGCCCATGCACTGGCGCCGGCCGGGAGTCCGGACCTGACGCCCTGGCTACTGCGCTGCGCCGCTTGTTCGCTACTGCTGCTCGCGCTGCTCGGCGCGCCGATCCTGCAGCGGCACCGGTATGGCGTGCCGATGAAGGTCGCGCTGACGGTCGCAGCCCTTCTCTTGATATAAGGACGTTAGATGACCATCCTACTGGCAGCCGAAGGACTCGGCATGCGCTTCGGCGCCCGGGTGCTGTTCGAGAAACTCGACCTGGCGCTTGGCGCCGGCGCGGTAGCCCTGGTCGGCGGCAACGGCGCCGGCAAGTCGACGCTGCTGTCGCTGCTGGCCGGGATCGAGGCGCCGCAGGCGGGCAGGGTGGCGGTCTGCGGCCACGATCTGGCCAGCCAGGGCCGCGCCGCGCGCGCCAGCCTCGCCTATGTGCCGGACGAATCGGTCGCCTACGACTTCATGACCGGGGACGAGTTCCTGCGCATGGTGCAGGCCTTGCGCGGCTGCGCTGGGCCGGACCAGGAGCTGCTGGCCGGGTTCGGGATCGACGTCTATCTCGGCCTGCCGTTTCGCGACATGTCGCTCGGCACGCGCAAGAAATTCATGCTGGCCAGTGGCCTGATGGGAGGCGCGCCGGTGGTGCTGATGGATGAGCCGAGCAACGGCATCGATGCCGCCGCAAGGGCCTTCCTGGTCGCGCAGATCCGGGCGCACGAGCACACGCGCCTGATCCTGTTCTCGACCCACGACCAGGACCTGGTCGCGGCCGTCGGCGCGCGCGTGCTGGACCTGTCGGCGCCGGCACGGCGCGATTGATCAGCGGCGGTTGGTCTTCATCGCCTGGTTGACTTCGCGCTTGGCGTCGCGGTCCTTCTCGGTCGCGCGCTTGTCGTGCTGCTTCTTGCCCTTGGCCAGGCCGATCTCGCACTTCACGCGGCCTTTCTTCATGTGCAGGTTGAGTGGCACCAGCGTGAAACCGGCGCGCTCGACCTTGCCGATGAGCTTGTCGATCTCGGCCCGGTGCAGCAGCAGCTTGCGCGAGCGCAGCGCCTCAGGGTGGCTAAAGGTGGAAGTCGTCGTCAACGCACTGACGTGCGCGCCGAACAGGTAGAGCTCGTTATTGCGCACGAGCACATAGGCTTCCTTGATCTGCACCCGCCCTTCGCGGATGGCTTTTACTTCCCAACCCTCCAGCACCAGACCCGCTTCGTAGCGGTCTTCGATGAAGTAGTCAAAAAAGGCTTTTTTATTGTCAGCGATGCTCATGAAAAGGCGAAAATTCGCGTGTCGGTTAAACTACTGCCATTGCGCCAACGAATGGCGCATGTAAATGACCAACATCATAACAAACGGTTGACCAATGGCAGTAGTGCACAAATCAGTTTTCCTTGGCTATAGCGCAGAACAGATGTTCGACCTGGTTGCCAAGGTCGAGGATTATCCCAAGTTCCTGCCCTGGTGTGCAGGCGTCAAGGTCGTCGAGCGGACCGACGACAAGCTGGTCGCCAGCCTGCAAATCAATTTCCACGGTGTGAAGCAAAGCTTCACGACATCGAACCACAACCAGCGCCCGACCCAGATGAAGATGCACCTGGTCGACGGTCCTTTCAAGATGCTGGAGGCGACGTGGAGTTTCAAGGCCCTGCGTGAAGATGCCTGCAAGATCGACTTCGACATGCAGTACGAGTTCTCGAGCGTCATCCTGGCCCAGATCGTCGGCCCCGTGTTCGGCATGATCGCCAACAGCATGGTCGACTCGTTCTGCAAGCGCGCCGAGGCGGTGTATGGCTGAGCTGCTGGACATTTCGGTGTGCTATGCCAGCGACCAGGTCGAATGGCTGCACCCGATGCAGGTAGAGGCGGGCACGACGATCGGCGAGGCGATCGAGCGCAGCGGCGTGCTGGAAGCCTTCCCCGACATCAACCTGACGACGCAGCCGGTCGGCATCTATGCCAAGAAAAAAACGCTCGACACCGTGCTGCGCGAGCGCGACCGCATCGAGATCTACCGGCCGCTGGTGGCCGATCCCAAGGAGTCGCGCCGCAAGCGCGCGGCCAAGAAAGAGCGCAGCGCGACGGACCCGGCGGCCGACGGCGTCTAGTACCCGCGCACGGAGTGCTTGCCTTAGTTGTTGCGCAACTGCAATAATTGGATAGATTTCTCGGGGTTTCTTGGTATCATGAAGGCTCCGATGGGGCAGAGGCCACGTTCCCACCTGCCGCCTTTCTACCCGCCTTATTGCTGTGCCGATGTTGAATGCCCTGAGTCTGATATTAGTGACCACCGCCTTGTCGGGGGTCATGCTGCTGGTCCTGTCCTCGCTCGCCAAGAGCGAGGTGGCGGGCATTCGCGAGTGGCGGCGGGCGAACCTGCTGGCGGTGGCGGCCCTGCTGTTGTTCGCGGCGCGGGGAGCGGTCCCCGAGTTCCTGACCATCGAGGTGGCCAATGCGCTCTACCTCGGCACGATCACAATGAGTTACGTCGGTTTTCGGCGCTTCCTGGGACGCTCCGTCCCGTGGCGCTGGCTGGCTGGCGCCGCCCTGGCCGCGATGTCGGCGCTCGTCTTCTTCCACCATGCGGTCGAATCGGCGCCGCTGCGCATCGTGGCGATGTCGCTCTACCATGGCGCCGTCTGTTTCGCGATCGGCACCACCCTGCGCGGGAAGGTGGAGCCAAGCCTGCGCTATTCGTTCACCTTCACCCGCTGCGCCGCCCTGGTGCTGGGCGTCGGCCACGCCTGGCGCGGAACCTTCTACGCCATCGATGCCTACCAGCCTTATTCGCTGCTCGAGGCGAGCACCTATAACCTGGTGTTCTTCGCGATCGGCACCCTGGCGCTACCGGCGCTGACCCTGGGCGCCGTGATGATGGCCAATGCGCGCCTGATCGCCGCCAGCACGCACGCCGCCGACCACGATCACCTGACCGGGGCCGCTTCGCGCCGTGCATTCTTCGCTTTCGCCGAGCGCGAGCTGGCGCGGGCCGAACGCCGCGGCAGCGGTCTCGGCTTGCTGCTGGTGGATGCCGACCACTTCAAGCGCATCAACGACACCCATGGCCACGGCGTGGGCGACCAGGTGCTGCGCGACCTCGTCGAGCGCACCCAGCAAGTGATCCGCAAGATCGACTACTGCGCGCGCCTGGGCGGCGAAGAGTTCGCGGTGCTGCTGCCCGACGCCGATGACGGCACGGTCCTGGCAGTGGCCCAGCGCCTGCGCGCCGCGCTCGAACGCGCGCCGCAGGCGGAAGTGGGCGCGGCCGGCGTGTCCTATACGGTCAGCATCGGCATGGCCATGCTGCAGCCGGGCGAAGGCATCGCGAGCCTGATGGCGCGCGCCGATACGGCCCTGTATGCGGCCAAGGCCGGCGGGCGCAACCGCGTGGAGGCCGCGTCCGAGCCCGTGAGCGCGCCGGCCGCGTAGCGGATCAGCGGCACTCCTGCAGTGCGCGCCTGACCTGTTCGCTGCGCGCGGCCTTTTCTTCGTCGCTCATATAGGTTTTTTCGCCATCGGGGCCGATCCGCGCGACGCGGATGCCCGAGCTCAGGCTGGCCTGCGTCTCGCGGGCCGCGGCGCAATGCTCGGCCAGGCGCTTGCTGCGCTCGGCGTCTTCCTGATTCTTCCGCTCCTGCTCCGCGCGCGCCTTGCTGCGTTCGCGGAAGGCGGCTTCCTGCTCGGCCAGGGTGGGCGGGCTGGCGGCGTCCTGGCTCCCGGCGGCAGGCTCGGCGCTGGTCTCCGAAGAGGTCGCCGGTTCCATTGCGGGGCGGCCGGGCGCCTTGAGGATCTTGCCGGCTGGCGTGCCCGGCGGTGGCGGGCGGTCGGAATATTGGCGCGTGCCGTTGGGGCCGATCCAGAGGTACTGGGCGTGGGCGGCGGTGGCGGCGAGCAAGAGCAGGGCGCCGAGGGCGTGTCTGGAAAAAAGAGGCATGAAATGGTTCCCGAATGATCGCGTCGATTTCGCCATGTCCTGGCTCGGCTGTCAATTGCCTGGCGCACCGAGCAAAAGAAATTTTGGCCTCCCCGGCGACGGAAATTGAGAGTTTCTGTATAATTTGCTTTTGCGCCTATAGGAAATACTATGCGTCTCCTCCAAAAAGCACTCACCTTCGATGACGTGCTGCTCGTCCCCGCTTACTCCAACATTCTTCCGGCTGCAACTTCGCTGCGCACCAAGCTGACGCGTAATATTTCGCTGAACATTCCGCTGCTGTCGGCGGCGATGGACACCGTGACCGAAGCGAATCTCGCGATCGCGATGGCGCAAGAGGGCGGCATCGGCATCATCCACAAGAACCTGCGTCCGGCCGACCAGGCGCGCGAAGTGGCGCGGGTGAAGCGTTTCGAAGCCGGCGTGCTGCGCGATCCGATCACGATCCCGCCGACCATGAAGATCCGTGAAGTGCTGGCGCTCTCGCAGCAGCACGGCATCAGCGGCTTCCCGGTGGTCGAGGGCAGCCAGGTGGTGGGCATCATCACCAACCGCGACCTGCGTTTCGAGGAAGACCTGGAGGCCGAGGCGCGCGCCAAGATGACGCCGCGCGACAAGCTGGTGACCGTGAAGGACGACGCGGACACGGCTGAAGCCAAGCGTCTGATGAACAAGCACCGCCTGGAGCGCGTGCTGGTGGTCAACGACGACTTCGAGCTGCGCGGCCTGATTACGGTGAAGGACATCCAGAAGTCGCACGAGCACCCGCTGGCGTCGAAGGATTCGCAGGGCAAGCTGCTGGTCGGCGCCGCCACCGGCGTGGGCCCGCGCGACGAGGAGCGCATCGAACTGCTGGTCGCCGCCGGCGTGGACGTGCTGGTGGTCGACACCGCCCACGGTCACTCGCAGGGCATCCTGGACCGCGTGAAATGGATCAAGGAGCGCTTCCCGCACGTGGACGTCATCGGCGGCAACATCGCCACCGCCGCCGCCGCACTGGCGCTGGTGGAGGCGGGCGCCGATGCGGTCAAGGTCGGCATCGGCCCCGGCTCGATCTGCACCACCCGTATCGTCGCCGGCGTCGGCGTGCCGCAGATCACCGCGATCTCCAATGTGGCTAAGGCATTGGAAGGCACCGGCGTGCCATGCATCGCCGACGGCGGCATCCGCTTCTCGGGCGACATCTCGAAAGCGCTGGCAGCCGGCGCCCACACGGTTATGATGGGTTCGATGTTCGCCGGTACTGAAGAAGCACCAGGCGAAGTGATCCTGTACCAGGGCCGCAGCTACAAATCCTACCGCGGCATGGGCAGCCTGGGCGCGATGGCCGACGGTTCGGCCGACCGCTACTTCCAGGAAGCCTCGAGCAAGGCCGACAAGTTCGTCCCGGAAGGCATCGAAGGCCGTGTCGCCTACAAGGGCAGCGTGCTGGCGATCATCTTCCAGCTGATCGGCGGCGTGCGCCAGTCGATGGGCTACTGCGGCTGCGCCACCATCGAAGAGCTGCGCGAGAAGGCGGAGTTCGTCGAGATCACCTCGGCCGGCATGCGCGAATCGCATGTGCACGACGTGCAGATCACCAAGGAAGCGCCGAACTACCGTTCGGAATAAGCCATACCGCGCGCCCGCCTGGCGGCAGCTCGTGGGGTGGACGGCTTGCCGTCCACGCGTTCAACCATCGCTCGCGTTGCGTGGACGCGTGGAAGGCGGAGCCTTCCACCCTACCGAATTCCTCTCCACGAATTCCTCACCATAGACGCATCCCATGCATTCCAAAATCCTCATCCTCGATTTCGGCTCCCAGGTTACCCAGCTGATCGCGCGCCGCGTGCGCGACGCCGGCGTGTTCTCCGAAGTCTTCCCCTATGACGTCAGCGACGAGTTCGTCCGCGAATACGGCGCCTCGGGCATCATCCTGTCGGGCAGCCACAACTCGACGCTCGAAGGCGATTCGCCGCGCGCGCCGCAGGCGGTGTTCGAAGCCGGCGTGCCAGTGCTGGGCATCTGCTACGGCATGCAGACCATGGCGGCCCAGCTGGGCGGCAAGGTCGAGAACGGCCTGAAGCGCGAATTCGGCTACGCCGAAGTGCGCGCCCGCAATCACACCGCGCTGCTGAACGGCATCAACGACTTCGTGACCGACGAAGGCCACGGCATGCTGAAGGTCTGGATGAGCCACGGCGACAAGGTCCTGGACATGCCGGAAGGCTTCAAGCTGATGGGTTCGACCGACAGCTGCCCGATCGCCGCCATGGCCGACGAAGAGCGCCGCTTCTACGCGCTGCAGTTCCACCCGGAAGTGACGCACACGACCCAGGGCGAAGCCATCATCGGCCGCTTCGTACACGAGATCTGCGGTTGCAAATCGGACTGGAATATGCCGGATTACATCGGCGAAGCCGTCGCCAAGATCCGCGAACAGGTCGGCACCGATGAAGTCATTCTTGGCCTGTCGGGCGGCGTCGATTCGAGCGTTGCCGCTGCGCTGATCCACCGCGCGATCGGCGATCAGCTGACCTGCGTGTTCGTCGACCACGGCCTGCTGCGCAAGGACGAAGGCAAGATGGTCATGGACATGTTCTCCAAGAACTTGGGCGTGAAAGTCGTGCGTATCGATGCCGAGGCGCAGTTCATGGGCCACCTGGCTGGTGTGACCGATCCTGAGCAGAAGCGCAAGATCATTGGACGCGAATTCGTCGAGGTGTTCCAGGTCGAGGCGGGCAAGCTCTCCAATGCCAAGTGGCTGGCGCAGGGCACGATCTATCCGGACGTGATCGAGTCGGCCGGCAAAGGCAAGAAGGGCCAGACTATCAAGAGCCACCACAATGTGGGTGGACTGCCTGAGACCCTCAACCTGAAACTGCTCGAGCCGCTGCGCGAGTTGTTCAAGGACGAGGTGCGCAAGTTGGGTGTCGCGCTGGGGCTACCGCATGACATGGTCTATCGTCATCCGTTCCCGGGTCCTGGCCTGGGGGTGCGTATCCTGGGCGAGGTGAAGAAGGAGTATGCCGATCTGCTGCGCGAGGCGGATGCGATCTTCATCGAAGAGCTGCGCAATACGCCGTTCGAAGTGCCGCAGGTGCCGGGGATCGATGCAGGCAAGGCGCCTGTGAACTGGTATGAGGCGACCAGCCAGGCGTTTGCGGTGTTCCTTCCGGTGAAGTCGGTGGGTGTGATGGGCGATGGGCGTACTTATGAGTATGTGGTTGCGCTGCGCGCGGTACAGACGCTGGACTTCATGACGGCGCAGTGGGCGCATTTGCCGCATTCGTTGCTGGGCAAGGTGAGCAATCGCATCATCAATGAAGTGCGTGGTTTGAATCGCGTCGTGTATGACATTTCGGGTAAGCCGCCGGCGACGATCGAGTGGGAGTGATTCCCGACTCGGCAGGAGCTTGCGAGCTCAGGCAATTGAAGTGAACGAAGCCCCTGATTTTCAGGGGTTTTTTTGCTTTTGGGTTGGCGAAGTCAGGCAGGGATGCGCGAACTAAAGCAGCAGAATTTGATGGTATCGGACATGGTATCGTGCAGACGCTCTATGATCGGCAGTCGAAGTGCCATGTTCCTCCTCGTTACTCAACCATGATATCAGACGCCGTAAAGTAGCTGATTTTATTGAAGAAAAAGCTCTATAAACGACTTTCTTCAATCATGGTATCGGGTGTCCCATGCTGACAGACGTAGCCATGCGCAATCCGAAACCGAAAGACATGCCGTACAGGGTCGCTACCGGGATGGCTTGTATGTCTATGTGCTGAAATCGGGGAGTGTTTCATTCCGCTACAACTACACCATCAAACGGCAGGCAGGAGACCCTGGTGCTTGGGCGTTATGGGCCGGGTGGTATCAAACTCAACGAAGCGCGAGAGCTGCTTGCGGAGGTGAAGCGTTCGGTGGCGGCAGGGCGCTCGCCCGCTTGACACAAGAGTGCTGATGCCTTGAAGCGGCGGGAGGAAGAAACGTTCGCGGCGTGGGCCGAGGAACATCAATTTCCTCTATCAACCATACTTTAGATGGATATCTCGATTCGTCAACTGGGAAGCCTGCTACCCATTCCAAAGGGCGCATTCTGGGCACCATATAACCATATATGGACGAGAGAATGTGTAGATGCTGCCTCCCGATAAAGCGTTGTACCATGCAGATTCTTTTAAATATTATCTTGAGGACACAGGTCTGCCTCATTAACTAAGACAGAAAAACAGAAGTAAGGATAAATGATGAAAACTGATTCTTCGGGTCGTAATCATACGAGTCAAAGAGAATTGCATCTTTGTCATCGAGAATTTTATTATCTCGCTGTTTTTATATTTATTTTCTCAATTGCTTTTCCAGCAAGTTCATCTGGAAAGCCTTGTGGGGGTAATGAAATACCAGATTTCTACCCAGTCGATGTCAGGCCACGTATCCAGATAATAGGCAACGTGATCACTTCGAGACTTTTGTTCGCCAACCGAGGCGATACTCCTGTGCTTGTTATGGAGGGAGTCAACGGTTTTGGTTTGCGTGGCTCTATGGCGTATGAGGCTCAGCCGCTTATGGATGACGAATTCGAAATCTTGAATGGAGATAAAAGGGTGAAATACATCGGGCCGATTTATAAGCGGGGCCCCTACACAAAAGATTATTTCAGTCCATTGCAACCGAATGAAGCAATTAACATGCGATGGAGTAGGCTTGATACTGCGTATGATTTCGCGCCGGGAACACATGAATACATTTTGGTGCACTGCCATCTTCAATATGACGAGAGCTCCGGAAATATTTTTCGAGTTGGATCGCGACCCATAAAATTCGTTTACACACGCAGATAAGATCTCCGAACTGCTCTAATAAATATGACCATTTTAGTGCTGTGCTCCACTTGCTTCGCTACAGTTAGCGTCTTCGGACGGATGTGAAGAATACTAAGGCTGTCCTGCCTGTAGCCGAGCATTGCCAAACAAAGGGGATTCGTCGTGGTATCGATAGGTTCATCTGCGAAGAAGAGTCATGATTATTAGTTTCTTAGCTCATCCGTTGATCATTGAGCTGGAAAACTCCGCCAGCGGCGAGCGGGCACTCGTGCGCAGCAGTACCCATGCGATGACAGCCAGCAGGCTGACCGCGGCGATAAAGCCGGATGCCAGCGCGCCACTACTGCCATCGACAGCGAGCGCGGAGTAGAACAACGCCGTCTCAAACACTTCCCGGTAGACGGCAACAAAGGCCAGCGCGAATAGCCCCCAGGCCGAGCGACGATCCAGGGCGACTGCAAGCTTGTCTTCCAGGTACAGCTGCCACTGGCCGGCGGTGCTCTTTTGATGCATCCACAGGCCAACGCCGACCAGGATAGCCGCTCCCATCAGGGAGACACAACCTTCCACGACCTGCCGACTCGCGCCGCTGATCGCGACCGCGTGGGTTGCTGCTGCCCATGTCAGCGCACCGGCCAGCAGCGCGCACTGATCCATCCCGCGTGGAGCGGCCGCCAGCAAGTCGCCCGCTTCCTGGGCGAGGCTTGCAACCAGGACCGGGGCATCGCGGCGCCTGATCGCGGCGCGCAGGGCATCAACCGCGCCGATGGCCCTGTCCCTGGAAGGCGTTGCCTGTAGCGCGGCGAGCTGGGTGCGGGCGCTATCGGTAAAATCGATCATCTCCGCGTATTCGGTGGCGCTGATGACCTGGCCATCGGCGACGGCACTTCGATAGTCTACTGACACGTAGTCGAGCAGCTGCCAGATTTGTTCGGGATGATCCGGGGCGGCATGTCCTGCGGTGACTTCTGTGAACTAGCGATTACATCTGGAGGACCAGGTCGGTGAGGGTGCAATTGTCGAGCGTATCGAACGCATCGAGAAGGGGCTGTTCGGAGCGGCAAGGCCGCTGGCAGCGCTTACTCCACGTCCAGCGGCGCCTGCGCTGTTACACGGCAGGGAATGTGCGGAGCCCAAGCAGCGCCCCGGTATGACGCGTGACAGCCTCCGTGAACTGTTTCTTGACCTGGTCCAACTGGGTCACCGACAAGGCGCCATCCCACTGCTCTTCCCAGTCGACGAATTGCCTGTAGAGCTTGAAGGACAAACCCGAGCCCAAGACGAAGTTCCTCAGCTCTCTCGGATCCGGTTCCAGCCAATCTGCAGGGCGCAATTGCAGCGTGTCACCGAAAAGGCGCTGCAGCAGGGCTTTTTGCACCGTTGGATCACCTGGAGGCGCAACGTACAGCTTGATTTCGATGTCTCCCTGGGTCTTGCGGAATTCGGCCTGGTAGAACAGATTCCATTTTTCACCGGCATTGAGCCCGTCCACGGCAGCCCAGCTACGTGGTACGAAGCGTACCCGGAGGGTCTTGCTGCTCGAAGTAGTGAGATGTTCCCATGCGGTCGCGTCCAGGATCTGGTCGATGACGTCCCTGACCAGGATGGCGCCCCTTTCGCGCACTGCCCTGCGACACGCGTCGAGCGCCGCCTTGTGCTGGCGATAGATCCCGGCCCAGGGTACGGCATCCCAACTGTGCACCGCAACCAATTCCTTGAGCCGCTTGTTAAGGACGCGCAGCGCAGGCGCGAAGTCCACGTTGTTCGCAAGCTCTGCCGCCTTGCCTGGCCCGGCAACTCCCTGGCCGGACAGGGCATTGATCAGCTCCTGGTAATCGTTGAGGAAGTCGCGGACGCGCTGGTCGAGTCCGTCGTGCCTGCCGAGCGCCTCGCGCAGGGCGCTGCCGACTTGCTCTCCCCAATAGACGGGCTGCCAATCCTGGCTGCTGACTGTTTCGCTCGGGCCGAGCGTGAGGTAGCACTTGACCACCTCGGCCTCCGGGAACAGGCGGCCCAGGGCAGCATCATAACGCTCCAGTTGCGCCTTCCCTTCCTGACTGTCGATCTTGGCCTCGATCGCAAGCACCCAGGGGCGTCCGTCGGAATTACGGGCTTCGACCAGGATGTCGAGGCGGTCTCTCGTGTTGACGTCCTCGCCGGTCGGGTCGTCGTCTTCGACAAGTGCGCCTCTTGCGTTCAGGACCAGCTCGGTGCGAACTTCGACCAGCGGCGATGCGAGCGGCGCATCCGCACCGAGGACCAGCTTCAGGAAGCAGTCCAGGAAGCTGTGGCCCATGCCGTGCGATCCGCAAGGGTCGAGCAGCCAGGCCAAGGTATTCGTATGGCGAAGCTCGTAGCGCTCGACGCGCAACACCCGGAAAGGGGTAAATCGGTTCAGTTCCTGCCCAAGGCTGACAAACCTCTCGTGCTGGACGAGGCGAGCGAGATTGTCGGCAAGGGTAGAGTCGAGGCCGGAATTGGTGTCCATGGTCATTCGTTTATGAGGTAAGGAGAGCGGGCGATGCGTCCAGGCGCAGCTGTTCAGAGGGGTGAAACGGGCATCCGCGACCCGTGTTCGGATTTCTGCCGTTCAATAATATAAAGAAAGTTTATTTTTAGCAATCTTTTGTTATCCGGTCAAACGTGCCAGTGCCGAGGTCCAAGGTTAAGTAGCGGTGACTTATTTATAGGGCAATCCTTTTTTGGTATAGTTGTTTCTCCAATGAAGCTTTCGTGTGCGCAAGGCATTGAATGCGACACGATCCGTCGCGACCGCCCCGTACTATCTACCCCTGCATACAACGAGCGAGCCCGACGACATCATGACGACTGCCCCCAACACCCCCTTGCCACGCGCATTTACGTTCAACGACATCAACGTCGGGACCAGGCTTTATGCAGTGCTCGTGCAATACGCCTCAAGCTACCCCGGGAAATCGATTTTCTATGGAGACCTGCTCGATCGGGCCCGCACGATGTTCCCGGAAGATAAGGAAGTCGAACGGGCGGTACCGATCGGTATCGGCATGAAGCTCCTGTTTGTCGAAAATTTTTGCGCGGAGAACGGGTATCCGAATCTGGCGTGTCTCGCTGTGAACAAGGGTAAGGAGGAACCGGGCGGCGGCTTCAAGGGGAACTGGCTGCAGCAAATGCGTGAAGTGGCCGCATTCGACTGGTCGGCGGCGCAACCGGTCCTGGATGCTTACGTGTCGCGTTCGATCAAGGCCGCCACGCCGCTCAAGCGTCGCAAGGAGCCCGAGGCACGCGAGCTGCTGTTCGCGCATTTCCGCGAGCACCGGGATAGCTACAAGGATTTCAGCCAGGACGACAGGGAAGAGATGGTCAGCCTGCTGATGGAGGGGCTCGACGTCGACATCGCCTTGCATGCGGTCCTGGGCGCAAAAGCGGCGCTCGGCTGAGTGCACCTCCGACAACGAAGAAGATGGGACGATGAAGAACGAAACCGACCACGTCGCGCAGCGGGCGCCACTGGAACACGACGTCATCAGTATTGGGGCACTGCTGTCGCTGACATCGCTGGCGATCCCGGCTTACCAGCGCCCCTATAAATGGACGGGCAAGAACGTCCAGCAACTGTTTGACGATATCGCGACCCACAAGGACAAGCCGTCCTACCGGCTCGGTACCATTGTGCTCCATCGGGAAGGCGGGAGCCTGAACGTCGTCGATGGCCAGCAGCGCATCATTACATTGCTGCTGACGATCAGGGCGCTGGTCAAGCTGCGGATGGCGGGGCTCATGCGTCCCGACCTGAAGGAACAGTTGCGCAGCCTCGGCGCGGGCATGATCCAGCCGAGCTTCGAGAGCGAGATATCGCAGGCGAACATCCGCAACAACTACCTCGCGATTTCGCGCTTCGTGGAAAGGCCCGACTTCAGCGAGGAACTGATCGGCTTCCTGCTGAACCGAGCCCAGGTCGTCGTGTTCGAACTGACCGACATCTCGGAGGCTTTCCAGTTCTTCGATTCGCAGAACGCGCGTGGACGCGATCTCGAACCCCATGACCTGCTCAAGGCCTACCACCTGCGTGAGTTCGACGAGGACGAGCAAGTCAAGGCGAACACCGTGGCGCGCTGGGAAAACACCGAAAGCGAGGAGCTTGCCGAGCTGTTCGGGCGCTATCTCTACCGCATGCGCAACTGGTCGAAAGGGCGCTCAGCCCGCTATTTCGGCAAGGACGATACTCATCTGTTCAAGGGAGTCAATCTCGACACGATGGCGGCCTATCCGCATGCCGAGCAGCTGCGCATCGTGCATCACTTCGTCGACGCCTACAACCGGCAGTTCGAACGCAAGATCGACGGCCGCGACATGGCGTTCCCGTTCCGCCTGGACCAGACGATCGTCAACGGGCGCCGGTTCTTCGAGATGACGGCGCATTATCAGGAACGGATCGCATCGATCCGCGGCAAACTCGGCGAGGTTCGCAAGCTCGCCGACGCCGGTTCGCTGGGCGTTCTCGCCAACCGCATCGTCGAGAGCATCGACAGCTATGGGGGCAGGCGCCGGACCGGGGACGGTTTCGTGCGTACGATGTTCGATTGCCTACTGATCTGTTACATCGACAAGTTCGGTTTTGCAGACATCTCGCGTGCGATCGAAAAGATTTTTATCTGGGCTTATACGGTCCGCCTCCAGATGGAGTCGGTACAGCTCGCTACCGTGGATAACTACGTGCTCGACAACAACCTGTTCAGGGTGCTGGGCGACGCCATCCTGCCCGCCGATTTCCTCAACCGCAGCTTGCCCGTGGTCGAGCGGATCCGCTCGAGCAACACGAAGGAAATCAACCAACTCTTCAAGGACATGAGGTACGCGGCATGAGCGAACAGATTTGCCAGCTGTCGATCAGGGAACTGTTGGGCGAGAGCGTGCACTACGTGATCCCCGTGTATCAGCGAAATTACGCGTGGGACGAAGCCGAGATCACCCAGTTGATCCAGGACGTGATCGATTACCTGCCGCAGGACGGGGCCGCGCCGCAACACTACTATATCGGCACCCTGGTCGTGTTCGAACGCCAGCACACCGGCAGCACCGCTTACGAAACCATCGATGGCCAGCAGAGACTGACGACCTTGTCCCTGCTCCTGTCCCATCTGAAGAACAGCGGCGAGCCCGGCCTGGCCTGGTATGACGCTCCACGCATCCGCTTCGAGAGCCGCGAGCGTTCCCAGAAAACCTTTGCGGCCATCTTCGCGGGGGCGCTTGAACCCGTGCCGAAAGGTTTCCTGGCGGCGCAGGACACCAACACGTCGATCACCAACGGCTACCAGCTGATCCAGAAGATCCTTCCACGCAAACTCAAGGAGAACGGTGTCGACCGGCACGAGTTTACCCGCTACCTGCTTGAGAACGTGGTCTTGATGCGGGTGTGCGTACCGCAGCAGACGGACCTCAACCATTATTTCGAGATCATGAATAGCCGCGGCGAGCAGCTGGAGAAACACGAAGTCCTGAAAGCGCGCATGATGGAGGCCTTGCGTGACGACGCCGAACCCGAGCGAAGCCGGCATTGCCTGCACGTCGTATGGGAGGCTTGCGCCAATATGGAGCGCTACGTCCAGATGGGCTTCACGCCGACGCAGCGCGACGCGATCTTCGGAGCTGGCGACTGGGGCCGCTTCCAGCCGACCGACTTTACCCAACTGCGCGATGCACTGGCGCTGCCGGCGACGGGAATTGGCGCCGGCAGCACCGCGCTGACGCTCGACCAGATCCTCGAGCCGTCCAGGCCGGCGGCAGGCGCGGGTGGCAAGGCGGAGCCCAAGGGGGAGGAGGCCCCCGAGCGCTTCCACGCCGTGATCAATTTTCCTAACTTCCTGCTGCACGTACTGCGCGTCATGACCGGGAAAAACGTCCCGCTCGACGACAAGGCCCTGATCGCCGAATTCGACACCCAGGTATTCAACGCGGACGAACCTGCCGCGAAGATCAGGGAATTCGTCTTTGCCCTGCTGCGCTGCAAGTACCTGTTCGACCACTACGTGGTCAAGCGCGAATTCGCGAAAGGGACGGATGGCTGGAGCCTCAAGCGCTTGAAGTGGAATGCTGCGGTTGACCGCCATGGCGCCGGCCGGACAAGCTACGTGAACACGTTCGGCGCCGATGACGAGGGCGCGGGGGCGGACAGGGGAGACAACAGGCGCATCCTCATGCTCTTGTCCGCGTTCCATGTCTCGACACCGACGCGCGTCTACAAGCACTGGCTGAACGCCGCGCTCAAGCACCTGTATGACGCGCAGCAAGTGCAGGAAAAGTCATACCTCGACTATCTGGAGTCGGTCTCCAGGGCGTTCGTGTTCGACCGCTACCTCGCCGGCGACGACCGGGCAGAGTATTTCGACATCGTATATGGCCGCAAGGGCCAGTGCGCACGCGGCCGCGACGAGGCCGCCGGTAGCGACCGTATTGCTAGCCGCCTCGCGTACGGGCACATCGAGAATAATCTGGTCTTTAACTACCTCGACTATCTGCTCTGGCTGAAACACCGGACGAACGACGCCGTGAGCGGGTTCGAGTTCACATTCCGCAGTTCCGTGGAACACTACTATCCGCAGAATCCGAAGGAGGGGCAGGCGCCTCTGGAGCCGGACGCGGTCGACTCTTTCGGCAACCTGTGCCTGATCAGCCATAGCAAGAATTCGCGGCTCAGCAACTTTATGCCCACCGCAAAGAAGGAGTATTACGCCAACAACCAGATCGACAGTATCAAGCAATACCTCATGATGCAGCGTCCAGAGTGGAATGCCGACGCCATTCGCGCGCATGGGGAGGAGATGATCGGCGTCCTGGTCGACAGCCTGGAGCGGGAAGCGGTCGCCGATGGCCTCGTTTCCTGAAGCGGACGGCGCCGGTTGCTGCAAATGACCTTCATATCAAGAAGGAAGACGCGGTACGCATCCAGCCTTGCCGTTGCTCGCGGACGCTCCGGGCAAGCCCTGGCTCCACTAGCGTCCCGGCGACTGCTTACCGCTCGTCCGCCGCCTGCCGATCCAGCCACACCCCCAGCTGCGCCAGCAACTGCCCGCTATCGACCGGCTTCGACGCATAATCCGACGCCCCGGCCGCCAGGCACTTGGCGCGGTCCTCCAGCATCGCCTTGGCCGTCAGCGCAATCACCGGCAGCTGGGCGAAGCGGGGATCGGCGCGGATCCGCCGCGTGGTCTCGTAACCATCCAGGTCCGGCATCATGATGTCCATGAGGACGATGTCGATCTCCGGATGCGTGTCGAGCTGCCTGAGCGCTTCTTCGCCCGATTCGACCGCATTGACCTCCATCCCGGCATTCTCGAGCATCCCCGTCAGCGCGAACAGGTTGCGCACGTCGTCGTCGACGATCAGCGCGCGCTTGCCGTGCAGGACGTCGGCCGCCTCCTGGCGCGTGGCCGGCTCGGGGGCGGAGGCGGGGGCGGGTGCGGGTGCGGCCGCATCCACCTCTTGCCTGATCCGCTCCAGGAAAGCCGACACCGCGCCCGTCTTCTCGGCCAGCGACTGCCCGTCATGGCCGAGCACCGCCGCATCCAGCTCGGCTACCTGCGCGAGCGTGGCGGGATCGAGCACGCGCTCGGCGTACAGCACGGCGGGGATGTGCGCCAGGGCTGGATCGCCGCGCATCCTGCGCAGCAAATCGATACCGTTCGCGCCGGCCAGGTCGAAGTCGATCACGATGCCCTGGTAGGCGCGCTGCTCCAGCGCGGCCAGCGCCGCGGCGGCGTCGGACACCACGTCGAGCGCCCGACCGGGCCCGGCCAGCACCTGGGTAATCGCCTCGCGCCGGGCGCGGTGGTCGGCCACCAGCAGCAGCACCCGGATCGGCGGCGCCAGCTGGGCGGTCAGGTCGGCGAAGACCTGGGCCAGGGTGGCCAGGTCGGCGGGCTTGGTTGTGTAGCTGGCTACGCCATGCCGCGCGCCGCGACCGGGCCGGTCGCGCACCGAGATCACGTGCACGGGTATGGCGCGCGTCGCATGGTCGGCCTTGAGGCGGTCGGCGATGTCCCAGCCATCGGCATCGGGTAGTTCGAGGTCGAGCGTAATCGCATCCGGCCGGTTGCGCTGGGCCAGCACGAAGCCGTCCTCGCCATTGTCCGCGACCAGCGTGTCGAAGCCGCGCTCGCGCGCCATGTCCTGGAGCGTGCGGGTGAACACCGGGTCGTCCTCGATCACCAGCAGCAGCGGGGGGCGCTGACGCTGCGCCGGATGCGGGGCCTCGGTGGCGGACGCGCCGTTGCTGTTGCTGCCGTCGTTGCGGATACGATGGTTCAGGCGCTGGCGGATGGCGTCGCCATTCGCCGCTGCGGTTCCCGGTGCCTGCTGCGGCAGGTAGAAGGTGAAGGTGCTGCCCACGCCTTCCTCGCTGTCCACGCTCAGGTCGCCGTCAAGCAGGCGCGCGATCTCGCGGCTGATCGCCAGGCCCAGGCCGGTGCCGCCGTAGCGCCGCGAGGTGCTGGCGTCGGCCTGCTGGAAGGCTTCGAAGATCAGCTGGCGCTTGTCCAGCGGGATGCCGATGCCGGTGTCGGTGACGCTGAAAGCCACCACCCGCGGCGCATGTTCCAGCGCCGGCTGGTCGCGCTTCCAGCCGCTGCCGGCGATGCGCGCCGCCAGGGTCACGCTGCCCTTCGAGGTGAACTTCAGCGCGTTGGACAGCAGGTTGGTCAGCAACTGCTTGACGCGCTGGCCGTCGGTGCGCAGCAGCGGCGGCAGGTCGGACGCGAAGTCGATCCGGAACGCCAGCCCCTTGGCCTCGATCTGGTAGCGCATGCTTTTCTCGAGTTCGGCGGCCAGTGTGGCCGGCGCCACATCGGCCAGGTCGAGCGAGACGCTGCCGGCCTCGATCTTCGACAGGTCGAGGATGTCGTTGATCACGTTCAGCAGGTCGCGGCCCGATGAGTACATCACCTTCACCATCTCGATCTGCTTGTCGCTCAGGTTCTGCTCGCGGTTCAGGTGCAGTTGCTCGGCCAGCAGGAGCAGGCTGTTCAGGGGCGACCTGAGCTCGTGCGACATATTCGCCAGAAACTCGGACTTGTAGCGCGAGGTCAGGGACAGCTGCTCGGCCTTCTCCTGCAGGCTCCGCCGGGCTTCCTCGATCTGGCTGTTCTTGGCTTCGACTTCGGTATTCTGGTCGGCCAGCTGGTGCGCCTTGCGTTCCAGCTCGGCGTTGATGTCCTTCAGTTCGGTCTGTTGCGACTTGAACTCGTTCTCCAGCTTCTGCGCCTGCTGGCGCAGCAGCATTTCGGTGCCGGATGCCGTCTCGATCGAATTGAACACCATGCCCAGGCCGTCCGACAACTGGTCCAGGAAAATCAGGTGGATGGCCTGGAAAGCTTCAAACGAGGCCAGCTCGATCACCGCCTTCACCTGGCCCTCGAACAGGATCGGCAGCAGCACGATATTGCGCGGGCTGGCCTGGCCCAGCCCGGACACGATCTGGATGTAGTCGTCCGGCAGGTTGGCCACCAGGATGCGCTGCTTCTCGAAGGCGGCCTGGCCCACCAGGCCCTCGCCCACGCGCCATTCGCGCGACAGGTTCTTGCGCTCCTGGTAGCCGTAGCTGGCCATCAGCGTGAGCGTGGAGAGGGTGCCCGAGGCGCCCGGCGCCGCCTTGCCGTGGCGCGGCGCCTGCATCAGGTACAGCACCGCGTGCTGGGCCGAGATCAGCGGGGCGAGCTCAGACAGCAGCATGCGCGACACGGTCATGATGTCGCGCTGGCCCTGCAGCATGCGGTTCAGGCGCGCCAGGTTGGTCTTGAGCCAGTCCTGCTCGGTGTTGCGCTCGGTGGTCTGCTTGAGGTTGCGGATCATCTGGTTGACGTTGTCCTTCAGGTCGGCCACCTCGCCGCGCGCCGCCACCGCGATCGAGCGTCCCAGGTCGCCCTTGGTCACGGCGGTGGCGACTTCTCCGATCGCGCGCACCTGGGTCGACAGGTTGGCGGCCAGCTCGTTGACGTTGTCGACCAGGTCGCGCCAGCTGCCGGCGGCGCCGGGCACGGTCGCCTGGCCGCCCAGGCGGCCCTCGACGTCCACCTCGCGCGCCACCCGGGTCACCTGGTCGCTGAAGGTGGCCAGGGTGTCGACCATGTCGTTGATGGTGTCGGCCAGCGCCGCAACCTCGCCCTTGGCCGGCACCACCATCTTCTGCTTCAGGTTGCCGACGGCGACCCCGGTCACCACCTTGGCCATGCCGCGCACCTGGTCGGTCAGGTTGGCGGCCATCAGGTTGACGTTGTCGGTGAGGTCCTTCCACACGCCCGAGACGCCCTTGACCTGGGCCTGGCCGCCCAGCCGGCCCTCGGTGCCGACTTCGCGCGCGACGCGCGTGACTTCGGCGCAGAAGGCATTGAGCTGGTCGACCATGATGTTCACGGTGTTCTTCAGTTCCAGGATCTCGCCCTGCACGTCCACCGTGATCTTGCGCGACAGGTCGCCGTTGGCCACCGCGGTGGTGACGGTAGCGATATTGCGCACCTGGCCGGTCAGGTTGCTGGCCATCAGGTTGACGTTGTCGGTGAGGTCCTTCCACACGCCGGCCACCGCCGGCACATAGGCCTGGCCCCCAAGGCGGCCCTCGGTGCCGACCTCGCGCGCCACCCGCGTGACTTCACCGGCGAAGCCGCGCAACTGGTCGACCATGGTGTTGATGGTCTGCTTGAGCTGCAGCACCTCGCCGTGCACGTCGACCGTGATGGTCTTGGACAGATCGCCGTTGGCGACCGCCGTGGTGACGGTGGCGATATTGCGCACCTGGTCGGTGAGGTTGCTGGCCATCAGGTTGACGCTGTCGGTCAGGTTCTTCCACACGCCGGACACGCCCTCGACCTCGGCCTGGCCGCCCAGCCGGCCCTCGGTGCCGACTTCGACCGCCACCCGCGTGACTTCGCCCGAAAAACTCTTCAACTGGTCGACCATCACGTTGATGACGTCCTTGATCTGCAGGATCTCGCCCTGCACCTCGACCGTGATCTTGCGTCCCAGGTGGCCGTTGGCGATGGCGGTCGCCACCTTCGACACGTCGCGCAGCTGCACAGTCAGGTTGCCGGCCATGGCGTTGACGCTGTCGGTCAGGTCCTTCCACACGCCCGACACGTCCTTGACTTCGGCCTGGCCGCCCAGCTTGCCCTCGGTGCCGACCTCGCGCGCCACCCGCGTCACCTCGCGGCAGAAGGCGTTGAGCTGGTCGACCATGATGTTGACCGTGTTCTTCAGCTCGAGCACCTCGCCGCGGGCGTCGGCCGTGATCTTGCGCGACAGGTCGCCGCGCGCCACGGCGGTGGTCACCTCGGCGATATTGCGCACCTGCCCGGTGACGTTGCTGGCCATGGCGTTGACGCTGTCGGTCAGGTCCTTCCACACGCCGCCCACGTCCTTGACCTCGGCCTGGCCGCCCAGCTTGCCCTCGGTCCCGACCTCGCGCGCCACCCGCGTGACTTCGCCGACGAAGCCGTTCAGCTGGTCGACCATCAGGTTGATGGTGTCCTTCAGGCGCAGGATCTCGCCGCTGACGTCCACCGTGATCTTGCGTGACAGGTCGCCCTCGGCCACGGCGGTGGTCACCTCGGCGATACTGCGCACCTGGCCGGTGAGGTTGCTGGCCATGCGGTTGACGTTGTCGGTGAGGTCGCGCCAGACGCCGGAGGCGCCCTCGACCTGGGCCTGCCCGCCCAGCTTGCCCTCGGTGCCGACTTCGCGCGCCACTCGCGACACCTCGCTCGAGAAGTTGTTGAGCTGGTCGAGCATGGTGTTGATCGTATTGGCGTTCTTGAGGAACTCGCCGCGCAGCGGGCGGCCCTCGATCTCGAGCAGCATGCTCTCGGTGAGCACGCCGCGCGCGACGGCGCCGATCACGCGGCCGACTTCGCGCACCGGCTGCACCAGGTTGTCGATCATCGAGTTGATGGCGTTGACCTCGTCACCCCAGGCGCCGTCGGTCTTGTCGAGCATCATGCGCTGGCCCAGCCGGCCTTCGAGGCCGACCGCCACCGAGACCGTTTCGACCGCGCCGGCCAGCTTGCCGTGGGTGGCGACGATGTCGTTGACGGCGTCGGCGATCTTGCCGTCGATGCCGGTCCAGTCGTGCGGCAGGCGCACGCTGAAGTCGCCCGCGCGCAGGGCCATCAGCGCGTCCAGTAGCAGCGCCTGGGACGGCGCCGCGGTGACTCCGACGCCGCTGCCCGCGCCAATGCCGGCCCCGGTACGCCCGCCGCGACGTTCGTGGGCGGCGGCGTCGAGCGCCCGCCGGCCCGGCGCGCGGCGCGCTTCGACGCGGCGCTCAGGCGCCACCTGTTCTGTTGTCATGGTGCTCCCCACTAGTCTCGATGCAGAACGGCCCGCGCCTGAGCAGGCCGACCGCATCGTCATTGGAAACCGCGGCGCTGAAGTAGTTCCCCTGCAACTCGTCGCAGCCGTGGGCCACCAGGAACGCCACCTGTTCTTGCGTCTCGACTCCTTCGGCAATCACGGTCAGGTCGAGCACGTGGGCCAGGCCGATGATGGCCAGCACGATGGCGGCGTCGCTGGGGTCGGTGGCGATGTCGCGCACGAACGAGGCGTCGATCTTGAGCTTGTCGATCGGGAAGCGCTTCAGGTAGGCCAGCGACGAGTAGCCGGTGCCGAAGTCGTCGATCGCGATCGTCATGCCCAGTGCGTGGATCTGGTGCAGCGTTTCGATCGCCTGGGCCGGATTGCTCATCACACCCGATTCGGTCAGCTCGACCTCGAGCATGGCCGGCCGGATCTGCGCCGCGTCCACCGCCGCGCCGAGGCAGCGCGCGACGTCCTCGCGCCGGAACTGCAGGGCCGAGACATTGACCGCGATCGGCACGTCGGCGAAGCCGAGCGTGGTCCAGCGCTGCAGTTCGGCCGCCACCTGGCCGATCGCCCAGGCGCCGATCGGGTCGATGCGTCCGGTCTCCTCGGCGATCGGGATGAACAGGCTGGGCGAGATCGAGGCGCCGTCGGCCTGCGGCCAGCGGATCAGGGCTTCGAAGCCGATGATGGCGCCGCTGGCGGCGTGTACCTTGGGCTGGTAGTGCATCACGAACTCGCCGTCGCGGATCGCACGGTGCAGGGCGCTGCCGAGCGCCAGGCGCTGGCTGGCCACCTCCTGCATCTGCGCCGTGAAGAAACAGTAGTGGGCGCCGCCGTCGCGCTTGGCGTGGTACATCGCGATGTCGGCGTTGCGCAGCAGCGTGTCGGGGTCGGCGCCGTCGCCGGGGAAGATCGCCATCCCGATGCTGGGCGTGACGTGCAGTTCGCTACCCTCGATCTGGCAGGTTTCCGAGACGGCCGAGATGATCTTCTCGGCCACCAGCGCGGCGTCGGCCAGCTGGTGCAGCTCGACCAGCATCACCACGAACTCGTCGCCACCGACCCGCGCCACCGTATCGCCCTCGCGCACGCTGGCGGCCAGGCGCTCGGCCACCACCTGCAGCAGGCGATCGCCGGCGGCGTGGCCGAGGGTGTCGTTGACTTCCTTGAAATGGTCTAGGTCCAGGAACAGCACCGCGACCTGGGCGCGCTGGCGTTCGCGCTGGGCCGTGGCCTGGCCCAGGCGGTCGAGCAGCAGCAGCCGGTTCGGCAGGCCGGTCAGGCTGTCGTGGAAGGACTGGTGCAGCACATAGGCTTCCATTTCCTTGCGCTCGGTGATGTCGCGCGAGATCAGCACCAGTTGCGAGACGGCGCCGTCTGGGGCGCGGACCAGGCTGGCGTCGGATTCGAAATGGCGCTCGCTGCGGCCCAGCACGCGGTACTGCAGGCGCCAGTGCGTTTCGCCGGCCGGCGGGCGCTCGACCAGGGCGCGCACCCGCTCGCGGTCGTCCACGTGCACGATTTCCAGGTAGCGCGCACCGGGGCCGACGGCGGCGCCGAACTCGGCGCGGTAGCTGGGGCTGGTGTACAGCCAGGCCCCGGCGGAGTCGAGCAGCGCGACGTAGTCGCCCGCGTGCTCGAGGATCAGGCGCTCGATGCCGGCATCCGGCGCGTCGCCCCGGTCGGCGGCGCTCATGACGCGGACGGGACGGCGCTCCGGTGCATCATCGACGAAGGCCTGCACCTTGGCCTTAAGCACTTCGGGCGCCGTCGGCATGAACACGTAGTCGCTCGCGCCCACTTCGAAGCCGAGGCTGCGATCGAGGTCGCTCGCGCGGTGCGAGGTCTGGAACACGATCGGCGTGGCGCGCGAGCGCGGCCGGGCGCGCACCAGGCGCGCGGTCTCGAAGCCGTCCAGGCCGGCCATCTTGACGTCCATGAGGATGACGCAAAAATCCTGCTTGAGCAGGCGCAGCAGGGCCTGTTCACCGGAGCTGGCGGTGACCAGGTCGGCGTCGAGGTCGCCGAGCACGCTGCGCAGGGCGAACAGCGCGCCCGGGTCGTCGTTGACCAGCAGGATCGCCGGCTCCGCCTGGTTGGCGGCGGGGGCGGCGCGGGCTTGTGGGATGAACATGGCGGGTATTCCGCGGTCCACCGACCGCGAGTGTGCAAGCTCCGTAAACATCTGAATCAGGTATGAATGCCGCGTGATTTTATGCCACCTGAACGCAAATATCGACCGGGCGCACGATAGGCGATGTCCCTGGCTGGACGGTGGCAGGTGGCAGGCAAGCGCCGGCGCCCATATCGTGGCGCTCTCGGCCAACCTCCGCGAAAAGGTCTATCATGGACGTTTTACCAAACCGGACACCGACGCTCATGACGACTTCCAGCTATCCCGACATCCGCCTCCTGATCGCCAACGAATGGGTCGACGCCACCGGCGGCAAGACCATTCCCGTGGTCAATCCGGCCACCGGGCAGCCGATCGGCAGCGTGGCCCATGCCGCCATCGCCGACCTGGACCGCGCGCTGGCCGCCGCCCAGAAAGGTTTCGAGGCCTGGCGCGTCGTTCCCGCCGCCGAGCGCGCCGCCACTATGCGCCGCGCCGCCAACCTGCTGCGCGAACGCGCCGGCGACATCGCGCGCCTCCTGACCCAGGAACAGGGCAAACCGCTGGCCGAGGCGAAGATGGAAGCCATGGCCGGCGCCGAGATCATCGACTGGTTCGCCGCCGAAGGCATGCGCGTGTATGGCCGCATCGTCCCGTCGCGCAATCCGGCCGCCCAGCAGCTGGTGCTGAAGGAGCCGGTCGGCCCGGTCGCCGCCTTCACGCCGTGGAACTTCCCGATCAACCAGGTCGTGCGCAAGCTGGCCGCGGCGCTGGCCACCGGCTGCTCCTTCCTGTGCAAGGCGCCTGAAGAAACCCCGGCGTCGCCTGCCGCGCTGTTCCAGTGCTTCGTCGACGCCGGGGTGCCGCCGGGCGTGGTGGGCCTGGTGTTCGGCGATCCGGCCGAGATTTCGGGCTACCTGATCCCGCACCCGATCATCCGCAAGGTCACCTTCACCGGTTCGACCCCGGTCGGCAAGCAGCTGGCCGCGCTGGCCGGCGCCCACATGAAGCGCGTGACGATGGAGCTGGGCGGCCATGCGCCGGTGATCGTCGCGGCCGACGCCGACGTCGCGCTGGCGGTCAAGGCCGCCGGCGGCGCCAAGTTCCGCAATGCGGGCCAGGTGTGCATCTCGCCGACCCGCTTCCTGGTGCACAACGCGGTCAAGGACGAGTTCACCCGCGCGCTGGTCAAGCACGCCGAAAGCCTCAAAATCGGTGACGGCCTGCACGAAGGCACCACCCTGGGGCCGCTGGCCAATCCACGCCGCCTGACGGCGATGTCGCAGCTGGTGGACGACGCGCGCGCCAAGGGTGCGGTGATCGCCACCGGTGGCGAGCGCGTGGGCGACGCCGGTAACTTCTTCGCGCCGACCATCCTGGCCGACGTGCCGCTGGAGGCAAGCGTGTTCAATGACGAGCCGTTCGGCCCGGTGGCGGCGATCCGCGGTTTCGACAGCCTCGAGGATGCGATCGCGGAAGCCAACCGCCTGCCGTTCGGCCTGGCCGGCTATGCGTTCACCAGCTCGATCAAGAACGCCCAGCTCCTGATGAACCGGGTCGAAGTCGGCATGTTGTGGATCAACCAGCCGGCCACGCCGAGCGCCGAGATGCCGTTCGGCGGCATCAAGGATTCGGGCTACGGTTCCGAAGGCGGTCCGGAGGCGCTGGAATCCTACCTCAACACCAAGGCCGTCTCGATGGTCGGCGTCTGATCTAGTTGCCGCAGCCCGGCGCCGGATTGGCTGCCGGGCCATTGCGGGTCTGGGCGATGTGGGCAATCGCGCCGTCCTTCCCGTAGCTGAATTCCTCGACCGCGACCGAGCGGCGGTAGTCGGCGCCCGACAGCATCTCGTTGTGATAGAAGATGTAGGATTTTCCGTTGAAGTCGGCGAACGCCTGGTGGATCGTGTGCGTCACCTTGTTCTTGTCCATGATCACGCCGCGATAGGTCCAGGGGCCGGTCGGGCTGGGCCCCGTCGCATAGGCGATCACCTCGGGCAGGCCGCTCGCATAGCTCAGGTAGTACACGCCGGCGCGCTTGTGCAGCCAGGGCGCCTCTTCGAAATTGAACAGGCCTACCGTCTGGATCGGGCCATCGAGCTCGATCATGTTCGACTTGAGCTTGACGTATTTGAGCACCTTGTTCCCGAAGTACATATAGGCCTGGCCGTCGTCGTCCACGAACACGGCCGGGTCGATGTCGTCCCAGCCGTTCGGCGTTTCGCGCGTCATGTCGTTGGTCACCAGGGCCGAGCCGCGCGCATCCCTGAACGGCCCGGTTGGCGTGTCGGACACGCCGACGCCGATGGCGAAGCCGGGAATCGTGGCGTGCTTGACCGGCGCATACAGATAGTATTTCCCCTTGTGCTTGACGACGTCGGCGGCGAAGGCATCGGCCTTGGCCCAGGCGAAGGTCTTGACCGTGGCGGCCACGCCGTGGTCGGTCCAGCTGCGCATATCGCAGGTCGAGAACACGCGCCACTCGTTCATCTTGTAGGTCGTCTCGCCCGGCTTGGCTTCGTCGCGGCCGGTGTACAGGTACAGGCGCTTGCCGTCGACCACGACGGCCGGGTCGGCGGTGAAGATGTCGGTGACGATGGGGTTATCGGCGTGTGCTTCGGCGGCAAGGCAGAGGAGCAGGGCAGGCAGCAGGCGTCGCTTCATTGCGGGCTCGCTTTCGTTGGTGCGGCCGCTGGCCATCGGGCCTGGATGCGCCGGTATTCGTCGGTGCTGATGTTCAGGATGGCGCCGTGGCGTTTCTTGCTGCGGCCGTAATCGATCCTGGCCGGGTCCGCGCGCCGGAAGCGCTCCGGCCGGGACAGGTCGTCGCTGGTCAATGCCAGGTAGCCGGCCTTGCGCGCATACTGGTCGACCCACATGGCCCATTCGCCGGTCTGCGCGATCCTGAACAGGATCGGCCCTTCGACATCCTTGCCGGTCATGCCGAGCGGGCGCAGGTCGCCCAGGACATCCCACTGGCCCAGGAGTTCGTTGGCGCCTTCCAGCGTCAGCTGGCCGTCGCCCGAGGCACGCACGTAGCGGTAGCGTGAGCGCGGATCGTCGACCTTGACGATCTGGGTGTCGATCAGGCCATGCGTGCCGGGACGGTCGATATACAGCGTGGCCGGCGTGAAGCTGACGAAGTCGCGCGTACGTGAGTAATAGATGCGTGGCTTGGTGACGCCGGCGGCCGGCGAGATGGTGGCCCAGTAGACCAGGTAGTCGCCGCTGCGCTCGTCGTAGATGGCTTCGGGCGCCCAGGCGCTGCCGGCGTCCGGAATGGCGCCGGCCACGTCCACCAAACGCGGCGCCGACCAGTCGACCAGGTTGGTCGATTCCCAGATCACCAGTTTCGTGCTGCCCTTGTGCATGGCGGCTTGCCAGCCCTTGCCGCTGGCGATGCGCAGGTCGGTGGCGAGGATCCAGAATTTGTCGCCCTGTGGCGAGCGCACGATCGCCGGATCGCGCACGCCTTGTTCGCCGATCGTGCTGCGCAGGACCGGCTTCGAGCCATTCAGGTCGGACCAGCGGTAGCCGTCCTGGCTGGTGGCGAAGTAGATCTGCTCGCCGTCGGTGGTCTCGCTGGTGAAGTGGGCCAGCAGGTAATTGGGGCGGTCTGCGGACACGCTGCCGTTCAAGCCTTTGCCGTCGACGATCGGCTCGCCGACGTCGCCAGGCTGGAAGGCGGGCTGCATGGGGTCCATCGGCAGGATGTTGCCGTCGACGTCGAAGTTCATCTTCGCCAGCACCGTCTGGCGCCGGTAGCCGTTGCCGTCCGGGATGGCATGGCGGTGGTAGGCCACGTACCAGCGGTCGGTGCCGGGCACCTGGACCACGCTGTGGTGGGCGGTGCCGACCGCGGGGCCGTTCTTTTGCAGGACGATGAAGTTGTTCGTGGCCGCCTTCACCGGCCCCAGTGGCGAATCCGCCGTGCCCCAGCCGACCCGGTAATTCGGGCTGCGCGCATCGTCGATCGACCACATGAAGTAGTACTTGCCCTGGCGCTTGAAGACCACCACGCCTTCGCGGAAATCCTTCATCGGGATGCGATGGACCTCGCCCTCGACGCTGACCATGTCCGGCTTGAGCTTGTAGGCGTTGGCCTCATCGCCGTTGCCCCAGTACAGATAGGCCTGGCCGTCGTCGTCAATGAAGGGATAGGGGTCGATCGTATTCGTCGTCATCCGGGCGGTGCGGACCAGCAGCGGCGCACCCAGCGCGTCGACGAAGGGACCGGTAGGCGACTTGGCCGTGGCCACGCCGATCTTGTGGTCGGCGCTGAAGTAAAAGTAATAAGTGCCGTTGCGCTCGATGGCGTCTGGCGCCCAGGCCTTGATATTCGCCCACTTCAGATCGTTGGCGACGTCCAGCACCATCCGCTCCTTCTTCCACCTGACGAGGTCCTTCGAGGACCAGACCGAGAAGTCGGTGGTCATCCAGTTCGGCTTGTCGGAGGTCGGGTAAAGATAATAGGTGTCGCCGAATACCCTGATCGACGGGTCCGCGGTGAATCCCTCGAGGGCGGGCGCGGGGGCGAGGCCTTGCGCCTGCACAACGATCAGGGCGCTGGCCGCGAAGGCGATGGCCGAAGACAGGAGACGATGCATGCAGGGTTGGACTCCGTGCGGGATGGACAGACTGCGATTATGGGCGATGTGTCCTGGGGCAGATCGCCCAGGGAAGGATTGCTCAGCATGTTGATCGGATGAGCGTCGTCGCAGGCGGCAGAGCACTCTTATACTGCCGGGCGGAACGCAACGTTCCCGCATGCCCGACGCGTCGGGCGTCATACTGGAGAATCGATGATCGAGCATTTCTTTCGCAGCGGCTGGTTCGCCTGCCTGGCGCTGGTCCTGATCCTTGCTGGCGCGGCGCAGCAGGCCATCGCCGCCGACGCCACCATCCGCAACGGCATCTTCTGGAAGGACACCGCCGGCACGCCGATCTACTCGCAGGGCGGCGGCATGCTCAAGGTCGGCGCGAAGTACTACTGGTATGGCGTCAAATACGCGGAGGCGGTGAGCTACGCCAAAGCGCCGGGAAAAGCGCTGGATCAGCCGCACTTCAGCGCGGTCACCGCCTACTCGTCGACCGACCTCGTGAACTGGACATTCGAGGGCGACGTTCTTACGCCCCAGGGCCTGGGGGAGCACTACGATCCCAGGGCCTGGCTGGGACGCATGGGCGTGGTCTATCACAAGGCAACCCGCAAGTACGTGCTGCTCACCCAGTACAGCAGCAAGGGTACGGGAGGCGGCGTGCTGTTCGCCACCAGCGACAGTCCCAACGGCCCCTTCGTGTTCGCGCGGCTGCAGGCGAAGATCGACAATGTCGCCACCCCCACTTCGGGTGACCAGACCGTGTTCACCGACGACGACGGCCAGCCTTACCTGATCTTCAGCAGCAACGGCGACCGGCGCCAGTTGTACGTGGCGCCGCTGCGGTCGTCCGACTTCCTGCAGGTCGAGGCGGCCACGAACATCCACAGTACGCCGGCCGGCGGGCGCGAAGGCAATGCGATGTTCAAGCACAAGGGCCTGTACTATTTTTGCTCGTCCGACCTGCACGGCTGGAACGCCTCACGCAGCTTCTACATGACGTCGCCGAACATCACCGGCCCGTACACGCCGGAGCGCATCATCGAGGGCACCGAGGCCGACTTTTCACACGTGTCGCAGAACGGCTTCTTCATTCCGGTCCAGGGCAGCGCCGGCACCACGGTGCTGTATGCGGGCGACCGCTGGAGTAATTTTGCCGGCAACGGGCATGGCTACCACGTCTGGACGCCGCTGTCGTTCGAGGGCACCGCGCCGCGCTTCAACTCGCTCAGCGAATTCACGCTGGACGCCGCGCGCGGCACCTGGGCCGTCGGCAAGGGCAATAACTACCTGCTCAACCCCGGCTTCGAGGCGGACCGGGTGCGCCAGACGAGCGTCGCTGGATGGGTGAGCAGCTGGACCAGCATCAAGGGCGATGCGCCGTTCATGAACGTGCTGGACGGACGCACCGGACGCTGGGCATTGAGCCTGCGCCATGCGGGGCAGACGATGGGTAGCGCGATCCAGAACGTCACGCTGCCAAATGGCCGCTATACCCTCAAGGCCTGGGTGAAGAGCAGCGGCAGCCAGCGCGTGGCGCGGCTGTACGCGTCCGGCCACGGCGGCGCCGAAATCGCCCGCTCGCTGCCAGACCCGCTGGCAGGGTGGACCGAGGTGACGCTGCCCGGCATCCAGGTCGCTACCGGCAGCGTGCAGGTCGGGGTCTACTCGGAAGGGAAGGACGGCGATTGGCTCACCCTCGACGACTTCAGCCTGGTGCGCGAATGATGAACATCGTCTTGATCCTGATCCATGCGGCCCTCCTGGCGCTGGCACTGGCCGCGCCCGCACAGGCGGCGGACCTGAACCTGAATGCGTCCTGGCAGTTCTACCGCGACGAGGCCGGCCAGCTCGCCAGCGCGGACCAGGTGCCGGATGGCGCCTGGACCGAGGTGAACCTCCCGCACGCGGCGCGCATCGAGCCGCGCGTACCGACCGCCCCCTGGCAGGGAACGGTGTTCTACAAGAAGCGCCTGGACGTCACGCTGCGGCCGGGCGAGCGCGCCATCCTGCGTTTCGAGGGCGTGATGAACGTGGCCGACGTCTGGCTGAACGGCCGCCATCTGGGACAGCACCTGGGCGGCTACCTGCCGTTCGCGTTCGATGTCACCGATACCTTGCGGCCCGCGGGCGCGAACGAACTCATGGTGCGCGCCAATAACGAGGACAATCCGATCACCGGCCCCAAGCCGCTCAAGCAGCTTGACTACATCCAGCACGGCGGCATCTACCGCGACGTGCGGCTCGTGATCAAGCCGCCGGTGCACGTCACGGACGAAATGCTCTCGGCCACGCCGGGCGGCGGCGGGGTATTCGTGACCTATCCGCGCGCCGGCAAGGGCGAGGCGCAGGTAGAGGTCAAGGCCGAGGTCAGCAACACATCAACGAGCGCGCAGGCGGTCACCGTGCGCCACACGCTGGCATGGGAGGGCCGGCAAGTGGCCCAGGCCGAGCAGCAGCTGCGCCTGAATGCGGGCGAACGCCGCCACGTCACCATGCCGCTCACGGTGCGCGCGCCCAGGTTATGGTCGCCGCAAACGCCAAACCTCTACCAGCTGGAGACGAGGGTCTCCGCCGCCGGCCGCGAGGATCTGGTCGCGACCCGCATCGGGGTGCGCCGCCTGGCCTTCGAGGGCGGCCGCCTGCTGCTCAACGGCGAGCCCCTGCGCCTGCGCGGCGTCAACCGCCACCAGGAATACCCATACGTCGGCTATGCGCTGTCGCCGCAGGCCGACGCGCGCGATGCGCTGCTGATCAAGCGCTACGGCTTCGACTTCGTGCGTCTGTCGCATTATCCACAGTCGCCGGCTTTCATGGCGGCGGCCGATGAACTGGGCCTGATGGTCTTGCCGGCCATCCCCGGCTGGCAGTTCCACAATCCCGACCCGGCCTTCGCGCGCCAGGCGCTGCGCACCTGCGCCGACATGATCCGGCGCGACCGCAACCATGCGAGTGTCGTAGCCTGGGAGTGCTCGCTCAACGAGACCGATATGCCGGATCCGCTGGTGAAGGCGCTGCACGCCACCGTGCACCAGGAATACCCGGGCGACCAGGCCTGGTCCGCCGGCTGGGTGCCGCAGACCTATGACTTGTATCTGCAGGCGCGCCAGCACCGGTTGGGCAGCAAGCATGCCTTGCCTAAAAAGCCTTTGATCGTGTCCGAGTATGGAGACTGGGAATACTATGCGATGAACGCGGGCCTGAACCAGGACGCCTGGGCCGACCTCAAGCCGGTCGACCGCTCGAGCCGCCAGGCGCTGGGCAGCGGTGAAACGCGGCTGCTGCAGCAGGCCCGCAATGTGGCCGAGGCCCACGACGATAATGCCGCCACGCCGGCCTTCGCCGACGGCTACTGGGTGATGTTCGACTATGCGCGCGGCTATGCGCCGGATCTCGAGGAATCGGGATTGCTCAGCATTGAGCGCCTGCCCAAGTTCGCGGCCGAGTTCTTCCGCTCACAACGCAGTAGGGACGAAAGCTCGCCGCGCTGGGGCGGCGGCCCGATGGTCTTCATCGCCAGCTACTGGCAGGCCGGGTCCGGCCCTCGCGTGCGCGTGTTCAGCAACGCCGAGGAGGTCGAGCTGCGCCTGAACGGCAAGCAGGTAGGCCGCCAGAAGAGCGCACCTTCCGGCACCCACCCGCGCCTGGCGCATCCGCCGCTCGAATTCGACACCGGCGGCTTCGCGCCCGGGGAACTGGTGGCGTTGGCCTATGCCGGCGGGCGGGTCGTGGCCGAGCACCGCGTGCGCACGCCGCAGCAGCCGACGACGCTGGCGCTGGAACTGGACGACCTCGGCGTGCCCGTGGTCGAGGGCGACCTGGTTTTCCTGCGCGCCCGCCTGCGCGACGCCAATGGCACCACGGTGCCCGTGAGCGGAACCGAAGTTGCGTTCTCGGGCATCGAAGGCGCGCAGATCGTCGGCAGCCAGGCGGTGGCAACCGAGGCGGGGATCGCTAGCGTGCTGGTGCGCGTGACCGGGCCGCGCGCCGGCATCAAGGCGCGGGCCCAGGCGGGCGCCTTGGGCGCCTCAGAACTTGTACGCCATCCCTAAGGCGAAGGTCCGCCCCGAGTGCGCGTACAGCAGCGTGTCGTTGCGCTGCGAGTCGCGCCCGTAGCGCAGCGGCTCGTCGGTCAGGTTGGAACCTTCGAGCGTGATGCGCCATTGCGGCGTCAGGTTATAGGACATCGAGAAGTCGAGGTTGGTGGCGGCATCGACGAAGGTGAAGTCGTGGCCGTTGACGTCGCCCAGCACGTTGAACAGGTACTCGGAGCGGTGCGCCGCCGAGATCCGTGCGCTGAACTTCGGATCCTCGTAATACAGGGTCAGGTTGCCCGCCTTGGGCGACATGCCGACCAGGTTCGCATCCATCGACAGTTGCGGCAAGGTGGCGGTCGCGGTGCGCGTGATGTAGGTGATGGTCGATTTCACGCGCGTGTAGTTGGCCAGCAGGCCGAAGTTGCGCCATACGCCAGGCAGGAAGTTGAACGGCGCCTGCAGGTTGAATTCGAAGCCGTTGAGCGGCCCGCCCGGTGTGTTCACCGCGCGCCGTACCGTCACCAGCGAATCCGGCAGGGTCGGACAAGCAGGCGTGCCGCCCGTGAGCGAACAGCCGGCGCCGGCCAGGAGCGCGTCCGGCAGGCCCAGCGAATTGTACGGAACCCGCTCGCCGACGCTCTGGATATAGGTGTCGATCTCCTTGCGGAAGAAGCCTAATGAGACCATGGCGCCCTTGTCGTAGTACCACTCGGCCTGCAGGTCGTAGGTCTTGGCGCGGATCGGGTCCAGCTCGGGATTGCCGATGCCGACCGTCTGTGCCTGCACATTGACGGCAGCCGATGGCGCCAGGTCGATGTATTCCGGCCGCGACAAGGTCTTGCCGGCCGAGAATCGCAGGAACACGTCGCGCGGCAGTTGCGCGGTCAGGTTCAGCGCTGGCAGGTAGTCGCGGTAGGTCTTGTCGAAGCTGATCTCTTCCAGGCGCCCGCCGGCATTGACCAGCGCCGCCGCCGTGGCCTTCGTTTCGGCGGCGCGTACCCCCGCGTTGCCGCGAAAGGTGACGGGGCCGACGTCGTAGTGGAAATCGGCCGACAGGTACATGGCATCGATTCTCTCGCGCACCCGGCGGTTGGACTGGTTCAGCAGATTGTATTCGGAGCCCGGGACCGCGGCGCAGTGGCATTCGATGTCCCAGATCTTGCGGAACTTGTCGAGGTCGATGGCCACCCACTGGCTGGGATAGCCGCTGCCTTCCAGGCCGCGGCCGAAATTGCTGATCATGCGCGTCACGCTGTCCATGCGGAAGCCGGCCGGATTGGGCAGGCCGTTCGGCGCGCCCGAGCCGACCTCGAAATTGGTCCAGCTGTTCTCGCGCTTGGACCAGCCGGTACGCAAGGTGAGGTTGTCGTTGACGTCCCAGCTGGCGCCCACGGCATGGGTCTTGAGCTTGTTGCCGGTTTCGAGCTTGCGGCCGACGAACTGGCCGTGCACGGTGCCGTCCGGGGCCACCGGACCCCAGCTGAAGTTGTCCGGATTGGCGACGTCGATGCCGAAATCGATGGTCGGCACGTTGCGGTTGCCGCGGAAGTCATAGGAAAAGCCGTTGACGTTGGGCGCGTCGATCTGCACCGTGGCGCGCATCGGCGAATCGAGCGTCGAGCGCGACATGCCGCTCATGAAGTCGAGCTCGATGGTGTCGGTCAGCTTGTGCGTGCCCGAGAAGACGTGCTGTCGAAATTCGGTATTGTTCACGTCGAGCAGGCCCTCCGAGCGCACGTCGACGCCGTTGAAGCGGCCGTATTCCCAGCTGCCGTTGCCGTTGAACGAGGTCTCGACGATCGAGGTCTGTGGCTTGCCGTTGGCGGCGGCGAGGCTGCGGCCGAACGAGATCGCCGAAATGTAGTTGTCATAGCGGTCGTTCTTGAAATCGCCGCCCAGCAGGTCGAGATTGAGTTCGGTGCCGGCGGCGGGGCGCCACTGGAAGGCCGCGGTCAGGCCAGCGCGTTCGTATTCGGCCACCGAGCGGCGGTAGCGCGGGATGCGCGGATGGAAGGCGCCCGATCCCGGCGCCGGCGCGGCCACCGTGTTGCCGTAGCTGTCGGTGCGGCCGAACACGTCGTTGTAAGCAGCGCCGGTGGAGGTGCGCGGCAGGTTGAAGCCGCAGTTGGCCGGGGTGATGCCCTTGACGCCCGAGTTGGCGGGGTTCTGCGGCGTCGCGCCCAGCGGCGAGCAGAAGCCGCCGTCCGAGTCGGCCGACAGCAGTTCAACCGCCTCATAGCCTTCTTCGGTCGCATGGCGCTTGGAGTAGGCGGCCGAGACCAGGAAGCCCACCTTGCCGATGCCGGTATCCCAGCGGTTCGAGTACAGCGCCGTGGCGCGTGGGGCGGGGCGGTGGGCGAGCGTATTGTAGGCTTGCTGGCCGCCGATGCTGATGGTCTCGCCCTTGAAGTCGAAGGGGCGCGCTGCGCGCAGGTCGACCGTGGCGCCGAGCGAACCTTCCTCGATGTCGGCCTGCGAGGTCTTGCGCACTTCCAGGCTGTTGAACAGTTCCGAGGCGAACACCGAGAAGTCGAAGGCGCGCGAGCGGTTGGTGCTGCCGTTGATGTCCGAGGCCCCGGTCGCGGAGATCGCCTCGATGCCGTTGATGCGCACGCGCGTAAAGCCCGCGTTCAGCCCGCGTACGCTGATCTGCTTGCCCTCGCCGCCGTCGCCGCGCACCAGCGACACGCCCGGCACGCGCTGCAGCGATTCAGCCAGGTTCGCATCGGGGAACTTGGCGACGTCTTCGGCCTTGATGACGTCGACGATGCCGTCTGCATTCTTCTTGGTGTTCAGCGCGCTGTTCAAGCTGGCGCGAAAGCCGGTAACGACCACGGTTTCGAGCGGCGCAGCCTCCTGCGCTTGCGCATCGAGCGTGGCAAGCATGCCGAGCACGCCGAGGCTGGTCAGGCTGCGGCGCAGTACTGCTGCGCCAGGGGAAAGCTGGTGTGTGGATCTCATGGTCGCTGTCTCCGATATCGATGTTATGTTTTGTGGGTAGGTGGCGATATGCCGTCTACCGCATCAATGACGAATTCGGACATGGTTCCCGCCGCCGCCGACCGTAAAGATCAAGTTGTTGATCGAATGGCGATAGAGGGCCCAACGGAACCAAAAGGTGTAAATACTGAGGGGCCTTCAAGCCACATGAGGATCCAACGAACCATGTCGTTGAACAGCGGATGGGTCACCGCCAACGTTCTGCCGTTCGAGGCGGAGCTACGCGCCGGCATGCGGCGGCTGTGTGCGACGCCGGACGATGTCGACGACCTGGTCCAGGAGGTCTACTGCCGCCTGCTGCGCAGCGCGTCGGTCGAGCACATCGCGACTCCCAGGGCGTTCGCGATGCAGGTCGCGAAGAACATCATGCTGGACCGCTTTCGCCGCGACTGCGCGCTGCGGGTCGACCTCCTGGCCAGCCTGGACGACCTCGAGATGCCCGAGGCCAGCCCGTCGACCGAGCGCGTCGCCATGGCGCGTTCCGAGCTTCGCTGGGTGCTGCGCCTGATCGACCGGCTGCCGCGGCGCTGCCGGCAGGTCTACCGGGCGCGCAGGATCCACGGGCTGTCCCAGCTCGAAACCGCGGCCTGCCTGGGACTGTCGGAGAACGTGGTCGAAAAGGAGATGATGAAAGGATCGCGTTTGCTGGCGGAGATGATCTGCGAGCCGGCGGCTTGCGCGTGAATCGATCCATCGCTTGATTATTTCTGCTCAGGAAGTCCAACGCGCGGCGCACGGCCGCATAATCCATCGCACTGAAATATCAGATGGAGACGCCGCTTGCCACCATTCCTCCCATCCCGCAGGCGCTTCGTGCAGATGGCGGCCGCGCTGGCCGCCGTTCCGGGCGCACCGATCGCATCCCACGCAGCGACCGCCAACGTCGGCGGCAAAGGTAAGCCCGTCTCCGGCACCGCGCTGCGCTGGCTCGACGGCCAGGCGCCGGCGCGCTTCGAGGGCGCAACCCTGGGCGTGCCGTGGCCGCGCGGGACGCTGCGCCTGCCCGCCAACAAGAACCTGCGCTTCACGCTGGGCGCCGACGGTCCGGCACTGCAATCCTGGCCGCTGGCTTACTGGCCGGACGGCTCCCTGAAGTGGACCGCGCATGCGGTGGCCGGCGGCGCGACTGCTTCCGGCTGGAACCTGGAGGCGGGCGCCGGCACGGTGAAATCGGGCGTATCGGTCAAGCAGTCTGCTGAGGCGCTCACGGTGAGCGCCGGCGAACTGGCGTGGACCGTGCCGACGAGCGGAGAATACCTGGTCGAGCGCGCGACCCGCGCCGGCCGGGTGACGATGCAGCACCTGCGCCTGGTCGCGCTGCGCCAGGACGGCGCCGAGCCGGAAGACGCGGGCAGCGTGCGCCGCGAACTCTTCACCAGCAAGGTCACGCGCGTCACGCTGGAGCAGGAGGGACCGGTGCGGGCCGTCGTCAAGCTCGACGGCGTGCATGCGGCGCGCGCAGGCGGCATGCGCGACTGGCTGCCGTTCTCGGTGCGCCTGTACTTCTACGCCGGTTCGGATAGCGTGCGCATCGTCCACTCCTTCATCTATGACGGCGAGCCGGCCCGGGATTTCATTGCGGGACTCGGCGTGACGGCGAGGGTAGCCATGAACGATGCCACCCACGACCGCCATGTGCGCTTCGCCGGCGAAGGCGTTGGCGTGTGGGGCGAGGCGGTGCGGCCGGTGACTGGCCTGCGGCGCGATCCTGGCCAGGAATACAAGGACGCACAGGTGGCAGGCAGGGCGTTGCCGCCGTTGTCCGGCATGGCCAAGCCGGTCCAGGATGGCCTGCGCTGGATTCCGGAGTGGGGCGACTTTACGCTGGCACAGCCCACGCCGGACGGCTTCGCGCTGCGCAAGCGCACCCGCAGCGGCCACGCCTGGATCGACGCCAACGCCGGCACGCGGACCAAGGGCCTGGTGTATGCCGGCGGCGCGACGGGCGGCGTGGCGCTGGGCTTCAAGGATTTCTGGCAGCGCACACCCAGCCAGCTGGACGTGCGCAAGGCCGCGAGCGACATGGCCGACGTCACCGCCTGGATGTGGTCGCCGTCAAGCCCGGCGATGGACATGCGCTCCTACCGTTCGGCCGACGGCATGGACACCTTCGAAGAGCAGATCGCGGGCCTGAACATCACCTACGAGGACTACGAGCCGGGTTGGGATGCCTCGCCCGGCGTGGCGCGCACCACCGAGCTGCAGCTTTGGGTGCTGGGCGGCACGCCCTCGCACCAGGACTTCTCGAACATGGCCGAGCAGGTGGCCAATCCGGCCCGGCTGGTGCTGGATCCGGCCCGCATCCACGCCTGCGGCGTTTTCGGCGACTGGGACGTGAGTGACCGCAGCACGCCGGCGCGCAAGCTGATCGAGGATCATCTCGCCTTCAGGCTGGACCAGTACCTGCGCGAAGTCGAGCAGCACCGCTGGTATGGTTTCTGGTCTTACGGCGACGTGATGCACGCCTACGACAACGACCGCCACATGTGGCGCTACGATATCGGCGGCTATGCCTGGGACAATTCGGAGCTGTCGACCGACCTGTGGCTGTGGTACAGCTACCTGCGTACCGGCCGCGCCGACATCTTCAAGTTCGCCGAGGCGATGACGCGGCATACGGGCGAAGTGGACGTGTACCACGCCGGTCCGTTCAAGGGCTTCGGCACCCGCCATGGGGTGCAGCACTGGTCCGATTCGTCCAAGCAGCCGCGCGTATCGAACGCCGCCTATCGGCGCATCTACTACTTCCTCACTGCCGACGAACGCACGGGCGACCTGATGCGCGAGCTGCTCGATTCCGACGCCGACCTGCACAAGGTCGACATCGGCCGCAAGCTGCGTCCCGGCTCCACGCCTGGCGCACTGCCGTCGGCAGGCAGGTCGGCCAATGCACCGGCGCTGGTCGACGCCTCCTTCGGCACCGTCTGGGGCTCGCTAGTCGCGGCCTGGCTGGCGGAGTGGGAGCGCACCGGCGACACCCGCTGGCGCGACAAGATCGTGAATGGCATGCGGACCATCGGCGCGCTCGAGCGCCGCTGGTTTGCATCGGCGGCGCCCTACGATCCAAAGACTGGCAAATTCAGCGGGCCGGGCGACCAGGCCCGCATCTCGCAACTGAACGGCGTGTTCGGCGTGGTCGAGATGAGTTCCGAGCTCCTGACCCTGGTCGACGAACCGGGCTACCGCAAGGCCTGGCTCGAGTACTGCCGCTACTACAACGCTCCGAAGGGAGAGCTGATCGCGCTGCTGGGCAGCGAGCCGCGCGGCCGGGCCCAGCCCGATTCGCACTCGCGCCTCTCCGCCTACGCCGCCCATCACGAACGCGACCGGGCGCTGGCCCTGCGCGCCTGGCGCGAACTGTTCCCCTCGAACTTCATGAAATCGCATGCGGCCGCGAGAAAGGTCGGCGGCGTGGCGGTCTTGCGCGAGCTCCACGAGCTGCCGAATATCGGCACCAACGGCTCGGCGCAGTGGAGCCTGGCCGCGATCCAGAACATGGCGCTGGTCGGCGATTCGCTGGACGAGGCGGCGCGCGCGGCCGGCCTGGTGGGCCCATGACACACGAGGAGACAAGACCATGTCGCACATCCATTCCGATCGCCGGCGCCTGACGCTCTCGCTCATGGCAGTGCCATTCTGGGCTGGCGTCGCGCCGGCGTTTGCGGCGGGCGCCGAGCGGTCCGACATCACTGCGCACGGCGCCGTGGCCGACGACAAGACCATCAACACCGCCGCCATCCAGCAGGCGATCGATGGGCTGGCCGCGCGCGGCGGCGGGACGGTGGTCGTGCCGGCCGGGGTCTTCGTCAGCGGGGCACTGTTCTTCAAGCCCGGCGTCCACCTGCACCTGGCCAAGGGGGCGGTGCTCAAATGCTCGACGGACCTGAAGCATTTTCCGGTCCGGCGCACCCGGATCGAAGGTCACTTCGCCGAGAACTTCAACCCGGCGCTGGTCAATGCCGACGGCTGCGACGGTTTTCATCTTAGCGGCGAGGGCACGCTCGACGGCGCCGGGCGCCCGATCTGGGACCGCTTCTGGAAGCTGCGCAATGCCTACAAGGACCCGGGCAACTTCCCGAACATCAGCGTGCCGCGCGCGCGACTGGCCCTGATCGAGCGCTCGCGCGGCGTGACGGTCGAGGGCGTGACCTTCAAGGATTCGCAGTTCTGGAACCTGCACCTGTACCGCTGCCAGGACGTGACGGTGAAGCATGCGCGCTTCGTGGTGCCGGACGATTACAAGCAGGCGCCCAGCACCGACGGCATCGACCTGGATAGCTGCCAGCGGGTGACGATCGAAGGTTGCTACTTCTCGGTGACCGACGACTGCATCGCGGCCAAGGGCTCCAAGGGCCCGTTCGCGCTGCAGGACAAGGACAGCCCGCCCGTAACTGACGTGCGGGTGCGTAACTGCGAATTCAGGCGCGGCCACAGCGTCATCACACTGGGCAGCGAAGCGACCCTGGTGCGCGACATCCTGGTCGAGGATTGCCGGGTCACGGGCCATGTGCTCAATGTGGCGGTGCTCAAGCTGCGCCCGGACACGCCACAGCACTACGAGAACGTCCACCTGCGCAACCTGATCCTGCAGTCGGAGCGCGGCGCCATCGTATCGGTGCAGCCGTGGACCCAGTACGTGGACCTCAAGGGCGCGCCGCCGCCGAAGTCCATCGTGCGCAATATCCGGCTGGAGGGCATCACGGGTCGCTACGGCGGCTTCGGGCGCATCCGGCCGAATCCCGGGCAGACCGAGATCAGCGACATCGTGTTCAAGGACATCGACCTTGCCCTGCGTGACGCCAGGCTCGATATCGCCGGCGCCAGCGATGTACGGCTGGACAACGTGATCGTCAACGGCAAGAAAGCGTCGCTGTAGCCCTTACAGGCTGCCGGCGCCGGCCGCCGCGCGGCAGACGTGCACAGTGGCTTGCGCGCCGTTCGGCGCCCGATAGTCGCGGGCCAACGCCTGGCGCGCGGACTCCACCAGCTTTTCCGGCACCAGCGCCACCACACAGCCGCCGAAGCCGCCGCCCGTCATGCGCACGCCGCCGGCCGCGCCGATCGCGCCCTTGACGATGTCGACCAGGCGGTCGATTGCGGGCACCGTGATCTCGAAGTCGTCGCGCATCGATACGTGCGAGGCCGCCATCAGTTCCCCCATGCGTTCCAGGTCGCCGGCGGCCAGCGCCTCTGCCGCCGCGATAACGCGCTGGTTTTCGCTGACGACATGGCGTGCGCGGCGCAGAACGACCGGATCGAGTCCGGCGCTTTTTTCGGCAAGCGTGGCCAGGTCGACGTCGCGCAGGGCCGGCACGCCGAAGTGGCGCGCCGCTTCCTCGCACTGGGCGCGGCGCGTGTTATAGGCGCTGTCGACCAGGCCGCGGGTGATGTGCGATTCGACGATCATGATCGCCGCGCCCGCCGGAATCGGTACCGGACTGACTTCCAGTGAACGGCAATCGATCAGCAGTGCATGGTCCTGGACGCCGCAGGCGGAGCTGATCTGGTCCATATTGCCGCACTTGCAGCCGACGAAGTCGTTTTCGGCGCGCTGGGCCACCAGGGCCGCCTCGATCGGTCCCAGGCCCGGGTAGTCGGGGAGGGCCGAGAACAGGGTGCACACCGCCACCGACAGCGAGGCCGACGACGACAGGCCAGCGCCCTGCGGCACGTCGCCGGCGATGACCATGTCCATGCCGTGCATGGCCTGGCCCCCTGGCTGGCGCTGCAGCAGTTCGTGCACCACGCCGCGCACGTAATTGGCCCACATCGGTGCGGCCAGGCGCGCGATCGGCGCGTCGAGCGCATACTCGTCGATGGCGTCGTCGTAGTCGGCGGCCACCACCCGCATGCGGCGGTCGGTGCGCGGGCGCGCCACGATCACCGTGCGGTAGCCGATGGCGCAGGGCAGCACCAGGCCGCCGTTGTAGTCGGTATGTTCGCCGATCAGGTTGACCCGGCCCGGGGCCTGCACCCGGATCGTGGCCGGCTGGCCGAAGGCGGCCAGGAAGACGTCGGCCGCTCTGGCCGTCAAAGAATCGTTCATCGTACGCTCAAGGGTTGGAAGCAGAGGTGTCAACGGCGTCGAGGTAGTGCACCTCGTCGGAGACGGCGCGCAGCATGGCGGCCGCCTGTTCCGGCGTCAGGTCGCGCTGGGCCTCGGCCAGCATCTCGAAGCCGACCATGAACTTGCGCACCGAGGCCGAACGCAGCAGCGGCGGATGGAAGTGGGCATGCAGCTGCCAGGCCTGGGTATTGTCACCCTCGCCATACGGCGCGCCGTGCCAGCCCATCGAATACGGGAACGAGGTCTGGAACAGGTTGTCGTAGCGGGTGGTCAGGCGCTTGAGGGCGAGCGCCAGGTCGGTGCGCTGCTCGTCGTTCAGGTCTTCCAGCCGCTGGACCGGGAACCGGGGCAGCAGCAGCGTCTCGAACGGCCAGGCCGCCCAGTACGGCACCACGGCCAGCCAGTGCGTGGTCTCGACCACTAGCCGCTCGCGCGCCTCGGCCTCGCGCTCGGCGACGTCGAGCAGCAGCGGCCGGCCATGCTCGGTGTGATAGGCGCGCTGCAGGCGGTCTTCGCGTGCGGGCAGGTCGGGCAGGAAGCTGGTGGCCCACACCTGGCCATGCGGGTGCGGATTGGAGCAGCCCATCGCCGCCCCCTTGTTCTCGAACACCTGGACCCAGCGGTAGCTGGCGCCCAGCTCGGCCGCCTGTTCGCACCAGGTGTCGACCACTCCGCGCAGCGCCGGCAAGGGCAGCTGCGGCAGCGATTTCGCATGGTCGGGCGAGAAGCAGATCACGCGGCTGGTACCGCGCGCACTCATGCTCTGGAACAGCGGATCGGGGCCCGGCGGCGCGTCCGGGGTGTCGGGTGTCAAGGCCGCGAAATCGTTCGCGAACACATACGTACCCTGGTAGTCGGGATTGCGCTCGCCATTGACGCGCACATTGCCGGCGCACAGGTAGCAGCCCGGGTCGTGCGCCGGCCTTGGCGCGCGGTCGGGAGCTTCCTGCTGCCCCTGCCAGGGGCGCTTGGCGCGGTGGGGAGATACAAGTACCCAGTCGCCGCCGAGCGGATCGTAACGGCGGTGCGGGTGGTCGGTAGGATTGAACATCGCGTTCCTCGTGATCGTCATGGTCGGTTGGTTTCGAGCTTACCACCCGAAGCCATAGATGGCGACCAGTAGCACGCAGATAACGGCCGAGCCCAGCGCGAAGCCGCCATCGACGCGGAACAGCGAACGGTCGATGTGCATGCGCTTGAGCGTGCCGTCCTGCACGGCCATCTTGCTCATCACTACCATGCCGATGACGACCATGATGAACACGATCAGCATGCGGTCGAGGAAGGGGATTTCGTACACGCCGGCGCCGTTGTCGACCGCGAAGCCGATCGGCGCCAGGAACGACAGGTCCATCGCCAGCGGCAGGAACTTGAGGAACACCGAGAACACGAGGCCGCCGATGGTGGCGAACATCGCCGCCGCCGCTGTGGTCTTGCGCCAGTAGAAGCCGAGCAGGAACATCGCCAGGATGCCGGGCGAGACGAAGCCGGTGTATTCCTGGATGTACTGGAAGCCGCCCTTCTTGTCGATGCCCATCAGTGGCGCCAGCAGCACGGCGATGGCCATCGAGACCACCACCGACACCCGGCCGATCCACACCATCTTCTGTTCGCTGGCTTCGCGGTTGAAGTGCTTGTTGTAGATGTCGAGCGTGAAGATGGTGGCGATGCTGTTGGCCTTGCCGGCCAGCGAGGCCACCACCGCCGCCGTCAGCGCCGCGAAGGCCAGGCCCTTGATGCCGGCCGGGAGCAGGGCGAGCAGGGTCGGATAGGCGCGGTCCGGATTCAGTTCGCCGTTCGGACGCATGGCGTCGCCCAGGGTGCCCGAGCGGTCGAGCGCATAGGCGGCGATGCCCGGCAAGACGACGATGATCGGCATCAGGAGCTTCAGGAAGGCCGCGAACAGCAGGCCCTTGCGCGCCGTGTGCAGGTCGGCGCCGAGCGCGCGCTGGATGATGTACTGGTTGCAGCCCCAGTAGTTGAGGTTCACGATCAGCATGCCGCCGATGATGGTCGACATGCCGGGCAAGTCCATATAGGCCGGATTGTCGCGCGACAGCACCATGTCGAAGTGCTCGCCGGCGCGCAGATACAGTTCGCTCATGCCGCGCAGCGCGCCCTGGCCGCCGGCCAGCGCCGCCACCAGGTCGAGCGCGATCCAGGTGGTGACCAGGCCGCCGATCACGAGGCACAGCACCTGCACCACGTCGGTGTAGCCGATCACCTTCATGCCGCCCAGCGTGATCACGGTGGCGAACACCGCCAGGAACAGCATGCAGGCCATCACGTCCAGGCCGGCGATGCTGCTGATCGCCAGCGCGCCGAGGTAGAGGATGGCGGTGAGGTTCACCACCACGTAGAGGCCCAGCCAGAACACCGCCATGGTGGTGGCCACCGCCTTGCCGTAGCGCTGCTCGAGGAATTGCGGCATCGTGTAGATGCGGTTCTTGAGGTAGACCGGCATGAAGAACACGGCCACGATCACCAGGGTTACGGCCGCCATCAGTTCATAGACGGCGATCGCCATGCCGATGCGGTAGCCGGAGCCGCTCATGCCGATGAACTGCTCGGCCGAGATGTTCGAGGCGATCAGCGAGGCGCCGATGGCCCACCAGGTGAGGGACCCTTCGGCCAGGAAGAAGTCGTGGGTGGCTTTGCCGCTGGTGCGCTTCTTGCGCCAGTAGATCCAGATGCCGTAGGCCGAGATGGCCACGAAGTAGACCAGGAAGACAAATGTGTCGAGCGTGGTGAATGGGGTCATGGGTCGATGTCTCTATGCCGCCGGGGTCTCATGTCCCGGTCGTGGTTGTCAGTCGGGCGCAGCCTCGTTTGCCAGGCCGTCGCCGTTGCTGTGGTGCGTCATTGCGCCAGCTCAGCGATAGTACCGCAGAACTTTCGTTTTCGGGTAGCCGCTCTGCTCGAACTGATGATTAATGAGTAAAATGGCCTATTCGAAGGCTTTCGAAAGCGTTTTTCGTCGTTTCCTTTCGATTCATGCATTGCGTTTGCCTTTGTAATGAGCGACCTGGGCCGCGTCAGTCAGCAGGCGGCATGCCATAGTATTCCGGTGCCCCGTCCATCACGACGTCGATGCGGTCCAGCACTACACCCGGATCGAGCGCATAGATGCGCAGGGTGTGCTGGCCTGGCTCAAGCCTCGCCCGCGCGCTGCTGCGCACCGCCATATTGCCCAGCACATTGCGCTTCCATTCGTCGCTGCGGCCGACCGTCGTGTAGTCGAAGGTTTCGAGTGGCCCGTCGTCCAGTTGCACGGCGATGCGCAGGCGGTTTTCAGCCGTCAGTGCATGTACGGGCACGGCGACCAGGCGCAGCGTGGCGCCGCCTTCAGTGCGGGTCTGGAAGCGGTATTCAAGCGGCGCCACGCCTGCCAGCGTCTCCGGGCCGCGCGACGGCAGGTCCAGGCGCGCGCGCATGGCCTTGCCGGACGTGCCCAGGCCGGGCAGCGCTTCCCAGTCGGGCGATGCTGGCATCGAAGCGCTGGCCGCCGGCAGCACGACGATGCGTTCGCGCTCGCCCGGCAGGGCAGTGTCGGCGGCATGCGCCTGCAGGTTCACCTTCAGCGCCCGCGCGCCGCAACGCAGAGTGAGCGTGGGGCTGGCGCTTCCGTCGACATGCAGCACCAGGCGCTGTTCGTGGCCGTTGGCGGCGTCGAGACGGCCCGACGCCGCATCCAGTCGCACGCCGCGCGCCTCGGGAGCGACCGACCAGGCGGCGTCCTGGCCGCCATGGCTGACCAGGGTCAGCGTGCGGCTGACCGCGCGTCCGGCCGGCACCGCCAGCTGACTGGACTCGACCGAGTGCGGCGCCGGGTAGACCAGGCCGCAGCCGCGCCGCGTGGACGTGTCATAGGTCGGGTAGACCGGTTCGGCGAACACCGGCAGCCGGCGCGGCGCGACGTCCATGAAATGGGCCCACTTGCCGTTCGCCAGGGCGTTGTAGGCGGCGGCATCGGCCGCGATGGCGGCATGCGCCCGTCGCGCCTGGCGCACGTACAGGTTCGATGACGGCCGCTGCTGACGCGCGTATTCGGCGGCCAGGTCGAGCTTCAGGATGCGCTCGTTCAGGCTGGCGCTGGAACGCAACGGGTACAGCACCAGCTGAAAGTAAGCATCGCGTAGCGGCGCCGGCAGCCGGTCCTGGAGTGCCTCGGCACGGCGCACCAGGGCGCGGTAGGCGCCCAGGCGCCGCTCGGCTTCCTCGCCGCCGGTGCGGACGTATTCGGTGGTGCGCACCGGGCGCGTGGGTTCGGTCTGGCTCCAGCCCATGAATTCCGGGCGCCGTTCCCAGGCCAGGCGATAGTATTCGAGCTTGATCGCCGCGACTTCCTCGCCGTGGGCGGCGCCGAACTGCCGTCCGGCCCAGGCGGACAGGTGGCGCGCCGGCTCCTGTCCAAGCACCCTGGCGTCGAAGGCGGCGTCGAGGAAGTACTCGGCCAGGTATTCGTTGGGCTTGATGTCGCCCACGTTCAGCATCCACAGGTGATGCGCGCCGGTGGCCCAGGCGCGCTGGAGCTGGTCGCGGATCAGCGTCGGGTGGGTGGTGCCGAGCCACAGGTAGTCGTGCGGGCGGCCCCAGTACGACACGTGGTAATAGATCCCATTGCCGCCGCTACGCGCGCGTTCGCGCGCCGTGCCGAGCTGGTTCAGGTAGCCGTAGTTATCCTCGGGCCAGACCAGGGTGACATCGTCCGGCACCTGCAGGCCGCGGTTGTAGTAGTCCAGCACCTCCTTGTACATCGTGAACGCCTGCGGGATGCGGTCGGGGTTCTGGCCGATGCTGCGCGACAGTATCGCGCGCTGCGCAGTGATGACTTCTTCCACCGTGGCGCGGGCCTGGTCCGGCCCGCTGGCGCCTTCCATGGCCGAATCGTGCACGCCGCGCAGGCCGAGGGTGTAGACGTTCTCGTAGCCCTTGACCTCATCCACGCGCTGCCGCCAGTAGCCCAGCAGGGCGTCGCGGTTGGTGAACCAGTTGAATTCTCCGAAGCCGGCCCGCCATTCGCCGACGTTATTGCGCATCATCGGCTCAGCGTGCGAGGTGCCGATCACGATCGCGTAATCGTCGGCTGCCTGGGCATTGCCGGTGATCGTGTAGAAGGCCTTGGTGCTGTCATGCATCGCGGGCCAGAGCAAGTTGGCTTTCAGGCGCCACATCAGTTCGAATACGCGGGAATAGGTGCGCGGGCCGATGTCCTTTGCGGGATCGTGGGTTTTGGCGGCCCACGGTTGCAAGCCCCAGTCCTCGTCGTTGATGAAGATCCCGCGCCAGGTCACCGAGGGCGCGGGGGACAGGCGCTGCGCACCGTCGAGCGTGAGCCCTGTCTTGCGCGCCGGCCTGACGTCGGCCCACCATTCCCAGGGCGAGATGCCCAGTTCGCGCGAGGCGTCGACCACGCCGTACACGGCGCCGCGCCGGTCGGCGCCGGCGATCAGCAGTACCTCGCGTCCGTCGGCGCGGCCCATGGCGCGGACGTAGCGCTCGCGCTGACCGGCGAGCGGCGCCAGGTCGGCGCCGATGGCGCCGGCGACCTCACGCACCAGCGCGGTGTCGGCGCTGCCGATCACGATGCAGCGTTGCGGGCAGTCGCCAAGTCGTTCCACGCGCCGGCCGGCTAAGCCGGTCAACGCCTCCAGGTCGCGGCCCAGCAGGTCGGCGGCCAGGCGGGTGGTAGCACTGCCGTCGGTAACGAGCAGGGGCAGGGCGCCGTCGCGGTCCAGCGCGAATGGCTGGGCATGGGCAGCGCCGCCACTCAGCAGCGCGGCAATGGCAAGCAGGCCGGGAATCTTCATCGAGGCCTTATTGCGGATATTTCGGACCGGTGGTGACGAACGCGCCACCCTGCAGGAAGGTGCTCAGGTCGTCCTGCGGCGGATAGGCGAACGGCTGGCCGCCATCGACGGTGAACCGCGCCGAGCTGTCCCCGGCCTGGAACGCCAGGTGGCGCGCCTCGCGGTCATCCCACCAGCGCCCCGGATTGTCGGAGACGCCAAAGGCGATGGTGTGGCCGACGCGCGGCGTGACCAGCGCGCGCCGCAGCAGTTCGACCAGGTCGTCCAGGCTGAGCCAGGTGACCATCTGGCGGTGGGTGACCGGCTCGGGGAAGCAGTAGCCGATGCGGATGCAGACGGTCTCCACCCCGAAGCGGTCCCAGTAATAGCGCGACAGGTTCTCGCCCCAGACTTTCGACAGGCCATAGTAACCGTCGGCACGCGGCAGCATGCCGGCGTCGACCCGCTGGCTCGTCTCGTACATGCCCATCGTGTGGTTGCTGCTGGCGAAGACGACGCGCCGGATGCCAAGCTTGTGCACCGCTTCATAGAGATTGACCATGCCCAGGATATTGGCCTGCATGATGGGCGCGAACTCGACCTCGGTCGACACGCCCCCGAAGTGCAGCACTGCGTCGACGCCCTCGCACATGCGCATCACCTGCGCGCGGTCGGCCAGGTCGCACTGCACCACTTCCTCGTCAGGGCCGGCGGGGCCGATATCGGCCACGTCGGCCAGGCGCACGATGTCGGCGAAGTCGTGCAGGCGCTCGCGCAGGCGGCGGCCCAGGTTGCCGCCCGCGCCGGTGAGGAGGATGCGTTTGAATGGTTTGCTCATGATGTCGCTGCTGGTGAATGAAATACGTCAAGGCCGCCATTACCGGATGATTCGGCGCGCCCGTCAATCCGGATGACGCGATCGGTCACGATGTTGAGTGATTCGAGATCGGGCCGCACAGGCGGGTCTGGATGCTGAACAATACCGGCACTGGCGCACTAATACATTAGCCGGATGGAGACATACATGGATCGCACCGCACTGGCCCTGATCGCCCTGTTGGCCGCTGCATCGGCAGCCACGCCTGCCTGGGCCGCGCGGGCCCAATACGATTTCAACCCCGGCTGGAAGCTGACGGTCGGCGACCCTGCCGGCGCCCACCAGCCGGGTTTCGACGACGGCGCCTGGAAGCCGGTTACCTTGCCGCGCGCCTGGAACGAAGACGACGCCTATGCCAGGGACATCGTCGACCATTCGACCGGGATCGCCTGGTACCGCAAGCGCTTCAGCATAGAAGACCGCGCGCCCGGGCAGAAGGTATTCATCGAGTTCGAAGGCGCGCGCCAGGCGGCCGAGGTGTTCGTCAACGGTCGCCGCATCGGCCTGCACGAGAATGGGGTGACAGCCTTCGGCTTCGATATCGGCCCCGCGATGGTCGCGGGCGAGAACGTGGTGGCGGTGCGTACCGACAATCGCTGGGACTACCGTGAGCAGGCCACCGGCCAGCGCTACCAGTGGGCCGACCGCAATTTCAACGCCAACTACGGTGGCCTTCCCAAGAACGTGCGCCTGCACGTCACCGAATCGCTGTACCAGACGCTGCCCCTGTTGTCGAACCTCGGTACCACCGGCGTGTACGTTTACGCGCGCGATTTCGATATCCCGGGCCGCAGCGCAACGGTGACAGCAGAATCCGAGGTGCATAATGGGTCACACCAAGTGCGCAGCTTCACGTATGAAGTGGAAGTGCGCGACAAGGACGGCAAGGCGGTCGCCCGTTTCGCGGCCCCGCCGCAGACCGTCGCCGCCGGCGCCACCGTCACCGCCCGCGCCGGCGCGAAGGTCGAGGGTCTGCATTTCTGGAGCTGGGGCTACGGCTACCTGTATGACGTGGTCACCACCCTCAGGGTCGACGGCAAGGCGCTCGACAGCGTCGTCACCCGCACCGGCTTTCGCAAGACTGGGTTCGGCGACGGCATGGTCAAGCTCAACGACCGCGTGCTGCAGATGAAGGGCTACGCCCAACGGACCTCGAACGAGTGGCCGGCGGTGGGCGTGTCGGTGCCGCCCTGGCTGAGCGACTACAGCAACGGCCTGGCGGTGGAGAGCAATGCCAACCTGATACGCTGGATGCACGTGGCTCCCTGGCGCCAGGACGTCGAGTCGCTCGACCGCGTCGGCCTGATCCAGGCCATGCCGGCCGGCGATTCGGAGCGCGACGTCGGCGACCGGCGCTGGGGCCAGCGCGTGGAGGCGATGCGCGATGCGATCGTCTATTTTCGCAACAACCCCAGCATCCTGTTCTACGAGTCCGGCAACAAGGGCGTGAGCGCGGGCCACATGGCCGAGATGCGGGCGCTGCGCGACCGCTACGACCCGCACGGCGGGCGCGCCGCCGGCAGCCGCGAGATGCTGGGCGGCGAGTTGCAGGAGGTCGCCGAGTACGGCGGCGAGATGCTGTACATTAACAAGAGCGCGCGCAATCCGATGTGGGCCATGGAATACATGCGCGACGAGGGAGCGCGAAAGTTCTGGGACGATTTCTCGCCGCCATTCCACAAGGACGGCGATGGCCCACCGCACAAGGGGCAGAGCGCGGCCACCTATAACCGCAACGGCGACAGCTTCGCGCTCGAGACGGTGCGCCGCTGGCACGATTACTGGCGCGAGCGTCCCGGCACCGGCAAGCGCGTCTCGAGCGGCGGCGTCAACATCATCTTCTCCGACAGTAATACCCACCACCGCGGCGCCGAAAACTACCGCCGCAGCGGCGAGGTGGACGCGATGCGCATCCCGAAGGACGCGTTCTTCGCGCACCAGGTGATGTGGGACGGCTGGGTCGACGTCGAGCGCCCGCGCGCCCATATCGTCGGGCACTGGAACTATGCCGCGGGGACGGTCAAGCCGGTGCACGTCATCTCCAGCGCCGAGCAGGTCAGGCTGACGCTCAATGGCCGCGACCTCGGACCTGCGCGCCAGAGCGACCGCTTCACCTTTACCTTCGATGCGGTGGCGTTCGAGGCGGGCGAACTGAAAGCGGTGGGTTTTGACGCGCGCGGGCGGCAGGTGTGCGAGGCGGTGCTCATGACCGCCGGGCCGGCGGTCGCCCTGCGCCTGTCGGCGATCCCGTCCCCACATGGCTTGCGCGCCGACGGCGCCGACCTGGCCCTGGTGCAGGTGGAGGCGGTCGATGCCGCCGGCCGGCGCAATCCGGTGGCGCTCGACACCGTGCACTTCGAACTGGCAGGGCCGGCCGAATGGCGCGGCGGGATCGCGCAGGGGCCTGGCAACCACGTGCTGGCGCGCGTGCTGCCGCTGGAAGGTGGCGTGAACCGCGTCCTCGTACGCAGCACGACCCAGGCTGGCGAGATCCTGCTGCGGGCCCGCGCCGACGGGCTGGCCCCAGCTGAATTCACGCTGGCGTCGGCACCGGTCGCGGTCAGCGGCGGCCTGGCGGCGCTGCCGGCGCCGCCACCGCTGCGCTTCGCACGCGGCCCGACGCCGTTGACGCCATCGTTCGCACCATCGCGCATCGCGGTGCCGGTGGCAGGCAGCACCGCGGCCAGCAACGGCGAGCGCGCCGCGCTGTCGGTCGACGATGACGAGACCACGAGCTGGGCCAACGAACCCGGTGCGCCGGCCGAGATCACGTATCGCCTGGCGCGGCCGGCGCTGTTGCGCGAGCTGGTCCTGAAGCTGACCGGATGGCGCGAGCGCAGCTATCCGCTGCGCGTGCTCGTCGATGGCGCCGAAGTGTACCGGGGCACGACGCCGAAGAACCTCGGTTATGTCACCTTGTCGCTGGCCCCGCGCCACGGCAGCGAGGTGACGATCGCGCTCGACGGACAGGCTGATGACGCGGGAGCGATCCGGATGCTCGAAGTGGCCAACCAGGCCAATGCCGACACCGGCGCGCAGCAGGTCGCGCGCTCGCAGCTATCGATCGTCGAAGCCGAGTTCTACGAGCTGCCCTGATGCGTGCAGTGCGGCTTACGCACCATGCACATCCCGGGAATCGCTCAATCGATTGAGCGATTCCCGGTTGGAAGTGCCGCTTTCGATCAGGTGCATGATTCTTTCAATGCCATATGGGATCAGGCAACTATACGCACATAGAATGTTTTCAAGGCCAAGCAGTACACCTAAAACAGAGCCCTTGGAGACGACCGATGAACCATGCAACGACACGCACGCAAGTGCTTCACCCGACCCGCTGCGCGCGCGCGGTAGCAGCAGCAATCGCCATCCTGGCCGCGCATGGCGCGATGGCGCAGGAAGCCGCCCAGACCGCACCTTCCACCGCACCTTCGGCCAGCGCGCCGCCAACCACCATCGGCGATGCGGCGACCGCGCCAGCGGTGGTCCACATCGCCGGCACGCGCCGCTCGGTGGCCTCGGCCATCGACCGCAAGCTGCGCGCCAGCACCGTATCCGATTCCATCGTGGCCGAAGACATCGGCCAGTTCCCCGACAAGAACGTGGGCGAAGCGCTGTCGCGCGTGACCGGCGTGCAGTTGTCGCGCGACTTTGGTGAAGGCTCGCAGATCTCGATCCGCGGCGTCGAGCCTGACTTGAACCGCATCGAGATCAACGGCATGTCGGTGCTGGGCACCGGCGGCGGCGCCGGTCGCGGCGCCGAGCTGCGCGAGCTGGCGTCGGAGCTGATCGGCTCGATCGACGTCTATAAAGGCATCACCGCGGACATGACCGAGGGCGGCGTCGGCGGCTCGGTGTCGATCAAGACCCGCAAGCCGCTCGATTTCAAGGAACCGACCATCGGCACCAGCATCGCGGCCGAGCATTCGACCTCGCGCGGCGGCGTGCAACCGCGCGGCAACCTGTACATGGCCGACAAATACCTGGACGGCAAGCTGGGGCTGATGGCCAACTTCGTGTACGACGAGGTTCACACACGCAACGACTACGCGCGCAACACATCGTGGCGCTTTATCCAGGACTGGGACAGGTCGCCCGAGAAGACGGTGGTCAGCACCGATCCGCGCCTGGCCGGGATCGGCGATGCGGCCAGCTGCGCCACCTCGGGTCTGACCAGCGCCCAGGCGGATGCCTGCCGCCGCCAGTGGTTCGACTACTCGCCGGGCATTGCGCGCTACGGCATCTGGACCCGCGACCACAAGCGCTCGTCGGGCGAGGTCACCGCGCAGTACGAATTCAGCAAGAACTTCAATGCCTGGGTCAGTTACCAGGCCAATACCCAGCGCCAGCGCCTGAACGACCGTAATTTCGGCACCGACTTCCCGGATGCGAATCGCCTGGCAAACGCCGGCCAGGCGCCGGTCTACAACCCGGCCACCGGCGTGCCGACCACGGTCGGCACTTGCGTCCCGGCGGCCACCACGCCGGACGATATGGTGATCACGAACCACCACGTTACGTCCTACACCGTCGGCAACTGCCTGTACGCGGCAGGCCGCGGCGGGCAGGGTGCCTTCGGCACTTCGGCGCGCGACTTCCAGCTCGACATCGATTCGCGCTATACCACATCGGGCTTCCTGTACAAGCGCGACCGGCTCGAGATGGAGGGCCTGTTCGGCACCTCGCGCTCGATGTACGACAGCGACAGCAACAATATCGCGCTGACCCAGAATGCGCCGGGACTGAAGGTGACGCTGGACGACCAGGGCCTGCCGCGCTTTACCTTCCCGGCCGGCTACAGCCCGGACGACCCGGCTTCCTACGTCCAGGCCCAGCTCCAGTACCGCCCGAGCGAGACCAAGAACCAGGAAGACCAGGCCAAGATCGACCTGCGCTACCGCCTCACCACGCCGTTCTTCACCAGGGTGTCGTTCGGCGCCCAGGCGCGCAAGGCCGAATCGACGCAGTACAACGGTGGCGGCTACCTCGCCAGCAATGGCGCCAATCTGAGCTCCACGGCCGACGACATCAATGTGCGCGGCGCCAACGTCAACCAGACCGCCATCTACGATCCGTTCTATACCGGCGGCGCGCAGCGTCCGAACGACGCGCAGTCCTTCATCAACTCGGGTTACTCGACCAGCTACATGAATGCGGCCCAGATGGCGGCGCTGATCAACGCCGTCAGCGGCCGCTCGCCCGGCACGTTCTTCGGCGGCCTGGGGGACGTCAAGGGCATGCCGTCGGGCTGGATGTCGCCGGTGTTTGCGAACGCCGCGCCGTACTTCGACACCTCGGCCTTCAACCACGACTACCTGTATAACTCGCCTGGCAGCGACGGCAACACCTATGCGCAGATCCCGGCGTTCGGCGTGGAAGAGAAGATCGCCGCCACCTATCTGCGACTGGACTGGGCCACCCAGCTGTTCGGCTATGAGGTCGACGGCAATATCGGCATGCGCTACACCCGCACCGACAACAAGTCCTCGGGCCTGCAGCGCTACTCGGTGCGTACCGCAACCTCGCCCGGCTCCTCGACCTACACCGACGTCGTCATGAGTAATGGGGTAGTCACGATCGACAACACCTATCACGACTGGCTGCCGAGCTTTAATGGCGCCTTCTGGTTCATCGACAACAAGTTCCTGGCCCGTGTCGGCTGGGCCAAGGCGATGGCGCGTCCGCGCATGGACCTGCTGGCGCCGAACGCCACCTGCGTCCTGGGCAGCGGCAATCCACAGTTCGGCGGCGAAGGCGTCGATACCTGCACCGCCGGCAATCCGGAGCTGAAGCCCTACCGTTCGACCAACAGCGACTTCAGCCTCGAGTACTACCCGACCCCGGACAGCCAGCTGTCGCTGGCGGTGTTCGAGAAGGACATCTCGAGCTATGTGATCGAGCGCGTGCTCACCCGCGACGTCGACATCTTCAAGAATGGCCAGCGCTTCAACGTCACCCAGGCCGTCAACGGCGAGGGCGCCACCACCAAGGGCATCGAGCTGGCCGGCCGTACCGCGCTGACCTTCCTGCCGGGCTGGCTGAGCGGCTTCGGCGTCGACGCCAACTACACCCGCATGGACTTCAAGTACGCGCCGGGCAAGGAGCGCCTGAACCTGCTCGACGACACCGTGCTGCCGTATCCCGGCATGTCGAAGAGCGCCTACAATCTCTCGCTGTGGTATGACCAGGGTCCGGTCAATGCGCGCCTGGCTTATACCTACCGCGACCGCTTCTTCACCGGCGCCAACGACGTCTCGGGCAATCCGGTGTTCCAGGAAAAGACCGGTTTCCTCGATGCGAAGATCCAGTGGCGCTTCAACGACCGCGTGTCGCTCGCGCTGGAAGGCAAGAACCTGACCGACGAAGTGCAGCGTAGCGATGCGGGCGACCCGTTCCGGATCAACGAACTGGCCTGGTCGGGACGCCGCTACTTCCTGACCCTGGGCGTCAAGATCTGATCCCTTCCCTGATGTCTGCAGCCAGCCGCCCTTGATGGGGTGGCTGGCTTTTTCGCTTGAGAGGACTCCATGAAACCCATTGCACTGCCGGTACTGTGCATGCTGCTGGCGTTGGCCGGCTGCCAGGCGCCATCCGCCCCCGAGCCTGACGCCGGATTCGCCAATCCCTTGGTGCGCCAGCGCGCCGATCCCCACGTCACGCTGCATCCTGATGGCTGGTACTACTTTACGGCCACGGCGCCCGAATACGACCGCATCGAACTGCGCCGCGCGCGCAGTCTCAACGCACTCGGCAAGGCCGAGGGTAAGGTGGTCTGGAAAAAGCACGCCAGCGGCGAGATGGGGGCACATATCTGGGCGCCCGAGCTGCACCGCATCGATGGCAAGTGGTATCTGTACTTCAGTGCCGGTCGCGCCGACAAGGTGTGGGAGATCCGGCTGTACGTGCTGGAGAACAGCGCAGCGAATCCGTTCGAGGGCGAATGGATCGAGCGCGGCCAGCTCAAGACCGGCTGGGAGAGCTTCGCCCTCGACGCCACCACCTTCGCGCACCGCGGCCAGCGCTATCTCTCATGGACCCAGGTCGCGCCGGATGGCAGCAAGGGCACCAATATCTACCTGGCGCAGATGGACGGGCCGCTGGCGATCCGCCAGCCGGCGGTGCTGCTGACGCGCCCTGAACACGCCTGGGAAAAGATCGGACATTGGGTCAACGAAGCACCGGCAGTGCTGGTCAGGAATGGCCGCGTGCTGATGACGTATTCGGCCAGCGCGACCGACGCCAACTATGCGCTCGGCCTGTTGTGGGCGAAAGAGGACGCCGACCTGCTCGACTCGGCGTCGTGGACCAAGTCGCGGCAACCGGTGCTGCGCAGCAGCGAGAAGGCTGGCCAGTATGGACCGGGCCACAACAGCTTTACCACCAGCCCGGACGGCAAGACCGACATCCTGGTCTACCATGCGCGCAACTATCGTGACATCGTGGGCGAACCGCTGCGCGACCCGAACCGTCATACGCGCGCGCAGGCGATCGGCTGGCGTGCCGATGGCATGCCGGACTTCGGCGAACCGGTCGCCGATAGAGAGGTAGGGAATCAATGAAGAACGTTGATGTTCTGGACGACGATTCGCAGCAAAGGAGTGCAGTATGAAGTGGTATCAATCGATGGCGACGGCCTGCGCCGCCCTGTGCACGGCTGGACTGGTATCGGCCCAGGAACTCGGCATTCCCCAAGGTTCGGGCATGCAGGCGGCGCGTGACGCCGCCAAGGCCGGCGACAGCGCCGGCCAAGTGGTCCTGATGCCGGCGCTGACGGCCGGCGCGGCCAACGCCCTGAGCATCCTGGTGTCAAACGACGGCGCCGATTTCACCTCGCTGGCTTCCGAGGCCTGGACGCCGCCATCCGGCGCCCTGCGCGATCTGGCGCTGGCGCAGCACACCGACGGTCGCTACTACCTGGCGTATGCGAACGGCTCGGGCGGCATTGGCCTGGCCCGTTCCCCGGATCTGCGCCAATGGGAATTCGTGCGCGACATTCCGCTGGGCGGTGCCGGCCAGGCCGGCAAGCCTGGCTGGGTGCGCGAGCGCGATGGTACGCTCAAGCTCGTGTTCACGAGCGCCGGGGGCATCCACGTGACCGTGCCGGATGCGCAAATGACCAACTGGTCGGCGCCACGGCGGCTGGAAGGGCTGGCCGGCCACCTCGACGCGACCGTGCTGCTAGACGGCGAAGGCTATGTGGCGGTGGCGCGCCAGCAGGGCGGCCGGCTTGCGCTGGCGCGCGCCGGCGCCCTGGCCGGCCCGTGGAAGATCGACGCCACCCTGGATAAATTCGGCGCCGGCGTGACGGCGGCGGCCCTGGTGCGTCATGGCCCGGCCCTGCGCCTGTATGGCAGCGATGCCGGCCGGCGCGCATGGCATGCCGACAGCCTCGATGGGGGCCGCAGCTGGAGTGAACGGCGGCGCCTGACCGGCACTGCCGCGATGGCGTCAGGTTTCGGCGCGCTGGCTGCCGATGGCAAGGCGCTGGCCAGCGTGTCCGCGCCCAAGGGCCAGCCGCGCAAGGTGAGCTGGGACCAGTACTCGCTCAAGATCGACGACAAGCGGGTGGTGGTGTGGTCGGGCGAGATCCATCCGTTCCGCCTGCCGAATCCGGCCCTGTGGCGCGACGTGATGCAAAAGATGAAGGCGCTGGGCTTCAACGGCGTGGCCTTCTATTTCGACTGGGGCTACCATTCGCCGGCGCCAGGCGTCTACGATTTCTCCGGCATCCGCAACGTCGAGCGCGCGCTGCAGATCGCGAAAGAGGAGGGCATGTACATCATCGCGCGCACTGGCCCTTACATCAATTCGGAACTGACCGGCGGCGGCTATCCAGGCTGGATGTTCCGCAACCGCGGCGAAGCGCGCACCGACGATCCGGTGTACCTGGCGGCGGTGGACGAGTGGATGACCCAGGTGAATGCGATCATTGCGCGCCACCAGGTCACCGATGGCGGCGGCAACGTGATCGCCTATCAGCTCGAAAACGAGTTAGGCAAGGTGGAGCCCAAGCACGTACGCCAGATGGAGCACCTGGCGCGCAAGGCGCGCAGCGACGGCATCACGGTGCCGTTCTTCCACAACTCCGCCGGCCGCCTTCCGGACTGGACGCCGAAGGAATCCAGCGCGGCATGGGCCAATCCCGGCCCGACCGACATCTACGCCTTTGACGGCTACCCGGGCGGCAGCTGCGACGTGCACGCCAGTCCCGCGGGCGCCAACAAGGCGCCCGACTGGGGCATCTACGGCGCGCCGGGCCCGCGCGCGGGCGCGCTGTCTTCCCCCGCGACGCCAGGCTTCGCGGCGGAACTGGGCGGCGGCTGGTTCGACTACTGGGGCTCGAACGGCACCTATGCCTGCACCGCCGAGCGCCAGGGCAAGGGCTACCAGCGGGTGTTCTACGGCACCAATCTGATCAACCGGATCACGATCCACAACGTCTACATGACCTTCGGCGGCACGTCGTGGGGCTGGCTGGCCGGCCCGGTGGTCTATACCTCGTACGACTACGGCGCGGCGATCTCGGAAGACCGCGGCCTGCGTCCCAAGGCCTATGCGCTCAAGCAGCAGGGCATGTTCGTGCAGGCCGCCGAGGCGGTGCTGGCCGAGATGGACAAAGGGCCATCGCTGGCGCCCGTGGACGGCAAGGTCAAGGTCTACCACAACGTCAACAAGCGCCTCGGCACCCATGTGGTGTTCGCGGCCCACAATCCCACCGACGGCAAGGGAGAAGAGCGCTTCAGCGTCAGGCTGGCCACGCGCGACGGCGAGTACACGGTGGCGTCGCTTCTGCGCGGCCAGGACGCGCGCATGCTGCTGGCGTCCTACGACATGGAACGCCAGCGCCTGGTGTATTCGACCTCCGAGCTGCAGACCCACCTGCGCGACGGCGCGCGCGACATCGCGCTGCTGCACGGGCGCGATGGCCTGGAGGGTGAGACCGCGCTGCGCTACGCCAGCGCGCCCAAGGTCGAGGTGCTGGCGGGCCGGGTGCAATCGCGCTGGGACGCAGCCAAGGGCGATCTGGTGCTGAATTACGTGCACGAGGGGCTGGCGCGAGTCCGCATCTCGGGCGGCGGACGGGCCCCGTTGCTGCTCCTGCTGGCGGACGAACAGACCAGCATGCGTTTCTGGACCCAGGACACCGGGGCCGGTCGCGCCTTGCAGCTGACGCCGGCGCTAGTGCGCTCGGCGCGGCTCGCCGGCGGCGCGTTGGCCATGACGGGCGACGCCGACCAGGATGGCGCCATCGAGATCTGGGGACCGGCGTTCGAGACGGCCAGCTTCAATGGCCAGGCACTGGCGCTGACGCGCCAGCCGGATGGCAGCGTACGCGCGGCCGGCCTGAAGGGCCCGGATGCGGTGCGCGTGCCGGACCTGGCCCGCCTGGCCTGGACCCGTCGCATGGACAGCCTGGAAGCAGCGCCGCGTTTCGACGACAGCGCCTGGGTGCAGGCCGACCGGCGTCCGTCGGCGGCCCAGACCTGGACCATGCCGGAACGCGGCCAGCCAACGCTGGCGATGAGCGACTACGGCTTCCACCACGGCGACGTCTGGTATCGCGGACGCTTCACCAGCAGCGACCCGAAAGCCAACCAGCTCGAGCTGTTCTACGGAGCCGGCGGCGCCGGCATGATCCAGGTATGGATCGACGGCCGCTTCGTCGGCCAGCACGAGCTGGACACCGGCCGCTCGTTCCCGGAGACGACCGACAGCGTGAAGCTCGACCTGGGCAAGCTGACGCCGGGCGAGCACGTGATCGCGGTCATGGTGCGCAACAACGGCCATAACTGGAACCTGATGGCGGACGACTTCCACCGCGAGGCGCGGGGCCTGATCTCGGCCTCGCTGACGAGCCGCGGCGGCCAGCGCTTCGGCACGCCGATCGCCTGGCGCATCCAGGGCCGCCAGGGCGGCGAGGAGCTGGTCGACCGCGTGCGCGGCCCAATGAACAACGGCGGCCTGTACGGCGAGCGCGCCGGCTGGCACCTGCCATCGTCCCCGTCCCAGGGTTGGCAGTCGACGCGTCCGACCGACGCCCCACCAGCCGCCGGCACCTACTGGCTGCGCACGCAATTCAAGCTCGACCTGCCGCGCGACCACGACGTCCAGCTGGCCCTGGCCTTCGGCGACACCGCCAAGCCCCGCTCCGACCGCGACAACCGCGCCCTGATCTTCGTCAACGGCTGGAACATGGGCCAATTCATCGCCCACATCGGCCCCCAACGCACCTTCGTCATCCCTCCAGGCATCCTGAATCCGAACGGCGAAAACACAGTCGCGCTCGCAGTAACCACCGACGGCCGCCCCGACAACGCCCTGGAGCCCATCAAGCTCCTCCCCCTGCGCACCACCCGCGGCGGCGTCCCCCTCGAGATCATGAAAGGCCAGGACGAACCACCCCCAAAATAGCGCTTCCTATCCAACCAATAAATAGGGTCAGTGTCGAATTGTTTGCCAACTTCAGTAAATCAATTGGCCAATAATTCGACACTGACCCTATTAATTTGGTGAGCAATTGCTCGGAAATTTTACTCTGACCCTCATTGGAGCCTTGCGACGTGTCGATTAATGACGCTTGCGCATTTAAGTTGTCGCCAGAGAAGGTCGTGGCCGTCGGCCTTGACGTTTGCCCGAAAAGAGGCCTGCGGTAGGGCTCAAGCAAATAGGGTCGGAGTCGAATTGTTTGACAACTTCAGTAAATCAATTGGTCAATAATTTTACTCTGACCCTGATTGTTGGGTTATTGAGCGTGGGATAGGTGCGGGGTGGGTGTGGAGAGGGCGGCGCGCCAAGCTGTGCGGTAGGCGGAGAGGCCGGTGACGGTGCGGGGGGGCTTGGGCTGGTGTTGGGTGGGTGGGGTGGCGTCGCGGTAGCGCAGGAGCCAGCCGCCGCAGGTGGTGCCGCTGGCGTCGTCGGAATAGGCCAGGGCCTGGTGGGGGCGCAGGCTGGCCAGCAGGGGGCCGAACCAGGGGTTGGCGGTGAAGGCGCCTTCGACCGTGATCGGGCCGCGGGCGCCGAGCGCGTCGAGGCAGTAGTCGGTCATTAGCACGCAGTACAGCGTGGCGAGTGCGAAGCGTTCGCCGACGTCGAGCGGAGGCGGTCCTTTGATATGGCCTTGCCGGCCTGCGAACGGGCCGCCGCCGTCGGCGAAGCCCGGCAGCGCCATCGTGCCGCGCGCGATCAGGCGTTCGAGCTGCTCGAATGAACAAGTGCCTGGCTGGTCGCCGGCCAGTGCGCCGAATTCGCGGCCGCCCATGAAGCGCATGCAGGCTACCGGCTGGCCGAGTGCGTTGGTATTGGCCAGCATGTCGGCATCCTCGCGCAGGCCGTCCAGGCTAGCGCCGAAGGCCGCGGCGATCAGCCAGGTGCCGGTCGACAGCACGGTACGCGGTGCGGTGGCGCCGTCGCGGCCCAGGTGGCGCAGCAGCGATGCGTTGCTGTCGTGGATGCCGCAGAGGACTTCGCAGTCGGGCGCCAGCCCGGTGGCTTGCGCGACCTCGGGACGCAGCACGCCGAGCGCGGTCCAGGCCGACGCCAGCGGCGGCAGCTGCGGCTCCCAACCCATGCGCGTCACCAGCGACGAATAGTCCTGGCGCACCGGGTCCCACATATCGGTATGGCAGCCGAGCGACGTCGCTTCACCGGCCGCCACGCCGCACAGGCGCCAGGCCCAGTACTGCGGGTACATCAGGATGTGGCGCGTCCGCGCGAAGGCTTCCGGGTGCTGCTGCTGCAGCCAGGCCAGCTGGCGGCCGAGATTCAGGCCAGACGGCAGCAGTGGAGAGTAGGTCTGCGCATAGGCCGGCCGTAGCGCGGCGTAGTCAAGCCCCGGCAGCTCCGCCTCGTAGTCGAGCACCGGCAGCACCAGGCCGTCGTCGTCGACCAGGGCGGCGGTGGCGCCGTGGGTCACAGGCACGATCGCCGTCACCCGCGCCTGGCCGGCGAAGGCGCGGCAGGTGGCCAGCATCCAGTCCCAGATGCCGTCGGTATCGTGGTGCGGATAGGGGCCGTCGTGCAGGATCGTGTTGGGCCGGCGCCGTTCGGCCAGCAGCCGTCCGGCGGCATCGACCAGGGCCAGCTTGACGTTCGTCTTGCCGATGTCGAGTACGATCAGGGCGTCGTCCGGGGTCGCTTGCATGGGATCGCGCTCCATCAATGGCGGCTCGGCTTGCCGCGCAAGAGGCGCGACAGCGCGATGGTCGCCAGCAGCAGCACGCCCACTACGATCGTCATGTAGATGCCGGGAACGTTGGCCAGCGCCAGGCCATAGGTCACGGCGCCCATCGTCAGCACCGCCAGCAGCACGCCGCCGATGGTGCCGGCGCCGCCGGCGATGCTTACGCCACCCAGAATCACCATGGTGATGATCTCGAGCTCCCAGCCGGTGGCGATGTTCGGCCGCGTGCTGCCGATGCGGCCGGTCAGCAGGAAGGCCGCCAGGCCCGCCATCGCGCCGGTCAGCATGAACAGTCCCAGGCGGTAGCGGTCGACCGCGATGCCCGAGAAGCGCGCAGCGTCCGGATTATTGCCGATGGCGTAGATGCGGCGGCCCGCCGTGGTGGCATGCAAGACCACGGCAAACAGCAGCGCGAAACCGAGCAGGATCACGAAGGCGCGCGGCACCACGCCGAAGAAGGTCCCCTGTCCCCAGTCGGCCATCAGCTGCGGATAATTGGTGAAGGCCTGGTCGCCCAGCGCCACGCTGGCCAGGCCCCGGTACAGGGCGATGGTGCCGATGGTGACGACGATCGAGGGCAGCATGAAGCGAGTCACCAGGAAGCCATTGAGCCAGCCGCAGGCCAGGCCGGTGCCGACCGCCACGAACAGCAGGGCCCCCGCCGGCATCCCGGCCGTGTGCGCCATGCCCATGGCGACCGACGACAGCGCCAGCGTGCCGGCCACCGAGATGTCGATCTCGCGGCAGATGATCAACAGCGCCATGGGCAGCGCGATCAGGGCCTTCTCGCTGAAGTTGACTGTCCCGTCGAGCAGGTTGTAGGGATCGAGGAAGTGCTCCTGCGTGACGCCGCCGGCGACGAATACAGCCAGCAGCAGCAGGGCGAGCAGGGTTTCCCAGCGCGCCAGCACGTGGCGCAGGCCGGGCCGCTGGCGGTCGAGGATCGTATAACGCGAGGTGTGGCTGGATTCGTTCACGGTCTTGGTGTCAGGTGGGGTTTCGACCTCGGCGATGCTGGTCGCATTCATGCTGCGCTCCTTGCGGCTTTGAGTTCGGTCTGGTGCAGCGGCAGGATCTGGCGGCTGCGCTTGCGGTTGCCGCCGGCATTGAGCAGCACGGCGACCAGGATCACGGCGCCGGTCAGCGCGCTTTGCCAGAACGGCGAGACCTGCAGCACCGGCAAGGCATTGCCGATCACCGACAGGAATAGCGCGCCGAGCACGGTGCCGAGCACCGAGCCGACGCCGCCGGCGATGCTTGCGCCGCCGATCACGCAGGCGGCGATCACGGTGAACTCAAAGCCATACGCGATTTCGGTATAGGCGACCGCATAGCGCGCCACCCACAGGTAGCCGCACAGGCCCGCCACCATGCCCGACAGGCCATAGGTCCACAGCAGCCGGCGTGCGGTCGGGATGCCGATGTAGGCGGCGCATTGCGGCGCATTGCCGATCGCGTACAGGTCACGCCCGAAGCGCGTGTAACGGGCCAGGAAGGCCATCGCCAGCACCACGCCGAGGGCGATCCACACCAGATGCGGCAATCCGAACATGCGCTGCAGGGGGAAGCCGATGAAGTTGGCCGGCATCTGGTGCGCCGATACCCAGGCTCCGCCCGAGATCACGAACACCAGGCCGCGGTACACGCTCATGGTGCCCAGCGTGACCACGATCGGCGGCAGCGCCAGATACCCGATCAAGCCGCCGTTGACGAGGCCCAACGCGAGGCCGGTGCCGGCCGCAGCCAACATCACGAACAGCAGCGGTAGTTCCGGATTGTTCGACGCCAGCATGGCCGCGACCATGCCCGACAGGGCCAGGTTCGAAGCCACCGACAGGTCGATGCCGCGGGTGACGATCACCAGCATCTGGGTCAGCGCCAGCATCACGAGCAGGGTGCTGTCGGTGAGCAGGTTGGCCAGCGAGGCGGTGGTGAGGAAGACCGGGGCGCGCACGCCAACCAGCAACACCAGCGCGACCACCATCACGGCCAGCAGGGCTTCGCGCTGCCTGAATATCTCAGTCATGGAGACACGCTTGTTCATGGCGCCGCCTCCAGTCCCAGGTCGACCCCGGACGCGGCCGCGACCACGGTCTCGGGCGAGGCCTGCCCGCGCGCGAATTCACGCACCACGCGCCCCTGGCGCATCACGACCACGCGGTCGGCCAGCCCCAGCACCTCGGGCAGTTCGGACGAGACCAGGATCACCGACAGGCCCCGTTCGACCAGCCCGCTCACGAAGCGGTGCACGGCGGCCTTGGAGCCGATGTCGATGCCCTTGGTGGGTTCGTCGAGGATGATGACCTTGGGATCGGTGGCCAGCCATTTGCCGAGCACCACCTTCTGCTGGTTGCCGCCCGACAGTTCGTCGACGTTCTGGCTCAGGTAGGCGGCCTTCAATTCGAGCTGTTCGGCGAAGCGGCGCGCCAGCGCGGCCTCTGCCCGGGCGCGGGGAAAGAATCCGAATGTCGACAGGATCGGCAGTGTAATGTTGTGCATGATCGGCATGGTCAGGTGCGCACCATGGTGCTGGCGGTCCTCGGGCACATAGGCCAGGCCGCGCGCGATCGCTTCGCCTGGATTACAAAATACCGCCGGCTGGCCCTCCAGCCGCACGCTCCCGGTCACCCGCGTCGTCAATCCGAACAGCGCCTGCATCACTTCCGAGCGGCCGGCGCCCACCAGCCCATAAAAACCGAGGATCTCACCCTTGCGCAGGGTGAAGCTGACATCCTGGAACTCGGTCGGATGGCAAAGACCAGCAACCTCCAGCAGCGGCGCGCCGATCTCCACCGCGGCCTTGGGATAGGCCTGGTGCACCGCGCGGCCGACCATCAGCGCCACCAGTTCCGGCTCCCTGACGTCGGCCAGTCGGCCTTCGGCCACGAACTGGCCGTCGCGCAGCACCGTGTAGCAGTCGGCCACTTCATAGATTTCGTCGAACTTGTGCGAGATGAAGATGACGGCGGTGCCGCGCGTACGCAGCCCGTCGATGATGCGATACAGCTCGCGAATCTCGCGCTGCGACAGCGCGGCGGTCGGCTCGTCCATGATCACCACCCGCGCATCCTGCGACAGGGCGCGCGCGATCTCGACGAAGTGGCGCTGGGCCACCGACAGGTCGCGCACCCGCGCGCGCACCGGCAGCGACACCTCCAGGCGCGCAAACAGCTCCTCGGCCTCGGCCTCGATCCCGGCCCAGTCGATGCGCCGCGCCGGGCCGCGGGTCGGATGGCGTCCTACATAGATGTTCTCGGCCACCGACAATTCGTCGAACATCACGGTTTCCTGGTGCACGGCGGTGATCCCGGCGGCCATCGCTTCCTGCGGGCTGCCGAAGGAGACGGGCTTGCCGTCGAGCAGGATCGCGCCTTCGTCGGGACGGTGGATGCCGGTCAGGGTCTTGACGAGGGTCGACTTGCCGGCCCCGTTCTCGCCGATCAGGGCCATGACTTCGCCGGGCCGGATGGACAGGCGCACGCCATTCAGGGCGCATACGCCGTTGAAGCGCTTGGTGATGCCGGTCAGCTGCAGTACCGGCGCGGCGGGCGCGCCGTCGTTCGGGCGCAGGGGAGGGCTTGTCAGTTGGGTCACTGGCATATTGGTGTTGCAAACGGATGAAAGGCGCCGCGCGCAGCGACCAGGCGGTCATGCGCGCGGCGAACGGGCCGGATCAGAACAGCTTGGCGAACTGGTCGACGTTGCCGGCGTTGTAGGTGAACGGCGGGCCGAGGGCGGTTTCGCCATTCGCATCCAGCGTCACGGCGCCCAGGCGGCCGACCGAGACGATCGCACCGTCGCCGGATTGCGCCTTGCCGGCCACGAACTGGTGCGCCGCGAAGGTGGCCGCGTAGCCGAGATCGATCGGATTCCAGATCGCGAACTCGCGCACCGCGCCGCTCTTGACGTGGCCGGCCATCTCGGACGGCAGGCCCAGGCCGGTGACGAACACCTTGCCTACCAGTCCCTCGTCGGCCACCGCCTTGCTGGCGGCGACGATGCCGACCGTGGTCGGGGCGATGATGGCCTTCAGGTTGGGGTGGCTGCGCAACAGGCCGATGGCTTCGCGATAGCTTTTGTCGGACTGGTCGTCGCCGTACACGGTGGCCACCAGCTTGAGGCCCGCGTACTGGGGCTGTTCGAGCGTCTTCTTCATGATGCCGATCCAGAGGTTCTGGTTCGTCGCCTGGGCCGACGCCGACAGGATCGCCAGCTCGCCCTTGCCGTTCAACTCGGCCGCCGCCATCTCGATCTGCTTCTGGCCGATCATCTCGGGGTTGGACGGATTGAGCTGCATCTGGCGCCCACCGGGGGCCAGGGCGCTGTCGAACGAGATCACCTTGATCCCGCGCTGCATCGCCTTCTTGGCGATCGGCACCAGGGCATTGGGATCGTTGGCCGAGACCACGATCGCATCGACCTTCTGGCTGATCAGCGAATTGATGATCTCGATCTGGCCTTCGGCGCTGGGCGTGGTCGGGCCGGTGTAGATGATCTCGACCCCGCCGATTTCGGCGGCGGCATCTTTCGCGCCCTGGTGGGCGGCGTCGAAGAAGCCGTTGCCCAGGCTTTTCACGACCATCGCGATGCGGATCTTTTCAGGCGCGGCTTCGGCCTTCTTGTCGGCGCAGCCGGCCAGGCCGGCAATCATGCCGACGGCCGCCGCAGCGAGCAGGAGCTGTTTGATCTTCAATGCGAAATCTCCATCAGGGCTGCGGACTGCAAGTCATATTGGGGGCTGTAGCGCGTGGTGCGCAGCGCCGGCAGGTCGCCGTCGGGTTCGACGGTGACGACCTTCACGCCATACTGCTCGAGCAGTTGCACCGCCTTGTCGGAGGCGTCGGTGTCGGTGATCACGGTGGACACGCGATCCAGGCCGCACAGGATCAGGCCGGCCTTGCGCGCGAATTTCGAGCTATCGGCCAGCACCACCAGTTCCTCGGCCTGGCTGATCAGGCGCTTTTCGGCCTGGATCAGCAGCGGATCGGCTTCCATCAACCCGAGCAGCGACAGGCCGTAGACGCTCATGAACATCTTGGTGGCGTAGTGGTGCTGGGTGATGTCGTTGTCGAACGGCGAGAGGATGACGTTCTGCTCGCGGTATACGCGGCCGCCCGGCACGATGATCTCGTTCTCGCTCGAGACCAGCAGGCGCTCGGCCATCAGGAAAGAGTTGGTCAGGATCTTGAGCTGCTTTTCGGTGAGGAATTCGGCCATCATGAAGGTGGTGGTGCCACCGTTGATGATGATCGTCTCGCCGTCGTTGCACATGCCGGCTGCATGGCGCGCGATGGCGCGCTTGCGCGAGGCGAAGCACTGGATATTGTTCTGGAACGTTTCGCTGGTCAGCGGGAACTGGCGCGTCTTGGGCAGCAGGTTCTCTGCGCCGCCCCGGGTGCGGGTGAGCAGATTGCGTCCCGCCAGCCAGCTGATGTCGCGCCGGACCGTCGCCGGGGACGCGCTGAGCCATTCGACAAGCTGCTGGACCGTCGCCGACTGATGCTCGGCAAGCAGTTTCAGCAAACGCTTGCGGCGTTTGTGATTCACCATATTGTGTCTCCTCCGTAAGCCGTCTGGGTGTTTGCGGCATGGGGCCCGTCGTTCCATGCCTCTTTTGGGCAGGAATCGCGGGGTGTTCGAAAAGAGTAGTTTCTAGATGCAATATCGTCAATCACCAAATGATCAATTGACTGATTATTTCCCCGCGTTGCAGCGCACAAACGCTCAAATCGATCAAGTCGGTGATTGATTCCTACTTGGTCAGCAAGTTGATTGTTTCCGCGTTGACACCCCGTGGGCCGCTGCTTTCTACTGTCTGCCGATGCCGTAGCGCTGCCCAGGCAGCGTGCGGACGCAGGACATGGAAGAGACGCATCGATTCGATGACAAAACAATCAACTAGGAGATATTGATGGGCGCTTTGAGCGAAACGAAGCAGCGCGAACCGATCACTTCGCGCTGGGATGAAGCCGTCGCGGCCACGCTGAGTGAGCCGGAACTGCTGCTGTACCGGTCCAACCTGCTGGGTTCCGACCTGCGGATCACCAATTTCGGTGGCGGCAATACCTCGGCCAAGATCGACATGCTCGACCCGCTGTCGGGCGAGCAGGTCGAGGTGCTGTGGGTGAAGGGCTCGGGCGGTGACCTGGGCAGCATCAAGCTGGATGGCTTCTCGACCCTCTACATGAGCAAGCTGCATGCGCTCAAGGGACGCTACCGCGGCCTCGAACTCGAGGACGAGATGGTCGGCTACCTGCCGCACTGCACCTTCAACCTGAACCCGCGCGCGGCCAGCATCGACACGCCGCTGCACGCCTATATCGCACGGCGCCACGTCGATCACATGCACCCGGATGCCTGCATCGCGATCGCCGCCTGCAAGAACAGCAAGGAACTCACCGCGAAGATCTTCGAGGGCGAGCTGGGTTGGCTGCCGTGGCAGCGTCCGGGCTACGACCTGGGCCTGAAGCTCGAAGCGGTCTCGCAGGCGAACCCGCAACTGAAAGGGATCATCCTCGAAGGCCACGGCCTGTTCACCTGGGGCGATACCTCGCAGTCGTGCTACGAAACCACGCTGGCCATCATCAAGCGCGCCGAGGATTGGCTGGCGCAGAACATCCAGCAGCCGGTGTTCGGCGGCCAGGCCAGCCCGATCCTGCCGGCGTCCGAACGCGCGGCGCTGGCGGCGCGCCTGATGCCACTCCTGCGCGGCAAGATCAGCAAGGACGAGTACAAGCTCGGTCACTTCGACGACAGCGACGCCGTGCTCGAATTCGTGAGCAGCGCCCACCTGGCGCCGCTGGCCGCGCTGGGCACCTCGTGCCCGGATCACTTCTTGCGCACCAAGATTCGCCCGCTGGTGCTGGACTTCGACCCAAGCGCACCTGATTTCGAGCGCCTGGCCGCGAGTCTCGACCAGGCCCTGGTCGACTACCGCGCCGACTACACCGCATACTATGAGCGCTGCAAGCGCGCCACCAGCCCGAAGGTCCGCGACGCCAATCCGATCATCTACCTGATCCCGGGCGTGGGCATGCTGTCGTTCGCGAAGGACAAGGCCACCGCGCGCATCGCCGGCGAGTTCTACGTCAACGCCATCAATGTGATGCGCGGCGCGAACGGCGTCGACACCTATGTTGGCCTGCCGGAACAGGAAGCCTTCGACATCGAGTACTGGCTGCTCGAAGAAGCCAAACTGCAGCGCATGCCCAAGCCGAAAAGCCTGGCCGGACGCATCGCGCTGGTGACCGGCGGCGCCGGCGGCATCGGCCAGGCGGTCGCGCGCCAGCTGCTGCAGGAGGGCGCCTGCGTGATGCTGACCGATATCGATCCCGAGGCGCTCGAGCAGGCCGGCAAGGACCTGGTCAAGGTGGCCGGCAAGGACAGCATCGGCACCGTGCGCGCCAACATCACCAGCGAGGATGAAGTGGCCGGCATCCTGGAAGCGGCGGCGCTGCGCTTCGGCGGTGTCGACCTCCTGATCTCGAACGCCGGTATCGCATCGGCGGCGCCGCTGGACGAGACCACGCTGGACATCTGGAAGCGCAACCAGGACATCCTCGTCACCGGCTATTTCCTGGCTTCCCGCGCGGCCTTCCGCATCATGAAGCAGCAAGGGCTGGGCGGCAGCATGGTCTTCGTCGGCAGCAAGAACGGCCTGGTGGCGTCCGCCGGCGCCTCGGCCTACTGCACCGCCAAGGCGGCCGAGCTGCACCTGGCGCGTTGCGTGGCGCTGGAAGGCGCCGAGCACGGCATCCGCGTCAACGTGGTCAATCCCGACGCCGTGATCCGCGGCTCGCGCATCTGGGACGGCAAGTGGAAGGAAGAACGCGCCGCCTCCAACAAGATCGAAGCCGACGACGTCGAGGAGTTCTACCGCAAGCGCAGCATGCTCAAGCTGTCGGTGCTGCCGGAAGATATCGCCGAAGCCGTGTACTTCTTCGCCAGCGACAAGTCGGGCAAGAGCACCGGCAACATCCTGAACGTGGATGCCGGCAATGCCGCGGCCTTCACGCGCTGACCGCGACCGATACGCTAAGATAGCAGGACATCACAACAAGCCGGGACGCCGACCCTAGAGGGTCGCGTCACCGGTCATCGGCGGCTTATGCCGCCAGCATCAAGGAGACGAGAATGACAAGCGTTATCGACGCTGGCCTGGTCGCGGACCAGAACGCCAAACTGGACGCGCAACTGCAGGCCGACTACGAGGGATTGGGCGGCATGCTGGCGCGCCGCGGCCTGGACATCGACAAACTGACCGCGCTGGCGCAGACCTTCGCCGTGGCGGTGCCCAGCTGGGGCGCCGGTACCGGCGGCACGCGTTTCGCGCGCTTCCCGGGCCGCGGCGAGCCGCGCAATGTGTTCGAGAAGCTGGAAGACTGCGCCGTCATCCACCAGCTGACCCGCGCCACCCCGAGCGTGTCGCCGCACTTCCCGTGGGACAAACCGACCGACGCATCGGAGCTGCGCGACACGGCCAAGGCGCTGGGCTTGGCCTTCGACGCGGTCAATTCGAATACCTTCCAGGACCAGCAGGGCCAGGAGCAGAGCTATAAATTCGGCAGCCTCACCTCGACCAGCGCCGCCGTGCGCGCGCAGGCGGTGGCCCACAACATCGAATGCATCGAGATCGGCCGTGCGATCGGCTCGCAGGCGCTGACGGTGTGGGTCGGCGATGGCGCCAACTTCCCCGGCCAGCATAATCTTCGCGGCGCGCTGGAACGCTACCTGGACAGCATGCGCGAGATCTACGCCGCGCTGCCGAGCGACTGGAACGTGTTCATCGAACACAAGCTGTTCGAGCCGGCGTTCTACGCCACCACCATCGCCGACTGGGGCACCAGCTTCGCCTGCGCCACCGAGCTGGGACCGAAGGCCAAGTGCCTGGTCGACTTGGGCCATCATGCGCCGAACACGAATATCGAGATGATCGTGGCGCGCCTGGCGCAGTTCGGCAAGCTTGGCGGCTTCCACTTCAACGACAGCAAGTACGGCGACGACGACCTGGATTCTGGCTCGATCAATCCGTTCCAGCTGTTCCTGGTGTTTAACGAGCTGGCCGACGCGGCGCGCCGCGAGGGCGACGCCTTCAAGCCAGCCTATATGCTCGACCAGTCGCACAATGTGACCGACCCGATCGAGAGCCTGATGAGCAGCGCGGGCGAGGTGCAGCGCGCCTTCGTGCAGTCGGCCCTGGTCGACCGCGCCGTTCTGGCCGGCCTGCAGGAGCAGAACGACGTGCTGGAAGCGGCGCAGACGCTGAAGCGCGCCTTCCGCACCGACGTCAGCCCGATCCTGGCGATGGCGCGGGTGCGTGCCGGCGGCGCCGCCGATCCAGTGGCCTGCTACCGCGCCAGCGGCTACCGCGATCGCGTGGCCGGCCTGCGCCCGGCAAAGGCCGGCGCCAGCGGCAGCGGGATCGTCTGACCATGACCGTTCACGCCACGCGGGCCTTCCGCATGAAGCTCAAGGCCGGCAATGAGGCGGAGTATCGTCGCCGGCACGATGCCATCTGGCCCGAGCTGGCCGCGCTGTTATCCGGCGCCGGCATCCACGATTATGCGATCTTCCTCGACGAAGCGACGCTCGACCTGTTCGCGGTGATGAAGCTGCGCCCTGGGCACGATCTGGGGCCGCTGCCCGATCATCCGGTGATGCGCAAATGGTGGGACTACATGGCCGACTTGATGGAGGTCGAACCGGGTAACCGGCCGAAGGAGTGGCCGCTGACCCAGGTGTTTCATCTGGCTTGATTCAGATTGATCCGACGGCCTGGCATTGCCAGGCCTTTTTTCTATCCGGGTCAGCGCACCGGGAAGCTGCGTTCGAGCCAGGCCTTCGGCACCGGCACCACCACGATATTCATCGAGCGGCCGTCTTCCGACAGCATGGCCGACTGGATCTGGATGCGGGTGCCGTCGGCATTGAAGGTCGGGTGCGGATGGTCGGCCGCGGTGGTCTTGTGGCCGGTGGTGAGCATCATCATCTCGCGGTTGCGGCGGTCGATCAGGTAGACGCTGCGGCTGAAGTCATCGCCAACGGCGAAACGGCCGTCGCTCGAGCCATGCACGTGCCACAGGCCGCTGCCCGATTCGGTCTGGCCGACGATCTGCATCTGGCGCGTGCGCAGGTTGACGATCGCCAGGCCGGTCGGCTTTTCGCGGGTGCCGGTGGCGCCCCAGCCGTCGTCCTGGCCCGGGTTGGCGCCGCCGACATCGGTGGCGGGGCCGGCCACGGACGCCGCCGCGCCGGGAATCGCGCGGTGGCCCATGATCGCCATCGCCACTTCGTCCTTCGAGATCACCGCTTCGTGCGTGACCCATTCGTACGGCGCTTCCGGATACAGCGGACGCAGGCCGCTGCCGTCGGCGCGCACGGTCCAGGTGCGCTGCGGCGACTTGCCGCCGGTCTCCCAGCAGAACACGATCTCGCCCGGATTCCACAGATTGGCCTGAATGTGGCCGACCTGGAACGGCACCGAGACCACATGCTTGATTTCGCCGGTGCGCACGTTCAGGCGCGCAATGCCTTGCGGGCCGGCGCCCATCTTGCGCGGGCCGAAGGCCGGCTCGATCTTCGTGCCCGGCGCCAGGTGCTTGGCGGCCTGGCCCGGGCCAACCTTGAAGTAGACCCACTCTTCATCGGCGTCGAGCGCGAGGTCGCCGCCGGCTTCCAGTTCGGCCGGCAGGTTCGAGACTACGCGCTGGTAGGTCGCCGCGGGCTGCATGCGCTTGGCGGCGCTGTCGGCCAGAACCCGCGCCAGGTCGGTTTCTACGATCTGCAAACCAGCATCTGCCTTGCGCATGTAGTACAGCTTCATCGACTTCTGCGCCAGGTTCAGCATGCCGGTGTAGCCGCCTTCGGTCACCTGCACCAGGTCGCCCGTCGCTTCGTTCACCGCCAGCGCCTCGCTGCCGGCCAGGCGCGAGCGGAACACCAGCCACTTGCCGTCGGCTGTCCATTGCGGGTGGGTCGGATAGATCTTCGAATCGCCGTGCGGTTTGCTGGTCAGGAAGGTCAGTTCGGTGCCGGTGACCGGATCCTTGACGAGCTTGCGCTCGGAGGGAAAGCGTTTGCCGATCTGGGCCGAGGCGTCGGCGCACAGCAGCAGCGCGACGGCCAGGCCGATCGCGGAATGCATGAGGGGTCGCATGAGAGTGTCTCCGTCTTGTGGATGTTGTCCGCTCATTGTTACAGTACGAGTTGCTCATTTCCAATCATATTGCTGATTCTTTCTGCGTATTGACCGCCGTGGTTGATCGCGCCGCATAGAATCTGCCTATAACAACGACCGACGGAGACCGTGGCAATGACTGTTTCGCGCGCACTGCAGCGGGTATTCGCATGGCTGGTATTGGCCTGCGCCATGGCGCCGGTCCATGCACAAGGCCAGGCGGCTGCTGTGAACACCGACCCTGCGCGCGCACAGGTCGTGCTGCCGGAACCCGCCAACCCGGCCCTGCCTTCGATCATCCTGATCGGCGACTCCACCGTGCGCAACGGCCATGACGACGGCCAGGGCAAGGGCGCGCAGGGGCAGTGGGGCTGGGGGAATCCGCTGGCCGCCCACGTCGATGCGGCGCGCGTCAATCTGGTAAACCGCGCCGTGGGCGGGCTGTCCAGCCGTACTTACATAAGCAGCGGACATTGGGAGCGCACGCTGGCCCTGGTCAAGGCGGGCGACGTCGTTATCATGCAGTTCGGGCACAACGATGCGTCGCCGGTCAACGACGACAAGCGTGCGCGCGGCACGATCCGTGGCGTGGGTGACGAGTCCACAGAGATCGACAATCTCCTGACCGGCAAGCGCGAGACGGTGCACAGCTACGGCTGGTACCTGCGCAAGTTCATCGCCGACATCCGCGCCAAGGGGGCAACGCCGTTCGTGGCCTCGCTGGTCCCGCGCAAGGCCTGGAACGACGATGGGGGCAAGGTGCGCCGCAACCGAGCCGATTACGCGGGCTGGGCAGCCGAGGTGGCGCGCAGCGAACAGGTGGGCTTCATCGACCTGAATGAGATCGTGGCGGCTCGCTACGATGCAATGGGGCGTGACGCCGTCATGGCGCTGTTTCCGGTCACCGTGCCGGACGAGCGCGTCCACACTAACTGGGCCGGCGCGGTCCTGAACGCCCAGGTCGTGGCGACCGAGCTGGCAAAGCTGGGCGACCCGCGCATGAAGATTTTCCTGAAACCGATGGACGACGTCCGGCCGGTGGTCGATGCGCGCACCGTGCGCGACGAGGTTGCGCGCGATCCGACCCTGCCAACCCTGATCCTGGTCGGCGATTCCACCGTCAAGAGCGGTGGACAGAATGGGGCGATCGGTTGGGGCGAGCGCATCGCGCCTTACTTCGACGCCGGCAAGATCAATGTCGTCAATGCTGCGATCGGCGGTCGCAGCAGCCGCACCTTCTTCACCGAGGGCCGCTGGGAGCGGGTCAGGGCGCAGCTCAAGCGCGGCGACGTGGTGCTGATCCAGTTCGGCCATAACGACGGAGGCCGCATCGGCGACCCGGCCTCGAAGAATCGTGCCTCCGCACCCGGCATCGGCCCCGAGACGGTCGAGGACACACGACCGGACGGCAGCAAGGAGCAGGTGCACAGTTTCGGCTGGTATATGGCGCGCTACGTCACCGACGCCAGGGAAAAGGGCGCCACCGTCGTCATCGCCGCGCCCATCCCGCACCGCGACAAGTGGCAGGGCGAGCGTGATTTTGCCAATTTCGCCGACTGGGGCCGGCAGGTGGCCCAGGCTGGCGGCGCCCACTTCATGGATTTGACGATGCTGGTCTCGGACGCCTATCGCGAGGTCGGCGCGGCGACGGTCGACACCTTCTTCTCGGACGCCCGCACCCATACCAATGCCGCCGGCGCCGAGTTCAATGCGCGCCAGGTCGTCGCAGGCCTCGCAGCGCTGCCGGGTAACCCGCTGGACGCTTATTTTTCGCCGCAAGCGTGCGTGCGCTGGGGCGAGCGCGGCGCCTTGCTCCATCAGGATGATTTCAATGGCTCCTTGACCGGCTATGTAAGCGAGTATGCGCGCAAACCCGGCAACGTCGTCGCCAACCGCAACGGGCGCCTGTTGATCGACGTCGATTCGGGCGCCACCGTGTGGCTCGACAAGCCCCTGTCGGGCAACCTCCTGATCGCCTACACGCGCCGGGTGGTGATGGACGGCGGACCGAACGACCGCCTGTCGGACCTGAACCAGTTCTGGATGGCGCGCGATCCGGCGCGCGATTCGCTTTTCACCCGCTCCGGCAAATTCGAGGACTACGACGACCTGGAGCTGTACTACGCTGGCATAGGCGGCAACGGCAACACGACCACGCGCATGCGGCGCTACGGCGGGGGCGATCGCGCCCTGGTCGCTGAACGACTTGGCCGCGACGAGCTGCTGGAGGCGAACCGCGATTACCGGATCGAGATCGCCGTGCGCCACGGCTGCACGCGCATGTGCGTGGACGGCCGTGACGTCTTCACCTATTACGACCCGCAGCCGTTCACGCGCGGGTATTTCGGTTTCCGCACCACGTGGTCGCGCCAGACCATCGACGGACTGACCATCCACCAAATCCAATAAAAGGAGACACAAGCAATGCAATCACCCAAGCCGCGCCACACCATGATGGCCATACTCGTGGCGGGCCTGTTCCCGTTTTCCCTGGGCGCGATCGCGCAGGACGCGCCGCCGCCGCAGGAAAAAGGGCCGGCCCCGGCCGACGCCATGCTGCATGCGCTCGAAGTGACGTACCCGACTCCGTACCGCGCGATGGAAGCGGCCGAAGTCAAGGCCGTGCTCGACCGCGTATTCACGTATCTCGACCGCACCACGCCAGCGGAACTGATCGACAAGACCACGGGCGCCGCCATCACCGACGTCGCCAAGGCCAACCCGAATGCGGTGCTCAAACCCGGCGACTTCCGCCTGACCAGCTACGAGTGGGGCGTGACCTATATCGGTATGCTGGCCGCGGCCCAGGCCACGGGCGACGCCCGCTACCAGGATTACGTGACCAAGCGCCACACCCTGCTGTCCCAATTGACCCGCGCCTACCTGCCGGTGGTGAAGGCCGATGCGCAGAATTCGCATGCGCCGATCAAGAGCTTCCTGAACCCGCATGCGCTGGATGACGCGGGCGCCCTGTGCCACAGCTTCATGAAGGCCAAGGTGGCCGGCTCGAAGGTCGACTACGGCCAGATGATCGGCGTGTGCGGCGACTTCGTCACCAACAAGGAATACCGCCTGAAGGACGGCACGCTCGCGCGCGGCGGCCCGGACGGAAAAGGCGGCCGCAAGATGCGCCCGCTGCCGGACACCTTGTGGCTGGACGATATGTTCATGGGCGTGCCGACCATGGCCTACCTGGGCAAGACCACGGGCGACAGCAAGTACTATGACGACGCGGTGCGCCAGGTGCAGCAGTTCTCCAAGCGCATGTTCAACCCCAAGCTCGGCATCTACATGCACGGCTACGTCGAGGGCAAGCGCGATCACCCCGAATTGCGCTGGGCCCGCGCCAACGGCTGGGCGGTGATGTCGATGGTCGAGGTGCTCGAAGTGCTGCCCAAGACCCACAAGGGCTATAACGCCGTGCTCGAGCAGCTGCGCGCACACATCCGCGGCCTGGCCGGCTACCAGACCCGCGACGGCTTCTGGCACCAGCTGATCGACCGCAACGACACCTACCAGGAGACCTCGGCCACCGCGATCTATGCCTACGCGATCGCGCGCGCGGTCAATCGCGGCTATGTCGAGCCGGAGATGTACGGACCGATGGCCAACCTGGCCTGGAACGCAGTCGCCAGCAAGGTTACGCAAAACGGCCAGATCGAAGGGATCTGCGTGGGTACCGGCATGGCGTTCGACCCGGCCTTCTACGCTTATCGGCCGACCAGCGTGAAGGCAGCGCACGGCTACGGTCCGGCCCTGCTGGCCGGCGCCGAGATCATCGAGATGAACAAGAAGTTCAAATTCGGCCTGAACGACAGCGGCCTGATGTTCCAGGGCGGCCGCGACTGACCTTCACCCTCAGGGCGCCAGCGCCCTGAGCCGCTCCACCAGGCTGGCCGGGGCCGCGAAGGCGGTCCCGTGGCGCATCTTGTGCGGAAAGCGCATGCGTGTGCTGACGTCTTCCCAGTGCAGCATGTCGCGCGAGCGCAGCGCGCCGTAGTGGCCGGCGGTGTAGGCGTCGAAGTACAGCAGCACCTCGTCGCCCACCTGCAACGCGCTCGGACCCTCGGCCCACAGGCCTGCCGGTGTGATCGGTGTGCTCAATGTGCCGAACGGACCTTCCAGGCTGGCCGCCTGTGCGACCTGCAGGTATTTGCGGGGCGGATGGCGGGTCTCGTCCTTCACGACCAGCCAGTCGCGACCCAGCGCCCGCACGAAGGTGGCGTCGATCACCGAGAAACCCGGATCGTAGAACAGCCGCGTCGGCGTGAAGCTGGCGAAATCCTTCGTGGTGGTGGCGTAGATGCGGTGGTCGTACTTCTTGTCGCCGGCAGCGTCGCCGCCGGCCTCCGTACGCGGGAAGCGGCCCGGGATCGTCGACGACCACAGGATCAAAAAGTGGCTGCGCGCGGTGTCGTAGAACACCTCGGGAGCCCAGGCATTGAGCGCCGTCGGTTCGTGCGCCATCACCGGCAGGCTGCGCTGGTTCGACCATTGGACCAGGTCGGGCGATGACGCGTAGCCGATGCCGGTATCGTTCCAGCCACTGGTCCAGACCATGTGGAACAGCCCGTCCGGCCCGCGCGCGATGCATGGGTCGCGCATCAGCTTGGTCGGGCCGACGGTGGGCGCCAGGAAGCTGGCGCCGCCGCGCAGCGCCTCCCAGTGGTAGCCGTCGCGGCTTGCGGCGAAATGCAGGCCGTCGGCGCCGTTTCCCAAGAAGTAAGAGAACAGGTAGGCCTGGTCTTCGGTGGAACGACTGGCGGGCAGCGCTCCGGCGCATCCGCCCAGCAGGCCGCTCGCCAGCAGGGCCAGGGTGGTACGGCGCTTCATCGAGCAGCCCCGGTGGTCACTTCGCGCTGTCCGTCGTCGCCGAGCGGCCGCGCTTGCGTTCGACCGGGGCTGGGCGGTACCGTGAAGCCAGCCACCGGATCGGGATGGGCGGGGTCGAAACGGAAGTCGGGCACGAGGTGGGCGGCATGCGCAAGCTTCGCCTCTCGCATGCCCAATGCTACCGACTTGGCCAGCAGGTAGCTGCCATAGGGGTTGTGATGGGTATTGTCCAGCTTTCCCGGCGCCGGCGAGGCGAACGCCGCCTTGGAGCCTTCGACGCCGAGGGCGGCGTACATGGTCTTGCTCATCGCATTCAGGTCGATGAAGGGTACGCCCAGCTCGTGGGCAGACTGGCGTGCCGCTTCGGCATAGTCGGTGAGCGAGGGCTTGACCTGGCCTGCGGCGTCGAAGGCGCGGCGCTCGACCGGCGAGACGATTACCGGCAGGCCGCCGCGCGCACGCGTCATGTCCACGTGCGTCTTGATCTCGGCCTTGTAGGTCGTGAACGGGCCGCTGCGGCCATCCTTGATCTGCTTCTGGTCGTTGTGGCCGAACTGCATCAGCAGCAGGTCGCCCGGCTGCATCATGCTCAGGATCTTGTCGATGCGGCGGCGCGCCAGCGAATCGCGATAGGTTTCGCCCGACTGCGCGTGGTTCGATACTGCGATCGTGGGGCCGAAAAAGCGCGGCAGCATCTGGCCCCAGCTGTTATACGGTTCGCCCGGCTGGTCGCTCACGGTCGAGTCGCCCAGAAGGAAGATCGTAGGCACCCTGGCCGGCACGATCTCGATGCGCTGGACGGCGGCGTGGTCGCCATTGAATTCCAGGGTCAGGCGCTCATCCCAGTTCCAGGCCTCGGACTCGGTCTCCCGCGGGGCCTTGAGGGCGACAGCGCCGGCCGCGACGCCGGGCACGGGGGCGATGCGCGCGGTGCGCACATTGGCGACGAAGGTGCGCAACACGCGCTGTCCGGCCGCCGCCGGCACGTTTTCGAGCATCAGCCGGCGCAGCTCGGACTTCACGGTGGTCGCGGTCGGCTGCGTGGCATCGCCCAGCACGACGGTGACGGCGTAGTTGCCCTCGGGGAGACGGACCGAAAAATAACTGCCGCCGTCCTCGAAGCCGTAGCCGCGCCCCGCATCGTAAGGTGTGCCGGGGGCGACGCGGGTGTAGCCTGCGGGCGCGTCGGCGTCGCCGAACACATATTGAGTGGGCGCGGTGGCGTGGGCCTGTGCCGCCAGCAGTGCGCCGGCCGCAAGGCAGATTGCGTGGAAAGTGTGGGTCATTGCGGATCGCGTCGAAGGATCAGAGGGCGTCACCGATCAGCGCCAGGTTCTGGATCGCAGCCAGGCCCCATTGCGCGGTGTCGTTGGTGGTGGCCCACGGCACTTCGAGGACCGGATTGAGCGCGGCTGCTCCGGTGACCTTGGTGGCCACGAAGGGCGGATAGGGGCGGATGCCAGCAAACTCGGCCCAGGCGCGGCGCGCCAGCGTCGGGTCCTTGCGCCGCCAGGCCGCATACGCCGTCAGGCGCGAGTGGCCGATCACCAGCACGTCGGAGCCGCCATGCGGCTTGCCCAGGCGGCGCTGCTGCTCGTCCTTTGGCGCGTTGTACAGCGCGCAGTAATCGAGCCAGGCGCTTTCAAACGCTTTATCGCCGGTGAGCGCAATCAGCTCGTCGAACACTTCCACCGCGCCGAACACGGCATTCAGGTGCGACGCTTTGACGCTGTCGCCGGCCATATTGTGCAGGCGCCCCGTGCGGGGCTCATAGCCCACGCGTTCGCCGCTGAAGAAGCCGTGCGGCATGGCGGCGATGTCGCGCATGCCGGTCAGGATCTTGTCGCGGTAGCGGGTGTCGCCGCTGCGTTCCCATTCGGTCAGCCAGTTGGCGGCCAGCGAAGCCCAGTCGGTGCCGAAGCTGGCGCGCACCGGATACGGGCCCTTGGGCGGCTGGTTCGGCAGCTTGCGCACCGGGTCGACCGCATCCAGGCGCAGGTCGGCGTCGAGCAGCTCGCGCATCACGTCGCCGGTGCGCTCGTCGGCCGTGAGGTAATAGTACATGCGGCGGTAGACCGCGGTGCTGATGCGCACCTGCTTGGCGCTGCAGCCCCAGTGCTGGACATTGTGGCGCGTTCCCAGGCCGGCGAAGCGGCCCAGGTGGTAGGTGTCCACGTCCGTGGTGTGGCGCACCATGGCTTCGCCCATGCGGAAGATGTCGGCGCGGCCGCTGCGCAGGAAGGCGTACCACAGCCACAGGTCGGGCGAGAGTTCCGAATTGGCCCAGGCATAGCCGCCGACGTCGTAGCGCCATTCGTGGCGGTCGGTGTTATAGGTGTGGCGCACGTCGCCATGGTCCCAGAAGCCATACCAGCGACGCTGCTCCACCTCGTCGCGGTAGAAGGCGAAGTGGGCATCGAGCCGGTCTTCGATATGGGCCTTGGCTGGCGTCGAGCGGTCCGGCAGGCCATACAGATTGCCGAAGGCGCGCGTGGCCAGGATATGGGCTGGCGCGGCGCACAGCTGCGGCGGGGATTGGACCTGGGTCGCCATGCGCACCAGCTGCTCGCGCGCCGGCGTCGTGTCCAGCGCCCACAGCGTGAACTCGCTGCTGCGCGCCACGCCGACCGGCGTGCCGAAGCCTTTTTCGTAATCCTCGTAGGTGACGTCCAGCGCCTGCAGCTCGTCGGCATGCGTTTCCATGCCCATGCCATCGTGGTAGAAGCGCAGGTCCATCGCTGGCGCATCGGGCGACCAGATCCACAGCGTGACCTGGGCGGCGTCCGTATGCGCGTTGCGGATGTCGAGCTGGGTCGGATGGCGCTGCCAGAAGTCGCGCATGCCGAAGGCCAGCCCGCCTTTGGCGCCGCCGATATAGCCCAGGCCCGGCGCGCGCCGGCCCCAGGCCGCGTCGATCCAGCCATGGCCGGCCTTGGTGCGCTTGCGGATGCGGAAGCTGTCGGGCGAGAGCTGGGCCAGGCTGTAGTCGCCCCAGGCCGGGATCAGGTGCAGCGATTTGTTCACGCGCTCGGCGATCGGCGGCACCGCCTGGCCGGCCAGCTGCGCCTTGCGCACCGCCTCGCCCGGGTCGCGTCGCAAACCGGTGAGATTGCGTACGCCCTCGGCCCACAGGCCGCCGGCCTCGCCGCCGAAGCGCACGTGGCGGTCGTGAGGCGCGTCGACCAGTGGCACATCGAAGCGCAGGCCGAGGCCGCGCACGAAATCCTTCTGCTCGTCGCCGTCGAACACGAAGGTGTGCATGATGCGCACCGACTCCGCCCCGGCGTACAGGTACAGGCGCAGCGTGAACGGCAGCCACGAACGCGCACCGTCCTGCGCGCGGTGCATGCCTTCGACCTTGACCACGCTGCGCTGCGGGCCGCGCTGCTCGAGCGTGACGCGCTGCAGTCGGCTTTCATAGGCCGTCTGCCGTGTGCTGCCGTCCGGGCTGTCGTCGCTCAGAGCAACCAGCTTGCCGGCGCGTGCGATGTCGCGTCCTCCACGACGCAGGCTGCGCACGATCTCGGCGCCCTGGCGCGGGATCGTGCATTCGATGACGCCGGTGTCGATCACGATGGCGTCCGGGCTCTCCTTGATCGTCAGTTGCCTGCCACCTTTGGCGCTCGTGCTGCCCGGCCGCAGCCGCAGGCGATCCGGCGCCGCATCCATGGCTGGCAGCGCGTGCGCAGTCCACTTGAGCGAGCCGTCCGGCCAATAGGCGGTCGGCCAGCTCTGGCAGGGCAAGTCGCCGTTGTCTCCCGACAGGACGAAGGCCTGGTCCTTGCGCAGCGCGCCGCGCGGCCAGGGCACGCCGAAGGTGGCGCCGGTCATTAAACCAGGCCTGCCTTCGAGCCAGGATAGTTCCACGCTGCCCGGCGCGGTCGGCGCGGCATCGGCCTGCGCTGCGTTCACCCCCAGCGGCAATGCGGCGGCCAGCGCGCCGGTCTTGAAGAAGGTGCGTCGGGACAGCGGCGCCATGCTGTCAGCGTCCCGCCGCCAGGCTCACGCTCACCGGCGAGCGCAGGCGCGCCGCCTCGTCGGCGACGTGCTTCTGCCACAGCGCCTGGGTCGCGAACGGGCTGCCGCGGGTCCATGCTGCGCCGACGTGGTAGCGCAGCGGCTTGCCGGACGTGACCGGCGCCGTCACCAGGCCGTTGCGCGCGTCGGCGGCGAAGGCGGAGGCCGACGGCACGATCACCGCCACGCCGAAGTCGCCGAAGCTGCGCTGCGTGACCCATTGCACCAGGCTGCCGTCCGCCTTGTTCTCGGCAAAGTCGACCTTGACTTCCTGGCCCTTGTCGCTCGGTGTCTTGTGCAGGCCGACGGCGGCATTGAGCGTGGCCGGACCGCTGAAGGTGAAGGTGCTGTCGATGCGGTCGAAATAGCGGCCGGCGTCGACCGTAAAGCGCTTCACTTCGGCCACCTTGGCGCCGTTGGCATCCCAGGCGTCGTAGTGCAGTTCGAACACGGTGCGGATCGGGCCATTGGCCAGGATCCGCCACTCGCGGTAGTTGGCGCCGACGTGGAGCTGCTTGCCATCCCAGATGCCGGTGCCGCCGGCGCCGCGGGTCGGGCCGACGTTGTACATATCGATGCCTTCGCCCTGGTCTTCATGGTAGTGGTCGTGGCCGATGTTGTACCAGCGGTCGACCACCGGATACGGCACCCGCTTGAACCAGATATCGAGGCCGCTGGTGACCAGCACTTCCTTGTCGCTGCCCGGCGCCGCCGGCGCCTTGAGCGCGGGGCCGTAGGCGCGGTGCGCCAGCTTGTCGTTTTCCCAGGCGAAGTCGTCGAGCCGCTCCTGGACGAAGCGCGCATAGGTCCTGGGCGGGAACGGCGGCACGGTGGCGCCGGACTTCTCGATCGTGAAGGTGGCCGACTTCTCGCCGGCCTTGAAGTCGTACTGGAACAGCAGCTCGCCATAGGCGGCGCCGATCATCTTCGGGTCCTTGGCGGTGGCGTCGACATTGGTCACCTGGTAAGCGAGGGTGCGGCCAGCGGCGTCCTTGATCACGAGCTGCTGCGAACGGGCCTGGGGCAGCGCATCGTTGACGCGGGCCCAGGGGACCGAGATCGTCTCGGCCGGGCGCGCGATGTCCAGCGCATGGCTGGCGGTCACGCTCAGGCGATCAAAGGCGCTGGCGTCGAAGGAGAACAGCGCGGCGACGGCAGCAAGAGGAAGGGAAACGCGAAGATTCATATCGAAAGCTCTATCTGGATTAGTCGGAAGTCTGCAGCGGCAGCGTCATGCCTTCGCCGAGGAAGAAGCTGGGGTGGGGTGGCTGGTTGTAGGCGGCATTCTGCGCCGCTACCTGCACCCGGTACTGGGTGTCGTGCATCAGGGTCGGGATGCGGTGCCGGGTCGGCGCCGTGGTGGAGAACACCAGCAGCGCCTCGTCGTTGGCGCCGCGCCAGACCACTTCTTCGCGCCAGTCGCCGAACAGGTCGGCCGACAGCACGGGATTGGCCTTGGTGCCGTTGATCGAGGCGGCGCCGTGTTTTGCGCCGTCCAGCAGCGGTTCGAGGCGCTGCGCCTGCGGGTTCCATTTTTCGATCCGGGTGCCGTCGAGCGATTCGCGCAGCAGGTCGCCATCCCACCACAGGCCGAAGTTGAAGGCGCGCGGGCGGGTGCGCGAGATCTGCACTCCGGCGGCGCTCACCAGGCCGCCGGCCGGGTCGTTGATGCCGCCGATCGCGGCCCAGCACTCGTTGCCGGGGTGCGCGGGATCGATGTCCATGCAGATGCCCCGTCCCACATCGATGGTGCTGGCGATGCCCCACAAGACCTTGCCGGTGGCAGCGTCGTGCATCTCGGCGCCGTTGCCGCGGTAGCACGATGGCGACTCATGCACCATGAATACCTGCAGGCCGGGCCGGCTGGGATCGTGCTTGCCGACGTGCAGGGCGTCGCCGTGACACAGGCCGGTGCTGTACATCAGGGTGCCGTTGCTCCTGATAGTGGCGGCGCCGTAGACGATGTCGTCGCGGCCGTCGCCATCGGCGTCGGCCACGGCCATCCAGTGCGCGCCCTGGCCGGCGGCTGCGGCATTGGCAGGAAGGTCGCTGTCGAACACCCAGCGCCGGGTAAGCTTGTTGTCGCGCCAGTCCCAGGCCGCGAGCACGGCGCGGGTGTAGTAGCCGCGTGCGAACACGGCGCTCGGCCGCTTGCCGTCGAGGTAGGCCACGCCGCCCAGGAAGCGGTCGACCCGGTTGCCGTAGGCATCCCCCCAGGCCGCGACGTCGCCGCGCGGCGGCGTGTAGTCGGTGCTGGCCAGGGCAGCGCCGGTGCGGCCGTCGAACACGGTCAGGAACTCCGGGCCGGCCAGGATGTAGCCTGCCTTGTTGCGATGGTCCGCCGCCGGGTCGCCGATAGTCTTGCCCACGCCGTCGACCGTGCCGTCGGCGGTCTTGGCCATCAGTTCGGCGCGGCCGTCGCCGTCGAAGTCGAAGTCGAAGGCGAGATAGGTCGTGTAGTGGGCGCCGGCGCGGATGTTCTTGCCCAGATCGATGCGCCACATGAACGTACCGTCCAGGCGGTAGGCGTCGATCAGCGTCGGACCCGTGTAGCCGCGATGGGCGTTGTCGTGGGCGTTGGTCGGCTGCCACTTGACCAGCAATTCGTAGACGCCGTCGCCGTCGAGGTCGGCGGCGGAACCGTCATTGACGCCGTAGGTATAGGCTTCGCCGCCGGGCGTGACGCCACTAGCGGGCTTGCGCAAGGGGATGGTCTTGAACGGTTGCGGCCAGGTGGCGCCGGCGCGCGCATCGACGGCGCTCTCCGCCCCCTTGCTGACGGCGCGTACGCTGTAGGCCGCGCTGGCGGCGGCGCCGGCATCGACGAAGTTGGTCGCGCTCAGCGGCGTGGTATTGACGCGCACGCCGTCGCGGTACAGGTTGAAGGTAGTGGCCGGGTCTTCCGGGCCGAGCGCGCGCCAGCTGACGAAATTGCCGTCGCCGGTGTGGATCGCGACGACGCCGCGATCGAGCGGTTCGAGCTGGCGGCCCGGGGCGGCGCAGGCGGTGCAGGCCAGTGCCAGCAGCGCGAGGGCCGCGCCGCGTTTGAGTGCTTGGTAGTGGGAGGGGGACGCCATGGTTATCCTGTCGCTGATCAAGGCTTGCCCGGCCGAGTATTCATTTTCCATTCGGGAAGTGTCAACGGGCGGGCGGCTTCGTGGTCCATTTAATCAGGCGCTTGAGCGTTTGCGCTGCACGTCAATACCGCGCGCGCGATCAGGACACTGATTATCCCGGCCCTGTCGATGGACGAGGAGGCGCGCGGCGGCGTAGACTGCGGATTCGATCCGCTCATCTGCTCATCATCTGCCCATCTCGACCCCGTACATGATCATTTCGTCCGCCACCGACTTCCGCCAGGCCGCGCGCCGCCGGCTGCCTCCCTTCCTGTTCCACTATCTCGACGGCGGCGCCGGCGCCGAGCAGACCCTGCGCAGCAACGTCGACGACCTGCAGGCGATCAAGCTGCGCCAGCGCGTGCTGCGCGGCTCCGAGCAGCTCGATTTGAACGTGCAGTGGTTCGGCGAAGGCTATTCGCTGCCGATCGCGCTGGCGCCGGTAGGGCTGACGGGCATGTATGCCCGGCGCGGCGAGGTGCAGGCGGTGCGCGCCGCCTGCCATCGCAATATCCCGTTCATCCAATCGACCGTCTCGGTGTGCCCGCTGGCTGAGGTAGCGGCCCAGGCCGCGCACCCGATCTGGTTCCAGCTGTACGTGCTGAAGGACCGCGGCTTCATGCGCGACGTGATGCGCCGTGCATGGGAACTCGGCTCGCGCACGCTGGTGTTCACGGTGGACATGCCGGTGCCCGGCGCGCGTTACCGCGACGCCCACAGCGGCATGAGCGGGCCGAACGCGCCGCTGCGGCGCATGCTGCAGGCCGCGCTGCATCCGCGCTGGGCGTGGGATGTGGGCCTGTTTGGCCGCCCGCACGACCTGGGCAACATCACGGCCTATCGCGGCAGCGCCACCGGCCTGGCCGACTACATCGGCTGGCTCGGCGCCAATTTCGATCCCGGCATCGCCTGGCCTGACCTGCAGTGGATCCGCGACGAGTGGCAGGGCAAGCTGGTGATCAAGGGAATCCTCGATCCGGAGGATGCGCGCGATGCGCTGGCCTTCGGCGCCGACGGCATCGTCGTGTCGAACCACGGCGGGCGCCAGCTCGATGGCGCGCCGTCCAGTGCCTCGGTGCTGCCCGCGATCGCGGCCGCGGTCCAGGGACAGATGACGATCTTCGCCGACGGCGGCGTGCGCACCGGGACCGACGTGTTCCGGATGCTGGCGCTGGGGGCGGACGGCGTCCTGCTGGGGCGCGCCTTCGTGTATGCGCTGGCCACGCAGGGCCAGGCCGGGGTCGAGCGCCTGCTGCAGATCATGGAGAAGGACTTGCGCACCAATATGGTCCTGACCGGCGTGCGTTCGGTCAGCGAGATCGGGCCGCACCTGCTGGCGGCCTGACAGTCCTGCACGCGCTGCTTACGCTTCCGGGTCGGGCTTCACGCGCGTGAGCTTGTAGTCGGCGGCGGAGCGCTCGAGCGCCAGGCCCAGCACGTCCTTCAGTTCGTCGGGGCTCGCGCCCTGATCGAGCTGGCGCTTGGCGAAGGTGTTGCGCAAGGTGCGCCCGCCCGAGCGCGACAAATCCATGCCGGCCCGCTCGAAGGTGGCGCGCATCTGCATGTAGACGGTTTTCCTGGTCATCCTGGCGCCGGTGAGGTTGGCCGGGAATACGAGCTCGCCCGGGATCGCCATCGTTTCCCGCTCTTCGAGCCAGGCGCGCAGCTCGTCGGCGCCTTCGCGGGGGAGGGCGACTTCGTGTTCATGACTGGTGTCGAGCTTTTCCTCAGGGGTGATCGTCAGCACGAGCGCGCCGTCGATCGACGCCTGGCGGCCGACTTCTGTCGTCAGGAGACCGACCGCTTCCGTTACCTTCAGCCCCGCCAGCGCGATGACCACCTGCATGGCCCGATCGCGGCGACGCTTCCAGCCATCGAATGGCGTGTTGCGGCGTTTCCGCGGCGCCTCGGCCGGCAGCGCGGCGAAGAAGCGCTGCAGTTGGTCTTCCGACAGGGTGCGTCCGGCTTCGTCCTTCGCGATGTGGGCGCGGTCGATGCCGAGGATCGCCTCTTGCGCCGGATTGGGTACGACCCCGAGATGCTCGTAGCAGCGTTCGAGCAGGCGCAGGTAGCGGTAGGCGATCTTGCTGTTCAGGACGCGCTTGCCCTTGACCGTGCGGCCGATGAAGCGCAGCAGGTCGGCCTGCGTGACCCGGGAGAAGGTGATGCGTTGTTCCTGCAGCCAGCCCGCCAGGTTGTTGAACATGAACAGGTAGATTTTTGCCGACTCGGCGGACAGCACCCGCAGCGTGCCGTCGGCGCGCTGGCGCCGGCCGGTTTCGGCGAAAGCCGTGGTGGATATGAATGCCTTGAAGGATTTGACTGGGTCGGCGTCCCATGAAGTAGAGGTGTGCATGGCGAGACGTGTTGGATGGATGTGGCGTCACCATACCATAAAACGTAACTAACCAACATTAGATGCTCCGCAAACTACATCAGCTAATGCTAACGACTACGAAAAAGATAACAATCCTCAAACACGGCTAGCAGGAAAAGGGCGCCTGGCAGACGCTCTTTTCCATTCCTGTTGGCTCTACAATGCAACCCTACGCAGGCGCACGGGGAGGGAATCGATGTTCATTTTCTGAGGCTCCTGAGATGACGCGGTGGGGACGCTCTCGGGAAAAGATGTGGATGTTGGCTGCCTTACGCACCGCTGGTCCGGCCTGTCACTGCCGGGGTGTCGCTCGCCTGACGGGCCAGCGTCGCCCCCAGCACCGCGCCGAGGCCCAGGCAAAAGGCGATGCACAGGATCGCGACGATGAAGGCGTCCGTGATCGCCGCCGGGTCGTCGTGGACGCCGCGGACGGTAAAGAAGATGCCCCCGATCAGGGCCACGCTGAGCGCGGCGCCGACTTGCAGGGTCGAACTTGCGACGCCGGCGATCATCCCGGCATGGGTGGGCGCCACGCGGCCCGTGATCATCCGCATCAGCGACGGCAGCGCCAGCCCCTGGCCGAAGCCGGTGGCGAAGAGCAGGGCGGCCAGCGTTGCCCCCGGCGGCGCGACGCCCACCGGGATTGCCGCCACCAGCGCGGCCAGGCCGACGAAGCCCGCTGCCATCAATGCCATGCCGATCGGATTGACCCAGTCGCCGAGGAGGCGCCTGCCGAGCGGTGTCGCCAGGGGCCCGAGCAGGTAGCCAACGCCGAACGGCAGGAAGACCAGGCCAGCGTCCAGGGCGCTCACGTGCAGCGCATTCTGCAGATAGATCGAGAACAGCAGGAAAAATGCAGCGAGCGCGTACAACAGCAACGCGATCGCTAGTGCGCGTCGCATGCCCGGTGCGCGCAGGGAGGAGGGATCGACCAGGGGCGCACCGCCCGCGCGGACGAGGCCGGCTTCGTAGCGCCAGAAGCACCATGCCAGCAAGGGCGCGGCGCACAAACCCAGCCAGGACCACCACGGCCAGCCAGCTTCCCGGCCTTCGATCAGCGGAACGATCATGGCGCCCAATGCGAGCACCGACAGCGCCGTGCCGCCAGGGTCCAGCCTGCTCGAACGCGGCGCCCGCGCTTCCTTCAGCAGGGGAAGGCCGAACACCAGGACCAGGAGCGCCACCGGCAGGTTGACGAGGAAGATCATGCGCCAGCCCATGCCGAACAGGTCCAGTGAAATCAGGATGCCGCCCAGCGCCTGTCCGATGACGGAGGCCAGGCCGAATACGGCGCCGTACAGGGCGAGGGCACGCGGCTTATCGGCCTCCGGAAAGATCGCATGGACCGACGCGAGCGCCTGCGGCGCCATGATGGCCGCCGTCACCCCCTGCAAGGCGCGTCCGGCGATCAGCGCCGCCGGCGACCACGCCAGGCCACATAGCAGCGAGGCGGCCGCGAAGCCGGCCAGTCCGACCAGGAACATGCGGCCACGGCCGAACAGATCGCCCAGGCGTCCGCCGCTGATCAGCGTGACCGCATACAACGCGGCATAAGATGAGATGACGAGCTGCTCGGCCGATGCCGACGTGCCCAGTTCGGACTGGATCGACGGCAGCGCCACGTTGACGATGAAGAAGTCCAGCGGTGGCAGGAAGGAACCGACCAGCAGGATGGCGAAGATTGCCCAGCGGCGCGGTTCGGGTGGGGTTGTGTGCGTCATAGGATTCCCTTTTACGGAACCAATCGGTTCCGAAGTGGACAAAAAAATTAGTCGAGAATGCGCATGGCGGTGTCGACGAGCGCGGTCATATCCGCCTTGCCAACGCCGGTCTTCCCCAGCACGCGCATGCCCTGGATCTGGCAGACAAGAAAGTGGGCCAGCACCTGCGGGTCGCGTCGCGCAATCTCACCGCTGGCCTGGCCGCGCGCGATTGCCTGCCCATACAGCTGTTGCAGGCGGCGGAACATGCGGCCGGTGCGCTCGGCGATATCGGGGTCGTGCGTGCCGACTTCGGTAGCCATCGCCACGATCAGGCATCCACGCCGCCCCGCTTCGCCGGAGGAGAGGTCAGCAAGGCGCATCAGGGAAGCACGGATTGCGTCCCTGGCGGAGCCCTGCCCGGACAGGAGGTCGGCGGTGGCTTGCAGACCCTTGTCCATGTACAGGTCGAGCGCGGCCAGCAGCAAGCCCTTCTTGTCGCCGAAGGCCTTGTACAGGCTGCCGCGCGACAGTCCCGTGCCTTCGATCAGGTCGGGCAGGGAAGCGCCTTCGTAACCCCGGTGCCAGAAGACGTTCATTGCATCGCGCGCGGCGACGTCCAGTTCGAATTCGCGTGGGCGACCGAGACCGCTATGGTTTGTCATCGATACTCCTGGGTGCTGGCTAATATGTGAACCGATCGGTTCCTATATTAGCACCGTGCGTAAGGACAACGCAAGCAGGACCCAGGCGGACCGGCGGGATTCGGGGCGCCGGCCAAGCGGGTTCATTTCGATCGGTCCAGCAGCCCACGCGCCTGCAACCACTCCTCGGCGCGCCGCGGCCACGCCGACGCTGTTCCCAGATTGGGCCGCATACCCATGCCATGCTCGCCATGCTCGAACAAAACCATCTCGGCCGGCACCTTCGCGCGCGTGAGCGCCTGGTAGAACAGGATGCTGTTCTCGACCGGCACGGCGGCGTCGGCCTGGGTATGGATCAGCAGGGTCGGCGGCGTGCGCGCCGTCACTTGGCGCGCCACCGACATCAGTTCCACGTCCGCCGCGCTGGGCGACGTGCCGAGCAGGGCGTTGCGCGAACCCACGTGGGCGGCCGGCCCGTCGAGCGCGATCACCGGGTACATCAGCACCAGGAAGTCGGGCCGCGCGCTGACGGCGTCGAGCTGGGCGCCGGTGCGTCCCAGCGGATGGTCGAACAGGGTGCCGGCGCTGGCGGCGAGGTGGCCGCCGGCCGAGCTGCCCATCACGCCGATGCGCTCCGGCCGCAGCTTGTACTGCGCCGCCTGCGAGCGCACCAGGCGCACCGCGCGCAGCACGTCCTGCAGCGGCGCCGGATGGCCGAATTCACGCATCCGGTACTTGAGCACGAAGGCGGTCACGCCCAGGCTCGACAACCAGCGCGCATACTGTTCGCCCTCGCGCTCGATGGCCAGGCGCTCGTAGCCGCCGCCGGGACAGATGATGACGGCGCTGCCGTTGGCGCGGTCGACCGCGGGCGGATAGACAGTAAGCGTGGGTTCGGCAACCCGGCTGATCCTGCCATCGACGTAGCGTTCCGGTTCCAGGCCGGTGCGGGCGCCGGGCACGCCTTCGGGCCAGAGCGGGATCGTGGCGGGCGCCGGTGGCCAGCTTGCTGCCGATGCAGGCGTGGCGGACAGCGCTGCCCCCGATGTGGATGCGGCCAGCATGGCGGCCCCGACTTGTTTCAAGATGCGTCTCCGTGTCGTGTGCATGGGTTACCCTTCGTTATTATTATCCTTATGGTAACCCAGTGACGGCTGAGCAAGCAGTGCATTGCACCATCGGGCCGGGCGGCGATGAAGCACCTGCGTGTTAAAATACGCGCGCTATCTTGGCAGTAGCGGATCGAGCGAAGCGCGACTCTCCACGAGAAATTCCGTACTGTACAGTGACCCCCATGAGCCCTGTCCCGACAGGGCTTTGTATTTTTACCCACCGTATCTGGATTTTTCCATGGAAATTAAAGTCAACTTCCTCGACAAGCTTCGCCTGGAAGCCAAGTTCGACGATTTCACCGTCATCGCCGACCAGCCCATCCGCTATAAAGGCGACGGCTCGGCGCCAGGCCCATTCGACTACTTCCTGGCCTCGTCGGCCCTGTGCGCGGCGTATTTCGTGAAGTTGTATTGCAATACCCGGGATATCCCGACCGAGAATATCCGTCTGTCGCAAAATAATATCGTCGACCCGGAAAACCGTTACCAGCAAATCTTCAAGATCCAGGTCGAGCTGCCGGCCGACATCTCCGAGAAAGACCGCCAGGGCATCCTGCGCTCGATCGAGCGTTGCACGGTGAAGAAGGTCGTCCAGGCCGGCCCCGAATTCGTGATCGAGGAAGTGGCCAACCTGGACGCCGACGCCCAGGCCCTGCTGACCCTGCAGCCCGACGCGGAATCGCGCACCTATATCGCGGGCAAGGACCTGCCGCTGGAACAGACCATCGCCAATATGTCGGGCATGCTGGCCAGCTGGGGCATCAAGATCGAGATCGCGTCGTGGCGCAATATCGTTCCCAATGTCTGGTCGCTGCATATCCGCGACGCGCATTCGCCGATGTGCTTCACCAACGGCAAGGGCGCGACCAAGGAAAGCGCCTTGGCCTCGGCCCTGGGCGAATACATCGAACGCCTGAACAACAACCACTTCTATGCCGGCGTATTCTGGGGCGAAGACATCGCCAACGCCGACTTCGTGCATTATCCGAACGAGCGCTGGTTCAAGCCCGGCCCGGACGATGCGCTGCCGGACGGCATCCTCGACGAATACAGCCTGTCGTTCTACGATCCCGATGGCGAATTGCGCGGCTCGCACCTGATCGACACCAATTCGGGCAATGTGGAGCGCGGCATCGTATCGTTGCCCTTCGTGCGCCAGTCGGACGGCGAGGTCGTGTATTTCCCATCGAACCTGATCGAAAACCTGTATGCCAGTAACGGCATGAGCGCCGGTAATACGCTGGCAGAAGCGCAGGTGCAGTGCCTGTCCGAGATCTTCGAACGCGCCGTCAAGCGCGAGATCCTGGAAAGCGAGATGGCCTTGCCCGACGTGCCGCAAGAGGTGCTGGCCAAATACCCGGGCATCGTGGCCGGCATCAAGGGCCTTGAAGAGCAGGGTTTCCCGGTGCTGGTCAAGGATGCATCCCTGGGCGGCCAATACCCGGTGATGTGCGTGACCCTGATGAACCCGCGCACCGGCGGCGTCTTCGCCTCCTTCGGCGCCCACCCGAGTTTCGAGGTGGCGCTGGAGCGCAGCCTGACCGAACTGCTGCAAGGCCGCAGCTTCGAAGGCCTCAACGACCTGCCGCGGCCGACCTTCGCCAGCGAAGCCGTGACCGAGCCGTATAACTTCGTCGAGCATTTCATCGATTCGAGCGGCGTCGTCTCGTGGCGCTTCTTCAGCGCCAAGTCGGAAGTCGATTTCGTCGAGTGGGACTTCACCGCGCAGGGCGACAATGCCAACGCCGAGGAAGCCGCAACCCTGCTCGCCATCCTCGAAGAGATGGGCAAGGAAGTCTACACCGCCGTGTACGACCAGCTGGGGGCGGTGGCTTGCCGCATCCTGGTGCCCGATTATTCCGAGGTGTATCCGGTCGAAGATCTGATCTGGGATAACACGAATAAATCGTTGCTGTTCCGTTCCGACATCCTCAACCTGCACCGCCTGGACGACGACAGCCTGGAGGCGCTGCTGGAGCGCCTGGAAAACAATGAGCTGGACGAGTATTCCGACATCGCCAGCCTGATCGGCATCGAGTTCGACGAGAACACCGACTGGGGCCAGCTGACGGTGCTCGAGCTGCGCCTCCTGATCAACCTCGCGCTGCAGCGCTTCGAGGACGCGCACGAACTGGTCGGCGCCTTCCTGCAGTACAACGACAACACCGTCGAGCGCGGCCTGTTCTACCAGGCCATGAACGTGGTGCTCGAAGTGGTGCTGGACGACGAGATGGAACTGGACGACTACGTCGTCAAGTTCCGGCGCATGTTCGGCGACACGCGGATGGACGCGGTGCTGGGCGCGGTCGATGGCAGCGTGCGCTTCCACGGTCTGACCCAGACCAGCATGCAACTGGAAGGCCTGGACCGCCACCACCGCCTGATCGACAGCTACCGCAAGCTGCACGCGGCGCGCGCGAAGGCGGCGGCCGCGAAGTAAGGCGAGCATGACCCAGCCCCTGTCCGCAGGGGCTTTTTTTTGCCATCGGGCCATTCCCTCGGTAGAATCGTCGCGTTCGCTTGCACGCTTCGGGGAGACGCCAGATGCGCGACGCAATCATCATCGGCGCCGGCCATAACGGCCTGGTTTGCGCCTGGTACCTGGCGCGCGCCGGCCTGAAGGTGACGCTGCTCGAGCGGCGCGACGTCGTCGGCGGCGCCGCGGTCACCGAAGAATTCCATCCGGGTTTTCGCAACTCGGTGGCCGCCTACACGGTTTCGCTGCTCAATCCCAAGGTGATCCATGACATGGGGCTGGCCCGGCATGGCTTACGGATCGTCGAACGCCCGCTCTCCAACTTCCTCCCGCTCGAGGACGGCCGCTACCTGAAGGTCGGCGCCGGCCGGACCGCTCTTGAAGTGGCCAAGTTCTCGCAGCGCGATGCTGCGCACCTGGACGACTACCACCGCCAGCTGGACGACGCGGCCGACCTGCTGCGCGAATTGGTGCTGCAGACGCCGCCCAACCGCATCGAGGGCGGCTGGCTGGCCGCGCTGCCCGAGCTGCTCAAGGCCGGCCGCCTCGGCAACCGCATGCGCAAGCTGTCGCTGGCCGGCCAGCGCGAACTGCTGGACCTGTTCACCAAATCGGCGGGCGACTATCTGGACGGCTGGTTCGAGAGCGACCCGATCAAGGCTGCCTATGGTTTCGACAGCGTGGTGGGCAACTACGCCAGTCCCTATACGCCGGGATCGGCCTACGTGCTGCTGCACCACGTGTTCGGGGAGGTCAATGGTAAGAAGGGCGCCTGGGGCCACGCGATCGGCGGCATGGGCGCCATCACCCAGGCGATGGCGAAGGCGGTGCAAGCTCTCGGCGTCGAAATCCGCACCGACTGCGCGGTGGCCGAAGTGGTGCTGCACAAGGGCCGCGCCACCGGCGTCGTTACCGGCGACGGCGAACGGCTCGATGCGCACGCCGTCGTATCGAACCTCAATCCACGCCTGCTGTACACCCGACTGGTCGATCCAGGCGCGCTGCCGGCCGACTTTTTGCGTCGGATGTCGGCCTGGCGCTGCGGTTCGGGCACCTTCCGCATGAACTTGGCGCTATCCGAACTACCGGACTTCAGCTGCCTGCCGGGCAAGGCGATGGCCGAACACCATGGCAGCGGCATCATTATCGCACCCAGCCTGCATTACATGGAGCGGGCCTACCACGACGCGCGGGCATCGGGCTGGTCGCAAGCGCCGATCGTCGAACTCCTGATCCCGTCGACGCTCGACCCGAGCCTGGCGCCGGCGGGGCAGCACGTGGCCAGCCTGTTCTGCCAGCACGTCGCGCCCCAGCTACCCGATGGGGCGAGCTGGGACGAACACCGCGAGCAGGTGGCCGATCTCATGATCGACACCGTCGACCGCTATGCGCCGAATTTCAGGCGTGCGGTGCTGGGCCGCCAGATCATGAGCCCACTCGACCTGGAACGCACGTTCGGCCTGGTGGGCGGCGACATCTTCCATGGCGCGCTGGGGCTCGACCAGCTTTTTTCGGCGCGCCCGATGCTGGGCCATGCCGATTACCGCGGGCCGGTGGCGGGCCTGTACACCTGCGGCGCCGGCAACCATCCCGGTGGCGGAGTCACCGGCGCGCCCGGCCACAATGCCGCACGCGAGATCCTTCACAACGTCCGACAGTTTCGATCACGAGCGTGATCGAAACGCACGCCAAACTGTCACTTCGCTCAACTTGATGACTAAACCCGCCAGGCTGTTGTGCATGGTGGGTTGGAATCCTAATATATCACCGCAGTGGGCCGATTGGATGCTCTGAGGCAACCCGAGTCAGCTGCTGTCTCTTTGCTGGCTCGCCCCCGTGCGAGTCAGCCATTTTTCAGAGATTTCCCATGCCTGGTACGCCAGGCGTGGACCCGCCGCAGCCGGATAGCACAGGCAGCGGCGGCGATGGACGGCTGCGTGAGCGCTGAAATACTAGTCGATCACGTCGCTCGTAGAACGTATTTCATAATTATTATCAGGAGACACAATGAGTTTTCCATCCTCGCGCCGCCGCTCGGCCCTGACCGCCATCGCCCACGCCGCGGCCCTCCTTGCCGCCGGCGCCATGACCGCACAGGCTCAAGAGACGAACACGCAGTCGTCGGACGGCCTGCAAGTGGTGACGGTGACCGCGCAAAAACGCCCACAGGCGATGCAGGACGTGCCGGTTGCGGTCAGCACCGTGGACGAACGCGCGATCGAGAACCAGCAGATCGTCGGCTTCTCTGACCTGACCCGCGTGGCGCCGGCCCTGACCATCAACGAGAACCCGAACAATAACAATATCGCGCTGCGCGGCATCGGCACCTTCGCTTTCAGCATCGGCATCGAATCGGCCGTCTCGGTGATCATCGACGACGTGCCCGTGATCCAGCAATTGCAGGCGTTTTCGAACCTGAGCGACATCGCGCGCGTCGAGGTGCTGCGCGGCCCGCAGGGCACGCTGTTCGGCAAGAACTCGTCGGCCGGCGTCATCAACATCGTCACCAAGGAATCGAGCGAGGAGCAGGAAGGCCATGCGCAGGTCACCCTGACCAGCGACGGCGAGAAGCGCCTCGAAACCGGCATCTCCGGCCCGATCAGCGACAAGCTGGGCTATCGCCTGAACGCCTACACCGGCAACCGCGAGGGCGACGTCACCAACCTCGAGTCGGGCGCCAAGCTGAACGGCGAACGCAGCAAGGGCGCACGCCTGCGCCTGGACTTCAAGCCGACCACGAGCCTCGACGGCCGCCTGATCGCCGACTACAACAAGCGCCGCATCGAAGGCCCGGTGACGACCTTCCTGTCGGTGCCGCCAGGCGCCAGCCTGCGCGGCGTGGCGCCGATCGGCCCGGCCCTGGTCGGCATCACGCCGGGCCCGGACAACCGCGACGTGCGCATGGACGATCCGGGCTTCGCCGAACACGAGTCGCGCAGCATCGCCGGCACCCTGAACTGGAAGCTGGACAACCACACGATCACTTCGGTCACCACCTGGCAGGACTGGGAGTTCGACTTCCTGACTGACTTCGACGGCACCAACCTCGACCAGCTCGGCCCGCAGTCGAACGGCCGCTTCCACGGCGGCGTCACCGCCGGCGGACCGTACCGCTCGCGCATGTCGACCCAGGAACTGCGCCTGTCGTCCAACGGCGACGGCGCGCTCACATATCTCGGCGGCCTGTATTACGCCGACTCGCGCACCGAGCGCAGCTACCTTCGTGGTCCGGTCTCGAACCTGGCCAACTGGGAAGCGCGTTCCGGCAACCAGACCGCCGCCGCCTTTGCCCAGGCCGAGTACCGGATCACGCCGGCCACCCGCGTCAGCACCGGCGTGCGCTTCAACCGCGAGACAATCGAGGTCGACTTCGCCAACCGCCTGCCGACGGTGCCGGCCATCTTCGACGGCCGTAGCCGCGACGACGCCACCACCGGCAAGATCGCGCTGCAGCACGACCTGGCCAAGGACGTGATGGTCTACGGTTCCTTCGCCACCGGCTACAAGGGCGCCGGCTACGACGTTTCGACCGGTTTCAACGAGGCGCGCGTGCGCCTGCCGGTGGCGCCCGAGACGTCCGAATCGTGGGAACTGGGCATGAAGAGCCGCTTCTTCCGCAACCGCCTGCAGCTCAACGCCACCGTGTTCCACACCGACTACGAGGACTTCCAGGCCCAGTCGCGCCGCCTCGATCCGCTCACCCAGGCCTACGAGAACGTCGTCACCAACGTCGGCGAATTACGCACCCGCGGCCTGGAGCTCGAGGTGCAGGCCAAGCCGATCAACACGCTGCTGCTCGAAGCTTCGGTGGCCTGGGTCGACGCGACGATCAAGAAGTTCCCGAACACGAACTGCTATCCGGGCCAGACCGCTGCCGAAGGCTGCATCCTGATCGGCGGGGTCCCGCTGCAAGACCTGTCCGGCAAGCGCCTGTCGAACGCGCCGCGCACCAAGCTCAATCTGGGCGCGACCTATAATTTCCCGATCGGGGAGAGCGGCTACAGCGGGATCGCCAACATCAACGGCCAGTACCAGTCGAGCGTGAACTATGACCTGGCTGCCAATCCGCTGGCCGACCAGAAGGGATACGGCACCGTCAACGGCAGCATCGCCTTCTTCAATCCATCGCAGAACGTGAAGCTGACCTTCTACGTCAACAACCTGTTCGACAAGAGCTATGCCAGCTTCGTCGGCGATAACTACAATGTGTTCGGCAACGTGCACGTGCTGACCCAGACCCTGCCGCGCAACTCGGACCGCTACTTCGGCGTGCGCATGAAATACGATTTCTGAGATCGAAAGACATGAAAAAACTCATCACGACATTCTGGATCCTTGTCGGCGCGCTGGCCTGCCAGCCGGCGCTGGCGCAGGCGGCGCAGGCCGATTCTCTGCGCCCCGCCTTCCTGCTTACCGGCGCGCTTCACCGCGACAGCCAGGACCTGTCCGGCCAGTGGACCTACTCGAAGGACCTGTACCGCACCGGCCTGACCGACATCAACGGCTGGGTGGCCAAGTCGCGCATGCAGCGTGCGCGCGACGTCGACGTGGCCGCTGTCGAAGCCAAGGGCGGCGTCGATTTTTACGAGTTCGACATGGACCGCGGCCCGCTCATCAACGTGCCCGGCGCCTGGAACGCGGCGGCGGCCGAGCTGCGCTACTACGATGGCCTGATCTGGTTCCAGCGCAAGTTCGACGCGCGGCCAGAAGCCGGCAAGCGCACCTTCCTGCGCTTCGAGGCGGTCAACTACCGCGCCTACGTCTACCTCAACGGCAAGGAAGTGGGCCGTCACGAGGGCGGCTTCACGCCTTTCGTGCTGGAAGTCACCGAGGCCCTGCGCGCGGGCGACAATCGGCTGGTGGTCGGCGTCGATTCGAGCCACGACGCCCAGTCGATCCCGACCCAGATCACCGACTGGGACCTGTACGGCGGCATCACCCGCAAGGTCAGTCTGATCACCACGCCGGCGACCTTCATCGACGATGCGACGCTGACTTTGCGTTCCGATGGCCGCATCGCCGGCGAAGTGCAGCTGCAGGGGCCGCAGGCCGCGAACCAGGCGGTGACGGTGGCGATCGGTGCGCTCGGTACGGCGCGCGCTACCACCGACGCCAACGGCCGCGCGCTGATCGAGCTGCCGGCGCCGAAGGGCCTGGAGCGCTGGACACCCGAGAAGCCGACCCTGTACGACGTGCGCTTTAGCGCCAGTGGCGACCAGCTACGTGATCGCATGGGTTTCCGCACCATCGCCGTCAAGGGCAACCAGATCCTCCTGAACGGCAAGCCGCTGTTCTTGCGCGGCATCTCGCTGCATGAGGAAGAGTTCGGCCCGAATCCGGCCCGCAATATGACCGAACAGGCTTCGCGCGCGCTGCTGCACGAGATCAAGCACGGCCTGAACGGCAACTACGTGCGTTTGTCTCACTATCCGCACTCGGAGACCACGGTGCGCCTGGCCGACGAGATGGGCCTGCTAGTGTGGAGCGAAATCCCGGTATATTGGACCGTCGACTGGGAAAACCCGGCCGTGCTGCGCAAGGCGCTCGTGATGCAGGCGGAAACCATCTACCGCGACCGCAACCGCGCCTCGGTGATCCTGTGGAGCGTCGGTAACGAGACGCCGGTCTCTCCGTCGCGCACGCGCTTCCATGGCGCCATGGCCGACAATGTGCGCGCCCTCGATCCGACCCGCCTGGTAAGCGCTGCGCTGCTGGTCGAGCGCAAGGGCGACGTGCTGGAGATCCAGGATCCGCTGATCGACAAGCTCGATGTATTGGCGGTGAACGTGTATGCCGGCTGGTACGGTCCCGACACGCTGGACGGCATCGCGAAGCTGCGCTGGAACGTCCCGGGCGAACGGCCGCTGATCCTGTCCGAGTTCGGCGCCGATGCGCTGGCCGGCCACCGCGGCCAGGGGCTCAAGAAGTTTACCGAGGAATACCAGGCCGAGTACTACCGCAAGACGCTGGCCATGGCCGAGGGCATCCCGACCCTGCGCGGCCTGTCGCCCTGGATCCTGAAGGACTTCCGCTCGCCACGCCGCGAACACCCGGTGTTCCAGAACGGCTGGAACCGCAAGGGCATCCTGTCCGAGACGGGCGTGCGCAAGCAGGCCTTCGACGTCCTGTCCGACTATTACCGCCGCAAATGAGCGCTCACACGATGACTCCTCCAGTACCATCCATGCCCTTGCACGCAGGCGGTGCGCCGGTCGTCACCGCGATGCGCGTCGTCCCGGTCGCCGGCCGCGACAGCATGCTCATGAACCTGAGCGGGGCCCACGGGCCCTGGTTCACCCGCAACATCGTGATCCTGACGGACAGCGCCGGCAATACCGGCCTGGGCGAAGTGCCGGGCGGCGAATCGATTCGCACCACGCTCGAGGATGCGCGTGCGCTCGTGGTCGGCCGGTCGCTGGGCGACTACCTCGCGGTACTGAACGCCATGCGCGGCGCCTTCGCCGGCCGCGACGCGGGCGGGCGCGGCCTGCAGACCTTCGACCTGCGCACCACCATTCACGCGGTGACCGCCGTCGAATCGTGCTTGCTCGACCTGCTGGGCCAGTTCATGGGCGTACCGGTCGCGAACCTGCTGGGGGAGGGCAGGCAGCGCGATGCGGTGCCGATGCTCGGCTACCTGTTCTATATCGGCGACCGTGGCCGCACCACGCTCGACTACCGCGCCGAGCCAGACGCCGACGACGCCTGGCTGCGCCTGCGCAACGAAGAGGCGATGGATGCGCAGGGCGTGGTGCGTCTGGCCGAGGCGGCGCAGGCGCGCTACGGCTTCCAGGACTTCAAGCTCAAGGGCGGTGTGCTGGATGGCGCCGCCGAGATGGAGGCGGCGGTGGCGCTCAAGGAGCGCTTCCCGGCGGCGCGCATCACGCTCGACCCGAACGGCGCCTGGTCGCTGGATGAAGCGGTGCGCCTGTGCCGCGACCAGCATGACGTGCTGGCCTATGCCGAAGATCCATGCGGCGCCGAGAACGGTTATTCGGGGCGCGAAGTGATGGCCGAGTTCCGGCGCGCCACCGGTTTGCCCACGGCGACGAATATGGTGGCCACCGACTGGCGCCAGCTGGCCCATTCGCTGCAGCTGCAGTCGGTCGACATCCCGCTGGCCGATCCGCATTTCTGGACCATGCAGGGCTCGGTGCGGGTGGCGCAGTTGTGCGAGATGTTCGGCCTGACCTGGGGCTCGCATTCGAACAACCACTTCGACATCTCGCTGGCGATGTTCACCCACGTGGGCGCGGCGGCGCCGGGCCGGGTGACGGCGATCGACACCCACTGGATCTGGCAGGACGGGCAGGCCCTGACGAAGGAATCGCTGCGCATCGAAGATGGCCAGGTGCGGGTGCCGGCCAGGCCCGGCCTGGGCATCGAGCTCGATCCCGATGCCCTCGAAGCGGCGCACCAGGCTTACCGCAATATGGGCCTGGGCGCGCGCGACGACGCGGCGGCGATGCAGTTCCTGGTGCCGGGCTGGCGCTTCGACCCCAAGCGGCCCTGCCTGGTGCGCTGATGCACGGCGCATGAAGGGCAGGGCGCGGATCGCTCATGATCGTGATTGATTCGCGCGAGGGGCGGACAGCGGGGCGCCGATCGGGAACAATGGCAGGCACTGGAACATTGAAATACCAGTGCCGCCTTTGACCCGCAAGCCATGAGAGACTCCACCATGAATTTCGCCGCAGACAACTTTCACCTCGACCGCTCGCGCAATGCGACCATCCAGGTGTTCGAACACCTGCGCGAACTGATCGTCAGCCTGGCGATCAAGCCGGGCACGGTGCTGGCGCGGCCCCAGTTGTGCGACTTCTACAAGCTGTCGGCCAGCCCGGTGCGCGAGGCGCTGCTGCGCCTGGAAGAGGAGCACCTGGTCGACATCTATCCGCAGCACCAGACCCGGGTGCGCCGCATCGACCTGGCCCAGGCCAGGCAGGCGCATTTTTTGCGCCTGTCGGTGGAGCTCGAGATGGTGCAGGTGCTGGCCCAGGACGCCGACCCGGTCCTGGCGCGCACCTTGACCGCGCTGGTCGAACGCCAGCGCGCCAGCCTGGATTCGGGCGACCTGGGCACGTTCACCCAGGTCGACATGGAATTCCACCGCTGCCTGTACCACGCCGCCGCGGTGCCGGACCTGTGGTCCATGATGCGCAGCCGCAGCGGCAACCTGGACCGCCTGCGCCGCCTGCACCTGCCGCTCAACGGCAAGGCGCAGTCGATCCTGGATGAACACGGCGCGATCGCCGCGGCCATCGCGCGCGGCGATGCGCAAGCGGCGCAGCAGATGGTGCGCAGGCACCTGTCGGGAACGCTCAGCGCCATCGACGCGCTGCGCGCGCGCTATCCCGACCTGCTGCTGCCGCTCGACTACGGCGCGCCGGTGATGGCCGCCTGAGGGCAGAGCGTTAGCGGACGTCGAGCAGTTCGACGTCGAAGATCAGGCTCGCGTTCGGCGGAATCGGACCGGCGCCGCCGGCGCCATAACCCATCTCGGGCGGCAGGATCAGGGTCCGCTTGCCGCCGACCTTCATGCCTTGCACGCCCTCGTCCCAGCCGCGGATGACCTGGCCGGCGCCCAGCTGGAAGCTGAACGGTTCGCGGCCGGCCGAGGAATCGAACTGCGTGCCGCGCAGCGTTTCCTTGCCCGGCTCGTACAGCCAGCCGGTGTAGTTGACGACGGCGGTGGCGCCGGCCACGGCTTCCTTGCCGGCGCCGGGGATGGTGTCGATCTTCTGGAAGGCGACGGCGGCCGCGGCCGACTGCGGCGCCGGGGCGCGGTCGCAGCCAGCCAGCGCCAGCGTCAGGCCCAGGCCGAGGACGCAGGAGGACAGCAGGTGTTTCATAGGCTTCTTTCTTTGGTGGTGGTTGCCGGAATGGGATGCCCGCGAGCATACATGGCGCCGCGCGCGCTGCCAACACCGGCGCATGCGTAGCCCCCCCGACCATGTCGCTTTGGTGCGTTTCAGTCAACACCGTGAGCACATCGGCAGGCCTACCGGGCGGCGCCCACGCTGCATACGATGACATCTCGCTGCCGGTCGTCCGACTGGCCAGGCCCGCATGCAAGGGCCGCCAACCTAGGAGATGTCAATATGAATGCCCGAGACAATACGAACCAGCCCGAGGAGCTGGTCCCGTCGCGCTACGCCCTGCGCGTCGGCGAGATCGACGTGCTGGTGGTCAGCGACGGCGTGCTGCCGCTGCCCGCCGCAACCATGGCCACCAACGCCGACCCGGCCGCACTGGCGGTCTGGCTGGACCATATGTTCCTGCCGCCGGACGCCTTCGACTGGCCGCTGAACGTGCTGGTGGCCAGGAGCGGCGAGCAGGTGATCCTGGTCGACACCGGCCTGGGCTCGCAATTCCCCGGCTTCCCGCGCGCCGGACAGACCCCGCACCGACTGGAAGCCGCCGGCATCGACCTGTCGGCCGTCACCGACGTGGTGATCACCCATATGCACATGGACCATATCGGCGGCCTGCTGGTCGACGGCATCAAGGAACGCCTGCGTCCAGACCTGCGCATCCACGTTGCCGCCGCCGAGGTCGCGTTCTGGGATACGCCCGATTTCAGCCAGACCGCCATGCCGGAGCCGGTGCCGGACGTGCTGCGCTCGACCGCGCGCCAGTTCATGGAGCAGTACCGCGACCGTCTGCACGTGTTCCAGGAGCGGCATGAGGTCGCGCCAGGCGTGGTCGCGCGCCGCACCGGCGGCCATACGCCCGGCCACTGCGTGGTCGACATCGACTCCAGCGGCCAGCGCCTGACCTTTGCCGGCGACGCCATGTTCCCGGTCGGCTTCGACCATCCCGACTGGCAGAACGGCTTTGAACACGATCCGGGGGAATCGACCCGCGTACGCATGGCGCTGTTCGGCGAACTGGCGGACAACGGGGGCCTGCTGGTCGCCACCCACCTGCCATTCCCGTCGGTGGGTCGGGTGGCGCGTGAGGGCGATACTTTCCGCTGGGCGCCGGTGTTCTGGGATCACTGAGCCTCCCACTAAGCCAGGACACGTCGGATTCGATATCTGGTGTCAACAAGCCCGCTTCGGCGGTAATGCCGTTCAGTTAAGGTCCCGCTTCAGGACACGAACGGTGTAGCGCTGAGGCAAGGCCTTTACGGCCCGGTCGATTTTTCGACCGGGCCGTTCTTCATTCAAGAGCATTACCAAGCGCTGGCGCAAACGCTGCATCAAGGCGGGCAACTTGCCGTAGGACCTCGTCACGGCTGCCCAGTGCAGTTCGTACTGTATGACGTGGAAGGCGCGGATAAAGCTAATCTCGGTCGGCTCACATTTCACTTCCAACGCTGCCTTAGCTATCTCGAGCCGTATCAGATTGTAGGCAGTCAGTGTGCCCCAGATTTCCTGGTAGATGCCTTCGACGGTACGGCTACGCAGAGTGAGCGCCATACCCATCATCGTCTGCTTGAGTTCACGATAGCTCGTCTCGATCTGCCAGCGCTGCGTGTAGCAGGCCGCGATGTCNGAAAAGCGATGTCAGCAGGATGTGTTTGCGAGCGCTTTGGTCGATGATTGTGATGGCACGGACACGCCAGGTTTCAGGCAGGCCAGGGCATTTCTTGCGTGCTTGGGGCGACACGCGCATCTCGATAACCGCATCGTCAGGTGTGCCGCCGACTACTTCCCATTTGGTGTTG